>NZ_OZ208414.1:1165000-2515000 GCF_964507685.1 Tenacibaculum aestuariivivum
TCCATGAGCGTCAGTATATACGTAGTAGACTGCCTTCGCAATCGGTATTCTAAGTAATATCTATGCATTTCACCGCTACACTACTTATTCTATCTACTTCCGTATAACTCAAGTCAACCAGTATCAAAGGCAGTTCCATCGTTGAGCGATGGGCTTTCACCTCTGACTTAATTGACCGCCTGCGGACCCTTTAAACCCAATGATTCCGGATAACGCTTGGACCCTCCGTATTACCGCGGCTGCTGGCACGGAGTTAGCCGGTCCTTATTCTTACAGTACCGTCAAGATGCTACACGTAGCACGGTTTCTTCCTGTATAAAAGCAGTTTACAACCCATAGGGCAGTCATCCTGCACGCGGCATGGCTGGTTCAGAGTTGCCTCCATTGACCAATATTCCTCACTGCTGCCTCCCGTAGGAGTCTGGTCCGTGTCTCAGTACCAGTGTGGGGGATAATCCTCTCAGACCCCCTACCTATCGTTGCCATGGTAAGCCGTTACCTTACCATCTAGCTAATAGGACGCATAGTCATCTTGTACCCATAAATGTTTAATAGAGTTTCGATGCCGAAACTATACATTATGGAGTGTTAATCTTCATTTCTAAAGGCTATCCTCCTGTACAAGGCAGATTCTATACGCGTTACGCACCCGTTCGCCGGTCGTCATCTGTGCAAGCACAATGTTACCCCTCGACTTGCATGTGTTAAGCCTGCCGCTAGCGTTCATCCTGAGCCAGGATCAAACTCTTCATTGTATATTGTAAATAATATTAATGAATAAGTTTCAAAAGAATTTGTTCTAAATTATTAGAACGTGGTTATTCTACTCTTTGTTTACGCTGTCAATTTCAATATTTTCAATGAACTTGTCGAGTCGACACAAACAAGTATTTTTCAACTCGTTAATCTTCTCAGACTTTTTGTAGAAACGTTAGAATCGAACTAACTGACTTATCAACGTCATTTCCAAAATCTCTTGATCGTTACGCTCTCTTAAAGCGGTTGCAAATATATAAACTTTTCTAAAACTGACAAAAGTTTTTTAAAGTTTTTTTTGTAGCACTTAAATGAACTGCTTTTCCTAAATCGGACTGCAAAGACACTTCCTTTCTTTCGATTTAAATAAGTAAAAATTAACTTATTTTTCACCTTCTTTAAAACTATCTTAACTCCTATTTTAATGAACTGGCGAAGCTTTTAACTCTTTTGCTTTAGTACTCCTTTTTCCCTTAGCGGCTGCAAATATAAATTCCTTTTCTAACATAGCAACCATTATTTTAATCTTTTTTATTACGTATTTTCTTTTATCTTATTTACCAAGCTTTTAACACTTGAATTATTTGTGAATCTACCTACATCGTATCTTAAAATATGCCTTGCGAGAAGGATTGAACGGCTTGTTTGAGCTCTTTTTATCTTGAAAAGTAAAAAAGCGAGTAGTGAAAGCCTGACAATTTTGAGAAAATTGACTCGCCATAAAAACATTATACCTATTATAGTGTACAAAAAAAGGTTTTACAATATCTTTGCTGCATAAAATTCTCACTTGTAAGAGAATTAAACATAACACATATATACAATGATTAAAATTACATTACCAGATGGTAGCGTCAAAGAATTTGAAATAAATAGCACACCTATGGATGTTGCTAAAAGTATAAGCGAAGGGTTTGCTAGAAATGTTATTTCGGCTAATTTTAACGGAACAACCATTGAAACCTCCACTCCAATTACTACAGATGGTTCTTTAATACTATATACCTTTAATGACAATGACGGAAAGAAAGCTTTTTGGCATTCTTCTGCTCACGTATTAGCACAAGCCATTTTAACATTTCATCCAAATGCGAAATTAACAATTGGACCAGCAATTGATAATGGTTTTTATTATGATATCGATTTAGGTGAAGAAATTATTTCTGAAAAAGATTTCTCGGCTATTGAAAAGAAATTTTTAGAATTGGCTCGTGGAAAACATGAGTTTAAATTACGATCTATTTCTAAAGCTGATGCTTTAGCTTATTACGAGAAAGAAGGAAATCAATATAAGGTTGAATTAATTGAAAACTTAACTGACGGAGAAATTACTTTTTGTGATCACAGTGACTTTACTGATTTATGTAGAGGAGGGCATATTCCAAATACAGGAATAATAAAGGCAATTAAAGTAATGAATGTTGCCGGTGCTTATTGGAGAGGTGATGAAAAAAACAATCAGTTAACTCGTATATATGGTGTTAGTTTTCCAAAACAAAAGATGCTTACTGAGTATTTAGAGTTATTAGAAGAAGCTAAGAAACGTGATCATAGAAAACTAGGTAAAGAATTAGAGTTGTTTACGTTTTCACAAAAAGTTGGTGCTGGTTTACCTTTATGGTTGCCAAAAGGCGCAGCACTTAGAGGTCGTTTAGAAGATTTCTTAAAGAAAGCACAAAAGAAATCAGGTTATGAAATGGTGATGACACCACATATTGGTCAGAAAGAATTATATGTTACCTCTGGTCATTATGAAAAATATGGTGCAGATAGTTTTCAGCCAATAAAAACTCCTAAAATGGATGAAGAGTTTTTGTTGAAGCCAATGAACTGCCCACATCACTGTGAAGTTTATAATTTTAAACCACATTCATACAAAGATTTACCAAAGCGTTTTGCTGAGTTTGGAACTGTATATAGGTATGAACAAAGTGGTGAATTACATGGACTAACTCGTGTAAGAGGTTTTACTCAAGATGATGCACATATTTTTTGTACTCCTGAACAATTAGATCAAGAATTTAAAGACGTAATTGATTTAGTATTATATGTGTTTAGATCTTTAGGTTTTGAAGATTTTACTGCTCAGGTTTCAATTAGAGATATGAAAAACCTTGATAAGTATATTGGAGATATTAAAACATGGGAATTAGCTGAACAAGCAATTATTAATGCTGCTACAGATAAAGGCTTAGATTTTATTATTGAAGAAGGGGAAGCTGCCTTTTATGGACCAAAATTAGACTTTATGGTAAAGGATGCTTTAGGCAGAAGTTGGCAGTTAGGAACGATACAAGTAGACTATAATTTACCAAAACGATTTGATTTAACTTACAAAGGGGCAGATAATCAACTACACAGACCTGTAATGATTCACAGGGCTCCTTTTGGTTCTATGGAGCGTTTTATCGCTGTACTACTAGAGCATACAGGAGGAAATTTTCCGCTTTGGCTCACGCCTGAACAGGTAACTATACTGCCTATCAGCGAGAAATATGAAAAATATACGAAAAAAGTTTTAGAATCGTTAGAAAATTCCGAAATTCGCGCCCTAGTAGATTCCCGTAACGAGAAAACTGGAAGGAAAATTCGTGATGCTGAAGTAAATAAAATACCTTTTATGGTAATCATTGGAGAGAAAGAGGAGTTAGATGGCACAGTATCTGTTAGAAAACACGGTGAAGGGGATATTGGAATATTTACTATAGAAGAATTTATTTCTCTAATACAAAAAGAAGTTAATAAAACATTAGTACCTTTTGGTAACTAAAAAATAGTAATAATTTAAAATCATGAGTCATAGCAATTAGAAGAAGAGGCGGACGTAGACCGCTAAGGGTAATTAAAGAAGATCAACATAGAATTAATGAAAAAATTAAGTATGTTGATGAAGTTCGTCTTGTAGGCGAAAACATCGAAGTAGGTGTTTATCCTTTAGAAAAAGCCAAAGAAATGGCAATTGAACAAGAGTTAGATTTAGTTGAAATTTCACCTAAAGCTGTTCCTCCTGTTTGTAAAATTATTGATTACAAAAAGTTTTTATACGAACAAAAAAAACGTGATAAAGCTTTAAAGTCAAAAGCAACAAAAGTTACTGTTAAAGAGATTCGCTTCGGACCTCAAACTGATGAGCATGATTATGAGTTTAAAAAGAAACATGCTATTAAGTTTTTACAAGACGGTGCTAAATTAAAAGCATTTGTTTTTTTCAAAGGACGTTCGATTGTTTTTAAAGAACAAGGGCAAATTTTATTATTAAAATTAGCGCAAGAACTAGAAGAATATGGTAAGGTAGAACAAATGCCTAAATTAGAAGGAAAACGTATGATTATGTTTATAGCTCCTAAAAAAGCTAAGTAACATGATTATTTACAATATATAAGCAAGATAAACTAAATAACAGAGATGCCTAAAATTAAAACAAAATCTAGTGCCAAGAAACGTTTCAAGATAACTGGTTCTGGGAAGATCAAAAGAAAGCACGCTTTTAAAAGTCACATCTTAACAAAGAAATCTAAAAAGCGTAAGCTTGCTTTAAGACACGCAACATTAGTTCACAAGTCTGATGTAGCAAATATTAAGCAACAATTAGTTATATAATTGTTAGCAAGGGAATTTAATTATTAACCATGGAGTTAGGCTCAAATAAGTATCGAATAATCGATCGCCTACTACAAAAAACATTTGAATTATGCCAAGATCAGTAAATTCAGTAGCCTCAAGAAGAAGAAGAAAAAAAATCTTGAAGGCAGCAAAAGGTTACTTTGGAAGACGTAAAAACGTTTATACAGTAGCAAAAAATGCGGTAGAAAAAGCAATGACATATGCTTATCGTGACCGTAAAAACAATAAGAGAAACTTCCGTGCATTATGGATTCAGCGTATCAACGCAGGAGCTCGTCAGTTCGGAATGTCTTACTCACAGTTTATGGGAAAAGTAAAAGCTAACAACATCGAATTAAACCGTAAGGTTTTAGCTGATTTAGCAATGAACAATCCAGAAGCTTTTAAGGCCATTGTAGAAAAAGTAAAATAAGTTTCATATACTTGCTTATACTAAAAACCCAAACTTAACCGTTTGGGTTTTTTTAAACCTATTAAATTAAAAATTTGAAATAAAACTATCATCTATGAAAACTTTAAGAATCCTATTACTAATTCTTATAACACAAAATATTACTGCGCAAAATCGTTTATCTAAAACCCAAATAGATTCACTTCCAAATACTATTGAAAATCAATTTATTAAAATATATCGTCTATCTAATAATTGGCAGGAATATAAAATGATTAAACGTACGCAGTTTATGAGCTTTGAAAAAAACATACTAGATAGCATTGCTGCTATTAAAAAGGATATTTTTACTAAACAACTCAAACTAGATGCTCAATTAAAAAAGGAAAATGTTTTAAAAAATGAAATTAGTAAACTAAAAGAAGACTTATCTTTATCTATTGAAAAAGAAGATGGTATTTCTCTTTTCGGTAAAATAATTAATAAAAACCTATACAATACTATTATGTGGAGTATTGCATTTACATTATTATTCGGTTTAGCTTTTTTTATTTATAGGTTTAATAATAGTAATTTTATAACTAAAGAAACTAAAGGTTTGTTATTAGATATGGAAAATGAATTTGAACAATATAAGAGGAATTCTATTAACAAAGAACAAAAATTAAGGCGTCAACTACAAGATGAAATTAACAAACAACGTGGTGTTAATTAACTATAATAATATTATGTACAAAAGCAACTTCTTATGAGTTATTTTTGTATCTATATTTTTTTTAAAAAAACCCCCATGCTTTTTATACCTGAGGGTTTTTTTATTGAAAAAAATACTATATTTAAGATAACCCTGATATTAAACCATTATTATCAATACTCATATTTTCTGATGCTGGTACAGCTGGTAAACCTGGCATACGCATCATTTTTCCTAAAATAGGAATTACAAACTGTGCTCCTGCTGCAATTTCAATTTCACGTACATTTACTATAAAACCAGTTGGTCTTCCAATTAATTTATCATCATCTGAAAAAGATTTTTGAGTTTTAGCCATACAAACTGCAAAATCATTAAAACCTAAACGAGCAATTCTTCGTAAATTTAATTCTGCTTTTTTATCATACGTTACTGCATCTGCACCATAAATTTCTTTAGCAATTACTTCTATTTTATCTTTAATTGGGCTTTTCCAATCATATAATGGCTTAAATTGTGTTGCTTTATTTTCAACAACATTAACAACAGCTTTGGCTAAATTTTTAGTTCCTTCACCTCCTTTTGCCCATCCTTCAGAAACGACTGCTTCAACACCTAATTTGGCACACGCTTCAATAACAAAATTCACTTCTTCTTGCGAATCAGAAATAAAAGAATTGATAGCAACAACTGGTTCAATATTAAATTTACGTATATTTTCAATATGCTTTTCTAAATTTTTAAATCCATTTTCAACACGCTCTAAACTTGGTGTATTGTACGCTTCTTTTTGGGCACCTCCATGATGACGCAATGCTCTGACAGTCGCTACTAAAACCACACATTTAGGATTTAATCCTGCATATTGCGATTTGATATTTAAGAATTTTTCGGCTCCTAAATCTGCTCCAAAACCTGCTTCTGTTACAACGTAATTAGATAATGATAACCCCATTTTTGTAGCAATAATGGTATTTGTTCCTTGGGCTATATTAGCAAAAGGTCCTCCATGAATAATTGCAGGATTCTCTTCTAAAGTTTGAACTAAATTAGGCTTGATAGCATCTTTTAATAAAATTGCCATCGCATCTTGAGCATTTAAATCACGTGCAAAAACAGGCTTTTTATCAAAAGTAAATCCTATAAAAATACTTCCTAAACGTTTTTTCAAATCATCAAAATTCATTGCCATACAAAGTATCGCCATCACTTCAGATGCTGGAGTTATATTGAAACCGTCTTCACGAGGAATTCCATTCCCTGTACCACCCAAGCCAATTGTAATTTGACGTAATGCACGATCATTCATATCAATTACTCTCTTCCATAAAATAGTACGAGGGTCAATATTTAAATTATTAACACTACTTTGTAAATTATTATCAATTAAAGCAGCCAATAAATTATTAGCCTTTTCAATAGCATTAAAATCTCCTGTAAAATGAAGATTAATATCTTCCATTGGTAAAACTTGAGAGTATCCTCCACCTGCAGCACCTCCTTTAATACCAAAAACAGGTCCTAATGATGGTTCACGTAATACTACTGTTGCTTGTTTACCTATTTTATTTAACCCCTCGGTTACACCGATTGAAACAGTTGTTTTTCCTTCTCCTGCAGGAGTAGGTGTTAAAGCAGTAACTAAAACTAAATTATTTTCTTTAATTTTTTTTTCGTTAATAAGGTTTAAAGGCAACTTAGCTTTATACTTTCCGTACATCTCTAAATCGTCTTCTTTTATATTAAGCTTTTTTGCAATATGTTTAATATGCTGTAAATCTTTTGCTTGAGCTATCTCAATATCTGATAAATGTGCCATAGCTTATTTATGTATAATTTTAAGTTATTATTTATTATGAATAAAATTTAGTAAATATACATAATATAATTCCTAAAAAAAACTGATATCCGCAAGCTTTCTCTAACCAAACACTCTTCAATCAGATAAATATATCAAAAGAATTGGCAAATCTTTTTCAAAACACTATATTTGCACGTTTTAAAAAAGAACTCGATTTAAATTATTATAGATGCAAAACAAAGGTCTGATTAAATTATTTGCTGTCCTTTTCGGATTAGTAAGCTTGTACCAATTGTCGTTTACATTTTTTGCTAATAAAGTAGAAGACAGCGCAAAAGTATATGCAAAGGAGAACGTTAAAGACAACAACGGTAGAGCGTTAGCTAAATTCGAAAGAAAATACCTTGATAGTGTTGCTAACGATGAAGTTGTAAATTTAGGCGTTGCTAAATATACTTATGACGATATTAAGGAACGTGAAATGAACCTTGGTTTAGACTTAAAAGGTGGTATTAATGCTATTTTACAAGTATCTGTAAAAGACATCTTAATTGCTTTGTCAAATAACTCAGAAAATATTGTTTTTAAAGAAGCTTTAGCCAAAGCAAGTGAAGCTCAAAAAGACAGTCAAGAAAATTACTTAGACTTATTTTTAACCCAATTTGAAGTTGTAAGCAATGGGAAAGTAAAATTAAGTGATCCTGAGATTTTTGGAACAAAAGCTTTACGTGAACGTGAAGTAATTTTATTTAACGATGATAATGAAAAAGTAAAATTAGCTTTACAAGAAGAAATTAATACTTCTATTAATACTTCTTTCGAAGTATTACGTAGCCGTATTGATAAATTTGGTGTAACACAACCAAGTATTCAACGTATCGGAAACTCTGGAAGAATTCAAATTGAATTACCAGGTGCTAAAGATATTGAGCGTGTTACTAAATTAATTACTAGTACTGCTGAATTACAGTTTTGGGAAGTATATACAAATACTGAAGTTCAAAACTTTTTCTTTACTGCAAATGCAAGAGTTGCTGAATTATTAAAAGATAATACAGTAACAGCAACAACAGAAGTTAAAGACACTACAAAAACAGATGACATTGATGATTTATTAGGTGAATCTACTGAATCAACAAAAAAAGCTGATACTCAAAAGAACTTATTTACTTACTTATATCCTAATGTAGCTCAAAATCAACAACAAATGAGTTCTATAGTTGCAAGTGCAAGAGTACAAGATACAGCACAAGTAAACAGTTTACTTACTAATAAGAGCATAAGAGCATTATTACCTGCAAATTTAAAGTACGTTAAATTCTTATGGGATTATAAAGCACAAAAAAGTGCTGATGGTACTGCTGAAATTATTAACTTATACGCAATAAAATCGAACAGAAACGACAAAGCTACTATTGATGGTGATGTAATTGCAGATGCAATTGCAGATTTCGACCAAATGGGTAAGCCTGTTGTATCTATGGTTATGAATGCTGCTGGTTCTAAAAAATGGGCAAAAATGACTGGTGATAATGTTGGTAAATTCGTTGCCGTTGTTTTAGATAACTACGTATATACAGCACCTGTTGTAAACGGAGCTATTACAGGAGGAAGTACTCAAATTTCTGGAGGAGCTATGGCTATTGAAGAAGCTCAAGATATTTCTACGGTATTAAAAGCTGGTAAATTACCTGCTCCTGCTAGAATTATTCAAGCAGAAGTTGTTGGACCATCATTAGGGCAAGAATCTATTGACGCAAGTATTTGGTCATTCGGATTGGCTATTTTATTAATATTAGTTTGGATGTTTTTATACTACGGTAAAGCGGGTATTTATGCAAACATTGCTTTATTAGTAAACATTTTATTTATCTTCGGATGGTTAGCTTCATATAATGCGGTTTTAACTTTACCTGGTATTGCTGGTATTATTTTAACAATAGGTATGTCAGTAGATGCGAATGTTATTATTTTTGAAAGAATTAAAGAAGCCTTAAAAGGTGGACAAACTTTAGAAACTTCTGTTGATGAAGGATTTAGTTTTAAAGGAGCTTTATCAGCAATTATTGATGCCAATATTACGACATTTTTAACAGGTGTTATTTTATTTATATTTGGTACAGGGCCAATTAAAGGATTTGCTTATACTTTAATGCTTGGTATTGCAACGTCTTTATTTACTGCAATTTTTATCACTCGTTTATTTATTGATAAATCTGTTGAAAAAGGAACTGCTTTACCTTTTAACACAAATATCTCTAAAAACTGGTTTCAAAACATAAACATTGAATTTTTAAAGAAACGTAAATTAGCGTATATCATTTCTGGATTCTTTATTTTAGCTGGATTAACATCAATCTTTACGTTAGGTTTAAAACAAGGAGTTGATTTTAAAGGAGGTCGTTCTTATGTTGTTCGTTTTGAACAGCCAATGAATGCTAGCGAAGTTGCTTCTAGCTTAAAAGATGCTTTTGGGTCTTCTCCTGAAGTTAAAACATATGGTTCGGATCATCAATTAAAGATAACTACTGCTTTTAAAATTGATCAAGAAGGAAGTGAAGTAGATGATTCAGTTCAAAAATCATTATTTACAGGGCTAAAATCATATTTAGGTACAACTTCATATGAAAGCTTTAAACCAGGTTTTGAAAAAGCTGGTAGTGGAATTATGAGTTATATGAAAGTAGAACCAACAATTGCTGATGATATTAAAAAATCAGCTTTATGGGCAGTAGTCGGTTCATTAATCGTCGTATTCTTATATATTTTATTACGTTTTAGAAAAATAGCGTTTTCTATTGGTGCAGTAGCAGCTGTTTTCCATGATGTATTAGTGGTGTTAGGAGTTTTTTCTATCTGTTATAAATTTATGCCTTTTGATATGGAAATTGGGCAATCATTTATAGCTGCTATTTTAACTGTAGTTGGATACTCATTGAATGATACTGTAGTAATTTTTGACAGAATTAGAGAATTTACAGAAGAAAAAAACTCGACTACAGCTAGCTTGGTGAACAAAGCATTAAATAGTACTTTGGGTAGAACGATTAATACTTCTTTAACAACATTACTAGTAATGTTAGCTATTTTCTTTTTTGGAGGAGACAGTATTAAAGGTTTTATGTTTGCTTTAATTGTTGGTGTGGTTGTAGGTACCTACTCATCATTATTTGTTGCAACACCTATCATGTTCGATGCTTCTAAAAAAGAAAACAAAGAATAATAAAACTATATATATAGAAAAAACCGTTTTGAACTTTATTCAAAACGGTTTTTTCATTTACTGTCAAGCAACTATCTTTGCGATATCATGAAAATAACAAAACTTCACGATTTATATTTTAAGCAGTTCATTTCTTCAAATGAACTTTCAGACATTGTCAAAACATTAGCAAAAAAAATAAAAGCTGATTTACCAAAAAATGAGGTTCCTTTGTTTATTGGGATACTCAACGGATGCTTTGTTTTTACAGCTGATTTTTTACGTGAATTCAAAGGAGATTGTGAAATTAGTTTTGTAAAACTATCCTCTTATAAAGGAATAACTTCATCAGAAAATGTAGAGGAATTAATTGGTATTAATGAAAACTTAACAAACCGTACAGTTGTTATTTTAGAAGATATTATTGATACTGGCACAACTTTACAGAAAATTTATGAAATTTTCAAAACAAAAAATATTAAGGAATTAAAAATAGCTACACTTTTCTATAAACCTGATGTTTACCGAAAAGAGCTACCAATAAATTACATCGGAAAAAGTATTAAAGATACATTTATTGTTGGTTACGGACTAGACTATAAAGGTTATGGTAGAAACTTATCTGCTATTTATCAATTAACAAATCAACCTAAAATGACAAACATCGTATTATTTGGTCCTCCAGGAGCAGGAAAAGGAACACAAGCAGATTTATTAAAAGAAAAATATAATTTAGTGCATATTTCCACTGGAGATGTTTTCCGTTTTAATATTAAAAATAAAACTGAATTAGGTTTACTCGCTAAAACTTATATGGATAACGGAAACTTGGTTCCTGATGAAGTAACTATAAATATGCTAAAAGCTGAAGTAGAAAAAAACACTACAGCTAATGGATTTATTTTTGATGGTTTTCCAAGAACACAATCTCAAGCAGAAGCTTTAGATGCTTTTTTAAGTGAAAAGAACGAACGTATTAACGGAATGGTTGCTTTAGAAGTACCTGAAGATTTATTAGTAGAACGTATCCTTGAAAGAGGGAAAACGAGTGGTAGAACAGATGATACTGATGAAAGTAAAATTAGAAATCGCTTTAATGAATACAATACTAAAACTGCTATTTTAAAAGATTTCTACCAAAATCAGGGCAATTATTATGGAGTAAACGGTGTTGGCTCTATAGATGAAATTACACAACGATTATCAAAAGTATTTGATAAATTATAAAAATTAATATCATTACAAGGGGTTATAATTTTTAGAAGTACAATAAATCACTACTTATACTCTACTTGAAATGATGCTAGTTATAACGCTTAGTACTGTTTAAATAAAACAGCAAATAACTTAGAAAAAATGACTGAAGGAAATTTTGTTGACTATATAAAAATCTACGCGTCTTCCGGTAAAGGAGGTCGAGGATCTGTTCACTTACATCGTGAGAAATACATTACTAAAGGTGGGCCTGACGGAGGTGATGGAGGTCGTGGTGGACACATAATTTTACGTGGTGATAAAAGTATGTGGACACTTTTTCACTTAAAATTTAAACGTCATTTTAGAGCAGAATCAGGTGGTGATGGAAGCGCCAGTCGTAGTACAGGACATGACGCTAAAGATATTATTGTACCCGTTCCGTTAGGAACAATTATTAGAGATGCTGATACTGATGAAGTTTTACATGAAATTACATATCATGATCAAGATATAATTTTATTACCTGGGGGTAAAGGAGGCCTTGGAAACTGGCATTTCAAGTCATCAACCAACCAGGCTCCTCGGTACGCACAACCTGGTATTGAAGGAGTAGATGGGTGGTTTCGTATAGAACTTAAACTTTTAGCAGATGTTGGTTTAGTTGGTTTTCCTAATGCAGGTAAATCTACATTACTATCTGTCATAACAGCTGCGAAACCAAAAATTGCTGATTATGCTTTTACAACCCTAAAACCTAACTTAGGTATTGTAGAACACCGTAATCATAAAAGTTTTGTAGTTGCTGATATTCCTGGTATCATTGAAGGAGCTGCCGAAGGAAAAGGATTAGGTCATTATTTTTTACGTCATATTGAACGTAACTCTACCTTATTATTTTTAATTCCTGCAGATAGTAATGATATCAATAAAGAATATGAAATTCTATTAAATGAATTACGCAAGCATAATCCAGAATTATTAGACAAAGATCGTTTGCTCGCAATCTCTAAGTCTGACATGTTAGATGAAGAATTAAAAAACGAGATTAAAAAAGATTTACCTAAAGGTATTGACACTTTATTTATCTCTTCTGTAGCTCAACTCGGATTGCAAGAATTAAAAGATAAGCTATGGGATATGTTGAATTAATTTTTCCTCTATATCATATTATTTAATTTAAAGAAAAAGCAACATCAAATGATGTTACTTTTTCTTTAAATTAAATAATTACTTAGTAAAATTAAAAATCACAAAACTCTCTTCGCTTTAATAAATGCTTTTTTCCAATAATTAGTATGCAAAGAGCTTATAAGAACTCCTCTAGAAGAAGTTGAATGTATAAAACGAATATCACCATTAGCTTGAGAAGTAACTAAACCTACATGGTTTACTTTGCCTTTTTTTCTTGATGTTTTAAAAAACAATAAATCACCTCTTTTTACACTTTTTAGTGGTATATCATAACCTTTCCCATACATTTCTCGAGCTGTTCTAGGTAATTGAACACTACGTTGTTTAAAAGATGTGTGAATTAAACCAGAACAATCCATTCCTCTCTTTGTTGTACCAGCATACTTATAAGGAACTCCTTTATAAGAAACTGCTGTCCAAACAATTTTATCGGCAATTGTTGGCTTCTTTGAATTAGAATTGTTACTTGCTTTTTTTTTATAACTAGCTATATTTTTTGACGATCCACAAGAAGTTATTAAGAAAGAAATTGAAAGAATAAAGAATAAATTTTTGATCATAAATAATATTATTTTTAGTTACTCAATCCTTTAACAATTAATTTTGCTGTTTTTTCAGAAGCTCCTTTTCCGCCTAATTTTTGTTCTAATTCTAAATAAGAGTTCGCTAATTTTTTTCGCTGTTCTTTCTCAAGAATATACATTAACTCTTTTGTTAAGTTTTTTTTGGTAAAATTATCCTGAATTAATTCTTTTACAACTTCTTTATCCATAATTAAATTAACTAACGAAATATACTGTAAAGTAATTATTCGTTTTGCAATTTGATATGAAATAATACTTCCCTTATAACAAACCACTTGTGGTACTTTAAACAGCGCTGCTTCTAGAGTTGCTGTACCCGAGGCTACAAGGGCCGCATAAGAGATACTTAATAAATCATATGTTTTGTTATTAATAAATTTCACATTTTTATCTTCAATAATTGTTCTATAAAAATCATAAGGTTGGCTAGGTGCTCCTGCTACTACAAATTGATAATTAGAAAAATCAGTAACTAAAGATAACATTACCGATAGCATTTTTGTTATCTCTTGCTTTCTACTACCAGGTAATAATGCTATAATTTTTTTACTCCCTAAATTATACTTTTCTCTAAACAATAATTCATCTACTTGTTTTCTACCAGCAATTCCATCTATTAATGGATGTCCTACAAAATTTACATTATACTCGTATTTTTTATAAAACTCCTTTTCAAACGGAAGAATAACGAACATAGCGTCAATATCACGCTTTATGTCCTTTACCCTACCAACTCTACTTGCCCAAACTTGAGGTGAAATATAATAATTTGTTTTAAAACCTTTTTGTTTTGCCCATTTTGCAATGCGTAAATTGAAGCCTGAATTATCAATAAAAACAATTACATCTGGCTTAAAATTAACGATATCTCTTTTGCAAAAAGACATCATGCCTAAAATTTTTTTTAAATTCAGTAACACTTCTATAAAGCCCATAAAAGCACGTTCTTTATAGTGTTTTACAAGCGTACCTCCTACTTCATCCATTAAATCTCCACCCCAAAAACGAATTTCAGCATTAGTATCCTCCTTTAACAAAGCCTTCATCAAATTAGCTCCATGTAAATCTCCAGAAGCCTCACCTACAAGAATGTAATATTTCATTAAGAGTATTTTATATAAATTTTAAAACAAGTGTTACTAAAGCTATTATTACGGTAGTTATTAAAACACCTCTTGCTCTATAATCTTGATTCTTTTTTAAAAACACCCAGAAAACAAATAAATTAGGAATTGCAGCTAATGCTAACACAGGTCCCAACACACCACCTTCTCTTACTTTTTTAAAAGTTTCAGTAATTGTGTCGATAACTATAAATTCTAAATACACAAAAAGACCACATGCTGTAGCTAATAATGATACTAGAATACCAATTAATATTTCTTTATTTATATGTCCCATGAGTTTAATTTTTGAATTGCATGATGCGCTGTCATATCAAACTGAACAGGCACCATCGATATATATCCATTTTCCAAAGCCCAAACATCAGTATCTTGCCCTTTATCTCTATTAACAAACTCACCTGTTAACCAATAATATTCTTTACCATGGGGGCTTTTTCGCTTATCAAAATCTTCTTTCCAAAAGCCATTTGCCTGACGACAAATGCGAATACCCTTAATATCTTTTTCTTTTAATTTAGGAATATTAACATTAAGAACAACTCCTTCTGGTAAACCATTTAATAAAACATTAAGTATTATTTTTTCAATAAATTTTTTTGCCGCTCTAAAATCTGCATGCCAATCAAAATCCAATAATGAAAAACCTATAGCAGGTATGCCTTCAATACCAGCTTCTACTGCTGCACTCATAGTACCTGAATAAAGAACACTTATTGATGAATTTGCTCCATGATTAATTCCTGAAACACATAAATCTGGGATACGATTTAAAATTTTATTCTTTGCCATTTTAACACAATCAGCAGGTGTACCTGAACAACTATACTCAATTTGCGGCCCTTCATCAATTGTTATAGGGTTGCAATGCAGCACATTATTAACTGTAATTGCATGCCCCATGCCACTTTGTGGTGTATCAGGAGCTACTACGACAACATCTCCTATTTTATTTATTATTTCAATAAGCATCCGAATACCCGGTGCAGTAATTCCGTCATCATTCGTAACCAAAATTAAAGGTCTTTCTTTCATACTTTGATAGTTTTACAACAAATGTAACATAAAAAAAGCATTTTTATTTTAACATTCTGTAAAGACAGAAAACCATATTTTTTGAGTAAAATTGTATAACTAAATCATAAAAAATAAGATATTTTTATTTTTGAGAATACCTACAATATCTAAAAATTAATGATTTTATTTATATAAATTAAACAATGGATTGATTATTGAAGTGATTTAATAACAATTTAATTGTTTAAAATTAAATAAATTAGTTATAAAAATACCTATAATAAAATATTGTCATTATTTTAGTAATTTAGCAACATTGAGAACACCTTTAAAATTTAAGAGATATATGAAGAAGAAATTTATTGTTCCTTTTTTAATAATTATACTATTAATTTCAACCTCTATTTATTCAAGTAGTTTTGATAAAAAAGCATCTGAAAAAGACCCTGAAAAAGACAGGGTAATAGTATATGTTTTAAAAAATATTTTAAGTAGATATCATTACGTTCAAAAAGAATTAAATGACAATTTCTCTGAACATGTTTATACTTCTTTTATTGATGGGTTAGACCCTAATAAAAGATATTTTACTCAAGAAGATTTAAAAGAATTTTCTCAATTCAAATACCAAATAGATGATCAGCTAAAAGATACTAGAATTGATTTTTATAAATTAGTTTATAATCGTTTTTTAGAAAAATTAACTGCTGCTAAAAACAATTATCGCACTTTACTAGCTCAACCTTTTGATTATAAAAAAAAGGAGTTAATTGATGTTGAGTATGATAAAATTCCTTTTGCTAAAAACGAACATGAATTAATTGATTACTGGAGAAAACAATTAAAACTTTCAATTTTAAGCCGAATTGAAGAAGCAGAAACAGCTCAAAATACAGATATAGAAAAAGATAAAACTATTAAAAAGAAAACATTTAAATCACTAGAACACGAAGCTAGAAAAGAAGTATTAAAAAACATGGATGAACTGTACCAACGTATTGATGAATTAGAAAATTCTGATTGGTACTCAACCTTCTTAAATAGTGTAGTTAGTGGTTTTGATCCACATACAACTTATATGTCTCCACGAACAAAATCTCGATTTGATCAAGAAATGTCTGGAAAACTAGAAGGGATTGGTGCTCGTTTACAAAAAAAAGGAATATACACACATATTGTTGAGTTAATTTCAGGAGGTCCGGCATGGAAACAAGGTGACTTAGAACCTGAAGATATTATTTTAAAAGTAGCTCAAGGTACCGAAACACCTCTTGATATTGTGGGCATGAGGCTAGACGATGCCATTAAATTTATAAAAGGAAAAAAAGGAACAGAAGTTCGTTTAACAGTCAAGAAAAAAATTGATGGCTCTGTTAAAATCATTCCTATTATTAGAGATGTTGTTGAATTAGATGAAACATTTGTAAAGTCTACTATTGTTGAAAAAAATGGTGAAAAATATGGAATTATAGACTTACCTAGATTTTACATTGATTTTAATGACTTAAGCCGTAGAGATGCTGCTAAAGATATGGAAATAGAGATTGACCGTTTGAAAAATGAAAATGTAAAAGGGTTAATTGTTGATTTACGAGATAATGGAGGGGGATCTTTAAAAACGGCTATTGAAATAGGTGGGTTATTTATAAGTAAAGGTCCTATTGTTCAGGTAAAATATAGAGGAGAAGAACCTTTGGTTAAAAATGACACAGATTCAAAAACTCAATGGAATGGTCCTTTAGTAGTTATGGTTAATGAATTTTCTGCATCAGCATCTGAAATTTTTGCAGCTGCAATGCAAGACTATAAACGTGGAGTAATTATTGGAGGTAAACAAACCTATGGCAAAGGAACTGTACAAAATGTTATGCCTATAAATCGTTTTTATGAAAAGTACCCTAGTGATTTAGGAGCCTTAAAAATGACCATTCAAAAGTTTTATAGAATAAACGGAGGATCCACTCAAATAGAAGGTGTTTATTCTGATATTGCATTACCAACTAAATATAGTTACATGAAATTTGGTGAACGTGATTTAGAAGGAGCCTTACCTTGGGATAAAGTACAGCAAGCTAAATACAGTACTATAGACTCATATAGTAATTTTACTGATGTTATTTACAACAGTAAACAACGTGTTTTAAAAAATGAAAAGTTTAATAAAATTGATGACTATGCTAAATGGCTAAAGAAAAATCAAGACGAAAAAACATACTCTTTAAACTATACTACGTTTAAAAAAGAAAGCAAAAAGAAAGAAAAAGAAAGTGAACAATTTAAAAATATTTATAAGTTCGACTCTAACCTAGCTTTTTCTTCACCTAAACACGAATTAAACTTATTTGTAAATGATACTGTTTTAAAAGAAAAACGTATTGTTTGGCATAAAAATTTAAAGAAAGACATTTATTTAAATGAAGCGCTAAACGTATTAAGTGAATTAAAAATGACAAAAAATTACACCATTGTAAAACAATAAAAAATGAGCCCTAGGGCTCATTTTTTATTACATACTATATAACATTAAGCTATATCTAACTTTACAACTAGCCCTTCATTAGAACGAATATTGAAAACTGTTTCATCTTCAAAAATTAAATATTGTCCTTTTATACCTACTAAAACACCAACATAACTTTGTTCTTTAATAATATTCAAACTTTTAGGCTTTAAAGGATATTTTTCAACAGGAAAATTGATAGTCGTCTCTGTATTATTTTCTATAATATATTGCTTTGCTTCTTCAGGTATAAAAACACGTAGTTTTTCTACCCATGAAACTAAGCTTTCATCAACCACATCATTCTTTAACATTTTTCGCCAATTCGTTTTATCAGCTACATATTCTTTCAATGCAACCTCAGTAATTCCAGCTAAATAACGATTAGGTACTTCAATAATTTCAATTGCTTCATGCGCACCTTGATCTATCCAACGAGTTGGAATTTGCCCCTTTCTTGTAACCCCTACTTTTACAGTACTAGAATTTGCTAAATATACAATATGAGGCTGAAGTTGCACACTTTTTTCATATGATAAATCTCGATCTTCTTCACCTAAATGTGCTTTACTTAACTCAGGGCGAATAATCCAATCACCAGCATTTGGTGTTTCAAAAAAACATTTTTTACAAAAACCTTGGCGGTATATCTTTTCCTCTGAATGACAACTCAAACACTCATAAGTGACAAAACTTAAGGTTATTTTCTTATTAAGCAACTGATTCATATTTATAAAATCAGCTTTCATATCTAAATAATACTGAACTGTATCTAAATTTTCAGTGTACATTTTTTTTAAAACTCCTTCGTATTCCATGTCTTAAATTTTATTACTTTTAGCTTCACAAACTTACTGTAAAAAAAATTGAATTAAGACTTACCCTATGTCATTTCCATTTATAAATGCTATTATTTCTTGGTTTTTAAAAAAACGTAAACACCAAGTAGAATTATTTTTAAAATATCCTATTGATGTTCAAAATGAACTATTACAAAAACTATTAAATACTGCAAAAAACACAGAATTTGGTAAACAATATAATTTTTCAGCAATAAAAAACTACAGTGATTTTTCAAAAACTGTTCCTATTCAAAAATATGAAAGTATTGAACCACTTATTGAACGCTGTAGAAAAGGAGAACAAAACTTATTTTGGCCTACACCTATTCGTTGGTTTGCTAAAAGTAGTGGAACAACAAATGCTAAAAGTAAATTTATTCCAGTTAGCGATGAAGCCCTTGAAGGGTGTCATTTAAAAGCTGGAAAAGATATGCTGTGTCTTTACATTAATAATAATGAAAACACTCAAATGTTTAAAGGTAAAGGATTGAAGTTAGGTGGTAGCACTGCCATTTACGAAGATAACAATTCATACTTTGGTGATTTATCAGCTATTATAACAGAAAACTTGCCTTTTTGGGCTGATTTTAGTTCAGCTCCAAGCCAAGAAGTATCATTAATGGCTGAATGGGAAACAAAAATGGAAGCTATTATTGATGAAACCATCCATGAAAATATAACTAGCTTAGTTGGAGTTCCTAGCTGGATGTTGGTACTTTTAAACAGAGTTTTAGAAAAGACTGGAAAAGATAACATATTAGAAGTTTGGCCGAACTTAGAAGTGTACTTTCATGGAGGTGTAAACTTTAACCCATATAGAGAGCAGTACAAAAAACTGATTCCTAAAAAAGAATTTAAATATTATGAAACTTATAATGCATCTGAAGGTTTTTTTGCAATTCAAGATTTAAATAACTCTGAAGAATTATTATTAATGTTAGATTATGGTATTTTTTATGAGTTTGTTCCAATGCATGAATATAATGGTGAAAACTCTGTTACAATTCCACTTTCTAAAGTACAAAAAGAGATTAATTATGCCGTAATAATAACTACGAATGGAGGTCTATGGCGTTATTTAATAGGAGATACTGTAAAATTCACTTCTATAAAACCATACCGCATAAAAATTACGGGACGAACCAAACATCATATTAATGTTTTTGGAGAAGAGTTAATTATAGAAAATGCAGAAGATGCTTTAAAAGTTGCTTGTGAAAAAACAAATGCAAGTATTCTAGATTATACTGTTGGACCTATTTTTATGGCTGATAAAAAAAGTGGTGGGCATGAATGGATTATTGAGTTCAACAAAGCCCCTAAAAACTTAAACTCCTTCAAAGAATTATTAGACAATGCATTAAAAACTATTAATTCTGATTATGAAGCAAAACGCTATAATAACATGACATTGGCAATGCCAATTATACATAAAGCTCGTAGAAACCTATTTTATGATTGGTTAAGAGAAAAAGGAAAATTAGGTGGACAACATAAAATACCTAGATTATCCAATAAGCGTAATTTTATAGAAGAATTACTGAAATTATAATAGATAATATTTTTTGTTAAATATATTCAAATATAAAACCATCATCATATTGGTTACATACTGTAATATACAGTTATTTTATAGTAATTATACTTCTATAAAATTAACTAAAACAACATATTTATCAAGCTTTAAAAGACTTAGTTAACTTCAAATAGCATAAATTATTAATTTTACTTAGCAAAAAAACAATTCAATAAAAAATATAAATCTTTTTATTTCTTATTTTTCATGTACTATATGGTTTTATTTTAATAAGTAATTAATACTATGTAACAACTAGAATACTTTTTTATATGCTAGTGTTATTTTAGATAATGCTACAATCATAATCACTAAACTAAATAAGTTATTATAAACTTTTGGCGAAATATTTATTTTTTAAAATTTAAAACTCCCTTTACTATCAATTAAAACAGTTTCATTGATAAATTCATCAGGCATAAAATTATATTCAGATAAAAACTGCTGAATTCTTTTATTTACTCCCTCAAAAAAACATTTTTAATTATTACTTGCAAGTAAATTTCTACAGTTTATAAAAACTAGTAACCTATCAACTAAAATATAATCTATAACAGAATTTATCATGCTTTTTTAGACTTTATTATTGAGTAATCGCTAAACATGCTAAGAAATGTTATAATAAAAAACCTCATTTCATTAATTTTTCAAAAAAAAATATATTAAAAAGCACTCATTTTAACAAGCAAATTTTTATAAAAATATTATTAAAACAATTCATAAATTTATATTAGTAGGTTACAACTAACCTACACTTAAAAATAAACATGGATATATTATTAGCTTTACTCGATTTTATTTTTATTTCTTTAGGTATTTTGGGGTCATTTTTACCTATATTTTCTGGTCCAATTACAAGTTGGGTTGGACTCTTATTACTTTATTTAACAAGAGTAATTCCCCAAGATTGGACATTTTTAGGAATAACCTTAGTTGTTGCAGTGTTTATATTTTTTATTAATTACCTAATTCATGCCTTAGAGACAAAACGTTTTGGAGGTACTAAATATGGAGTTTATGTTACCACAATAGGACTTATTATAGGCTTACTATCTCCTATTCCTTTTGGTATTATAATAGGTGCTTTTACAGGAGCACTTATTGGTGAATTAATATATGACAGTAAAAATACTAACAGAGCTCTTAAAGCTTCTTTTGGTGCTTTACTCGGTTTTTTAACTTCAGTTACAATTAAGTTTTCTATTGCTATTGTTTATTTTGTTTTGTTTATGATAACTTTTTAGAAATATAAAGACGCCTTTATATAGTAGTTTAATTTCAGTAAATAGACCTAACCATAATTGAATTAACTATATGACTTACTTATAAATAGCAAGTTATAAAAGCCGAAAACAGCCTCAAAAACCTAAAATTAAACAAAAAAAAAGCGACCCATCTCAGGGAAGCTTTCCATTGGTTAACAAAACCATGACACTATTTAAAGTGTCCAACAACACAACTAAATTACTCACCTCTTAAAAAGAAATCAGCCTGCAAATATACATTTTAAAAAACACTTTACAAAATTTATTTATTTTTACACAAAAAAGGTCATTTTGTTAATCATTGTTTAATGCTGCAATTGATTGTATATTTGCAGCTTCATTAAAAATTAAAAAAATAACCCATGCAATTATCAGAACAAGAAGTTGTACGTAGAGAAAAATTAGGGAAATTACGTGAATTAGGTATCAATCCTTATCCTGCTGATTTATTTCCATTAAATTCTAATTCGAAAGTTATAAAAAACGAATTTGAAGAAGGAAAAAAGGTGATAATTGCTGGTAGATTAATGAGTCGTCGTATTCAAGGAAAAGCTTCTTTTGCTGAATTACAAGATAGCGAAGGTCGTATTCAAGTATATTTTAATCGTGACGAAATTTGTACCGAAGAAGATAAAACTTTATACAATGATGTATATAAAAAATTATTAGATATTGGTGATTTCATTGGTATTGAAGGTGAATTATTTACTACTCAAGTTGGTGAAAAAACCGTAATGGTTAAAGATTTTAAATTATTAAGTAAATCATTAAAACCATTGCCTTTACCTAAAGTTGATGCCGAAGGAAATACTTTTGATGGTTTTACTGACCCTGAAATGCGTTACCGTCAGCGTTATGCTGATTTAGTGGTTAACCCACACGTAAAAGAGGTTTTTGTTAAGCGTACAAAGTTATTTACTGCAATGCGTAACTTTTTTAATGATGCTGGTTATTTTGAAGTAGAAACACCTATTTTACAACCTATTGCTGGTGGTGCATCTGCTAGACCTTTTATGACGCATCATAATGCATTAGATGTACCTTTATATATGCGTATTGCTAATGAGCTATATTTAAAGCGATTAATTGTTGGTGGTTTTGATGGTGTGTATGAGTTTTCTAAAAACTTCAGAAATGAAGGAATGGACAGAACGCATAATCCTGAATTTACAGCAATGGAAATTTATGTAGCTTATAAAGACTACAACTGGATGATGGACTTTACCGAAAAGTTATTAGAACATTGTGCGATTGCCGTAAATGGAACTAGTGAAACAACTTTTGGAGAGCATAAAATTGATTTTAAAGCTCCATACGCAAGAGTTACAATGGCTGATTCTATCAAACATTTTACTGGTTTTGATATTAACGGAAAATCAGAAACTGAACTTTTTGAGGCTGCTAAAGAAATGGGTATTGAAGTTGATGCAACCATGGGTAAAGGAAAATTAATTGATGAAATGTTTGGTGAAAAATGTGAAGGAAACTACATTCAACCTACTTTTATTACTGATTATCCGAAGGAAATGTCTCCATTATGTAAAGAACATAGAGATAACCCTGAATTAACAGAGCGTTTTGAATTAATGGTTTGTGGTAAAGAAATTGCAAATGCATATTCTGAATTAAATGACCCTATTGACCAACGAGAACGTTTTGAAGCACAATTAAAATTAGCTGAACGTGGTGATGATGAAGCTACTGAATTTATTGACCACGACTTTTTACGTGCTTTAGAATACGGAATGCCTCCTACATCTGGTTTAGGAATTGGTATGGACAGATTAATTATGTATTTAACAAATAATGCATCTATTCAAGAAGTATTATTTTTTCCTCAAATGAGACCTGAGAAAAAAGCACCAGCTGTTGAATTAAATGATGATGAAAAAAATGTTTTAGCTATTATTGAAAAATCTGACAAGATTGAATTAAATGCTTTAAAAACACAATCGTTATTATCTAACAAAAAATGGGATAAAACAATTAAAGGATTAACTAAAAATAAATTAGCTAAAGTTGAAAAAACTGAAGAAGGTTTATTTGTTGAATTAGTGTAATTTTTTTCTCACATATAATATAAAAAGCAATCTGAAAAGATTGCTTTTTTGTTTAAAAAAATATCTTTAAACAATTAAAAATTCAGTAATATAAATTAAACGTGTAAATAATTTATTTTTCATAACTTTAAAGAGCTATGAAAAAACTGTTACAATACCTACCCTTTCATTTTCTCATTTGTATAATTATTGGAATAATAATTCAATTTTATACCAATATTTGGCATTATAATTTTAGCTATTTAGCTCTTATTTTATTAACCTTAACAGGAATTTTATTTCTTCTGAAGAAAAAAGTAAAAGCTAAAATTTATTATACCATAATTACGAATTTACTATTTGTTTTTATCGGAATTTCTACCACATTTATACACAATCCTAAAAATTATGATAGTTATTACAAACATCATATTACTGATAATTCAAGTATCGTACTACAAATACATAAGGTTTTAAAAAGTGGAAATTATAATCATAAATATATTGTTGATGTAATTCAAATTGATACTAAAAAAACAGTTGGAACAATTCTTTTAAATCTTAAAAAGGATAGTATTTCATCAACTTTAAAAGTGGATGATTTAATTTTTACAAAAACTGAATTTAAAAAATTAAGAACACCATTAAACCCATATCAATTTGATTACAGTAATTATTTATCAAAAAAATATGTATATCAACAAGTTTTTATCAATTCTGATAATTATCAAAAATTAATAAAAAATAACACTTCAATTTATGGTTTATCTGAAAAAATCAGAAATAAAATTAAAACTTCCTTAAAAAAATATAACTTCAATAAAAATGAATTATCTGTAATTAATGCGCTCTTATTAGGAGAACGAAAAGATATTTCTAAAAGTCTTATCCAAAGTTATACCAATGCAGGAGCTATACATATTTTGGCTATTTCAGGCTTACATATCGGTATTTTACTATTGATGTTAAGTTATTTATTAAAACCTATTGAACGTTTAAAAAATGGACTATTAATAAAAAGTTTATTTTTGATTATTTTACTTTGGATGTTTGCTTTTATAGCAGGATTATCAGCTTCAGTAGTTAGAGCCGTTACTATGTTTACGTTTATTGCTATTGGAGATTCTTTCAAAAAAAAGAAAATAGTTGAATATTCTTTAATTAGCTCGATGTTTTTTTTATTACTGATAAAACCTTTATTTTTATTTGATGTTGGTTTTCAGTTGAGTTATATGGCTGTATTCGGAATTATTTGGATACAACCAATGCTTTACAAAATATGGGATCCAAAATTTTGGCTATTGAATAAATTTTGGAGTTTACTAACCGTTTCAATTGCCGCACAAATAGGAATATTACCGATAAGTTTGTATTATTTTCATCAATTTCCTGTGCTATTTATAATTTCTAATTTATTAATAATTCCTTTTTTAGGTAGTATTTTGATGGGCGGAATTATAATAATATTTCTTGCTCTTTTAAAAATACCTATACAGGTTTTGTTTGATTTCTACGGATTCATTATTTCATTAATGAATAAAATTGTTGATTGGGTTGCCAAACAAGAAGAGTTTTTATTACAGGAAATACCAATGTCTTTTCATGAAATAATTATTTGGTATATTATCATTGTTTTTTCATATCAATACATTACCTGTAAAAAGGTAAAACATATACTCTTTTTATTAATAACAATAATAGCATTACAAACGGTTACTATTTTAGAAAAAAAGGACAGAGAAACCAAACAAGAATTTATTGTTTTTAATAAAAATAGAAAAAATATGATAGGAATAAGAAATGGAAATAAATTACAAGTTTTTCACAATTTAGAAAATTTAACAACAGCTAGTGAAAAATCTATTAAAGCGTATAGAATACATGAAAATATAGCTAGTAACTTTTGCAATAAAATTCCAAATATTATTTATTGGAATAAAGAAAAAATATTAATTATTGATAGTTTAGGAATTTATAATATAGGTATTAAAAACCCAATAGTTATTTTACAAAACTCTCCTAAAATTAATTTAAACAGATTAATAACTATCTTAAAGCCAAAACAAGTAATTGCTGACGCTAGTAATTATAATAGCTCTATAAATAATTGGCAAATTACTTGTAATAAACACAAAACTCCGTTTTACCACACAAGTAAAAACGGAGCTTATAGTATTAATAAAACTAATTAGATTGCACTTTTAAAGCTCTTTTCAAAATCAGGCCATTCTACTGTTTTATATGCGTCTTTTGTAAAATATGCTAAAATTTTCTCAAATTTAGCCTCTGTTAAATACCCTGGAACGGTTTGAATTAATCTTTTTTCAGGATCAAAAAATGCCGTAGAAGGATAACTCATTTTACCTTTCATAATAGCTGCTGCTAATTCATGATACTTGCTTTTTCCTTGCTGAACATACTTATAAATTTTACCATTAAAACTAATATCATCTTTACCTTCACCATCCATTTTAACAGCATAATAATTATCATTAATATACTTTACAATTATATTGTTTTTATAGGTTGTCTTATCCATTTTTTTACACCAGCCACACCAATCCGTATATAAGTCTACCAAAATGGGCTTCGGATTACTACTGCTTTTTTCTATTGCCTCTTCAAAAGTTAACCAATTAACCTTTTCTTGTGCTTTTACTCCAACGGAAATAATAGCTAAAACTACTACTAAAATTAATTTCTTCATATTTATTTTGTATCAATAAGTATTCCAAAATTACAAAAACCTGTTAATTACTTAATAATTAACAGGTTTTTGTAAAATATTCTTATTACTTAACACCATGCATTAACTTTCTAATAACAGGACCTAATGCCAAAATAACAAGAGCTGCTATAATTGGAACTATGGTAAAAATTAAAAAAAATGTTGATAAACTATACTCTTTGGCAATATTTTCAATTTGCCCACCAATTACAGCTGCTATTTTATTACCAATGGCTATAGCCAAGTACCACATACCAAACATAAACGCAATCATACGAGCAGGCACTAATTTGGATACATAAGATAAACCTACAGGAGATAAACAAAGTTCTCCTAAAGTATGTAATAAGTAAGCTAAAATTAACCAAATCATACTTACTTTAACACCTTCTTTAATTCCATAGGCTCCAAAGGCTAATAAACCAAAACCTAATGCCATTATAATTAATCCTAATGCATATTTTCCTGTTACCGAAGGATTGTATTTACTTTCCCACCATTTAGAGAAAAGTGAAGCAAAGGCAATAATAAAAAATGAATTTAATACAGAAAACCATGAAACGGTAATTTCTGAAATATCTGATGAAAACTCACGATCTAACATCCAAATAGCAATACCCCACATAAGAGTAAAACATATTACTAAAACAATATTTGAACCTGGTATTTTCTTAAATGTTTTGTTCCAGAGAATAAATAAAACATATGTTATAATTGCCAATGGAATTACAGTTATCAGTCCGTTAATTATATTAAAAATTAAAGCTGTATCACCAGTAAGCACTCTATCAACATTATCTCTAGCAAATAATACTAATGACGATGCTCCTTGTTCAAAACTCATCCAAAAGAACACTGTAAAAAAAGCAAAGATGATAAACGCAATCATTCTGTCACGTATTATTTTTGTATAACGACTAATCCTAGTAGCAACTAAAAATAAAAATGCTCCTAAAGCTAATAACACGGCAAAGTACTGCCCTTCTAAGCCTCCAACTTTTAAAGATGAAAACATATCAAAACCTGCTATTTTAGATATTGGGTCATTTAAAGCATACCCTAAACCAAGTACCGAAGATATTACTATTAAAATTTTATCTAAAAATGTAAACGGGTTTAATTGCTCATTGTTACCAGTATCTTTAATTCTTTTTTCTGGATATTCTTCATTAATATTTTGAGGTATTTCTACTTCATATACTAAAGATGGTTTAGCCCCAATACTACCAAATAAACTACCTGACATCCAAAACTGTAATGTTCCTAATAACATAAAAACCCCTGCTAATCCAAAACCATAATGCCAACCTACTTTTTCTGCTAAATAACCACATAATAACATTCCAAAAAAAGCTCCAGCATTAACTCCCATATAAAATATGGTGTAAGCTCCATCTTTTTTCTCAGGGTTTTTCTTATACATTTCTGAAATAATAGACGTAATATTTGGTTTAAAAAAACCGGTTCCGACAACTAACAAACCAAGACCAGCATACATTGATAGCTCGGTTTCAAAAGCCATTGCTGCATGCCCTAAAGTCATAATTAAAGAACCTATAACAACAGCCCATCTATATCCTGTAAACTTATCTGCAACTACACCTCCAATAATTGGTGTTATATATAATAACATTGCATAAGTACCAAACAAAGCTCCAGCATTTTCTGCAGACCATCCCCACCCGGGGTTATCAACACCAACAATAGCCATTGTTAAAAAATTCACCAATAATACGCGCATTCCATAAAATGAAAAACGCTCCCACATTTCTGTAAAGAACAACACAAACAGTCCTGCTGGATGCCCTAAAACTTTGTCTTCGAATAGATTTTCAATATCTGTATTCATCTTTTTGTTATATAATTTATAAAAGTAAAAAAAACATATAATTTTTAACGATAAGGTTTCTTTGTGTTTTTAACTTATGCAATCTCTCTACTAGCATCATCTAATGCTCTTTCATTATCTTCTGCACCATGTGTTAAGGCTTCTAATTTTTTACGAAATACTAATACTAAAGCACCGAAAACCATACAAAAAACAGCAATTCCTGTAAAAATAGTACTTTCACCTAAGCTTTCTGCAGACTCCCCTAATAAACCTGCTAATTTATTTCCTAAACCTGTCATAGCAAAATAGACCCCCATCATAATAGAAGCATATTTTGCTGGTGATAATTTGGTAATAAACGATAAAGCCACCGGAGAAATACACAATTCACCAGTAGTATGAAGCATGTAAGCCAATACTAACCAATACATTGCAGAAGACCCATCATTATTAAATTGTGCTACTGCTCCTGTCATAAAAAAGAAACCTGCCCCCATAATAATAAGTCCAATAATCATTTTAAATAATGAGGTAGAAATTTTACCTTGTAGTTTTCTTTTAGCCCAAAAACCTGCTATAAAAGTTCCTAATGTAATAATAAATAAAGCGTTTAATGATTGAAACCAAGAAGCAGGAACTTCAAAGCCCATTAACACTCTATTTGTTTTTTCTTTAGCATAAATATTCATCAATCCACCAGCTTGTTCAAAAGCTCCCCAGAAGATAATTACTAATAAAAAGGAAATAAATAAAACAATAATTCTATCTTTTTCTATTTTAGTTAAAGGCTTGTCCATTAATGCTTGTTCGGCTTTATTTTCAGAACTTCCTAAAAAGTTACCTACATGATTCAGATGTTTTTGCCCAACAATATACTGTACCAAACCTAACGCCATTCCGATACCTGCAATTCCAAAACCATAATGCCATCCGTAAGTTTCTCCAACATACCCAACAACTAAAGCCGATATAAATGCACCGACATTAATCCCGATATAAAAAATAGTAAAACCTTTATCTCTTCTAATATCTCCTTGTCCATACAAGCTTCCTACCATGGTAGAAATATTAGGTTTTAATAAACCAACACCTGCGATAATTAACCCTAACCCTGTGTAAAAAGCCCACATTTGCTCAATTGCCAAAACACTATGTCCGAGAACCAGTAAAACACCACCGTATAATACCGATTTCTTTTGCCCTAAAAATTTATCAGCAATCCAACCTCCAGGAATAGAAGCAACGTATACTAACATAGTATACCAACCATATAACGATAAAGCCTCTCCGTTAGTCCAACCTAAACCTGCATTTTTATCAGTTGTTTGAGCAACTAAATATAATACTAAAATTGCCCTCATACCGTAGTATGAAAAACGTTCCCACATTTCTGTAAAAAACAGCACATATAGCCCTATTGGGTGTCCAAATAATTCTTTTTGTTTAATAGATGTTGAATTTACCATATGTTTCCTATAAATTGTTTTTAATAAAGTTTGTCATTTTAGTATATAAGTGCAAACGAGTATTACCACCATAAATTCCGTGATTTTTATCAGGATACATTGCCCATTCAAATTGTTTATTGGCTTGAATTAGTGCTTCTGCCATTCTGTATGCATTTTGAACGTGTACATTATCATCACCTGTTCCGTGAATTAATAAATATTTACCTTTTAATAATTCTGGGTAGTTTAAAGGAGAATTATCATCATATCCTGTTGGATTTTCATCAGGGGTGCGCATATAACGCTCAGTATAAATAGTGTCGTAAAAACGCCAATTAGTAACAGGTGCAACTGCTATTGCTGTTGTAAAAACATCACTTCCTTTTAAAATACAATTTGTACTCATGTGACCTCCAAAAGACCAACCCCAAATACCTATTCTATTAGCATCAACATATGGTAAATTAGCTATTTTTTTAGCTACAGCTATCTGATCTTCTGTTTCGTATTTTACTAAATTCAAATAGGTTACTTTTTTAAAATCTCTACCTTTAAAACCTGTTCCTCTACCATCAACACAAACAACTATATAACCACTTTGTGCTAATATTTGGTGCCAATAATCGTTCGAATCGTTCCAAGTGTTTTTTACACTTTGTGAGCCTGGTCCTGAGTACTGATACATTAATACTGGATATTTCTTATTTGAATCGAAATTAGCAGGTTTAATAGTATACATGTTTAAGTCATTTCCATTTACATTAATAGTCGAAAATTCTTTTTGACTTAAATTATAACCAGCTACAACTTGTTTTACAGCTGTATTATCTTTTATTATTTTTAACACCTCCCCCGTATTATTTCTTAAAGAATATACTACTGGAGTGTTAGCATCAGAAAAAGTATTGATAAAATAATGCCTATTTTTACTAAAAGAGGCGTTGTTTGTTCCTGACGGATTACTGATTATTTTTTTATAATCACCTGATAAAGAAATACTGTAAACACCTCTATTTATAGAACCGTTTTCAACCGATTGGTAATAGATTGTTTTTTTATCAGCATCAAAACCATAATAAGTTGTTACCTCCCAATTACCTTTTGTTATCTGATTAATTAACGCTCCTTTATTATCATAATAATACATATGATTGTACCCATCTTTTTCGCTTGACCAAATAAAACTATTATCATTTAAAAAAGTTAAATCATCATTAACAGCTACAAATGCTTCATCTTTTTCGTTTAAAATTAATGAAGTATCATAAGTTTTAGCGTTAATAAAATACATTTTTAAATCATTCTGATGACGATTTAAAGTACGTACTGCTAAAACATTATCGTCTTTAGTCCAATTAATTCTTGGAATATATTCATAATCTCCAAAAAACACTTCTGCCGTTCCGTTTGTATTTAAGTTATATATATGTAAAGTTACCTTTGCATTATCTTCACCTGCTTTTGGATATTTAAATACCTGTTGAGTTGGGTATATATTATTACCATACACATCCATAGAAAATGTTTTCACAGCACTTTCATCAAATCGTAAAAAAGCTAAATAATTACCATTTGCACTCCATTCAAAAGCTTTTACAAAGGCAAATTCTTCTTCATAAACCCAATCAGTAATACCATTTATAATTTTATTTTTTTCACCATCATTAGTTACTTGAACAATGGTGTTACTTGAAAAATCTCGTATAAATAAATTGTTATCTTTTGCGTAAGCAACACTTTTACTATCTGGTGAAAAGCTAGGTCGTTGAATATCTTTACCTATTAACTTTAATGTTTTCGAAGCAACATCATACATATAAAATGTACCTAAAAAAGAACGACGAAATATCTTTTTAAAATTAGTACCTAAAATTAACTTCGTTTCATCGCTGTTAAAACTATATGATTCGAATTGATTTAAACCATTTAGACTACTACCATCTACAATTGTTGCAACTTTTGCTAAGGTTTTATAACTATATTTATCAACCGTTGAATACCCTTCTTTATTATTTAACAATGAATAAAAATCACCGTTCATTGAATTTAGAGAACTCATGTAATCAACTCTAAATGTGCCATTTCTCCATATATCTTCTAAAGAGATGTCTTTTTTTTGCGCTTGCAATAACGTAGACAATCCTATAAAAAGTATTAATATTTTCTTCATGTTAAATTGTTGTTTGTCTGAAAAGTTTGCCAAGTTTACGGAAAAATCGGCAAAAAACGTGTCAAAAAAATCATAAATACCAAATAAGCTCCCTATTTCAATAGGATTCATTTATCTTTGAAGCACCTAAAATTAAATAAGAATGTCTAAAATTATTACTGGATTTTCTAAACTTACCAAAGAAGAAAAAATAAATTGGTTAACTAAAACTTACTTTAATAACCAACCTGAAATTATACAAACACTAAAACAATACTGGAATGTTGATAGCAAACTACAACAATTACATGATGATTTTATAGAAAACACCATTTCTAACTTTTACATGCCTTATGGTATTGCACCCAACTTTATTATAAATGGACGTGATTATGTAATTCCGATGGTTGTTGAAGAAAGTTCGGTTGTTGCTGCAGCTTCATTAGTTGCAAAATACTGGAGTACTCGTGGCGGTTTTAGAACTGAAGTTATTTCTACTACCAAAATCGGACAAGTACATTTTATATATGAAGGCAATAAGGAAAATTTAAACACCTATTTTAATAATCAAAAAGAAAATTTATATACAGCAACGGCTTCCATCACCAAAAATATGGAAAAACGTGGTGGCGGTATTTTAGATATTCAATTGATTGATAAAACCGATAAACTTACTAATTATTACCAACTTCATGTAACTTTTGAAACAAAAGATAGCATGGGTGCAAATTTTATTAATTCTTGTTTAGAAGCTATTGCAAAAACTTTTAGAAAAGATAATATAGAGATTGTAATGAGTATTTTATCAAACTATGTTCCTGAATGTTTGGTTCGTGCTGAAGTTTCTTGTAAAATTGAAGATTTAGGCGGACAAAATCCTCAGAAATTTGCTCAAAAATTTGAACAAGCTGTTAAAATTGCTGAAATAGAACCTTACAGAGCCGTTACTCATAATAAAGGAATTATGAATGGTATCGACGCTGTTGTTTTGGCCACAGGAAACGATTTTAGAGCTATTGAAGCTGGTGCACACGCCTACGCTTCAAAAGACGGGCAATACAAAAGTTTAACGCATTGTGAAATAAAAAACGGAATCTTTAAATTTTGGATTGAAATTCCGCTTGCTCTTGGAACTGTTGGTGGTTTAACAGGCCTACATCCGATGGCAAAATTATCGTTAGATATGATGCAAAAACCTTCTGCAAAACAATTAATGGAAATTGTTGCAACTGCTGGATTAGCTCAAAATTTTGCCGCTTTACGCGCTTTAACAACCAAAGGAATTCAGCACGGACACATGAAAATGCACTTGCAAAATATTTTAAATCAGTTAGAAGCAACATCCGAAGAAAAAGAAATTGTTACCACTTATTTTGATAACAAAACTGTTTCTCATAGCGCCGTAGTTGATAAAGTTAACGAATTAAGAAACTAAAATTTTGGATACATTTTACAGCAACGGAAAATTATTATTAACAGGTGAATATCTTGTTTTAGACGGAGCAACATCATTGGCTGTTCCTACTAAATTTGGGCAAAACTTAACAGTTGAACCCATTAAAGAAGAACAACTTATTTGGGGAAGTTTTACCAATACTGGCGAATGTTGGTTTGAAGCTACTTTCGACTTGCCAAAGTTACGCCTAGCTTCTGCTACTTTTAATTCTGATAAAGAAGGAAGTGCCGAATTTATCGCAGAAACTTTAGCTGATATTTTACAAGAAGCTAAAAAATTAAATCCTGATTTTTTAAGCGATAATAATGCCGATAATAATGGCTATCTTGTAAAAACAAACTTAACTTTTCCTCAAAATTGGGGATTAGGAAGTTCATCAACTTTAATAAACAATATTGCTACTTGGGCAAAGGTTAATCCGTTTACTTTATTACAAAATGCCTTTTCAGGAAGTGGTTACGATATTGCTTGTGCAAGTAATAACACGCCAATTTTATATCAACTAGATGAAAAAAAACCGATTGTATCAAAAGTAAAATTTAATCCTAACTTTGCTGATGAGTTATTTTTTATCTATTTAAATCAAAAACAAAATAGCCGAAAAGGAATTGCGCAATACAAGGAACACAGAGAAAGTGCTATAAAATTAATTCCTGAAATAAATACCTTAACACAGCAATTTTTAAAGGCAAATTCTACTAAAAACATCAATAAAATAATAGTTGAACATGAGCAAATAATTAGTTCAATTATTAAACAAACACCTGTAAAAAAACGACTTTTTCCAGATTATTTTGGTGAAATAAAAAGCTTAGGCGCTTGGGGTGGTGATTTTGTTTTAGCTACAGGAAATGAAACTACAATAAATTATTTTGAAGAAAAAGGATATAATACAATTGTACCTTATAAAAAGATGGTTTTATAAGAGTTTTCATAAAACTATTTAAACGGATAAAAATAAATAATGAAAAAAGTAATTATTATAGGTGGCGGTGCTGCAGGACATTTTACAGCAATTAACGCAAAAGAACAAAATCCTGATTTAGATATTACCATTCTTGAAAAAGGAAAAGAAGTTTTACAAAAAGTAAAAATTTCTGGTGGAGGACGCTGTAATGTTACACATGCTTGTTTTGAACCGAAAGAATTAGTAAAGTTTTATCCTAGAGGAGAAAAAGAACTTTTAGGTCCTTTTCATCAATTTATGACAGGCGATACTTTTGAATGGTTTGATGACAGAGGCGTTCCGTTGAAAATTGAAGATGATAACAGGGTTTTTCCTGAAGAAAATACATCGCAAGCAATTATTGATTGTTTTCAAGAATCTATTGATAAATTAGGGATTAAAGTCTTAAAAAATCACGGTGTAAATTCTATTGAAAAAAATAATGAACAATGGATTATCAATACAAAAGAACAACAATTTGAAGCCGATTATTTAGTAATTGCAGCTGGTAGTTCTAAAAAAGTTTGGGATTTATGTAAAACTTTAAATCACACAGTTGTTGAACCTGTGCCTTCATTATTCACATTTAACATAAAAGATAAAAGAATTATAGATTTAGGCGGAATATCTGTTCCAAATGCTGATGTAAAATTAGTAGGAACAAATTTAGAAAATTCAGGGCCTTTATTAATTACACATTGGGGGTTAAGCGGACCTGCAATTTTAAAACTTTCGGCTTTTGGAGCACGTATTTTAGCTGATAAAAATTATCAATATAATGTTTTAGTAAATTGGCTAGGGCAAGATTTTGATGATACTTTAAACGAATTAACAGCTCTTAAAAATTCAGAAGCTAGAAAACAAGTAAATTTAAAATCGCCTTTTACTGATATTCCTCGTCGTTTATGGGAACGTTTTGTAAGTGCTGCTGAAATAAAAACTACCCAAAACTGGGGCGACTTAAGTAATAAACAATTACATAATTTAGCATCGCAATTAACAAAAGGATTATTTAATGCTAACGGACGTACCACTTTTAAAGATGAATTTGTAACTGCTGGCGGTATAAATTTGAAAGAAATTAACTTTAAACGTTTTGAAAGTAAATTACATGAAAATTTATTTATGGTTGGTGAAGTTTTAAATATTGATGCTGTTACTGGCGGATTTAATTTTCAAAATGCGTGGACAGGTGCTTATATTTGCGCAAAAAGTATTGCGGAATAATTAAAATTATAAACAATAAAAAAGCCTCTTTCAAGTATTTGAAAAAGGCTTTTTTATGTAATTAACAATAATTGTTAATCTAATATTTTAAACTGTAGCCATGGCTTTTTTCGACTTTCTGTACGTAAAAGAATTAAAAATATTTCTTTTACCAAAGTTGTTTATCGATTTTGCATTTACAAACTTAATAAACAATTTTTTACTAACTCCAAAATACTCATAAGTATTACCATCTGTAAAAGTAACCTCTAACAACATACTCTTATGCTGATAATCTGCAACTCTAGAATCCGTTATTGTAGCTTTATATGCTTCAGCTTGAGCTTCTTTAGTTTCAGGAGCAATACTTACTAAAAAATGATACCCATCAATAATTTGAGTACTTACCTCCTCTGCTTCTAATTTCTTACCTTCGTCTTGAAATTTATCTGGGTGCCACTCTTTTACCAATCCTCGGTACGTAGTTTTTAATTCTTTTAAGACTATTGAGCCTTCTACATTAAAAAGCTTTTTATATTCTTTTATACGTTTCATTTGTATGAAATAATTTAGCCTGCAAAATTACTCAAATTATCTGAATATGAGACATAAGGCTATATTTTTTTTAACACTTTATTTTAAATAAGTTATTTACTTAATAACTCATAACAGTACCAAAGTACAATAGTTGAAAAGTTTTTACGTCTAAATGTAAACAATTCATAGCCATCATAATTCCATAATTGGAAATATCCGAAAAATGATATTTAAAATAATCTATTTCATTTTCGTCAAAATCATAAAAAATAGCATCCGTTTTAAAGTGAGTGTTATAAAAATTTTCTAGTTGTGATAATTTATGCACATTAATTTTAACAGCGTAATTATATAAATTATCAATTTTCAACTTGAGTTCCTCACCTTTAATAGTTAACTTATTATCATTCAAAAACAACATGTTTTTATAAACACCATCATTTATCATATCATACAAAACCTGCTCAGTATTAACTTCTTCCTGAATAGATTCTATATATTTTGACAAGTCATTAGATAATTGATTAAATTTTGCTATCTTATTTTTAGTATTTTGAAACATCAAAGGTTTTTCTAATGCCTGTTTCTCAAAAAAAAATGTTCTTCCTATTATTAACTCATTGTTAATTCGAATTGCTGACATTATAGATTTGTGAGCCGAATAAGTTGAGTACTTATGCTGAGAAAATACAATGAAAGAAGTAAAAAATAAGAAAACAAAAGCATAACTACCTTTCATAATATATAATTTTATTTAAAGATAGTAAATTTTGGCTAGTTTTTCCATAACAGAATAACTAACCAAAATAACTTAACGTTTTATTATTCTTCCTCGTAGCAATTAAATACTATTGTATAACCATACTCTGAAGCTTCTTCGTATAATTCTTTTTGATCTTCATCAACATCATTTATAGAATCAAGTGTAAAATACTCTTCTTCTATTTCAGTTAACTTCCAACCCTCTTCTTTTATATAATACTTTGCAAGCTTCAAAGCTCCCTGTATATCTTTATAATCAATATACAAGCTCACATAAGCTCCGATAACTTCATCATAATGTTCTGATGATTTTTTTGGTTTTGCTAAGGCATTTATTAAAAACATATTTTTATTTTTTTAAGTTTATTTAAGCTAATTCTCCTCTATGAGGCTTTAAGGTATCTCTAAAAATTTTCATATCACTCTCATTAATAATAACAAAAGCAATAGTATGCATTGGGTTTAGTACTTTAAAAGTTATCTCATGGCATACTAAGTTATCTATTTGCGAAAATTCTTCCAAATGAATACAATGATGCTTTGCTGTTTCTAGTCCATCTGGACCTTTAAAATCCCAAATTAACTTTAGTTTTCTACTCATATTTATTCATTTTAAACACAAAAATACCTTTTTTTATATTAAAAAAAAGCATTTAACAAAAAACACCTAAGCAATACAATAATCGTAACAAAAAAAATGTAAACTTTAGCCTTTTATTAACACTAAATCAAATTATAATTAACTACCATATTCTAATACTATATTAACATTTATTAGTTACTAAAGATATTTTTTTAGTTCTTTGAGTAAACAATTTAAATTTTACAAACATGAGAGTAACATTATTATGGCTACTTTTTCTTGTCACTCAAATTACATTTGGACAAGAAAAAACAATATCTGGAGTTGTTTCAGATGAATCTGGAGCTCTTCCAGGTGTTAGCATTATTATTAAAGGTACCACAAAAGGTGTGGAAACAGATTTTGATGGTAATTATTCAATTAAAGCAAATCAAAACGACATTCTTGTTTTTAGCTTTATCGGTAAGAAGGTAGTTGAAAAAACGGTAGGTAACTCTAACCAAATCAACACAGTTTTATTAGATGATGAAAATCTTTTAACAGAAGTAGTTGTTACAGCATTAGGTATTAAAAGAGAAAAAAAATCATTAGGATATGCTACCCAAGAAGTTAAAGGTGATGATTTAGCTAAAGTAGCAACATCTAACGTAGCAAATGCTATTTCAGGTAAAGTATCTGGTGTTTCTATTAGAAAAACTGGTAACATTGGTGGTTCTACTAATGTTGTAATTAGGGGTACTACATCTTTAACAGGTAATAATCAAGCTTTATGGGTTGTTGATGGTGTACCAATGAATAATGATAATACCAATACAGATGACCAGAAAGCAGGAGGTAACACTGGTGGTTATGATTACGGAAATTCTGCTTCGGATATTAATCCTGATGACATAGAAACTATGACTGTTTTAAAAGGTGCTGCAGCATCTGCATTATATGGATCTAGAGCTGCAAGCGGTGTTATTATTGTAACTACTAAAAAAGGAAAACAAGCAAAAGGATTTGGAGTTACTATAAATAGTGGTGTAACAATTGGTACTGCTGATAAAAATACATTACCTGAATATCAAAAACAGTATGGTGGTGGTTATAATTTATGGTATCCTGATTTTAATGGTACTGCTGATTTAGGCAGTGGAACTCACCCTGTAATTCAAACTGGATTTGATGCTGCATGGGGACCTAAATATGATTCTAGCTTATTAGTTTATGACTGGGCTTCTTTTTTCCCTGAGTTAGATAGTTATGGAAAAGCAACACCTTATGTAGCTGCCAAAAATGATCCTAATAGCTTTTTTCAGAAAAGCACCACTTATACTAACTCTGTTTCTTTACAAGGTAATTCAGATACAAGTTCATTTCGTTTAGGATATACTAAATATGACCAGAACGAAGGTATTTTACCAAATAGTAGGTACAAAAAAGACAACTTTAGTTTAGCGGCTACTCATAAATTATCTGAAGAAACAACTGTTACTGCTAGTGCAAATTACATTAAAACAGATGCTTTAGGATTAAATGAAACAGGTTATGGAAGTGGAGGAAACAACTTCCTAAGTAGTATTAGACAATTTTACACTAGTAATGTTGATTTTAAACAAATGGAAAATGCTTACTTTGCTACGAAGCGTAATATTAGCTGGAATATTAACAATCTTACCGATAGAGCAATTGAGTACCATGACAATCCTTATTTTCAAAGATATCAAAACTACAACAACTTCAATAGGGATCGTTTTTTCGGAAATTTCAGTATAAATACAGCTTTAACATCATGGATGGGAGCTACAGCAAGAGCAGGTATTGATACGTATACACAAATTCAAGAAGAACGTGTTGCTATTGGATCTAAAAGAGTTAGTAACTTGAAAGGACTATATTCAAGATATGACAAATCTTTTAGAGAATTTAATATGGACTTAATCTTAGACTTTAAAACAGATATTACTGATAACATTGGGTTTACAGGTTTAGTAGGAGCAAATGCTAGACGTTCTAAAAATAGAAATACTTATGCTGAAACAAATGGAGGTATATTGGCTCCTGGTGTATACTCTATAGGGAATTCAATCGATGATCCAGAGCCAATTACCGAAAATTTAATTACTATTGGAACTAATAGTGTGTATGCTAATGCTTCTTTTAGTTTTTCAGATACTTTTTATCTAGAAGGAACTTATAGGGTGGATGAATCATCTACATTACCTACAGAGAATAATACTTATACTTATCCTTCAATTTCAGGTACGTATATTTTTAGTAAACACTTAAAAGCTGATTGGTTTTCTTTTGGTAAGTTACGTTTAAATTACGCTGAAACAGGTAGTGATGCAACATTTGCTAGTATCAAAGACGTTTATTACAAGGATACAAACTATTTAGGAACTCCTATTTTCAGACTATCTACTACTAAAAACAACTCCGAATTAAAAAACGAGCGTACAGCTGGTTATGAAGCCGGATTAGACCTTAAATTTTTACAAAATAGAGTTGGTTTAGATCTTTCTGTATATAGATCAGTAACTTATGACCAAATTATGGACATAACAACAGCTATTACTACTGGAACTCGTTATGCTTATGTTAATGCAGGAGAAGTTGAAAATGAAGGTATTGAAATAGGTCTTAGTTTAGTTCCTGTAAAAACAGAAAATTTTACTTGGAATACTAACATTAACTGGAGCAAGAATAGAAATAAAATGCGAAAGCTATATAATAATTTAGAACAATATGAAATTGGACGATTCCAAGGAGTAAAATCAGTAGCTCAATTGGACAAACCCTTAGGGCTTATGGTTGGTACAGGTTTTTTACGTAATGACAAAGGACAACGTGTAGTTGACGCTAATGGAAACTATGAAGTTGTAGATGATGCTATTATTGGTGATGTGAATTCTGATTGGTTAGCAGGTATTAACAACTCTTTTACGTATAAAAACTTTAACTTAAGTTTTTTAATTGACATAAAAAAAGGAGGAGATGTTTTTTCTTTAGATCAAAAGTACGGTCAAACAACAGGACTTTATTTAAATACAGTAGGAAACAATCACTTAGGAAATCCTATGCGTGACCCTGTTACATCAGGTGCAGATAGTGGAGGTATTATAAACCCAGGTGTTTTAGCTGATGGCACACCTAACACGAAGATAATTGGAGTAGATTATAATACTGGAAATAATAAGCCCGAAGAAGCTTTTGTATATGATGCTTCTTATGTAAAATTACGTGAAGTTGCTTTAAGCTATAGCTTACCTTCTAAGTATTTAGACAATAATTTTATTAAAGGTATTACATTATCAGCAAGTGCTAGCAACTTATGGATTATTAGCAAAAATTTACCATATGCTGACCCTGAAGCTGCTTCATCATCAGGTAACTTACAAGGTTTTCAAACTGGGGTTATGCCTAGTACCAAAGAAATTAACTTTAACGTGAAATTCAACTTTTAAGATGAGAAAAATATATAAACAAGGAGTTTTAGCGTTAGCTATCTCTTCATTATTAGTGACTAGCTCTTGTGGTAACTTAGAGTCTTTAAACACTGATACAAAAGCATACGAGCAACCTATAGCTGAAGCTTTGATGAGTAAAGCACAGCAATCTTCGAATTATTTTTTACATAACGCAAGTGTAAATGATAATAACTTTAGAAAATATGCTCAACAATGGACATCATCAACTTATTTTGATGAAGACATCTATAATCAAGAGAAGAGAGATTTGGGTAGTAGTTATTTCAGTTCTTTTTACATTGGTGTTTTACCTAATCTATATGATGCTAAAAAATTTATTGAACTCCAAGAAACATTTTCTTCAGATGAATTAGCTGTTAAAAATAATAAATTAGCAATTATTGAAATTCAAATTGTTAATGCTTACATGACACTTGTAGATATTTTTGGAGATGTGCCATACAGTGAAGCTATAGATTTACTGAACTTTCCTACTCCTAAATATGATGATGCAGAGACTATTTATTTAGACTTAGTTGACAGGATAACGTTAGCAATTAACTCATTGGATACAACTAATGGTAGTTTTGGTAATGCTGATTTGATAAATAAAGGAAATGTTAGTAAATGGAAAAAATTAGCTAACAGTATCAAACTAAAAATGGCACTTCATTTATATGACATAGACGCTTCCAAATCTAAACAATTAGCGGAAGAAGCATACGCGTCTGGTGTTATAGATAATAATGCAGATAATTCAATTATGTTTTATATGCCAAATACTAACGAAGCTAATCCTGCTTATACTACATTAGTTGAAGAGTCTTCATTAATTCCTACATCATACTTAATACAGATTTTAAGTTCAAAACAAGACCCTAGATTAGATGTGTTTTTAGACCCTACTAGTAAAGTTGGAGGTCAATATTTAGGAGCATCATATGCACAAGGTGGAGTTCACGCAAACTTATCTACACAAGGAACTAAAATAAAAGCACAAGATTCAGATGGTATTATTTTTGACTACGCTGAAACTTCTTTTCTTTTAGCAGAGGCTGCTAGTAGAGGTTTTTCTGTAGGAGGAAATGCCGCAACTCATTATGAGAATGGTATAAAAGCAAGTATGAATTATTGGGGTGTTTCAACTGCTGATACTAATACATATTTAGCTAGAACTGACGTTGCTTTCAGTACTGCTCAAGGAACAGATATTCAAAAAATTGCACAACAATTATGGATAGCATATTACAATAGAGGTTTTGAAGCTTGGACAGAATATCGTCGTTTAGACTATCCTATTTTAACAGCCCCTATAAATGCTGTTAATGATGCTCAAGGTAAAGTTCCTACAAGAGTTATTTATCCTTCTAGTTCAAGAGTAAATAACAAAGCTAATTATGAAGCTGCTGCAGCTAAAATTGGAGGAGACAAAATGACTACCAAAATATTTTGGGATGTTAATTAATATAAAGAAATAATATCTTTCTTTACCTAAAAAGGCTGTCTGAAAAGACAGCCTTTTTTTCGTTGTTAAATAACTGCTACAAAACATATCTTTACATATCTTTGTTTTTAAATAGCCGAAAAATTGAACACAGCAGATTTTATTTCAAAAAAAACATTAGAAACAATTATAAACGCAAGCTATACATGGCAAACACCGAGTAATATTGCTTTGGTAAAATATTGGGGAAAAAGCGAACCGCAAATCCCTAAAAATGCATCTATCAGTTTTACGCTAAATAATTGTCATACAATTACAACAATTGATTTTGAAAAAATACCAACAATAACAGGAACATCAAAAAGTAGAACTGCTACTTTTGAATTATTTTTTGAAGGAAAAAAGAAAGACGATTTCAAACCTAAAATTGCAAAATTCTTCGAAAGAATACAAGAATACTGTCCGTACATCTTAGACTATAAAATGATGATTTATTCTGAAAATTCATTTCCACATAGTAGCGGAATTGCATCATCTGCCAGTGGAATGAGTGCTATTGCTATGTGCTTATTGAGTTTAGAAAAAGAATTAAACCCTAATTTAACAACTGATTTCATTAATAAAAAAGCGTCTTTTTTGGCTCGTTTAGGCTCTGGAAGCGCTAGTAGAAGTATTGAAGGTCCCTTAGTTGTTTGGGGAAAACATCCTGAAATTAAAGGTAGTTCTGATTTATATGGTGTTAAATATCCTAATAAAGTACACCCTATTTTTGAAAATTATTGTGATACTATATTGTTAGTCGACAAGGAAGAAAAGCAAGTTTCTTCATCTATTGGGCATAACTTAATGCATAATCATCCGTATGCAACACAACGTTTTAAACAAGCTAATGATAACTTAAATCAAATATCTAAAATTCTACAAAATGGAAACATTAAAAAATTTATTGCATTAGTAGAAAGTGAAGCCTTAACGTTACATGCTATGATGCTTACAAGTAACCCGTATTTTATTTTAATGAAACCAAATACTTTAGAAATTATTAATAAAATATGGGAATATAGAGAACAAAATAATAGTAATATATGCTTTACCTTAGATGCTGGTGCAAATGTTCACGTACTATATCCTAATTCAGAAAAAAAAGAAATCGAATTATTTATAAAAAACACTTTAAGTAATTATTGCCAAAAAAAACAGTATATTACTGATACAGTAGGTTTAGGTTCTAAAAAAATATAATTTAAAACAACATGAAAACTACAACATTATTAATGTTAATGATTGTTGGTTTGTTAACTACGGTAGTAAGAGCTCAAGAAACAATTTGGTTTAATGAGAATTGGATACAAACTACTAAAGAAAATCACAAATATTACAGACCAAGCCCTAAAAGAATAAAAAAAGGTTTCTGGATTGTTGATTATTATAAAAATGGTCAAATTCAAATGGAAGGTTATAGTGAGATCAAAAAAATAAACCAAGAAAAATTTGATGGTCTAGTTTTATTTTACCACCAAAATGGTAAGCCTCATTATGTTGCAAATTATAATAAAGGAAAATTAGAAGGAGTTATAAAAGTATTTTATAATACAGGTCAATTAAAAGAACAAGGAAAATATAGTAATCATAAAAGAGAAGGCGTATGGAAAACGTTTTATAAAAATGGAAAAATAAAAACAAAAGGAAAATATAGAAACAATGAAAAAGTTGGTGTTTGGAAAACTTTTTACAAAAACGTATACTAGTTTGTAAGCAAACACTTTTACTTGTACATTTGTTTCGAAATTTAAAATAATTATGAAAGGACCTTTATTTTATGCTAAGATATTACTCTTTGGCGAATATGGAATTATAAAAGACTCTAAAGGGTTAGCTATTCCTTTTAATTCGTATAAAGGTGTTTTAAAAAAAACCAGTAATTTAACTGGTGAAGCTGAAAAATCAAACAAAAGTTTAAAGATATTTTATAATTACCTATATAAATTAAACTCAAATATAGTTTCATTTGATTTAGTTTCATTTAAAAGTGATATTGATAGCGGTATGTACTTTGACTCATCTATACCACAAGGCTACGGCATTGGTAGTTCAGGAGCATTAGTTGCCGCTATATATGATAAGTACGCTAATAGCAAAATTACTGTTTTAGAAAACTTAACACGTGACAAACTGTTGGTTTTAAAACAGGTGTTTTCTTTAATGGAATCATTTTTTCACGGTAAAAGTTCAGGACTAGACCCTTTAAACTCATACTTAAGTTTACCTATTTTAATAAATTCAAAAGAAAATATTGAAGCGGCAGGAATACCTTCACAAAAAAAAGGAAAAGGAGCTGTTTTTTTACTAGATTCTGAACAAGTAGGTGAAACTGAACCAATGGTTAACATTTTTATGAATAAAATGAAAAACGAAGGCTTTAGAAAAATGCTAAGTGAAGAGTTTTCATTACATACTGATGCTTGTATAGATAATTTTTTACAAGGAGATATAAAATCATTATTTGGAAACGTAAAAAAATTATCAAAAGTTGTTTTAACAAACTTTAAACCTATGATTCCTACAGCTTTTCATAAAGTTTGGGAAAAAGGAATTAAAACCAATGAGTACTACTTAAAACTTTGTGGTTCTGGTGGTGGTGGTTATATTTTAGGCTTTACTGAAGATTATGAAAAAGCTAAAACAAGTTTGAATGGTTATAAATTAGAATTGGTGTATCGATTTTAATTAATAGACACCATGAATAGATTAAAAATTAATAAAACAATAAAAAAAACACTTAGTCTTCTATCAGTTATTAGAGGTTATAATATTTTAGTTTTAATAGCAGCCCAATATTTGGCTGCTATTTTTATTTTTTCAGATTACAAGTCAATAAAACCAGTACTTTTTGACTGGCATTTATTATACCTCGTTATAGCAACAATTTGCGTAGTTGCTTCTGGGTATATTATTAATAATTTTTACGACAAAGATGCCGATAAAATAAATCGACCTATAAAATCAAACTTGGATTCTTACGTAAAACAAGAAACTAAATTATCATTATACTTTACATTAAACTTTGTAGGCTTTATCTTCGGATGGCTTGTTTCATGGAGAGCTGCTTTATTTTTTGCAGTCTATATATTCGGAATTTGGTTTTATTCTCATAAATTAAAAAAACACCCATTTATAGGTTTAATAAGTGTTACCATTTTAACGATACTTCCTTTTTTTGTAATTTTTGTACACTACAAAAACTTCTCTAAAGTAATTTTTGTACATGCAATATTTCTTTTTTTAATTATACTTATTCGAGAATTAATAAAAAATTTAGAAAATATTAAAGGTGCTATTATTAATAATTATAACACATTTCCAGTAAAATATGGAGAAAAAAAAACAAAGAAACTAATCATTTTGTTAATGATTTTAACCTTATTACCAATAGGTATTTTATTTAATTATCCGGCAATTGAGTATATGAAATACTACTTTTATTTAGCTGCAATTGTTTTAGTTATTATTGGATTTTATACTTGGACAGCTACAGAAACAAATCAATATCGTCTCTTACACAATATATTAAAAATATTGTTATTAATAGGAGTGTTTAGTTTATTATTTATAGACAAGTCTTTAATTTTAGATAAAGTGGTTATTGCTTTAGATTAAAAATCAAATAATTACTGTACCTTTGCTTGTTTATTAAAATAAAATTATGAATTCAAAAAACTCGTCGAGAGGACGACAGGCTGACAAGAACAGCAATCCTCGTGAAAAAAAACCATTTAGATCTGAAAAAACTGAGAAAAACGATAGACCTGTTAGAAAATCATCAGAAAAACCAAGATTTGCAACCAGCTCTTCTGATAACAAAAAACAGTTTAAAAAAGATTTTAAAAAACCAGCAGCCAAAGCAAATGAGCAAGTAAGCAATGACGAAACTGCTGGAATTCGTTTAAATAAATACATTTCTAATTCAGGAATTTGTTCTCGTAGAGAAGCCGATACCTATATTGAACACGGTAGTGTTTTTGTAAACGGAAAATTAATGACACAAATGGGCTATAAGGTACAACCTACCGATGAAGTTCGTTTTGATGGATCTTTAATTTCAATTGAAAAGAAACGTTACATCTTATTAAACAAGCCTAAAAACTATATTACTACCATGGAAGATGAACGTGGTCGTAAAACAGTTATGGAACTTGTAGATAATGCAACCAAAGAACGTATTTATCCTGTTGGAAGATTAGATAGAAACACTACTGGTTTATTATTATTTACAAACGATGGTGAGTTAGCTAAAAAATTAACACACCCAAAGCATAATGTGCGTAAATTATACCAAGCTTCTTTAGATAAGAAATTATCTATATCAGATTTAGATAAATTACGTGGTGATGTTATTATTGAAGGTAAAAAAGTTTTTATTGATGCCGTTTCTTATGTAGAAGGTGAAAGAAAAACAGAAGTTGGTATTGAAATACATTCTGGAAGAAACAGAATTGTACGTAAAATATTTGAAAACTTCGGATACGCAGTTACAAAACTAGATCGTGTTATTTTTGCAGGAATGACTAAACGTAATTTACCTCGTGGTAGATGGCGTGAGTTAACCGACCAAGAAGTAAACACTTTAAAAATGTTATAAAATTTTTTATAAATAAAAATCCCGAGTTTAAAACTCGGGATTTTTTTTGTGTTATTCTTTCTTATGATCCTCTTTTATTTCTTCACTTCTATATTTACAACATCCATGTAAATCATTATAAGCTGCTATTGGTGCTTTTACAGCCTTGGTGTCATGACCAACATTAGCTATACTTTGTTGAATTGTTTTAACATCGGTTTTACGCTCATCAACAATTAATTTTAACTCATGTGTGTTCACATTCCATTGTGCATATTTTACACCTTTACAATTTAAAGCTGCTTTCTCAATACGTCCTTTACACATCATACAAACACCATCAACATCTAAAGAAACCTTGGCATTTTTGTTCTTTTTTTGTGCCGATACAGACACACTTATCAATAAAATTACTAGTACTACTGCTATTTTTCTCATCTTATTTTATTTTAATCTATTTTAAATCTTAAACCTGCATAAAAATTACTTCCAAATATGGGTGCATATATAATTGTAGTATCAAAATTTGCACCAAATGGATTTTCACTGTCTATAATTGGATTTTGTTGTTTATAATTTGTTATATTTTCAGCACCTGCATAAACTTCAAACTTCTTTGAAAACACTTTAGTCATCTGTGCATTTACTAAATTGTAACTTTCTGAATATTCTGGCAACTGATGTGCTACTAAATTTGATTTCGTATTTGGTAATCGCTGCTCCCCTATCCAATTATAGGTTACATCAAATTTCCAATGGGCATCATTTTCTTTTTTTGATGTTTCATAAGATACATTTGCAAAAAAACGATGTTTAGCTTGTAAAGCTTTATCTAAATTCCCTGATTTAAAATCGATATTTACATCGTAATGTTTATATGAAAAACGGGTATTAAAATAAGGAATTATATTTTGATTTACCTCTAACTGAAAACTATTAGCAACGCTTTTTCCGTTTAAATTATAAAAAGCTATTTCTTGCGGATTTTCCCAATCGACCACTACTTGATTTTGAAAATCTGTTCGATAAAAATCAAAAGTAACATCTCCTTTTTTACCAAATAACTTATAACCTTGTAGAAAAGAGATACCATAATTCCATGCTATTTCAGGATTTAAACCATAAACCTCGCCTCCTTTATTTTCTATATTTAAATTTCTAGAGGATGCAAAAAACTGTTGATTTTCAGCAAAAATATTCGCACTTCTTTTTCCTCTTCCTACGGATGCTCTAAAAACTCCTTTTTCCCAAGCCGTATAACGGACGTGTAAACGTGGCGTTAAAAAAGTCCCCAATAAATTGTGAGTATCTGCTCTTATCCCAGCAGTAATACTTAAATCATCAGCATTATCATAAGCATATTCAAAAAATACACCTAATGAATTTTCTTTACGATCATAATTTTGAGCTGTGACAACTTTGACAAATTCATCATAGGTATCATACGTAAAACTAATTCCCGTTTTAAATTTATTTCTAGTATCAGAAATAATTGAATTAAAAATAACATTACTATAAAAGCTTTGGTGTTGAATATTATAATCTCTTAATCCGAAATAAGAATTTTGTTTATGATTGCTATAAGCCGCCTGAACTCCAATGTTTTGAAAAGGTAAATCAGGAAAAACATAACCTAATTTAACCGATGTATCAAAACGTTTTGTATTAATTTCACTTCCCCAAACAGTAGTAGAACCTTTATCTTTGTCAGGATTAAAATCTATCTGACCAACTTGTTTATTATCATCTAAATATCTAAAATTAATAAAGCTAATCCATCCTTTTTCGGCATCAACATATTGCCAGCGATTCATAATATTAACCTGTTTGGCTACTGGATTATCTAGAAAATTATCATTGTTTTTATCAAATTTTTGATTTCTAGAATTTCCGTGGATATAAAGCCCTGTTTGCCATTTATCGCTTACTTTTTGATTAAAATGCGTGTTAAATTCCAACCTCCCTCCTGCTGATCCATAAACATTTGCAAACAACCGATGATTTGTAAACGGTTTTACCAATTCTGCATTTATTTGCCCTGAAATACTTTCATATCCATTAACAACACTTCCTGCACCTTTGGTAATTTGAATACTTTCCACCCAAGTTCCTGGTGTAAATGAAAGTCCGAATGCTTGAGATGCACCTCGAATAGACGGAATATTTTCTTGAGTTATTAACAAATACGGACTTGTTAAACCCAACATTTGAATTTGTTTTGTGCCCGTTAAAGCATCCGAAAAATTAACATCAATTGATGGGTTTGTTTCAAAACTTTCTGCTAAATTACAACAAGCGGCTTTTAATAATTCGGCACTATTAATGGTTACTAAATTTTGAGAATGAAAATATGATTTTTCAATTCCCTTTTTTTTAGAATTAATTGTTACTTCTTCTAACGTGCTATTTTCCGTTAAAAAATGATGTATCGGTTTTAAATTATCAGTAGTATTAATCGTAATTGTATCGGTTTTAAATCCGACAAAACTCACGACTAATTTTTTATATGATTTTTCATACGGAATCGTAAACCAACCTTTTTCATTAGTAGTAACACCTACACTTGTGTCTAACCAATGAACGCTTGCGCCGTAAACGCCTAAATTATTTTTTGGATTATGTTCGTTCATAATCATGCCTTTAAATTCATTTTGAGAAAAGACAACAGTAGAAATCAGTATAAAAATACCGAATATATTTATTTTCATGATTTTATAGTATTAAATTCAACAATAATTTGTTACATATTTACTTTTCATTTCATAAAAATGACGTGAAAATTGACGTAAATACTTAATAAAAATTGCTAAATCATATAATAAAAACTTGATGAAGTATTTGAAAGTTTACCTTAAAATCTGGTGGGAAATATTGCTTATAAACAGCCTTTTCTTGCTCAATTTCTTGAAAAAATAATGTATAAAAAGTGTTAAACGCAATAAATAACTTTGCGGAATCAAAGCTTATTTTTTGTAAAGAAACTTTTTGAATATTGTCTTGTCCTTCTATTTGAGAAAGTTCATCTTTACAACATTTCTTTTTTTTATGAACCGTTTCGCAAGTATCTTTTACTACTGATGTTCCACAAGTATCTGCTTTGCCGACATAAGAAACAGCTACTAAAAAATCACCACAATAATGTTTTACCACCGTAAAAGAAAAGGTAGAAAACATCACTAGCAAAGCTAATAATAGGGTCGTTATTTTTGTAAATAGTTGTTTCATTGAAAACAAAGATACGAAAAATTTAAAAAATCAGTATTTAAAAGAATTGTTAAAACTATTTTTGTAGCTTAACTTTTACTTAAAAAATATCAAAATGAGCTTACAGAATTTACAAGAATTAAAAAGTAACATAAATAACATTGCAGAAAACAATCATTCTAAAGAAGAAAAATTACAACAAATCTGTGATTATTTAGCATCCGAAATTTCATATTATGATTGGGTAGGTTTTTATTTTAAAAATGGCGATAAAGACGAATTAAAATTAGCGCAATTCCATGGAGAACCAACCGAACACACCATTATTCCTTTCGGAAAAGGAATTTGTGGACAAGTTGCCGTTAGTAATGAAAATTTTGTGGTGCAAGATGTGAAAGAACAAGACAATTATATTTCTTGTGGCTGGAAAGTGAAATCAGAAATTGTAATTCCTATTTTTGTTGATAATCAGAACATCGGTCAAATTGATATCGATTCACATACCGCAAATGTTTTTACAGCAGATGATGAAAATCTATTAGAATACGCCTGTAAAAAAGTAGCGTTATTTATTTCATAACAAATCAAAATAATTATTGTATAAGCTTCACGCTTTTAGTAGCTTTGCGCGCTTAACAACACTGCAACAATGAACAACACAAAAACAATCAAATCTGCACTAATTTCGGTATTTCATAAAGACGGATTAGCTCCAATTGTACAAAAATTAAACGACCTAGGCGTTACTATTTATTCAACTGGTGGAACAGAAAAATTCATCAAAGAATTAGGTATAAACGTAGTACCTGTGGAAGAAGTTACTTCATATCCTTCTATTTTAGGCGGACGTGTAAAAACATTACATCCAAAAGTATTTGGAGGAATTTTAAATCGTCAAGACCATGAAGGAGATGTTGCCGAAATGAAAGAATACAACATTCCGCAATTAGATTTAGTGATTGTTGATTTATATCCTTTTGAAAAAACAGTAGCTTCAGGAGCTCCTGAACAAGATATTATTGAAAAAGTTGATATCGGTGGAATTTCATTAATTCGTGCAGCAGCTAAAAATTTTAAAGACACAATTATTGTTTCTTCAATGGAACAATATGGTGATTTCTTAAATTTAATTACTGAAACTAACGGAAACACAACAATTTCTGATAGAAAGAAATTAGCAGCAAAAGCATTTAATGTTTCTTCTCATTATGATACAGCAATTTTCAACTATTTTAATGAAGATGAAGTTGTTTACAAAGCAAGTGAAACGACTTCTAAAACGTTAAGATATGGTGAAAATCCACATCAAAAAGGTTATTTCTTTGGAGATTTAGACGCAATGTTTAATAAATTACACGGAAAAGAATTAAGTTATAATAATCTATTAGATGTTGATGCTGCTGTAACTTTAATCAATGAATTTAAAGGAGAGGCACCAACATTTGCTATTTTAAAGCATAATAATGCTTGTGGTTTTGCACAAAGAGAAACTATTTATCAAGCATATACTGATGCTTTAGCTGGTGATCCTACATCTGCTTTTGGAGGTGTTTTAATTTCAAATACTAACATAGATAAAGCAACTGCCGAAGAAATTCATAAATTATTTTGTGAAGTAGTCATTGCTCCTTCTTTTGATGATGATGCTTTAGCTATTTTAAAAGGTAAGAAAAACAGAGTGCTGTTAATTCAAAAAGAAACAGCTTTACCTACACAAACTGTTAGAACTGCATTAAACGGTGTTTTGGTACAAGATAAAGATACAATTACTGATAAATTAGAAGATTTATCTTATCCTACTGATACAAAACCTACTACTGCTCAATTAGACGATTTATTATTTGCGTCTAAATTATGTAAAAACACTAAATCCAATACAATTATTTTAGTAAAAAACAAGCAATTATTAGCTGGTGGAACAGGGCAAACAAGTAGAGTTGATGCCTTAACACAAGCAATTACAAAAGCAAAAACTTTTAATTTTGATTTAAACGGAGCGGTAATGGCAAGTGATGCTTTTTTCCCTTTCCCTGATTGTGTAGAAATCGCAAAAAACGCAGGAATACAAAGTGTAATTCAGCCAGGAGGATCAATTAAAGATCAATTAAGTATTGATTATTGTAATAACAATAATGTTTCTATGGTTTTTACAGGAACAAGACATTTTAAACATTAATCATATTCAATGTGAAATACCCGCAGATTTTAACTAGATTTGTGAAAACACATTAAAAACAAGTAAAACAACGGACTTTATATGGGATTCTTCGATTTTATGACGGAAGATATTGCAGTTGATTTAGGTACTGCAAACACACTTATAATCCACAATGGTAAAGTTGTCATCGACAATCCATCTATTGTCGCACGTAACCGAATAACAGGTAAGATTATTGCCACTGGTCATGAAGCTAGTAGAATGCAAGGAAAGACTCATGAAAATATAAAAACCATTCGTCCGTTAAAAGATGGTGTGATTGCTGATTTTCAAGCTTCTGAAGAAATGATTAAAGAATTTGTTAAGCAAATTCCAGCTATTAAAAAGAAACTTTTCCCTCCTTCATTACGAATGGTTATTTGTATTCCTTCAGGAATTACAGAAGTAGAAAAACGAGCTGTTATTGATTCTGGTCGACACATGAATGCTAAGGAAATTTATTTAATTTACGAACCAATGGCTGCAGCTATTGGTGTTGGCATAGATATTATGGAACCTAAAGGAAATATGATTATTGATATAGGAGGTGGTACTACAGAAATAGCTGTTATTGCACTTGCAGGAATAGTATGTGACCAATCTGTAAAAGTTGCTGGTGATTTATTTACCAATGATATAATGTATTACATGCGTACGCAACACAACTTACATATAGGTGAAACTACTGCCGAAAAAATAAAAATAAAAATAGGTTCAGCTACTGAAGACTTAGAAGACCCTCCAGAAGACATGATGGTACAAGGACGTGATTTACTAAGTGGTAAACCTAAACAAGTACAAGTGTCATATAGAGAAATTGCCAAAGCATTAGACAAGTCAATATTACGTATCGAAGATGCTGTAATGGAAACACTATCTAAAACACCGCCAGAATTAGCTGCTGATATATACAATACAGGTATATATCTGGCTGGTGGTGGTTCTATGCTTAGGGGTTTAGATAAACGTTTATCTAGAAAAACCGATTTACCTGTTTATATTGCCGAAGACCCTCTACGAGCAGTTGTTCGTGGAACAGGAATTGCCTTAAAAAACCTTGAAAAATACAAATCTGTATTGATCAAATAAATTATTGAATGACTATTTTATGCAACAGCTTTTCTATTTCTTTCAGAGGTATAAAAACTTCTTGTTTTTTCTATTTCTTGAAATTATTGCTGTTGCATTAATTATTAATAATAATTCTTTTCATAGAAGTAAATTTATTAGTTCCACTAATTTTATAACTGGAGGACTTTATCAAACATCATCTGACTTTTTAGAGTACCTAGACTTAAGGAAAAATAATAGAGAACTTTCAGAAGAAAATACAATACTAAAAAATAAATTATCTTTATTATATAGTGTTATTGATACTACAAAAGTATACATAGACTCTACAAATTATGCTCAGAATTTCTTATATATAAACAGTAAAATAACGAATAACACCTATAATAATATTGATAATTTTATTACCTTAAACAGAGGTTATGAACATGGTGTTACTACAGAAATGGCTGTTATCAATAGTAAAGGAATTATAGGAATAACAGATAATGTTGGTCATAAATTTACTAGAGTTCAATCTATTTTAAATTCAAATAGTAAAATAAACGCTTCTTTTAAAAATAACAATCATTATGGTACGTTAAAATGGAATGGACAAAATTTTAATACTGTTCAATTAACAGACTTACCTCGTCAAGCAATTTTTAAAATAGGAGACACTATTGTTACAGGGGGTAAATCAACTATTTTTCCTGAAAATATTTTGATAGGAACTGTTATTGATATTCCTAAAAACTTATCAGCATCTAACACTATTAATATTAAATTATTTAACGATATGACTAATTTAAGGCATGTCCAAATTGTTACAAACCTTAATAAAAAGGAAATTAAAAGCGTAGAAAACAAAAATGAATAATTCAATTTATATTATATTTTTATTTATTTTCTTACTTCTATTACAAGTACTTGTTTTAAATAATATTTTGTTTTTAGGATACATAAACCCTTATTTATACATTATTTTTGTTTTTTTATATCCTTTAAACAACAACAGATTTCCTTTTTTAAGCATAGCTTTTTTACTTGGATTATCTGTAGATTCTTTTTCAAACTCAGGAGGGATACATGCTTTTTCAATTTTGTTTATTGCTTACATAAGACTCTTTTTTATAAAAAAAATATTTAAAAAAAATGAACATGATTACTTATTATTCAGTTTAAAACAAGAAACGTTTGATAAGGTTTTTAATTATACATTAATTTTAACACTCATACATCACTTCATATTGTTTAGTTTGATTAATTTTAGCATTTATAATTTTTATAAAGTACTTATTAACACTGTTTACTCAAGTATATTTACTTTATTACTCTATTTTTTAGGAAATTTCATCTTTAAAAAAAAACTAAAATAAAGTATTATAAAAAGCATCCACTACATTATTTCACTTTAATAAAAGTGTAAAGATTAAAAAACAATAAATGAAACGAAGTTTTTTGCTCATATTTTTAATTACACTAGTAGGAATAATTTATATTGCTAGACTATTTCAACTACAAGTTATTCGTGGAGCAGACCTAAACCCTATTCAAAGTTCAGCTGTAAAAATTGAATATGATTATCCTGAACGCGGATATATATATGATAGAAACAATAAATTACTAGTAGCAAATCAATTATCATATGATGTAATGATTATTCCGAAAGATGTTGAACCTCTGGATACTACTGAGTTTTGTACACTTTTAAAAATAGATAAAAAAAGTTTTCATAAACGTTTTGAAAAAGCAAATAATTTTGCGCGTTGGTTACCTTCTGTATTCTTAAAACAACTAGCTAAAGAAGATTTTGCTTATTTACAAGAAAAACTACCAAAGTATAAAGGTTTTTATATTCAGAAACGTATTATTAGAGATTATCCTGTTAAATCTGCCGCAAATATATTAGGGTTTATTGCTGAAGTTAATGAACAAAAAGCAAGAACAAATAATTATTATGAGCAAGGTGAACTTATAGGTAAAATGGGAGTAGAAAAAGAATATGAAAAAATTCTTAGAGGTGTTAAAGGAAAAAAACGCTTTAAAAGAAATAACTTAAATAAAATTACGGGTTCCTATAAAAATGGCATTTATGATACCCTTGCTGTAACAGGTAAAGATTTAACACTTACCATTGATAGTGAACTACAACAATATGGTGAATTATTAATGTCTGGTAAAAGAGGTGGAATTGTAGCTATAGAACCTAAAACAGGAGAAATATTAGCATTAGTTACCGCTCCTTCTTACGATCCTAATTTATTAGTAGGAAGAAAACGTTCTCCTAATTCTGTAAAATTATTTAACGACACTATTAATATGCCTACTTTTGATAGAGGATTACAAGCTATGTACCCTCCTGGCTCTCCCTTTAAAATTATTAATGGTTTAATAGGTTTACAGGAAGAAGTTATTGATGAAAATTTCGGAGTGTACTGCCATCACGGATATAGGTATGGTAGTAGTCGGAATCAGTTTATGGGTTGCCATTGTGGTATAACAGGAAGACCTATTCGATTAAAAACAGCAATAGCAAAATCCTGTAACAGTTATTTCGCAACAGTATATAAAAAAATCATTGATAAATCAGGTAACCCAAAAACAGGTATGGATACTTGGAACAAGCACGTAGAAAGTTTTGGGTTAGGTAATTTTTTAGGTTATGACTTGCCTGTTGGAAGAAAAGGAATGGTACCTGATGCTGCTTTTTATAATAAATGGTATAAAAACAGATGGAGATCTACTTACACAATTTCAAATTCAATTGGGCAAGGAGAAATATTAACAACCCCAATGCAATTAGCTAACATGACAGCCGCTATTGCTAATAAAGGATACTTTCATACACCTCATATAGTTAAGAAAATTAATCATAAAAAAATTTCAGATTCTACTTATACAACTCGTAGAAACACAACTATAAATCCAAAACACTTTCCTATTGCTATTGAAGCAATGCATGAGGTTTTTACTGATGGTACAGCTAGACGATATCAAATAGAAGGTATTGAAATTTGTGGAAAAACAGGAACTGCTGAAAATAAAATTAAAATGATTGATGGAGAAAAAGTACAAGCACAAGATCATTCTATTTTTATAGCCTTTGCACCAAAAAACAATCCTAAAATAGCAATAGCTATATTTGTAGAAAATGGAGGTTATGGTTCTACCATAGCAGGCCCAGTTACAAGTCTATTAATAGAAAAATACCTAAGAAAATCAATTACTAATAAACGGCTTGAAAAACATTTGATTACTATGAGTCTTCAAAAGGAGTATGATAAATTAATTAAAAAGACAGATACACTTGCGTCAGGAACGAAATAACATTTTTGAAGGCATCGACTGGTTGCTTGTTAGCTTATATATTGTACTTGTTGGTTTCGGCTGGATGAATATTTACGCTTCATCATCTACTGATGACACTAGAGAAGTTTTTGATTTTTCTACAAAATACGGAAAACAAATAATTTTTATTTGCTTAAGCATTCCTGTTATCATTTTAATTCTTTTTTTTAACTCGAAATTTTACGAACAATTTGCAAGTGTTTTATATGTATTTTCACTAGTATTATTAGCAGGTCTATTTATTTTTGGTAAAAAAATTAACGGAGCAACTTCTTGGTATAATTTTGGAGGAATAGGTTTACAACCCTCAGAATTTGCCAAATCTTTTACAGCATTAGCGCTTGCTAAATTAATGAGTGATAGAAAATATAATTTAAAATTAATAAAGAATCAACTAAAAGCATTTGTAGTTATATTTTTACCCGCTTTTTTTATTGCTTTGCAGCCTGATATGGGTTCGGTTTTAATATATTTTGCCTTCTTTTTTGTTTTAAATAGAGAGGGGTTGAGCTTGAACTATCTTTTGTTTGGAGCTTTATCAATAATTTTATTCATTCTAACTATTTATTTTGGAGCTAAATGGATTCTTTTAACTTGCTTGCTTGTTATTACACTAGCTGTTTTTTATGGTTTTTATAAAGATCATCGTTTTTTACGTTTTAATGCTATTAAAATAATAATTGCATACGTATTTACAACGTTATTTGTATTCGGCATCGGCTATACTTACGATAATATTTTAGAACCACACCAAAAAGACAGGTTTGATATTCTTTTAGGAAAAACAACAGACCTTAAAAATAAAGGGTATAATACTTACCAATCAGAACTAACCATTAGCTCCGGAGGGTTATTAGGCAAAGGTTTTTTACAGGGCGACAGAACTCAAGGTAAGTTTGTACCCGAGCAAGAAACAGACTATATATATAGCACTATTGGTGAAGAATGGGGATTTTTAGGTAGCTCGTTAGTTATTATTCTATTTATGCTTCTTCTGTACCGAATTATATATTTATCAGAAACACAAACCAATAAATTTGGTAGAATATATGGTTATGGAATTGCCTCAATTATTTTCTTTCACTTAATAGTAAACATTGGAATGGTTATAGGACTACTACCAACAATAGGTATTCCATTACCTTTTTTTAGCTACGGAGGATCTTCTTTATGGGGTTTTACGGTGCTATTATTTATTTTTATTCGATTAGACGCTCATAAAAAATATGATTGGTAAAAGCATATAAAAATACTTTTAGAAGCTAAACACCAGCTTTTAGCACTTTGCTATTTATAAGAAACATTAACATCTATTTAAGTAATAGAAATACCTATTACCGCTATAATAACCTTTAAACATTAAAATAAAAATTCTTATAATACCATTTAGACATGATAGAAATGTAGGTTTATTATATAGATACACGACTGTTTTTTCACAATTGTAAATGTGATAAATTTTGGATTTGATCTTACTTAATTTTGTTTAAAAACTACCCTGATATTAAAAAGGAATATGAAGTATGACGAAAACTTATATTTTTTTTAATAACAGGGTTATAAAAAAGAAATAACCTATACAAAACTTGCTAAATGTAAATAAATAAGGTTTTTAATATAGTGTCAAGCTCCATAAGTTTAAATTATCAATCTACAATCAATTACTTTAATAGTAGAAAATAGCATTTGCATAATAATTTTAACGCTAAAATAAAAGCTTTTAAAGCACAATTTAGAGAGGTAAGAAATATAGAAATTTTCTGTTTAGATTGACAAAAATATACGCCTAATCACAAATTTAAGTAATGTTTATTTTTATTGATTTAGTTTCATCCTAAAAATAATATTATAACAGAAAAAACGCTTCGATAAATCGAAGCGTTTTTTAATATTTTTTTTTAAAAAAAGCTTGTAATTACTTACAAAGCCGCAACATGCTTAGCTAATTTAGACTTTAAGTTAGCTGCTTTATTCTTATGAATAATGTTGTTTTTAGCTAATTTATCTAACATAGAAACTACTGTAGAAAACATACCTTCAGCTTCTTTCTTATCTTCAGATGCCTTTAATCTTCTAACAGCATTACGTGTAGTTTTATGCTGATATTTATTTCTTAAACGCTTTGCATCGTTACTTCTAATTCTTTTAATTGCTGACTTGTGATTTGCCATTATACTAAATTCTTAATTGTTTATAAAAACTTTGTAGTCCGTACGGGAATCGAACCCGTGTTACCAGGATGAAAACCTGGCGTCCTAACCCCTAGACGAACGGACCAAAACAATCTTTCTGATTGCGAGTGCAAATATACAATAATATTCTATATCTGCAATAATTTTAATTTTAATTTTCTTGAACTTTTGTTTTTTAAAAAAACCTTACTCTTTTTAAACTACAACTTAAAATTGTAGTCCGTACGGGAATCGAACCCGTGTTACCAGGATGAAAACCTGGCGTCCTAACCCCTAGACGAACGGACCATAACAATCAATTTTCCTGATTGCGGGTGCAAATATACAACTGTTTTTTATTTACACAAATTTTTTTTATTTTTATTTAAAATAAAAAAACATTATCCAATGAACAAAAACATACACCACCCTCAATATTAGTTGATTTTAAGACAATTAAACAAAAAACAGCTATTATAACTAATTGTTTTTTCTTTTTTTTATAACAGAAATAGATACTAATGCTAATTAGCATTAGTTATTCAATTGCCTTTACTCAACTAAAAACGCCTTCTATTTTAAAGAATTATACAACACTAAACATATTCTCTTAACCACAATTAGAATACTGTTTTATTTTTCTTTATAAGAGTAGATAAAGGAAGTATAAAAAATAAAAAACCCTACAAATGTAGGGTTTTAGATAGTAATTTTATTATTTTTAATATGCTTTAGCAAAAAGAACTTTTTTGTTTGATAATTTTCCTGTAAATATACATTTACCCTCCTCCTCTTTTGCATCATTAGGAATACATCTTATGGTTGCTTTTGTAAGCTCTTTAATTTTGTCTTCTGTCTCTTCGGTTCCATCCCAATGCGCTAAAACAAAACCTCCTTTATTTTCTATCACATCTTTAAAATCATCAAAGGTTTCAACTTCTTTTATGTGAGAATTTCGATAATCTAATGCTTTATTAAATAAATTATCTTGAATTTGTTCTAATAAGCTCAGTACAACCTCTACAACACCGTCTATAGAAACTGTTTGCTTTTCAAAAGTATCACGACGAGCAACCTCAACAGTGCCATTTTCTAAATCACGATTACCCATTGCTATTCTTACCGGAACACCTTTTAATTCGTATTCTGCAAATTTAGCTCCTGGTCTGTAAGTGTCTCTATCATCAAACTTAACAGAAACACCTTTTTTACGCAAGTCTTTTACGATTACAGCTACTTTTTCAGAAATAACTTCTAATTGGTCATCACCTTTATATATAGGAATAATTACAACTTGAATAGGTGCTAATTTTGGAGGTAATACTAAACCAGCATCATCAGAGTGTGTCATAATTAAACCACCTATTAAACGTGTTGAAACTCCCCAAGAAGTAGCCCAAACGTATTCTTTCTTTCCTTCTTTAGAAGTATATTTTACATCGAAAGCTTTTGCAAAATTTTGCCCTAAAAAGTGAGATGTTCCTGCTTGTAAAGCTTTTCCGTCTTGCATTAATGCTTCGATTGTAAAAGTTTCTTCAGCTCCTGCAAAACGTTCACTCTCTGATTTAGCTCCTTTTATAACTGGCATTGCCATAAACTCTTCTGCAAAAGTAGCATATACTTCTTGCATTTGTTTAGATTCTGATACAGCTTCAGCTTTTGTAGCATGAGCTGTATGCCCTTCTTGCCATAAAAACTCTGCTGTACGTAAAAATAAACGCGTACGCATTTCCCAACGAACAACGTTTGCCCATTGATTTATTAATAATGGTAAATCACGATATGACTGTATCCACCCTTTATAAGTATTCCAAATTATTGCTTCAGATGTTGGCCTAACAACTAACTCTTCTTCAAGTTTAGCATCAGGATCAACCCTTAACTTACCTTCATTATCAGGGTCATTTTGTAAACGATAATGTGTTACAACAGCACACTCTTTTGCAAAACCTTCAGCATTTTTTTCTTCAGCTTCAAATAAACTTTTAGGTACAAACAATGGAAAATAAGCATTTTGGTGCCCTGTTTCTTTAAACATTCTATCTAATTCTGCTTGCATATTCTCCCAAATAGCATATCCATATGGTTTTATTACCATACACCCTCTAACTGCCGAGTTTTCAGCTAAATCAGCTTTTACAACTAATTCGTTATACCATTTTGAGTAATCTTCGTCTCTTTTTGTCAAATGTTTGCTCATAATCAAAAGTTTGGCATAAATATTGTTATTTTTTTATGTAAATTGTCACTGCAAAACTACATTAAAAAGGGTACAAGCCCAACAAAGAAATAATATTTTGCAATTCAATTTTTAAATTAGTTTTTATAACCTAAAATTTTAAGCAATGAAGTTACATTATACCAATACCAAACTTCCTCTTTATATACTATCTTTATTTATAATAGCAACTTTTGTTTCATGTGGTACAATGCAAACTGTTGCTAATAGTGATGATGGTATTTATGCGGATGATGAGCAACTACAAACTAAACGCACTGTTATTGCTACTGATGAAAATAATTACAATAAATACGAAGAAAACTACTTTACAAAAGAAGTTGAACGCTTAGGCACTTTAAGTGGTACAGATATATTTACTGATATTGAAAATTACGCATCAGAAGAAAATAACTTTGACACAGAAGAAAACATTATTTATGATAATGAAAATAACCAAAATTATGACAGTAATGAACCGTGGGGCTATAACCGTAACTCTGGAGATGTTGTTGTTAATATAAACACATATCCTCAATGGGGTTATTACAATAATTGGGACACTTATTATGGTTACAACTACAACAGACCTTGGTGGCGTTCTGGCTACAGAAGTTATAATTGGGGATACAATAATTACTGGCATCCATATAACTATGGACATTATTATAATAATGGAATTTTTATAGGATTAGGCGGTTATTACAATAGCTATTATACACACCCTTACTATAGACAAAATTATTATAACAGTCGTTATTATAGAGCTCGCAACGGAGCTAATTACTACAGAAGTAATAGAACAACTTACTCATCTAAAAGAAACGGAACTACTTATACAAGAAGTAATTCGAATAACAACCGAAAATACTCTACAACAAGAAGATCTTCTAATACTTACAAAAAAAGCACTAGAAACAACAATCAAACTAACAGAAGCGTAAAACCTACTAGAAATACGCGAACAAAATCTAGTAACAGGACTAAAAGAAGTAGCTCAACGCGTAGACCCACTATTAATAAAACATCGAAAAACTATTCATCAAAAAGAAATAGTACTAATAATTCAAAAACATACTCTAGATCTTCATCAATAAGAAACAATCGAAGTACTACACCTTCTAGAAGTACTCAATCTAATAGAAGTACAAGAACTAGTAGACGCTAATTTAAGCTACTTTTATAAAATGCTTTAACTAAAAAATTAACAAATGAAATTATTTTTAACATTTGCTATACTTATCGCTAGTACATTTACTAGTTTTTCACAATCATTAAATTATAATGAATTAGGGATTTTATTCTCGGAAGATGCTAATTACGGAACCGCTCGATTTGAAGCAATGAGTGGTGCTTTTGGAGCTTTAGGTGGTGATATTTCATCTTTAGCAATTAATCCTGCAGGTGCTTCTATCACTAAAAAAAGTGTATTTTCTGCTACATTAAATAATAAAAATACGCAGTACTCCTCAATGTATTATGGAAACACCAACAACACTCAAAATAACGAATTTAACATTAGCCAAGCTGGTGGTATTTTTTCATTTAAAACTGCTTATAATTCCGACTGGAATCGCTTTGCTTTAAGTTTTAACTACAGGCTAAAAAAAGATTTTAATAGTTTCTATACCGCTAATGGAAATAGTGGCGAAGCATATTTTACAGAACATCTTAATGACACTTCAATAACATTCGATAATCCACAAGAACAACACCTTGAAAATAAAACATCAGGACAAAGTAGTGTTTTTAGCATTGGATTTTCAAGCGTTCATCAAAATAAACTATTTGTAGGGGCTACATTAAATTTTCATAGCACTGAATTTAATCAACTTGTAAAATTAAACGAGTTTAATAATGATGATAACGAAAACACATTAGATGCTTTTAATGCTCAAGACAGTAATTTTAATGCTAATGGTTTCTCTTTGAATTTAGGTTTTATTTACAAATTTAACCAAAATATACGTATAGGTTTAGCTTACGAAACCCCCACTTGGCATGGAGAAGTTCGTGAACGTAGTAATTTAATTGCTTATAATGATAATGATATAATATTTAAAAATTACATTGGCTACTTTGACTTAATAGCTCCTAATGTTGATAACAACTATGAAGAAAATCCCTTATTTATAGAAAGTGTTTATAACCTTAGAACACCTAGTAAAGTAACAGCAAGTGGAGCTTATGTATTTGGAAAAAATGGATTAATTAGTGTAGATTACACCTACAAAGACTATACAAACACTAAATTTAGTGGAGGTAATTTCTCTGAACAAAATACAGCTTTTGCTAATAATTACCAAAACACACAAATATTAAATATTGGTACCGAATGGCGTTTTGATAAAATGAGTATTAGAGGTGGATATCATTATGAAAAAAACCCAAACCTACTACTAGGAGGAAACACGAACAAAGACAACATAAGCGGTTTTTCTACAGGTTTAGGATATAATTTTGGAAACACAAAATTTGATTTATCATACTCTAAAAGAGAAAACAAGCAGTTTTACACAGTCTATAATACCGGTGATTTAACCGTTAATAAAAACACTACAAGTATTTCTGGCACACTTACTTTTAACCTATAAGTAAACAACAAATAAATCATAATAAAAACCTGCTTTTGCAGGTTTTTATTATGTAACCATATCTCAGTTTTTTACCGTAATTTTGCACTTCATTTTACACCTTATTATGAGCACAATAAAAATAAACATACAAGAAACCAATAACGAAACTATATTAAAATTTGTTAGCAATACAATTTTAGTAAATGGAGGTAGTTATGAATTTAATAATATAGACGAGGCTAAAAATTCAACTTTAGCACAACAACTTTTTCACCTTCCTTTTGTAAAAAAAATATTAATTACCGCAAACTTCATTGCTATTCAGCGCTATGATATTGTTCAGTGGGAAGATGTAGAAGAAGAACTTCGTGAACAAATTGAAAACTATTTACAGGAAGGAAACAAACTTGTAGAAGAAGTTTCAACTAAAAAAGAAGCTGTTGAAATATATGCAGAAGTTACTCCGAATCCGGCTGTTATGAAATTCGGTTCTAACAAAGCATTAACTCAAACCGATGTTGAATTTAAAAATATTGAGGAAGCTAGCAAATCATCACCTTTAGCTCAAGAATTATTTGGATTTCCGTTTGTAAAAGAAATTTTTATTTCTGAGAACTATGTATCAATAACAAAATACGATATGATAGAATGGAATGAAGTACACCAAGAAATTCGTTCGTTCATTAGAAGTTATATTCAAGATGGAAAAACAATTATTAAAGAACTTCCTAAGCAACAAACAAAACAAAACGTTGAAATACCTAAGGAATCTTTAACGGATACTGAAGCTAAAATTGTTGATATATTAGATGAATATATTAAACCCGCAGTAGCTTCTGATGGTGGAAACATTGCATTTCAATCGTATGATAAAGATACAAAAAGAGTAAGCGTAATTTTGCAAGGTGCTTGTAGTGGATGTCCATCATCAACAGTAACTTTAAAAAACGGTATTGAAACAATGCTTAAAGATATGTTACCTGATCAAATTAACGAAGTAGTTGCTATTAACGGATAATTTAAAAACCATGTCAAAAACCATCAAACCATACAAAGATTCTGAATTAGGAAAAAAAGAACAGGTAGTGAAAATGTTTGACAATATTTCTAAAGATTATGACGGACTAAACCGTGTTATTTCTTTAGGAATTGACGTTAGTTGGCGAAAAAAAGTAGTGAAATTAGTTAGCCAAAATAACCCGAAACAAATTTTAGATATTGCCACTGGTACGGGTGACTTAGCTTTAATGATGGCAGATTTAAACCCTGATAGAATTATAGGCTTAGATATTTCAGCAGGAATGTTAGAGGTAGGTAAACAAAAAATAAACAAAGCTAATTTAGCAAGTAAAATAGAAATGGTTGTTGGAGATAGTGAAAACATGCCTTTTGCTAGCAATACTTTTGATGCTATAACTGTTTCTTTCGGAGTACGTAATTTTGAAAATCTTGATAAAGGATTAACAGAAATACTCAGAGTTTTAAAACCTAAAGGCAAATTAGTTATACTAGAAACCTCTAACCCAACTAGATTTCCTTTTAAACAAGGTTATAAATTTCACACAAACATTTTACTTCCTATTATTGGTAAAATATTTTCAAAAGACAAGGTTGCTTATTCTTATTTATCAGAAAGTGCAAATTCTTTTCCTTTTGGCCAGGCCTTTAACAATATTTTACAAAAAAACGGGTTTAAGAATGTAAATAATTCACCTGTAACTTTTGGAGTTGCATCAATTTACACAGCTTTTAAATAGTATGTTCAAAAAAAAAATGCTTTTCGGATTTTTTGGTTTTCTAACAGTATGTACTCATGCTCAAACCGAAAAAATATTAAATCTTCCAAGTTTTGACAAACCTTTATTTCATTATGGTTTTTATTTGGGAGTAAATAATAATGACTATAAAGTAGCTTATAAACCAAGTGCTTTTAACAATGCTGAAGTAGAGGTTACAACTTCTGTAGGCTTTAATGTTGGCTTAATTGCCGATTTAAGGCTACACAACAACATTAATCTACGATTTGAACCAGGATTAATGTCAAACACCAAAACACTGCTTTTTAAGCATATTCCTGGATCAAAAAACATAAACACAAGAGAGGTTGGAGCAACATACTTACACCTACCACTAATACTAAAATTTAGTACTAATAGATTAAATAATATAAGACCTTATGTATTAGGTGGTGTTTCATATGATTATAATTTCTCTAGTAATGAAAATAATAGTGATGACAATACAGTAGGTGAGTTTAGAACAACTACTAATAACTTAATGTATGAAGTTGGTATTGGAGTTGATTTTTATTTAAATTACTTTAAATTTTCACCTTCCATTAGAGGTGTTTTTGCTGTAAATAACGAACTTATACCCGACAATAACTCTCCGAGCCAATGGACTGACCCAATAGATTATTTAGGTACGCGAGGTGTATTCCTACACTTATCTTTTGAATAAAAAAAGCCACTTTAAAAGTGGCTTTTTTTATTCTTATTTCTAATTTTTATTATAGTAAAGTAAACATCTTAATAATTTATTAATTTACTTACTTTTTGCACCCAATAGAATACCCTTCTTAATAAAGAGAGAAAACACTCCAAGGATCAATTAACATTATAGCATCATTTTTAATATTAAATATAAAAAATGACCATCTTTCGATGGTCATTACAGTAAAGAAAAAATCTTTACCAATTAAGATAGATGTCCCCCGAAACCTATCATTTACTTATTTTTTTTCGTAATACAGAAACTCACTAATTTTCTATAACTATAATATTATTTACCACTTCTTTTATTGGAAATACAACAGTTTTTCCTTCAGTTGTTACCACTGTTAAACAAATGTTATCTATACCTGTTACAACTCCTGTAAAATCACCTATAATTACTTTTTTACCTATACTTACATTTTTTCTTGAGTAAAAACCATACAATAATCGTACAACCACTTCTTTTGCCCCTAAACCAAATGCTAATGTAAATGCTAAAAGAATAGAACCTATAATAAGTGTTAAATTACTTTTTATTACTGACGTATCAACTCCTGCTTGATCTAAGGCTGTTATTGATAAAAAAACTATTATCAAATAGAAAGCAATGTTACCTACTAAATTACCACCTGAAACCTCTAACGATTTAAACATTGTCTGAATCGCTTTTTTTACAACAGTGCCTAAATATACACCTGCAACAAAAATTCCTAAAGCAGTTAATAATCTAGGTAAATAAGCAAAAAAACTACGTATACCTTCTGAAACAACAGATAGTCCAAAAATATTTGAACCAGCCATAACAAAAGTTAAAATTAAAAACCACTTTAATACAGCAACAATAACATTTGTTAATACAACATTTATAGTTGAATTTCCAAAAATTTCAGTTTCACTTAATTTTTTAGACCATTCATCAATTTTGGTTTTAGATAAAGCCTTTCTTAAAATATATAGAAAAAGTTTAATAATTAACCATGATAAAATTACAAACCCAATAAACCCAAGAGCAGTAGGTAACGAATCAACAATATTTATAAAAATATCTTGAAAAGGCTTTAAAACATCAATTTGTAATGCATTTATCATTGTTATTGTGTGTTAATTTTTACTTATTTTTTTTAAGAATCTATATTTTTTTATCTTTTTCTGACGCACTAGCAGTAAACAAATTAGCTATTGTACTTGGGTATTTTACCACAAATAAGTCGGCTAAATCTATACTTAGCTTAATCATTGCCACATCATTTAGTACTTTTCCTTTAAGTACTTCTGGCAACTCTTCATTATGTAATATTTTTTTAAATGGATTTTCCATGACTAGTATTACAGTGCGTTATATGCTTTTATAACTTTTTCTTTTGCTCGTTTTAAACGCATTTTTACTGCGCTTTCTCCTAAACTTAATGCTTCTGTAATTTCTTTAATACTCATATCATCTTGATACTTCATTAATAAAATCATTTTTTCAGAAACACTAATAATTTCAAGTGCTTTAGCTAGTTTATCTGACTTTAACTCAAATAAAGTAGCGTCATCAATTTCCTCCTCATTGCTATTTTCTTTAACTTGATCTGTAACAACTGTTACTTTTTCTTTTTTCTTTTCTTTATTTCTCTGCACATAATTTACACAAAAATTATAAGTAAAAGAATACAACCAAGTAGAAAATTTAGATTTACCTTTAAAGGTTCTTAATTTAACAAATAAACGAATAAAAACATCGTGTGTTAAATCTTGAGCTTCTTCTTTGTTTTTCGAAAAACCATAACATTTATTGTATACAACACCTGCGTAACGATCGTATAAAATAGCGAACAAATTACTATCATTTGTTTCTACAATTTTACTAACCAACTCTTCATCACTTAGTTTTGTATCATCAAGATTTTTCAATAGCTAGGGGACTTATATTAATTTAGACACTTGTAATCACAAAAGGTCACTACTCATCCTTATATAAAAAAGCAAATCTAACAATTATTTAAATGATTTAAATAAAAAAAAAGTGTTTTATCATATAAAAATTAAATACTTTTTACATGATAGTCATACTTAGTGTGAAAAACGTAATCTCTTTTTAATTTGTAGCTACTATTTTAAATATACTATAAAACAATAGCTACTTCTGTTATGTGTTTTATATTTAAGAATCTATCGCCTTAATACAGGGTGAAAATTCTTTTTATTAAAAAAAAAGCAAAAAAGTGTAACATTTTTGAAACATCATTCGTATAACTTGATGTAGACGATTGATGAATTAAAAATATCCCTTAATTATAATGAGACAACTTAAAATTACCAAGCAGGTTACTAACAGAGAAACCGCTTCTTTAGATAAATATTTACAAGAGATAGGAAAAGTAGATTTAATTACTGCTGATGAAGAAGTTGAATTAGCACAAAGAATTAAAGCTGGTGACCAAAGAGCCTTAGAAAAATTAACTAAAGCCAACTTACGTTTCGTAGTCTCAGTAGCAAAGCAATATCAAAATCAAGGATTAACATTGCCTGACTTAATTAATGAAGGTAATTTAGGTTTAATTAAAGCAGCTAAACGTTTTGATGAAACTCGTGGTTTTAAATTTATCTCGTATGCTGTATGGTGGATTCGTCAATCAATATTACAGGCATTAGCAGAACAATCTCGTATTGTACGTTTACCCTTAAATAAAATTGGTTCTATTAACAAAATCAATAAAATGTATGCCTTTTTAGAGCAAGAAAATGAAAGACCTCCAAGTCCTGAAGAAATTGCCAAAAAGTTAGACATGACTGTAAATGATGTAAAAGAGTCAATGAAAAACTCAGGTCGTCACGTATCAATGGATGCTCCATTAATTGAAGGTGAAGATTCTAACCTATACGATGTATTAAACTCAGGTGAATCACCAAACCCTGACAAAACATTATTACACGAATCTTTACGCATTGAAATTAATCGTGCTTTAGAAACATTAACACCACGTGAAGCTGATGTTGTAAAATTATATTTCGGATTAGGAGAACACCAACCAATGACTTTAGAAGAAATTGGAGAAACATTTGATTTAACTCGTGAACGTGTTCGTCAAATTAAAGAAAAAGCAATTCGTAGATTAAAACACACATCTCGCAGTAAAATATTAATGACCTACTTAGGCTAGAGCATTTCAATAATGCTTTAAAAATCATGTATAAATTATAATAAAAAACTCTCGAATTAATTTTTCGAGAGTTTTTTTTGAAGCAAATTCCTGCTTTCCGCTATATCTTTTTTTCATTCTTCAAAAAAGGATGCCACTTCAATCAGGGCTAGCCATATTTATAAAACACCCCGCTAAACAAAAAAGTTACACCTAGTTAATAATATTATTTTAGCACTAAAACCTACTCTATTTTTAAAACCAGCCATAACATTTCTAACACTAATTAATTATCTTTGCTTAAAATAACAACACAATAAACTAATGAGTAATTTAATTGCACCTTCAGTTTTAGCAGCCGATTTTGCTAACCTACAAAGAGATATCGAAATGGTAAACAATAGCGAAGCCGACTGGTTTCATATTGATATTATGGATGGCGTATTTGTACCAAACATATCTTTTGGAATGCCTGTTTTAAAAGCCATTTCAGAACATGCAAATAAAACAATCGACGTGCATTTAATGATTGTTAACCCTGATCAATATATTGAAACCTTTGCCAACTTAGGAGCCACTATTTTAACCGTACATTATGAAGCTTGTACACACTTACATAGAACTGTTCAGGCAATAAAAAATGCAGGTATGAAAGCCGGAGTAGCCTTAAACCCACATACACCAATTGCTGTTTTAGAAGATATTATTCAAGACCTAGACCTAGTATGTATTATGAGTGTAAACCCTGGTTTTGGAGGCCAATCATTTATTGAAAACACCTACAAAAAAGTAAGTCAACTTAAACACCTTATTGAATTCTCAAATTCAACATGTAAAATAGAAATTGACGGTGGTGTAACCGATAAAAATGCTAATAAACTTATTGAAGCTGGTGCTAATGTTTTAGTTGCCGGTAGTTATGTTTTTAAAAGCGATAACCCTACAAAAACAATCAAAAACTTAAAAGAATTAATAAACTAATACAAAAAAAAGGAGGCAAATGCCTCCTTTTTACTTTTTTACAAAAATAAAATAGTAATTATAATTGCGTTAGCAAGTAATTTATTAAATCGGTAGTAGTTACAATACCAACCAACTCATTATTATCAACTACAGGCAAAGCATGAAACTCTCTTTTTGCTAAAACCTCAGCAACCTCTTTTATTGTTGATAGTGAGTTAACCGTTACTAAATTTTTAGCCATCACCTGGTCAATAGTAAACATATTATACACAACAGCATCCACATCATTTTCATCATCATCAACAGCGTCAGCAAAACTAATTCTTAATAAATCAGTATAACTTAACATTCCCTTAATTTTAGTACCACTTACCACAGGAATATGTCTTATTTTTTCTCTCTTAAATAATCTTTCTGCAGTCATTAAATCATCCGTACTATTTAAAGTAATTACATTTTTAGTCATTATAGCCGACACTAGTGTTCTCTTATCCATACTCTTTATATTCATTTTATTAATAACATAAATTTCATCAATAAAACCAACTTAAAAGATGATATAAATCATCAGTTTTTATTTTATTTTTTTGTAAATTATGCCGTTAAATATTTCTAAAATTGATTGAAAAACTAAAACAACATTACGGCTATATATTTGAAGATGAGTTAATTAATGAAATAGCTGATGTAGCAGTATATAAAGAGTTTAAGGAAAATACTATAATTATTGACGCCAATAGTTATATGATTTCTATTCCATTAATATTAAACGGCGCCATAAAGGTTTTAAGAGAAGACAAAGATGGCGATGAGTTAGTTTTATACTACATCGAAAAAGGTGATACTTGCGCCATGACACTTTCATGCTGTATGGGAGAAACTAAAAGTAAAATTAAGGCTATTGCTGAAACTGATGTTACCGTACTTATGATTCCGAAAAATAAAATGTCAGAATGGTTAAGTAAATACAAAAGTTGGCAAGAATATATTTTACAAAGTTACCATTCTCGACTTAATGAGTTTATTGAGGCGGTAGATTCTATTGCTTTTTTAAACATGAATGAACGTCTACTTAAATATCTAAAAGATAAAGCAATGGTTGTTGGTAATGATATTTTAAATGTTACACACCTACAAATAGCTAATGATCTACACACCTCTAGAGTAGTAGTTTCTAGGTTATTAAAAGCCTTAGAAAAACAATCAAAAATTGAACTACATAGAAATCAAATTAAAATACTAGAGCTTTAATTTTTTATACTAGCTTTTGAAGCTTAAAAACTCCAATAGAGCTGTTTTATTTTTAATATAAATAATTCTTTTATCTATTCTAATCCATCCATTATCTTTAAAAACCTTAAGACTTCTCCCTAAACTTTCTCTTGACGTACCAATAATATTAGCTAAATCATCTCTTGTTAAATCAATACCTTTATTTTGTATCTTTTGTCTATTAAATTTAAAATCTAATAATACTAAAAAAATACCAAGTCTTGCATTTTGATCTTTCTGAGCTAATAATGCTATGGTATTTGCCAATACTCCAAATTCGTGACTAATATTTTTTAGAAGAGCTTCTTTAAGTACCGGAATCTTATTTAAAAGCATTCTAAAATTTTTTTCTGAAATAAAATTAAGTTCTAAATCATCTAATGCCTGACAAGAATCTTGATAACGTTCATCTCCTAATAAAGCATGATAACCTAATACATCACCTGAAGTATAAATATAAAATATTTGATTATCTCCATTAAAGCCTTTTTTAAATTTTTTAACTCTTCCTTTTTTAATTTGAAAAATTCCAGTAGGAATGCTATGCTCAAAAAACAAAAAACTTCCTCTTTTAACGAACCAAGGCTCTACAGCGGCATCTACCAATTGTGAATCTGTATCATTTAATTCACTAAACAAAAGGTTACTTTGGAAATCGAACTGTATAAAAAAATCTTTCATCTTCAAAAAATAAATTACAAATGTAATAAACACCATTTCTTAAACGTAATAAATGTTACGTATATTTGTAATATTAATTACATATATTATTACTTTAGTCATAACTATGAATTTTAAATTTATCTTAATAGCACTTATTCTCTTTCTAATACCAGAAAGAGGATTATTATTGGATAATTTTAAAACAACACCTTCTTCAAATACAACAGAAAACCAAAATAATAAATGGGCTGAAGAAGAAAAAGAAGAAACAGAAATTACCTCAGTACTATTTGATAATGAAACAATTGAATCTGGAAGTTCTTCAGGAAGTAACACTACCGCTTTTACAAAATTAGAAAACAACTTTATTTTTCATAATTATTTCACACTTAGTTCTACCATTATTAAACATTGGGTTTTAACTTCTAAATATCCAAAATACATTCAGTACTGCTCCTTAAAACTACATTGTTAGTTAAATCTTTATAACAATTTTTTTCTTAAATATTTTAGCAACTAAAAAGTTGCTAAAATATCTATTAAGTTACAATTTTTTTATTCTAATAGAGATATTGTAAAGAAAAACCTCAACATTTATTTTTAATTAAAAAATAAAAAATGTCTACAAAAAAAGCCATTTTTGATGAAGTTAATACGCTACATCAACTTAAACATTTTTTACCTGCACAAGCACCTCTAAAAGATTTTGTTCATCATAACACTTTACATGCTTTTCAAAAAATACCTTTTTTTGAAGCTTTACAAAGTGCTTCAGAAATTTTTGGTTACAAAACCACATTATCTCTTAAAGAGTTTCAAGAACTTTATAAAACAGGAGCTATTAATAACACTATTTTCAATAAAGTTATTATTGAGAGAAAAGGTACAGCTGAACTACAGCACTGGAAAGAGTTACTGTTAAAAACAACTACCTCTCAAATACCTAAACCTAAAATAGGACAGTTAAGAGCTAAATGGAAATCAATTTTTAAAATTGATCTAGATATGCTAGTACATCCAAAATTATTTAAATTAATAGGTGCCTACCTAGATCAGGGTGTCTCTGAAAAACGTTTTCCATATCCAGAATTACCTTTTCTAGAAGCTGTAAAAGAATTACAAAAAAATAGTCTTGCACCTATTTTTAAGTCTAAAAACTGTGTTCAATTACTTTTCAATCCCGATAGTACTATTACTTTGTTATTAGATAAAATTATAGGAAACCCTTTATACTATGAACAATATTTATTTGACCAACAATTTAGCCACCCAGGCTGGTCTGGTATAATAGCAACTATTGAGCAACAACCACAAACACTATTAGACCGTAGAATGGTTACTCTACAAGATTTTATTTTTATTGAATTACTTCTTGAACTAGAAGCATTAGAAAAAAATATTGGATGTAATGCTTTACCTATAAATGTAAAAAAACATTTAAGTAAACCTATTCATTTATTTTCTTATTCTAAAATCACCACCTATTGGGAAATCATTGCTATATGGCAAAATGCGTATGAATGGACATATCATAGTCAAGTACTTGACGGAATATTACAGTCAAAAAGTAAAAAAATAAAAAGTAAAAAAGTTGCTTTTCAAGCTTTTTTTTGTATTGATGATAGAGAAGAATCTATACGTAGACATTTAGAAAATGTAGCCTCCAATTGTGAAACCTTTGGAACACCAGCACATTTTGGGTTAGAGGCTATGTATCAACCTGATTCGGGTAAGTTTTACACTCAAATATGCCCAGGATCTTTAACACCAAAACACTTAATAAAAGAAGTAAACAGAGCTCAAAAAAACGAAAAAGATATTCACTTTAATAGAAGTTCGCATCGTTTATTTACTGGTTGGTTACTCTCTCAAACTATTGGTTTTTGGTCTGCTGTTCGTCTTTTTTTAAACCTATTTAGACCTCGAATTACACCAGCACACTCTTCTGCCTTTGAGCATATGGAGCATGTATCTAACTTAACTGTTAAAAATACAAGTAAAAATTTAGAAAACGGATATAAGGTCGGTTTTACGGTAGCTGAAATGACAAAAATTGTTAAAGGTAATTTAGAGAGTACTGGTTTAACTTCAAGTTTTGCTCCAATCATATACTTAATAGGGCACGGAGGTAGTAGTACTAACAACCCATACTATGCAGGTTATAATTGTGGTGCTTGTTCTGGCAGACCTAGTTCTGTAAATGCTAGAGCTGTAGCTGAAATGGCAAATCGTAAAGATGTACGTGATGCTTTAAAAAAATTAAATATTAATATTCCTAAAACAACAATTTTTATAGGAGGGTTACATGACACTACAAGAGATGAAGTAAAATTTTATGATGAAACTAAACTAAATAAACATCATCAAGAATTACATAAAAAATATCAAAAACAATTTGAAACTGCTTTAGCTAATAATGCAAAAGAAAGGGCACGTCAATTTTTGTTAACCAATATTAAACAAGAAGCTTACAAGGTACATAAAGATGTAAAAAATCGTTCTACCGCACTATTTGAACCTAGACCTGAGTTGAACCATTCTAATAATACACTTTGTATTGTAGGAAATAGAACGTTAACAAAAAACGTATTTTTAGACCAACGTGCTTTCTTAAATTCTTATGATTATAAGCAAGATATTAATGGCGAACAATTAAATGGCATATTAGGCGCTGCAACCCCAGTTTGCGGAGGCATTAATCTTGAATACTATTTCTCTAGAGTAGATAACCAAAAGCTAGGTGCTGGGTCTAAACTGCCCCATAATGTTATAGGGCTTTTTGGAGTCTCAAATGGTATTAAAGGTGATTTACGTACAGGGTTACCATCACAAATGATTGATGTACATGCACCTTTACGATTAATGATGATTGTAGAACATTATCCAGACATTGTAATGCAAGTAATTCAAAACAACAACAACCTTTTAGGGTGGTATAATAATGAATGGCTCAAACTTGCAGTCATCCATCCTGAAACAATGAAAGTATCTATTTTTAATAAAGGCAAATGGGAACCGTATAAATCAACAGGAAATACTATTGCTAAAGTAACTGATTTAATGCCTGTTTTTGAAAACGAATCATCTAACCTCCCTGTCTATCAAATAAACACTCACTAAAAATGGAAAATTTATTACCATTATTTTTAATAATCCCAATAATAGGCCTGTTAATAAGCCTTTTTTTTTCAGATGTAAAAGAAAAAATAATCAGTACCACCGTTATTTTTACCATGGGCTTGTATGTATTATTTTCTTTTTCTTTTACCATTTATTGGTTAATAAAAAGTAGCGAAGCCTTAAACATAAAAGAAATTTCACTTTACAGTTCAAATAATTACAATTTTTTTATTGATTTTTATTTTGACAAAATCACCGCTGTTTACCTTTTATTTTCAGGTGTATTATCCTACCTAATAGCAGTATACAGCAGAGTGTATTTACATAAAGAACCTGGTTACAAACGTTTTTTTACCACATTTCTACTATTCTTCTTATCAATACAAATAATAGTACTTTCTGGTAATTTTGAAACCTTATTTATTGGTTGGGAAATATTAGGTGTTTCTTCATTTTTATTAATTGCCTTTTACCGTCACCGTTATTTACCTGTTAGAAACGGATTAAAAGTGTTTTCTATTTACAGAGTAGCAGATTTAGGTATTTTGCTTACCATGTGGCTAAGTCATCATCTATGGCATCAAAACATTACTTTTGAACAACTAAATAATACACCATTAGTATCAGAACATCTTTCTGAACATACAGAAATAGGAATTTTAATATCTTTAGCTATTTTAGTAGCTGCTTGTGTAAAATCGGCTCAGTTTCCTTTTTCTTCATGGCTACCAAGAGCCATGGAAGGACCAACGCCATCTAGTGCTATTTTTTATGGCTCTATTGCAGCACATATTGGTGTATTTTTACTGTTACGTACAGCTCCTTTTTGGCAACAATTTATTGCAATAAAAATTACTGTTATTTGCATAGGTACTATTACTGCAATAATGGCAACCGTTTCCTCTAAAGTACAATACTCTGCAAAAGCACAAATAGCCTATTCATCAGTAGCACAAATAGGAATTATATTTATTGAAGTAGCATTAGGTTTTGAAACAATTGCACTGTTTCACTTAGTGAGTAATGCTTTTTTACGCAGTTATCAATTATTAATAAGCCCATCTATGGTTACTTATTACATTAGAGAGCAATTTTATAATTTTGTTCCTTACAAAAAAAAGAACACTCCTAAATGGTTACAAAAATGGGAAACAACACTATATGTTATAGGTTTAAATGAATGGAAATTAGATCAAATATTATATATATATTTTTGGAATCCTATAAAAAAAATAGGTGTATTATTAACAAAACTTCAACCAAAACCATACGTACATGTAATATTAGCGGTGCTACCTATTTCTTTACTTTGTATCAGCAACTTTGCGGGTTCATCAATAGTAACGCATAATATACTTCCTATACTTTTTGCAAGTACTGGTTTACTATTAGTTATTAGAACTTTTAGCGAACGTAAAAATGCTAAACTCGCATGTATAATGCTATCATTTAATCACTTATGGATTTTATTAGCTGTAACTTTTAATGATAAAGTTAGTATAAACCATGCTTTTATATACTTACTTGGTGTTATTGTTTCTAGCATATTAGGATTAGTTGTATTACAACAATTGTCTAAAAAAGCAACTTTTAATCTTAACGATTTTTATGGCTTGGCATTTCAGCAAAAACAACCCGCTTTTTTATTTTTGCTATGTACTTTAGGTTTAATGGGGTTTCCTATTACAACAACATTTTTAGGAGAAGATTTGTTATTTACCCACATACATGAGCATCAAATTACCTTAGCCTTATTAATATCCTTCAATTTTGTACTTAGCGGCATTAGTTTAATGCGCATCTATGCCCGAATATTTATGGGCCCTGTAAAAAACAGTAATATATCAACAGCAAGAAGATCATCATAAAAAATAAAAATATTAAATAATTACAAATGAAAACTAAAAATTTAAAACATATACCTGCAGATGGATGGGCAGGGTTTAAAGAAAACTTTAAAGCTGATGCAATTTCAGGTTTTATAGTATTCTTATTAGCATTACCTTTAAGTTTAGGAATTGCAAAAGCCGCAGATTTTCCTCCAATTATGGGCTTAATATCTGCTATTATAGGTGGTTTATTAGTAAGTTTTATAATGGGCTCTCGTTTATCTATAAAAGGACCTGCTGCTGGGCTTATTGTTATTATTGCAGGATCTGTAGCCGATTTTGGTCATGGAGATAATGTTTTAGGTTGGAAATTAGCTCTTGGAGCAATGGCTGTTGCCGGTTTAATTCAAATTATATTTGGCGTTTTAAAACTAGGTAAGCTTGCTGATTTTTTTCCATTATCTGCCATTCATGGAATGCTTGCCGCAATAGGTATTATTATTATTGCAAAACAAATACCTGTATTATTAAATGATGCACCAAATATTTCAAAAGGAATGGGACCTATAGAATTACTTTGGAATATTCCTTATTTTATAAAAAACTTAGAACCTAAAGCCTCTTTAATTGGTATTGTAAGTTTGTTAATAATGTTATTATGGCCACTTATTAAAAACAAAACTATTAAAATGATTCCTGCCGCACTAGTGGTGCTTATTTTTGCTATTCCTGCCGAACTTTATATGGATTTTTCTAATACAGAACCTTCATACGCCTTATTAAAAGTTGGTAGTTTACTCGATAATTTAAATATCAATGCAAGTTTTGATGGAATTTTTCAAACAAGTACATTTATTAAATATGTAATTATGTTTGCTTTAGTAGGTACTTTAGAATCATTACTTACCGTAAAAGCAGTAGATATGCTAGACCCTTACAAACGAAAATCGAACATGAATAAAGATTTAATTGCCGTAGGTATAGGTAATACTATTGCAGCATTTTTGGGTGGTGTACCCATAATATCTGAAGTAGCACGTAGCTCTGCCAACGTTGCAAATGGTGCACAAACTCGATGGGCTAATTTTTTTCACGGCTTCTTTATTTTAATATTTCTATTATTAGCCGCTCCTGTATTAGAAATGATTCCAAATTCGGCATTAGCAGCCATGCTTGTAGCAGTAGGTATTAAACTAACACATCCGCGCGAGTTCAAACATATTTTTAAAATAGGTAAAGAGCAATTATTTATTTTTATGGTAACCATAATAGTTACACTAGCTGAAGATTTATTAATAGGTATTGTAGCCGGTATGTTGTTAAAAATGGTAATTCATTTATTTAACGGAACGCCTATAAAATCGTTTTTTAAAGCTCCTACCGTTGTATCTAACATAGGTGATAAGTATTTGGTAGAAATTGATAAATCGGCAATATTTACAAACTACTTAGGCATTAAAAGAGATTTAGAAGACATTCCACAAGGCATACACATAACCATAAATTTGCAAAAAACCAAACTAATTGACCATTCGGTAATGGAAAATCTAGAACATTTTAAAAACGATTATGAATTAAATGGAGGTAAAGTAATATTTAAAGGGTTAGATAACCACCATGCAATGTCAAACCATCCGATGGCAGCCAGAAAGCAAAAAAAACAATCCTCTTTTTAAAAAAAAGCAATATAAACTTTAAGTTACAAGTGGTTTAAAACCCTTGTTACTTAAAGTTTATATTACTAAAACAAATAGTCAAAATAAATTAAGTTTAAAAAATTCTAGTTTATTGCCTTCAATTATAAAAAGCAGCAGCATTTACCCCCCTATTTAATAATATTTTTAGCTATTATTTGGTTACTTTTGGTTTGCTTAGAAAAACTGTTATGACCATACAACAATACATTACCAAAATAAACACCCTTTTTATAACTGGTAATGCCCGAGAACACTCTTACAGAGGCGATTTGCAAAACCTAATCATGGCAATTTTGCCCGATGTTTTAGTAACTAACGAACCCGCAAGAGTTGCCTGTGGTGCGCCTGATTACGTATTAACACGCAAAAATATTCCTATCGGATATATTGAAGCTAAAGATATTGGGGTAGATTTAAACAGTAAAACCCTAAAAGAACAGTTTGATAGATACAAAGCAGGTTTAACAAACTTAGCATTTACCGATTATTTAGAATTTCAGTTTTATAGAAATGGTGAGTTAACCACAAAAATTGCCATTGCTAAAATTGAAAATGGGCAAATTATTGGAATCCCTGAAAACTTTAAACAGTTTACACAACTCATACAAAACTTTGCGCAAACAGTATCGCAAACCATAAAATCGCCAACAGTATTAGCGCAAATGATGGCGGGTAAGGCCAAATTAATGGCCAATATTATTGAAAAATCATTAAATGAAGACGACCAAAACGAACATCGCTCGAATATAAAATCGCAAATGTTGTCGTTTCAACAAATGCTAATTCATGATATTGATAACAAAGCCTTTGCCGATATTTATGCACAAACAATTGCTTACGGAATGTTTGCCGCCCGATACCACGACCCTACTTTAGAAAATTTTTCAAGACAAGAAGCTGCCCAATTAATACCTAAAAGTAATCCGTTTTTACGTAAACTTTTTCATGATATTGCGGGTTACGATTTAGATGACCGCCTTGCGTGGATTGTAGATGAGTTGGTACAAATATTTTTAGCGTCTGATGTTGCCGACATCATGAAAAACTTTGGTAAAAGCACCAAACAAGAAGACCCTGTTGTACATTTTTACGAAACTTTTTTAGGAGAATATAATCCTGCGTTACGAAAAGCTCGTGGTGTTTGGTACACCCCACAACCTGTGGTTAATTTTATTGTTAGAGCGGTTGATGATGTATTAAAATCAGAATTTAACCTTGCACAAGGGTTAGCCGACACCAGCAAAACAACCATTAAAGTAAAAACCGATATTGTAAATAAAAGCTTTAAAAGCGGTTATAAAGAAGTTGATAAACAAGTACACAAAGTACAAATTTTAGACCCCGCAACAGGTACGGGAACTTTTTTATCCGAAGTTATAAAACACATCCACAAAAAATTTAAAGGACAACAAGGTATTTGGAGCAACTATGTTTCTAAAAATTTAATACCTCGTTTAAATGGCTTTGAATTGTTAATGGCAAGTTATGCCATGGCACACCTAAAAATGGATATGCTACTTACCGAAACTGGCTACAAACCTAAAAACGACCAGCGTTTTAAAATATTTTTAACCAATAGTTTAGAAGAAGCCCATAAAGATAGCGGTACCTTATTTAGTAGCTGGTTAGCCGATGAAGCCGACCAAGCAAATGCCATTAAAAGAGATGCCCCTGTAATGTGTATTATTGGAAATCCGCCGTATGCCGTTAGTAGCACGAATAAAAGCGAGTGGATTTTAAATTTAATGAAAGATTATAAAAAAGATTTAAAAGAAAGAAACACTCAACAATTATCAGATGATTATATTAAATTTATTAGATATGGTCAATACTTTATCCAAAAAAATGGAAGCGGTGTTTTAGCGTATATTTCTAATAATAGTTTTATTGATGGAATAACGCATCGGCAAATGCGAAAAAATTTATTAGAAACTTTTGATAAAATTTATATTTTAGATTTGCATGGTAATTCACGTAAAAAAGAAATTTCTCCTGATGGTTCGCTAGACCAAAATGTCTTTGATATTATGGCTGGTGTTTCTATTAATATTTTTGTAAAAACAGGCGATAAAAAACCAAAAGAATTAGGAAAAGTTTTTCATGCTGATTTATTTGGAAAACGTATGTTAAAATACTCATTATTAAATAAAAATACTTTTTCAACTATAAAATGGGAAAATTTAGAATGTAGAACGCCAAATTATCTTTTTGTTCCTATTAATTACAAATCAAAAGATAAATATGATAAAGGTTTTAATTTAAATAATTTATTTTCTCATAATAATTCTGGATTAGCAACTGAATTTGACAAAATAACTATTCAAAAAACAGAAAAAAAATCTAAAAATATATTAAATGATATTAAAAATATTGAACCAAAAGATTTTATAATAAAATACTCTCTAAAAGAAAAAGATTTAAAAAAAGTAATTCAAGCTAAAAAAGATATAACCATTAATAAAGCTCGAATACTTAAATTAAATTATCGTCCTTTTGATGAAAGATTTTGCATATACACAGGGTTTTCTAATGGTATAATGGGAAGACCAAGAAATGCTACTATGCAGCATTTTATTAATAAAGATAATTTTGGAATTATAGTTTCTCGTACTGTTTATGGTAATTATGATTGGCAAGATATACAAATTACAAATACTATTACGGAAAAAGGTATAATGGCTATGAGAGTTGGAAATGCTGCTATTGTTTGTCCTCTCTATTTATATCCCGAAGAAAAAAAAGATACTGATATTTTTTCCGAAGATAAAAAAGGAGAAGCAATAGTACGAGTTCCAAATTTAGATAAAAAAATCATCAATAAAATTGCTAAAAAATTAGGTTTAAAATTCACCAACGAGAAAGAAGAAACCGCAAAAACTTTTGCCCCAATTGATGTTTTAGATTATATCTATGCCGTTTTACACTCGCCAAATTATAGAGAAACGTACAAAGAATTTTTAAAGATAGATTTTCCTAGAGTTCCTTTTCCTAAAGATGAAAAAACATTTTGGAACTTGGTAAAATTAGGCGGAGAAATACGCCAAATTCATTTATTAGAAAGCCCCATTGTAGAAAATTCAATTACCCAATATTTAGGCGATGGTAATAATATAATTACCCGAAAATTAACAAAAACCGATATTGGTTATCAGGCTGTAACCGATACACACGGAAAAGTTTGGATAAACGACATCAATTATTTTGATAATGTTCCTTTAGTTGCTTGGAATTTTTATATTGGTGGGTATCAACCCGCTCAAAAGTGGTTAAAAGACCGTAAAGGACGAGAATTAGAGTATGAAGATATTTTTCATTATAATAAAATTATTGTTGCATTAACCGAAACCGACAAAATAATGAAAGAAATTGATTTGATTGATTTTATAGAAAAGGACGAAAAATAAAATATTTGGTAAAATAACGTTATACCAAATTTAGTTCAGCCTTGCACAAGGCTAAAAACTGTAACAAATAAAAACACAAATTTGAACTAAACTCAGTGTAACGAATTCTAAATTATTTTTTTCAACAAGAGGTTTCAACCCCTTGCTTTATTATTTTAAAAACCAAAAAAGCAATAACCTAATAATTAGGTTATTGCTTTTTATTTTTAGTGACTGCGAAGGGATTCGAACCCCCAACCGTCAGAGCCGAAATCTGATATTCTATCCAGTTGAACTACGCAGCCATTATTTATTTTACAAAATTTACGCTAATGTTTGCTTAACAATTGTTGATATTGTTGCGCCATCGGCTTGCCCTGCTAATTGCTTAGATACAATTCCCATAACTTTACCCATATCTTTCATACCTGTGGCACCTGTTTTTTCAATTACTTGAGCCACTACCTTTGCAATTTCTTGTTCTGATAATGCTTCTGGTAAAAACTGTTCTAAAACCTTTGCTTCAGTTAATTCAGGTGTTGCTAAATCTTGTCTACCTTGTTGAGCAAAAATAGTAGCACTATCTTTACGTTGTTTTACTTGTTTTTGAATAATTTTTAAAGCTTCATCTTCTGATATTTGTCCAGCACCAGTTTCAGTATTTGCTAACATAAAAGCAGCTTTTAAAGCTCTTAAGGCTGTTAAAGCTGTGGTATCTTTCAATTTCATAGCTTCTTTCATTTTATCCATTACTTGTTTTTGCAACCCCATAACTTTTATTTTTATATTCAACTTAAAAAACAATACTACATTTATATACTAAAAACAATGCTTTATTAATCTACATTATCATGTAAAAACGAGTTATTAGAACGTGATATACCATTACCATCACTATTTAAAGCAGTATCTGACCTACTAATATCTGAATCAGCATTAATATCAACCCCTAATCTTTTATAAGCAGGTTCACGCTCAATTTCATCAATATTTTTAGCTACCTGGTCGTTAAACTTGTAGTTAAACCCTTTCATTTTATCGCGTCTTTCTTGTGTTCGTTTTTGCAATTCAGAAATAGTAATACTTAATGGCGATACTTCTTCGCTAGTGGTATCAACCCTATTAATTTCTTCTTGAGTTTTAGACCTTACCTTAAATTGTAATTCTTTTTCAACCTCTTCTTTTATGACAGGTTTTGAACTTTTTCCTATAGTTGGTTGTACATCAAAATCATCTAAAACATAACGTTTTTCAATTTGATGCGCCTGCGGCGTTTCCTTTTGCGTAATTACATTAGCTTTTTCAATATTAACTGAATTATTTACTACAGTACGTGGTTGTACCACCTCATTTACAGGTTGTGTTGGTGTTACCTGTGCTGACTCAATAGGGGTAATTTCTTCATAAGCATTTACAGGAATGTCAAACAACAAATCTTGCTGTACTGGTGCTTGCGTTACCTCTTTATCAACAGCTGTTTGTGCAGTAATATCAGTAATAATAAAATCGTCTTCAGAAACTGTTTCAATAGCTACTTGCTCGTAGGCAACCGCTATATTTTTAATTTCTTCTGTAGTTGGTATTAAATTTAATACTGGCGACACCTCATCATCCTCTAAAGTATAAACTTTTTTTACTGAATTTTGTACAGAAAGTGGTTGATTAATACCAGGAGCAACCTGCATTTTTTGCTCTCCAAAATTATAGGTTGCTTTTTGCTCATCCTCTAATGTGTGAACAATTTTTTTTACCTCTGCATTGGTAATAGTACCCTGTTGATCAGCAGTAAAACCAGTTGCAACAATAGTTACAGCAATACCATCTTCTAATGATTCATCTTCACCAACCCCCATAATAATGTTGGCATCATAACCCGCTTCATCTTGAATATATTCGTTAATTTCTCCAATCTCATCTAAGGTTACTTCCTTAACTCCTGAAACAATTAATAATAGTACGTTTTTAGCTCCTGTAATTTTATTATCGTTTAACAATGGAGAGTCTAATGCTTTTACAATAGCATTTTTAGCTCTATTTTCTCCAGTTTCTTTAGCTGACCCCATAATAGCAGTTCCACTATTAGAAAGTACTGTTTTAGCATCATGTAAATCAATATTTTGTTTATAATGATGTGTTATTACCTCAGCAATACCTTTGGCTGCAGTAGCTAAAACCTCATCTGCTTTAGAAAAACCAGCTTTAAAACCTAAGTTTCCATAAACTTCTCTTAATTTATTGTTATTAATAACAATTAAAGAATCTACGTTTCTACGTAGCTCATCTATACCGTCTTGCGCTTGTTTACTACGTCTTTTACCTTCAAACTGAAATGGCATAGTAACGATTCCTACCGTTAAAATATCCATATCTTTTGCAATTTTAGCAATAATAGGTGCAGCACCAGTACCTGTACCACCACCCATACCCGCGGTAATAAATACCATTTTGGTATGTGTGCTTAACATTTGCTGTATCTCCTGAATACTTTCAGCAGCAGCTTGTGCTCCAACATCAGGATTTGCACCTGCTCCTAAACCAGAAGTTAAGTGGGCTCCTAATTGAATTTTATTAGGAATTGGGCTATTTTCTAATGCTTGTGCATCTGTATTACAAATCACAAAATCTACTCCATGAATTTGTCTACTAAACATGTGATCTACAGCATTACTTCCTCCCCCACCAACACCGATTACTTTAATAGCATTCGATTGTGTTTTTGGCATGTCGAATGAAATGTTATTGAATTCTGTACTCATAATAACTTTCCTTTTTTTTAAAAATTTTTATTCACTTACACTCTTTTTAGGGGGATAAAAAAATGCTTACTTTACTTACTTTATATTATAACCTACTACTCTGCGTTGTCTAAAAACTCTTTAAATTTATCAGTAAATTTATCAAAAAAAGATTTAGACTTCTTCTTTATAATAGGTGTTTTCTCTTCTACAACCTCTTTTTCAAATGTTTCGGGCTCATCGATAGTTTCTTGTACTGTAACTTCTGGAACTTCAACAATAGGTTCAGTTATAACTTCATATGATTTTTTTTGCAAACCTTCCATTAACAAACCTACAGCTGTTGCGTATGATGGACTTGATAAAACATCATCAGAATCTCCTGCTAAATGCTCATTAGGATATCCTATACGAACATCCATACCCGTTGCGTACTCGACCAACTGTCGTAAATGCTTTAATTCTGAGCCTCCCCCTGTTAAAACAATACCTGCTATTAATTTACCTTTTTGTGTTTCATGCCCATAATTTTTTATTTCTAAATATACGTGTTCTATAATTTCCTGAACCCTAGCATGAATTATTTTTGATAAATTTTTAAGCGTAATTTCTTTAGGTTCTCTACCTCTTAATCCAGGAATAGAAACAATTTCTGTTTCTTTATTTTCTCCTGGCCATGCAGACCCGAATTTTACTTTTAACAACTCTGCTTGTTTTTCAATAATAGAGCATCCTTCTTTTATATCATCAGTAATTACATTTCCTCCAAAAGGAATTACGGCTGTATGACGAATAATACCGTCTTTAAATATTGCTAAATCGGTAGAACCACCCCCTATATCAATTAAAGCAACTCCTGCTTCTTTTTCTTCCTGACTTAAAACAGCAGCTGCAGATGCTAATGGCTCTAATGTAATTTCTGAAAGTTGTAAACCTGCACTTTTTACACATCGCCCTATATTTCTAATAGAAGAAACCTGCCCTACTACTACATGAAAATTAGCTTCTAATCGTCCGCCATACATCCCTATAGGTTCTTTAATATCTGACTGACTATCTACTTTATAATCTTGTGGTAATACATGTATAATTTCTTCACCCGGAAGCATTACCAACTTATGTACCTGGTTAACTAGACTTTCTATATCACCTTCATTAATTACTTCGTCTGATTTTTCACGTGTAATATAATCACTATGATGTAAACTTCTAATATGTTGCCCTGCTATACCAACAACTACACTTTCAATTTTTTGTCCTGATACACTTTGTGCCTCTTCAACTGCTTGTTGAATAGATTTAATTGTTTGGGTAATATTATTTACCACACCTCGTTTTACACCTAAGCTTTTAGCCTTACCAATACCCAAAATTTCTAATTTGTCGTATTCATTTTTACGACCAATCATAGCTACTATTTTGGTAGTACCAATATCTAAACCAACGGCAACTTTATTATTCTCCATTTTGCTTTTGTTTTGTGCACACAACTTGGTTGTGGTATTTTACATTTATTGTCTTATAATTTTCAATTGTTTTATCAATCAATGCCTTATTATAAAAAGCTAATAGCTTTTTAAATTTAATAGCTACATTTTCAAGCTTTCCAAAAACTATTTTATATGCTCCGCTACGAACAGTAAATAAATATTCATTTTCAGTACTTTTTTGAATTGCTATAATTTCTTTACTTAAAAAGTCGTTATTTTTTATTGTTTCAATTAATGTTATTAACTCGCTTATATCTTCTGTACTATTTATTCCTGACACCAATGGTACTCGTGCTGAAAAATTAGCCGATAAAGGAATTTTCATTCCAAACTTATCTACATAATATGACGTATTGTTACCAACAATACGAGCTAATGGACTGCGCTGTTTTATGAACGTTTTTAACTCACCATTAATAGTTAAACAAACTGCTGCTTTTTCAACATATGGGTTTTTTAAAACATTTGTTTCTAAAAGGTGCAAATTTACTACTCTTTTTGGTTGATTTTTTACAAATTTCTTATTTTGTATTAACAATTTATCAATCATACTGTGTGTCAAAAAGTTATTATCACCCGCCTCAAATTCAACCACCGTATTCGCTACTTTTTTTACCCCATTTTTGTTTGCTGTAAAACCGTACAGAAAACCTACAAAAAACAGTAACATTATAAAAGAAATATATGTAGCTATTGTTTTCATCATTAACTTATATATTTTTTTCTAAATTATTTTTAACTTCATTTACCATTAACCCTATATCTCCTGCTCCTAACATTACTATAACAGCCGCTTTAGATTTGATTATTTCGTTACTTAGGTTTTCTTTAAAAACTAACGCTTTATCTACTATTTTTATTTTATCTAATAACCATAATGAAGTTACGCCTTTTATAGGTAGCTCTCTAGCCGGATATATGTCTAACAACATTACTTGATCAAACTTTGATAACGCTGTTGCAAAATCATCTCCAAAATCATTTGTTCGACTATATAAATGCGGCTGAAAAACAACTAACACTTTTTTATTCGGATACATTTCTCTTATAGAGTGTGCTACTGCGTTTATTTCTGTAGGATGATGTGCATAATCATCAATCAACACCAAGTTTTCTGTTTTAATTTTATATGAAAACCTACGTTGAACTCCTGTAAAACTTTTAAGTTGTTTTTTAATATTTTCTAATGAAACTCCATAAACATCAGCCATTGCTAAGGCCGCTAGAGCATTCATCATATTGTGCACTCCTGGCAAATGAAACTCAATATTTTTTACTACTGATGTTGGTGTTTTAACGTCAAAAACATAGCTACCTGTAGCTACCTTTACATTAAATGCACTATAATCTGCAGTTTCATTTACAGCATAAGTTAAACCCTTTAAAGGCAACCCTTTGGCAACTATTAAAGTATCTGAAACTTTATTTGCAAAATCTCTAAACGATTGTTGCAACATTTCATTTTCACCATAAATATCTAGGTGATCAGCATCCATAGATGTTATACATGCAATATTAGGTGATAATTTTAAAAATGACCTATCAAACTCATCTGCTTCAACTACTGATAATTTATCATCTCCTAAAATAAGGTTTGAGTTGTAGTTTTCGGCAATACCTCCTAAAAAGGAAGTTGCTTTTTCAGGCTGCATTATGTGCCCTAAAATTGATGATGTTGTTGTTTTACCATGTGTTCCTGCAACAGCCAAACAAAAAGTATTTTTAGTAATAGCTCCTAAAACCTCGGCTCTTTTTAAAATATTAAACTTATTATTTATAAAATAATTTAATTCATGATGCGTACTTGGAATTGCGGGTGTATAAACAACTAAAGTTTCGTTTTTGTTTAAACAACAATTATTAATATTTGCTACCGCATCTTCAAAATGAATTTGCACACCAATATCCTGCAATTTTTTAGTAATTTGACTTGGTGTTTTGTCATATCCAAACACATTTTTTCCATTTACTGAAAAATAACGAGCTATGGCACTCATACCAATTCCTCCAATTCCTATAAAATAAACGTTATGTATGTTTTTTAAATTCACTAAATAATTAATTTTTCTATTTGATTTACAATATCATTTGTTGCATTAGGCAATGCTAATGCTTTAATATTTTCACTCAAACTTTGTTGTTTAGCTTTATCTTTTAACAATGCTTCCAATACTATCGGAAAAGTATCTAACTCACTCTCTTTTACTAAAATTGCTCCATGTTGATTTACAACAGACAGTGCGTTTTTAGTTTGATGATCTTCAGATACATTAGGCGATGGCACAAAAATAGTAGGCTTTCCTACAATACATAATTCTGATACTGAACTTGCTCCTGCTCTTGAAATTATAAAATCGGCACTAGCATAAGCTAAATCCATCTTATTTATAAACTGATGCACTTGAACGTTTGCTATTTTATTATATTTTTGATATTCATCAAAATATAACTTACCACATTGCCAAACCAACTGAACGTTTTGTTTTTTTAAAAAGTTTAAGTTTGTTTCAATTAACTCATTTATTTTTCGTGCCCCTAAACTTCCTCCTAAAATAAGAATTGTTTTTTTTTCAGTATCTAATTCAAAATATGCTTTTCCTTCGTCAACTTTTGATTTAATAGTTAATAAATCTTGACGAACAGGGTTTCCTGTTTTTATAATTTTATCTTCAGGAAAAAAACGTTCTAATTTATTATAAGCAACACATATTTTATTTACTTTTTTTCCTAATAATTTATTGGTTATTCCTGGATATGAATTTTGTTCTTGTATTAATGTTGGTATTCGTTTTTTGGTCGCAACCATTAATGTAGGACCACTAGCAAAACCACCGGTACCAATTACCACATTTGGTTTAAATTTTTTAATTATGGTATGTGCTTTCCATAAACTACTTATAAGTTTTATAGGAAAAAGTAAATTTTTAAACGTTATTTTTCTTTGAATACCTGAAATCCATAAACCTTTAATAGCATAACCTGCTTCCGGAACTTTTTCCATTTCCATTTTATTCTTTGCGCCTACAAACAAAATATCTGCCGTTGGATAACGGTGTTTTATTTCGTTTGCAATTGCAATAGCTGGGTAAATATGCCCACCTGTTCCGCCTCCGCTTATTATAACATTAATCGACTGTTTCATGTAAAATATCTAAAGGGTTATCATCTAAAATTGTTTCTTCTGTTTCATTTTTAGAAGCACTTACACTTAATATCATACCTAAAGCAAAACAGGTCATCCAAATAGAGGTACCTCCACTACTTATTAAAGGCAATGTTTGCCCTGTTACAGGTAATATGTTTACGGCTACAGCCATATTTATCATGGCTTGAAAAACAATTGGTATTCCTACACCTAAAACCATTAATGTTGCAAAAATGGTAGTTGCTTTCATTGCCGTAATTAAAATTCTAAATAAGAGTAAAAAATAAATAAATACAACTATTACCGCCCCTACAAAACCATATTCTTCAATAATAATAGCATATATAAAATCAGAAGATGATTGTGGTAAAAAGTTTTTTTGCACACTTTTACCTGGCCCTCTACCTATTACACCACCCGTAGCTATTGCTACTTTTGCATGCTCTACTTGGTAATTTTCTTGTCCATCTGATTTAGAAAATCCTTCAATTCTACTTTGCCAAGTACTTACACGGTTTGGCATTACACCTGGAAAAGCTTTAGCTACTAATATGAAAAATAATAACGCAAAAAAACCGATGCTTAATATATACCCTATATATTTTAATGGATAGCCTCCTATAAAACTTAATAATAAAACCATTAAAAAAACAATTGCTGTTGTTGAAAAATTTGCTGGAAGCACCAATATTAATATTGCTCCTACAGGCAACCACAATTGCACTAAACTTTCTTTAAAACTTATAATTTTTTCTTTATTTTTAGCTAAATACCTTGATACATAAACCATTAATACTAAACCCGCCAAGGTAGAGGTTTGAAAACCAATACCTACAAACGGAATTCGAATCCACCTACTTGCATTTGCGCCCCCTATAGTAGTTCCTTGCGCTAGTGTAAATATTAATAAAAAAAAGACTAAAGGAAGCATTAAAACGGACCCTCCGCTAAAGTAACGGTACGGAATTTTATGAACCCCGTAAATTACAGCAAAACCTGTAATTAACAACACTACATGTTTTACTAAATGCCCAAAAGTAGAGCCATTACCAACTACGTATACTAAATTGGTACTAGCACTATATATTGGCATAAATGAAAATATTGCCAATACGGCAACAATAGCCCATATAGCTTTATCTCCTTTTATATGTTGAAAGATGTTTCTCATCAATCAGTTGGGGTTTTATAAGTTTTTTATTGCTTCTTTAAATTTATTACCTCTGTCTTCGTAGTTTTTAAACAAATCAAAACTAGCACATGCTGGCGATAATAAAACAGTATCTCCTGATTTAGCTATTTTACTTGCTACTTTAACAGCCTCTTCAGCTCCTGCTGTTTCTACGATAACGTTTACAACACTACCAAAGGTTTCTATAATTTTTTGATTATCTAAACCTAAACAAACTATTGCGGTTACTTTTTCTCGTACTAATGATAATAAATCAGTATAATCATTTCCTTTATCAACACCTCCAACAATCCAAACAGTTGGTGTATCCATACATTCTAATGCATAAAAAACTGCATTTATATTGGTTGCTTTACTATCATTAATAAATTGTACTCCATTAATTTTTTGCACATACTCTAAACGATGCTCTACACCTTCAAAATCTAATAAACTTTCGGCTATTGCTTCTTTTCTTACCTGCAACAATTTTGCTGCCATAGCTGCTGCCATAGCATTTTTTGTATTATGTTTTCCTTTTAATACTAATTGTGAAGCATTCATTAATATTTCTTCAGTGGTTAATTTCATTATAATAGTGTCTTGTCTTAAAAAAGCACCGTATTCTAATTCTTTTTGAGTAGAAAACGGAATTTTTTGTGCGTTAATTTTATTTTTTTGTAGCCAATTAGCTATCGCTTCATCATCTGCGTCATAGATTAAAAAATCATTTGCTGTTTGATTTTTTGTTATTCGAAATTTTGAATTTATATAATTATTAATATTATACTCATACCTATCTAAATGATCTGGTGATATATTAGTAAGTATAGCAATGTGTGGCTTAAAACTATCAATACCATCTAACTGAAAACTACTAAGCTCTAACACATACTCGGTATAATTTTGTTGTGCAACTAACTGCGCAAAACTATCTCCTATATTGCCACCAACACCAACATTAAAACCTGCCTTTTTTAGTATATGACCTGTTAATAACGTAGTGGTAGTTTTTCCATTAGATCCTGTTATACCTATAATTGTGGCATTTGTATAAGTAGCTGCAAATTCAATTTCAGAGACTATTTTTACCTCTTTTAATCGTATTTTTTGAACTAAAGCTATTTTATCTGGAATACCAGGGCTTTTCATTACTATATTCGCATTTAAAATATCTTTTTCTGTGTGCTTATTTTCTTCAAAAATTATAGAATTTTCTAATAGTACTTTTTTATATTTTTTGGCTATCTGTCCTTTATCAGAAACAAAAACATCAAAACCCTGTTGTTTAGCTAATAAAGCTGTTCCAACACCACTCTCACCACCTCCTAGAATAACTAACCTTTTCATATTATCTTAATTTTAAGGTTACAATTGTTAGTACAGCTAATAAAATTCCGACAATCCAAAAACGGGTAACTATTTTACTTTCGTGATAATTTAACTTTTGATAATGGTGATGTAATGGTGCCATTTTAAATATTCTTTTTCCTTCTCCAAACCTCTTTTTAGTATACTTAAAATAAAATACTTGAAGTATTACAGATACGTTTTCAACTACAAATACTCCTGCTAAAATTGGCAACAATAATTCTTTACGAATAGCAATAGCTATAACAGCTATAATACCACCAATAGTTAAACTACCAGTATCACCCATAAAAACTTGTGCCGGATACGTATTATACCAAAGAAAACCTATTAAAGCTCCTGCAAAAGCAAATATAAAAACTGTCATTTCACCTGAATTAGGAATATACATCACATCTAAATAATCAGCAAAAATGATGTTCCCGGAAATCCATGCGAATATTGCCAAGGCAATTACCATAATAGCCGAAGTGCCGGCTGCTAACCCATCTATACCGTCGGTTAAATTTGCCCCATTTGAAATTCCTGTTACAATAAAAACCACCACAAATATGAAAACTATCCATCCATATTTTTCATAACCGTCTCCTAAAAAATTAAATGCCTGTGCATAATCTAACTCATTTCCTTTTAAAAAAGGAACTGTTGTTTTTATTGATTTATGTGCCTCTCCAAATACTTTTATTTTACCATTAGCCTGCACTACTTGTTGTGCTACAGGTAACTGCTCTTTAATAGTAACATTTGGATGAAAATAAAGCATTGCCCCAACAATTACTCCTAAACCTACCTGACCTAACACTTTAAATTTTCCTTTTAAACCTGCTTTATCTTTTTTAAATACTTTTATATAATCATCAGCAAAACCAATAAACCCCATCCAAATAGTGGTGATCAATAAAATAATTATGTATATATTTTCTAACTTTGCCAGTAATAATACCGGAACCAAGGTGGCTAAAATAATGATTACACCTCCCATTGTTGGCGTTCCTGCTTTTTGCACTTGCCCTGCCAACCCCAAATCACGTACTGTTTCTCCTATTTGTTGTTTTCTTAAAAAACTGATTATTTTTTTTCCAAATATGGTTGATATTAATAATGACAGTATAAATGCAATAGCTGCACGAAACGTAATAAACTGAAACACACTTGCTCCTGTAAGATTAAATTCGGTTTCTAAATATTGAAATATATAATATAGCATGCTACGCTCTTTTTAGTTGATTAAAACAATTTTGCACCTCTTCTAAATCATCAAAATGATGTTTAACACCATTTACCTCTTGGTAGTTTTCATGCCCTTTTCCTGCAATTAGTATAATATCACCTGAGGTGGCTAATTTACAGGCTGTTTTTATAGCTTGCTTTCTATTTACAATAGATAATGTTTTTTTATAATTCTCTGCCGGCACTCCTTTTTCCATTTCATCAATAATAACCTGAGCCTCCTCTGTTCTCGGGTTATCTGAAGTAAATATGGCTTGCCCGCTTAATTGAGTTGCAATCATAGCCATTTTTGGTCGTTTTGTCTTATCTCTATCACCACCACAACCAACAACCGTAATTACATTTTCATTTCCTGTACGAATATCGTTTATGGTTTGCAACACGTTTTTAAGAGCATCTGGCGTATGTGCATAATCAACAATTGCCGTTATTCTATTAGCAGAAATAATATACTCAAAACGCCCACTAACACTATCTAAATCACTTATCAACCTTAAAACTTCTAACTTCTCTAAACCTAATAAAGTTGCAACTCCAAAAATTGCTAATAAATTAGCTGCATTAAATTCACCAATTAACTTAGTCCAAACCTCAATACCATTCATCATTAATAGACTTCCTGAAAATTGTTTTTCTAAAACTTTTGCTTTAAAATCTCCTACGGTTTTTAGCGCATACGTTTGTTTAGTTGCTTTTGTATTTTGCACCATAATGGCACCGTTCTTATCATCTATATTTACCAAAGCAAAAGCTGTTTTTGGCAAAGCGTCAAAAAATGATTTTTTGACATCTCTATATTCTGCAAAAGTTTCATGATAATCTAAATGATCATGAGATAAGTTCGTAAAAACACCTCCTACAAAATGCAAGCCTGCGGTTCTTTTTTGATGAATTCCATGAGAACTAACCTCCATAAAACAATAGGTTACTCCTGAATCAATCATTAACGATAAATATTTATTTATAGCTAACGAATCAGGTGTTGTATGAGTTGCTTTATGTATTTTTTCATTAACCATTACTTTAACTGTTGACAACAAACCTACTTTATACCCCGCTTTTTTAAATAATTGATATAATAATGTAGCAATTGTTGTTTTTCCATTTGTGCCTGTAACACCTACCAATTGTAGTTTTGTTGATGGATTGTTATAAAAATTAGCTGCCATAATTGCTAAGGCTAAATTAGAATCCTCAACCTCAACATAAGTGACCCCTTGTTTTTTATCAACAGGAATATTTTCACATACCACAACCAATGCGCCTAAATCTATTGCCTTTTCTATAAACTGATGCCCATTAACTAAAACACCTTTTTGCGCTACAAAAACATCATCCTGTTTTACTAAGCGACTATCAAACTGAATAGTATTAATTACAACATTAGTATTTCCGTGCACTTTTTGCACAACTACTTTATTTAATATGTCTTTTAACTTTTTCAATTATGATAATTTTAAATAAATTGTTGCTCCTTTTAACACTTTTGATCCGTTATAAATAGATTGCTCGGTTACCTTTCCCATGCCAGAAAAATTAACTTTTAACCCCATGTTTTCCAACAACGCAATAGCATCCATCCCACTCATACCTATAACATTAGGCATAATAGTTTTATACTTTCTTAATTTAGTGTAATAATCTTGATACTCTTTATCAATACTTGCTGAAGAAATTTGATCTGACACCAACTGTTTATCAACAGGTGTTGTGGTATAAATTTTTTGAGCAATATCTTTAAATACTGGTGCTGCAACTAAAGCCCCATAATATCCTTTTTCTTTCTTAGGACTGTGTACTACTACAATGCATGAATACTTAGGTTTATTTGCCGGAAAAAAACCAGCAAAAGAAGCTACATATTTTTTATTAGAATAATGACCATAAACAGTTTGTCCATTATTACTTTTATGTTTTGGAATCCATTTTTTAGCAGTTCCTGTTTTACCAGCCATTGAAAAATTTGAGGAATACACGTTCGTCGCAGTTCCTTTTTTTACCACATTTTCCATAACCTTCCTTACTTTATTTATAGTTGATTGAGAAGCTATTTTTTGCTTTAAAACTTCAGTTCCAAAAGTTTTCTCTAGCCTTCCTCCAACTCTTAACTCTTTAACAAAATAAGGTTTAACTAATTTTCCATTATTAGCTACTGCATTATAAAATGCTAATGTTTGTAACGGAGTTAAATGAATTCCGTACCCCCAAGCCATCCATTCTAAAGAAATTGGACTCCAACTTTTTTCCGAAGGATTAGGTATATAAGGCCTACCTTCTCCTTTTATTTTTACACCAGTTAACTGATCTAAACCAAAAGATTTAATCCTTTTTATAAATTTCTTAGGATTTTTATCATAATTATTTTTAACTGTTTTTACAATTCCAACATTTGATGAAACTTCAAAAACCCTAGCTAATGAAATTTTTCCATGCCCTCCACTTTTACTATCCTCTACCTTTCTATTATTAATAAACATTTTTCCTTTACCACAATCAATAATATCAGAAGTATCAGCCACCTTATCTTCCAAAACAGCCATTAAACTAGCTAATTTAAAAGTAGACCCTGGCTCATGACTTTCCCAAACAGCATAATTTCTTTTCTCGTAATACTTACCCTTTGATGTTCTTCCTAAATTAGCAATAGCTTTTATTTCTCCGGTTTCCACTTCCATTACAACAGCACATCCGTGATCTGCTTCAAAATATTCTAATTGTTTAAGTAATGCATGGTGCGTTATATCTTGAATATTCACATCTATGGTTGTTATCACATCACTACCATCTATAGGCTCTTTTTCATTTACATCATTTATAGGCCTCCATTGCCCTTTGGCTATTTTCTGTTTCAATCGCCAACCGTTTTCACCTTGCATATAATCAGCAAATGCTCCTTCTATACCTGCCCCACCTCTTTTATTATCATAACCTATAGTACGTTCTGCAATTTTACCAATAGGGTGCACACGAACCGTACTTTGCTCCGCTATAAAACCACCCCTATAAATTCCTCTATTAAAAATAGGAAACTCTCTCATTTTTGCGTAATCATTATACCCCACATTACGCGCAATTAATAAATAGCGATTTTTCCTGTTTTTAGCTTCTCTTATTTTTTCTTGATAGTAATTAGCCGACTTACCTAACAAACCAGATAACGATTGTGAAAGCGACCGAATATTTTTTTCAAATACATCTGAAGGAACAGCTACCGCATCCATTCTAATAGTATATTTTGTCATTGAGGTGGCTAAAAGATTACCATCTTCAGCATACACATTTCCTCTATTAGCAAATATAGTATCATTCTTTACCGTTTTTTCCAAAGAAAGTTTTCGATACTTATCTCCTTCTAAATACTGAAGTTTAAAAACTCTAAATATAATAGCTACAAAAAAAAGCGCCATTAAAACTACAACTACATAGAGCTTGTTTAAAATGCTTTTCTTAATTACCATTATTTCTTATTCTTTTTTTGTGGTTACTTTTATTTTTTGTGGAGGTTTATTTGCTGGAAACAAATTTCTATGCTTTACCTTTTCTCGAATACTACTCTCCAACCTCATTTTTGTTAACGCCGTACTAGTGTCAAAATCTTCAGCCTTCAATTCTCTTTTAAGCTTATTTAATTTAGCTATTTTAACAACCTTAGCATCCAAGCTATGTGAACTCGATATCATTATCAACAGTAGCGTTACTACAAAAATAAATATCCGCCAATTATTAAAAGATCCTTCATCAGTCAAAAATCGCCCTCGTAAAACGTCGTAAATACCTCCTTTTACCTTAGTCATTACTTTAATGTTGCTATTCGTAACTTTGCACTTCTAGCTCTATTATTAACCTTAATTTCTTCCCTTCTCGGTATAATCATCTTTCCTATCTTTTTTAAAGGAACGCTAATATTACCATAAAAATCTTTCTCAGGCTCTCCACTAAACAACCCTGTTCTTATAAACCTTTTTACCAACCTATCTTCTAAAGAATGATAAGATATAACACTCAACCGTCCATCCTTATTTAACAAACTAGGCATCTGCTCCAAAAACTCCTTTAACACTTCCAACTCTTGATTTACCTCAATACGAACCGCCTGAAATATTTGCGCTAGTATTTTATGCTCTTTTGCCTGCGGTAAGAATGCTTTTAACACTTCTTTTAACTGAAAACTAGTATCAATTTCTTCTATCTCTCGAGCCTCTACAATTCTCCTTGCCAATGCTCTCGCATTTCTTAACTCACCATACAAAAACAACACATCTGCTAAGCGCTCTTCACTGTATTTATTAATTATTTTTTTTGCTGACAAATCAGATTTTTGATCCATTCGCATATCTAAATCGGCATCAAATCGAGTAGAAAAACCTCTTTCCGCCTCATCAAACTGATGAGAAGAAACACCTAAATCAGCTAAAACACCATCTACCTTTCTAACTCCGTAAAAGCGTAAAAACCTAGAAATAAACCGAAAATTCTCTCCAATCAGTACAAATCGCTCATCATCAATTTTATTCTGCTCAGCATCAGGATCTTGATCAAAAGCAAAAAGCCTCCCTTTTTCACCCAACCTACTTAATATTTCTCTAGAATGACCACCGCCTCCAAAAGTCACATCAACATACACTCCATCCTCTTTAACATCAAGAGCATCAACACTTTCTTTTAACAAAACCGGACTATGATAATTCATTTTCACTTATATTTCCCATTACCTCTTCTGCTAAATCTGCAAAATCAACAACAGCATCATCAATTACTTGTTCATACTTATCTTTATCCCAAATTTCAATTATATTAACTGCTGATGAGAGCACTACTTGCTTTCCTATTTTAGCAAACTGACATAAATCTTTTGGAATCAAAATCCTACCCGAAGCATCTACCTCAATAGTTTTTACACCTGCAGTAAATCTCCTAATAAAATCATTATTTTTTTTCACAAACCTATTTAGTTTATTAATCTTTTGCATCATTAAATTCCACTCCCGCATAGGATACAACTCCAAACAAGGCTGAAAAACAGACCTCTTAACCACAAAACCATCCTGCAACACAACAGACAACTGCTTCTTAAAAGCTGACGACAACATCAACCTTCCTTTAGCGTCTATTTTACATTCATATGTGCCTATTAAATTTACCACGGTAAGAGTTCGTAATTTGCTTCAAAATTAAAAAAAAATTACCACTTTTTACCACTTTTTACCACTTTGTTTATAAGTTTTGATTTTTACGCTAAAAAACTGAGGCTAAGAGCTTTCAACAACGTTTACAAGCACAGAATAATAAAAATGGGAATTTCACAAAAAAGGACTACATTTGTGCTAAAGTCAAACTGATAAATTAATGACTGATTTTCTAAAGAAAGAAGGCAATTTTACATATGCAGAAGCAGGAGAAGGAAGGGCATTAATCGTACTACACGGTTTAATGGGAGCTCTTAGTAATTTTGATGAAACTTTTAAATATTTCTCTAAAAAAGGATATCGAGTTTTAATTCCAGAATTACCATTATACACCATGCCTTTGCTAAAAACTAATGTGAAAAACTTAGCCGATTTTGTGCATGATTTTATTGAATACAAAAACCTTAAAGACGTTGTTCTTTTAGGAAATTCTTTAGGTGGACATATTGCTTTATATTACACAAAGCACTATCCTGAAGATGTTAGCGCCCTTGTTTTAACTGGTAGCTCTGGCTTGTATGAAAAATCTATGGGCGACAGCTATCCTAAAAGAGGTAATTACGAATATATTGAAGCAAAAGCTAGAGAGGTTTTTTACGACCCTAAAATTGCCACTAAAGAGCTTGTTGATGGTATTTATGATATTGTAAACAATCGAATTAAAGCCTTAAAAACACTTTCAATTGCTAAAAGTGCTATTCGCCATAATATGGCAAATGACCTACCTACAATGCAGCAACCAACCTGCCTAATTTGGGGTAAACAAGATGGGGTAACACCTCCTGAAGTAGCGGAAGATTTTCACAAACTATTACCCGATTCTGATTTATTTTGGATTGATAAATGTGGACACGCAGCAATGATGGAAACCCCTGAAGAATTTAATAAAATTTTAGAAAGTTGGCTTTCTAAACGAAATATATAACAGCAAATAGCGTAATTTATATTTATGAAAATAAAATCTGCTGATTTTGTAATGAGTAACAGCAATGTTATGAAAGCTCCTAAGGATAGAATTCCTGAATATGCTTTTATAGGTCGCTCAAATGTTGGTAAATCGTCATTGATCAATATGCTTATGCAGCGTAAAGATTTAGCTAAAACATCTGGAAAACCAGGAAAAACACAACTCATCAATCATTTTAAAATAAATGAAGAATGGTTTTTAGTGGATTTACCTGGATATGGATATGCACAAATCTCTAAAAAAAAACGAACTATTTTTCAGTTTTTTATTGAAAATTATTTCAAAGAAAGAGAACAACTTGTTTTTACCTTTGTTTTAATTGATTCTCGCCACGATCCGCAAAAAATAGATTTAGAATTTATGCAGTTTTTAGGAGAAAATCAAATTCCTTTTGGCATCGTTTTTACAAAAGCCGATAAATTAGGAACTTCTAAAATAAACAATCAAATAGCTAACTATAAAAAGAAATTATTAAAACACTGGGAAATACTTCCTACCTCTTTTCTTACCTCATCAGAAACAGGTTTAGGACGTGAAGAATTTTTAACATTTATTGAGCAAACAAATCAAGATATCCTTAAAGATTTTCAATAATTTACTAACCAGTTACTCAATTTTTAAGAGCTATCAAAAATGTATTCTACAAAAAACAATTTACACGTTTTACATGAAGATAATCATTTAATTATTATCAATAAAAGAGCTGGAGATATTGTTCAGGGTGATAAAACTGGCGACAAACCACTCTCTGAGGTTGTTAAAGAATACATTAAAGACAAATACAACAAACCTCGCGCTGTTTATTTAGGAACTGTTCATCGGTTAGATAGACCAACTTCAGGCGTTGTTATTTACGCAAAAACTTCAAAAGCATTAGAGCGATTGAATAAAATGTTGCGCGATAAAGTAATCAAAAAAACCTATTGGGCGATTGTGAAAGATCAACCTAAGAAATCCGAAGATACACTTATCAATTTCTTAAAGAAAAATCCGAAAAATAATAAATCAACGGCATATTCGAAAGAAATTGACGGTAGTAAAAAAGCAATTCTTCATTACAAAACACTTAAAAATTTAGATAATTATTCGTTATTAGAAATTGATTTAGAAACAGGGCGTCATCATCAAATTCGAGTGCAATTATCCAATATTGGTGCTATCATAAAAGGCGATTTAAAATACGGAGCAAGACGAAGTAACAAAGATGGAAGCATTCATTTACACGCTCGTAACATTGATTTTATACATCCTGTAAGTAAAGAACGTATCAAAATTACAGCTCCAACGCCTAAAGATCCTATTTGGGATGCTTGCTTATAATTATCCTGATAAAACAGCAATAATTAACATCAAAAGAAACGGTTAAATTTGTATCTTTAAACAAATTTTAACCATGAGTATTCCTGATATAGTACAAACTCAAAAAAACTTTTTCACAACACAGCAAACTAAAGATATTTCTTTTAGAATAACTGCTTTAAAAAAGCTTCAAAAAGAACTTATCAGAAGAGAAGACGATATTATAAAAGCCTTATATAATGATTTTAAAAAATCAGCATACGAAGCTGTATTAACAGAAACTTCTATCGTATTAAGTGAATTGAAAATGGCGATTAAAAACTGTCATTCCTGGAGCAAACCAACACGAGTTTTACCAACACTTTTAAACTTTCCTTCATCAGCTAAAATATATAATGAACCCTACGGAGCTGTTTTAATTATCGCCCCTTGGAATTATCCATATCAACTAGCATTTGCACCGCTTATAGGTGCTATTTCAGCTGGAAATACCGTGATTTTAAAACCCTCTGAACTAACACCAAACGTCAGTAAAATAACTCAAGAAATTATAACTGCCGTATTTGACAAAAATCATGTTGTTGTTGTAGAAGGTGGCGTGGCTACATCACAAGAATTATTAAAAGAACGTTGGGATTATATTTTTTTTACAGGAAGTGTTCCCGTAGGAAAAATTATCGCCAAAGCAGCAGCCGAACATCTTACTCCAACAACCCTAGAATTAGGCGGAAAAAGTCCTTGTATTATTGATGAAACTGCCAATATAAAACTAGCTGCAAAACGCTTAGTTTGGGGAAAATTTGTCAATGCTGGACAAACTTGTATCGCTCCTGATTATTTGTTGATTCATCACTCTGTGAAAGAAAAATTTATTATTCATTTTAAAGAAGAAATAATAAATGCCTACGGAGAAAATCCTCAAAATTCAGCCGATTTTCCAAGAATTGTAAATACCAAAAATTTTGACCGATTAGCACTACTTTTAAAAAATGAAAATTGCCTAATTGGAGGAAAAATCGATAAAAAAGAATGCTATATTTCGCCAACACTTATCAACGAACCAAACCTAGATAGCCAGGTAATGAAAGAAGAAATATTTGGCCCTATATTTCCGTTAATTTCATATCAACAAGAAAAAGAACTGGATACCATTATTACGAAATATGATAAACCATTGGCATTTTATATTTTTACCACACGTCAACATTTTGCTAAAAAATTGATTGCAAAATATGCCTTCGGAGGTGGTACTGTTAATGATACTATAGTTCATTTTGTAAATCATCGCTTGCCTTTTGGAGGTGTTGGACAAAGTGGTATCGGGAGTTATCATGGTAAAAAAACTTTTGATACTTTTTCTCATAAAAAAAGTGTCGTTACCAGAGGAAATTGGTTAGATATTTCTATTCGATACGCCCCATACAAAGGGAAATTAGCATCATTAAAAAAACTCTTAAAAATAAGTTCATAATTTTAATTTTTTGATTAAATCAACCTAAAATGATAGAAAAAACAGTATCACAAGCCATTAACTTTAGGCGTTCTGTTAGAGTTTTTGACGCCAAAAAATCAATTGAAAGTAGCATTGTAAAAAAATGTATCGAACAAGCAACACTCGCTCCAAATAGTAGCAATATGCAATTATGGGAATTTTATCATATTACCTCAAAAGATACAATTGCTAAAATGGCGCCACTATGTTTTAATCAAAATGCTGCTAAAACAGCACAACAATTGGTCGTTTTTGTAACTCGAAAAGATGTCTGGAAAAAACGTGTAAAAGCAAATTTAGCCGTTTTAGATGCTACTTTTGGAAAAGATACGCCCAAAGAAAAGCAAACTAGTAGAGAGAAAATGGCACGAACTTATTACGGTAAAATTATTCCGTTTACCTATTTTGATTTCTTGGGGATTTTTGGTTGGTTAAAATATCTAATTATTTTAATCACAGGATTATTTCGTCCAATATATCGAGAGGTTCGCAATAGTGATATGCGAATTGTAGCACATAAATCAACAGGATTGGCAGCACAAAATTTTATGCTTTCAATGGCAGCAGAAGGCTACGATACTTGCCCTATGGAAGGTGCCGATACTTGGCGTGTAAAACGGTTACTAAACATCCCACGAAGTGCAGAAATTAACATGATTGTAAGCTGTGGAATCCGAACCGAAAAAGGCGTATATGGCGAACGTTTTAGAATCCCTTTTAATGAAGTTTACAAAGAAAAATAACCATCTGTAACGAATCGTATCAATTAAAAAAAGCGTTAAATACACTTATTTATCTATTGTTTTCTTCAAAGATAAGAGAAATTTAATTCGTATTTTTGATGCTTAACAAATTCTTTTTCCTAATGAAAAAAATTCAAATGGTTGACCTACAAGGTCAATATGCAAAAATAAAACCACAAGTAAATAAAGCTTTTGAGAGTGTTTTAGATACTGCCTATTATATTGGAGGCCCTGAAGTTAAAGGATTTGCTTCTGATTTAGAAAAATATTTAGACGTAAAACACGTAATTCCGTGTGCTAACGGAACTGATGCGTTGCAAATAGCAATGATGGGTTTAGGTTTAGAACAAGGTGATGAAGTTATTACTGCCGATTTTACTTTTGCTGCAACTGTCGAAGTTATTGCTTTATTAAAACTAACGCCTGTTTTAGTTGATGTAGATGCAGACACTTTTAATATTAATATTAAAGCTTTAAAAAAGGCTATTACGCCAAAAACAAAAGCTATTGTACCTGTTCATTTATTTGGTCAGTGTGCCAATATGGAAGCGGTAATGCAAATTGCAAAAGAACATAATTTATTTGTTATTGAAGATAATGCCCAAGCAATTGGTGCTGATTATACTTTTTCAGACGGAACAAAAAAGAAATCTGGAACTATTGGAAATGTAGGTACAACATCTTTTTTCCCTTCTAAAAACTTAGGTTGTTATGGTGATGGTGGCGCAATTTTCACCAATGATGATGATTTAGCACACACTATTCGAGGAATTGTAAATCACGGAATGTACAAACGTTATTACCATGATGTAGTTGGTGTAAATTCTCGTTTAGATAGTTTACAAGCTGCTGTTTTACAAATAAAATTACCTTTATTAGATAGTTTTTGTGATGCTCGTAGAAAAGCTGCTAGATATTACAATAATGCTTTTGCTAATAATACAAATATTATAACTCCAACGACTAGCTCTTGTGCTACAACGATGTGTGATAACTGTAATTGTCATGTTTTTCATCAATATACTTTAAAAATTACAAACGGAAAACGTAATGAATTACATCAGCATTTATTAGATAATAATATTCCGAATGCAATTTATTACCCTGTGCCGTTACATGCTCAAAAAGCATATAAAGATGCACGCTATAATGAAGATGATTTTAAAGTTACAAATCAATTAATTGATGAAGTAATTTCATTACCAATGCATACCGAATTAGATGAAGAACAATTAAATTTTATTACTAAAACTATTTTAGATTTTTTAGGATAAAAAATGATGAATCAAAAAATAAAAACACTTAAAATAATTCACCTTGCTTTAATAGCAGGCGTAACTTTAGCCTATTTTTTAATAGGCGATTTTAAAAACATCTTAAATATAGAAATAGATGATGCTTCTTTAATATACTCATTTATTCCTGCGGCAGCTTATGTTTTAAGCAACCTCATATTTAAGAATACTTTAAAAGGGATTACAAAAGAAAGTACTGATGATGAAAAGTTTGCTATTTATCAAAATGCTTCTATTTTTAAGTGGGCTATAATAGAAGCAGCTTGTTTTTTGATTTTAATTTTAAAACCCGATTTTATTCTTTTTGGTGTTATTCTTTTATTTTATATGATTTTATTAGCACCTAAAGATGAAAAAATAATTCACCTTTTAAATCTTAAAAATACAAACCTTTAAAAAATAAAGATGAAAAAGATATTAGTTACTGGCGGATTAGGTTTTATAGGTTCGCATACCGTTGTCGAATTACAAAACAAAGGTTTTGAAGTGTTTATTATTGATGATTTATCAAACTCAAAAATAACTGTTTTAGATAAAATCACAGAAATAACAGGTGTAAAACCCAATTTTCATCAATTTGATTTACGTATAAAATCGAATATTACTAATTTTTTCAATAATAATACTATTGATGGAATTATTCATTTTGCTGCTTTTAAAGCCGTTGGAGAAAGCGTTAAAAACCCGTTAGATTATTACGAAAATAACATCGGAAGTTTAGTGTATTTACTACAAGAAATTAGAAATAGAAAAATTGATAATTTCATTTTCAGTTCGTCTTGTACCGTTTACGGACAAGCAGATGAATTACCAATTACCGAAAGTGCGCCTACAAAACCTGCTGAATCTCCTTACGGAAATACAAAACAAATTGGTGAAGAAATTATAAAAGATACCTGTAATGCACACAATATAAATGCTATTGCATTGCGTTATTTTAATCCGACAGGAGCGCACGATAGTCTTAAAATTGGCGAATTACCTTTAGGAATTCCTCAAAATTTAATTCCATACGTAACACAAACTGCAGCAGGAATTAGAAAAGAATTATCCGTTTTTGGTGATGATTACGAAACACCTGATGGAACAGCAATTCGTGACTATATTCACGTGGTCGATTTAGCAAAAGCTCATATTGCGGCATTAAATCGTTTATTAGAAAAAAAGAACAAAACTAATTTTGAGTTTTTTAATGTAGGTACAGGAACAGGGAGTTCGGTTTTAGAGGTTATAAATTCATTTGAAAAAGTTACTCATAAAAAACTAAATTATAAAATTGTTGAAAAACGAGCGGGTGATATTACCGCTGCATACGCAGACACTACCATTGCTAATAAAGAGTTGAATTGGAAAACTGAAAAAACCTTAGAAGATGCTTTATTATCTTCTTGGAAATGGCAAGAAAAACAATAACATATTTTTTTATAATTATTAAAAACAGGATTCAATATTTTTTTATTGAATCCTGTTTTTTTAATTAGAAGCAATTTCCTGCTTTCCGCACTCGCTTTTTTTATTTTTTTAAAAAGAAAAATAAAAAAGAGCTCAAACAAATGCTTCAATCGGGGCTAAAAGTGCATCTCTAATTGATAATATTAGTTTTACATCAAAAAAAATAACTTCTTAACATTAATTAATCAATTTAAAAACTTTCTCTATACACTAGAGTACCTAAAAACTAAATTCATTAATTATTACTTATAGTTGTATTTACATTAATTTTAAAGAAACATCAGAATTTTGCTCAAAATAAAAACAACTGATGAAAACATTACAAAAAATTATTTTAGGTACTACTTTAAGTGTTTTAGCTATAGGATGTCAAAACGATGATGACACTGTAAAAAAACAAATAAATACAGACGTTAACTTCAGTTATAAAACAACTATAAAAATTGGTGGTGAAGGCGCTTCAGAAATTTCGGCTTTCGATAAAATATCGAAAAAATTATTTACGGTTAATGTTGAATCTAATGAGATATCAATAAACAACATTACAGATTTAAACAATCCTAAAAAAGAAACAATTAATCTTGACGCTTATGGCTCACCAAATAGTGTAGCAGTACTTAACGGTAAGCTAGCTGTTGCTGTTGAGGCATTAGTAAAACAAAATAACGGAAAAATTTTATTATACAATACTGCTGACAATACACTTATTAATCAGTTTACAGTAGGTGCTTTACCTGATATGGTTGCTTTTTCACCTGATGGAAAAACAATTGTTTCTGCTAACGAAGGAGAACCAAGCGATGATTATACAAACGACCCAAAAGGAACTATAAGTATTATTAATATTGAAACTAAAGAAGTTACTACTTTAAATTTTGATGCTTTTAATTCAGATGAAAGTGCATTAGAAAAGGATGGATTTAGAGTTTTTGGCCCTAACGCTACTTTATCTCAAGATGTAGAACCTGAATATGTTGCTATTTCTGATGATTCTAAAACAGCTTGGATTTCTTTACAAGAAAATAACGGAATTGCAAAAGTAAACTTAACTAGTAAAACTATTGAAGCAATTTATCCTTTAGGTTTTAAAGATTATAGCCTTGCTGAAAATAGCATCGATGCTAGTGATAAAGATGATAAAAAAGAATTAAAAAACTGGCCAGTAAAAGGAATGTATCAGCCAGATGCTATTAAATATGCAAAGATTAACGGCGTTGATTATATTTTCTCTGCAAACGAAGGAGATTCTAGAGATTACGACGGTTTTAGCGAAGAAGTTAGAATGGATGATTTAACTTTAGATGAAACAGTTTTCCCTACTTCTTTTGATTATTTAAATGAGGTAAACTTAGGAAGATTAAAAACTACTACAACTTTAGGAGATACTAATAACGACGGAAAAGTAGAAACCCTTTATAGTTATGGAGCTCGTTCTTTTAGTGTATGGTCTGGTGATAGCGGTATGCTTTTATACGATAGTGCTAATAGTATTGCTACAGAAACATTAAATGCTACTGAAAGTAGATTTAATGATAATGATAAAAGAAGCGACGATAAAGGTGCTGAACCTGAAAGTGTAGAAATTTTAAACATAGGTAATAAGCGTTATATATTATTTGTTGGCTTAGAAAGAAACGATCAAGTTTTGGTTTATGATGTTACTAACCCTACCTCACCTGTCTTTCTAAATATTTTATCACACGATGGTGATGAGGCTCCTGAAGGTTTATTAGCAATACCGGCAGAAGATAGCCCAACAGGAAAAGCTTTATTAGTAGTTTCTAATGAAGACAGTGGAACTGTAACATTTTACGAAAACAACTAATATTTAGTTTTTAACTAAATAAAAAGCTCAACTTATTAAAATAAGTTGAGCTTTTTTTATGCTTTATAAAATATACTATTGTTTTTTAATTATTCTACTAAACTAGCACCGCTTGCGGCAACACTTCTATCAATTTTACGCATTAAACCTTGTAAAACTTTACCTGGTCCTACTTCAATAAATTCTGTTCCTCCATCAGCAACCATTGCTTGAATACATTGCGTCCATCTTACTGGTGCAGTTAATTGTGCTATTAAATTTAATTTAATTTCATCAGGGTTTGTTACTGCTTTTGCTACTACATTTTGGTATACAGGGCAAGTTGGCGTGCTAAAAGTAGTTTCTTCAATTGCTTTTGCTAACTCTTCACGAGCTGGCTCCATCATAGGAGAATGAAATGCACCTCCAACAGGCAATAAAATAGCTCTCTTTGCTCCTTTTTCAGTTAATACTTTACATGCCTTTTCAACAGCAGGTACTTCTCCTGAAATTACTAATTGACCCGGGCAATTATAGTTTGCAGCAACTACAACACCATCTATTTCAGCACATATATCCTCTACTATTTTATCTTCTAACCCTAAAACAGCAGCCATGGTTGATGGTTTTATTTCACATGCTTTTTGCATAGCTAAAGCACGCTTAGAAACTAATGTTAATCCATCTTCGAAAGATAAAACTCCATTAGCGACCAATGCAGATAATTCACCTAATGAATGCCCTGCAACCATTTCTGGCTGAAAACTATCGCCTAATACTTTAGCCAAAATTACCGAATGTAAAAATATAGCTGGTTGCGTTACTTTGGTTTGCTTTAATGCTTCAGGTGTACCTTCAAACATAATATCAGTAATGCTAAAACCTAATATATCATTTGCTTTTTCAAATAGCTCTTGAGCTAAGGGTGATTTTTCATATAAATCTAATCCCATTCCTGTAAATTGTGCTCCTTGACCTGGAAAAATATATGCTTTCATCTATTATTTTATTATTTGTTTGTCATTATAAGAATACTTATAAATAATAATGACATTTGTTTATTTTATAGTGCAAACATACACATTTTTAAAATTATTTTTTAGTATCATATTTCATTCTAAAACTTATATTGTATAGTTTACTAATAGTTTTACTTGTTTATATAAGGGATAGATATTGTAAAAACAAAATAGTTTGTAAAAATGCCTAGCCCCGATTGAAGTATTTGTTTGAGCTCCTCGCAGAGAGCGAGTACGGAAAGCGGGAAATAGCTTCAATTAATTTTTATTAGAAAAGGAAACAAACATTGAAATTGAAAAAGAAATACCTATTTTTGATACTTAAATAATATTATGATAAGTAAGTTTTTTTATAGACTATTCAAAAATCATTTTGCTGTATCAGAACAAACAGCTATCTACTTAAACCTGACTGCGAACTTACTTGTTATTGCTGTTTTAGGATATGTTTTTTTTAAATTATTTCGCCATTATGGAACTAAGTTTATAAAAAAACTAGTTTTAAAAACCAAAACTAACTTTGATGATTTTTTACTTAAAAATCGAGTTTTTTTAAATATTTCTAGAATTCTTGTATTTGTATTACTTTATTCACTATTATCTTTTATTTTAATAGATTTTTCTGACTTATTAAACTATGGTCAACGATTTATTAATATTATAATTCTATTTTCAACCATATGGCTTATTAGAAGTATTTTATTAACTATTAAAGATTTTTTAAGAAACTTAATTGCTTTTAAAGACAAACCTTTAGAGAGTTATGTTCAAATTTTTATGATTATTTTATGGATTATTGGTTTTATCATCTCTTTTTCTATTATTACAGGAAAACCACTAATACGATTTTTAACAGCTTTAGGTGCTTTTTCAGCTGTTTTATTACTTATTTTTAAAGATACCATTTTAGGTTTTGTTGCTAGCATTCAAATATCAGTAAATGATACGGTTCGTTTAAATGATTGGATTACTATTGATAAATATAATGCAGATGGAAATGTAACGGCTATTAATTTAGCATCAGTAATTGTTCAAAATTTTGACAATACGGTAACTAGTATTCCTACTTATTCATTGATTTCTGAATCGTTTAAAAACTGGCGTGCAATGGATAATTCTGGCGGACGTAGAATAAAACGATCAGTATTAATTAAAATAAATAGTATCCATTTTTTAACAGATGATGAAGTAGCTGACTACCAAAAAATAGCCCTAATAAAAGACTATGTTACAACAGCATATAATGAAGTAAAAACCTACAACTCTGAAAACAATATTGACAAATCAATATTAATTAATGGAAGAAATTTAACGAATTTTGGTATGTTTCGTAAATATTTAGATGAGTATTTAAAACAACACCCTAAAATAAATCAGGAATTACTTTTTATGTCTCGTCAATTACAACCTAGTGAAAACGGTATTCCATTAGAGATATATGCTTTTTGCAAAAACAAATCATGGTTAGCCTATGAAAGAGATATGGCTGATATTTTTGATCATATTTTAGCGAGTGTAAAATATTTTAATTTAGAGGTTTTTGAAAATCCAACAGGAAACGATATTTTAACTATTAAAAAAAATATTATTGACAACTAAAAAAGCTACTTCATTATGGCAACTAGCTACTAAAAGGTTTACACAAAATAAAACAGGCATGTTTAGCTTTGTGTTTATTATTTTCTGTGGCTTTATTGCTCTTTTCTGTTATACAATTGCTCCTGATAATAGTAATTCGGCAAACCAAATGCATTTAGAAATACATTCTAAAGCTCCTGGTTTTTCAGTAATGATGCTTAGTATTCCTTCAAAATTAAAAGAAAAACAATCTTGGTTTTCAGTTTTTATGGATGGAAAAAAGAGTACTCCTACTGAAATAGCTATAAAATCATATGCAATAAAAAGTAATCAAGTAGAGGTTTTAAAATATTCGGATGGTTTATCAAAAATATATCCGCTATCTTTATTTAAAAATAAACCTGAAAAATATATTCAACAAAAAATATTTTGGCTTGGAACAGATAAATATGGACGTGATTTATTAAGTAGATTACTAATTGGGGCTAGAATTTCTTTTTCTATCGGATTTATAGCGGTTTTTATATCACTTTTAATAGGAATTCCTGTTGGAGCAATTGCAGGTTATTTTGGTGGAAAAATTGATGCTTTTATTATGTGGATAATTAATATTACCTGGTCTATTCCTACTTTATTATTAGTCATAGCAATTACTTTAGCTTTAGGAAAAGGTTTTTGGCAAGTGTTTATTGCCGTAGGCTTAACAATGTGGGTAGAAGTTGCTCGTGTAGTTCGTGGACAGGTAATTACCACTAAACAACAACAATATGTAGAAGCCGCAAAAGCTTTAGGTTTTTCTGATTTTAGAATTATTTTTAAACATATTTTACCCAATATTTTAGCACCGATAATTGTAATATCTGCTGCAAATTTTGCAGCTGCCATTTTAATTGAAAGTGGTTTAAGCTTTTTAGGTATTGGTGCGCAACCACCTACCCCTTCATGGGGAGCAATGATTAAAAACCATTATAATTATATTATTTTAGGAAAACCTTTTTTAGCTTTAATTCCTGGTTTTGCAATTATGAGCTTAGTTATGGCTTTTATGTTAATAGGAAATACGTTACGTGATACTTTAGATGTAAAATCTTAATATTTAAATTTTTGTATTTTTGTTGCTAAAAAATAACAAATGAGTTTTAGCGTACAATTTAAAACACGATGGGCTGATTTTGATGCCAACATACATATGCGCCATACAGCATATAATGATTATGCTGCCGAGGTAAGGTTACGCTTTTTTAAAGAACATAATATTACCATTCAGGATTTTACTACAGAAAAAACAGGCCCTATTTTATTTGAAGAAAACACCAAATTTTTACGAGAAGTTCATATGGGTACTGATATTTCTGTAAACTTAAAAATTATAGGGCTATCAAATAAAGGAGAGCGTTGGAAAATTCAACATGAAATTTTTAATGAGAACAAACAATTATCTGCCATAATAACTGTTTACGGTGCTTGGTTAGACTTAACGAAAAGAAAACTTACGGTTCCTCCTTCAAAATTTCAAACAATTTTTAATAAGGTAGAAAAAACAGCCGATTTTAAAGAAATTATCCTAAAAAATTAATGAGCACTTCAAAAAAAATAAAATTAATTGTTGCCGTTATTGTACTTGTTATTGGTTATTTTTTAAAACAAAAACCCGATAATAGTTTAATACAAGCTACCCAAACAAGCAACACAACCACTGCTAATAGTTTTAACTACTTACCAACCTCAACAACAGGAGTTGTTGTAAAGCACAAAGGGTATCAATTATCATATAATGAATTACACGAACAAGCTGAATGGGTTGCGTACTCACTAAGTAAAAATGATATTGTTTATAACAATTTTAAACGCCCTTATTTTATTAACGACCCTAAAGTAAGTACAAATTCTGCTAACTGGAGGAGTTATAAAAAATCTGGTTATGACAAAGGGCATTTATGCCCAGCAGGAGACAAACGTTATTCAAAACAAGCACATGACGAAACATTTTACACCTCTAACATAACCCCTCAAAAGCACGATTTTAATGCTGGTATTTGGAATAAATTAGAACAAAAAACACGTTACTGGGCTAAAAAATATCAATATTTATATATTATAACAGGAGGTATTTTAACAAATAATTTAAAAACTATTGGAAAAGATAAAGTAAGTGTTCCTGATGAGTTTTATAAAATAATATTAGACTACACTCAACCTGAAATAAAAGCTATTGCTTTTTTATTACCACATCAGGAAAGTAAAAAACCATTATATAACTTTGTAGTTTCTATTGATTTTCTTGAGCAAAAAACAGGCATTGATTTTTTTCCTGAATTACCTGATGCTATTGAAAATAAACTAGAAGCGTCTAACAGTTATAAAGACTGGAGCTTTAGATAAATTTACAGTTTTATTATAAGCAAAAAAGCTTCTCATAAAAGAGAAGCTTTTTTAAATTAAGTACGGGCAGGGAGACTCGAACTCCCACACCTTTCGGCACTAGATCCTAAGTCTAGCGTGTCTACCAATTCCACCACGCCCGCATACCTAGGTAATTGTGGGTGCAAATATAAACAATACTTACAAACTACAAAGCAGAAGCATATTTTTTTTATTATTTTTGTAGAGTACCAAATTATAACACATGAAAAACGTTCAAGAATATATTGCGCAACATAAAGATAGATTTATAAATGAACTTATCGATTTATTAAAAATACCATCAGTAAGTGCAGATCCTACTTATAAAAAAGAGGTATTAAATACCGCTGATGTTGTTAAAAATAGTTTAGAAAAAGCTGGGTGTGATAATGTAGAAATTTGCGAAACACCTGGATATCCTATTATTTATGGTGAAAAAATAATTGACCCTAATTTACCTACTATTTTAATTTATGGACATTATGATGTGCAACCTGCAGATCCTATTGAACTATGGATTTCTCCTCCTTTTGAACCTGTAATTAAAAAAACAGATATTCATCCTGAAGGTGCAATTTTTGCACGTGGTGCTTGTGATGATAAAGGACAAATGTACATGCATGTAAAAGCTTTAGAGTACATGACAAGTACAGGTAACCTACCTTGTAATGTAAAATTTATGATTGAAGGTGAAGAAGAAGTTGGTTCTGAAAGCTTATCATGGTTTGTTCCTAGAAATAAAGAAAAATTAGCTAACGACGTTATTTTAATTTCTGATACAGGAATGATAGCTAACAATGTTCCATCAATAACAACAGGTTTACGTGGCTTAAGTTATGTTGAAGTAGAAGTTACAGGGCCAAACAGAGATTTACACTCTGGTTTATATGGGGGTGCTGTTGCTAACCCTATTAATATTTTAACAAAAATGATTGCTTCACTACAAGATGAAAATAACCATATTACTATTCCTGGTTTTTATGATGATGTAGAAGAATTGTCTAGAGAAGAACGTGATGAAATGGCTAAAGCTCCTTTTTCTGTAGATGCTTATAAAAAAGCTTTAGACATTGATGACATTTACGGTGAAAAAGGATACACAACTAACGAACGTAATTCAATTAGACCAACGTTAGATGTTAATGGTATTTGGGGAGGTTATACTGGCGAAGGAGCAAAAACAGTAATTGCTTCTAAAGCATCAGCAAAAATATCTATGCGCTTAGTACCTAATCAAAATTGGAAAGTTATTACTGAATTATTTAAAAATCATTTTGAAAGTATTGCTCCAAAATCTGTAAAAGTAAAAGTTACTCCACATCACGGAGGACAAGCATACGTTACCCCTATTGATAATATAGGTTATAAAGCTGCAAGTAAAGCATATACCAAAACATTTGGTAAAACTCCTATTCCACAACGAAGTGGTGGAAGCATTCCTATTGTAGCATTATTTGAAGAAGAATTAAAAAGTAAAAGTATTTTAATGGGATTCGGATTAAATTCTGATGCAATTCACTCGCCAAATGAACATTTTGGAGTTTGGAATTACCTAAAAGGAATTGAAACAATTCCTTATTTTTATAAATATTTCACTGAATTATCTAAATAAATTCTTTAAAACACTAGTAAATAGCCTTGATTCAAACTCAAGGCTATTTATTTTACTACAACAAAAATAATAAGCAATTATTTTCCGATTTTGCACTCACTCTCTACAAGGGGGGAAAAAATACTACAATCGTGGGTGAAATATTTTTATTTTTTTTAACAAATACTAATTCCTTTGGTTTATTTAACATAAAACTATTATATCCTAAAAAATATTTTTTACATAGCTATAGCGGTTGATTGCTTTACCACTCCAATAGTAAAAATACTATGAGTACTTCCTATGTGTTTTAATACCGTTAATTTATTTATTAAAAACTGTCGATATTCATCCATATCTTTTACATATATTTTTAATATATAATCATAATCTCCACTTACATGAAAACACTCAGTTACTTCTTCTAATTTATTTATCTCTCTTTCAAAAACCATAATATATTCCTTCGTATGTTTTTCAAGTTTTAAATGGCAGAATACTAAAAATGCTCTTTCTATTTTATTTTTATTCACTAACGCTACATATTGCGTTATTACCCCTTCTCTTTCTAATTTTTTAATTCGCTCATAAACTGCCGTTACCGATAATCCTAAATGTAAAGACAATTGCTTGGTGGTTTGTTTGCTATCTTGTTGAAGTAATGTTAATAGCCTTTTATCAATTAAATCTAATTTCATCCTAAAAAAATTTATTCTTCTTTAAAAAATAAAGAAACAAAAATAAAACTATCTACTATTATTAATAGTAAATTTAAAAACTAGTAATTCACAAAAATACTTTAATTTTTATTATAAAAAACTTATTACAGTTATACAAACACAACTAAATTCCCCATTAAAAAGAAAAAAACACATAAATACTCTATAAAAACCGTTACATATATTTTGTTTTCATGCATACTTAAAACGTATCTAAATAAAGTATATTTATTATTATTATTATTTTTTCTAGTAAAATTCTATATAGTATTTTTAGCCCTACAAATACCTATATGTAAACACGTCTAAACAATTAATACTAACCTATAAATAAATTGAAGTTTAGTAAAGTTATTCTATTTGTATAATTCTTCACAAAATCGTAACATTACATATCCTAAAATACTATAAATGCACGACGAAAAAAACATCTCTGAAATTAAAATAGAAGACCAAAAAATTATTGAAAATAAAGAACTAAATATATGGGAAGCTTTAATTCCTGTATTTGCTTTAATAATAATGTTAGCTTATAATGTTTTTGTATACGGAGATGATGCTTTAAGTGGTAGTAATCAATTTGTTTTATTATTAGGTGGTGCAGTGGCTGCAATTATAGGTTTTAAAAACAAAGTTTCTTATGAAAGAATGATGGAAGAAGTTGCAGAGAATATAAAATCAACTGTAGGCGCTATATTAATTCTATTAATGGTAGGCTCTTTAGCTGGTACCTGGTTGATTAGCGGTATTATTCCTTCTATGATTTATTATGGATTACAAGTGTTAAATCCAACCATATTTTTGGCCGCCTGCCTAATTATTTGCGCAGTAATATCTATTGCTACAGGAAGCTCATGGACTACTTCAGCTACTGTAGGTATTGCGTTAATAGGTATTGGTGAGGCTTTAGGAATTTCATTAGGAATGACCGCTGGAGCTGTTTTATCAGGTGCCTATTTTGGTGATAAAATGTCTCCAATGTCTGACACTACTAATTTAGCTCCTGCAATGGCAGGCACTGATTTGTTTACTCATATACGCTATATGACTTACACTACAATTCCTACTTTTATAATAACTATGATATTTTTTATAATTTTAGGTTTTACCCAAACAACAACTGGAGAAGCTAATACTCAAAATATGCTAGCTGATATTGATAAGGCGTTTAATATTACTCCTTGGTTATTTTTAGTACCTGCTTTAGTAATAATACTAATAATAAAAAAAACACCGCCTTTAATAGCTTTACTCGGAGGAACTATTTTAGGAGGAGCTTTTGCTTTAATTTTTCAACCTGATGTGGTAGCACAAATTGCTGGTGTAAAAGTTTTAGATTTTAAATCAGCCTATAAAGGTGTTATGCAAGCAATAACAGTAGAAACATCTATTGCTACTGATAATGAAGTTTTAAAAGATTTATTTACGGCTGGAGGAATGAAAAAAATGCTAGGAACAGTATGGCTAATTTTACTAGCAATGGTTTTTGGTGGTATTATGGATGGTATTGGTGCTTTGGCACGAATAAGTAGTTTTATGTTAGGGTTATTTGATTCTGTTTTTGGATTATTTGCTAGTACAGTAGCTACTTGTATAGGTTTAAACTTTACCGCTTCTGACCAGTACTTAGCAATTGTTGTACCTGGAAAAATGTACGCTAAAGCATACAAAGATAAAGGGTTAGCCCCTGAAAACCTAAGTAGAACACTAGAAGATTCTGGTACAGTAACTTCTGTTTTAATTCCTTGGAATACTTGTGGTGCATATCATTCTGGTGTATTAGGTGTACCTGTAGTTGACTATGCTTTTTATGCTATGTTTAACTGGTTAAGTCCTTTTATGACATTACTGTTTGCTGCCTTTAGAATTAAAATTAGAGAACTTGTTAAAAAATAATAATATTGATAAAATAAAAAAAGCCTTCCTTAAAAAAGAAGGCTTTTTTATAACTATATAATACATTGCTCAAAAACACTAGTCTTTATTACTATTTATAAAGACATCAATAATATGTATTACTACCGAAGTTATTAAGAGTAACCAAGGTGTACCATGTAACAAAACGTCAAGCCAATCTTGAAACTGCATTGTATGTTTACCTATAAAGGCATTACCTCCCATAATCCATTGTAATTTACCTAAAATATGTGGTGGATTAAAAGGAGCTAAACCTAAAGTTAAGCTTGTTATTAAAAATAACTTCCAATTTTCTTTTAATTGTTGTTTCATATTAATTATATAAACCAATTCCATACAACTCCAAAACGAATTGTAAAATCTCTATAAGGATTGTTTGGGGCTGATAAATAATTTTTATCTAAAAAGAAAGAGCTTATATTATCTGCTTTAAAATAAATACGCGTTCTACGCACCCTTCCATTAAAAAACAAATCAACCGTTGGATATCCTATTTCGGTATCATTTTGTAATGTGAACTCCGCTAATAAGGGATTATAAGCATTTGCCTTATATTTAGAAAAATACTTAAACGTAGCTCCTATTTGCACAAAAAGGGGATTTCCTTTAAACCAATTATCTGAATAATACAAGGTATTTCTTGTTACAAAATCAGGCACCCTAAACACACTGTTTCCATTGGTTACTTTTTGATACATTAAGGTATTGTCTAATGCAAACTTACCTATAGTAAATTCTTTGGAAATTTTAGCTTTTAAATAATTAACACTTCCTGAAAACTGTTTCGGTAAATTATTTTCATTAAAATAAGTATAATTATCAATATTTGTAATATCTAAAGAAGTGTTTATCCATTTAGAATCTAAAATACCACCAACTGTCCTTGTAGCTACCGCTTCAAAATCGTTTTGCCAATTATAAGCGTTGTAATTACTTTGATGTAATAAAAAATTAAAGTTTGGATACTTCGTATTAAGTTCTAATCGAGCTTTTACTATTACTAAACTATCTTTTTCATAAAAGGCTTCTGTTTTTAAATTACTTCCTGAAAGCCTACCGCTACCAGGTGTTATATTTCCAGACGCATTTACGTGAAAATTTTTAACTTTACCATTCCAATTAGCCCCAAAAGAAACTGCTTTTCCTATTAATTTATTTTTAGTAATACTTACCAAGTTATTTTGTAAGTTTTCATATCCATAATTATAAGAAGTATACCCCGTACTTATTCTAAACTTACCTAATACATATTTAGAATTAAAATCTAAAAAAACACTATTATTATATAATAAATAATCTGTTCTGTTATTAATTTTTCTTGTTGAATTTACATCTCCAAAAACAGTTGTTGTTGCTGTTGATTGATTAAATATATAATATTTAGAATCTCTTGTAAAAGAATGTCCAATTTTTAAGTTAGAAAAATCTTTATTATGTAAATTATCTTTTGAAGCTACTAATTTAAAGGCATGTTCAAAATAAATACGCTTACCTTCAAGCGTATTTTCAGCATCATTTAAATTTACATCTAACCTACCTCTATTACTACTAAAATTAGGGTCATCAGTATAAAAAGCCTTTAGAGCATCGTTGGTTAGCCCCCCATTTTCTTGGTTAAAAAAATCTTGATTAACCAGCTGTCCTTTTATTGCATATTGTTTTTCTGGCGTTTCATATTTAAAACTCAATCTAAAACTACCTGAACTTGCTAACGACTGCCTATAAGTCCCTAAAGATCGTAATCCTTTATAAGAAACTCCTATATTAAATCGTTTAGAAAAATTAGTTGTAAATAATATGTCTAAAACCTGCCCTTGCTCTAAACCCGTTCTATACATTGCTTCTGTTGTAGGTGTTGGTACATGGTAGTAATCAACATCATCTATTTCAAAATAATTAAATTGTTTTGCGCGAAAACCTATATCAGGAAACTGAGCAATGTTTGTAAAACTATATCCTAAATTAGTAAACGTTTGACCTTGGTTATGAAATTCTAATAACTCAAAATTATCTTTCCTTAAAAAATTAAATGTATAATGTTTTTTTAAAGTAAGCGTAGTATCAACAATTGTTGTATCATTTTTAAATGATATTATTTTATAATCCGTGTAGGTAGTTTTTCCACTAAGCTTTACATTAATTTCATTTTCTGAAATAGAATCTAAACGCTTATTTATACCACTCTCATTAAAATTTCCCAAGCCACTATCTAACTGTCTTATTTGAGCATAAAATAGCGAAGTACTTAGTAAACATAAAAACAACAATAAAATTCTCTTCATAGCTACAAAAGTAAATAATTAAACAACAAACATTGTGAATAATTTCTTTGAAAACTGTTAATTTGTAGCATGTTGAAATTAAGCTATAGTGAATACGTACTTGAAACAGGAACAGACGAAGCTGGTAGAGGTTGCTTAAGCGGCCCTGTGGTAGCTGCGGCAGTGATATTACCTGAAAATTTTACGCATGATTTTTTAAATGATTCTAAACAACTCTCAGAAAAAAAACGTCAAGAATTAAAACCATATATTGAAAAGCACGCAGTTGCTTATGGAGTTGCCTTTATAAATAACGAAGAGGTTGATAAAATAAATGTTTTACAAGCCTCAATAACAGGTATGCACCGTGCTATAAAACAGCTTACTACGCAACCTGAATTTATTATTGTTGATGGAAACAAATTTAAGCCTTATCAAAAAATTCCACATCAAACTATTATAAAAGGAGATGCCAAATTTATGAGTATTGCTGCCGCATCTATCTTAGCTAAAACTTATAGAGATGAATATATGGAAAAAATTCATCTAGAATACCCTCAATATAATTGGAAAAAAAATAAAGGATACCCAACTAAAGAACACCGAAATGCAATTCGTGAATTTGGAATTACTCCGTATCACCGCAAGACTTTTAAATTACTTCCTGAACAGTTTAAATTAAAACTTTAGATTCTCTATTTTTGTAATTCAATATTTTAGAAAATGATTAAAAGAACGCGTGCAGAAATTAGCAAATGTATTATACATAAAGTTGCTAATAAATATAATAGCGGTCAAAACGCTTTTTCAGAAAGCTTAGTTCGTTTTGACGAAGAAAGCTACGAATTATTAATGCCTTTTTTATTAAAAAATTTTGGAACCGTAACTCAAAGTTATCGTTTTAACCACCATGCTGATGTTCGTTTAAACGAAATTAACAAATACACTTCTGATATTTTTGAAGATGAAAATACATTTATTGAACACTCTAAAAACATCGTAAATCATTTATATGAACAATCAAACTCAGCAAATATAAAAACAGGTGATGTACTAGTTGTTTATTTTGAAGGCATTGAATATAAAGACGTACTTACCGAGGCTGTAGGAGTTTTTAAAATTGAAAGTAAAGTAGATTTTTTACAAACTTATTTAGATGATGATAGTTTTGACGTAGTGGTACAAAAAGGTATTTCAACCAAAAAACTAGATAAAGGTTGTTTAATTATAAATTCATCAGATACCGAAGGAACTGTAATACTTTCAGTAGACAATAATAATTATGATGCACAATATTGGATTAAAAATTTCTTAAACGCTAAATTTGCTGATGATCGTAATTTACACACTCAAAACTATTTAGAAATGTGTAAAGATTTTTCTGAAGAAATTATTAAACCTGAATTCGGGAAACAAGAACAAAGTAATTTCTTAGCTAATACAGTTGATTATTTTAAAGAACATGAAGATGTAGATTATCATGGTTTTAAAGAAGAAATTTTTGAAGACGAAAAACATAAAGAAAAATTTGAAGACTATAAAAAACACTTCGAAAAATTAAATGATGTATTAATTCGTAATAATTTTGAAGTATCTGATGCTGTATTAAAAAAAGAAAAAAGTAAGTTTAAAACAGAAATTAAATTAGATACTAATATTCAAATTAAAATTGATGTAGATGCTCCTGACGCCTCTTCTGATTACCTAGAACAAGGCTATGATGAAAACAAAAAAATGAAATTTTACAAAGTGTTTTACAATACTGAAAAGTAAAATAAAAAAGGTTGCATTTTTAAAAATACAACCTTTTTTATTTTTTTAAATCACCAAAAAATTATTCTTTTTCAGCCATTTTCTTTACATAATCTGTAATAATTACAATTTGAGTAGGACCTACTTTACCTTCAATATAATTCGCGTTTTCATGATCTAAAGAAATTCTACGAACAGCAGTTCCTTGTTTAGCAACCATACTAGAACCTTTTACTTTTAAATCTTTAATTAATACTACAGAATCTCCTGCCTGTAAAATAGCTCCATTGGCATCTCTGTGAATTATTTTTTCACTCTCTTCTAAATGATCACCACTTTCTTTTGCAAAACGTAAATCATCATCCTCTAAATACAACATATCAAGTAAATCTTGCGGCCATCCTTCTTTACGAAGTCTAGACAACATTCTCCAAGCAACAACTTTTACCGCTCTATACTCACTCCACATACTATCATTTAAACAACGCCAGTGATTAGCATCTGTTTTTTCAGCATCATCAATCTGCTCAATACAAACTTCACAAGCCAACAAACTACCATCAACCCCTCCAATGGGCATTGGTTTCACCTCATAAATAGACAAATTGTCTTTTGAAGCACAAAGCTCACATTGATTTCCACTTCTATCTTCTAATTCCTGTAATAAACTCATTTTTATTTCACTATAAATTAAGGTTTGTAAAAATACATTTTTATTTAATAAACCTAACTGAAAACACTAAAACTTACCGCTAAATATTCTATTTACGTAAGAACCTGTTTAAAAATTAAAGAAAATATTTTTGTAATTCCGAAAACTAAAAAAAGTTAAAAATTGTAAAAATTATGATGTGAAACTGAAATAAATTCAAATTAACAGATTAGATGTTTTTTTAAATAAGGAATTTAAACTCCTTGCACGACTCTTTTTATTTGCTATTTTCTTTAAAAAAACACTGATAAACAGATTTTTAACATAAGATAACATTATCTTTTTTATGTTAAAATTAATACTGATATTTGTAAAACATTCCCTCGCTCTATTATATTAATAAAATTGTTATGGAAATTAGTTTTAAACGAAAAAGAGTAAGGAATATAAAAAGGAAAAGAAAAGTATTTCTGTTTTTACCATTATACTATAACGGCTCTATTTTTTGGTTAGAAAAAGTAATTATTAAAAAAAATTACAACGGTAAAATTTATTTAATTACCGATATAGAGAGGCTAAATAAATAACCTAACAAATTTTAAGACAAAACACCAGCATATAAAAATACTACTATATTCATTATATTTTGTACAAAACAAAAAGCGAAAGATTTTATCTTTCGCTTTTTGTTTCAATTTCAAAAATTATCTATTTAATTTTATTTAGAAATAATCACTATTATTATTGAAAAACAACAATTAAATACAATAATTAGTTCGAAATCTTCCAACTTGTCTATTTTCGGACTCTATACCTAATTCATTGTTGTATATTGTAACTGTAATTATAACCCCCGTATAATTTAAAAACCTTGCTGTTTATTTAAACAACAAGGTTTCTTTTTTTGAAATTATATGATATTTTATTTTTTGAATAAACGATTATTCAAAATAGATATCAATCAATCCTTTTGGAGTTTCAACTTCAATAATTTTATTGACTTTATCAACTTTTTTAATAAAATCATCAATCATAGGAATAAAAATTTCAGCATCACCATTTTCAATTTCAAAAAGAGGTTGAGCTGCTTTATCATTTATGTAGACCAAAGTACCAACTTTTCCAAAATTTTTATCAATAATAGTAAAACCTATAACCTCATGAAAATAAAATTTATTCCCTGAAAGTTTTGGCAACAAACTTAAAGGCAAATAAATTCCGGCTCGCATAATAGCATCTGCATCTGCCTCAGAATCTACATCTTCAAATTTCACGCGAAACATAGTACTTTTACTTAATGAAGATTTTTCAATAAAAAAAGGAACCAGATTATTGCCTAAATCGACAAAAACTGATTCCAAATTTTCGTAAAGATCGGGTTCATCGGTATCTAACTTAATAACAACCTCTCCCTTAAAACTATGTTTTTTAACGATTTTGCCAAGATAAAAGCAATCTTCTTTTTGCATCATCATTATAATACCGTTTTATTCTTCGCTATCTGCTCCGTTTTCAGCAACAACATCTTCGCTATCAGCAACAGGTGTGTTAGCAGCAATACGCGCATCGTTTACAGCTTTTTCAGCCTCTAAAGCTTTTGCTTTTGCATCAGCTTCAGCTTTCGCTAAACCATCAACTTTACTAGCAACTACTCCTGTTTTTTCTTCTAACCAAGCTGCAAATTTAGCATCTGCTTGTTCTTGTGTTAAAGCTCCTTTTTTAACTCCTCCAGCTAAATGATTTTTCAATAAAACACCTTTAAAAGATAAAATGTTTCTTGCAGTATCCGTTGGCTGAGCACCTTTTTGTAACCAATCTACAGCTCCATCAACATCTAAATCAATAGTTGCAGGGTTAGTATTAGGATTATAAGTTCCAATTTTTTCTAAGAAACGTCCATCTCTTTTAGCTCTTGAATCAGCAGCTACTACCCAATAAAAAGGTTTTCCTTTTTTTCCGTGTCTTTGTAATCTAATTTTTACAGGCATAATTTTAATTTTTAAGGTTCGCGACCTTGATTATTAATAAATCTCATCATCTCGTGATAAGTGGGCGCAAATGTATAATTTATTTTTAACTATATAGTAAAAAAACAACTTAAATACAACAAAAAAGAGCCTGTAAAACAAGCTCTTAAGAAAATAAGCACTACTTAAATGTTACAATACTCTAACATCTACAGCATTTAAACCTTTTTTTCCTTCTTTAAGATCAAACTCTACCGTATCACCTTCTCTAACCTCATCGATTAAACCTGATACATGTACAAAATACTCTGTGTTTGTTCCTGACTCTGTAACAAATCCAAAACCTTTAGACTCGTTAAAGAACTTAATTGTTCCTTCTTTCATTGTAAAAAATATTATTATTAAATATAGCCTCAAAGATACTCCTATTAATTAACTACAAATTATCATTCTTACATCTTTTAAAAAACTTAACAACTAGTTAACAATAAGTTATCAATTTAACATAACAAATAGAATGATTATTTAGTCATAAGTTCGTTAATAAGTTCTACCATAAACAACGTAAATTCTTCGTATTTTTACGCTTTACTTTATCTAAACACCCTAATAATTAAACATTATAGATGTATTTAATTTTTGATACTGAAACTACCGGATTACCTAAAAACTGGAATGCACCAATTACAGATACTAATAATTGGCCTAGGGCAATACAAATTGCATGGCAATTACATGATGAATTAGGTAATTTAATTGAACATAATGATTTTTTAATTCAGCCTAACGGTTTTAATATACCTTATGATGCTGAGAGAATTCATGGAATTTCTACTGATTTAGCACAAGAGCAAGGAATTCCCCTTACTCAAGGGTTAGCTTTATTTAACGAAGCATTAAATAAAACAAAATTTATTGTTGGTCAAAATGTTGGGTTTGATTTAAATATTATGGGTTGTGAGTTTCATCGGTTAGGTGTCAACACCATTTTAAACGACCTTGCTATTTTAGATACTTGTACAGAGCAAACCGCTAAAATGTGTCAAATTCCTGGTGGCCGTGGAGGTAAATTTAAATTACCTACACTTACCGAACTACACCAGCATTTATTTGGTATAGGCTTTGGCGATGCTCACAATGCAACTGCCGATGTAGAAGCAACAACTCGTTGTTTTTTAGAACTAATTCGTCTACGTCAATTTACAAAAGAACAACTAGGGGTTTCCGATATTTTTTTTAAGCAATACACAAAAGCAAACCCTACTACTATTAAAGTAATAGGTTTAAATCACTTAAATTTAAAAAGGGAAAGCGAAAAAATACGTGCAAGAATTGAAAAAGCTAAGGGAGCCAAAACAACCATAAACACCAACGAAGGATTAGCTAAATTAGAAAACGTAACCTTTGCACATCTACATAATCATACCCAATATTCTGTCTTACAATCTACCACTCAAATTAGTAGTATAGTAAAAGCTGCGGCCGATGATAACATGTCTGCCGTTGCAATGACTGATACTGGTAATATGATGGCTGCTTTTCATTTTGTACAAGCGGTTTTAAATCATAATAAATCCGTAGAAACAGCTAATATTGAAGCCATTGAAAAAGGAGAAACACCAACTCAAAAACCGTTAAAACCTATTGTTGGTTGTGAATTTAATATTTGTACCGATCACACGAATAAAAGCCAAAAAGACAACGGTTATCAAGTTGTTTTATTAGCCAAAAATAAAAAAGGATATCACAATTTAGCAAAAATGTCATCCATTGCCTTTGTTGATGGTTTTTACTACATTCCTCGAATAGATAAAAAAGTAATTGAGCAATATAAAGAAGATATTATTGTATTAACAGGTAGTTTGTACGGTGAAATTCCTAGTAAAATATTAAATCTTGGTGAAGCACAAGCCGAAGAAGCCTTGCTTTGGTGGAAAAAACAATTTGGTGATGATTTGTACATTGAATTAATGCGCCACAACCAAGAAGATGAAAGAGTTGTAAATGAAACTCTTTTAAAATTCTCAAAAAAACACAACGTAAAAACTGTTGCATCTAATAATACTTTTTATTTAGATAAAAAAGATGCCAATGCTCATGATATTTTATTGTGTGTAAAAGACGGAGAAAAACAAGCAACGCCAAAAGGACGAGGACGAGGATATCGCTACGGTTTACCTAACGATGAATATTACTTCAAATCATCCGAAGAAATGAAAACATTGTTTGCTGACCTTCCAGAAGCAATTATAAATATTCAAGAAATTGTTGATAAAATAGAACCTTATACCTTAGCTCGTGACGTTTTATTACCTGCCTTTGATATTCCTGATGAATTTAAAGATGAAAAAGATAATGAAGATAAAGGAAAACGAGGTGAAAATAATTTTTTACGTAATTTAACGTATGTCGGGGCAAAAAAACGATACGGAGAAATTACAGATAGTATTCGGGAGCGTTTAGATTTTGAATTGGAAGTAATTGAAAAAACAGGCTACCCAGGATACTTCTTAATTGTAGAGGATTTTATTAGAGAAGCTAGAAATATGGATGTAGCCGTTGGACCTGGACGTGGTTCAGCTGCCGGATCTGTAGTTGCTTTTTGTTTATGGATTACTAATATTGACCCTATTAAATACGATTTGCTTTTTGAGCGTTTCTTAAACCCTGAACGTGTATCAATGCCCGATATTGATATTGATTTTGATGATGAAGGTCGTAGTAGGGTAATGGATTATGTTATTGATAAATATGGAGCAAATCAGGTTGCTCAAATTATTACTTACGGTACCATGGCGGCAAAATCATCTATTAGAGATACCGCTCGTGTTTTAGATTTACCACTGTTTGAAGCTGATAGAATTGCCAAGTTAATTCCTGGAATGAAGCTGAAAAAAATATTTTCTTTAGATGATAAACAACTAAAAGAAAAGCTTCGTCCCGAAGAAATCGAATTAGTAAACGAATTAAAAAGACTTTCAGACGGATCTGATTTAATGGCTGAAACCATTAATAAAGCCCGAATTTTAGAAGGTTCTGTTCGAAATACCGGAATTCACGCCTGTGGTGTTATTATTACGCCTGATGATATTACAAAGTTCGTACCTGTTGCCTTGGCAAAAGATTCTGACATGTACGTAACTCAGTTTGATAACTCGGTTGTAGAAGATGCTGGATTATTAAAAATGGACTTCTTAGGATTAAAAACGCTAACCTTAATTAAGGATACCGTTAAAATTGTAAAAGCACGTCACGATGTACTTTTAGATCCTGAAACTTTTCCTTTAGATGATGTAAAAACCTACGAGCTTTTCCAAAGAGGAGAAACCGTTGGTATTTTTCAATATGAATCTCCAGGAATGCAAAAACATATGCGCTCTTTAAAGCCTACTGTTTTTGAAGATTTAATTGCCATGAATGCTTTGTATCGCCCAGGACCTATGGAATATATTCCTTCTTTTATCCGAAGAAAACACGGTGATGAAGAAATTGAATACGATTTACCTGCCATGGAAGAGTACTTATCTGAAACCTACGGAATTACCGTATATCAAGAGCAGGTAATGTTATTATCGCAAAAACTAGCTGATTTTACCAAAGGTGAAGCCGATGTTTTACGTAAGGCAATGGGTAAAAAACAAATTGCGGTACTAGATAAAATGAAACCTAAATTTGTAGCTCAGGCAAGTGCTAATGGTCATGATGCTAAAAAATTAGAGAAAATTTGGACAGACTGGGAAGCTTTTGCATCATACGCCTTTAACAAATCGCACTCTACTTGTTACGCATGGATTGCTTACCAAACAGCTTATTTAAAAGCACACTACCCTGCTGAATATATGGCTGCGGTACTTTCTAATAACATGAACGATATTAAATCGGTATCCTTTTTTATGGAAGAGTGTAAGCGTGCAGGAATTACGGTTTTAGGACCTGATGTTAATGAGTCATTCTCAAAATTTTCTGTAAATAAAGAAGGAGCTATTCGTTTTGGAATGGCGGCTATTAAAGGTGTTGGTGCTTCTGCCGTAAGAGCAATTATTAGTGAACGTGAAAAAAATGGTCATTTCTCTTCTGTTTTTGACCTTGCTAAACGTGTTGACTTACGTGTTGCAAACAAAAAAGCATTTGAAGGCTTAATTTTAGCTGGCGGATTTGATTCTTTTACAAACACACATAGAGCTCAATACTTTGTGGAAGATGAAAAAAATCAAAAATTTATAGAAAAAGCACTTCGTTTTGGTAATAAATATCAAGAAAATAAAAACTCTTCTCAAGTTTCATTATTTGGTGGTGCATCTGAAGAAGAAATGCCTGAGCCAATGATACCTATTTGTGATACTTGGGGTACAATGGAATTATTAGGGAAAGAAAAAGAAGTGGTTGGTATTTATATTTCTGCACATCCACTTGATGATTTTAAAAATGAATTAAAGTTTTGTAACACTACACTATCTGCTTATAATGATTTACCTAAACATGAAGGATTAGCGTTATCATTTGGAGGTATTGTTACCGATGTGCAACATAGAGTTTCAAAAGCTGGTAAAGGATGGGCTACTTTTTTTATTGAAGACTATAGTGAAAATTTTGAGTTTAGAATATTTGGAGAAGAGTATTTAAAATTCAGACATTTTTTAGTTCCTAATTCTTTCTTATTTATAAAAACTATGATAAAACCAGGATGGACTAATAAAGAAGGAATAAAAGGTGAACCTAGAATTAGTTTTACTGATTTTTTATTACTTCATGATATTATGGATAAAATGTGTAAAAAAGTTACTATAAAACTACCTTTGGAAGAAATAAAAGAAAATAAAATAAAAGATTTACAACATTTATTTACCACCAATAGAGGTAGCCAAAATATACATTTTACTATTTGGGATGCAAATGAAAAAATTGAACTTAATTTACCTAGCAGAAATACAAAGGTTAAAATATCTAATGAGTTTTTAAAATTATTAGACGAACAGCATATTAATTATAAATTAAATTAAAATGTTACCTAAACACCAAAATAGTACAGCTTTATTAATAAGTGCTAATACTCATAAATTATACACTAAGTTAATACAACAACTTAATAAAGATTTCAGCTTAGCTAATTTTGATTTTAAATTTATAGAAAATACTACGCCTTTAATTTTAAAAGAAATACTAAGAAATTGCATTAAAAATCTAATAATTAATGATTCTGCTACCTACAAGAATGTTTTATACGTGATTGATGTTTCGGAAAAAAAAATTAACAATATTAACGCATCTGATATTGATACATATACTGATAATATTGTTTTTTTAATTTTAAAAAGAGTGTGGAAAAAAGTTTGGTTCAAAGCTAAATATACTAGTTTGTAAGCTCTCTGAATAAACTTTCTAAATTTTTATTTTCGGTATTTAAGCCTAATATTTTTAATCCGTTTTCTTGAGCAAAATCAAAAATTACGGGGCGCATATCTGTTGTTGTTTTAAAAGTAAGTATCCAGTTATTTTCTAAAGTATTCTTATAATGAATAATATTAGGTAACCGCTGTATAAATTGCTCCTCAAGCTTATAATCAAAAGTTACCTTAATTACCTGCTCTTTATTAGTTTTAAGCTCTAAAATTGGCTTATCAATAACTAGTTGACCTTTATTAATAATAATTACGCGACTACAAACAGCTTCTACTTCTTGCATTATATGGGTAGAAATTAAAACTGTTTTATCTTTTCCGAGTTCTTTTATAAGTTCACGAATTTCGACTAACTGATTAGGGTCTAAACCTGTGGTTGGTTCATCTAAAATTAGCACTTCCGGATCGTGTAAAATAGCAGCTGCCAACCCTACTCGTTGGCGATATCCTTTTGAAAGCTGTGCTATTTTTTTATGTGCCTCAGTAGCTAATCCAACTTTATTAATAACTACATCAATTTTAGTTTTTGCAACTTTATAAACCGAAGCTTGAAATTGCAAATATTCTCGCACATACATTTCTAAGTACAACGGATTGTGCTCTGGCAGGTAGCCTATTTTTTTTTGTGCTTCAATAGGTTTTTTAACAACATCTATTCCACTTATCAAAACAACTCCTTCACTAGGTTTAATAAAGCCGGTTAATATTTTCATTGTGGTAGATTTACCAGCTCCGTTGGGCCCTAAAAAGCCAACTATCTCTCCTTTTTTTGCTTCAAAGGAAATATTATTTACTGCTTTTTGAGTTCCGTAAACTTTAGATATAGAGATGAGTTGTATTGACATATTTTTATTAAGTAAATTCTATAAAAAATTTATTATTATTTCTTTACATAAGAAACAAAACTATAATCATATTTATTTTTTTCATCGGCTTTAAAATCCTCTCTTGATACTTGCTTCCAAACATTCATATCAATAGCAGGAAAAAAAACATCTGCTTCAAAATTATAATGTACAATAGTAATATCTAACCTATCTACTAACCCTTTTTCAATTGCTTGTTTGTATATCTGTGCCCCTCCAATAATAAAAATATCTGAAGTACCTTTTGATAATTCAATAGCACTTTCTATTGAGTTTGCTATTAAACAACCATCTTTAAAGTAATCCTTATTTCTAGTTATAATAACTGACGTACGATTGGGTAATGGTTTACCAATACTTTCAAATGTATTACGCCCCATTAAAATATAGTGCCCTGATGTAATTTTTTTAAACCTCTTTAAATCAGCAGGAAGATGCCAAATTAAATCATTATCTTTTCCTAATGCATTATTATTTGCTATTGCTGCAATTATTGTAATCATAAACTGTATTTAATAAATAGCTACATACTTTTTGCCCACTCTTTAATATAACTTGTTAAATCTATTTTTTCAGTAACAGCATCATGCAAAACGTCTGTTTTAATATTGTCAACTAAAGTCATTATTGCTTCTAAAACTTTTTCATCATTTATATCTGCAATTTTTTCATAAAGGGAATCTTTTAAAACATCAGTATTTGTAGTCATTGTATATCTATTTTAGTTCCTTTTACAAATTTACTAAAGAATCTGCTACATACAATGTTAAATTACACAGCTACAATACCTTTTATATGCGGGTGTGGGTTATAACCAATTAATTCAAAATCTTCAAAGGTAAAATCTTCAATATTTTTAATTGCTGAATTTATTTTCATCTTAGGTAATGGCCTTACTTTACGAGACAACTGTAATTCTAATTGTTTTTGATGGTTATTGTAAATGTGTGCATCACCAAAAGTATGTATAAATTCTCCTGCTTCATAACCACAAACCTGAGCAACCATCATGGTAAATAATGCATAAGAGGCAATATTAAAAGGAACTCCTAAAAAAATATCAGCACTGCGTTGATATAATTGACAAGATAATTTTCCATTAGCAACGTAAAACTGAAAAAAAGCATGACAAGGCGGTAATGCTGCTTTTCCGTTGGCTACATTTTCAGAAAATGATTTTGATGTATCGGGCATTACAGAAGGGTTCCAAGCAGAAACTAACATTCTACGACTATTGGGGTTTTTCTTTAACGTTTCAATAACATCTTTTAATTGGTCAATTTCATCACTATTCCAATTACGCCATTGATGCCCGTAAACGGGTCCTAAATCTCCTTTTTCATCTGCCCAATCATTCCAAATACGCACCCCATTTTTTTGTAAGTAATTAGTATTTGTATCTCCTTTTATAAACCAGAGTAATTCATATATTATTGACTTTAAGTGTAACTTTTTTGTGGTTACCATAGGAAATCCTTTAGCTAAATCAAAACGCATTTGATACCCAAAAACACTTTTTGTTCCGGTTCCTGTTCTATCTCCTTTCTCATTTCCGTTTTCTAAAACGTGTTGTACTAAGTCTAAGTATTGTTGCATTTTCTATTTGTAATTTTAATAAATAAAAGCCTCAATTTTAACTTCGAGATTTTATAATGCGGGTAACTAATCATTCACAATATATTTCAATTATAGGTATCAATAATTTATATAACGTGAAATTTATTATTTCAATGCTAAAACATTTTATTTATTGATATAATAATGAATTTCACTATTTTCTAAGAGCGTTTACTAATTTCATCTCTAATTTTTGCAGCTAACTCATAGTCTTCATTAGCAACAGCTTCATTCATTTTATGATGTAATTCTGACAATGGTATTTTGGTAAATTCTTTAATATTTCCTATTTCCTCATCATCTTCTAAAGAGAATTCTATTTCTTCAGATTCTAAATCTTCTTCTATAATTAACTCTTCATCCATTTTCAAATAAACACCTGCTTTATCTAAAATATTCTCATAGGTAAAAATGGGAGCCTGAAAACGAATAGCTAACGCAATTGCATCTGATGTTCTAGCATCAATAACCTCCTCTACTCCTTCACGTTCACAAATTAAACTAGAATAAAAAACACCATCAATTAACTTATGAATAATTACTTGGCTAACTTTAATAGAAAATCTATCCGAAAATGTTTTAAATAAATCATGTGTAAGTGGCCTTGGAGGACGAATTTCTTTCTCTAAAGCTATTGCTATAGATTGTGCTTCAAAAGCACCAATAATAATAGGTAATGTTCTTTTACCTTCCATTTCACTAAGCACCAATGCATAAGCTCCACTTTGAGTTTGGCTATATGAAATACCTTTAATAATTAGTTTAATTAAACTCATGTATGATTTATAATAAATAATTAAAAAGGCTGTCTAATTTTAGGCGCTACGCTTCAAATTAGACAGCCTTTTTAAGTTGGCACAATTTACTAAAAATTATGATTTGATTAGTAATTTCTATAAAAAGAAAATGTTGCTGTTTTATATATTGCAATTATGCTTGTTTAAAAGCTTTTAATTTTTCAATTAACTGTGGTACTATTTCAAAAGCATCTCCAACAATACCATAATCTGCCACTTTAAAAAAAGGCGCTTCAGAATCTGTATTGATAACAACTTTTACTTTTGATGCATTAATACCTGCTAGGTGCTGAATAGCTCCAGAAATACCAATAGCAATATATAAATTTGAAGCTACAGGCTTACCTGTTTGTCCAACATGCTCACCATGAGGCCTCCATCCTAAATCAGAAACTGGTTTAGAACATGCCGTTGCAGCTCCTAAAACATCAGCTAAATCTTCAATCATTCCCCAGTTTTCAGGCCCTTTTAACCCTCTACCCGCAGAAACTACGATATCAGCATCAGCAATATTTACCTTTCCACTTACCTTATTAACACTTTCTGATTTTACCCCTAACGCAGGTAAAGTAGCATCAAAACTTTCTACAGCACCGCTTACTGGATTTTCATAAGCTCCATAAGAATTTTTTGCAACGCCAACTACTTTTTTATCCGTAGAAATTTCAGTATTATTAAATCCTTTATTAGAAAAAGCAATTCTTTTTACCACAAACGGACTTGTACTACTAGGCAAAGCTACTACGTTAGATGCATATCCTGCCTCTAATGCTACAGCAACTAATGGGGCTACAGTGAAACCATCAATACTAGAATCAATAATTATAGTATTAGCACTTTTTGCTTCTGCAACTTGTTTAATAATTGAAGCATATGCTTTTGCATTAAAAGATGTTAGATCATTTTTAACCTCAACTACTTTATCAGCTCCGTAAGTATATAACAGTGAAGCATCTCCTCCATTGATTGTTAAAACAAATAAATCGCTTCCTAATTGTTCTGCTACTTTTTTCCCGTATGAAACTACCTCAAAAACAGTTTTTTTAAATTTCCCTTCCGATGAATCGGCAAAAACTAATACAGACATATTCTTATATTTTTAATATCATTACAAAACAAATAAACATATTACTTTTAAACATTTTGATTTGCAATAATGTAGATTTAAATCTTAATTTTTAAATTGTTCCTTAACACTCTTAAATTACCTTTGCCTCGTTGTGTAATAAGTCAATTAAAGCATCAACATTATCTACTAACTTAACAGCTCCTTTAGCTATAGGTTTTTCGAAGTTTTTAGTTGAAGTAGCTGCGACAGCACCTATTGGCTCAACTACAGATAAAGGTTTTTTACGAGCCATCATAATTCCACGCATATTAGGAATGCGTAAATCTTTTTCTTCTACCATTCCTTTTTGACCCGCAATAACCATTGGTAATACTGAAGATACTTTTTCTTCTCCACCATCAATTTCTCGCTCTAAAATCACATTTGACCCTTCAATTTCAACGCCTACACAAGCGTTTACGAAGTTAAAATCAACTAAAGAAGCTAACATTCCTGGCACCATTTGCCCATTATAATCTGCCGACTCTTTACCTGCTAACACTAAATCATAACCTCCATTTTTAACAACTGCAGCTAATTCTTTCGCTACCATAAAACCATCTATAGGCGCTACGTTTACACGAATTGCATCATCAGCACCAATAGCTAAAGCCTTACGTAAAGTTGGTTCCGTAGCAGCACTTCCAACACTAACTACAGTTACACTTGCTCCTTGTTTTTCTTTAAACCACATAGCACGAGTTAAACTAAACTCATCATAAGGGTTTATAACATATTGTACTCCATTAGTATCAAACTTTGTATCGTTATCAATAAACTTAATTTTCGAGGTAGTATCAGGTACATGGCTAATACAAACTAATATTTTCATATATCGTTGTTTTTAAGAAACTTAATTTTGAGCAACGAAGTTACGTTTTTTTTTTAATTTACTATGCATGCATAATAAAAACTTAACCTTCTTTACATTAACAATTATAAACCCTGAAAAAAGAAGTATTTATTTGTTTAGGTTAAAAAACCTATTTCTTATTTGTATTTTTATTATTTTTGCTATCTTGATAAACAACGACTAATATAACGTATGAAAACAATACAATTTAGAGAGGCTATTTGTGAAGCCATGAGTGAAGAAATGCGAAGAGATGAAAGCATTTACTTAATGGGAGAAGAAGTAGCAGAATATAACGGAGCTTACAAAGCTTCTAAAGGAATGTTAGAAGAATTTGGTGCAAAAAGAGTTATAGATACTCCTATTGCAGAGTTAGGTTTTGGTGGTATTGCAGTTGGATCTGCAATGAATGGAAATCGTCCGATTGTTGAATACATGACCTTTAACTTCTCTTTAGTTGGTATTGATCAAATTATCAATAACGCAGCTAAAATACGTCAAATGTCGGGGGGTCAATTTAATTGCCCTATTGTTTTTCGTGGCCCAACAGGTTCTGCTGGTCAATTAGGAGCAACACATTCACAAGCTTTTGAAAACTGGTTTGCAAACACTCCTGGATTAAAAGTAATTGTACCTTCTAACCCTTATGATGCTAAAGGTTTACTTAAAGCAGCTATACGTGATGATGATCCAGTAATTTTTATGGAATCGGAACAGATGTACGGTGATAAAATGGAAGTTCCAGAGGGAGAATACATTATTCCTATTGGAGTTGCTGATATTAAAAGAGCAGGAACAGATGTTACTGTAGTATCGTTTGGTAAAATTATTAAAGAAGCTTATAAAGCTGCTGATGAATTAGCTAAAGAAGGTATTTCTATTGAAGTTATTGATTTACGTACAGTTCGTCCGATGGATCATAAAACTATTTTAGAATCTGTAAAGAAAACTAATAGATTAGTAATTTTAGAAGAAGCATGGCCTTTTGGAAGTATTTCTTCAGAAATTACTTTTAGAATACAAGATGAAGCATTTGATTATTTAGACGCACCTATAAAAAGAATTACAACAGCTGATACTCCGGCACCATATTCTCCTGTTTTACTAGAAGAATGGTTACCAAATGCTAACGATGTTATCAAAGCGGTTAAAGATGTTTTGTACATTAATAAGTAATAAAATAAAAATAGAATAAAATAAAAAATCCTTTTGGCCTACGTCAAAAGGATTTTTCAGTAATAAAAAAATGAAAAAGAAACTATTAATATTATTAATACTATTTACTTACACCTTACACGCTCAGCTTACTTTAAAAGGTAATGTTGTTGATGAATTTAATAACCCAATGCCTTTTGTTTCTATTTTTTTAAAAAACACAATGAAAGGAACTACTACGAATGATAATGGTGATTTTTTTTTAAAAACAACACATAATAAAGGTGTGTTAGAAATTTCTTTTATCGGTTTTCAAACACAAACCATAAAAGTTAATAAAAAAACTAAATATTTAAATATTGTTATTAAAGAAAGTGCAAACGAATTAGATGAAGTAGTAATTGTTACAAAGCCTAAAAAAAGATTAAAGAAAAAAGAAAATCCCGCTTATAAAATTCTAAAAGAAATTTGGAAAAGAAAAAGAAAAAATGGGTTAGATTTAGTAAACTACTATCAATACAAAAAACATACTACTGTTGAAATTGGTCTTAACAATTTAGATACTACTTTCTTGAAAAGAATTTTTAAAAATCAATATGCAGAAACCATAAATAACATAAAATATGATAGCGATGGTGTTAATTATTATGTTCCTATTTATTTAAATGAAAAAATTGCAAATGTATATGGAAATAATAAAAACAATGAAATTAGAGAGGATATTGAGGCTGAAAAAGCTGAAGGGCTAGGTGCTGACGGGTTTGTTTTTGACCGAATGGCAAACACTTTTCAAAACATTAATATTTTTAAAAATAATATTACACTACTAAACAAATCTTTTGTTAGTCCATTATCATCTGATGGGTTTGCTACTTACGACTATGTTTTATATGACAGTATTATTGAAAATAATAAAAAATTATATAATATTTATTTTTTTCCAATTAGAGATGGCGACTTAGCTTTTCAAGGTAATTTTTGGGTAAATGACAAAGTATTCTCTATCAAAAAATTAAAAATGAAAGTCCACAAAAGCATCAATTTAAACTTTGTAAGACGTTTATCATTTGAAAAAGAATTTGAAGTAAGAAATGACAGCATATATATACCTACCAAAAATGCTTACGAAGGAGACTTTACTTTTCTTGATAAAAATGAAAAAAATAAAGGATTAACTATTAAAAAAAACATATATTTTGATACTTACACATTTAACAAACCTTTATCGGATAAATTTTACACACAAGAAGTTCTAAAAATAAAACCAAACCAATATAAAAAAGAAGAGAATTACTGGAAAACAAAAGAGAAAGAAAACGATAAAAATAAATTAACATACAACCTAATAAAAGAAGTTAAAGAAAAAAAACAAGTTAAAAATATTACAGGGCTTGTTAATACTATTGCAAGTGGCTATATAAATACTAAATTAGGCATTCAATTTGGCCCTCTATGGACTATTTTAGCTAATAACCAAGTAGAAGGTATTAGAGCTAAAGTAGGTTTTAGAAGTTTTAAAACAAAAGATGATCGTTTTCGTGTATCAGGTTATTTAGCTTATGGTTTTAAAGATAAAAAAATTAAATATGGCTTAGAAGGTCGTTATCTTTTATCATATAAACCTAGAATAGCTTTTGGTGTAGCATATCAAAAAGATATAGAGCAATTAGGTAGTACTTTATTAAATACAACAAAACTTTTAGGTACTAGCTTTGGTACTGATGCTTTATTCTCAAGAGGAGATAACTTTTTTTTATCTAAAGTAGAAAAAGTAATGACCAATTTTGATTACCAAATAGAAAACAACTTACATATAGGTGTTAATTTATCTCACTCAAAAATAAAATCTGCATCATCTAAAAACTTTTCTATAAACTATACTGATGAGTTTGGTCATATAAAATCACAAATTACAGATTTAGCTTCGGATATTTATATATCATTTACTCCTGGAAGGTTTGTTTATGGACTTGGGGTCGAAAGACGATTTGGTAATAATATTTTTCCAACATTAATTCTAAACTATCGTAAAGGATATAAAGGCTTTTTTAACGGAACACATACCTACGATAAATTACAATTCAAATATAATCATCCAATCTTACTAGGTAAATTTGGTGTTTTAGATGCAACTCTTGAAACTGGAAAAATATTTGGAGCACTACCTATAGGTTTATTAAACATAATACCTGCAAACCAAACACTATCACTAACAAAAAACACTTTCTCCTTATTAAATTATTATGATTTTGTTACAGATACTTATTTAGCAACTCATTTTGAACATCATTTTAATGGTTTTTTTCTAAACAGAATACCTTTACTAAAAAAATTAAAACTACGTAGCTTAATAACTTTCAGAGGTGCTTACGGTACAATATCTTATAAAAACATTGCTATAAGTAAATCTAACATAAACTACAATGCGCCAAACAAACCTTATTATGAATATGGTATTGGAATTGAAAATATTGGATACGGAAACTTGCGTTTTTTACGTATAGATGCCATTTGGAGAAGTAATTATACTCCTCCTGCAGGTTCTTTTATTACACCCACTCCAAAATTTGCAATACGCATAGCCATTAAACCAAGCTTATAGCTATGACCTAATAGTAATATAACGTATTTTTTTATTAAAAAACAACAATAAATTATTACTTTTGCAATCCGGTTTTAGAAACGAAGAAAAGATATATATATGACTTCAAAAGAAAAAAAGACAGTAGATGTCTTAATTGAAATACCTAAAGGAAGTAGAAATAAATACGAATACGATTTTGATTTAGGAAAAATACGTTTTGACAGAATGTTATTCTCATCAATGATGTATCCTGGAGATTATGGTTTTATTCCTGAAACTTTAGCTTTAGATGGTGACCCATTAGATGTATTAATTTTAGGAGCTGAACCTACATTTCCTATGTGTGTTATGGAAGTAAAACCAATTGGTGTTTTCCATATGGCAGATGAAAAAGGGCCAGATGAAAAAATACTTTGTGTACCTGTTTCTGATCCTATTTGGAATCAATATAATGATTTATCTGACTTAAATCCACATTTACAAAAAGAAATTACACATTTCTTTAAAGTATATAAAGATTTAGAGAAGAAAAAAGTTGACATAGGTAATTGGGGTAATGCAAACGAAGCTTATGAAATATTAGATAAATGTATTGAACGCTATGAAAATAGTGAGCATAAAGCTAGTGGAAACTTTAAAATATAATTAAAATTTCAAATTAAAAAAGCCATTCAGATTAACCTGAATGGCTTTTTTAATTTATTATATAGATGTAAAAAACTACTTTTATAAACCACAACCCAATAGCTTTATTTCTATAGGGTTTCTTATTTTTGTAAGATGGCTAAAAGAACTCAACGTAATTTTGAAATAAATAACCAAAAAACTTTTAAAGAAAAACTTTTTTCTTGGTCTCAACAATTTGAAACGGCCATTTGGTTAGACTCTAATAATTATGAACAAAAATACGCATCATTTGACTGTTGCTTAGCTGCAGATGAATTTACTGCGATAAAAACAGATTATAAAAATGCCTTTGATAAATTAAAAGAATATCAATCATACACGAATGATTACCTTTTTGGATATATTTCTTATGATGTAAAAAATGATGTTGAAAAACTTAGTTCAAATAATTTTGATGGGCTTATTTTTCCTGATTTATACTTTTTTCAGCCCCAAAAATTAATTTTCATCAAAGGAAATACCGTTGAGTTTCATTACCTACAAATGATAGATGATGAACTTGAAAAAGATTTTAAAAACATTAGTACTACAGCTACTAATCAACTTTTTAACATAAATAAAAGCACAACAAAACAATCATCCGAAGAAAATAAAATTAAAATAAAGCTTAGAATACATAAAGATCAATATTATAAAAAAATAACAAAAGTTTTAAATCATATTAATAGAGGTGATATTTATGAAGCTAATTTCTGTCAAGAATTTTATGCTGAAAACACTAATATCAATCCATATAAAATATACACACATTTAAACAAAATATCAGCACCTCCATTTGCCACTTTCTTTAAACACGAAAACTTGTATTTATTATCTGCAACACCTGAAAGGTATATTAAAAAAGAAGGGCTTAAAATTATTTCTCAGCCTATAAAAGGAACTGCAAAGCGCTTCATTGACCCTATTAAGGATACTAAAATAGCTTTTGATTTAACAAGGGATGAAAAAGAACGGTCAGAAAATATTATGATTGTTGATTTAGTACGTAATGACTTATCAAAAACTGCAGTAAAAGGAAGTGTTAAAGTAGAGGAATTATGTAAGGTTTATTCTTTTAAACAAGTACACCAAATGATATCAACCATAGTATCAGAAATACCACCTTCAACCCATCCTGTTGATATTATTAAAGATACTTTTCCTATGGGAAGTATGACTGGAGCTCCAAAAATTTCAGCAATGGAAATTATAGAAGAATTAGAAGAAACAAAACGTGGATTATACTCTGGAACTGTTGGGTACTTTACTCCTGATGGAAATTTTGATTTCAATGTAATTATTAGAAGTATTTTATATAATGCTACCAAAAATTATGTTTCTTTTTCTGTAGGAGGTGCAATTACCTCAAAATCAACTCCTGAAAAAGAATATAAAGAATGCTTACTAAAAGCAAAAGCAATGAAATATGTTTTACTTAACTCAAAGTAGATGACTATATTGACACTTTAAATAAATTGATAAAAGAAAATGAATTTCACAAACCCATTAGTATACGGAGTTCCTTGCTTTTTAGGACTTATATTACTAGAACTAACCTATAGTAAAACACATGATAAAAAAGAGCTTTACAATTGGAAAGACTTAGCATCTAGCTTAACAATGGGTATTGGATCTGCTATTATTGCTGCGCTAATAAAAACAATTTCGGCCATTATTATATTTAATTATATATATGAGCTTTTTAATCCTTTAGTCAATGGCATTCGACTAAATATTATGGGATGGAAATCTTTTGGGTACGCTTGGTATGTTTGGATAGTTTGCCAATTATTAGATGATTTTAGCTATTATTGGTTTCATAGACAAAACCATATGATACGTTTTTTATGGGCTGCACACATTGTACACCACTCCTCTGATAATTTTAATCTAGGAACAGCCGTACGAAATGGCTGGTTTACTATTTTATACAAACCTTTTTTTTACATATGGCTTCCTGCAATTGGTTTTCCACCAGAAATGGTTGTGGTATGTTTAGGTATTGAAGCTTTATGGCAATTTCAACTACACTCCGTTTATATTCCAAAACTTAAATTTATAGATGTACTTTTTAACACCCACACAATGCATCAAGTACATCATGCAAAAAACATTGAGTATATGGATAAAAATCATGGTGGTTTTTTAAATATTTTTGATAGAGTTTTTGGCACATGGAAACCTTTAGATGAAAAAATTGATATTGAATACGGAGTAACTAGCCCTCCTGACTCTTATAACCCATGGGTTATTTTAACTCATGAATATAAAGACATTTTTAACGATACCAAAAAATCTAATAATTGGTATCATAAGTTTATGTATATTTTTGGACCTCCGGGATGGAGTCATGACGGAAGCACCGTCAGTGTTAAAGAGATGCGAAAACAGATTTTACAAAAGAAATAGAATTAATGATTATAGAACAAGAAGAAAAATTTACACAAGTACTTGCTAAAATAGAAGGAAAAGTAAATGAACAAAGTTTTTTTAATAAGTTTTTAGAATTATACCCTAAAGCATGGAAACAACATAAAACTACTTTTTCTAAATTTAAAAGAAGTAAGCAATTTGGTAAAACAATTCCTTTACCAAAACCTGAAGTTTCTTTACGAAAAGAAATTAGACAATGGTTACAAAAGCAATAAAAAATGATACATAAAGAGTTTAACTTCAACTATCATAAAACCACTTTTTTCGGACAATTTTGGCAACCCAAAACAGTAAAAGCTGTTGTAGTTATTATACATGGAATGGGAGAGCATTCTGGTCGATATAATCATGTTGCTAAAAAATTAACCAGTAATAATTTTGGTGTTATTGCTTTTGATCATTTTGGACACGGTAAAACATCAGGAAAAAGAGGTCACAACCCTGGTTTTAATATTGTTTTAAAAAGTATAACAAAATTACTAGACAAAACTACTGCTGTTTTTAATAATGCTCCTATATTTTTATACGGCCATTCAATGGGTGGCAACGCTGTTATTAACTATTCATTACGTAAAAAGCATCATTTAATTGGTATTATTGCTAGTAGCCCAATGCTTAAATTAGCTTTTAACCCTCCCGCATGGAAACTAATATTAGGTAGAGTTGCACAAAAAATTACACCTTCAATAACTTTAGGCAATCAATTAAATCCTAATGACCTTTCAAGAGATAAAAAAATTGTTAAAAACTATATTAATGATCCATTAGTACACAATAAAATTAGCGCAAATTTTTCATTATCTTTTATAGACTCTGGAAAATGGGCTATTAAAAATGCCTCTTTATTAAAAATACCAATATTATTATTACATGGTATAGCTGATAAAATTATTGATTATAAAGGAACCGAAAAATTTGCAGATTCAACAAATAAAGCAACCTTACAACTTTATAAAGAAGCTTATCATGAATTACATAATGATATATGCAAAGAAAAAGTACTAGAAGATATAGTAAACTGGTTAAATAATAAATTATAAAAAGCTTAACATTAAAATGCTTCAACAATTAGCCAAACATATAAATACAAATTTATCTTTTTTAAAAGAAAAAAAACTTTTAATCGCTATTTCTGGAGGACTAGACAGTGTGGTTTTAACGCATTTATTACAACAATTAAATTACAATATATCATTAGCACATTGTAATTTTAAGCTCAGAGGTGAAGCCAGTGACCTAGATGAAGCTTTTATTAGAAAACTAGCAGATAAACTAGAAATATATTTTTTTTCAACTAAATTTGACACAAGTAAATATGCCAAAAATAATAAACTATCAACTCAATTAGCCGCTAGAAAATTACGCTACACTTGGTTTCAAGAATTAATAAATGAACACTCTTTTGATTATATTTTAACAGCACATCATGCTGATGATAATTTAGAAACCTTTTTAATAAACCTAACAAGAGGTGCTGGCTTAGATGGCTTAATAGGAATACCTACTGTAAATGGTAATATTATACGCCCTTTACTAATTTTTTCAAGAGAAGAAATTGAAAAATATGCGTTACGTAACACTCTTAAATGGCGAGAAGATGCAAGTAATGCCGAGATTAAATACCTCCGAAATAAAATAAGGCATCAAATTATACCTATTCTTAAAGAAATAAACCCTAATGTGTTAAACTCACATATTAAAACAACTAACTTTCTTAAACAATCTCAACAAATTGTAACAGATAAAACACTAGAAATATCAAATAAAATTACCATTAAAGAAAATAATTTACTAAAAATAAATATTTTAAAGCTAGTAAAATTATCAAACCCAAAAGCTTATTTATATCAGCTTTTAAAAGAATATAATTTTACAGAATGGGATGATGTACACCATTTAATTTATGCACAAACTGGCAAGAAAATATCAACAAATTCGCATACTTTATTAAAAGACAGAGATTTTTTATTACTTTTACAAACAAATAAAAAAGAAAACACTGACAATGAAGTGTTTAAAGTTAAAAAAGAAGCCAAAACAATAAAAAAGCCTATTAATTTAGTAATAGAAAAAATTAATGAAAAACCAATTATTAATACAAACTCTATTTTTGTTGATAAAAATTTATTAAATTACCCACTTATCATTAGAAAATGGAAAACAGGTGATTACTTCTATCCAACAGGAATGGTAGGTAAAAAAAAAATAAGCAAATATTACAAAGACGAAAAGCTATCTATTTTTGATAAAGATAATACCTGGTTACTTTGTTCTGCTGATGATAAAATTATTTGGATTATTGGAAGAAGACAGGATAGACGTTTTTTACCTTCTAATAAAACTAAAACAACATTAAGAATAACTAATTAAAACAACCCCTCATAAACTAACTCGAATGAAAAAATTACTTACTCTATTTTTATTATTCATAGGTTTAACAGTTTACTCTCAATCTGATGATAACCCTATTGTCGTATCCCCTAACGTTGAAAAAATTTCAGACACTGAATACGACTTAATTTTTAATATTGAAATAGCAGAAGACTGGCATTTATATTCTCAATACAATCCAGAAGACGCTTCTTTACCAATGACTATTTCTCCTGCTGAAGGACAAACAGGATATACAGTTAAAGGTAAAGCTAAAGAAAGTGAAACTGAATCTGAGTTTAGCGAAATTTGGGGAAAAGACGAGATTTTTTTTACTGAAGAAGCTAAATTAATACAAAGAATTACCGTTTCTGATACTAGTTTAACTCAAGTTACATTAAATTTAGATGCACAAGTTTGTAAAGAATATTGTTTACCCTTTGATGAAGATTTTACATTTTCATTAACTGGTGATGAAGTATTACAAACAGTTACTGAGGTTGATGATAAAAGTCAGTCGTTATCACAATCATTAAACTTAAATTTAAAAAACACTTCTTTATTAAAAAGTACAGCACAAAAATCATCTGAAGAGGGAGGTGATAGCTTATTAAATATTTTCTTATTAGGTTTTGTAGGAGGCTTATTAGCCTTTTTAACACCTTGTGTTTTCCCAATGGTACCATTAACAGTATCATTTTTTACAAAGCGCACTGAGAAAAAAAGAAAAGGTATTGGAAGCGCTTTATTATATGGTTTTTTTATCATATTAATATACGGTTTATTAAGTTTACCTTTTCATTACTTAGATACTTTAGATCCCGAAATCTTAAATAGTATTTCTACGAATATATGGTTAAATGTATTTTTCTTTATAATACTAATTCTATTTGCGGGTTCTTTCTTTGGTTTTTATGAACTTACTCTACCTAGCTCTTGGAGCAATAAAGCAGACAGCGCTTCTAATATTGGAGGTATTATAGGTACATTTTTTATGGCTTTAACGCTAGCAATAGTATCATTTTCTTGTACAGGACCAATTTTAGGATCATTATTAGCAGGTTCATTAGGAACCAATGGAGGCGCCTTACAATTATCAACAGGTATGATAGGTTTTGGTACTGCTTTAGCATTTCCATTTGCACTATTTGCAATGTTCCCTGGATGGTTAAACTCTTTACCTAAATCAGGAGGATGGTTAAATACAGTTAAAGTAGTTTTAGGTTTTTTAGAATTAGCTTTTGCTTTTAAATTCTTATCAAATGCAGACTTAGTAGGTCATTGGGATTTATTAAAAAGAGAAGTTTTTATAGGTATATGGACAGTAATTTCATTACTAACAGCTTTTTACTTATTTGGTTTTATTGGAAAAAAATACGGAAAAATATCTTTTTTTAGAGTTCTATTAGGTATTGCTACTTTTGTCTTGGCTATATATTTAGCCCCAGGAGTTATGAAGAAGCCTCTGTGGAATCAAAATGATTTACTAAGTGGATTTGCACCACCTCAATTTCATAGTATTTATAAAAAAGACAATAAATGTCCACTAGGATTAAATTGTTTTAAAGATTTTGAAGAAGGTGTTAATTATGCAAAATCTGTTAACAAACCAATTTTATTAGACTTTACAGGATGGGCCTGTGTTAACTGTCGTAAAATGGAAGAAAATATTTGGATTAAACCTGAAATTTATTCATTAATTAATAATGACTATGTATTAATTTCATTATATGTTGATGATCATCAAAGAAAATTACCAGAAGAAGAACAATTTGATTTCATAAAGCCTAATGGTAAAGTTAAAAGAATTAGAACCTATGGTGATAAGTGGGTTACTTTACAGGTAGCAAACTTTAAAACAGCTTCTCAACCATTTTATGTATTAATGAGCCCTAATTTAGAACTTCTAAATCCACCTCAGCAATACTCTGATCATACAACCTATTACAATTGGTTAAAAACAGGTTTAGATAATTTTAATAAAAGTAAATAACTTTAAAAACAAAAAATAGCCTCTTTTAAAAGAGGCTATTTTTTTATTAGCTTAAAAAAATTATGAATCCTGAATTAATTATTAGTGTTTTCTTAGGGATTGGATTAGCTGCCTCTGTTGGATTTAGAGTTTTTTTGCCTCTTTTAGCGTTAAGTTTAGCAGGATACTTTAATATTATTCCTATAAACAATAATTTTAGTTGGATTATAAGTTCATCCGCTATAATTACTTTAGGAATAGCTACCTTTTTAGAAATTTTCGCCTACTACATTCCTTGGTTTGATAATTTATTAGACACTATTGCTATTCCTTTAGCTGCTATTGCAGGAACTGCTGTTATGGCATCAACTGTAGCTGATTTATCACCCGTTATTACGTGGGCTTTAGCTGTTATAGCTGGTGGAGGAACTGCTACAGCTATAAAAGGCACTACAGCTTCAGTAAGATTAGCATCTACTGTAACAACCGGAGGTATAGCAAACCCTATAGTTTCGAGTGTTGAAACAGGAACAGCCGTAATTATGTCTGGTTTTTCTATATTCTTGCCCATTATTGCTATTTTATTAGTTTTTATATTTTTTTTAAGTTTTAGAAAAGTTTATCAAATACTTTTTAAAAATTATAAAAAAACTAAAATATTTAATAAATAAACAATGTTTTAAGTTTTACTTATTTTAGCTATCTTTAACGTAAAGAGAAAGTTATGCTAATAAAAACATATGGTTCTGCTGTTTTTGGCATTGAAGCCACCACAATAACCGTAGAAGTAAATGTAGATAAAGGTATCGGATACCACTTAGTTGGTTTACCTGACAATGCTGTTCGAGAAAGTTCATACCGAATTTCTGCAGCACTAAATAATAATGGATTTAAACTTCCTGGAAAGAAAATAATTATTAATATGGCTCCCGCTGATATCCGTAAAGAAGGTGCCGCTTACGATTTAACTTTAGCTGTTGGAATTCTTGCCGCCTCAAATCAAATAAAAGTTAAAAATATTGATGACTATATTATTATGGGAGAGCTTTCTTTAGATGGAAGTGTACAACCCATTAAAGGCGCACTTCTTATAGCGATTAAAGCACGTGAGGAAGGCTATAAAAATTTTATTTTACCCAATACAAATGCAAAAGAAGCTGCAATAGTTAATGATATAAATATATTAGGGGTTGATACTATTGCTGAGGTAATTAATCACTTAGAAAACAAAAATATAATTGAACCTACTGTTGTTGATACCAGAGCCGAGTTTTATAAACATGTAGATTTTCCTGAGTTTGATTTTTCTGATGTAAAAGGACAAGAAAGTATAAAAAGATGTATGGAAATAGCTGCAGCAGGAGGTCATAACATTATTTTAATTGGTCCACCTGGAGCAGGTAAAACAATGTTAGCTAAAAGACTACCCTCTATACTACCTCCAATGTCATTACAAGAAGCCTTAGAAACTACCAAAATACACTCTGTTATTGGTAAAATAAAAAACACAGGACTACAGTATAATCGTCCTTTTAGGTCACCTCATCACAGTTGCTCAGACATAGCCTTAATTGGTGGTGGAAATAATTTACCACAACCTGGCGAAATTTCACTTGCTCATAATGGCATACTTTTTTTAGATGAATTACCAGAATTTAAACGAGGAGTCTTAGAAGTTATGAGGCAGCCTTTAGAAGACAGAGAAGTAACAATATCTAGAGCTAAATTTACTGTAAATTACCCAAGTAGCTTTATGCTAGTTGCGAGTATGAACCCCAGTCCGTCTGGGTTTTTTAATGATCCTGATTCTCCCATAACATCTTCACCTGCCGAAATGCAACGCTATTTAAGTAAAATTTCAGGTCCTTTACTCGACAGAATTGACATACATATAGAGGTTACCCCTGTTCCTTTCGATAAACTATCGGAAGAAAGAAAAGGAGAGTCAAGTGTAAAAATTAGAAAACGTGTAACGGAAGCACGTCAAATTCAAACAGAACGTTTTAACGACTCAGATAAGGTTCATTATAATGCACAGATGAATGTAAAGCAGATACGTGAGTTTTGTAAACTTTCAGATCAAAGTAATGCTTTATTAAAAATAGCCATGGAAAAACTAAACTTATCTGCTAGAGCTTATGATCGAATTTTAAAAGTATCACGTACCATCGCTGATTTAGATTCTTCGAAAAACATTAATTCAGATCATTTAACAGAAGCTATTCAATATAGAAGTTTAGATAGAGATGGATGGCTAGGATAAAAAAGAAAAAACCATTTCTATTCTAGAAAAATTAGTAATTTAGTAAGCTGAAAAATTAATTAAACTTAGCAACCAATGAAAAAAATAATTTATTTAATGGTATTTGCCATTAGTATGATTTCTTGTAAAAAAAAGCAAAATGATTTTGTTACTTTTTCTGGTAAAATAACCAATAAAAACTCAAACTCAATTACAATTTCTAATCCTCAACTACAATTTAATAAAACAATTAAACTTGATGAAAATGGTGCCTTTAAAGATACATTAAATGTTAAAGAAGGTGGTTTTTATCGTTTATTTGACGGAAAAAAATCAACTACTTTGTATTTAAAAAATGGTGCTGATGTTACTATGAATATTGATGCGAAAGACTTTGAAAAAACTATTACTTTTACTGGTGAAGGATCTAAAGAAAGTAGTTTTTTAGCAAAATCATCTTTATTACAACAAAACTTATTTAAAGATAAATCACTATTTACTTTACCTAAAGAAAAATTTGACACAAAAGTAGCTAGCTTTGTGAATGATTTTAATCAAAGGATAGAAACTATAAAACTAGACTCTAGTTTTGTTGCCTTTCAAAAACAAAATATTACAGGCTTAACCAATTATTTAAATAAAACACATGCTGAAAAATCATATTTAGTAACGAAATTAGCTAAAGGAACAGAATCTCCTAAATTTGTTAACTATGAAAATTATAAAGGAGGAAATACTTCTTTAGATGATTTAAAAGGAAAGTATGTTTATATTGATATGTGGGCTACATGGTGTAACCCTTGTAAACAAGAAATTCCTTTTTTACAAAAAGTTGAAAAAAAATATCATAATAAAAACATTGCCTTTGTAAGTATTTCTGTTGATAATGAGAGAGATTATGAAAAATGGAAACAAATGGTTGCAGATAAGAATTTATCAGGAATTCAATTATATGCTAAAAGAGATAAAACTTTTTCAAGTGCTTATAAAGTAAATAGCATTCCTCGTTTTATTTTAATTGATCCTCAAGGTAATATTGTTGATGCAAATGCTCCTAGACCTTCTAGCCCTAAATTAATTCAATTATTTGAATCATTAAAAATTTAATTAAAAACTGAAGATTTTATATAGAAAAATCCTGTAACTAAGTTGCAGGATTTTTTGCGTTAAGGATAGTAACGACATCCTTTTTTGGAGGAACGGAAAAAAAGATATAGTGGATAGCCTGTTAAAACGCCCAAATAAAAAAACCCTCACAAATTAATGTAAGGGTTTTTATAATATTCTAAAATTCTAAATCAAATTTAGATATTCAGTTTATTAGTATCTGTAATGCTCTGGCTTAAATGGCCCTTGAACAGTTACACCAATATATGACGCTTGATCTTCACGTAATTCAGTAAGCTCTACGCCTATTTTAGCTAAGTGTAAGTTTGCTACTTTTTCATCTAAATGCTTTGGTAACATATATACTTCATTTTGGTAAGCATCTCTATTTGTCCAAAGTTCGATTTGTGCTAAAGTTTGGTTTGTAAATGAATTACTCATTACAAAACTTGGGTGACCTGTTGCACACCCTAAGTTTACTAAACGCCCTTCTGCTAAAACAATAATATCGTTTCCTGCAATGTTGTATTTATCAACCTGAGGTTTAATAGTATCTTTTGTATTTCCGTGGTTTGCATTTAACCAAGCCATGTCAATTTCGTTATCGAAGTGACCAATGTTACATACAATAACTTTATCTTTCATAGCCTCGAAATGACGACCTTGAATAATATCTTTATTTCCTGTAGTTGTAATAATGATATCAGAATTACCAACAACAGTTTCTAAACGTTTAACTTCAAAACCGTCCATTGCTGCTTGTAACGCACAAATAGGGTCGATTTCAGTAACAGTAACAATAGAACCAGCACCTTTAAAAGAAGCGGCTGTACCTTTACCTACATCACCATAACCACAAACAGTTACACGTTTACCTGCTAACATAATATCAGTTGCACGACGAATTGCATCAACTGCAGATTCTTTACATCCGTATTTGTTATCAAACTTCGATTTTGTTACAGAATCGTTTACGTTAATTGCTGGCATTGGTAAAGTTCCTGCTTTTACTCTGTCGTATAAACGGTGAACTCCTGTAGTAGTTTCTTCAGATAATCCGTTAATTCCTTCAGCTAATTCTGGGTAACGATCTAAAACCATGTTTGTTAAATCTCCACCATCATCTAAAATTAAGTTTAATGGTTTTTTGTCTTCTCCAAAAAATAATGTTTGCTCAATACACCAGTCAAATTCTTCTTCTGTCATATCTTTCCAAGCATACACAGGTGTTCCAGCAGCAGCAATTGCAGCTGCAGCTTGGTCTTGTGTAGAAAAAATATTACAAGAACTCCAAGTTACCTCAGCACCTAAAGCTTGTAAAGTTTCAATTAAAACCGCAGTTTGAATTGTCATGTGTAAACACCCTGCAATTCTTGCACCTTTTAATGGTTGTTCATTTTTGTACTCTTCACGTAAACTCATTAATCCTGGCATTTCAGCTTCTGCCAACCTAATTTCCTTTCTTCCCCAATCAGCTAAAGAAATATCTTTTACTTTAAAAGGAACGTATGCAGCCGTTTTTGTGCTCATATTTTTGTATATTTATGTATCTAAATTTTTATATAGCAAAATTACGAAATAACTTTCTAACTTATGCCTGTTCATAAAACATTAACGGTAAACGAAACTACTAAAGTATTGATTTGGAAGATTGAAGAATCTTTTGAAGAATTACTTAACAACATTCAACTCTCTAAACAAAGTAATGAGCGTGTTAGCAGTATGAAATCTGACTTACATCGTAGAGGTTTTTTGAGTGTTCGACAATTACTAAAGCAGGTTGGTTATACTGATAATGATTTAATTTATGATGAATTTGGAAAACCACATTTAAAAGACGGTAAGTTTATTTCGATAACACATTCGTTTACTTTTTCTGGTATTATTATTTCTGATGATAAACCTGTTGGTATTGATATTGAAAAACAACGTGATAAAATTTTAAAAATCGCTCATAAATTTACGCCTATTGAACAATATAAATCAATAGCAAATCATGATGCTTTAATTAGTAAATTAACCATTGTTTGGGGAGCTAAAGAAAGTTTATATAAAATTTATGGTAAGAAAAAATTACTGTTTTTAAACAATATTTATATTGATGACTTCTCTTCTGAAACAAATGAAACTACTGGTAAAATTTTATACGAAGGTGTTACTGATGAATATAAAATACACTTTTTAGAAACCGAAGGATTTACGTGTGTATATGCACAATAAAAAAGTAAATCCTTAAAAAAATTTCTTATCATAAAATGAACTACAAAGATTGTAACTTTGCAGTTCATTTTTATTTTTTGAAACTTATTTTATGAAAATATCAGTAGAACTTACTTTAACACCACTTCAAAATGAATTTGAAGCGCCAATTATCGACTTTATAAAAAAATTAAGAACATCAGGATTAACAATTCTTGAAAATCCATTAAGTACGCAAGTTTATGGAGATTATGATGCTGTAATGCAATTATTAACATCTGAAATTAAAAATTCTTTTGAATTAATAGACAACGGAATAATTTTATTGAAAATTGTAAAATCTGACCGTAGTAAGTATGAACCAAGTTTTTAATTATCTTTTTAGCCAATACGGTACCTACGATACTTTAGATATTTGGTTAGAAATTATTGCCGTTATTTTCGGGTTTTTATCTGTTTGGTACTCCAAAAAGAATAAAATTTGGGTGTTTCCAACAGGTATGATTAGCACCGTTATTTTTGTGTATTTACTTTTAAAATGGCAATTATTAGGCGATATGATGATTAACGCATATTACTTTATAATGAGTGTTTACGGTTGGTATATTTGGACTAGAAATGTTGACGATACAAATGTTACTCCTATTTCGAGAACAACATCAAAAGAAAAGAAAATCAGTGTTTTTATATTTATAGGAACATTGATTTTTGTGTATGCTGTATATTCTTATTTTGATAAATGGACACATTGGACAGCCTATGTAGATACCTTTACAACAGCAATTTTCTTTGTTGGGATGTGGCTAATGGCAAAGCGAAAAATTGAAAATTGGATTTATTGGATTATTGGCGATATTATTTCTGTACCGCTTTACCTTTATAAAGGATTTACGTTTACCTCTTTTCAATATTTAATATTTACCTTTATTGCCGTTAGCGGTTATTTAGCATGGAAAAAAATCTTAAACAACAAAAAAGCAATCTTGTAAAGGTTGTTTTATTTGGTCCTGAAAGCACGGGGAAAACTACTTTATCTAAACAATTAGCACGCCATTACAATACTGTTTGGACTCCAGAATTTGCACGTGAATATTTACAAAATAAATGGAATAACGAACGTAAAATTTGCGAACAAAAAGATATTATTCCTATTGCCGAAGGTCAAATTAAATTAGAAAACGATTTAGCAAAAAAAGCAGACAAAGTATTAATTTGCGATACTGATTTACTTGAAACAAAGGTATATTCTGAAGAATATTACGGTGGTTTTGTTGATAGTAATTTAGATAAAGCTGCTATTAAAAATTCTTACGATATTTATTTTTTAACGTATATTGATACTCCTTGGGAAGCCGATGATTTGCGCGATAAACCTGGCGAACGTTTAGAAATGTTTAAAGCTTTTGAAAGTGCATTAATAAAATACAAGCGTCCGTATGTTTTATTAAAAGGAGATAAAGAAACTCGTCTTAAAAAAGCTGTTGAAATAATTGATAAATTACTTGCTAATAAAAAAGATTTATATTCTTTTTCTACTATTTTAAATGATGAATATACCCGAACTAATTAAAGAATTAAATTTTAAAGCAATTAGAAGTTCTGGTGCTGGCGGACAACATGTAAATAAAGTATCATCTAAAATTGAACTGACTTTTGATCTAACTAAGTCTAATGAATTATCAGAAAATCAAAAAAAAATACTCTTAAAAAAATTAGCTTCTCGATTAACCAAAGAACAGGTTTTAATTCTTTTTTCTGATGAAACTCGGTCGCAACATCGAAATAAAGAATTAGCTATTAAACGTTTTTTATTTATTATTAAAGAAGGTTTAAAAAGACCAAAAATTAGACGCATAACCAAACCAAGTAGAAATTCTGTACTTAAAAAATCGGTAAACAAAAAGCGTCAAGCATTAAAAAAATCACTTCGAAAAAAACCTGATTTAGATTAATCTTATCTAGATAAATAGACTACATATAACTTCTTAATGTTACTGATTTATAATTAAATATTATAAAATTCTTAACTCCTTAATCGCTATTCTAAAAATGTATCATACATTTGCGCCGTTCTCGTAAAGGGGTGCCAAATATCGGCTGAGATCACACCCAATGAACCTAGAACAGATAATGCTGTTTAGGGAAATAATATTGTTACAAAGTAATTATTAATAAAGATTTTTTCTTTGTTAAAACACTTTATAATTCTAAAAATTTATTCAAAAAACAAAGAATAATTACCTCCTTTTATTCGCTTTTATTTTACAAATGAAAACAATTTATTTTATTAAACAAGTGAAGATAGTAGCTTTTTTAATGGTATTATTTGCAACCGTAAATGCAAATGCACAAAATTTTATTTTATCTGGTAATGTAGTTAATAATAATCAAGAACCTTTAGTAGGTGCTACTATTACAATTAAACAATTAAAAAAAGGTGCTGCTTCTGATTTTGAAGGTAACTTTAAATTACAATTAGCAAAAGGAACTTATACTGTTAGCGTTTCTTATGTAGGACTTAATAGTGTAGTTCAAAATATTGAAATATCAGAAAACAAAACTATTACCTTTCAATTATCTGGTGATAAAAATGTATTAGATGAAGTTTTAGTAAATGCTGTTCGTGTACAAGCTGATGCTCCTGTAACACACTCTAATTTATCAAAAAAACAAATTGAAAAACGTAATTTAGGACAAGATATTCCTGTTTTAATGAACTATTTACCATCAGTAGTTACAACTTCTGATGCTGGAGCTGGTGTTGGATATACAGGAATTCGTGTTCGTGGTTCTGATGCTTCTAGAGTTAATGTTACTATAAATGGAATTCCTTATAATGATAGTGAAAGTCAAGGAACTTACTGGGTTAATATGCCTGATTTTTCTTCTTCAACTCAAAGTATTCAATTACAACGTGGTGTAGGAACTTCTACTAATGGTGCGGGTGCTTTTGGTGCTAGTTTAAACGTATTAACTGATAATGATGTTGATGAAGCTTTTGGAGAAATAGCTACTTCACTTGGCTCATTTAACACACAAAAGTATACTGTAAAATTAGGAACAGGTAAATTAAATGACCATATTTCATTTTCAGGACGTATTTCTAAAATTACATCTGATGGATATATAGATAGAGCTTCTGCTGATTTAAAATCATACTTTTTACAAGGAAGTTATGTAGATGAAAATACTTTAATTAAGGCACTTGTTTTTGGAGGTCATGAAATTACTTATCAATCATGGAATGGTGTTGATGCTGCTACGCTAAAAACAGATAGAACTTTTAATTCTGCTGGTATTTTATTCGATATAAACGGAAAAGTAAAAGGAGCTTATGATAATGAAGTTGATAATTATAAACAAGATCATACTCAATTACATTGGAATCAGAAATACAGTGAAAACTTATCTTCAAATATTGCTTTACATTACACTTATGGAAGAGGTTTTTACGAACAATATAAACAAGCTTTAGAATATGATGATGATTGGAATGTAATAGGAGCAACGCCTATTGCAAATCAAAATGAAGATAATACCGATTATATCCGAAGAAAATGGTTAAAAAATGATTTTTATGGAATTACTTATAATATGAATTATAAGGATGATAATTGGGATATTCTTTTAGGAGGAGCTTGGAATCAATATAAAGGAAAGCATTTTGGAGAAGCTATATGGTCTCGTTTTGCTGGAAATGGAGAAATAGGAAGTAGTCTTTATGATAACTATGGAAATAAAGAAGATTTTAATCTTTTTGCTAAAGCAACTTTTAATGTAAATGATAATCTAACTTTATTTGCTGACCTTCAAAACAGAAATGTTTCTTATAAAGCAGATGGTGTTCAAGCTACTTTAGTCGATGATACTTTTAATTTCTTTAATCCTAAAGCTGGTGTAAATTATAAATTTGACAACAAAAACAGTCTGTATTTTTCGTATGCACGTGCACAAAGAGAACCTAACAGAACTGATTATGAAAATGGAAATCCTAAACCAGAAAAATTAGATAACCTTGAATTAGGTTGGCGTCTTAAAACAAATAGCGTTCAAATTAATACAAATATCTATTATATGGCATACCAAGATCAATTAATTTTAACTGGTGAAATTGATGATATAGGTTCACCTATAAGAGCTAATATTGGTGAAAGTTATCGTTTAGGTTTAGAAATTGATGCTTCTATAAATATTACTGATTATTTAAATATAACTCCTAATGTTACAATAAGTCAAAATGAAAATGTATCATTTAAAGAAACTGATGGAACTGTCGTTACCAAATTAGGAAATACCGATATTTCTTATTCTCCAAAGTTTATTGCAGGTAATGCAATTAATGTATCTCCTACTAAGAATTTAAACATTGCCTTATTATCAAAATATGTTGGTTCACAATTTATGAGTAATAATGAATTAGCAGCATCAGAATTAGATGCTTATTTTGTTAATGATTTAAATATTAATTATACTATTCAAACTAAATCAGTCTTTAAAAGCATTACTTTTTCTGGATTGATAAATAATATTTTTAATGAAGAATATAGTTCTAATGGTTACATGTGGGATACTACTCCATATTACTTTCCACAAGCAGGAACAAATTTTTTACTAGGTGCTACTTTAAAATTTTAACACCTATCTTTCTTCAAAACATAAAAAAACCGAGCAAAATTGCTCGGTTTTTTTTATGCTTTATTTACTTTACCAACTGCACAACTAACAAATGATTTTGCTTTATGCAATATAGTATTTTCGCTTCCTATTTCAGGATAACCTAATTTTGATAATTTTTCTTTTACCAAAATTAAACTAGCTTCGGTTGTCTTTAAAGTAACTAATGATTTTTCTACATCAACCTTTACTTCTTCAACTCCTTTAATACTTGTTAACCCGTTGATAATTGTATTTGCACAACCACCACATTTTAAATTTTCTATATAAACTTCGTGTACCATATTAGTTATTTTTTTCTTTCCAGGCCATATACCCGCCTAAAACATTATAACAGTGAAACCCTTTTTTTGATAAAATTTCTGACGCTATTTTACTTCTACCTCCTGATCGGCAATAAATATAAACAGGCTTTTCTTTATCTAATTTTTGTAAAGAAATGCTTTCAAAATCAGTTGCAGTTACATTTATTTTTATAGCATTTTCAATAACACCTTCTGCCCATTCATCAGGTGTGCGTACATCTACAAGTTGTGTGTTTTTGTTGTTTTTTAAAACAAGTTGTAAATCATTAACCGTAATATCTTTTATTTCGTTTGTACTTGATGCACAAGAAATAATAAGAGTTAATATTAATGTAATTAAAAAAAAGTATTTTTTCATTATTTTTTATTTTAAAGTTGATGGGCAAACTGCCGCTGTTCTTTCAATAGCTGTTTCTTTTATAGCTGCGTAACCTCCAGTTACATCTATAACATTATGATAACCTCTCGCCTTTAATATTGAAGATGCAATTACAGAACGGTATCCTCCGGCACAATGCACATAGAAATCACCCTTTTTAGGAAAATCTTCAATATAATCATTTAAAAAATCTAGCGGAGCATTAGCAACGTTAATAATGTGTTCACTTATATATTCTCCTGGCTTTCGCACATCAAATACAGTTGCCTTATGCTTTATTGCTACTTCTAAATCATTTGCAGAAACTGAGCGTAAGGTATCTATTTCATTTCCTGATGCTTTCCATGCACTAAAACCACCTTCTAAATATCCTACAACATTATCAAACCCAACACGAGATAAACGAGTTATCGTAGTTTTTTCTTCACCAACAGGAGTTACTAATAAAATTGGTTGTTTAACATCTTTTATTAAAGCTCCAACCCAAGGAGCAAAAGCACCTTCTAAACCAATAAAAATTGATTGTGGTACAAATCCTTTTATAAATTCAGATTGATGACGTACGTCTAAAATTATGGCTCCTGTATCATTTGCTACTTTTATAAATTCTGAAACGGATAAACTTATAGCACCATTTTTAATGACATCATCAATAGATTGATACCCTTCTTTATTCATTTTTACATTTAACGGAAAATAAGCTGGTGGTGGTAATAAACCATCAGTCACTTCTTTTATAAACTCCTGTTTAGTCATATTAGCACGTAAGGCATAATTTGTTTTCTTTTGTTGCCCAATTGTTCCAATGGTTTCTTTACTTAAATTTTTACCACAAGCAGATCCCGCCCCATGCGCAGGATACACAATAACATCATCTTCTAATGTCATTATTTTTGTACGTAAACTATCATATAAAAAACCTGCTAAATCTTCTTGAGTCAATGCTCCTTTTTGTGCTAAATCGGGTCTTCCAACATCACCTAAAAATAAAGTATCACCGCTAAAAACAGCATGGTTTTTACCATTTTCATCTTTCAATAAATAACATGTACTTTCCATTGTGTGCCCTGGGGTGTGTAATGCTGTAATAGTAATATTCCCTACTTTAAAAATTTCACCATCTGTTGCAATGTGCGATTTATAATTTGTTTTAGCTGTAGGTCCATAAACTATAGTTGCACCAGTTTTTTCAGCTAAAGTTACGTGCCCACTCACAAAATCAGCATGAAAATGTGTTTCGAAAATATACTTAATATTTCCATTATCTTTTTTAGCTCTTTCAATGTATGATTCCACTTCACGTAATGGATCAATTATAGCTATTTCTCCTTCACTCTCTATATAATAAGCACCTTGTGCTAAACAACCTGTATAAATTTGTTCTATCTTCATAATATTAATTATTCATACGCCTGATGTATATATTGTGCGTATTTTTTTTGATTTTGATTATCTCCTGTTTTAAAAAAATTGACTGCTCCGTAGGCACGCATAAAAAAGTGATCTAAACTAACCACTTCTAAAATACCTCCTCTGAAAAAAGCATCTCTTACAGGCCCTTTTACTCCTGCAAAATAAAAAGCTATATTTCTTTTATGATAATACCTTATACGTTCCTTGAGCATTTCAATACCTGTACTATCAACTCGATTTATACTTTCAGCATCTAATACAATTAATTTTAATGCTTTGCCTTTTTCTTCTGCCATTTCATCTAATTTCTCTCTAAAATAATTAGAATTTGCATAAAATAGTTGTGCATCAAAACGAAATACTAATATCTCATTATCTGTAATAACTTCTTTAAATCTATTTTTATTACGATAAAAATCTGAATTTGGAACTTTTCCTAATTCAACTACATAAGGTCTAGATGTTCTGTAAATCAAAATAACTAATGATAAAGCAGCTCCTATTAATATACCATATTCAATTCCAAAAAAAATGGTAGCTACAAAAGTTGCTATTAACAACCAAAAATCTAAATGATTAGCCCTCCAAAGTCTTTTTGCTTCTGATACATTTATCAAATTAAATACAGCTACAATAATAATTGCAGCGAGTATTGTTTTAGGTAGATGATAAAAAAGAGGTGTTAAAAAAAGTAATGTTAATATAACTATTATTACGGATACAAAAGCAGAGACACCTGTTTTGGCTCCAGCTTCTTCGTTTATTGCTGACCTAGAGAAACTAGAAGTAATTGGATATGATTGAAATAAAGATCCTACAATATTGCTTAACCCTAAAGCAACTAACTCCTGGTTAGGATCTATTCTGTATTCATCTTGTTTAGCTTCCAGTGTTTTACCTATAGATATTATTTCCAAATACCCTACCATTACAAGTGTTGCTGCTATTGGAAATAATTCTCTAATCAAAGCTACGTCAATAATAGGAATACTAAAACTAGGTAATCCAGATGGAATTTCTTTAACAATAGCTACATCAATAAAATACTTCTCAAAAAAGTAAATAACTACAACACCTAAAACAACTACAATTAAGGCACTTGGTATTTTTTTATTTATTCTTCTAAAAATCATAATGAGAATACATGCTATGATTCCTATAGCAGTTGTATGATAATTAAAATACGATGCCTTATTAATAATATCATCAATAAGAATATGAACTTGGTCACTTTGTAAAAAATCAACACCAAATAGATTTCTAAATTGATTTAAACCTATAATTAGTGCTACAGCAGATGTGAAACCTATTATCACAGGTCTCGATAAAAAATTAACGATAAACCCTAAACGAAACACCCCCATTAAAAACTGTATAACACCTACAATTAAAGCTAATAAAATGGCTATAGTTATATAACTTTCAGAACCTATTAAAGCTAATGTAGAAACACCTGTTGCAACTATTAATGAATCCATAGCCACTGGACCAATTGCTACTTGACGTGATGATCCGAAAATAGCATACATTATTTGTGGTGCTAAAGCAGCATATAAACCATAAATTGGTGGTAAACCTGCAATTAAGGCATAAGCAATTCCTTGCGGAATTAACACCGTTGCAACGGTTAAACCTGCTATAACATCTCCTCTAAAATAGGCTTTATTATAATTTGGCAACCATTGTAATATTGGTATGTTTCTTTTTAATATTTTCATTTAAAAAAGCCCTCCTTGTCTTATTTCTTTTATTCTTCTTAAATGTTTATATGCTAAATCAGTTACTTCTCTACCTCTTGGTGTACGCATTATAAAACCTTGTTGAATTAAAAAAGGTTCATAAACTTCTTCAATAGTTTCAGTATTTTCACCAACTGCTGTGGCAATTGTGCTAATACCAACTGGCCCCCCCTTAAACTTATCAATAATTGTAGCTAAAATTTTGTTATCCATTTCATCTAAACCATGGGCATCAACATTTAATGCTTTTAAAGCATAAATTGCTATTTCAATAGTAATACTTCCATTTCCTTTTATTTGAGCAAAATCTCTAACTCTACGTAATAATGCATTTGCAATACGGGGTGTTCCTCTACTTCTACCTGCAATTTCAATAGCAGCTTCCATAGAAATTGGAACGCCGAGAATTTGAGAACTACGCTGAATAATTGTAGTTAATAATTCTGTAGAATAGTAATGTAAACGACTACTAATTCCAAAACGTGCACGCATTGGGGCAGTTAATAATCCTGAACGTGTGGTAGCACCGATTAAAGTAAAAGGTTCTAAATTTATTTGTACTGTACGAGCATTTGGTCCAGATTCAATCATAATATCGATTTTATAATCTTCCATAGCCGAGTATAAATACTCTTCTACAATAGGACTTAATCGATGAATTTCATCGATAAACAATACATCACGTTCATCAAGATTTGTTAATAAACCTGCTAAATCACCTGGTTTATCTAATACAGGTCCTGATGTTACTTTTATACCAACACCTAGCTCATTAGCTAAAATATGTGCTAAGGTAGTTTTTCCTAATCCTGGTGGTCCGTGAAATAAAGTATGATCTAGCGCTTCATCTCTTTGATTTGCAGCTTGAACAAATATTTTTAAATTATCTATTGCCTGATCTTGACCTGAAAAATCATCAAAAGAAAGTGGACGAAGCTTTTTTTCTAAGTCTAATTCATAATTTGATAGATTAGTGTTTTCAGGATTTAGGTTTTCATTCATAATCTTACAAATATAATTGAATTATACTATTTTGTTTGTAATAATTGTTACGCTATGCAATAGCTAATGCTAAAGTACAATTACTACTTATATTATTAAAACAAAAAAGCCTTCCAAAATTTGGAAGGCTTATAAAAACTAATTTATGTATTAAGATGGTTCTTCGCCATCTAATAATGGAATAGTTTGTAGCACAAAATCTTTACCATGTAAATACTCACCGTTTTCGTCTGTTTTACTATAGTCATAAGCCCATCTATGAACTTCAGGAATAGCTCCTGGCCAGTTTCCATGAACATGTTCTACTGGTGTAGTCCATTCTAAAGTATTAGATTTCCAAGGATTTTGTGTAGCTTTTTGACCTCTGTACATTGATATAAAAAAATTGGCTAAAAATATTAATTGAGCAGCACCACCTAAAAATGCCATTAGGGTCATAAATACGTTAATATCTGCTAAATCATCAAACATTGGAAAATTTGTATTCGTATAATAACGGCGCGGTAAACCTGCTAAACCAACAAAGTGCATTGGAAAAAATACACCATACGCAGAGATTATAGTTAACCAAAAGTGCCAGTACCCTAATGTTTTATTCATCATTTTACCGTACATCTTAGGAAACCAATGATACACACCAGCAAACATACCTAATAAAGCAGATACTCCCATTACTAAGTGAAAATGAGCTACTACGAAATATGTATCGTGCACGTTGATATCTAAAGCAGAATCTCCTAAAACTAATCCTGTTAAACCTCCTGTTACAAATGTAGAAACTAATCCGATAGAAAATAACATTGCTGGGTTTAACTGTAAGTTACCTTTCCAAAGCGTTGTTACATAGTTAAATGCTTTTACTGCCGATGGAATCGCAATTAATACTGTTGTAAAAGTAAACACAGATCCTAAGAAAGGATTCATTCCTGATACAAACATATGATGCCCCCAAACAATTGTTGATAAAAAGGCAATTGCCATAATAGATCCAATCATAGCTCGGTAACCAAAAATTGGTTTACGTGCGTTAGTTGATATAACTTCAGATGTAAGCCCCAATGCTGGTAATAAAATAATATAGACTTCTGGGTGACCTAAGAACCAGAATAAGTGTTCAAACAAAACTGGCGATCCACCTTGATAATGTAATACTTCTCCTGAAATAAAAATATCTGATAAGAAAAATGATGTTCCGAAACTTCTATCAAATATTAATAATAAAGCTGCTGATAATAAGACAGGAAATGAAACAACACCAATAATTGCAGTTACAAAAAATGCCCACATTGTTAATGGTAATCGTGTCATTTTCATTCCTTTTGTTCGTAAATTCAAAATGGTAACAATGTAATTTAAAGATCCTATTAATGAAGAGGCTATGAATATAGCCATAGACACAAGCCATAAAGTCATTCCTGTACCAGAACCAGGAATTGCTTGTGGTAATGCTGATAAAGGTGGATAAATTGTCCAACCTGCTGAAGCAGGCCCAGCTTCTACAAAAAGTGAAATAATCATAATTACTGATGATAAGAAAAATAACCAGTATGAAACCATGTTTAAGAAACCTGAAGCCATATCACGAGCTCCAATTTGTAATGGTATTAATAAGTTAGAAAAAGTACCACTTAAACCTGCGGTTAATACGAAAAAAACCATTATTGTACCATGAATTGTCACCAATGCTAAGTACATGTCAGGATCCATAATTCCATCGGTCTGATGATTTCCTAAAAATGCTTCTATTATTGAAAAAGATGTTTCCGGCCATGCTATTTGTAAACGAAATAACATAGACATAAATCCTCCTATAACACCCATAAATATACCCGTAACAAGAAATTGTTTCGAGATCATTTTATGATCTTGACTAAAGATGTATTTAGTTACAAATGTTTCTTTGTGATGATGATCTGACATAATCTGTATATACTTTTAAAAAATATCTTTATTTAATAACTTGAGCTAACGTTTTTTGTTCTGATAACCACTTGTCATATTCAGCTTGTTCAACGACAGTGATTTTCATTTGCATGTTGTAGTGAGATGCACCACAAATTTTATTACACAATAACAAATAATCAAACTCATAAGGATCTTCTCCTTTTACCTTTCTAATTTTATTTATTCCTTCGGTCTTTGCTATTACTTCAGAATTTACACGCATTTCGGCTGTAGTAAATTTTGGTGTAAATGCAAATTGAGTAACCATACCTGGAACACAGTTCATTTGTGCACTAAAATGAGGCATGTAAGCGGAATGTAATACATCTTGTGACCTAAATTTAAATAAAACCTTTTTACCTTTTGGTAAAACCATTTCTGTCACCTTTTTATCGTCCTGAGCATTAGGGTCTGACATATCAACTCCCATGGAATTTATTCCCTTTATGAAATTAACATTTCCTAATCCTAATTCATTGTCTTCCCCTGCATAACGTGCTTGCCAATCAAACTGTCTAGAGTAAACTTCAATTACAATTGGGTTTTCATCATCTCCAACATACATTATGTTATTCCAAGCCCATAAACCGTAACCTATCAATAGTACAATTGTTACTGCAGGAATAACTGTCCAAATTATTTCTAACTTATGACTATCGGCATAAAATAATGCCTTATTATCCTTTTTACCTCTATATTTATAAGTAAAAAAGAAAATTAAAAACTGCATACCAAATTGAACAATACCTAATAACCAAAATGTAATGTCAAACAAGTTATCATGATGTTCTCCTTCTATAGAAGCAGACTCTGGTAGCATAATTACATTCATTGCTATTAAGCAATAAACCATCATTGCATATAAGAATATTAAAAAACCTATGGCTAATTTACCTTGTTTCTCATTGTCCTTGTCTGTAGCTATAACAGAACGAAGATTCATGATACGTGTAATTTGCCAGAAACTAACTCCTATTGCAATTGCTATGAAAATATAAAATAAAGCGAGCATATTATCTAAACTATTTGTTTATTAATTATAATTATTAATGATTACTATCTTCTCCTCTGTGTTCGATATTATAGTAATGGTGTGTTTCACTTTCATGTAAGAAAGGGTTTCCTTTTGCTAATGGATTTGCTTTAGCAAATGCACTAAAAGTAGCATATATAAATAATCCTAAGAAAAATAAAATTCCACTTATTTCTCCAATTCCAAAACCATATTGAGCTCCAACAGTTCCTGGCATAATCATAACAAAAACATCTAAGTAATGCCCTGCTAATATTACTATACCTCCTATTGTTACAAACCAAGGTATACTTTTAAAATCACTATTTAATAACAATAGTATAGGGAAAATAAAATTCATAACAACCATTGCTAGAAATGGCACTTGGTACTCATTCATTCTTAATAAATAATAAGTAGTTTCTTCAGGAATATCAGCATACCAAATTAACATAAATTGAGAAAACCATAAGTATGTCCAGAATACAGAAAAACCGAACATATATTTAGCTAAATCATGGATATGACTATCATTAACAAAAGGTAAATGACCTTTTGCTCTTAAGTATATTGTTACAAAAGCAATAACTGTTAAAGCAGACACTAAGAATGTTGCTAATACATACCAACCAAATAATGTAGAGAACCAGTGAGGATCTATTCCCATAATCCAATCCCAAGACATCATTGATTCAGTAATCATAAAAAGAAATAAGAAAATTACAGAAATATTATAATTTCTTTTATGTAATTTTAAATCTCCATTTTCTTGTTTGATTGATCCTTTTCTAATTACAAAACGATATACATTCCATACTATTAAATAAAAAATACTTCTAATTAACCAACCTGGAGTATTTAAAAACCATTTTTTACCATCTACAACAGCATCATAGTTTGGACTTTGAGGATCAAAAACTCCCTCTGCCATCCATGGAAATAAATGATTCATATGCATAAATGTAGCAATTAAAAATACTAACATAATTGCACTTACATAATGTAAATTAGCTGTAATAGCTTCCATTACTCTAAATAAAACAATAGACCAACCTGCTTGTGCCACTCTTTGAATTGCATAAAAAGCCAATACTAGTAATGTAACCCCTAAAAAGAACATTAGTGCTACAAAGAATGCCGCCCATGGGCGATTTTGCATCTGATGAAAAACATGAGATGCGTGTTCATCTTCATGGTTTTCTGTATGTCCATGTGTTGAATCTATATCATTTTTTTGATGATTTTCAACATTGTCAATAGTGTGTGCTGATGATTTTTTATGAGATTCAACAATACTATGGTTACTACCATGAGCATTATGTTGTTTAGCTATAATCTCTTTTGCTTCTTCTAATGTTTTAGGTGCCGACATAAAACTGATGGCAGTACCTAAAGCTCCTAAAACCATAAGAGCAATAGCAAGTATTTTTAATTTTCCTGTAAACTGGTACATATCTTAACTATCTATTATAGACTTATTATAATTCGCTTCTTAATTTCTCAACATACTGTACAACTTGCCAACGCTCTTTGTACTGTAATTGTGCTGCGTGAGATCCCATTAAATTTTTACCATACATAATAACATGATAAATATTTCCTGGATTTAAATCTCTCTCTTTATAGTTTGGTATTCCGTTAAATTTATCTCTTTGAGATAAAACTCCGTTACCATCACCTTTTGATCCATGACAAGTAGCACAATAAATTCCGTATAATTCTTTACCTTTTGCTAAATTTTTTTCAGTAATTGCTAAAGGGTTCTTTAATTCTAACTTAGCTTTTTCATATCCCTCATTTGTGTTAGGAATATCATAAGCTACTATACCTTTTCTACTAACTGTACCTGCAACAGGTAATCTATCAACCATCTCTCCATTAACTCCATTTGCTCCGTTTGCATCATAAGGAACAGATACATACATGTCAGGCATGTATTGTAATTGAGGTGTACGTTTGTCTCCACATGAAATAACACTTGTTATTACAACTAAAGCGACGATTATTTTCACAAAACTCTTCATATCTCTCTATTAGTGCTTTTCTACTATGTTAATTTCTACTGCACCTGTTGTTGCTAATAAAGCCTTTAACTCTTCTTCATTATCATGAACAGGAATTTCCATTAAAAAATGGTCATCTGTAGTCCTTGGATCTGGATTTTCTGCTTCTTTAAACGGCCATATTCTACTTCTCATATAAAAAGTTATAACCATTAAATGAGCTGCAAAAAACACGGTTAATTCAAACATAATTGGTACAAATGCTGGCATATTTGTAAACCAACTGAAGTTAGGCTTACCTCCAATATCTTGTGGCCAATCTTGAATCATCATGTAATTAGTCATCCAAATAGCAAAGCACAAACCTGTAATTCCGTAAAAGAATGCAGTAATTGCTAAACGTGTTGGAGCTAATCCTAAAGCTTTGTCTAATCCATGAACTGGAAATGGACAAAATACTTCTTCAATGTGATGATGTTCTCCTTTGATTTTCTTAACGGCATCCATTAAGATATCATCATCATTATAAAATGCGTGAATTACTTTACTAGTGCTCATTGTTCTCTTCTCTTAATTTTTTAAAATTCTCTCCTGAAGATTTCAAGATTGTCTTAACTTCTGCTTGTGCAATTACAGGAAATGTTCTTGCATATAATAAGAATAATACAAAGAAAAATCCAATAGTTCCTACAAAAATACCTACATCAACAAATGTTGGTTCAAAACGCCACCATGTTGATGGTAAGTGTCCTTTACTTAATACAATTGCGATAATATCGAAACGCTCAAACCACATTCCTATGTTGATAATGATCGAAATAATAAAAGAAAAAATAAAACTTCTTCTTAATTTTTTAATCCATAAAAACTGTGGCATTATAATGTTACATATTAATAATGACCAAAATGCCCATCCATATGCACCAGCTTCAGCACCAAAAGATAAATAAGTGTAATTTTCGTAAGGTGATCCTGTATACCAAGCTATAAAGAATTCTGTAGCGTAAGCTACAGCTACAATACCACCTGTTAAAAGAATTACAATATTCATATATTCAACATGTAAACGTGTAATGTACGCTTCCATATTGGTAACTTTACGCATAACACCTAATAAAGTTTGTACCATTGCAAACCCAGAGAATATTGCTCCTGCTACGAAATATGGTGGAAATATTGTCGAGTGCCATCCTGGGTTAATAGATGTAGCAAAATCCATAGATACAATTGTGTGTACTGAAAGTACTAATGGAGTAGCTAAACCTGCTAAAACTAATGAAACCTCTTCAAAACGTTGCCAATCTTTAGCCCTACCTGACCATCCGAAAGATAATAAAGCATATATTTTCTTTTGAAAAGGTTTTACAGCTCTATCACGTATCATAGCAAAATCAGGCAATAAACCTGTCCACCAGAAAACTAACGATACTGATAAATAAGTTGAAATTGCAAATACATCCCATAATAATGGTGAGTTAAAGTTTACCCATAGCGAACCAAATTGATTTGGCATTGGTAAAACCCAATATCCATTCCATGGACGCCCCATGTGAATAATTGGAAATAAACCTGCTTGGAATACCGCAAATATTGTCATTGCTTCAGCAGAACGGTTAATTGCCATTCTCCATTTTTGACGGAATAATAATAGTACTGCTGAAATTAATGTTCCTGCGTGACCAATACCTACCCACCATACGAAGTTGGTAATATCCCATGCCCAACCAATATTTTTACTTAATCCCCACACACCAATACCTGTACCGACTGTGTAGAAAATACATCCAAACCCCCATAACATTGCTGCTAAGGAAATAAAGAATGCGATATACCAATTTTTGTTTGCTTTACCTTCAATGGGTTTTGCAATGTCTTCAGTGATATCATGGTAACTTTTGTTACCCAACACTAAAGGTTCTCTATAAGATGATTCGTAATGAGACGACATAAATCTATATACTTGTTAATTTTTATTATTAAGCTTCGTTTGTATTCCTTACTTTCACTTGATATACTACATTTGGTTTAGTACCAATATAGTCTAATACATGGAAAGCTCTATCATCCTCTTTTAATGAGGCTACCTTATCTTCAGAATTATTTACATCTCCAAACACCATTGCTCCTGTAGAACATGCTGATGAACAAGCTGTTTCAAATTCATCTTTATTAACTGCTCTACCTTCTTTTTTGGCCTTTAAAATTGTTGCTTGTGTCATTTGAATACACATAGAACATTTTTCCATAACTCCTCTTGAACGAACTACTACATCAGGATTTAAAACCATCTTTCCGTATTCATTATTCATATTAAAGTCAAATTCATTGTTTTCTGAATAATTAAACCAGTTAAAACGACGAACTCTGTAAGGACAGTTGTTTGCACAATATCTTGTACCTACACATCTGTTATATGCCATTTGATTTTGACCTTGACGACCGTGTGATGTAGCTGCTACTGGACATACTGTTTCACATGGAGCATGATTACAGTGCTGACACATCATTGGCTGAAAGGCTACTTCAGGGTTTTCTGCTGAATTTTCTAAGGCGTCAAATAAATCACCTTTACTTAATTCTAATACTCTTTCGGTATACTTTCTTTCTACATCTTTATTTGCTAAGCTAGGATTTTGAGCTTTAAATTCTTCAATAGTCATTGAAGCTTCGTACTGCTTATCAGCAACAGTAGATGAATAGTAACGATCAATACGTAACCAGTGCATATCTCTACCAACACGTACTTCATCCTTACCTACAACTGGCACATTATTTTCTGCATGACATGCAACTACACATGCTCCACATCCTGTACATGATGTTAAATCAATAGATAAATTAAAATGATGCCCTACCTCTCTATTATGCTCTCCCCATAAATCAACACTTTTAGCTTCAACCTCTTGATGATCATATGATACCATTGCAGGCTTATTCCAGGTATGCTTAGGGTCTAATTTTTTATTATTTACTTGTTTTAAAGTAGCTTCTTTTAAAATATCATGACGACCTGCAAGTGTACTTTGTACTTGTGTACATGCAAATTTATGCCACCCTGATGTTTTAACGATAGAAACATTATACTGTATATTGTTTCCATCTTTATACAAAGGGTAAGCATTTAATCCAACTTGCATTTCCTCTTTTAAACCTTGAATTCTTCCGTACCCAAGTGCCAAACCAACTGAACCTTTAGCTTGACCTGGCTGAATCATTACTGGTACTTTTTCAATAGAAACTCCATTAACTGTTACAGTAGCATAGTTACCATTAATAGCTCCATTATCTTTAACTGGATTTTCAAAACCTAATTCCTTAGCATCAGCCATTGAAACTGTCAAATAGTTATCCCAAGAAGCACGTGTAATAGGATCTGGCAACTCTTGTAACCAAGGGTTATTAGCTTGCTTACCATCACCTAGTGCAGTTGATGTAAACAAGTTTAACTCGAAACCTGAAGCTTTACTTGTTTTCTCTAATAATAGAGAAGCTGAAGTATTTAAATTTACAAATGATTCAAAAGTTACTTGCTCTTCTTCTAATGTAGCAACTGATTTAAAGTAACCATCATGCAACGCTTGATTCCACGAAGCCCCTCCTAAAACGGTAGTACTCCAAAATTCCTTTAATGTATCGTAATAATTTGTAGTGCTACCTGACCATTTTAATAACACATCTTGTAACTGACGTGTATTAAATAATGGAGAAATTGTTGGCTGCATTAAACTATACGTTCCTTTGGTTGCCATTATATCTCCCCAACTCTCTAAGTTGTGAGGCGCAGGCAATGTATATTGTGTTGCATTTGCTGTTATATCATTTTGAGTAGCGATTGCAACAGATAATTTCAACTTTTTAATTCCTTCTGCTAAATCAGAAGCATTTGCTAACGTGTATAAAGGATTTGTATTATAGGTTACTAACCCTTTTACTTTTCCTGATTTAATATCTGTAACTAATTGATTTACTTGTGCATCATTACCTTGGCGTGTTAAATTAACAGCTTTGGTATCAAATATTTGACTTTGTAACTTCTCGTTAATAGCAAAAGCAATTAACTGAGCGTTTTTATCATTTAATCCTGTAACTACAACTCCTTTAGAACCTGCTTTTTTCAAATCGCTAGCTAGCTTTTTAATTTCAGCATCTAATTTTGTTGCTTTTGAAGGAAGTGATTCACCTGTTACAGCATTATATAAATTAACCAAAGCATATACCTGATTAGAAGGTTTTACCACCATTCTTTTATCAGCATTTGCTCCTGCTAATGACATATTACTTTCTATCTGAACATGGTAAGACATTTTACCAGAATCAGCTCTACGACCATCAGCATATGATTTTTCATAACCACCTTGCCAATCACCAATAAAATCTGCTCCAATAGAAACGATTACCTCTGCTTTACTAAAATCATAATTAGGTAAAGCTCGTGTACCGTACATTGCTTCAAAAGCATCAGCGGTAGCACTTTCTGAAATAGCATCATAAACAACGTGCTTTACGTTTGGATATACTGCGATAAAATCAGCAATAACTTTTTCAGTAGAAGGACTTGCTAACGTTCCTGTTAATAACACTACTGATTCGTTTGCTTCTTTTAATTCATTAAGCGTTGCGATGATTTCTTTATCTGCAGCTTCCCAAGAAATTTCAGCGCCTTCTTTTTTAGGTTCTTTTAAACGTAATTGAGCATCATATAATGATAAAACCGATGCTTGCGTACGTGCGTTTGTTTCACCTCCCGCTTGCTTATTAGGCATTACAAGAATAGGACGCCCTTCGCGTGTTTTAACTAATACGTTTGCAAAATCAAAACCATCAGCTATTGTAGTTGCATACCAATCAGCAACACCTACAACAATATCATTTGGTTGTACTACATATGGGATTGATTTTCTTACGGGACCCTCACATGCTGCTAAAGAAGCGGCAGCGGTGGTAAATCCAACATATTTCAAGAAATCTCTACGTGAGGTTGATGATGTTTCTAATGTATCCTTATCACCTAAAAACTCATCTGTAGGAATATCTTGTACAAACTCATTATTACGTAGCGTTTCAACAACAGAACCATCTTTTAGTTCTTCAACACTTTGCCAGTATTTTTTGTTTAAAGCCATTTATATACGTGTTTTTCTACTTTCTAATTGATTAATAGTGGCACTTACCACACTCTTTTCCTCCTAATTGAGCAATTGTAACTTGATCAACGCCATACTTTGCTGCCAATTGCTTATGAATTTTAGCATAGTATTCGTTTCCTTTTAAGTCAACCTTTGTTTCTTTATGACAATCAATACACCAACCCATTGTTAATGGCGAATATTGATATACTTCTTCCATTTCCTCTACAGGGCCATGACATTTCTGGCATTTTAAACCAGCAACTGTAACATGTTGTGAATGATTAAAATATGCGAAATCTGGTAAATTATGAACTCTAACCCACTTCACAGGTTTTGTTATTCCAGTATATTCTAAGTTATCAGCGTCCCAACCAGCAGCTTCGTATATCTTAGCGATTTCTTTATCTAAATCTGTTTTAGTTAATATATGATCATCCATAACAACCTTAGTATCATCTGCTACTTCTGAAATATTCTTATGACAGTTCATACAAACATTCACTGAAGGAATACCTGATGTTTTACTATGTTTTGCTGATGAGTGACAATATTGACAATCAATTTTATTATCACCTGCATGAATTTTGTGTGAAAAAGCTATCGGCTGTATTGGCTGATATCCCTCATCTACACCCACCTTAAAAAGTGTTCCAAATAAGAAATAAATAGCTACTAAAGCAAAAAAGATAACAATTAAAATCTGCAAGAACGTATTCTTCTTAAGCCCCTCCCACAAATCAGCTGTTTGACCAACTACACCAGGAGTTTTAGGCGCCCCTTTTAACTCACTAATTGTCTTCAACAAACTAGCAACAATTAAAAAAGCAACAACTACAGCAGCCCCTAATACATAAATCAACCAACCTGGAGCTTCTCCTTTTCCAGAACTAGCTTGACCTACAGCAACAGCTCCTTCAACAACCTTCTTTACTTCACCTACTGTTGTATAATAAAGAATATCATCTATATTCTTATCTGTTAGCTGAGGAAATGCAGACATACTAGATTGATTATACTCTTCAAAAACCTCTACAGCATCCTTATCTCCAGAAGCTCTTAAAGCTGCATTATCTTTAATCCATGCTTTCAACCAAGCATTCTCTCTTCTACTTTCTACGCCACCCAACTTAGGACCTACAAGTTTCTTATCTAATTTGTGACATGAAGCACATAAAGACTTAAATAATTTTTTCCCTTCCTTTTGACGAGCTTCATCAACATCTTGTGAAAATGCTGAAAAACTGACAAATAAAACTAAAAAGAAAGCTAAACTCCTTACGAGTGTTTGGGTTAATCTGCTGTGATGTTTCACACTTTTCATACTTTATAAGTTTTGTATCTGTTTTTGGTACAATTTCTTCTATTACGGCTATTCTAATATAACATTATAGAAGCTCACGCAAAAGTACTACTTCTGTCTAAATTGTGAAATGTTAAGAGATTGGTAATTTATAATTTATATTTATTCTAAATAACTTACACAAACAATCTATTAGATTACAAGTTATTACTTTTGTTAAAAGTTTTAATAAAAATGAAAAAAACAAAATTTACACTACTATTAATTTCAATGATTTTTATTGAGGTTCTAGATACAAATGCACAAAGTAAATACACTGAAAACAAATACATTACTTCTATTATTAACAAAAAAAAAGAATACAATAAAAATAATGGGACTGGGTATAGAATTCAACTTTATAATGGTTTAGAAAATAAAGCGAAGAGTTTATGCTCTAAGTTTCGAGCTGAATACCCTGGTGTTTACACTAAAATTAAATATGATCAACCTGACTGGAAAGCTCAAGTCGGTGACTACAGAACAAGACTTCAGGCTGACAAAGCGCTAAATAAAATAAGAGAAAAATTTAATGGCGCCATCGTTATTCCCCTTTAATAAAGTATAAAAAAAGCGAAATCAATTGATTTCGCTTTTTTTATATACTAAGTAGTTATACTTAATTAATAAGCTCTTTTATCATTACCTTCATAAAAGTTAATAAAGGCTTGGTTGACTACACGATTACCACCGTCTGTAGGATAATCTCCCGTAAAATACCAATCACCTAAATTATCAGGGCAAGCTTTGTGTAAATTAGCTACATTCTGAAAAATTACTTCAACATCTGTTTTAATATCAGATGTTTTTAATAATTCTGCAATTTTACTAGAAATTTGTTCGTCAGTAAAAGGAGCATATACTTCTTTTACAAAATTTACAACATCTTTATCTTCGCTAGTTTCTTGTTTTTTACATTTAGCATATACCGTATCAATAATATCATATTGATTAGTTTGTTTTAATAATGCTAAAGCAGCTTTAAAAGCTATAAAATCATTAATTTTTGCCATATCAATACCGTAACAATCAGGGTAACGAATTTGTGGCGCAGAAGAAACAACAACAATCTTCTTAGGATTTAATCGATCTAATATTTTAATAATACTTTTCTTCAAAGTTGTACCACGAACAATACTATCATCAATAATTACTAAATTATCAGTAGGTTTAACTACACCATAAGTTACGTCATAAACATGTGCAACAAGGTCATCTCTACTACTGTCGTTTGTAATAAAAGTTCTTAGCTTAGCATCTTTAATAGCAATTTTATCAAAGCGAGGTCTTTTTGATAAAATTTCAATAACATCTTCTTTTGATAATTTTCCACTTCCAGCTAATATTGCAGTTGTTTTTTGTTGATTTAAAACATCTTCAGCAGCTTCCATCATTCCAAAAAATGATGTTTCAGCAGTGTTAGGAATGTATGAGAAAACAGAATTTTCGATATCATCATCAATAGACTTTAAGATGTTAGGAAAAACGTATTTTCCTAAATTCTTACGTTCTGTATAAATATCAGCATCATTTCCTCTAGAAAAGTATATTCTTTCAAAAGAGCAAGCTTTTTTAGTACGTTGTTCTAAAACTGGAGCCATTGAGGTTTTTCCACTTTTCTTGATAATTAAGGCGTGTCCTCTATCAATTTCTTTAATTTCATCAATAGGAACATTAAATACGGTTTGAATCGCAGGACGTTCGGACGCAACAACTACAACTTCATCATCTTGATAATAAAATGCAGGACGAATTGCTGACGGATCTCTTAATACAAAGGCATCACCGTGTCCTAATAAACCAGCCATGGCATATCCACCGTCCCAATTTTTTGCAGAACGTTGTAAAATTCGTTGAATATCTAAATTCTCTTCGATATAACCAGAAGCATCTTTTTTACTATAACCTATTTCTTTTGCTTTAACATATAATTTAGAAACTTCATCCTCCAAGAAATGACCTATTTTTTCCATTACCGTAACGGTATCGGTTGCTTCTTTTGGATGTTGTCCTAATTCTATTAGATCATTTAAAAGTTGTTTCGAGTTGGTCATATTAAAATTACCTGCAACAAGTAAATTTTGATGTTTCCAATTACGCTGACGTAAAAAAGGGTGTACATTTTCGATAGAATTTCCTCCAAAGGTACCATAACGAACATGCCCTAAAAATAGATTTCCTAAATAAGGAACATTATCTTCTTGCCATTTTGTATCGTCAGCTTTCTCTGGATTTTCTTGAAGAACGCCGTTAATTCTATCGTTTATTTTACCAAAAATATCTTTAATTGGTTGTGGTTGGTTAGAACGGATTCTACTAATATAGCGTGTTCCTTGTGCTACATTAAATTTTATACTTGCCAATCCTGCACCATCTTGTCCACGATTGTGTTGCTTTTCCATTAATAAATACATTTTATTTACACCATAAAAAGCGGTTCCGTATTTATCTTTATAGTATTGTAATGGTTTTAATAATCGTACCATTGCAATACCGCACTCATGTTTAATAGCATCACTCATTTGAAAAAAATATTTTAAAAGGGTATTGTGTTTATTCTAATTTTTTTGACTAAAAAATCCGCAACAAAAAGCGCAGATTTTTATTTATGATAATTGAATGTCAAACTGTGTTAATTCTTTAAAAGCTTGCAAACGTGTTTGCACTTCTTCTTTGGTTAGTGCTTCCATTCGTGTTGTTCCAAATTTTTCTACACAAAAAGAGGCTAAATTAGCACCATAAATAATTCCATTTTTCATATTTTCAAATGAAATATCTTCGGTTTTTGCTAAATACCCACAAAAACCTCCTGCAAAAGTATCACCAGCCCCTGTAGGGTCAAATACTTCAGCTAATGGCAATGCAGGTGCAAAAAACATTTTCTCTTTGTTAAATAATAACGCTCCATGTTCTCCTTTTTTAATAACAACATATTTAGGCCCCATTTCATGAATCTTATTTGCTGCATTTACCAACGAATACTCACCAGTTAATTGACGTGCTTCTTCATCATTAATTGTAATAACATCTACACGTTTTAAAACAGCATGTAATTCTATCAAAGCAATATCCATCCAAAAATCCATAGTATCAAGTACCACCAATTTTGGACGTTTGCTCATTTGGTCTAAAACTGACGCTTGTGTTAATGGATGTAAATTTCCTAACATTACAATCCCAGCATCTTTAAATTGTTCAGGTACTACTGGTATAAAATGCTCTAACACATTTAATTCGGTAATTAAAGTATCACGTGAATTCATATCGTTATGATATTTACCGCTCCAAAAAAAAGTTTTACCTTCTTTTACAACTTCAATACCATCTGTATTAATTCCTTTATTATTCATCATATCTAAATATGATTTGGGAAAATCTCCTCCAACCACAGAAACCACTCCGGTTTTAACTCCAAAATTAGATGCTGACAAACCTACATATGTTCCTGAACCTCCTAATATTTTATCTGTTTTACCAAAAGGTGTTTCAATAGCGTCAAATGCTACGGTACCAACTACTAATAATTTACTCATTTCTTATTTTTTTACTGTAATTTTGCACTTTTAACAACGTGTCTTTAGACAGTACAAAAATAGTTTTAAAAAATGACTATCAAAGAAATACAAGAAGAAATTATTGACGAGTTTTCTATGTTTGATGACTGGATGGAGCGTTATGAGTATATAATTGACTTAGGTAAATCGTTACCAATAATAAATGAAGCTTATAAATTAGATGAAAACCTAATTAAAGGATGTCAATCAAAAGTTTGGCTATATTCTGAACTCAAAAACGATACCGTTCAATTTACAGCAGATAGCGATGCTATTTTAACCAAAGGGATTGTAGCATTATTATTAAGAGTATACTCAAATCAAACTCCAAAAGAAATTTTAAATGCAGATACTGCATTTATTGATCAAATTGGCTTAAAAGAGCACTTAAGTCCTACTCGTGCTAATGGTTTGGTATCAATGGTGAAACAAATAAAAATGTATGCGATTGCACAACAATCGAAATTAGTATAATTTTAAAAAGTAGACAACGATGACAGATAAAGAGTTAGACGAGTTAGGAGATAAAATAGTAGGTGTTTTAAAAACAATTTATGATCCTGAAATTCCAGTAGATATATATGAATTAGGGTTAATTTATGATGTATTTGTTTCTGAAGAGAATAATGCTAAAATTTTAATGACATTAACATCACCTAACTGTCCGGTAGCTGAAAGTTTACCTGTTGATATTGAAGAAAAAGTAAAATCATTAAAAGAAATTAACAGCTGTGAGGTTGAAATTACTTTTGATCCTACTTGGACTCAAGAAATGATGAGCGAAGAAGCGAAGTTAGAATTAGGAATGTTATAAGAATGTCTGAAGAAATTATAAACAGAGTTACGGATAGTAAATTAACAACCATTGATCTTGAGGATTTTTATCCTAAGGGTAATCGTGTTGTTTTTGATATTAAAAATTGGTTATATGAAGGCTTAATTCTTCGTGAAAAAGATTTTAGGGAACAAGTGAAAAATCATGATTGGTCACAATACAAAGACAACTATATAGTACTTACATGCTCTGTAGATGCTATTATTCCTTCTTGGGCATATCTTTTATTAGCAACTAAACTAACTGATTTTGCTAAAAAAGTAGTAGTTGGTGATTTAGAATTGTTAGAAACTGTAATTTTTAATGATATTATTACAAATTTAGATACCACTTTATATCAAGATAAAAGGGTAATAATAAAAGGGTGTTCTAATAAACCTATTCCACAAAGTGCTTATACACTGTTGATAAGTAAAATTCAACCTATATGTAAAAGTATTATGTTTGGAGAAGCATGCTCAACGGTTCCTTTATTTAAAAATAAATAATAAAATTAGTGACTTTTATAAAATAAAGTAGTCTAATTAAATAGCGTAGATTCGCGCTCTTAAAAATTTTAATAAATTTAACATAATGAAAAAAGTAATTTTAACATTTGCATTTGTATGCGCTATTGCTTCTTTAAAAGCACAAACTGTTGAAGAATTAAAAAAAGATCTTGCAACTAAAAATGGAGAAATAGGCAAATTACAAAGTGAAGCAAACGCTTTACAATCTAAAATTAATGCTTTTCCTGGATGGAAATATGGGGCATTTGGTACTATTGGTGCAAATTTTTCTGGTTTTGACAATTGGTATTCTAATGCTGTTCCTAATTCATCTGCAGGTAATGTAGGTATTACTGTTAATGGTTTTGCTAACTTAGATAGAGAAAAATATTTTTGGAGAAACTCTGGTAATATTAATTTAGGCTGGGTCAAGTTAGATGATAAAGATGCAGCTGAACGTGACACAGAATTCAAAGGAACTACTGATGTTTTTACAATAACTTCGTTATTTGGATACAAATTGACAAAAACATTAGCTATTTCTACACTAGCTGAATACAGAACTTCTTTTATTAAGAACTTTAATGACCCAGGATATTTAGATTTTGGAGTTGGTGCTACTTGGATACCAATACCTGAATTAGTTGTTGTTGCACATCCTTTAAATTACAATTATGTATTTAGTAAATCAGGATCTGAATATACATCATCTTTAGGTGCAAAAATTGTTGCAGAATACAATAAAAAAATTGGTAACTTTAAATTTAGATCTAATTTATCTACTTTTCAAAGCTATAAATCTTCAGATTCATCAAATACAACTTGGATAAACTCTATAGGTTTTAATATATGGAAAGGTATTGGAATAGGAATTGAATCTGGTTTAAGAACCAATAAACAAGAAACATTTAACTCTTCTCTAACAAATTTCCCATCATTAGAAGCAACACCTAGTAAAATACAATCATACTGGTTAGCTGGTTTAAGCTATGGCTTCTAGTTAAAAATTATTTAAATATTTTTATAAAACCTCAAGATTATACTTGAGGTTTTTTATTTTCTTTATTTTTACTAAAATTTTAAAAAATGACTTTACTATTAATTTACGCAACAGTATCTATCTTTTTTTCTTTTATCTGTTCAATTCTAGAAGCGGTTCTACTAAGTGTAACCCCTACTTTTGTTAATGTAAAAAAGAAAGAAGGAGAGATTTTTGCGACACAGTTAGAAATACTAAAAAAAGATGTAGATAAACCTTTAATTGCAATACTTACATTAAATACACTTGCACATACTGTTGGGGCTATCTTAGTTGGTACTGAAGCTAAGAAAATATTTAATGATGATGGTTATGGAGTTTTTGCGGTATCGGCAGCTATGACTATTTTAATTTTAGTCGCATCTGAAATTATACCTAAAACAATTGGAGCCACTTACTGGAAACAGCTTGCTAAATTTACAACAAAGGCTTTAAAAATTATGATTTTTCCATTAAAATGGACAGGTACTTTATGGGTACTTCAATTAACAACTAAATTAATTGGAGGAAAAGGCGCACATGGCGAAAGTGTTTTAAGTAGAGAAGATTTTTCTGTAATGACAGATATTGCTGAACAAGAAGGTGTTTTTCATGAAAACGAAAGCAATGTTATTAGAAATATGTTAAACTTTAAAGATATTCAAGCAAAAGATATTATGACGCCACGTACGGTTATTATAACTGCGAACGAGAATCAAACTATACAATCATTTTTTGACAATAATAAATCATTACATTTTTCAAGAATACCAGTTTTTACTGATAAACCTGATAATATAACAGGATACTTTCTAAAAAATCAACTGTTACTTGCCTTGATTGATAATAAAGGTAATGAAACCTTAAAATCAATTAAAAGAGCTATAATTGTGGCTAATAGAGATTTATCTATTCCTGATTTATTTAACAAACTAGTTAAACAGCGTGAACATTTAGCATTAGTTGTTGATGAATATGGTTCTGTAAGTGGATTGGTTACTCAAGAAGATGTAATTGAAACTTTACTCGGTTTTGAAATCATGGATGAAAGTGATAGTGTTGCTGATTTACAAAATTTAGCTAAAAAAAATTGGGAGAAAAAATCTAAAAATATAAATATTATTGAAAATTCTAATAAATAAAAATTCTAATAAAAAAGAGAAATTATATAATTTCTCTTTTTTATTAGAATTTTTATTATTAATTTATTACCCAAGAAACATAGTACATTGAACCTATTAATCCAGAGCCTGGAGCAACCATATATTCTTTCCCTATTAAATTAGTGCCTCCTACTTTTATTGATGATTTTAATGAAGGTATTCTATAATTTACCTGAGCATCTAAAATGGTTCTACTATCAATATTACCTGTTAAAAAACTTGATTGCCATAAAAAGTTGTTTTGCCATCTAGCATTCAAATTAAATCCAAAATTTTTAAATAAATTAGCATTACCAAACATAAGTTTAATTTGATGTTCTGGTGTATTAAAACCTGCCTGAAAATCTTTATCATCACCTTGATTAAATATTAATTTACTTAAAGTATAACTAGCTCCAAAATTATATGTTTTAAAAAATTTAGTGTTTAAACCTACTCCAAAACCATAAGATTGTACACTAGCTAACGTATTTGTATTTAATGAAAAACGAGTAAAATCTTCATTAGAAAAAGCTGTTTGTGCATCTGAATTAGGCACACCATTAATAACTTCACCATAATTGGGTACTATTACATTCTTAGTTGCCACAAAGTTATCATATTGATTATAGTAACCATTTACATCTAACTCCATAACATTGGTATCACTTAAGTTTACAATACTTCTGTATCCTAACTCATAGGAAGTAACTTTTTCTGATTTTACAGGAGCAGGCTTTACATAAACAGGAGTATTATTTTCTAAAACAAACGATTTACCAAAAACATCTTTACCTGTAATAATACTCGTACCTCCATTATTATTTGCAACTTCTGCAGTAAAACGATCTATATTTTCGTTTGATGTACCCAAAAGAAACCTATTAGGCCCCGATTTTAAACCAATATACTGCTCTAAAGTACTAGGTGTTCTAAAACCTGTTTGATATGATATTCTTAATATTTTATTCTCCTTTATAGAATAATTAAAAGCAATCCTTGGAGAAAAATTACCTTTAAAATTTTTTGATTTATCATAACGTACAGAACCTGTAAACTTTAAACGATCATCTAAAAACTTTTTTTGTACTTGTGAATATGCTCCAATCATATCAAAATCAATTGGATCATATTTATCTGTAAATAATGTTCCTTGTGAATTAATATTAAATTTTCGGTAAGAACCTCCAACTTGAATTTCACCCCAATTAATTATATCCCTAAAATTATAATTACCTTCTATATTGTATAGCTTTGTTCTATCACTAATACCTGCTCCTCCTTCACTAATTGGTTTACTTATAACGTCAGCTAGTGCTTCTGAAAAAGCTTTGGTACCAGCTTGTAACCTATTTCTATCAGCATAATCTCTAGCGTCTTTATCGTTTCCTCCAGTAACATCTGTTATATTTCCTGAAAATGCTGTAGCATATTCATTAAACCAATTTTCATTAGAACTATACTTTTCATTTAAAGCAATTCCTGAATAACGTAAATCATAAGTAGAACCAGTCATATTTGCTGTATAATACCCTCTAACAAAAAAGTTTTTACCTAAAAACTCTATCTTATGCTGTTCTATATAAAAATCTTGCTGAGAAAATCTATTAGTTCCTTGGTATAAATTATCACCTTGTGAGAATCGAGAATTAAGCACCACTTCTAATTTATCATCACCAAAAGGTCTAACATGTAAAGATCCATCAAACTTTAAGCCATTACCATTATAATCATGTAATTGATTCTCAGCATATCCTGTTCTAGAAACTGTACCTATACCTGGTATTGCATAAGAAATTTCATCTCCATAAAAATTTACACCATCATAATTTAGCGTATTATTTCGATTTCCTTCTTTTATAACTCCTCCAACACCTGTAGTGTTTGAATCATCATTAGCATGCCATTCTTCAGCTTTATAAAGTACAAGGTTAGCTTTTACTGCAAAATAATTATTAAATTTATAAGCCATTCTAATACCTAAATCATAAAATTGTTCTGATCCTGATTCTTCTTGATTAATAAACCCTGTTTTATAATAAGTACTTATTCCATCATAATCAAAAGGATTTTTACTTTTCATTAATAAAATACCATTAAATGCATTTGCTCCATATAAAGCAGATGATGCTCCTGGTAATATTTCAACATCTTTGACATCTAGCTCTGATAAACCAACTATGTTTCCTGCGGAGAAGTTTAATGCAGGTATTGAGGTTTCAACTCCATCAACTAACTGAACAAATCTAGTATTATCAAAAGTTGAAAAACCACGTGAATTTATCGATTTGAAACCATAACTAGCCTCACGTGAATCTATTCCTTTTAAATTAGTTATGCCATCAAAAAATGATACTGATGTGTTATTTTTAATATCTGTAATACCTATTCGTTCAATAGTTACTGGTGATTCAAGAACTCGTTCTGGTGAACGTGATGCCGAAATTACAACTTCATCTAAGGCTGTATTTTCTTTTAAAATAATATTTAGTTCTTGATCTATTGAAGTAACTTCTATTACTTCTTTTCTATAACCAAAAGCTGTTACCTGAACTGTAAATGGTAAGTTTTTTGATATTTTTAAGGTGAAATTACCTTCAATATCTGAAATTGAACTATTTTCTAAAGAATTTATAAGTGCGCTTGGAAATGGTTCTAAATATTCATTATAAACTCTTCCTGATACTGTAAGCTGTGCTGATAAAGCAATAGTATTTATTAAAAATAGTAATAATAGTAGTTTTTTTAGCATATTAATTTAATTTAATTTTTATTCCTCTAGAGCAAACATAATTGGAAAACCATATTTAACAGAAACTCTACCACCTTCAGTTTTAGCAGGTACAAACTGAGGTAATTTAGAAACTACTCGAATAGCTTCTTGATTTAATATTAATCCATTTTTAGGACCTAATGTTTTAATATTTTTAACCTCTCCATTTTTATCTATAATAAAACGAACCCATACCTCTCCTTGAATAGATTCTTTAATAGCATCACTTGGATATCTAAAATGTTTCGATATGTGTCTAACCATATTTTCATTAAAACAGTCTAGTCTTCTATTTTTTCTAACTTTTTTACAAGCACTAAATAAAGGTATCTTATCAACAGCACTAAATTTAGAAGCATTTTTTAATTCTTCAATTGTTAGTTTGTTTTTAACATCTTCTATATTTCCTTTAAGAGATATCGTTTTTGCTATTGTTTCTTTTTGAATTGTATTTTTTACATCAGACAAACCTATTCCACTTAGAGTTGAAACCTCTTTTTGTATTGACTTTTCTCTTTTTTTAAGATTTCGTCTATTGGCAGATACTTTTACTGAAATTAATCTTGTTTTTTTATCTCGCTTATCTTTAGATTCTTTAATAGTACATTTAGTTATACTAATACTATTTAAATCAATGTCAGTTTCATCTGGAGATTTACATACTTCTTGAGACATAATGCTAATAGAAAAAGTACCTATTATCATTAATAATGATATTATTTTCATAACTAAAGGGGGTATTTTTTATAAAATAATGAATCGATAGCAACAATTAAATTATTTTAAGACAAATATATTAAATATTAATTAAACACTTCTCTACATGTTAAATTAATGTTAAATTACGTGTTATTTAGAGTAAAATTTACTGGTAACTTATACAAGACATTAACAGGACTTCTGTTATGCTTTCCTGGAATAAATTTAGGCAACAACGAAAAAACCCTAAACACCTCATTAACAAGAATATTACTATTAAAAATATGTGATTCAATAACCTGTATATTTGTTATATAACCATTAACATCAATAACAAAACTAACTTCTAAGCTACCTTCAACACCATGTTTTATAGCTCTTAAAGGGTATTTAAAATGAGTAAGTATATGTTTTTTCATCGCAAGATTAAAACAGTCTATTTTATTTGAAAAATCTGACTTACAGGATGTAAATACTGGTATTTCATCTACAGTATCAAAAGATACGTATTTTTTTTTCACCTTTTTTTTAAGAAGCGCCAATAAACTAGTATTTACCCTATTAATAGGTTTTATTTTTAAAATATCATTTGTTTTTAAATTACTAACCGAATAAACGATAGGATTCAAATGGGACCGCTTTTTAAAATATCTTCTATAAGTAAGAATGTTACTTTGTGTTAATACAGAATCTTTAACAATATTACTCTTATTTATTAAACACTTATTAACAGTATTATAGTCAATAATAACTTTAGTAATACATGTTTCTTGACAAAAAACTTGAGATACACTAAAAAGAGTTATAAATATTAATATATTATTCATTACTTTTCTTTTTAAAATTATAAATAATGCATACTTAAAAAGCTAACATTATAAAACATGTTACTTAAAATTAAAAAGAATATATAAGTGAAATTTTTGGTTAAAAATTAGATCAAGAACTAATCTAAATAATGCTAATGGGATAGTTATTTTATTTTTCATTTTTAGGGGGAACAAAATGTTTAAAATTTTATTTTAATATGTATTAAATTTAAAATAAAAAGTACATAAAAACAAAACATTTATGTACTTTTTAAGTTAAGTTATATGTTTATTCTTTGGATAAATCGTCTTGGTATAAAAAGTTATTGTAAGGAAATCGTTGGATATGTATTTTTTTAACCTCTTCATACACGCGTTCTTTAAACGCTTCTAGATTGTCTTTATTTAATGCTGATATAAAAAGACTTTCTTCTCCTAAGTCATTCATCCAGGTTTTTCTCCAATCGTCTAGAGTATAGTGCATTTTAGATTTTTCAGTGATTAAATCATCTTTATCAATTGTTTTATATGTATAAGCATCTATTTTATTAAAAACCATTACTGTAGGTTTATTAGCGCTACCTATTTCATCTAAAATTTTATTTACAGAAGCAATATGATCTTCAAAATTTGGATGACAGATATCTACCACGTGCAACAATAAGTCTGACTCACGAACTTCATCTAATGTAGACTTAAAAGATTCTACTAATTGTGTTGGTAATTTTCTAATAAACCCAACTGTATCGGTCATTAAAAAAGGAATATTCTTGATAACAACTTTTCTAACAGTAGTATCTAAAGTTGCAAATAATTTATTTTCAGCAAACACATCACTTTTACTAATAACATTCATTAAAGTTGATTTACCTACGTTAGTATACCCTACTAATGAAACACGCACCATCTTGCCTCTGTTCTTTCTTTGAACAGCCATTTGCCTATCAATGGTTTCTAACTTTTTCTTTAACAAGGTAATTTTTTCACGTATAATACGACGGTCTGTTTCTATTTCTGTCTCACCAGGACCACGCATACCAATACCACCTTTTTGTTTATCAAGGTGGGTCCATAACCTTGTTAATCGAGGTAATAAGTATTGACATTGTGCCAATTCTACCTGTGCTTTAGCTGAGCTTGTTTGGGCTCTACTTGCAAAAATATCTAATATTAAATTGGTTCTATCTAATACTTTACAATCTAAATAATTTTCAATATTACGTAATTGAGCTGGAGACAATTCATCATCAAAAATTGCAGTACCAATTCCATGAGATTCTATATAAGCTCTTACCTCTTCTAATTTACCTGTTCCTAAAAATGTTTTAGGATTTGGTTTTTCCATTTTTTGCACAAAGCGTTTTACTGCAACACCTCCTGCTGTTAGTGTTAGAAACTCTAATTCATCTAAATATTCTTCAGATTGTTTTTCGTTTTGATGTTGAGTTATAATACCTATTAAAACTGCTTTTTCTGATATTGCTTCACGTGTTTCTACCATAGAGTGCAAAAATACAAATTTATCAATTGAACTTTTCTTTTTTAATTTGTTCTTTAGTTATTTTTTTACTGAAAATATTAATTTAGTTCAATTACCTAGCCCCGATTGAAGCATTTTTTTGAGGGCTTTTTTTGATTTTTATTCAAAAAAAAGCGAGTGCGGAAAGCGGGAAATTGCTTCTAATAATTTTTAAAATTTAAGCATAAAAAAACACTCAATTTTAATAAATGAGTGTTTTTTAATATTGATAAAATTATATTTTGATAAAATCATCAAAAGCAATATAATAAGGTTGATCTTTAAAAACAGGCAGTTCAACACTTTCTGAATTTGCTATACCAATACCTCCAAACCAAATTTCAGCATTTTGTTTTTTAGCATGTTCTTTAAATGTTTCCATCCATAAAACATCATATTCTTCAGGTGTTTGAATATTATTGGTTGTTTTTACTAAAACAAAAATAGTAGGTTCACCTTTTTTAAATAAAACAAACTGAGGATGCTTTTTTAATTCACTATTAACAGCAACAAACTCATAACCCATTTTTTGAAGCTTTTTACCAGCAATATTCATTCCTAAATTATGAAGCTCTTGTTTAGTAAGTACTTGCATTACTTTTTCTTATTACGCATGTTATAATTCTTATCTCCCCTAGTTTTAGGTTTTTTGTATTTTTTCGCAATTTCTCTACGATAAGACCCTCCTTGATTTGTTTTACTATTTTTTTCACTTTTTTCGTGGAACGCTGGTCCAGGAACGTATTCTAAGGAAGTTCTGTTTTTATCTTTTTCTCCGTCTTCTTTCGGACGCTCTTCTTCTGTTAATTGTTTAGAAATTTCAACTTCTTCAGGAATTTCTAACATTGGAATTTCATAATTCATCAATTCTTCAATTCTCGCTTTAGCTGGTAGCTCTGCTTCTGTTGAAAAAAGAATTGAAGTTCCTTCTTTTTCTGCACGACCAGTTCTACCGATTCTGTGCATATAATTTTCAGGAAAATAAGGTGTATTAAAGTTAATTACATGAGTAACTTCTGCTAAATCTAATCCCCGAGCAATAACATCTGTTGCTATTAAAATTCGTTTCTCTCCTTTATTAAATTGTTCAATAGAGCGTAAACGGTAATTTTGTGTTTTATTAGAATGAATAACACATGATTCTGATGGAAATTCTTCTTTTACACATTCAAATAACCTATCTGCATTTCTTTTATTGGGTGTAAATATCAACACCTTACTGTATTCACTTTTATTATGAAGTAAGTCATGTAACAAATTTACTTTGGTGTAAAAGTTAGGTACACTGTAACTAACTTGTTTTATATTGTCAAGAGGAGTACCACTTACGGCAATAAAAATTTTTTTTGGAGCTGTAAAAAAATCATCAATTAATGCTTCTACATCCTGTGTCATTGTTGCTGAAAACATAATATTTTGACGACGTACTGGTAATAAATCAAAAATATTTAATAATTGAAATCTAAACCCTAAATCTAACATTACATCTACTTCATCAATCACTAATTTTTGAATTGATTTCAACTTTAAGGTATTGCTTAACGCTAAATCATACAAACGTCCTGGAGTAGCTACTATGACATCTGCTCCTAATGCAACAGCTTGTTTGTGTCTATTTAAAGGAACTCCTCCAAATACACCTATAGTACGTAAAGTCATGAACTGAGAAAGCTTTTCAATTTCATTTACTACTTGAACAACAAGTTCACGTGTTGGAACTACCACTAGTATTCTAGGATGCTGTTGCGTAGAAAATTTCAAATCACGAAGTAAAGGTAACATGTAAGCAAATGTTTTACCCGTACCTGTTTGTGCAATACCAACTACATCTTTACCTGATCGTATTATAGGAAAAGCTTCTTCTTGAATTGGTGTTGGGTTTACAAAACCTAATTCTTGAATTGAATTTTGTAATGGATTTGATAAATCTAAATCTTGAAAAGTGATCATTTACAGTAATTTGGCGCAAAGATACGGTTTTCTAGCCTAATTAACGTAAGTATGTTACTTTCTCAAAATGTAATACTTATTAAATATACATATATTCAAGAAAATAGTTTTGCAATCGTAGCATTTATACTTTTTAACTATCAATAAAATTTTTTGAAGAACTGATCTACTTTTCCTTCCTAAACTAGTTGATTTACATATTGGGCAGTTCATTTATAATTACTTTATAGCGAATGTAAATAAAACGAACGTTTGTTAATTTAAATATAAGTTATAATTAAGGTTGGTTTAAAAATAAAAAAACCGATACAATACTGTATCGGTTTTTTTTATAATTATTTTTAAATTTTACCCTCCAAAATCATCAAATCGGATATTTTCGTCAGCAAGACCAAAATCTTCACCCATTTTTTGAACAGCATTGTTCATTAATGGTGGACCACAGAAATATAACTCTAGGTCTTCAGGTGCTTCATGCTTTGATAAATACTCATTAATAACAACTTGGTGAATAAAGCCTGTAAATCCGTCTCCAGTTTCATCATTTATATCAGATTTAACTTTCCAGTTATCTGCTTCTGTTGGATCAGATAATGCTATAAAAAATTTAAAGTTAGGGAAATCTCTTTCTAAAGCTCTAAAGTGTTCTACATAGAACAATTCAGCTTTTGAACGACCACCATACCAATAAGTTACAGTTCTACCAGTTTTTAATGTTCTGAATAAGTGGTATAAGTGTGAACGCATTGGTGCCATACCTGCTCCACCACCTACATATAACATTTCAGCTTCAGATTCATTAATAAAAAATTCACCATAAGGTCCAGATATTACACATTTATCTCCTTTCTTTAAGTTGAAAATATATGAAGAAGCAACTCCTGGATTTACATCCATCCATCCACCTTTAACTCTATCAAAAGGAGGTGTTGCAATACGTACATTTAACATAATTTCTCTTCCTTCGGCAGGATAAGAAGCCATAGAATATGCTCTTTCTACAGTTTCTGTATTTTTCATTACCAATGGTCTTAAACCAAATTTATTCCATTCTCCTTCAAATTTATCAGGAGTATCGTGTTCTTCTGGATGCGCAGTAATATCCATATCAGCATAGTTTACTTCACAAGCTGGAATTTCAATTTGAATATATCCACCTGCTTTGTACCCCATATCTTCTGGAATTTCAACTACAAATTCCTTGATAAAAGTTGCAACATTGTAATTTCTTACAACAGTCGCTTCCCATTTCTTGATTCCAAAAATTTCTTCTGGAATAGAAATATCCATGTCTTGTTTTACTTTTACCTGGCACGCTAAACGAACACCATGTTGCAATTCTTTACGAGTAAAATGTGGCGTTTCTGTAGGTAAAGCTTCACCTCCACCAGAGTTCACATGACATTCACATTGTACACAAGATCCACCACCACCACAAGCTGATGGTAAAAAAATCTTTTCTGCTCCTAAAGTAGATAATAACGTACCTCCTGAAGCTACTTCAATTACTTTATCTCCATTAATTGTAATTTTTACGGGACCTGACGGAGCCAGTTTTTGCTTAACAAATAATAACAACCCTACTAAAACTAATAAAATTGCTAAAAAAGATATAACTGTTACAGCTACTGTACCTCCTGTACTTACTTCTAAAAATACCATTATTCTATAACTTTTTTAGTGTTATCAGCTAATTTTTCAGCTTGCTGTTTTGCTTCTTCTTTCTTTTCTATTTTGATTACTGTTTTAGATGCTTCTTCTTTTTTAGCTTCATCGTCACCACCTGTTAACATACCTCCAAAACTCATAAATCCAATTGCCATTAAACCTGTAATAATAAAAGTTATTCCTAACCCTCTTAAAGCTGGTGGCACAGATGAATATCTGATTTTTTCACGAATAGCTGCAATAGCTAAAATTGCTAAAAACCATCCGATACCTGATCCAATACCATAAGTTAATGATAAACCTAATGTTGGTATTTCACGAGATTGCATAAATAATGACCCTCCTAAAATTGCACAGTTAACGGCAATTAATGGTAAAAATATACCTAAAGAGTTATATAATGCTGGCGCAAATTTTTCAACAATAATTTCTACCAATTGTACCATGGTTGCAATGGTTGCAATGAACATAATAAACGATAAGAAACTTAAATCGTAATCTGCATATTCTGCTCCTAACCAAGATAATGCTCCTGGTTGTAATAAATATTGATCCAATAACCAATTTATAGGTACTGTAACAGCCAATACAAAAATAACTGCAGCTCCTAAACCTACTGCTGTAGCAACTTTTTTAGATACCGCTAGATAAGAACACATTCCTAAAAATGTAGCAAATACCATGTTATCAATAAATATCGACTTGAAAAATAATTCTAAATGTTCCATATTTTATATTTTTCCCTCTTTCAACTTCATCTCTAAATTATTCATAGAAATATTGAAGAGGATTTAATCCTCGATTAATGCTTTGTTTCTACTACGTTGTATCCAAATAATAATACCTACAACAATTAACGCCATTGGAGACAATAACATAAAACCATTATTCTCATATCCTAAAGCATATAACCCTGTTTGCTCTATTGGGTCTCCTAATACTTTAAATCCTAATAAAGTACCAGAACCTAACAATTCTCTAAAGAAACCTACAGCTATTAAAATAGCTCCGTATCCTAATGCATTCCCTATTCCATCTAAAAACGACCTCCATGGTCCATTACCTAAAGCAAATGCTTCAAAACGTCCCATAATAATACAGTTGGTAATAATTAAACCTACAAATACCGAAAGTGTTTTACTTAACTCATAAGCAAATGCTTTTAATACCTGATCTACAATAATTACTAAAGCAGCAACTACAATTAACTGTACAATAATTCTAATTTTTGATGGAATAATGTTTCTCATTAATGAGATTACAACGTTTCCAATACCTAATACAAATAATACAGAAACTGCCATTACTATAGAGGCTTTAAGCTCTGCTGTAATTGCTAATGCTGAACAAATACCTAATACTTGAATAGTAATTGGATTGTTATCTAATAACGGATCTGTAATTAATACTGCATCTTTTTTTGATAAAAGTCCCATATTTATTTCAATGTTTTAAAGTAAGGCACGTATAAACCTAATTCAGATTTAATCATTGCTGCAACTCCATCACCTGTAATGGTTGCTCCTGCAATTGCATCTACCTCGTTATCATTTTTATCTTCGTTCTTCGGATCATTGTTCGATTTAGAAACAGTAATTCCTTTAAAAGAGCCATTGTTCATTAAATCTTCGCCAATAAAATCATCCATAAAATAACGTTGCTTTATATTAGCTCCTAATCCTGGAGTTTCTCCTTTATGATCAAAGAAAGCTCCTTGAACTACCATGTTTTTATCCATAGCAACATATGCCCATATAGCATCCCAAAGGCCTTTACCTCTAATTGGTGCTATGTAAAATGCTTTACCGTCTTTCTCTCCTAAAAATAATGGTAATTTTCTTACGTTTCCTGCTTTTGCAGATGTTTGTTGTTTTTTTACATCTATTAAATACGCAGTAGCATCTTCAGTAATTTTATCACCCTCAATAACTACTTGTTTTTTAATATATTTTGAAAACTCAGCAGCTACTTTGTCTTTAGATATAAGAACGGCACTACTCTCATCATTTTCATTTATCCCCATCGCATACAAAATATTTTGCTGCTTTTCGATACGTTTATTTGCATCAATCATTGGGCGAAGCGATGAAGCTGTATAAGCTAACAACGCACCTACTATTAATACCATACCAATGGCAAAAAGTAGTGTATATATATTACTATCTGTTCTCTTACTCATAATTAGGCAGTTTTAACTTTAGTACGTTTTATTCTTCTCTTTACATTTCCTTGAACCACATAATGGTCAATTGTTGGAGCAAAAACGTTCATTAATAAAATAGCTAACATTACTCCTTCTGGATAGGCAGGATTGAATACACGAATCATAATCGAAATAAATCCGATAAAGAAACCGTAAATCCATTTTCCTTTATTGGTTTGTGATGCTGATACAGGATCAGTTGCCATATATATAGCTCCAAAAGCAAAACCTCCAATTAATAAATGTTTCCAAAAGTCTAAACTCATTAATCCGTAAAACTTACTTGCTTCACCAATCCATCCTAAACCTACTACTTGGTTAAAAATAAATCCCATTACTAAAGCTCCAATTACTGCAGATAGCATAATTCTCCAGCTTCCAATCTTTGTAAAGATTAAAAATAGCGCTCCTAATAAAATTAAGAATGTAGATGTTTCTCCTACTGAGCCAGGAATAAACCCAAAGAACATGTCAGAAACTGAATGTGTTACTGTTTGAGATTGTGCTAAACTACCTAAAATAGTTTCTCCAGAAATAGCATCTGCTGTTCCTGCCAATTCTCTAGCATCTGCCACCCATACTTTATCTCCTGACATCCAAGTTGGGTATGCAAAAAATAAAAATGCACGTATTGTTAATGCTGGGTTTAATATGTTCATTCCAGTACCTCCAAATACCTCTTTACCTATAACCACACCAAATACTACAGCTACAGATAACATCCATAAAGGTAAATCAATTGGTACAATTAAAGGAACTAACATTCCTGTTACTAAATATCCTTCTTCTACTTCATGCCCTTTAATTACAGCAAAAATAAATTCTACTACTAATCCTACTACATATGATACAATTACTAACGGTAAAATTTTCACTAAACCTATTAAGAAATTATCCATATTCCAGAAATCTCCACTAAAGAAAGACATTCCTTCTGTAAATCCATTAATTGCAGCATTATGTTGATAACCTGCATTGAACATTCCAAAGATCAAACAAGGTACTAACGACATAATTACTATGTTCATAGTACGCTTTAAATCATCAGCAGCCTTTATATGAGTTCCTCCGTGAGTTGTCTCATTTGGCAAATATAAAAAGGTATGGATTGCGTTAAACGCAGGTGCCATTTTAGTACCTTTATATTTTTCTTTTAACTTATGTAAGTTTTGTTTTAAGCCCATATCTTATCCTAATTCTTCTCTCATTAAATCTAATCCTTCACGAATTATTTTCTGGTGAGGCTGTTTAGACACACAAATAAATTCTGTTAATGCGAAATCTTCTGGTGCAATTTCATAAGCCCCTAATCCTTCCATTTCGTCAAGATCTTTATACATACAAGCTTTTAATAATTGCATCGGATAGATATCTAATGGAAATACCTCTTCATACGCTCCTGTAACCACAAATGCTCTATGTTCACCGTTTGTATTGGTATTTAAGTCATATTTTTTCTTCGGATTTAACCAAGAGAACGTAAGTGCCCTAGAAGTAGAAACCTTGTTAAACACAGGTTTATTCCAACCAAAAAATTCATAATCGTCTCCCTCAGGTATTGCTGTTACTATGTTTTCATAATACCCTAAATAACCATCTTTACCTACTTGAATTCCACTTAATACGTTTCCACTTATTACACGAGCATTTTCTGATTCTAAATTCCCTTTTACAAGTTCAGTAATATTTACTCCTGCTAAAGCTGTAACATATTGTGGTTTACTAAATTTAGAGCCTACTAAAGCGATTGTACGTTTTACATTAAAGTTACCTGTTAATAACAACTCCCCAATAACCACTAAATCTTGTGGTGTAACAACCCACACAACTTCCCCTTTATTAATAGGATCTATTTGTGCAATTTGGGTACTTACATTACCTACTGGATGTGGCCCTGAAACGTTATGCAATTCAACTCCTTTCATTCCTCTAAAAGGAGATGCTGTTGAGTTTTTTGCAACCGAAACATGCACTTTACCTGCGGTTAATTTTGTTAATGAGGTTAAAGCTGCTTGTAGCTCAGCTTCTTTACCTTTTAAAACATAATCATAATCTGCAGCTAATGGTGCACTTGCATACGCAGACACAAAAATTGCTTTTGGAGTTTGATTAGGATTTGCAATTACGTCATACGGACGTTGCTTTACAAATGGCCAACAACCTGAAGCAAACAAGTGATTTTTCACTTCTTCACCAGACATTGTATCAACATCTTTTTTGCTAAAATTTTTGTATTGCTGCTGTGCATCAGCAGTTATTTTTATTGCTATAACTTTTCTTCGAGCTCCACGAACGATTTCCGTTATTTTACCACTTACCGGACTTGGAAATAAAATACGCTCATCACTTTTTGAATAAAAAAGTGCTTCACCTACCTTTACCTCGGTACCTTCTTTTGCTAAAATTTTTGGAATAACGCCATGAAAATCGTCAGGCTTAATTGCAAAATCACGACCTAACGAAAGTTCGGTAGTAATTTGCTCTGCGTCGCCAACGAGCTTGATATCCAAGCCTTTCTTAATACGGATGTCTTTTGACATAGGAACTGATTAAATTGATTTTCTAAAAACAAGCAAATTTACAGATTTTGATTTTTTCGAGTTAGCATTTATATTTATATCTTTTGGATAACTCTTTATTTATATCTATTCTAAATAAAAACTTGTCATTAACTCACATTTTAATACATTTGTACCCATGGTAAAACTTACAACAACACTACTATTAACTATCGTATATTTAAGTATTAATGCTCAAAACATTAAAACAGTTCAATTACGTCCAAAATACAATACAAATCAATTTGCTGCTATTACACAACTAGGAAACGTATTAGAGTTATCTTTTGATGACTTAGATGCAAATAGCAAAGAATATCAATACAAAATTGAACATATGACCTACGATTGGAAGCCTAGTCGCTTAAGTTCTAATCAATATATAAATGGTTTTAATCAAAACGAAATAACTAATATTACTAATTCATTTAACACTTTACAGCCATATACCCACTACTCCGTTACCATTCCAAATCAAAATACTATTATTACTAAAAGTGGCAATTATTTAATTTCTGTTTTAAATGAAAATTATGAAGTAATATTTACAAGGCGCTGTGTTTTCTATGAAAACATTACAACGGTTGGTGTTGCTGTTTTTAGAAGCAGAAACACTAAATCTAACAATCAAAAACAAACAATTCAATTTTCAGTAAACCACCAAAATTTGAGAATTAACAATGCCAATCAAGAAATTAACATTGCTTTATTTCAAAACCACAATTGGAAAACAGCTATTAACAATATTAAACCACTATTTATAAAACCTCAACAATTACTGTACAATCATACAATTAAAACAGACTTTTGGGGCGGGAATGAATTTCTAAATTTTGACAGTAAACACATACGTAGTACTAGCTTGAATATAGCTAAAATTCAAAGAAAAAACATATACCATAGCTACTTATACACCAATGAAGAGAGAGCTGACAAAATGTACACATACTACCCTGATATTAATGGGCAATTTGTAGTAAGAACACTTGAAGCAAACAATACTAATACTGAAGCTGATTACTCAATGGTTCATTTTTCATTAAACGCCTTTGAACCCTATGAAAACAAAAAGGTATTTGTTTACGGTGCTTTTAACAACTACGAATTATCCGAAGAAAACAAAATGACTTACAACGTAAACACTGAAAAATATCAGGTTCCTATTAAACTTAAACAAGGTTTTTATAATTACACCTATGCTACATTAGATGAAAATAATAAAATTAATTTAAACGAAATCAACGGCTCATTTTATCAAACCGAAAATGAATATACAGTAATTGTATACTACAAACCATTTGGCGAAACCTATGACAGAGTTATTGGCGTTGGAAACGGATATTTTAATCAGAATAGATAACTTTAATGCAAAACATTTAAAAAAAACACCAAAAAGGCTTATATTTAATGCATGCTAGAACAAATAACAAAAGGTATAAAAGTAATTGTTAACACCATTTTTAATGGTATTATATATCGTGAGTCAGAACCATTTTATTATTTTAGTTATTATATTACTATTGAAAACAATTCAAAAAATACAGTTAAACTTTTAGAGCGTTTTTGGGTTATTTATGATACGCTTAATAATACTGAATATGTAAAAGGAGAGGGTGTCATTGGAGAAGTGCCTATTCTTAAACCAAATGAAGTTTTTAATTATAAATCTAATTGTTTTTTACTTTCGTCAATAGGTGCTATGAAAGGAAACTATAAAATGGTTAATATAGAAACCGATGAAGATTTTTTAGTTATAATTCCAACTTTTCAATTAATAACAAATGCTAACCTAAATTAAAAATATGTAATTTTTAAAAATTACTATAAAACTTTTTTAAACTATAAAATTATTATAATCATATTATTACAATAACCATTAATTAAAATAAATATAACAATACCAATGTTATATAATTGACGAATGAAACGCTAAAAACAGCTTAATAATTAGCAAAATAAGTGTTAACTTTGTTCCGTGAAACAAAGTTTAATTTTTTTGATAAAAAGGATAGCTTAAACATAATTAATAGCTTTAGAAAATTTTTGTTTTTCAATTTTAAATAAGATTTTTTTAACACACAAACAACACATAAAATGGCAAGAGGATTTTTTAATGTTCCGGAAGCGATAAACGAACCTGTAAAAGGGTATGCTCCTGGATCTCCAGAAAGAGAAGAGTTATTAGCAACGTATAAAGCTATGTACAATAGCAATATTGATGTGCCAATGCATATTAATGGTGAAGAGGTAAGAACTGGAAATACCAGTAACATTAATCCTCCACATAACCATAAACATATCGTTGGACAATATCATAATGGTGAGAAATCTCACATAGAAGCTGCTATTAGTACTGCTTTAGCGGCAAGAGAAAAATGGTCTAACACATGTTGGACAGAACGTGCTTCAATTTTCCTAAAAGCAGCTGAATTATTAGCAGGTCCTTACAGAGCAAGAATGAATGCTGCAACAATGATTGCACAATCTAAAAATGTACACCAAGCTGAAATTGATGCCGCTTGTGAAATGATTGATTTTTTCCGTTTCAATGTACAATACATGACCGATATCTTTAAAGATCAACCAATCTCTAGCCCTGGAATATGGAACAGAGTTGAGTACAGACCTTTAGAAGGTTTTGTATATGCAATTACTCCTTTTAACTTTACTTCAATTGCTGCTAACTTAGCTGCCGCTCCTGCTTTAATGGGGAACGTAGTTGTTTGGAAGCCTTCGAGTCATCAAGCATATTCGGCACAAGTAATTGTAGATTTATTTAAAGAAGCTGGTTTACCTGACGGTGTAATAAACGTTGTTTATGGTGATCCTGTAATGATTACAGATACTGTATTAGCATCTCCTGATTTCTCTGGATTACACTTTACTGGTTCTACAAATGTATTTAATCATTTCTGGAAACAAATTGGAAATAACATAAACACCTACAAAACGTATCCAAGAATTGTTGGAGAAACTGGTGGAAAAGATTTTATCTGGGCACATAATTCATCAAATCCTTTACAAGTTGCTACCGCAATCACTAGAGGTTCTTTTGAATACCAAGGTCAAAAATGTTCTGCAGCATCACGCGCTTACATTCCTGCTTCTATCTGGTCAGAGGTTAAAGGTCATTTGATCGCTCAAACTAGCGAAATTAAAATGGGTTCTCCTGAAGATACTAGTAACTTTGTAAATGCTGTTATTCATGAAAATTCTTTTGATAAATTAGCAAGTTATATTGATGCTGCAAAAGCAGATGCAGATGCTGAAGTAATTATTGGTGGCGGTCATGATAAATCAGTAGGATACTTTATTGAGCCTACAGTAATTGTAGCAAAATCTCCTACATATGCAACCATGACAACTGAATTATTCGGCCCTGTGATGACAATTTTTGTATATGAAGATGATCAATGGGAAGCTTCATTAAAATTAGTTGATGAATCTACTGAATACGCATTAACTGGAGCTATCTTTTCTACCGATAGATACATTGTTGAAAAAGCTTCTAAAGCGTTAGAAAATGCTGCTGGAAACTTCTACATTAACGACAAACCAACAGGAGCTGTTGTAGGACAACAACCTTTTGGAGGCGCTAGAGCTTCTGGAACAAATGATAAAGCAGGTTCTGCTCAAAACTTATTACGTTGGACTTCTGTTCGCTTAATTAAAGAAACATTTGTAACGCCTACCGATTATAAATATCCTTTCTTAGGATAAGAATAAGTAATATTATTTTAAAACCTCATCAAATATTGATGAGGTTTTTTTGTACAAAATATTTATCACTGTGAAGAGATATTTTTTTATTTAATTAAAGTAATTTTCTATTAGTTTTGTTTTCTACCTTTAATGAAACTGATTTTAATAAAATGAACTATAAAAAAATAATACAAGAAGTATTTACAACTGTTGATGCTATTGAAAACAAAGGTAATTTGGCTTCTTATATTCCTGAATTAGCAAGTTTAAATCCTAATAAATTTGGTGTTCATATTGTTACGACATCTAATATAAAGTGTGGTTTAGGTAATTATCAAGAAAAATTTTCCATTCAAAGTATTGCAAAAGTTTTATCGCTTTGTTTGGCGTATAAAATTCTTGACGGAGATTTATGGAAAAGGCTTGGTGTTGAACCTTCAGGAAATCCATTTAATTCGTTACTTCAACTAGAAAATGACAATGGAATACCGAGAAATCCTTTTATTAATGCAGGTGCAATTGTAATTGCAGATGTTCTTATCAGTAATTTAAAAAATCCTAAAGAAGATTTATTAACCTTTATTAGAAGCCTTTCTAGTAATAATGATATACATTATTCAGCTAAAATTGCGGCTTCTGAAAAATCGGTAGGTTATAGAAATATAGCGCTTTGTAATTTTATAAAATCTTTTGGAAATATTGAAAATGAACCTTGTGATGTTCTCAATTTTTATTTTGATTTATGCTCGTTAGAATTTAGCTGTGAGCATCTATCTGAATTGTTTTTATTTCTAGCCAATAACGGTAAAGCACCACATAACGGAAATCAAATACTAACCAAAAGTCAATCAAAAAGAATTAATGCATTAATGCAAACTTGCGGTTTTTATGACGAATCTGGTGAGTTTGCTTTTAAAGTAGGCTTAGCGGGTAAAAGTGGTGTTGGCGGTGGTATTATAGCAATACATCCTAACCAATATAGCATTGCCGTTTGGAGCCCAAAATTAAATAAAAAAGGAAATTCTTACAAAGGAATGAAGTTTTTAGAAGGTTTTACAACCTTATCAGAACAGTCTATTTTTTAAAAAAATAAAATGCAACAAAAAAACGACTTAAAAGAAATAGCCAAACTCTTTTTTAAACTAGGAAGTATTGGTTTTGGAGGTCCTGCTGCTCATATTGCTATGATGGAAGATGAAGTAGTAAAAAAGAGAAAATGGATGACTCAAGCTCACTTTTTAGACCTTATTGGAGCCACCAATTTAATACCCGGGCCAAACTCAACCGAAATGACCATGCATTGCGGTTATGAAAGAGCAGGTTGGAAAGGATTAATAGTTGCAGGATTTTGTTTTATTTTTCCTGCTGTGATTATCACTGCTATTTTCGCTTGGTTATATCAAAAGTACGGACAACTACCAAACGTAAAACCTTTTATTTACGGTATAAAACCAGCCGTAATTGCAATTATAATAATGGCTGGCTACAGGCTTGGTAAAAAAGCCATCAAAAATACTGAGTTAGCTATTGTAGGAAGCATTGCATTAATAGCTTGTTTATTAGGTGTTAATGAAATTATAACACTTTTTAGTTGCGGGTTACTTGGCTTAGGCTTGTATTTTTTAAAACAAAATAAAAACAATACACATAGTTTTATACCACTATTAGCATATCAAGCAAGTGAACAATTAAATTTAAGTAACTTTAAAATAGTGCTTACATTTTTAAAAATTGGAAGTATTTTATATGGTAGTGGTTATGTATTATTTGCTTTTTTAGACACCGAGTTAGTAGCAAATGGCTGGCTAACTAGGCAAGCCTTGATAGATGCTGTTGCAGTTGGTCAAATAACCCCTGGCCCTGTTTTATCTACCGCTACTTTTATAGGATGGCAATTAAACGGAATAACAGGTGCAATTGTAGCAACGCTAGGTATTTTTTTACCATCGTTTATTTTTGTTTTAATATTAAATCCGTTAATGCCTAAAATGAGAAAATCAAAAATTATCCGTTCAATTTTAGACGCCGTAAATGTTGCTGCAGTAGCATTAATTATAGCAGTTTGTATTAATATGACAAAAGATACCTTGATTAATTGGCAAACAATTCTAATAGCTATTACAAGTTTACTTGTAGTTTTTGGTTTTAAAAAAATAAATAGTGCTTTTATTGTTTTAGGTGGTGCACTCCTTGGTTTTCTTTTAACTTTTATTTAAAATGAACCTAATTATAAACTAAAATTGAAACAAACCCATATCATTTGATTTAAGTTATCTTTGCAAAAAATATAACCAATGAAGTTTACAGACTTACATCTTAATAACGCAATTTTAAAAGCACTTAGTGAAGAAAAATATCACAACGCTACTTTAGTACAACAAAAAGTAATTCCGTTAGTACTAGATAAAAAAGATGTAATTGTTGGTTCACAAACAGGATCAGGTAAAACAGCCGCTTTTGCATTACCTATTATCCATAATTTAGCTCAAGAACTAGCATTAGTTCCTGAAAAAGGTCCTAAAAAAATAAAAGCTTTAGTAGTAAGCCCTACAAGAGAACTGGCAATACAAATTGAAAAAAGCTTTAATACATACGCAAAGCATACAAACATACTTGCAGGAGTTGTATATGGTGGAATATCTACCAAAGCACAAAAAGAAACTTTAGCTAAAGGAGTTGATGTTTTAGTAGCAACGCCAGGACGTTTAATTGATTTACACGAACAAGGAAGCGTTGATTTAACTACACTAAAAACCTTTGTTTTAGATGAAGCCGATTTAATGTTAGATATGGGCTTTATTCAAGATGTAAAAAAAATTGAAGCACTTTGTCCACGCAAAAAACAAACGCTTTTGTGCTCGGCAACCATGCCCGAAAAAGTTAGCGATTTAGCAAAACAAATGCTTTATAAGCCTGAAGTTGTTAATGTTGTTCCTACCAATAATACGGTAAATAAAATTGGACAACTATTATATTACACGCCTAAAAAACATAAAGTAGATTTATGCTTACATTTATTACGTAACACCATACAAGGACGTATTCTTATTTTTAGACGTACAAAACACGGAGTTGATAAATTAGAACAAACCCTTATTAAAAACGGATACAAAGTAACAAGTATTCACGGTGATAAAACACAAATATTACGTAATCAGGCAATTGAAAACTTTAAAAACAATAAAGCAACTATTTTAATAGCTACCGATGTTGCTGCTCGGGGTATTGATATTCATAAAATTGATGCCGTAATTAATGTTGACATACCTAATGTTCCTGAAACTTACGTGCATAGAATTGGTAGAACTGGTAGAGCAGGAAAAGCAGGAATTGCATTTTCACTTTGTAGTGCCGATGAAACTAGCTACATCAAAACCATTCAAGAATTTTTAAAACGACCTATAAAAATTATTGAAGATCACCCATTTTTATTGGTAAAACCAAAACACATAAAGCAACCAAACACTATTAGTACAAATAAAAAAGGACGAAAATCTGAAGCTTCTAAAAAGAAGAAAAAACGTTGGTATTAAAACCTTTTCGTTGTATAAACATAGTTTATAAAATTAAAATCTCTTCAATGTATTTGAAGAGGTTTTTAATTTTTTCTCAAAAAAATATTAATAATTAGAAGCCATTTCCCGCTTTACGCACTCGCTCTTTTTTTAAAAGAAAAAAAAGGAGCTCAAACAAACGCTTCAATCGGGGCTAAGATTCAAATCCGTCAAATTGAATTTATTTCAGTTTCACATCCTTATTTACCGCAATTCTTAATTTGAACTAAATTGAGCATGTAAGTCGTATAATAGAAATATTATACAATTTCAATTTAGGTTAAAAACCCTTAGCTTTGACAACCTATTTTACACTTTTATTTATCCATTTTAAAACATAATTATTATGAATATAACCTTAACAGAAGCAAAAAAAGTAATTACTGCAGCAACTTTAAAAGCAGTAGCTTTAAATACTAAAATGAGTATTTCAATAGTAGATGCTGGTGCTAGTTTAGTAGCTTTTGAACGTATGGACGGTGCTTTTATAGGCCCTATTGATATTGCTATGAAAAAAGCTAAAACGGCAGCTTTATTCGGAAAAGAAACTGGTATTCTTGGCGAATTATGTCAACCTGGTGCTCCTTTATATAATATTGAACATTCTAATAATGGATTAATTACATTTGCTGGAGGTATGCCAATTAAAAATAAAAACGGAATTATTATTGGCGCTATTGGTGTAAGTGGTAGCACAGTTCAAAATGATTTTAACGTAGCTAAAACTGGTGCTGAAAGTATGTTATAAGCTTTTTTTTAACAAAATATTTTCTTTAAAATTGTTTATAATTAATAATAGCAATAATTCAGTAATAAACTATTAATTAAACCTTTATCCGTTTTCTAAATATTCAATTGGATTTAAATAAAACATTTTTTTCCAACCTTGCTTACCAAAATCAATTCGCCAAACGTAAGGAATTATAGTTAAAATAGCATAATGCAAATGTGCGGCTTTACCTACAGCGTTTCCACTAGCTCCAACAGTTCCAATTATTTCGCTTTTAGTTACATAAGTAAAAGAAGTAGTTTTTAGTTTATCCATATGTGCATAGTAATGTAATCTCCATTTTGGCCCCAATACTAGCGCAATAGTACCTCCTACTTTTATCTCTCCAGCATACAATACCAATCCTGATGTTGAAGAATTAATTATCGTTCCTTTTTTGGCAAAAATATCAACCCCTTTATGAGTAATAGATTTTCCCCAAGGATAAAACCAAAATGATTTTGGGTGATAATCAGATTTGGTTGCTCCTTTAACAGGCATTTTTAAGTTCTGAGGAATTAAAATTCCAAAAACCGAAATAATTATTAAGCTTATAAAAATTTTATTTTTCAAAATTTTACATTTTATACTTAATTAAAAAGTTATCTATTTTTTAAAAAGGAAAAAAAAAGTAACAACTACTTTTCTATAAATATACCTAAACTTTGTAAAATGCCTAGCCCCGATTGTAGCATTTGTTTGAGCTCTCTTGCTTTTTCAGCAAGAAGCGAGTGCGTAAAGCGGGAAATTGCTTCAAAAAAAGAAATGTTATTTTGTATAACCAAACATTAATCGTAATATTGCAATATAATAATTAATAGAATGGGAGTTACCAAATCAGAAATTTTTACAACAACACAAAACGAGCTTGCAAAAATAGCAAAAGTACTTGGGCATCCTGCTCGTATTGCCATTTTACAGCATTTGTTTAAAATAAATTCGTGTGTTTGTGGCGATTTAGTTATAGAAATCGGATTAGCTCAGCCTACCATTTCTCAACATTTAAAGGAGTTAAAAAATGCTAATCTTATTAAAGGAAATATAACTGGCACTAGTGTTTGTTATTGTATAAATATTGAAAACTGGAAGGGTATTAAATTATTATTAAATAGCTTTTTAAACCTTGATGAAAACACTAGTAAATGTTGTTAAACTATTACATAAACCATTGTTAGGAACACAATTAAAATAAAAAAAAATGAAATTATCAGAAATTAAAAATCATTTAACGTCTTTAAAAACAATTGCTTTTAAATTACCTAATGGTAGTTTAGTGCCTAATCATTTTCACGTAACAGAGGTTGGTAGAGTTACTAAAAATTTTATTGATTGTGGCGGAACGGTTAGAAATGAAGAGGTAGCTAACTTTCAATTATGGGAGGCTGATGATTATGATCATAGATTGCATCCTGAAAAATTAATGAATATTATTGAGCTTTCTGAAAAGTTATTACATATTGCCGATTTAGAAATTGAAGTAGAATATCAAGGTGCTACTATTGGTAAATATGGATTGGATTTTGATGGAACACACTTTTTATTAACGGCAACCTTAACAGATTGTTTAGCTAAAGATAAATGTGGAATTCCTGAAAAAAAGAAAGTAAAGTTAGCCAATATACAAGAACAAACTACTTGTACACCTAACTCTGGATGCTGTTAAACATTAAAGCCATAAAAATGTACGCTCAAATAAATAAAAATCTACTAAATATACCCACTGTTTCTAACGAAAGAAAAAAGGTATTAGCTCCTCTAATACAATACATTCAAGATAAAATTAATAAAAAAGAGGTTATTAACCTTAATTTTATTTGTACCCATAATTCGAGAAGAAGTCATTTAGCCCAAATATGGGCGCAGGTAATGGCTTATAATTATGATATTAATAATGTTTTTACATATTCTGGAGGAACAGAAGCAACTAGAATGAATGGCACTATTGTGAATACTTTGATTGATTTCGGTTTTAAAATTCAACAATTATCAGATAATAACAATCCTGTTTATGCTGTAAAATACTCCGATAATGAACTACCTATTATAGGTTTTTCTAAAAAATATAATGATGCTTTTAACCCTGTTTCTGAATTTGGAGCAATTATGACTTGTTCACAAGCCGATGGTGGATGTCCTTTTATTGCTGGGGCTGAAGGGCGATTTCCTATAACTTTTGAAGACCCAAAGGCATACGACAACACTCCGTTAGAAAAGGAAAAATATGCCGCTTGTTGCTTATTAATAGCTTCAGAGATGAATTATGTTTTTTCTACTATTAAAAAATAAAAACTAGTAAAACTAAAAAAAAGGCCTTTGATTTTAAATCAAAAGCCTTTTTTAGTTTAATTATGTTTGCGTTTAAAAATTAGCTTTTAAACTTCATACCTAAATGCACAACTTTTTTAGTTTCGAAAAAATCTTCTTCAAAAAAATCAGGTAAATCATAAATTGTTGCCGAAGTATATTTTTCTAATTCTTCGGTTAAATCACCTCCTTTTAAATATAAAATTCCATTTTTTAAATCGTGATTTTGTTTTTTAGCAATTTTTCCTTTTGTCCAACCAACAAAAGTTTCCATTTGTGCCACTGCTCTACTTACAATAAAATCATAAGTATCTTTAACCTCCTCAACGCGACCATTAGTAGTTTTGACATTTTGTAAACCCAAACCCTCAACAACTTCATTCACTACTTTTATCTTTTTTCCGATAGAATCAACTAAATGAAACTGTGTTTCAGGGAATAGAATAGCTAATGGTATTCCTGGAAAACCTCCTCCTGTACCAACATCCATTACTTTAGACCCTGGTTTAAATGACATTACTTTAGCAATAGCTAATGAATGTAAAACATGACGCAAGTATAGCTCATCAATATCTTTACGAGAAACAACGTTAATTTTTAAGTTCCAATCTTCATACAAACCTTGTAATTTAGAAAACTGTGCTAACTGTGTTTCAGTTAAATTGGTAAAGTATTTTTTTATAAGTTCCATCAAATATATTTTTCATTGCAAAAATAAAAAACTAATTGGTAATAGTCATTTATATAACAAAAGATATGTTTCTTGTTAAAAAGTTAGTACAAAGCTATAAATAAAGTAAAAACGTTTATTTTTGCTATTACAATACGCCATAAATGAATACTATAAACTTCTCAAGAACAAATAATGTAAAGTTCTTTCGCACTCTTAACAAAAGAGTAAATACATATTTTAAAGAAAATAATATTAAACGCACAGGTAATTGGAAATTATATAGTAAAGCAATCATAATGTTTGCTACCTTTTTAATTCCTTTTATTTTAATTTTAACCGTAGCTATGCCACAGTGGTTAATGCTTTTACTTGTTATAATTACAGGTATAGGTATGGCTGGTGTTGGTATGAATGTAATGCATGATGCCAACCACGAATCTTTTTCAAGTAAAAGCTGGCTAAACAAATTAATGGGTAGCAGTATTTATATTTTAGCAGGAAATGTATATAATTGGAAAGTGCAACACAACGTACTACACCATACATTTACCAATATTAAAGGACATGATGAAGATATTGATGCAGGTAGAATTATTCGTTTTTCTAAGCATTCAAAATGGCTACCAGTACACCAATTTCAACGATTTTACTCAATATTCTTATACGGGTTGTTAACCATAAACTGGGCTATTACTACGGATATTAAACAAATGAGTAGTTACTTAAAACGTAAATTATCGTATGGTAAATTTCCTAACCCAAAAATAGAATGGACAAAATTAGTTATTTCTAAAATAGCTTATTACTCTTTATGGATTGTACTTCCATTACTTGTTTTAGATATTGCTTGGTGGAAAATTTTAGTAGGTTTTTTCGTAATGCATTATACTGCTGGTATGATTTTAAGTGTTGTTTTTCAACTAGCACACGTAGTACCAAATACTGAGATGCCTTTACCTGATAAGGATGGTAATTTAAAACACACTTGGGCAGTTCATCAATTATATACTACCTCAAATTTTGCACCTAAAAACTGGTTCGTAAATTTTTATACCGGTGGATTAAACCATCAAGTAGAACATCATATTTTTCCTCATATTTCACATGTTCACTATAATAAATTAGCCAAAATCGTAAAAGAAACAACGGCAGAATTTAACCTACCGTATAATGAATACAAAACAATGACAAAGGCTTTTATTGAGCACTTTAAACAATTAAGTACTTTAGGTAAAAAACCTCAAACTGCTTAAACAATATATAATTAATAACACGAAACTTAACAATTCAATTTTACAACAAAATGTCAAACGCATTATCAAACAGAATTAACAGTTTACCTGTATCACAAACTTTAGCAATGGCGGCTAAAGCAAGAGAATTAAAAGCAGAAGGTAGAGATATCATTAGCTTAAGTTTAGGAGAACCTGATTTTAATACGCCTGATTTTATTAAAAACGCTGCTATTGAGGCCATTAATCAAAATTATAACTCATACACTCCAGTTGATGGATATGTAGAACTGAAAGAAGCTATTTGCACAAAGTTTAAACGTGATAACAACATAACTTATACTCCAAATCAAATTGTAGTATCAACAGGAGCAAAACAATCTATTGCTAATATTGCACAAGTGTTATTAAACCCAGGTGACGAAGTTTTATTACCTGCACCTTATTGGGTAAGTTATTCTGCAATTGCTACCTTATGTGAGGCTAAATTTGTTGAAATTCCTTCTTCTATTGATACTGATTTTAAAATTACTCCAGAGCAGTTAGAAGCAGCAATTACACCTAAAACAAAAATGATTTTCTTTAACTCGCCAAATAACCCAAGTGGTACTATTTATACAGAGGCTGAATACAGAGCTCTAGCAAAAGTATTAGAAAATTACCCAAATATTTATATTTTATCTGACGAAATTTACGAACATATCAATTATGGAACAAAACACTTTAGTTTTGCTGCCATCGAAAACATGTATGACCGTACTATTACCGTAAACGGATTAGCAAAAGCTTTTGCCATGACAGGTTGGAGGATTGGTTTTATTGGTGCCCCACAATGGATTGCTAAAGCTTGTACTAAAATGCAAGGGCAAATTACTTCAGGAACAAATTGTATTGCACAACGTGCTGCAATTACCGCTGTTTTAGCTGAACCAACTAAAATTAAATACATGGTTGATGAATTTAAAACTCGTAGAGATTTAGTTTTAGATTTATTAAGTGATGTTGAAGGAATTAAATTAAACATTCCTGAAGGAGCGTTTTATATTTTCCCTGATGTATCTGCTTATTTCGGAAAAACTATTAAAGGAAAACAAATTAATAATGCTAGCGATTTTTCTATGTTATTATTAGAAGAAGCTAATGTAGCAACCGTTACTGGTGAAGCTTTTGGTGCACCTGCTTGTATTCGTATGTCATACGCTGCTTCTGAATTACAATTACGTGAAGCTGTTAGAAGAATTAAAGAAGTATTAGCTTAATATTTTTTTTGAAATTTCTTATTATTAAAAAGGCTCGTAATTTAAAATTACGAGCCTTTTTTTGTTTTTAAAATCTTTTAAGCATACTTTACATGATTATAATTCAGAATATTTAAAGCCTTATTCAATTGATATTACAAATACTACTTTCTATTATTAATATACTTTTAAATCCTTTTTCTTTTTTACAATTTATAATACTTTCATCTAAAAAAAAAGCTTATTTTTTCACAAAAGAAGAAACCAATGTTACTAAACTTAAAGTAGGACCTTACCTACTTTTTTCTTTTGGATACCTAACAATTATACTTGGTATAACTTACCTATGTAATTTTTTTGTCGATTTTAATTTTTGGGAAGTTTTTGTTCCTAAAAACATATTTGTTTCGGCAATTACTTGGTTCGTAACAGGGTTTACTTTACGTGCTTATTTAAAAGGAATGGAAGGTAATATTATGGGATTTATCTTTTTTCCGATGCTTGCTTTAAGTATAATAACCTTATTTATTTTGAGTTTTTCTGATATTTTATCATCACATAAATTTTTAAGCTTTAGTTTTCCTGTTTTAGAAATCAATTTTTGGATAAGATTATTATTACATTCTTTTATGCCTTTTTATATTTTGATATATCTAAACTCCAATAATAAAACCGAAAAACAAGATTTTCCAACTTCTATTTTGAGTATTTTAATACTCCAAATGTTATTCTTTACTGTTAATTGGATATTTGTTTATCTCTTTGGTAGTTCGATAAACCTATCACAATTTTTAGGCGAAGGACAAACTATTATTTATTATTTACCAATATTAGGAGGTTTTATATATTGTGTTTTATTCTATATATCAAAAATAATTCCCGTTAAAAAAAGGAAAAATAACTACTTAGAAACTATCTCTTTGTATAGCGTATTTATAACTTTTGGACTTATTATTTTAGAAGTAATCAATTACATCAATTTAATGATTCCTTTTTTTCGATAAATAAATTCAAACTTTTAAAATGGGACTTTAAATAATTTTTTACGTTTCTTTTTCTTTAACTTTTTCAAATACAGTAGTTTTTTATCATAATCGATAAATGCTTTTCCACTATATAAAATATCAGCACCAATAATTCCGTCTACTTTTTTAGCTTTATGTTGAGTTAAAGCAGTGTTTACATGTGTTAAATCAAACAATACTAAATTACATTGATTGGTTTGCCACTTTCCAATTTTTAACGAATTATGTTCCGATTTTTGAGTTTCCATATCTGTTGCCCCTGCTCCTGCTGCTTTTACTTCACTTTCTTCGGATATCAATTTAAATCGCTCTATTAAATCTAAGCCAACACATGAATTTGAGGCACCTGTATCTAAAATAAAAGTTCCTTTTACACCGTTAATTTTAGCTTTCAATTCCAAATGATTCGTTACCATTTTTTTAAGCTTTATCTTAGTATATTTCTTTTTCTTTAATATCTTTTTCAAACTTCCCATTTCTCGTACTTTTGCTTATTGTAAATATACATAAATGATTACTGATACACATACCCATTTATATTCTGAAGAATTTGACCAAGATAGAAACGAGATGATACAGCGTGCAAAAGATGCAGGAGTATCTCGTTTTTTTATCCCAGCAATCGATAGTTCATCAACAGAAAGAATGCTAGACTTAGAAAAAAAACATCCAAACGAGGTGTTTTTAATGATGGGTTTACACCCGACTTATGTAAAAGAAAATTACAAAGAAGAACTTGTACATGTAAAAAAATGGATTGACAAACGCTCTTTTTATGCTATTGGTGAAATTGGAATCGATTTATATTGGGATAAAACCTTTGTAACGCAACAACAAGAAGCTTTTAGAACTCAAATTCAATGGGCAAAAGAAAAAAAATTACCGATTGTAATTCATTGTCGTGATGCTTTTGATGAAGTTTTTGAAGTATTAGAAGGTGAAAAAGGTGATGATTTATTCGGGATTTTTCATTGTTTTACAGGAACACTAGAACAAGCAAAACAAGCAATTTCTTACAATATGAAGTTAGGAATTGGCGGAGTTGCAACTTTTAAAAAGGGTAAAATTGATAAATTTTTAAATGAAATAGACATAAAAGATATTGTTTTAGAAACCGATTCGCCATATTTAGCGCCAACGCCTTACCGAGGAAAACGTAACGAAAGCGCTTACATAACCAACGTTGTTGATAAATTAGTAGACATTTACGATTTAACTTTTGATGAAATTTCAGAAATTACTACGCAAAACTCTAAAGATATTTTTAGTGTCTAACACACAAACTACATATTACAAAACTCCCATAGGAACTGCCAAAATTGTTGGTAACCAAAACGGAATTCAATCGGTTTCAGTTGTAGATGAACAAATTAATTCTTCAACTGAAATCCCGATTTATTTACAAAAATGTGTTACCCAATTATCCGAATATTTTGCAGGAACACGAACAACTTTCGATTTAAAATTAAATCCGCAAGGAACAGATTTTCAACAAAAAGTTTGGGCAGAATTATTAAATATTCCGTTTGGAAAAAGCACCACTTATTTACAGCAAACAAAACAATTAGGAAATCCCAAAGCAATACGAGCAGTTGCTTCAGTAAACGGCAAAAATCCAATTTGGATACTAATTCCATGTCATCGAGTTATCGGTTCAGATGGTTCGTTAACAGGATACGCTGGCGGTATTTGGCGAAAAAAATGGCTTTTAGAACACGAAAGTGGCTTAAAACAACAGACCTTATTTTAATGTTTTCATCAAAAAGAAATATAAAAAAGATAATTTGAAGCAATTTCCCGCTTTCCGCACTCGCTTTTTTTATTTTTTTTTAAAAGAAAAAAAACAAAAAAGAGCTCAAACAATTGCTTCAATCGGGGCTAGAAATACAGCTATTATTTTATCTTTTTAAAAAATCAATTTAAATTTCGTTTTTCGATAAAAAACTTCTTCAATAAAAAACTACATTCTTCTTGTAAAACCCCTGATATAACTTTAGTTTTAGGATGTAGCTTAGTTTGTAACACGCTATAACCTAATTTTGGTTCGCTAGCTCCGTACACAATTTTACCAATTTGTGCCCAATAACTTGCCCCTGCACACATTTGGCAAGGTTCAAGCGTTACATATAAAGCACAATCTTTTAAATATTTTCCGCCTAAAAAATCAGCAGCAGCCGTAAAAGCTTGCATTTCGGCATGTGCCGTTACATCGGTTAACGTTTCGGTTAAATTATGCGCTCGAGCAATTATTTTATCTTTAAAAACAATAATAGCACCCACAGGAACTTCCCCTTTATCAAAAGCCATTTCTGCTTCTTCTAAAGCTTTTTTCATAAAGTAAGTATTATCAAAAGGATTTATTTCCATGGTATTGTAAGCGTTTTTAACAAAAGTAGCTCAAATTAGTTATTTTTACCAAAAATTACACCTTTGATTACAATTAATACTACTCAAAATAAAAAAATCTATTTTGCTTCCGATCAGCATTTAGGTGCGCCAACAGCTGAAAAAAGTTTTCCTAGAGAACAAAAATTTATCCGTTGGTTAAACGAAGCAAAACAAGATGCCGAAGCTATTTTTTTATTAGGTGATTTATTTGACTTTTGGTTTGAATATAAAACCGTAGTTCCTAAAGGATTTGTACGTGTTTTAGGAAAACTTGCCGAAATTAAAGACAGCGGAATTCCTATTTATTTTTTTGTAGGAAATCATGATTTATGGATGACCGATTATTTTGAAAAGGAATTAAATATTCCTGTATATCATACATCACAAATATTTAATATTGATGGAAAAACCTTTTTAATAGGTCATGGAGATGGATTAGGACCTCATGACAAAGGTTATAAAAGAATGAAAAAAGTATTTACTTTTCCGTTATTTAAATGGATGTTTCGTTGGTTACACCCTGATTTAGGAGTTCGTTTAGGACAATATATGTCTGTTAAAAACAAACTTATTTCTGGCGATGATGACGCTAAATTTTTAGGAGAAGATAATGAATGGTTAGTTCAATATTGTAAACGAAAATTAGAAACAAAACACTACGATTATTTTGTTTTTGGACACCGTCATCTTCCACTAGAAATTAAATTACAAAAAAACAGTAGCTATATAAACACTGGTGATTGGATTAAGTATTTTACCTACGCTATTTTAGAGAACAAAAAACTATCTTTAAAAGAATATAAAAAATGATTTTACTTAATTAAACACCTACTTGTTTATTCATTTTTTTATCTTTAACCATACTTTAACACGTGTTATTTTCTTATTATTGTAGCTTTGTTACATAAATTATAATAATAATATTTCAATTACTATGGATGTAGATGTAAGAGCTATTAATGAAAAGGTAGAAAGAGAAAGCGCTTTTGTTGATTTATTAACTAGCGAAATGAATAAAGTTATCGTTGGTCAAAAACACATGATTGACCGACTACTTATTGGACTTCTTGGAAACGGGCATATTCTATTAGAAGGAGTACCTGGATTAGCAAAAACATTAGCTATTAATACGCTTGCTAAAGCTGTACAAGGTAGCTTTAGTCGTGTTCAATTTACGCCTGACTTGTTGCCTGCTGATATTGTAGGTACAATGATTTATAACGTAAAAGAAAATGATTTCACTATTAAAAAAGGACCCATTTTTGCAAATTTTGTTTTAGCTGATGAAATTAACCGTGCACCCGCTAAAGTTCAATCTGCATTATTAGAAGCAATGCAAGAGCGTCAAATTACCATTGGTGATGAAACTTTTAAACTACAAGAGCCTTTTTTAGTAATGGCTACTCAAAACCCTGTAGAACAAGAAGGAACATATCCGCTACCCGAAGCTCAAATGGATCGTTTTATGTTAAAAACAGTTATTGATTATCCAAAAATTGAAGACGAGCAAATAATTATGCGTCAAAACCTTAACGGAACTTTTGGAAAAATAAACCCTGTTATTTCAGTAGATCAAATTATAAAAGCTCGTGAAATTGTTAACGAAGTGTATATGGATGAGAAAATTGAGAAATATATTCTTGACATTGTATTTGCTACTCGTTATCCTGAAAAATATAATTTAGAAAAACTAAAACCTTTAATTAGCTTTGGAGCCTCTCCACGTGGTAGTATTAACTTAGCAAAAGCAGCTAAATGTTACGCATTTATAAAAAGAAGAGGATATGTAATACCAGAAGATGTACGCGCAATAGTAAACGATGTACTACGTCACAGAATAGGCGTTACATATGAAGCCGAAGCAGAAAACATTACATCACTTAATATTATAGATTCTATTATTAATGAAGTACAAGTTCCTTAATATATAACCCAGTCATAGCAAAAATCTCTATCTACTACACAATTATTTTGAGAAAATTTTACATTTTAAAAAGCTATTATGACATTTAAATTAACAACATATAAAACATTAAAAGGAATAAGAAAAATTTTAGAATTAAAAGAAAAGAAAAATACTGAAGCTATTATATATAAAGATGATATTCCAAGTTTTTATGTAGATTGCTTTGATTTAAAAACAGAATCAAATGTAATTATGAATAGTTTAGTACTATGCAAGCAACAAAGTATGAGTAATGTAATTAAGGAGATTGGAAGAAAAAACAATGTAAATTTACACATACCAGTGGCACCTCTTTTATCTTATGAAAAAAGTGCTGAGTATACAGAGTTAGAGCTTCCTCCCCTACCTGAATCTTGGCTAAACTAATGGAAACAAAAGAGTTACTAAAAAAAGTTCGTAAAATAGAAATCAAGACACGTCGCTTGTCTAATCATATATTTGGAGGAGAATACCATTCAACCTTTAAGGGGCGTGGTATGACTTTTTCTGAAGTACGTCAATATCAATACGGAGATGATATTAGAGCCATTGATTGGAATGTTACGGCACGCTATAACGAACCTTATATAAAAGTTTTTGAAGAAGAGCGTGAACTAACTATGATGTTGGTGGTAGATGTTTCAGGTTCAGAATTTTTTGGGACTTCTAATCAGTTTAAAAAAGATACCGTAACTGAAATTGCAGCAACACTTGCTTTTTCAGCTATTCAAAACAATGATAATGTTGGCTTAATTTTATTTTCTGATCAAATGGAACTTTTTATTCCTCCAAAAAAAGGAAAAAGTCACGTTTTACGAATCATTAGAGAGTTAATAGAATTTAAACCAAAAAGTAAACAAACAAATATTAGTGAAGCGTTAAAATTTTTATCAAACATTATGAAAAAGAAAGCTATTGTTTTTATACTTTCTGATTTTATGGATGATAATTATGAAAAAACACTAAAACTAGTTGGAAATAAACATGACGTAACTGGTATTCGTGTATATGATAAACATGATGAAGAAATTCCTAATTTAGGAATGGTACCCATGGTAGATGCTGAAACAGAAGAAACATATTTAGTAAACACAAGTGCAATATCAGTTAGAAATCAATACAAAGCAAACGCATTGCGATTAGCTGATTATTTTGAAACTACTTTCAAAAAAAGTGGTGCAGGAACTATAAATACTCGGGTAGATGAAAGCTACGTGAAAAAATTATTAGGCTACTTTAAAAGAAAGTAATAACTATCTATTTTAATTGACAGTAAAAAATGAAAGCCAAATTACTTTACATATTCTTATTTATTTATTGCGTTGGATTTGCACAATCTAACAAAATACAAGTTGAAATTGATACGACTAATATTCGAATTGGAGAACAATTTGAATATAAAATTTTGGTAAATGAAACCGAAAATGTAATTATTTCTAAATTAGAAAACTTAAAAGGATTAGAAGTTGTTGATAGTTTAAAAATTGATACTATTAAAAATAAGCTAGTTAAAAAATATATTTTAACTGGTTTTGACAGTGGTGCATTTTACATACCCCAACAACAAATTTTCATTAAAAACCAAGCCTATTTAACTGATAGCTTACTTATTAATGTAGCAACAATAGCTATTGATACTACAAAAATAAAAAAATTCCCTATAAAAGGAATAAAAGGAGAAGCATATCAGTTTAATGATTTTAGAAACTATATATGGTGGGCATTAACCATACTTACAATAAGTATTTTACTACTTTATTTCTTTGTTTTCAAAAAGAAAAAAGAAGCAAAAGAAGAAATTATTATTCCTTCTTTACCACCTTATCAAGAAGCTGTAGAAAAACTACAGCAGTTAGATAAAAAATTACTTTGGCAAAACAATCAAACCAAAAAATATTATAGCGAATTAACAGCAATTATAAGAGGGTATATTGAAAGAGAATTAAAACTACCTGCTTTAGAAATTACAACAGATGAATTAATTGCTATTTTAGATGATTTGAATAACATTAAATCAATAGAAACAGATGGCGTCACTGTTTACAAGTTAAAAAAATTATTACAAGAATCTGATTTAGTAAAATTTGCAAAATCAAAGCCTATTGCGCATCAAATTGAACAAGACCGTAAAGATGCTAAACATATTATTGATAATTTAAAACCTAAAAAAGAAGAAATAGAAGATGAAGTGGAATAACTTTGAGTTTCATAGTCCTGAATTTTTATGGTTGCTCATATTAATTCCGTTATTGGCTTTCTGGAATTTCTATTCTAGAAAAAAAGACACAGCACAATTAACAATATCTAGCATTAAAGGTTTTAAAGTAAATAGAGGCATTTTACCTAAATTAAAACCATTATTGCACTTACTACGATTAACAGCTTTAGCTTGTTTAATTATTGCTTTAGCAAGACCAAGGAATGTAGCCGTTAGTAAAAAAACTAAATCTAATAAAGGTATTGATATAGTTATGGCTATTGATGTATCAGCAAGTATGTTAGCTAAAGATTTAAAACCAAACCGATTAGAAGCACTTAAAAAAGTAGCAATCGATTTTGTAAATCGTAGACCAAATGACCGGATAGGTATAGTAGCTTATGCAGGAGAAAGCTTTACTAAAACACCTATTACTAGTGATAAATCTATTATAAAAAGAACATTATCTGAAATTAAATGGGGACAACTAGAAGGCGGAACAGCTATTGGAATGGGTTTAGGTTCGGCAGTAAATAGGTTGAAAGAAAGTAAAGCTAAAAGTAAAGTAATTATTCTTTTAACTGATGGTGTAAATAATGCTGGTTTTGTAGATCCAAAAACGGCAACAGAATTGGCTAAAGGAAATAATATTAAAGTATATACTATTGGTATTGGTACAAATGGTATGGCACCTTTTCCATGGGCAAAGGATCCTAGAACAGGAAAAATTTCATTTAGAAATCAAAAAGTAGAAATAGATGAGAAATTACTAAAACATATTGCTAAAGAAACCGATGGAAAATATTTTAGAGCAACTGACAACTCTAAATTAAAAGCTATTTATAGCGAAATTGATGCACTAGAGAAAACAAAAATAGAAGAATTTAAATATTATAATTATACTGAAAAATATCGATTATTGGTATTCATTGCTGGTATATTTTTGTTACTAGAATTCTTATTAAAAAACACACTATTTAAAAGTTTTATATAAGTATGTTATATAGATTAGAAGAACCGATATATTTTTATCTGTTTGTAATTATTCCATTACTAATTGTTGTTTTTTTATTAGTTTTATGGTGGAAAAAACGCACTCAGAAAAAATTTACAAACGCTAAAATGTTAGCGAAAATAGCACCAAACTCATCTACATTTAAATCAGTTTTAAAATTGATTTTCTTTATAGTAGGTATCTCTTTTTTAATTATTTCGTTGGTAAATCCTAAAATGGGAACCAAACTAAAAACAGTTAAAAGAGAAGGTGTTGATGTTGTTTTTGCTTTAGATGTTTCTAAAAGTATGTTAGCAGAAGATATTGCACCTAATAGATTAGAAAAATCAAAACAAATTATTTCTAAAATTATTGACAAACTAGGTAGCGATAGAGTAGGTGTTATTATTTATGCAGGAAACGCCTATCCGTTATTACCTATTACTACCGATCATGCAGCAGCTAAAATGTTTTTACAAAATGCCAATCCTGATATGGTATCGAGTCAAGGAACCGCTATTAATGAAGCATTAAACTTAGCTAAAACATATTATAATAACGACGAACAAACCAATCGTTTTTTAATTATAATTTCTGACGGTGAAGATCATCAAGAAGAAACAAAACAACTTGCCCAAAATATTTCAAATGATGGTGTAAAAGTATATACCATTGGGGTTGGCACAGAAAAAGGTGGGCCTATTCCAATAAAACTAAATGGGGCACTTGTTGGTTATAAAAAAGATAGAAAGGGTGAAACTGTTATTACCAAAAGAAAGCCAACTATTTTACAAGGTATTGCAGATGCTTCAAATGGTAAATACATTGATGGTAATAAAACAGACAATCCAGTTAATATTATTGAAAAAATTATAACCAACGCACAAAAAAGCGAATTCGAAACAAAGCAATTTTCTGATTATAAAGATCAGTTTCAATGGTTTTTAGGCATTGGACTACTTTTTTTAATTATCGATTTGTTTTTATTCGAAAGAAAAACAAAATGGATTAAAAAAGCTGACTTGTTTAACGAAGCATCAAAAAAATAAATTAAAGATGAAAAGTTTACACTATGTTTTATTTTTAGTACTATTATTTACAATAATTGTAAATAGTAATGCGCAACAAGACACCTTAAAACTACAACGTGAAGCTAGAGTATTGTTGAGAAATGGTAATAAATTATATAATAAACAAAAGTTTGACGATGCGGCTATTTTATACCGTAAAGCACTAGATAAAAACAGTAGCTATGGTAAGGCAAACTATAATTTTGGCAATACCCTATATCAACAAAAAAAGTACAAAGAGGCAGTTACTCAGTTTGAAGTTACAACTAAAACAGCATCCGATAAATTTACAAAGGCAGAAGCTTACCATAACATAGGAAATGCTATGATGGAACAAAAACAGTTTCAACAAGCTGTTAATGCATATAAAAATGCGCTACGAAAAAATCCTAAAGACGATGAAACTCGTTATAACTTAGCCGTTGCTCAAAAACAATTAAAAAAAGAGCAACAAAGTAACAAGGACAACAAGGACAACAAGGACAACAAGGATAACAAGGATAACAAGGATAACAAGGATAAGAAGGATAAGAAGGATAAGAAAGGAGACGATAAAGAGAAAGAAAACCAAAATAAAGAGAAAGAGAAAAAAGACGGCGATAAGAATAAGGAAGACGATCAAAAAAAACCTGAAAAGAAAAAAGAGGAAGGTCAACCTAATAAAGACGACCAGAAGGATGAAAAACAAAATCAGCAACCACAGCAAGCAAAAATGTCTGCTGAGCAAATGAAACAATTACTTGAAAGCTTAAATAACGAAGAGAAAAAAACTCAGAAAAAAATGAATGTTAAAAAATCGAAAGGAAGAAAAGTAAAACAAGAAAAAGATTGGTAGTTTTCCAATTTTAAATCCTTACTAATTTTTTACCTTTTAAAAAATGAAAATGAAATTAAAATTACATATACTATTATTACTATTAGGATGTTTTTTATCGTTAGTTGTTAATGCACAAAATCCTATATTAAAAGCCACTGTTAGTAAAAATAAGTTAGGTGTCAATGAACGTTTGCGTGTTGAATTTTCAATTAGTAAACAAGGAGCTGATAATTTTACCGCACCTAACTTTAAAAATTTTAATATTGTTGGAGGGCCAAGCCAATCAGTAAGTCAATCGTGGATTAATGGAAAGGCCAGCTTTAAAAAATCCTACACTTATATAATTCAACCTAAACAAAAGGGAGAATACAATATACCATCAGCAAGTATTGAAATTGATGGTGAAATAATAAAATCATCACCAATAAAAATTATTGTTTTAAGTGCAGCTGCTATTACTAAAAATCCTAACGACCCTAATTATATTGCACAACAAAATATTCATTTGGTTGCTGAATTATCAAAGCATCAACCTTATGTTGGAGAGGCTATTTATGTTGAATATCGATTGTATTTTAGTGAAAACGTAGGTATTTATGATAATGCTATTACACAAAACCCTCAATATAATGGTTTTTGGAATCAAGAAATTAAAAAAAATGGTACACCTGTAAAAATGGGTATGTATAATGGTGAACGCTATAGGTATGCAACATTACATAAAGCTCTTTTGGTGCCTACAAAAGATGGTAGGTTAACTATTGACCCTATGAAAATGGATATTATTGTAGCAGTACCTACGGGTCGTGCCGATTTTTTTGGAAACGTTATTACAAAACAAATACAACGAGAATTTTCATCTGCTAAAAAAGTAGTACAAGTAAAACCATTACCACTTCATAATAAGCCTGAAAATTTTACAGGTGCTGTTGGTCAATTTTCTTTTAATGTTTCACTAAGTAAAAATACTTTAAAAGCTAATGAGTCATCTCAAATAAAAGTAAGCGTTAATGGTAACGGGAATTTAAAATTATTTGAACTTCCTGAAATAACAACACCTAAAGAACTTGAAGTTTATCAACCCGAAAGAAAAGAAAATGTTAGTATTACAACTAGCGGATTAAAAGGGTCTGTTTCTAATACATATACCATAGTACCCGTTTTTAAAGGAAAATATAAGATTCCAAAAACTAGTTTTTCTTATTTTAACCCTAAAGAAAAAGTATATCAAACTATTACAACAGATGATTTATATGTTAATGTTTTAGAAGGAAAAGCCTTACCTGTTACCACTGAAACACCTACATCAACCAAACAAAATATAACAATTAAGGGTAATGATTTTAAATATATTCAAACTTCAACAACTTTTAAACCAATAAAAACATCAACGTTTTTTAAGTCGAGTCTTTTTTATGTTTTATTATTTTTACCGTTAATAGCTATTCCTTTTGTTATTTTTCTTAAAAAGAAAAAAGAAAAAAATGATGGAGATATTTTAGGAAATAAACAACGAAAAGCAGATAAATTAGCGAAAAAATATTTATCAGAAGCAGCTAATAAGCTAGGTGATAAAGCTGCTTTTTATGAAGCATTAGAAAGAGCTTTACATAATTTCTTAAAAGCAAAATTGACTATTGAAACTTTAGACATTAGTAGTGATAAAATAACTGCCATACTACAAGAAAAAAAAGTTGATAAAACAATTATAAATAAATTTACATCTGTTTTAAATGATTGTGATTTTGCTAGATATACGCCTATTACAAACGTACAAATGCAAGAAGAATACGAAAAAGCAAAACAAGTTATAACTCAATTAGACAAGCAACTATAATGAAACAAATTATTGTACTATTATTGTTTATTATATCAAGTATTTCATTAGGTCAAACAAATGATGAACTATTTAAAAATGCTAATACTTTTTATAAAAAAGGTAACTATAAAGAGGCTATTAAATTATATGAAAAAATTGAAAGCGGAAAAAACGTTTCATCAGAACTATATTATAATATAGGAAACACTTACTACAAGCTAAATAAAGTAGCTCCTGCTATTTATAATTATGAAAAAGCACTTCAATTAAACCCTTTAAATGAAGATGCACGAAATAATTTAATAATAGCTAAACGTTTAACTTTAGACAGAATTGAAGAATTACCTTTAACTATTCTTCAAAAAATAAATAAAAATTTCTTGCAAAAATTAAGCTATACGAATTGGGCTATACTTGTTATAATTTTTTCATTTTTAGCTTCAATTCTATTTTTATTTTATTACTTCTCAGATGCTCCAAATAAAAAAAGATTATTTTTTATAACTAGTATTGTAACTTTTTTAGTCGTTATAATTAGTTTATGTATTACGTTTTCTCAATACAATCAATCTAAAAGTAATATTGAAGCCATTATTTTTTCAGGGCAAAGTATTGTGAAAAATGCACCTACAAGTGATGCAGATGAGATTTTCATATTACATGAAGGTACTAAAGTTAAAATACTCGATACTGTTGATACTTGGTATAAAATTAAACTAAATGATGGAAAAACAGGTTGGATGTTAGCTGAAAATTTAAAGCAATTATAACAATTCAAATCTAAAAATTTAGGTATTTTTGTTGTTATAGATGGCTGAATTATTTAAACACAACTATTTCAAATATTTTCTTTTAGTATTAATTGTACTAAAGGGTATTTTTGTTGTTGCTCAAAATATAGATGCTATAAATACTATTGAAATTTGCTATCAGCTAGATACTGATGATTTTGAAAATGAAAGTGAAGATAGAAAAGAACTAGATGAAAGTGAAAAAATTAATCAATTATTTCGTATTGTTTATCATTTTGATCGAAACAAGGTAAATAATAATTATATAACAATCTTCAAAAAATACAAAACTCAGTATTTAGAGTTTACTACTCAACCCCCTGAATTACTATAACTTCTTATTGATTTAATAAGCAATCTTAACTTTATTAAGATTGCAAACATTTTTTATAATCTTTTTTAGTCAAAAAAGATCAAACAATTTATTATATATAACTTATGAAAAAATTATTCTCAAATTTTAAAGGAGATTTATTTGGAGGTATTACTGCCGGAATTGTTGCTTTACCCCTAGCTTTGGCTTTTGGTGTATCTTCTGGACTTGGGCCAAGCGCTGGTTTATACGGTGCTATTTTCATTTCCTTCTTTGCGGCGTTGTTTGGAGGTACAGACACACAAATTTCGGGTCCAACTGCACCGATGACAGCAGTAAGTATGGTCGTAATTGCAGGTCTTGTTGCAGTAAATGATGGAGATATAACAAAAGCACTACCTGCTATTTTAACAGTATTTTTACTTGCAGGATTATTTCAAATTGGTTTAGGAATTTTAGGACTTGGTAAATACATACGATACATACCATACCCTGTTGTATCAGGTTTTATGACTGCCATTGGTGTAATTATTTTAGTAACACAAATTTTACCCGCAGTTGGTTATTATGCAAAAGAAGATGCTCAATTTGTTCAACAATTTAAGCCTCAAGCTGAAGAGTTAATACTAGAAAATATTTTAAAAGATGAAGCCGGTAAAGGTATTTTAGTTCTTGAAAACTTTAAAGAAACGATTAAAAGGGCTGAAATTACAACACAAGCAGATATTTTAAAAGAAAGTAAAACTTTAGCAGGTAAAGAAGCCTCTGGTGTTTTAGGTACTTTTAAAGTTTTACCTAGAGCAATAAAAAATATTAATTGGTTAGAATTTATACTAGCCTTAGGAACCATTTTTATAATCTACGGATTTAAAAAAATTACTACAGCAGTACCAAGTACACTTGTTGCTTTAGTTGCTATGACTGCTATTGCATTAGGTTTTGGGTTAAATTATCGCCCTATTGAAGAAATTCCAGGAGGGTTTCCAATTCCGAATATGGGAATTTTTACAAATTTTAACCTATCTAATATCACTCCATATATTTTTACAGCTTTAACACTATCATTATTAGGAGCTATTGACTCATTATTAACATCAGTCGTTGCTGATAATATGACAAAAACAAAGCACAAACCAAATAAAGAATTAATTGGTCAGGGTATTGGAAACACTATTGCTGCGGTTTTTGGAGGTATTCCTGGTGCAGGTGCTACGATTCGTACAGTTGTAAATATTAACTCTGGTGGTAAAACTAAGTTATCAGGTATGGTTGCGGGAGTTATGCTATTAGTTATCTTACTCGGTTTAGGGCCTATAGCATCTAAAATTCCTGCTGCTGTTTTAGCAGGTATATTAATTACTGTAGGTATTGGCGTGATGGATTACAAAGGCTTAAAAGCTATTCCATTTTTACCTCGTGACGCCAAAATAGGACCTTTTAGAATTAGTTCTGAAGTTATTATTATGATAGTTGTAATGCTATTATCAACTTTCTGGAACTTAGTTTATGCTGTAGGTATTGGTTTAGTAATTGCTTCTTTAATGTTTATGAAAAAAATTGGTGATCTTACAGCTGAACGTTCAGATGTAAAGTCATTAGATGAAGAAACTTGGGAAGATGAAATAAATTTTCCTCAAAACTTAAAAGAAGAAGTTTTTATAAAACACATAAAAGGACCATTATTTTTTGGGTCTACCAGTAATTTCCAAGCCCTTTCATTACAAATTCCAGATACCGCATCTATAGTAATCATGCGTTTAGGAAGAATGCAGTATATGGATCAATCAGGCTTATATGCAATGGAAGACATGTTACAAGATTTAAAAGCTAAAAATATAAACGTTTTATTTGTTAATTTATTAGAGCAACCAAAATACATGATGGAAAGAATTGATATTATTCCTGATTTTATTCCTAATGAACATATATTCAAATCATTTGATACATGTATAAAATGGGTAAAACAAAATGTAAAAGACGATTATAAAAATTAAAAATATGCCACACAGAAATAAAGCAATAACAAAAGATATACAAGATAAATTAACACCAATGATAGTGTTACAAGATTTTATTGAAGGAAACTCTCGTTTTATAAGAGACGAAGTTCATACAATAGATCATAAAGCATTAATAACACAAACAACAGATGGTCAACACCCAAAAGCAATTGTACTTTCATGTATAGATTCAAGAGTTCCTGTTGAACTAATTTTTGATCAAACTATTGGAGATATTTTTGTTGCTAGAGTTGCAGGTAACTTTGAAAATACTGATATTTTAGGAAGTATGGAATACTCATGTAAAGTTGCAGGAAGTAAATTAGTTTTTGTGTTAGGACATGAAAGCTGTGGAGCAATAAAAGCTGCTTGTGACCATGTTGAATTAGGAAACATTACATCAATGTTAGATAATATTCAGCCAGCAGTTAAAAAATCTGAAGAAGAAATTTCTGGAGATTATAATTCTTCTAATATTAATTTTGTGAATAAAACAATTGAAAATAACGTAAAATTGACCATTGAAAGAATTAGGGAGAAAAGTCCTATTCTAAAAGAAATGGAAGAAAATGGAGAAATTAAGATTGTTGGTGGAGTTTACCATATAAGTAGTGGAAAAGTAGCCATGTTATAATCTTTTTTAAAAAAAAACCGAGATTTTGATCTCGGTTTTTTTCCTTTATTTTACCCCTATTTATTATTTATATCCTTAATTATTGAAGGAAAAATCATAGGAGCTATTTTTTTTACAGGCTTATATAAAATAGACTCCTTTAAATTATCTTGAGACACAAAAGGAATTGTATCATTCATCTTTTCAAAAACAATAAGAACTACACTTAATATTAATCCGATTTTTAAAACTCCAAAAATACCTCCTAATAACTTATTTAAAATACCCAAAGATGCGAAATCGGCTATTTTAGTTAATACTTTCCCTAACAAAGCTATTATAATAATAATTATAATAAAAGTTCCTGCAAAAGCAGCTAATGAAATATATTTATCATCCCAGTTAACACTACTTTTTAACCAATCTGAAATAAAGTAAGAAAAGTGCATTGCACCATAAACTCCTGCAATTAAAGCAACCAATGAAGCAACTTCTACAAATAACCCTTTCATTACCCCACGAACAAATCCAAAAAGTAAAAGTACTATTATTATAATATCAAAAGTATTCATACGTATAAATATAAGTGTTTTATCATACCTTTATAAAACAAAAAATTAGCTATATAAAATTTTGTATGTAAATTCAGCCTCAAATATACACAACTCATTTGTATCTTTGTACATTCAAAAAACACAGATGACAAAAGAAATTAACTTAAAAGAGAAATGGAATTTTCTGATAAAAAATTTATCACAACAATTTGCAGACGGAGATGAGTTAAATGTAGATGCTGTTATTTATTTAATTGGTGTACAAGAATTAGGGCAAGGACAACGATTATTTAAAAAAGATGAAAAAGTAAACTTAATGCATATTGCAATTTGTAAACTTTTAGAACCCTATGGTTATTATGAATTCGATTTCTTTGACGAAGATGGTTGGCCACATTACAAAACCTTAACAGAACTACCTAATTTAAAACCAGGCGAACAGTCTGTATTAATAAAAGAAGCAATTATTAATTACTTTGAACTAATTGATTTTTTTAAATAATAATTATTCAGTATTTATATTCTATTTCACATACTTATTTCACATAAAAATACAATAATTTTACGTGTTTAAAAAAAAACTAACCTTAAGTAAAACAAATTATTACTTCGTTAAACACCAATAAAATAAGTACTAAAAAATAAAAATGGTACACTTCTTGGAAAGAAGTAAGTAAATGACTAGTTTTAAATATTAATAAATTAACTCTTTAAAATACAACAATGAAAAAATTACTGTCTCTCTTAGTATTTGCCACTTCAATAGTTAGCGCTCAATATACCGTTAAAGGGACTATGACTCCGCCAGAAAAAAGTGATTGGGTTTATTTACATAAATTAGAAGGAGCTAAACCAAAATTTATAAGTAATACAACTATAAAATTTGACACGATAGTTGTTGGAGGAGAAAAACAAATATTAGGTAAATTTGATTTTGAATTACCTGAAGATGCAAAAACGGGAGCTTACAGAGCTACTTATAGAAATAAAGGAGCAGGATTTGTTGATTTTTATTTTAATAAAGAAAATATAGAATTCATATTTAATCCTAAATACCCAGATCAATCTGTTGTTTTTACTGCATCTAGAGAAAATAAATTATATAGTGAGTATTTACAAGCTTATGCTTTAATACAAAATAAAATTGATGAACAACAAGTAGCCTATATTAAAAATGGCAATAAAGAAGCTAAAAAAGAATACAAAAAAGCAGTAGATGAACTTGAAGATGTACAGAAAATTTATAAAAATAAATCTGATGGCATGTTGGTTCATAATTTTATTAAAGCATCACAACGTTATAATTCATCTAGTCCCATTGACAATATGGATGAATATCTTTCATCTACAGTTAACAACTTTTTTAAAAATATAGACTTTAAAAATAATGCTTTATATAACTCTTCTTTTTTAATAGATCGTATTACTGATTATGTTTTTTATTTAAACTTTTCTAATGATCAAGATTTACAACAAAAGTTATATAAAGAATCTATTACTAAAGTAATGGATGAAATTTCTACAGATAAATTAAGAAAAGCAACTATAGAGTTTTTAATTACCTCTTTTGCAGACAAACGTAATGGTGAACTTGTAGACTGGTTGTTTGAAAACTACTACGATACTTTACCTGAAAACCAAATTGACATTGAGTTTAAAAAAGAAAAAGTACAACTATTACTTGCTACCGTTGGTAGAACAGCACCTGATTTTTCTTGGAAAGAAGGCGATAAAGAGTTGAAATTATCAACTCTAAATGATGCCCAAGAATACTTATTAGTTTTTTGGAGTACTAGTTGCCCACACTGTACAAAAGACATTCCTGAACTACATAGTTATATGAAAAAAAACCATGAACAAATTTCTCTTATAACTTTTGGAATAGAAGATAATGAATTAGATTGGACTGAGTTTGTTAAAAACTTACCATACTCACACAACGCTATAGGAACACACCCTGAGTATAAATTCGATAATGAAACCGTTAGGAAATATAATTTATTAGGAACTCCTACTTATTTTGTTTTAGACAAGGATAAAAAAATAATTTCGATGCCAAACGACTTGGTAGATGTTAAAAAATATTTTGAAACTCCTAAACCAAAAAAGGTTGAAGACGAAGAATAAAGTACATTTTAATTAAACAAAAAATCCTGATAAAAATTTATCAGGATTTTTTGTTTTAAAAATATAAAAAAGCATCTTTTATATGATGAATATTAAAACCTTTTTTATTTTTTAAAATTGCGATAATATCAAAGCGAACCTCAACATCTAAATCTTTTTGATTTATATAATTATCAATTGCATAAACTAATAATTTTATTTTCTTCGGATTTACAAAATCTTGTGGATTACCAAAATAAGAGGTAGACCTTGTTTTAACTTCTACCACAATTAAAGTATCTAACTTTTTAGCTATAATATCAACCTCTGCCTTTTTAAATCGATAATTTTTTTCAACAACAACATACCCTTTACTTTGTAAATATTCAATGGCTAACTGCTCACCTTTTTCTCCAAGATCGTTATGTTGTGCCACTACTTAAATTTTACAGTTACTATTTTATCATTACTATTTACTTGAACCATTCTTCCCATAATTAAAGCTCTGTTATCAGGTTCATGACCTGCAGGAAAATTAAATATAACAGGAATATTTTCAGGAATTACCTCTAAAATTAATTGCTCAATAGAACTTCCCCAAGGTGTTGAATTTTTTTTAACCTTAGTCATATCACCTACAATAACACCGCTTACTTTTGAAAAGTATCCTGCACGCTTCAAACTGTGCAACATTCTATCAATCGAATATTTGTACTCCCCTATTTCTTCAATAAATAACACTTTATTTTCTGTTGATATTTGACTATCTGAACCTAACATTGATGCTAAAATAGCAATATTACCACCAACCAATTCTCCTTTAAAACTACCTAATTGATTGTATTTAGAAAACGGAACTTTATAATACAAAGCTTCACCAAACAATGCTTTTTTAAGAGATGCGATACTCTTAGCAATTACTTCAGGTTTATCTTGTAAACTTGTTCCCATTATTCCGTGAATCGTTTCTACGCCTAAATTATGAATATGATTATGAAAAGTGGTAATATCAGAATAACCAATTACCCATTTAGGATTTTCTTTAAATTTAGAAAAATCTAATTTATCTAATATTCTAACAGAACCATAACCACCACGAGCCGACCAAATAGCTTTAATATTCGGATTATCTAAAGCGTCTTGAAAATCTTGACAACGCTGTTCATCTGTTCCTGCAAAATGATGAGCTTGATTAAACATATGTTTTCCATAAACAACTTTTAACCCCCAACTTTGAGCAAGTTTTTTGGCTTTATCAATAATATGTTTTCTGTTTTTTAAAATTCCTGCTGGCGCGATAATAGCAATCGTGTCGCCTTTTTGTAATGATGGCGGCGTTATTAAATTCATAGTTGATGTTTGTGAAAAAGCTACAGATAGGGTTAGTAAAAAAGATAGTATTGCTAAAATTTGCTTCAAAATAGTGTCTTATTTATCAAGGTGGTTCAATTAAAAAGTATAATCTATGTAAATGTACCTATTTTATAACAGTTTAAAAAATTGCTTTTTCGTACTTTTGCGCTTTAATTTTAGCACAGAAAAATGACTACACCAAAAAGATATACAATTACAGCGGCATTACCTTATACAAACGGTCCTATACATATTGGACATTTAGCAGGTGTATATGTTCCTGCAGATATTTACTCACGTTTTTTACGTGGAAAAGGAAAAGATGTTGCTTTTATTTGCGGATCTGATGAGCATGGTGTAGCAATACCAATGCGTGCAAAAAAAGAAGGTATTACTCCACAAGATATTATCGATAAATACCACGGAATTATTAAAAAATCATTTATTGATTTTGGTATTTCTTTTAATAATTATTCTCGTACTTCTTCGGAAATTCATCATAAAACAGCTTCTGATTTTTTCATCAAATTATATAATGATGGAGAATTTATTGAAGAAGTTACCGAGCAATTATACGATGCAGAAGCAAATCAATATTTAGCCGATCGTTTTGTAGTTGGAACTTGCCCAAAATGTGGTAACGAAGAAAGCTACGGAGATCAATGTGAAAAATGTGGTACAAGCCATAACGCAACAGATTTAATCAATCCTAAATCGGCAATTACTGGAAATGTTCCTTCTTTAAAAGAAACAAAACACTGGTTTTTACCTTTAGATAAACATGAAGATTTTTTACGTAAATGGATTTTAGAAGGTCATAAAAATGATTGGAAACCAAACGTTTTAGGTCAATGTAAATCTTGGATTGATGACGGATTACGCCCAAGAGCGGTAACTCGTGATTTAGATTGGGGAATTCCTGTGCCTGTAAAAGGAGGTGAAGGAAAAGTATTATATGTTTGGTTTGATGCGCCTATCGGTTATATTTCATCAACCAAAGAATGGGCAGCTCGTGAAGGTAAAAATTGGGAAGATTATTGGAAAAAAGACGATACCAAATTAGTACACTTTATCGGAAAAGATAATATTGTATTTCACTGTCTTATTTTTCCTGCGATGTTAAAAGCGCATGGAGATTTTATTTTACCAGAAAATGTACCAGCCAACGAATTTTTAAATTTAGAAGGAAATAAATTATCGACTTCTAAAAACTGGGCAGTTTGGTTGCACGAATATTTAGAAGATTTTCCGAATCAGCAAGATGTTTTACGTTATACGTTAACCGCAAACGCTCCTGAAAGTAAAGACAACGATTTTACTTGGAAAGATTTTCAAGCAAAAAACAATAATGAGTTAGTCGCAATTTTCGGAAACTTTATAAACCGTGTCGTTGTTTTAACAAATAAATATTACGAAGGAAAAGTACCAGCTGCTGGTGATTTATCAGAAGTTGATGAAGATACTTTAGCTACTTTAAAAGAGTTTCCTAATGTAATTGCAAAATCAATTGAACGTTACCGTTTTAGAGAAGCGTCTCAAGAATTGATGAATTTAGCGCGTTTAGGTAATAAATATTTAGCTGATGAAGAGCCTTGGAAAATGATTAAGGTTGATGCAGAACGCACCAAAACAATTATGAATGTAGCGTTACAAATTGCTGCTGGATTATCAATTTTATCAGAACCTTTTTTACCTTTTACTTCAACAAAGTTAAAATCAATTTTAAATATTGATACCACTTTAACTTGGAATGATGTATCAGAAAAAGAAGTTTTAATTTCAGATAACCATCAAATTAATGAAGCAGAATTATTGTTTTCTAAAATTGAAGATGCTGAAATAGAAAAACAATTATCAAAATTAGAAGCCACTAAAAAAGCAAACGAAGCTGAAAATAGAGTTCTTGAGCCTCAAAAAGAAACCATTGAATTTGATGATTTCACAAAAATAGATATCCGTGTAGGAACTATTACAGCTGCAGAAAAAGTAGCAAAAACGAAGAAGTTATTAAAACTTACTGTTGATGTTGGGCTTGATATCAGAACAATTGTTTCGGGAATTGCTGAAAGTTTTAAACCTGAAGATATTATTGGGCAACAAGTTTCTGTTGTTTGTAATTTAGCGCCACGAAAATTAAAAGGAATAGAAAGTCAAGGAATGATTTTAATGATTGATACTCCTGATGGTAAACTTGCCTTTGCACAACCTTCTGAAAAGGTAATAAACGGAGAGTTTATATCTTAAAAAAGAAAAATATTATACTTATTATTAAGGCTGTTCATTTAGAATGGCCTTTTTTTTAGATCTGAATAACAGAATACTAAACCTCTTCATATTTACTTAACATTATTAACTTTTACTCAATATTTATATAACCCTTTACTAACAATTTAAAAACCTTTTTCATTTAATTCAAAAGTAAGTTAGCGCAACCTTAAATATAAACTATAAAATGAAAAAAATAGTACTATTATTAGCAATAACTTTATCAATAAACTCCTTTGTATCTGCACAAAATAAATCGGGTTTAAAAGGAAGAATATTAGATGAAAACAATTTCCCACTCCCTGGAGCTACAATTACAATCAATGAATTGAATATCGCTAACTATACTGATTTTAATGGCTACTATGAAATTTTAGGCATAGCTGAAGGTACTCATGAAATAAAAATTTCTTTTATTGGTTATAAAAATCTAGTAGAAAAAATTAAACTACAAAACTCAATTACTATTAAAAATTTCTCATTAGCCCCAAAAACAAATCATTTACAAGAGGTCGTTGTAAAAGGTAGTATTACAAGAGGTCAAGCAAAAGCATTAAATCAACAAAAAAATAAACAGAATATTACTAATATTATTTCTGCAGATCAGGTAGGTAAATTTCCTGATGCTAATATTGGTGATGCCTTAAAAAGAGTCCCAGGTATTTCTATGCAAAATGACCAAGGTGAAGCTAGAGATATTATTATTCGTGGTTTAGCTCCTCAACTAAACTCTGTTACTTTAAATGGTGATAAAATACCTTCGGCTGAAGGAGATAATCGTCGTATTCAAATGGATTTAATTCCTTCAGATATGATTCAATTAATTGAGGTTAACAAAGCTGTAACTGCTGATATGGAAGGTGATGCTATTGGAGGGTCAGTAAACTTAATTACACGTTCTGCTCCTACCGATTTTAGCGCTTATATATCTGGATCTTACGGAAAAAACCTAATAAGAAATACTCCTAACTATAATGTTGCTGCTTTAATATCTGACAGAATAGCTAATAATAAATTAGGATTCGTAGTTAATACAACCTATAATTCAAATGAATATGGTTCTGACAATGTAGAATTTGAATGGGATTCGCCAACATTAATAAAAGAACACGATATAAGACGTTACGATGTTAAACGTGATAGAATGAGCATTTCGAGTAACTTAGATTATACAGCTGATGCAAACAATACATTTTTTTTAAAATCGATATTTACCCAACGTAACGATTTTGAAAATAGATATCGCGTACGTTATAAATATGATGAAGATGATAATGAATACAAAATAACTCGTCAAACTAAAGGTGGAATTGATAATAGCACCAACAAAAATACCCGTTTAGAAAAACAAAGTATTTATAAATTTTCATTAGGTGGTGAACATATTATTTTTGGAGATATTAAATTAAATTGGAAAACAGGAATATCTAAAGCTAAAGAAGAACGACCTAACGAGCGTTATATTACTTATGAAGCTAAACAAGATGGCGATGATGTAGATATTACACAACAAGGATTAAATACACGTTATCCTTATTTCACATCTGTATCAAATTTCGATAATAATCCAAATGAATTTGAATTAGATGAAATTTCAGAAGAAAAAAGATACACCGAAGAAAAAAAATATAGTTCTAACCTTGATATCAAAATTCCTCTTAACAATACAGGTAACTATAAAAATTATTTAAAATTTGGTCTTAAAAATAAATATAAAGAAAAACTTAGGGATAATAATTTTTATGAATTTGATACTGATAATTTCAGTGCATATGAGCTTTTATCAGGTGCTACAACTACAAGTCAAACACGTAATAATTTCTTAGCAGGAAGCCAATATAAATCAGGTATTTTTGCTACGAAACAGTTTTTAGGAAATTTAGATTTAACAGACGGAGAATTAGTTTTAGAAGAGTTTGTTCCTGAAAACTATAATGCAAACGAAAATGTTTTTGCTGTTTACGGAATGTTAAATCAACAATTAAATAATAAATTAGTTGTTACAGCAGGTTTAAGAGTAGAAAGAACTGATATTGAATATACAGGTTATAATATTGATGTAGAAACAGCGAGTAATTTAAACGATGTTACAACTTTAACCCAAAGTAAAGATTTTACAAACTGGTTACCTAACTTACAAGCTAAGTACAACTTTAATGATAATACTATTATTAAAGGAGCGTGGACAAACACTATTGCACGTCCTAATTACTACGATTTAGTACCTTACAGAAACTTAAATAGTGATGACTTAGAAGCTTCTTATGGTAACCCAGATCTTGACCCTACAAAATCAATGAATTTTGATCTTATGTTCGAACATTATTTTGCTAATGTAGGTATTTTTTCTGCAGGAGCTTTTTATAAAGATTTAGATAAATTTATTTATAGCACTACTACTAATGAAAATATTACAGTAGCTGGAAATACAGAAAGTTACGATGTTACAAAACCTTATAATGGTGGAACTGCTGAAATATATGGTTTTGAAGCTGCTATACAACGTAAACTAAATTTTTTACCAAGCTTTTTACGTAACATTACTATCTATGCAAATTATACCTATACAAACTCTAAAACAGATGGAATTATTGGAAGAGAAAGAGATTTAGCTTTAGCAGGTGCTGTTAAACACATGGCGAATGGCTCATTAGCATATGAAACAAATAAAATAACACTTAGAGCCTCTGTAAATTATGCTGATGAGTATATTGATGAGTATGGAGATAAAGCTTCTGAAGACCGCTTCTATGATTCACAATTATTTGTAGACGTAAACGCTACTTATTCAATTACCAATAATTTAAGAATATTTGCAGAAGCAAAAAACTTAACAAACCAAGAATTACGATTTTATCAAGGAACCAAAAATCAAACAATGCAAGCAGAGTTTTACGACTATAATTGGAATGTTGGATTAAAATACAACTTTTAATATGAATACATTTTTTAAATTTTTTATTACTTGTATTGTATTAAGTGCCTGTAAAGTTAATAAAATCAATCATACGAACCCTATAAAACCAATTATAGCAATAACTGCTAGCGCAGAAACAACTCCTGTTACCTCTTTTGATGACGCTGCTGATGATCCTTGTATTTGGATAAATCCTAAAGATAAAATGCAATCGATTATTATAGGAACTAATAAAAAAGAAGGCTTAGAAACTTATAATTTAGACGGAAAAAGATTAGCTAATTATAAAATTGGTCGTGTAAATAATGTAGATATTAGAACTGGTTTTATCTTAAATGGTAAAGAAGTAAGTGTAGTAACAGCTAGCAATCGTACTTATAATACAATAAGTATTTTAGTCGTAAAAGAAAACGGTGAATTAGAAGAAATCGCTGCACGACCTATAAAATCTAAACTAAAAGAAGTATATGGTTTAGGAATGTACAAAAGTAAACGTTCAAAAAAAATATATGTCTTTATGGTTGGTAAACGTGGAGGTATAGAACAATGGGAATTATTTGATAACAATGCTAAAATTGATGCTAAAATAGTTCGTTCGTTTTCTTTAGGAAGTCAAGGTGAAGGTATTGTTGCTGATGATTATCATGGTAACGTTTATATTGGAGAAGAAAATAAAGCCTTATGGAAATATAATGCAGAACCTGATGCTTTAAATGATAGAGTTAAAATAATTGGAACACGAGATGTAAACATGAAAGCAGATTTCGAGGGAGTTACCCTATATGATACTGGTAATGGTAACGGGTACATTCTTTTATCGTCACAAGGAAACAACAGTTATGCTATTTTTGATAGAATTACAAACCAATATTTAGGTAGTTTTTCTATAAAAAATGGTATTGTAGATGGTACAAACGACACTGATGGTATTGATGTTACTAGCGTTTCATTTAACTCAAAATATCCTAAAGGATTCTTTTTAGCACAAGACGGTACAAATAACACACCAAAAGATAGTTTGGCACAAAACTTTAAAATAGTAGATTGGAGAATTATTCAAAAAGCTTTAAATTTAAAGTAAACTTCATACAAACATATTTAGTAAGTATCTTTACAACCTCACTTTTAAAAAAGTGAGTTTTTTTTATCTCAAATAACTACACTATGCAACTAATCAATTATATAATTTCTCGCTGTAAAATTTCTTTAAAATCGATTCAAAGTACTATTGAATTATTAAATGAAGATTGTACCATTCCTTTTATTGCTCGTTATAGAAAAGAAAAAACAGGAAATTTAGATGAAGTTGAAATTGGTTTAATAGTACAATTAAAAGAAGAGTTTGAAACCTTAGAGAAAAGAAAAAAAGCAATTTTAAAAGCTATTGAAGAACAAGGTGCTTTAACTGATGAACTAAAAAACAAGATTGATAAAACAGAAAACATTACTGCTTTAGAAGATTTGTATCTTCCTTATAAAAAGAAACGAAAAACAAAAGCCGAAACCGCTCGTAAAAATGGATTAGAACCTTTAGCAAAAATGATACTAAGTCAGCGTATAAATGACTTAGAATTTACAGCATCAAAATATAAAAACAAAGAAATTTTATCCGAAGAAAAAGCCTTAGAAGGCGCACGACATATTATTTCAGAATGGATAAATGAACGTACAGATGTTCGAAATAATATCCGTAAAGAATTAGCACATTTTTCTGTTATTAATACTAAAGTTGTAAAAACAAAAAAAGAAGAAGAAAATGCACAAAAATTTAAAGATTACTTTGATTGGAATGAAAGTTTTAATAGAATTCCTTCACATAGATTTTTAGCTATTCTTCGTGCCGAAAAGGAAGGTTTTATCAGAATAAAAATTAATATAGATAACGAAAGAGCAATTCAAAAAATAGAAAATAGTGTTATTCGCGCTCAAAATAATTGTAGTGAACAAATTGAATTAGCTATTGCTGATGCTTATAAACGTTTATTGTTACCTGCTTTAACAAATGAAGCAATGGTAATTGCTAAAGAAAAAGCAGATGAAAGTGCAATAACTGTGTTTACAAAAAACCTACAACAACTATTATTAAGTGCTCCACTGGGTGAAAAACGAATTTTAGCAATTGACCCAGGTTTTCGTTCGGGTTGTAAAGTGGTATGCCTAAATAAACAAGGTGATTTATTACAAAACGATACTATTTATCCGCATGCACCTCAACATAAATCTGACGAAGCGATACAAAAAATAAGTGCTTTAGCTGAAAAACATAACATTGAAGCCATTGCAATTGGTAACGGAACAGCATCAAGAGAAACGGAACAGTTTATCAAAAAAATAACTTTTAAAAATAATATTTCAGTTTTTGTTATTAGTGAAGCTGGAGCATCTATTTATTCGGCTTCAAAAATTGCTAGAGATGAATTTCCTGATTACGATGTTACCGTTCGTGGTGCAATTTCTATTGGTCGAAGATTGGCTGACCCATTGGCAGAATTAGTTAAAATTGATGCAAAATCAATTGGTGTAGGACAATATCAACATGATGTAGAACAAGGGAAACTAAAAAAATCATTAGATACTGTTGTTGAACATTGTGTAAATAAAGTGGGCGTAAATATAAATACTGCCAGTGTTTCGTTATTAAGTGCTGTTTCGGGAATTGGAATAAAACTAGCCGAAAATATTGTAAATTATCGAAATGAAAACGGCGCTTTTAAAAACAGAACTGCCATTAAAAAAGTTCCTCGTTTAGGTGGAAAAGCTTTTGAACAATCCGCAGGTTTTTTACGTATTAAAAATGGCGATAATCCTTTAGATAATTCTGCTGTTCATCCCGAACGTTATGCTTTGGTCAAACAAATGGCTAAAGATTCTGGCAATAAAATTATCGATTTAATAGGAAACAACTCGGTTTTAAAACAATTAAAATTACAGCAATATATTACTGATTCTTACGGATTACCTACCCTTCAGGATATTGTAAAAGAATTAGAAAAACCTGGATTAGATCCTCGAGAAAAAGCAAAAGAATTTAGTTTTAACGAACACGTTAAAACTATTGATGATTTAAAAACAGCAATGATTCTTCCCGGAATTATCAACAATATTACAAATTTTGGTTGTTTTGTCGATATCGGAATAAAAGAAAGTGGTTTAGTTCATGTTTCTAATCTTTCAAATACTTTTGTTAAAGATATTAATGAACATGTTACTTTAAATCAGCATGTACAAGTAAAAGTTTTAGAGGTCGATGTAACAAGAAAACGCATTCAACTTTCTATGAATTTCTAATATTTTTTAAAAGATAAAATAAATAATTATTAGAAGCAATTTCCCGCTTTCCGCACTCGCTTTTTTTTTAAAAAAAATAAAAAACAGCCCTCAAACAAATGCTACAATCGGGACTAGGAATTTACGCATATTTTTAAGTTACAAACAATTTAAAAAAAATAAATTATGAAAAATTTACTATTATTATTCTCTATTGGATTATTACTAATTTTCTGCACATCCGAAGAAAATGAGATTACAGAAAATAAAAAGGCAAGTCTAATTAAACTTGAACAAAGGCAAATTGAAAACGGAGTATTAACCGAAAAAATTATTTTTGAATATAAAAATAATAAACCAACATTAGCTTCTTTTTATGATAATAATAATCAATTAACAGCTACTTCTGAATGGATTTATTCAAATAATGCTTTATCATCTATAAAAGGGTATTCGTCTAATGGAACACTAAATTCAGAAAAAAATATAACATATGACAATTCTAATCGTATAATTAAAACTGAAAGAACTGAAGAAAATGGTACTTATTTGACTACAACAAATTTTACTTATAATAATGATAATACAATAACCAGTGTTACGAATAGTAATGGAAATACTTCAACAAAGATATTTGAAATTAATAGTACCGGAATCATTAACAGAGAAATTGTTAACGGCAATATTAGAGTGTCTATTGACTACGACAATTTAACACCAATAAGTTCAACATCATATTCAACTACATACAATTACACATATAAAGATAATGGCTCGTTACCTTTTTCATTTGATAGCGTTTTTGGAACTAATCGAATAAATGTAGTTTTATTTCAAAATTACCTTGATAATTCAATAGGTTCTTTAATAACTAAATTAATAACAAAAATTACCTCAAATTCATCGACTGAAGAATATGTTTACACGCTTAACGAAGATAATTTTCCTCTAACAAAAAAAGGTTTTTACGATGGAAAATTAGTAAATGAATTTGATTACACTTATGAATAAAAATTGTTTATAATACTATGTATAATTAATTGCTGGTTATAGTCAATTTACGAACTTTAGTGCTTAAAACACATAACTAACCATACTTATAACTATTATCAAATAATTTAAAAATCATCAATTACCAAATAAACCACCCGAAAACGTTTAAGTTTTCGGGTGGTTTTATATCAAAAATAAAATTTACTTTATTGTGTTTGAAGAGCCTAATAATTCGGTAGCTTCTAACACAATCATATATGCTTTTGAATCATATTTTTCTACCAGGTTTTTAAGCGTCATTATCCTATTCTTATTTATCGATAAAAAGATAATATTTCTTTGATTAGTTTGAGACAAATCATTGCCCTCAATTAAAGTTCCAGAAATACCCATTTTTGAAGCTATTACCTTATTCAAGGCCTCTATATCATCTGAGGCTATATGTACAATTTTATTTTGCTTACGTCCTGTAACTACTAAATCTATAAATTTACTTGCTACAAAAATACTAAGCATTGCCCATAAAGCTAGCTCTAAATCTTTAAAAATAATTGCTGATAGAAGAACTACAAAAATATCTAAAGTTAAAATTACGGTACCTGGTTTAAAATTATACTTATCTTTTAAAATACGTGCAATAATAGCGCCTCCTCCTGCAGATGCATCACCCTTAAAAATAAGTCCAATACCAAGTCCTACAAATGCACCTCCATAAATTGTAGAAAGTAATTTATTAGTACTTAATGCCGGAAAGCTCATTATTTCTCTAAATAAATCAACATATAAGGCTAGTGATATAATAGAAATCATTGTTCTAAATGCAAAACGTTTACCTATATATTTTACCCCTACCAAGAGTAATGGAATATTTGTTATCAATAATAATATACCTATAGGAATATTAGAAATATAATTTAACACAATTGATAAACCTGAAGTACCCCCTGTTGCAATTTTATTTGGTGCTAAGAACCCTACTACCCCAACAGCTAAAATTAAACTTCCACTAAGTATAAATAAATAGTTTTTTAATTCGTTTTTTAATCTTTTCACTTTCATTTTCATTTTTCTCGAATTTTACTTGGCAAAAATAACCCTAAAATTAAAGATTAATCGTGTTTTAATATTATTAAAAAATGAACACTCGAATAGAATAGTATATTACTTAGTGCCAAACATTAAAAGCTCATTTACTACAATTTCGGTTATATATCTTTTTTCTCCTTGTGAGGTTTCATAACATCTTGAAGTTAACTTACCTTCAACCATAACCTCTCTACCTTTAGTTATATATTTTTCAATAATTTCTGCTGTTTTATTCCAAGCTACAATATTATGCCATTGCGTATCAGTTATTTTTTCACCTGAAGCATTTTTGTAACTTTCATTTGTTGCTAATGAAAATTTGGCTAATTTTTTCCCACTTTCTAAAGTAATAATTTCAGGATCTTTACCTAAATTACCTATTAATTGTACTCTGTTTTTTAATACATTCATCTTATTTATTTTTTTAATGAAAATTATTATTTGATTAATTGACATTGCAAATATGAGACAGGTTAAAAATTAAAAACGGTTAGTAATCGTTTGTTTTCGATTGTAAATGAATGTAAACGATTATATTAATATATTTGTAACCAAAACAATATATTATTTTAAAACATAGAAATTAAAAACTAATTTTATGAATGATAAAAAATGTTTAGAATGTGAAGAAGTAGTTCTTGGTAGGATTGATAAAAAGTTTTGTTCCGATTATTGTAGAAATAGTTATAATAATAAAGTTAATAAGGAAAGTAAAAATTTAATTAGAAATACAAACAACCGTTTGCGTAAAAATTACAAAATTCTTACAGCACTTAATATTTCTGGTAAAACAAAAGTTAGCAGGCGTAAATTATTTGACAAGGGTTTTGACTTTAAGTTTATTACTTCTTTATATACTACAAAAAAAGGAAACATTTATTTTTATGTGTACGACCAAGGATATTTAGAACTAGAGAATGAACTATTTTTATTAGTTAAACAAGATTAGATTGTATATTTTTTTTATAACAGTTGCTTTATTATTTTTTGAATAGACAATACATCTATAAAACAATCTTTTTGTAATTGTGCAACAGTTCCATGATCTACAAAAACATCTGGAATACCTAAAATTTTGATAGACCCTTTATAATTTATACTAGATGCGTACTCTAAAACAGCAACTCCAAAACCTCCTTTTACCGTACCATCTTCTATGGTTACGATAATATTAAAAAAATTAAAAATAGTATTTAACAATTCTTTGTCTAGAGGTTTTACAAATCGCATATCATAATGCGCAATAGCTTTATTTTCGTCTAAGCTATTTATTGCTTCTGAAACATTATCAGCAATTGTTCCTACGGATAATATGGCTATTTTACTTCCTTTTTTAATACAAATACCTTTACCTATAACTATTTTTTCAAAAGGAAGTTGCCATTTTTCTAATTTACCAACACCTCTTGGATATCGAATAGCAATAGGCTTTTTTAACCCTAATTGTGCTGTATACATTATATTACGAAGTTCAACTTCATTACGAGGGGCAAAAATAATTAGATTCGGTATACAACTTAAATATGCTAAATCAAATACACCATGATGTGTTGCTCCATCTTCACCAACTAATCCTGCTCTATCTAAACAAAATATAACTGGTAAATTTTGTAAAGCAACATCGTGTATTATTTGATCATAAGCACGTTGTAAAAAGGTTGAATAAATAGTACAAAAAGGAACAATACCTTGAGTTGCCATTCCTGCAGCCAAAGTAACAGCATGCTGTTCAGCAATACCAACATCAAAAGTACGTTCTGGAAATTTGTTTAATAAATTATTTAATGAACTTCCTGAAAGCATTGCTGGTGTAATACCCACTATTTTAGTGTTTTGATACGCTAACTCAACGATAGTTTTACCAAAAACGTCTTGAAATTTTGTAAACTTACTTTTTTCTTTAGGTAATACATCACCTGATATTTTATCAAACTTGCCTGGAGCGTGATATTTTACTTGGTTTTGTTCTGCTTGTAGTAAACCTTTTCCTTTTGTGGTAATTATATGTAAAAACTTTGGTCCTTGAACTTGCTTTAAACGATTTAATTCTAATAAAAGTTCTTCAAAATTATGTCCATCAATAGGACCTGAATAATCAAAATTTAAGGCTTCAAAAATATTGTGCTGTTCAATATCTGATCTAGTTGATTTAATTCTAGTTAAATAATCTTTTAAGGCACCAACAGAAGGATCAATACCAATAGCATTGTCATTTAAAATTACCAGTAAATTCGCATTCGTGTCACCCGCATGGTTTAGGGCTTCAAAAGCCATTCCACTTGCAATAGAGGCATCACCAATAATAGCAATATGCTGTTTGCTACTTCCTTGTAGTTTTGAGGCAATTGCCATTCCTAAAGCTGCTGAAATAGAGGTTGATGAATGACCAACGCCAAAAGTATCGTATTCGCTTTCACTTCGTTTTGGAAAACCTGAAATTCCACCATATTGACGATTAGTGTGAAAGCTGTTTTTTCTACCTGTTAAAATTTTATGCCCATAAGCCTGATGCCCTACATCCCAAACCAATTGGTCGGTTGGTGTATCATATAAATAATGTAACGCTATAGTTAATTCTACAACCCCTAAACTAGCACCTAAATGTCCTTCTTTAGTAGCTACAACATCAATAATAAATTCACGTAATTCTTTTGCTAATAATGGCAAATCATTAACAGAAAGCTTCCTTATATCCGAAGGAAAATTAATATTTTTTAATAGCTTTTTTGGCATAGCGCAAATGTACTAAAACTTTATTGTAGCTTTGCTCTATGAGTAAATTGTATTTGGTACCTACACCTATTGGTAATTTAGAAGATATTACCCTAAGAGCACTTAGGGTGTTAAAAGAAGTGGATTTTATTTTAGCAGAAGACACTCGCACTAGTGGTAAATTATTAAAACATTTTGATATTATAACACAAATGTATAGCCATCATATGCATAACGAACATAAATCTGTTGATGGTGTTTTAAATAGACTAAAAAATGGTGAAACATGTGCTTTAATTTCAGATGCTGGAACGCCTGCAATTTCTGACCCAGGTTTTTTATTAACAAGAGCCTGTGTACAGCAAAATATTGAGGTAGAATGTTTGCCTGGTGCAACTGCTTTTGTACCTGCTTTAGTAAACTCAGGTTTACCTAATGATAAATTTGTTTTCGAAGGGTTTTTACCTGTTAAAAAAGGAAGACAAACGCGTTTAACTTTTTTATCCGAAGAAAACAGAACCATGATTTTTTATGAAAGTCCTCATAAATTATTAAAAACATTAGCGCACTTTGGCGAATATTTTGGTGAAGATAGGCAAATATCAGTTTCTAGAGAATTGACAAAATTATTTGAAGAAACCAAAAGAGGAACAATAAAAGAAGTATTATCATATTATACCGTAAAACCTGCTAAAGGTGAAATTGTTATTGTTGTTGATGGTAAAAAATAATATTAATACTGTTTTACTAAAACTTACTCGTTATTTTATACAAACTCTAACAAACCGTTACCTTACTATTTCTTATTTTTGTAGTTATAAACTGAACACATGTCTACATTTCATAAATTAAATATTGAAAAAATAATAAAAGAAACTGCTGATGCTGTTTCTATATTATTTACCATTCCTACAGAATTAAAAGAAGCTTATAATTTTGTTGCTGGGCAATATATCACTATCAAAACTACTTTAAATAATCAAGAAATTCGAAGAGCATATTCTATATGTACTTCACCAAATAGTAATCAAGTTAAAGTAGCTGTTAAAGCTGTTGAAAAAGGAGCTTTTTCAACCTATGCTACAACCAAATTAAAAGAAAATACTGTTTTAGAAGTTTCTGAACCAGAAGGAAAATTTATACTTGAACCTACGGCTAATAAAAACTACATTGCTTTTGCGGCTGGTAGCGGAATTACCCCTATTTTATCAATGATAAAAACAGTATTAAACAACGAAACTTCATCAACTTTTACGTTAGTTTTTGGCAATAAAAAAGCTGAAAGCACTATTTTTTTTAAGGAATTAAATGACTTAGCCATACAATATCCTTCGCAATTTAACTTACACTATATATTTAGTAAAGAAGTTAGAAATGAAAGTAAATTTGGTAGAATTGATAAAAGTCATGTTAATTACTTTATTAAAAATATTCATAAAGATATTTCTTTTGATGCTGCTTATTTATGTGGCCCTGAAGAAATGATTAATATAGTATCTGACACTCTACAAGAAAATAAATTTGAAAAAGAAAATATTCATTTTGAACTTTTTACAGCAAGTACTTCTGATGATGACATTTCAATTATATATGCTGATGGAAAATCAGAAATTACGGTTTTATTAGATGATGAAGAAACTACTTTTTCAATGGAAAAAACCGATACCATTTTGGCTGCATCTTTACGTAATAAACTAGATGCCCCATACTCTTGTCAAGGTGGTGTTTGTAGTAGTTGTATTGCTAAAGTTACAGAGGGTAAAGCGGTAATGTCTAAAAATTCTATTTTATCTGATGAAGAATTAAAAGAAGGCTTTATATTAACCTGCATGGCTCACCCTACTACCAACAAAGTTATTATTGATTTTGATGATATTTAATAAGTAAACTTAAATAATGGATTTTTACGATTTAAAAAACGCCTTTTTAGTAGGCGTTTTTATGGCTTTTATGATTGGGCCTGTATTTTTTATGCTCTTAAAAACAAGTGTTTTAAAAGGAGCAAGAGCAGCTATAGCTTTTGACATAGGTGTTATTTTAGGTGATATTTGCTTTATGCTAATTGCCTATTATGGAAGTAGAAGTTTATTAGAACAAATTAAAGACGATCCTCGCTTATTTCTTGTTGGAGGATTAGTGCTTATTGTATACGGATTAATAACTTATTTTGATAAAAATAATAAAAAAGAGAATAAAGTACCTGAGGTAACTTTACCAGAAAGTAATAACTATATCAAACTACTTTTTAAGGGCTTTTTTTTAAATTTTATAAATATAGGGGTATTAGCTTTTTGGTTGGGATTAATTGTAGTTGTTGGACCTACTTATGACATGAATTCTACGCATTTATTTTGGTATTTTGCTACCGTAATTTTTGGGTACGCACTTACTGATTTAGGAAAAATACTTCTTGCAAAACAATTAAAAAACAAACTAACCCCTTTAGTTATTTATAAAATAAAAAGAGGAATGGGGGTTTTATTGATTGTTTTTGGCGCTATATTAATGCTAAAAGGTTTTATACCTAAAAATGAAATTGAGAACTTACTTGATAGTGTTACTACTATAACAAATGATTAAAACAAATAACTTTTAATTAGAATATATTAAAAACCAATAATCATTTTTGCTATTCCAAAGTAAATTAAAATTCCAAAAATATCATTACTCGTGGTTATAAATGGACCTGTAGCAATTGCCGGATCAATACCCCTTTTATCTAAAAACAATGGTATAAAAGTACCTATTAGGCCTGCTACAATAATTACCACAAAAAGTGACATTGAAATAGCTGTTGCCACTTTTATATCCTGTTCTGTTATAAAAATAAAAAAGAATAATAAAATAGCCAATGCCAAACCATTTACCATAGCTAAAGATACCTCTTTTAGTAGCCTATTGGTAATACTGCCTTTTAAATCATCATTAGCAATACCTTGTACAATAATTGCTGATGATTGTACACCAACATTACCTGCCATAGCTGCTATTAAAGGCGTAAACATAAAAAGAATAGCATTATTAGCCATAGCTCCTTCAAAAAAACCCATAATACTAGCGGCTCCAACACCTCCTAATAACCCTAAAAAAAGCCAAGGTAAACGAGCTCGTGTTAATTCCCAAATAGTATCATCGGCTTCAACATCTTGTGTAATACCTGCCGCTAATTGATAATCTTTATCGGCTTCTTCTTTCATTACATCAACAATATCATCAATTGTAATACGCCCTACTAAAACACCTAATTCGTCAACAACAGGTATTGCTTCTAGGTCGTATTTTCGCATAATATTGGCAACATCTTCTGCTTGATCTGTTACAGTAACAAAATCAACTTTTGGTATATAAACTTCATTAATTGTTGCCTTTGCAGATGTTATCAACAAATCTTTTAATGATAAACGCCCTTTTAATTTACCGCTATTATCAATTACATATATAGAGTGTACTCTTGTTACTTCTTCTGCTTGAATGCGCATTTCTTTTATACATCGTGGTATTGTCCAATTTTCATTAACCTTTACCAACTCTTTTGCCATTAACCCTCCTGCAGAATATTCATCATACCGTAACAACTCAATAATTTCTTTAGCATGCTCTTCATCTTCAATCTGCTGCATAACAGCTTTTTTTCGATCTTCAGGAAGTTCTGAAATTACATCAGCAGCATCATCAGTATCTAACTCATCTATTTCTTCTGCAATTTCTTTAGCTGTTAATTGTTCTAATATTTTTTCACGCAAATCATCATGAACATCCATCAGTACTTCTGATGTAGTTTCGCTGTCTAACAAACGAATAATATATACCGCTTCTTCAAACGATAATTCGTCTAATGTTTCGGCAATATCAGCATGATGAATATCATTAAACAGCTCTTTAAGTGCAGCGCCATTTTCATTTTCAATATATTGCGCTACGTTGTTAAGAATTTCTGGAGTAATTTCAAATGCCATCTTTTGCTATTTTAGCTGTCAATTCAATAAATTTTTGCACAGATAACTGTTCAGGACGCATGGTAAATATAGGATCTTCACGTAAAGTATCTGAAAGTTTAAAAGGTTTTAAACTTGAACGCAACATTTTTCTTCGTTGATTAAAGGATGTTTTAACAACTCTAAAAAACAATTTTTCGTCAACAGGAAGTGTATAATTTTCTTTTCTAATTAAACGAATAACACCAGAATCTACTTTTGGAGGAGGATTAAAAACGGTTGGTGGTACAGTAAATAAATATTCAACGTCATAAAAAGCCTGTGTTAATACCGACATAATTCCGTATACTTTACTACCCTCTTTCTCTGCAATTCTTTTGGCTACTTCTTTTTGAAACATTCCTGAAAATTCAGGTATGAATCCTCTATTCTCAATAGCTTTAAATACAATTTGAGTTGATATATTATATGGAAAATTACCAATAATAGCTACTTGTTGATTTTTAAAAACTTCTGTTAAATTTTTCTTTAAAAAATCACCTTCTATAATTTCAAATTTTTTAGCAGTAGTATCTAAGGTAATGTGCTCTATCGGAAAAGTGTTTTTTAAATAAGCAACAGAATCATAATCTATTTCCATTACTGTAACTTTAAGTTTTTTTTCTAACAAGTACTTTGTTAAAACTCCCATTCCAGGACCAATTTCTAACACATTATCATAGCCTTTTTCTGTTAATGAATCGGCTATTTTTTTAGCAATGTTCTCATCAGTTAAAAAATGTTGTCCTAAATGTTTTTTGGCTCTTACAGTCATAATTATTTAAAATAAAAATGGTTAAAAATAAGTACTAAAAATACTTGTTTTCAATAAATTAAAGTTATTTTATTAGTTACTAGCTGCTGCTGGAAAAAATTCATTTACCACACGTAATTCGGTACGAAAAGCTAACATTTTATCTGCAAATTTTTTATAACTAGCTTCACGAAGTTCATCAGCATGATGCTTATAATAATTATCTAAATCTTCTCGTGTTTTAGCAGTATATTGTACAGAATATGTTGCACCTCCCATTTCTTCCTCAACCAAAACCTCTGTTAATTTTGCACTTAAAAAATGACCTGTAGCTAAAACTTGTGGAATATGTTTTTTTATCCAAACAACCCATTGTTCGTGTACACTTTCGTCAATATTTATTGTTACATTATATATATACATTGCTAATTTTATTAATTATAAAATATCTCCTCTTAACTGTCTAAACTTCTTACGAGCATCAACTAAATAGATACTAGAAGCGTGGTCAAAAATAATCTTTTGATAGTATTCTTTTGCCTTTTCGGTATTATTTAATTTTATGTAATATAATTCAGCCATTTGATAGTATACATCATCAATATAAATTCCTTTTTTATCTAAAGCTATTATTTTTGTATAATTTAAAATGGCTTGATCATATTTTTGTTGCTTTACTAAAAGTGTTGCTAATTTAAATAAAGCATCATCTTCAATAGGCTGGCCTTTGTATGTTGTTATAACGTTAGTTAATATATTAATAGCCTGATTGTTTTTATTTTGAAAAGCTAATAAAGCTGCCTTTGCATATTCTGTTAACCCTGAAGAAATACTATCTTTTGGTTCATTGTCAGAAATTGTTAAAAATAAATTAGCCGCATCATTAGCTATTAGTTGTGATGCCGATCCTTTTAAAACTTTTAATTGTGCTTTTGCCCATTTAAAATCGTTACTAAAATAAGAGGTTTGCGCTACTTTAAAACGGGCCTCCTGACCTAAAGAATGGTTTTTAAATTTTGTTTGTACTTGTGAAAAGTAAATTAAAGCTTTATTAAATTTACCAGTATACACTAAAACATCTCCTAACTTAAGGGTAATAATTGCTTTTGCAAATTTAGAACTGGCATAAAGTTGGGCTTTTTCTAAAACTTTTAATGCTTTCTCTGGATTATTTTTTTCAAACGTTAAATAATCAGCATAAGTAACTTGTGCTTCAAAGGTGTTTTTATTAATACCATATTGATTAAATATGGCTTGAAATTTTTTATCTATTTCTGATTGGTTGGTGGCAATAGCTATTTTTAAATTATTATTAATAGCGTTAAACTTATGCGTAGGATAGGTTGTTTTTTCAATAACTAAATCGAAACATTCTTTAGCTGTTTCATAAGCATTGTTTTGTAAAGAAATTTGCCCTAGCTCATTAATTTTTTCTAAACTATTAGGGTTTCTAGCTAATAATGCTTTTTGCTGAATGAGTGCTTTATTATATTGTTTTTGTTTTACAAATAACCATGCTAATAAATTATTCCAAATATTTTTGGGGTGGCTAATTGCTTTTCGTAATAGTGCCTTTTTGAATAAAATATTGTTTTCATTTTCAGGATCATCTGTAATATAATTACTGGTAAAACGCTTTACATTGTTTAGGTAATTTTCATTTTTATCGACAAGATTAACATAAGAAGCAAACATTTTAGGAAAATTGCCTTTTTCTCCATGAATTTGAGCTAGTTGAAATCCGTAATTTGCTTTTGGGTTATTAGTCATTGCTTTTTCATAGGCTATAATTGCAAAGTCTAATTTATTATACTCTTTAAAAGTACGCGCAATTACATTTCCATAACGACCTCCTTTATCTAATGATTTTAGGGCTATTTGATAATGTTTATTAGCCAGAACATCATTTTGCTGACGCTCAAAGTTATATCCTTTTATAATGTGTAAATAGGTTAAGGTAGGTTTTTCTACTATTTTTTTTGACAGTAAGTTTTCTGCTATTAAAAATTGGTCGGTTTCTTGATAGCAGGTTACTAATCTATTTAAATAAGTAGTATTATATGGACTTTGGTCGTGTAATTTTTGGTATAACTGAATTGCTTTTTGATAATCATTATTTCTAAAATAATTTTCAGCAACCATAAATTGATTTTGTTGTGAATAACAAAACAGATTGAAAATTAGCAAACTAAATAAAATAACAGCTTTCTTCATCTATCAAAAATACAGAACAAAATGGTTACTTTTGTATGATTAGTACTTCTATTTTAAAATTCTAGTTACTTTTTAACAACTTAATCACTATTTTACTTTTTTTGATAACTGGTTATAAACTGTTTTTTAGGTAATAGCCATAAAATAAATATAGTTAGCCCCGATTGTAGCATTTGTTTGAGCTCCTCGCAGAGAGCGAGTGCGTAAAGCGGGAAATTGCTTCAAATTATTTTTTGGCACGAACTTTGTTTTGCTGATTATAGATTTAAATTATTATAGTATGAAAAAATTTTACACACCATATCAAATAGCAAAACAAAATGCTACTGAATTTATGAAACGAGGTCAAATAACATCATATTTTGAAGCATTGTTAGAAATGAATAAGCAACAAAAATTAATGGCAACTGTACTTGCTAACTAAATATAAAATATTTTAATAAAAACCCCAAGTTTATTAATAAACTTGGGGTTTTTATTTTTATAAGGTGTGGTTATTAATTAATAATGTCAAAACCACAATAAGGCACCAATACATCTGGTATTTTAATTCCGTCTGCTGTTTGATAGTTTTCTAAAATTCCTGCTAAAACTCTTGGTAATGCTAAAGAACTACCATTTAATGTATGTACTAATTGACTTTTCCCTTGGCTATTTTTAAATCGTAATTTTAAACGGTTTGCTTGATATGTTTCAAAATTTGATGCTGAACTAATTTCTAACCAACGTTCTTGCGCGGTTGAATATAATTCAAAATCAAAGGTTAAAGCTGATGTAAAACCTGTATCACCACCACATAAACGTAAAATACGATATGGGAGTTTTAAATCACGTAAAATATCTTTAATATGCTCTACCATACCGCTTAAAGCATGGTAAGAAGTATCAGGGTGTTCTATACGAACTATTTCTACTTTATCAAATTGATGTAAACGATTTAATCCACGCACATGAGCTCCATAACTACCTGCTTCTCTACGAAAACAAGGGGTGTAACCGGTATATTTTATTGGTAAATCTGTTTCTTTTACTAAATCATTTCTATGAATATTAGTTATTGGTACCTCTGCAGTTGGTATTAAGTATAAATCATCTACCGTTGAATGATACATTTGACCTTCTTTATCTGGTAGCTGACCTGTTGCAATACCAGATGCTTCGTTTACTAAATGAGGTACTTGTACTTCTTTATAACCTGCTTGCGTATTTTTATCTAAAAAATAGTTGATTAAAGCACGTTGTAAGCGAGCTCCTTTGCCTTTATAAACAGGAAAACCTGCTCCTGTAATTTTGGTTCCTAACTCAAAATCTATAATATCATACTTTTTTGCTAATTCCCAATGAGGCAAAGCATTTTCTGCTAAATCAGGAATGGTTCCTTCGCTAAAAATATTTTCATTATCTTCTTCACTTTTACCAGCTTTTACAGAAGCGTGAGGAATATTAGGTATTTGATATAATAATTCTTGTAATGAATTAGTAGTAGTATTTAATGCTTCAGTTAATTGCTTTGACTGTTCTTTTAATTGCCCTGTTTTTTCTTTTAACAAGTTAGCTTTTTGAACTTCACCATTTTTAAAAAAACCTCCAATTTCTTTCGATATTGTGTTAGATTCAGCTAATATATTATCTAAAGAAACTTGAGTAGCTCTACGAGTTTCATCAAAACTTAATACTTTATTGATAATTGTTTCAGCATTTGCAAAATTACGCTTTGATAAACCATCTAAAACAACTTGTTTGTTTTCTCTAATAAACTGAACCTGTAACATTTTTTTATTTTTTTAATACTCGCAAATATAACAGAAGCAATACACTTAAACAATGTATTATTGGTATTAAATTTGTTCTAGTTTAGTAAAAAAATCTAAAATTGTTATATTAAAATAATCGCATATTTTTTGAAGTGTAGCTATGGTAACATTTGTTTTTCCTTGTTCAATTCGAGCTAAATGAATACCTGTATCAATATAAAAATCATCCAATGTAACCTGAGACTCTTCACGTAACATTTTAAAACAAAGCGCCATTTTTTTTCGCATTATACCCTCCTTAGACATTTCCATTTTTTTAATACAAAAAAAAAATAAAACATATGAAACCTAAATGACAAATAAGTCATTATAAGATAGTTACACATAAACTACTTTTGTTTTATAGTTACGTCTTAATTTTTTTTGAAAAAAAGTTTATAAATTGGGGGATTAAATTGAACTTTGGGGGATTAAAATTTTGGCGTAACTTTTTTTAAATAATTTAAAGTTATTTCCTTATCCTTTTTTAGTTGAATAACTAAATCATTTACCGAATTAAATTTTTGTTCATCTCTTAAAAAATATAGCAAATCTATCGTTAAATTTTCATTATATAAATTGGCTTTAAAATCAAAAAAATGAACTTCAATAGTTTGATAGTTTCCATTAATAGTTGGTCTATTACCAATATTCATCATTCCAAAAACAGTAATGTTTTTAATAATAGATTTTATAACGTAAACCCCTGTTTTAGGAATTAATTTATAACTTTCTAAAACATTAATATTTGCCGTAGGAAATCCTATTTTAGTTCCTAACCGCCTACCTTTTACAACTTTTCCTGTTATTGAAAAGTAATATCCTAAATAATCGTTAGCAGTTTTTAAATGTCCGATATTAAGTGCTTTTCTGATTTTTGTAGAACTTACCGAAACTTCATCAATATCTTGAGCAGGAATTTCTTCAACAGTAAAATCATATAAATGAGAGTACTCAGTTAGTTGCTCAATATTACCTTCTCTATTTTTACCAAAATGATGGTCGTACCCAATAATTAGTTTTGAAGTATCAAATTGTTTTACCAAAATAGTTTGCACAAAATCTAAGGCAGTAAGCCTTGAAAAGGATTTACTAAAAGGGTGAATAATTAGATAATCTAAGCCTAGTTTTTCAAGATGTTTTGCACGTTCATCTATAGTATTTATTAGCTTTATAGAAACATCTTTTTGCAACACCATTCTGGGGTGTGGAAAAAAAGTTAATAAAACAGATTTTTTATGAGAAGTTTTAGCTTCATCAACCAGTTCTTGAATAATTTTTTGATGACCAATATGAACACCATCAAAAGTACCAATGGTTACTATGGTTTTTTGAGTAGTTTCAAAATCAAAAATAGAGTGAATAATTTTCAATATAAAAAATTTGAGCAAAAATACAATTTGTAAAAGAGGTTAAATAGTGTTTACTCAAAAAAAACTTAATAAAAAGAAGTTGTGAATTATATATTGATAAAATATTTATGAGTAAAAAAATTGTATTTTGCAATTAGAGATAACAAGATATTTATAATATTATGATAAAAAAACTACTAATTATTACATTTGTATTGTTTGGCACTGCAATAATAATTGCTCAAACATCCATATCAGGAACCATAAGTGATGTAACTCTTGGAGGGCCTCTGCCTGGCGCAAATATTAAAGTTTTAAGAAAAGCAGTAGGAACGTCTACCGATTTTGACGGGAATTTTACAATGAAAGTGATAGATCCTCTTCCGTTTACTATAAATATCTCTTCAATAGGCTATCAATCAAAAAATATTGAAATTACTAAAAATAATCAAATTGTTATTGTTAGTTTAACTGAAAATGCAACCTCTTTAGATGAAGTTGTAATTTCAGCATCACGAACTCCAGAGCGTGTTATGGAATCTCCTGTAACAATTGAGCGTTTTGATTCTAGAGCTATTAAAAACACCGCTTCTGCATCATACTATGACGGTTTAGAAAACTTAAAAGGAGTAGATATTAATTCAGGTGGTTTAACTTTTAAAACTGTAAATACTCGTGGTTTTGCAACTTTTGGTAATGAGCGTTTTATTCAATTAGTTGACGGAATGGATAATGCATCACCCGCTTTAAACTTTGCTATTGGAAATTTATTAGGAATATCTGAAGTAGATGTAAAAAGTGTTGAAATTTTACCCGGTGCAGCTTCAGCTTTATATGGAGCAAATGCATTTAATGGTATTATGTTAATGCGTAGTAAAAGTCCTTTCGAAGATCAAGGAATTAGTGTTGGTTTAAAAAGTGGTGTTACAAGTCAAGAAGCCGCAGGAAATAATCCTTATTATGATGCAACTATTAGAATGGCACATGTTTTTGATGATAAATTTGCAGCTAAAGTTAGTTTTTCTTATTTAAAAGGAGAAGAATGGCATGCTACCGATTACAGAAATACAACAGGTATCGGAGGAACTTATATTCCAGGATTTAGAGAAGAAGGTAATAATAATTCTGATCCAAATTATGATGGAGCAAATGTTTATGGTGATGAAGTTTCTGTTAATTTAGGAGGAGCAATAGGTAATGTTAGTAGAACTGGTTATACAGATCAAGAGTTAATGAGTAACGAAGCAAAAAGTGTTAAATTTAATGGTGCTATACATTATCGTCCATTAGGTGATGATAGAGTTGAAATTATTTGGAACTCTAAATATGGCTCAGGGAATACTATTTACCAAGGACAAAACCGTTATAATTTAGCAAATTTCTTTATGGAACAACATAAATTAGAGGTTAAAGGAAAAAATTTCTTTGTAAGAGGGTATTATGCAAGTGAAGATGCAGGAAATTCTTATGATACCCGTTTTGCGGGGATTAATATAAATAATAAATGGAAAACTAATGAAGTTTGGTTTCAACAATATGCAAATGCCTATTTAGGAGCAGTGCCTAATGTTTCAGCTTCAAATCATGCAGTTGCTAGAATTTATGCAGATAAAGGTAGAGCTGTACCAGGAACACCTGAATTTACAAAGTTATTTAATGAAGTAACTTCTGATTCTGATTTATTAGAAGGATCTAAATTTAGAGATAATACAAGTTATTATCATAGTGATGCTAATTTAAACTTACGTGATTATATCGATTGGGCTGAAGTACAAGTAGGAGGTTCTTACAGACAATATAAATTAAATTCTTTCGGAACAATTTATACTGATGCTAACGCGCCAATTAAATATGGTGAATACGGTGCTTATGCACAACTTCAAAAGAAAATGATGGGTGATCGTTTAAAATTTACAGGATCTATACGTTATGATAAATCTGATAATTTTGATGGTAATTTTACACCAAGACTGTCTTTAGCCTATGCTGCAGGAGAAACTAAAAATCATAATTTTAGAGCCTCTTTTCAAACAGGATTTCGTAACCCAACAACACAAGATCAATATATAGGTTTAGAAACAGGTGCAGGATATATTTTAGGTACAGCCTCAGATAATGCTGATCGTTTTTCTAAACAAATAAAAACACCAACACAAACATTTACTTTAACAGGTAATGATGTTTTTACAAGAGGATATTCTGCAAGCTCTATTAGAAATGGAGATCCTACTTTAGTTAAAACAGCATTGGTAAAACCAGAAGAAGTAAAATCTTTTGAAATTGGATATCGTTCAGCACTTCCTGTAGGAGAAAATAAATTAACCGTTGATTTTAGTACATACTATAATATGTACAATAATTTTATTTCTAATAAAGATGTAGTAGTTTTTATTGACCCGACTACGCAAGTAAGTGTTGAAAATTTAACCAGTAGAGATTTAATAAAAACTTTTAGTGTAAAAACAAACTCATCTGTAGATGTAAATTCATACGGAGTTGGTTTAGGGTTAAGTACTAAAATTTTAAAAGGATATAATATTGGTTTAAATTACACATGGTCTAAATTTGATTTTGACCAAGCATCTGATCCTGATTTTGAAGCTGGTTTTAATACTCCAGAACATAAAGTCAAAGCACAATTTGGGCACTCAAATATGTTTAAAAACTTTGGATTTAATGTAAGTGCTCGTTGGCAAACTGAATATTATTGGCAATCTACTTTTTTAGAAGGAATGATTGAAGAAAGAACGGTTTTTGATGCACAAATTAACTACTCAGTGCCTTCAATTAAATCAACATTTAAATTAGGAGGATCTAATTTAACAGGAAAAGAATATTTAAGTGCTCCTGGTGTTGGAGCAATTGGTTCTCAGTATTATTTATCTTGGATAATCAATAACTAAAAAAATAAAAATGAAAAACATATTAAAATATACATTTTTATCTGCATTATTTTTAGGCTTTGCAGCCTGTGATGTAGATAATACGTTACCCGAAATTAAAGGAGATGCTGAAAATAGAATAGCCTTAGAAGCTGGAAGTGTAGATTTCTCTAAATATATAGCTATTGGAGCTTCATTTACTGCTGGATATACGGATGGTGCTTTATTTAAAGTAGGTCAAGAGAATTCTTTTCCTGCTACTCTATCATCTAAATTTGCTATGATTGGTGGAGGTAATTTTACTCAGCCTTTAATGAATGACAATATTGGAGGTATGGTAAGTGGAGGAGTTGTTCAATTGAATCCAAGATTCTATTTTAATGGTTCTGGACCAACACTTTTACAAGAAATACCTACAACTATAATTGGAGTGCCTGCAACAGGTGCTAATTTTAGTAATTTCGGTATTCCCGGAGCTAAAAGTTTTCATTTTATTGCCCCAGATTATGGAAATGTTGCTGGTTTAATGACAGATCCAATGACGGCAAATCCATACTTTGTAAGAATGAATTCAGCTGAATCAACATTAATAGCAGAGGCAGTATCAAAAAAACCAACTTTTTTTACTTTATCAGAATTTGGAGGAAATGATGTGCTAGGATATGCAATATCTGGTGGAGATGGAACAAATCCAATTACGCCACTTGCAACATTTGATTTTGCTTTAGGAAAAGTAGAAGAAGCATTAAAGGCAACTGGAGCAAAAGGAGTTATAGCTAATTTACCATATATTACTTCTTTACCACATTTTACAACAGTACCTTATAATCCAGTTCCTTTAGATGAAGTAACAGCAGATGCTTTAAATCAAGGTTATGCAGCTTACAACGGAGGTATTCAAGGAGCTCTTGCAGCCTTAAAAGCTACAGGGTTATTTACTGAAGAAGAAGTATTAAAAAGAACAATTAACTTTACAGTTGGTCAAGGAAATGCAATGGTAGTTATAGATGAGTCTTTAACTGATTTAGGAGCTATCAATCCTGCTTTTGCAGCTTTACCTAAATATAGACAAGCTACAGCTGATGATTTATTTGTATTACCACTTTCTTCTTTAATACCTCAAGGTTATGGTACTAAAATAGCGTTAGAAGATAAATGGGTATTAACACCGCAAGAGCAAAGCGAAATTAAAACTGCTGTAGATACATTTAATATAAAATTAAAAGCAGTGGCCGATGAAAACGGGTATGCTTTAGTTGATTTTAATGGTATTTTACAAAAAGCAACTACTGCTGGTTTAGAATTTGATAATTATTACATGACTACAAGTTTAGTAACAGGTGGTTTAGTTAGTTTAGATGGAATTCATTTAACAAGTAGAGGTTATGCATTAATGGCAAATGAAATGTTAAAATCGATTGATGAAACTTACGGTTCTAACTTTTCAAAAGCTATGAATGGTTTAGCTAAGGCAGATGATTATCCTACAAATTATTCTCCTACTTTAAAATAAGTAAAAACTACTTTCACAATAAAAAAGGCTTCATAAAAAATGAAGCTTTTTTTTATTCCTTACTATTATCAATCCACTCTTTTATTTTGTTATCATTAATAATGTATTTTTTATACTTGTTATCCCTATATCTATAATAAATAAATATAGGCATTAATATAAATGCCATGTATAAAACACCAAATCCCATTACAATTTTTGCATTAGGATGTTCAGTATTTAAAAAATAAGCTCCCATAAGCATCCATAGTAAAAAAATGATAAATAATATTTTTAGTGCTGTTTTCATTATTTTAATTTTAATAATACAAAAGTAAAAAATCCTACCATGTTAATAATGATAGGATTTTATTTTATTGATAAGAATATTGTTTACACTTTTTGCAACCAATTTTTTACATCTACTTCTTGTTTAATAATATCTTTTAATTCAGAAATTTGAACACGTTTTTGTTCCATAGTATCTCTATGTCGAATTGTAACCGTATTATCATTTAACGTATCATGATCTACAGTAATACAAAACGGTGTACCATTTGCATCTTGTCTGCGGTAACGACGCCCTACAGCATCTTTTTCATCATAAGCTACGTTAAAGTCCCATTTTAAATCTTCCATTATTTCACGAGCAACTTCAGGTAAACCATCTTTTTTAACTAGTGGTAAAATAGCCGCTTTTACTGGTGCTAAAATCGCAGGTAATTTTAATACAGTTCTCGTAGTTCCGTTTTCTAATTCTTCCTCTTGTAAAGAGTTTGAAAATACGGCTAAAAACATTCTATCTAAACCAATAGAGGTTTCAACTACGTATGGGGTATAACTTTTATTTTCTTCGTGGTCGAAATATTGTAATTTCTTACCTGAATGTTCTTCATGTGCTTTTAAATCAAAATCGGTACGAGAATGTATACCTTCTAATTCTTTAAATCCGAAAGGAAATTTAAATTCAATATCAGCAGCAGCATCAGCATAATGAGCTAATTTTTCATGGTCATGAAAACGATAATTATCAGCCCCCATACCTAATGATAAGTGCCAGTTTAAACGAGTTTCTTTCCATTTATTATACCATTCTTTTTGAGTTCCAGGTTTTACAAAAAATTGCATTTCCATTTGTTCAAACTCACGCATTCTAAAAATAAACTGACGTGCAACAATTTCATTACGAAAAGCTTTACCTGTTTGAGCAATTCCAAAAGGAATTTTCATGCGTCCTGTTTTTTGTACGTTTAAAAAGTTTACAAAAATACCTTGCGCAGTTTCTGGTCGTAAATACAAATCCATTGCAGATTCAGCAGAAGCTCCTAACTTAGTACCAAACATTAAGTTAAATTGTTTAACTTCTGTCCAGTTTTTAGACCCTGTTAATGGGTCAGCTATTTCTAATTCTTCAATTAACAACTTTACATCATCTAAATCTTCTTTTTCTAAAGAAGCTCCTAATCGAGTTAAAATGGTATTAATTTTTTCTTGATAACCTAAAACACGTCCATTTGTAGCAACAAATTCTTCTTTGTTAAACGCTTCACCAAAACGCTTTTCAGCTTTTTTAACTTCTTTTTCAATTTTAGTTTCAATTTTAGCACAATAATCTTCTACTAAAACATCTGCTCTATATCGTTTTTTTGAATCTTTATTATCAATTAAAGGATCATTGAAGGCGTCAACATGACCTGAAGCTTTCCAGGTAGTTGGGTGCATCAAAATTGAAGCATCAATACCAACAATATTTTCGTGCATTTGTACCATTGCCTTCCACCAATAATCTCTAATATTTTTCTTTAACTCTACTCCATTCTGAGCATAGTCATATACCGCACTTAATCCGTCATAAATTTCAGAAGATTGAAATACATAACCATATTCTTTTGCGTGCGATAATACTTTTTTAAAGTGATCTTCTTGTTTTGCCATATTGCAAAAATAAAATAAGGATTTAAACTAATACTATTCTAAAAGAAAAAAAGATAATAATTAGTTTAATTATTATCTTTTTTTCTTTTTATTTATTTTCTATCTTAAATTTAAAATTGTCGATGCGGAGTAAATACCATCAACAAAAGTACTTACGGTATAATTACCTTTATTAATATCATCTCGATTTACTAATATTATAGAAACTAAGCTTAACTTATCATTATTATAATTTACTTCTATTGAATCTGTATATTGAATTACACCTCCATTTTTTAAGTTAGTAACTCCTTTTGATGCAATAACTTTTTTATTTTCATCTGCAATTTGAATATACACATGTTTTTCACCTGAATTTGCAACAATATTTTTTAATAAATCAAAATTTACTTTAAAAGCATCTGTTCTATTAGATCGTGAAGTTGAAGTTAATTTTCCACTACTGCGTTCTTTCATTGCAATAACTTTAACAGTACTTGTTTTTACAACTGCTACATCAGCTATTTTTGTTTCTAATGTTTTTTGTTTCTCTTTTAATACTTTATTTTGTTTAAACAAAGTAGTATTAATGGTTTCTTTTTGGTTTAAAATTTTATTGGCAATTATATTTTCTTGAGCTAACATATTATTAGCACTACTAAGCGAATCTACTTTAATAAATAAATACCGGTTTTCACGCTCTAAACTTGTAATTTTACTTCTATATTTACTTAATAAGCTATAATTTTTTATTTGTAATGTTTTTATAGAATCACGAAGGTTGTTCATTTTAACCAGTTCTATTTGTAATCTTTTTGATAATCTTTTTTTTCGAACAACCACGTCAGTATAATCCTTAATCATTTCATCTAACTCTTTTTCTAAATCTGCTTTTTCATCTTTAAAAATTTTTTGCAAATCATTGTACTGACTTGATTTTTGAAATGAATACAGTGTTAAAAACAAGGTTATTATTAAAAGTAACACAATTAAAATACTCTTTTTTTTCTGGGGAGTCATAATACATAGGGGTTATTAATTATTCTACTTTAATTCTACATTTTTTTTCTGGATAAAAACATCATCAATAAAAATATTTACATGATATGAACCTTTGTGTATATTATTACGATTCACATTGATAAATGAAACAACAGCTAACTGGTTGTTTTCATATTTAACAGTTACTGTATCATTAAAATTAATCTCTTCTTTAGAATTAACAATACTATCTCTAACTACCTCAATATAAACATTTTTAAAACCTCCAGTAATAAATTTATTTTCCAACAAAACAAACTCTATTTTAAAAGCGTCTGTTTTACTTGACCTTGATGTAGAAGTATACTTTCCGTTTCTTCTTTTTTTCATCGCTTCTACAGTTATTGAAGATGCTTCTATAAGCTGAGTAATAGCTATTCGTTCTTTTAACTGAATGTTTTGTTTCTCTTTTTTTCTAAAATTTTGTAAACTTCCTTGTTCTGAAAAAGTAATTTATTGTTTTTCAGTTTTAAAGAGTCAATTTGTTTAAAAAGAATTTTATTTTGTTCTGTTAAACTTGAAATACGCTTTCTATAAAAACGAAATAACTTATAATCACTCGTTTTTAAGTTATTAATAGTATCCTTCAACTTTATTATATGGTGAAGTTTTTCTCTTAAAATTAAATAAATAGCATCTTTATCATAAAGAGCATCTTCATAATTTTTAATAACATTATTTAACTCTAATTCTAATTCTTTTTTTTCTAATTTAAACGCATGTTTTAATTCAGAGTACTCTAAGTAGTTTTGATAAGACAGTAAACCAATTGTAATTATCAGCAAAAGTAAAAATGCAATAAAACCACTATTATTTATTTTTTTAGCAATCATTTTAGGTTTGTAAGAAGTAAACTTAATCAATTAGCCCGTAATGTACTATTTTTTATGCAGTTGTAAATAAATGCAGGAGGAAAATTAAATAATTCAAAACTTAATTTTATATTATTACCAAACACCTCTTTTAATTTTTTATGATATGTTAAACTATACTGGTACTGTATAAACAATCCTTTATCATTTAATATTTGATAACATTCTAATAAAATTTTATGAGAAATTTTATTAGGAATAATAGTTAAAGGTAAGCTAGATATTATATGATTAACTTCAGTGAATCCTAGTTTTTCAATTTCTACTGCCATATTTTCAGCAGAAGCTTTTAAAACAATTAACTGAGGATGCTTTATTTTTTTTAATTCTTTATAAAAAGCATTATTTATTTCAAAACAAATTAAAACTGAATTTGACCCAATTTTTTCTAAAATACTATGTGTTATAGCACCATTTCCTGGCCCTAACTCTATAATTACTTTTGCTTTAGAAAAATCAATATCTTTTAGCATTTTATTTGCTAAATATTTAGAACTAGGAACAACGGTACCAGAAGTCTTATAATTTCTTACAGCTTCTTTAAAAAAATTAAACTTTTCACTCAAAATAATAATATATTACGTTTTTTGTATATTCCTACTAAAATATCGCTTGTAAAGATGCACTATTTCAAAGAAATATTCTACTTATTTTATCCAAATTTATGTATTAACTGTGCTTCTACATTATTAAAAAGTGAATCATACTTGTGTATTATTTGCACTAACAAACTACCTATTATTGCTAATAACAACTACATTAACAACAACTTACTACTTCCTTTTTATGGTAAAGTTTTAATAAAAAACGTACGCGCTTTTATGTATTATCAAAAACATGGAGTTTCTCAAAAAATTATTCAGCAATTAAAATACAAAAACCAACCTCAAATAGGATTTTTTATAGGTAATTGGTTTGGTGAAAACTTAAAAAAATCGGGCGTATTTAATAACGTTGATTATATTGTTCCGGTGCCTTTACATTCATCAAAATTAAAAGAAAGAGGCTATAATCAGCTTACTAAATTTGGTCAAACTTTGAGTTCTATATTGTTAATTGAATATAAACCAGATATTTTAATTAGATTATCTACCCTCAAGTCTCAAACGATTAAACATCGTTTTGAACGATTTTCAGATAGCAAAACTACTTTTACATTAACAGATGTTGAGATATTTAAAAACAAACATATTCTATTAATTGATGATGTTATAACTACTGGAGCAACAATAGTAGCCTGTAGTGAAGCATTACTGAATATTGAAAACTGTACAATAAGCGTAGCTACTATGGCATATACTAAAAAACACTAATTTTTTCAACCTTATTTTACTACTTTTGATATTGTAATCAAACCATCTATTTGTGAAAAACAAATTATTATTTTTAGTTTTTTTAGTATCTATAATTAGTATTAGTTGTGCTCGAAAAGGAAGACCGGAAGGTGGCCCAAAAGATGAACAGGCACCTATTATGATGACTGCTAAACCACCTTATAAAACAATTGGTTTTGATAAAAAAAATATTAAAATTGAATTTAATGAATATATTGTTTTAAAAAATTTAACAAAGCAATTAGTTGTTTCTCCTCCTTTAAAATACCCTCCTGTAATAACACCTCAAGGAACTCCGAGTAAATATATTAATATCGAAATTTTAGACACTTTAAAATCAAATACAACGTATACTTTTAATTTTGGCAATGCAGTACAAGATAATAATGAAAACAATAAATTAGAACGCTTTAAATATGTTTTTTCTACTGGCACCTATATAGATTCTTTAAAACTAAAAGGTACAGTAACTACAGCATTTACTAAAGATAAATTAAAAAACATTAATGTTTTATTATATAAATTAGATAGCACTTACAATGATTCTATTGTTTACAAACAAAAACCAAATTATGTTACAAGCACTTTAGATTCTACTAATTTTGAATTTAGCAATTTGCAAGAAGGTAAATATTTATTACTTGCCTTAAAAGAAACTTCAAGTAATTATATTTTTAATAGTAAAACTGAGGAAATAGGTTTTTATAAAGACACCATTTCATTACCTACAGACACATTAATTTCAAACCCAATTAGTATTTTTAAAGAAGAACAACCTTATAAATTTAAAAGAGGAAAAGAAGTCACCAAAGGTAAAATTGAATTTGGCTATGAAGGGAAAAAAAAGGATATGAAAATCAAACTACTCTCTAAAGTTCCTCAGTTGTTTAAATCATTTTATGAATTTGAAAAAGATAAAGACACGCTTAATTACTGGTTTACACCAATAGCACAAGATTCTTTAAATTTTAAAATAACCAACAAAAATTACTCTGATACCATTACTGTTAATCTAAATAAAAACAAATTAGACTCTTTATTTGTTTCATCAAATATAACAAGAGTTTTACCCTTAAATGATACCTTATTTTTAAAAACCAATAACCCAATTATTACCATTGATAAAACAAAATTTTCTTTAACACATAAAGACTCTTTAAGTATTAATTTTAATGTAAAAAAACAAGGTATAAATAAGATAGCGGTGTTATTTGAAAAAACCCCTAAAACTAATTATAAACTAGATGTTTTACCCAAAGCTATTATTGATTTGTATGAAACCACTAACGATACTTTAAGTTACAACTTTCAAACCCGTACTATTGAAGATTATGGAAGTATTGTTTTGGAGGTAAAAAAAGAAACAACACACCCAGTAATTATTCAACTTTTAGAAAATAACCAGGTAATAAAAACGCAATATATTTCATCCTCTAAAAAAGTATCCTTTACCTTATTAGAACCAAAAGAATATACCGTTAGAGCAATTATTGATAAAAACAATAACCATATTTGGGATACAGGTAACTACCTATTAAAAAAACAACCTGAACAGGTTATTTTTTTAGATAACATTTTTAAATTAAGAGCCAACTGGATTCAAAATGAAATATTCATTATTAAATAACATCAATACTTATTACCACTAAATAAATATATTATTCAGTATAAGCAGTTGCTGTTGGGCAAAATAATAAATCTGTAGGGTTATCAATATCATATAAATACTGATAACTTCTAGTATCTTTATAACAATAAGGTTCTATTAATTTTAGCATATTAAAAAAACCTTCTAAAGTAAGTACGCAAAAAAAAGTTTGGCTATCTTTTGTCAATATTCCTTCATCAGATTTAAATAAACCAAAAATTAAATTACAATTTCTAGGCTCAATAAAATCTACTTCAGATAAATCTAACTTCTGTTTTTTTTCAATAACTATTTCTTTTATCAATTCTCGAAACTTAATTGCTTCAGTTTTATTAAAATTGTATAAACGCACTACATTTTCATCAAATCCGTTGATGTTTTCTATATAATCTAATTCCATTTTTTAATACTTAATGTGCTTCTAACCAATTTTGCCCAATACCTATTTCAACATCTAATGGAACTGTCATTTTAAAAGCATTTTCCATTTCTTGTTTAATAATTGGTTTAATAATTTCTAATTCATCTTTATGCGCATCAAAAACCAATTCATCATGTACCTGTAATAACATTTTCGACTGAAAATTTTCTTTTTCAAATCGATTAAAAATATTAATCATTGCTAACTTTATAATATCTGCAGCACTTCCTTGTATTGGTGCATTTACCGCATTTCTTTCTGCAGCACCACGAACAATTGCATTTTGAGAATTAATATTTTTTAAATACCTACGCCTGTCTAAAACCGTTTTCACATAACCATTTTCACGAGCAAAACTTACCTGATCATCCATATAATTACGTAATTTTGGGTAGGTTTCATAATAGGTATCAATTAAAATTTTAGCCTCTTTACGCGACAAATCGGTTTGATTACTCAAACCAAAGGCAGAAACACCATATATAATACCAAAATTTACTGTTTTTGCATTGCTACGTTGCTCACGGGTAACCTCATTTAAAGGCACATTAAACACCTTTGATGCCGTAGAAGCATGAATATCTTCTCCATTTTTAAATGCTTCAATCATAGTTTCTTCTTCACTTAGTGCTGCAATAATTCGCAATTCTATTTGAGAGTAATCAGCAGCTAATAATACATAATTTTCATTACGAGGAATAAATGCTTTTCTAACCTCCTGACCTCGTGTTGTACGAATAGGTATGTTTTGTAAATTAGGATTATTAGAACTCAACCTTCCTGTAGCTGCTACAGCTTGCGCATAAGCTGTATGAACACGGCCTGTTTTTATATTTACCTCATTTGGCAACGCATCAACATAAGTACTTTGTAATTTTTTATACTGACGATACTCTTGAATATCTCTAATAATTTGATGTTCTTTTGCTAAATAAGAAAGTACATCTTCAGCAGTTGAGTATTGACCTGTTTTTGTTTTTTTAGGTTTTTCTACCAATTTCATATTTTCAAATAGTACAATACCTAATTGTTTTGGAGACGCAATATTAAACTCTTCACCTGCTTGCTTATAAATACTTTTTTCTAAACGTTCAATATCATTGGTTAAATGAATAGAAAGTTCATTTAAAAATGGTACGTTTAAGTTTATCCCTTCAATTTCCATAGCGCTTAAAACTGCTACTAATGGTGTTTCAATAGTATTAAATAGCGTGGTAACATTTCCACTTTCTAACTCTTTATTAAAATGCTCTTTTAACTGCAAGGTTATATCGGAATCTTCAACAGCATATTCGGTTTGTTTGACTAATTCAACAGTTCGCATTGAAAGTTGATTTTTACCTTTTTTACCAATCAACTCGGTAATAGGAACAGGCTGATAATTTAAATAGGTTTCAGCTAAAATATCCATTCCATGGCGCATATCTGGATTTATCAAATAATGTGCTATCATGGTATCAAACAATTTTCCTTTTACTGGCATGTTATAATTTGACAAAACTTTAATATCATATTTTAAATTATGCCCTATTTTTTCAATGGTAACTGCTTCAAAAAACTCACGAAACTCTTGTAAAATAGCGGTAGCTTCTTCTTGATTTTCAGGAAAGGAAACATAATATCCTTTTCCTATTTCCCAAGAAAAAGCAATTCCAATTAACTCAACTTCTAACGCTTTTAACCCTGTAGTTTCGGTATCAAAACAAACGGCTGTTTGTTGCATTAATTTATTAAGTAATATTTTTCTTGATAAAGGAGAATCTACATGCTGATAAAAATGATTAGTGTTATTAATAGTTTTAAAACCCGAAACACTTTCTGCTTCACTAATAGTTCCTGTACCTGGAGTAGCAAACAAGTCAAACTGATCGGTAAGTACTTTACCTGAAGAAAGCTTTCCTTTTGTTGTTTTTTTCGTTTCTTTTTTTACCTCTGATGTAGTTTGGTCAATATCAAATGTTTTTAGGAGGTTATCAATTAGGCGACGAAACTCTAAAGTTGCAAAAATTTCTTTAGTAGCTTCAATATTTGGTTGACACATTTCAAAATCTTCCTCATTAAATTCAACAGGAACGTCAAGCATTATTGTTGCTAATTCTTTTGACAAAATCCCTAGTTTAGCATTTGCTTCTACCTTCTCTTTCATTTTACCTTTTAAATCTGCTGTATTTGCTAACAAATTTTCCATAGAGCCATATTGGGCTAAAAACTTTTTAGCTGTTTTTTCGCCAACACCAGGTAAACCAGGAATATTATCAACCGAATCTCCCATCATTCCTAAAAAATCAATAACTTGCTCAGGATGTTCTACACCAAATTTTTCTTGTACCTCTGGCACTCCCCAAGTTTCATAACCACCACCAAAACGGGGTCTGTACATAAAAATATTTTCAGAAACTAATTGAGCAAAATCTTTATCAGGCGTTACCATAAAGGTTTGGTAACCTTCCTTTTCTGCTTTTTTAGCTAAAGTTCCAATAATATCATCTGCTTCATATCCCTCTTTTATAATAGATGGAATATTCATAGCTTTTAAAATTTCCTCTATATATGGAATAGCTATTTTTATTGCCTCTGGTGTTTCTTGCCTATTTGCTTTATATTCAGGAAAAGCATCTACTCTTGCAACAGAACCTCCACGATCAAAACAAACTGCTAAATGATCTGGACGTTCACGCTTTATAACATCTAATAACGAGTTAGTAAACCCCATAATGGCAGAAACATCCATACCTTTAGAGTTAATTCGTGGATTTTTTATAAATGCGTAATATCCTCTAAAAATTAAAGCGAAAGCGTCGAGTAAGAAAAGTCTTTTTTGGTTTGCCATTATTATTTATTAAGCCTATTTAAATATATTAATTGCTCTATTTTTTAAAAAATAACCTGCAAAATATAATTTTTAATTTGAGTGTAAAGCTACGAAACTTTAACAAGACGTTAAAAATTGATTTTAATAATCAACCTATATTTGTAACCACTTAAAAAAACAAACCTATGCCTCGTTGGTTGCTAACAATCATTATTATCGGATTGGTTATTATTATATTTGAAACATATGCTTTTCAAGCAATAATAACAATTACTAAAAACAAGTTTGTTCGTTATGGCTGGTTGTTTATTAGCTTTTTAGCCTATACTCACTTTTTTTACGTGCTTATTTCTTCGGATAAAAGTTCAGGGCAAACATTACAGTTTCAACTAGCTTTAGGCATGCTCGTAGTAGTACTATTACCTAAATTACTAATACTATTAGTTTTACTAGGTGAAGATATTTTTAGATGGATTCAAAAAGGAATATCGTATCTTTCATATAACGATACTAAGCCTTTAGCAGGTAGAAGAACCTTTGTTGCTAAAATAGCTTTAGGCATTGCTGCTATTCCTTTAACAGGTTTATTATATGGAATTGTTAAAGGTAAATACAATTATAAGGTTATAAAATATCAATTATCATTTAAAGATTTACCAGATGCTTTTGATGGTTTTACAATTACTCAAGTTACCGATATTCATTCAGGTAGTTTTACTGATAAAAAAGAAATATCGTATGGTGTTGATTTAATAAACGAACAAAAATCGGATATGATTTTATTTACAGGTGATCTTGTAAATAATTTTGCCTATGAAATGGACAATTGGATTGATGTATTTAAGCAACTAAAAGCTCCTGTTGGTAAATATTCAATTCTAGGAAATCATGATTATGGTGATTATTCTAAATGGAAAGACCCTGAAGATAAAATAGCAAATTTTAAAGCAATAAAAAATTTACATCCTAAAATAGGTTTTGATTTATTATTAAACGAAAACAGATACATTGAAAAAGATGGACAAAAAATAGCTTTGGTTGGGGTAGAAAATTGGGGAAGAGGGTTTAATAAAGCTGGTGATTTAAAAAAAGCATCCGAAGGAATTAATAAAAATGATTTTAAAATACTAATGAGCCACGACCCTAGCCACTGGGAAAGCAAAATTAAAAAAGATGATTTTAATTATCAACTAACATTAAGTGGCCATACACACGGTTTACAATTTGGAATTGAAATACCTGGCTGGATTAAATGGAGCCCTTCACAATATGTATACAAACAATGGGCTGGGTTATATCAAGAATACGGTAGGTATATTAATGTTAATAGAGGGTTTGGCTATCATGCATTTCCAGGAAGAGTTGGTATTTGGCCTGAAATCACTGTAATAGAATTAAAAAAAGCATAATAGTTAGTTTTTAACCTAAAAACTATTATTTAATTAAAAAAAATAGTAACTTTCAACAACTTTTTGAAAAAAATAACATATGGCAAAATTTGGAGAAATTATAAGCATTGATAAACCTGTATTAATTGATTTTTATGCTGATTTAAATGATTTAGAAATTAATCTAGAAACACTTCGTGATGTTGCTGCCGCTCTAGGAGATAAAGCTAAAGTAATTAAAATTGATATAAACAAAAATGAAATTCTGGCCAATGCTTTACGTGTTAAAGCAAACCCTACTTTTATAATTTATAAAGACGGGCAAATGAAATGGCGACAAACAGGCTTACTAGATGCAAACACATTAATAGGCTTGGTACAACAATATTTTTAAGCTATTTTTTTAAAAACATACCCTTTTTTACTAAATTCTTCTAAAAACCTAGGTAGCGTATAATATAATTTACCACTAGCTTTTATGCTATCGTGAAAAACTACAATACTGCCATTTTTCACATTATTAATTACATTATGTAAGCATTTCTCTTTTGTTATTGATTTATCAAAATCAGCAGAAAGCACAGTCCACATAATAATTTTATAACCTCTTTTTAAAAGTTGTTTTGCTTGACTACGTTTTAATTTTCCGTACGGAGGACGAAATAATTTTGATTCACAAACTACTTTATATTTAAAATCTACCATACTACTTTCACAAAGTAAGGTATTCTCTACATATGCTGCTGTACTAGTTTTCCAACCATTTAAGTGATTATTTGTATGATTTCCTATCGAATGACCTTCTTTTAGTATTCTACAGAAAATATCTGGATTTTTTTTGATATTATCTCCAATACAAAAAAAAGTAGCTTTGGCATTATATTTTTTTAATTCATCTAATACAAATTCAGTAACTACAGGCACTGGTCCATCATCAAAAGTTAAATAAATTTCTTTTTTATCAACAATAAAACTCCAGGTATATTTACAAAATATTTTTCTAAATATACCTGGAGTTTTTATAAAATACCAATTCACTAAATTAAGGTTTAACAGTATCTACCCCTTGTTCTTGTGGCAATGGAATTTCTTCATCTGCCATTAAATGCTTAAATAAACGAGCATGATTTATATATTCTTGAAAAGCTTTTTCTCCATACTCCATATTATCATCATATTTTGTAATTTGCTGAATTACATTTTGATACATATATAAATTAGTCTCTAAATTATCTAAAATCAAATCAACATCACTATTTTTAAAAGTGCTATAATATTTTAATTTTTGTTGAAAAATATCAATTAAAGTTTCAACGGTTTCATGTGCTTTTTCGATGTCACCCATGCGATAATATAATTCAGGATATCCTAAAGAAATACTGTAGTGTTCAAATTGTTTAATCGGTAATTTGTATAACGATAAATCCAATACATCTTTGGCATTCACAGAATCTCCTTCTTTTAAATATTCTTCAGATAAACGCATTAAATTATTTCTGATAGAAATAGCGTTACGTTTACTTTGTTCATCTAAATAAATTTTACCGTTATTGATGGTTTTCCAATTCCATTTTTTAACATTATCGTACATTTTTTTAGTATCGATACGCCCCATATCAAACATTGATTTTCCTTTGTTTGATGTTTTAATGGGTACAAATTTGTATGACATTCCGTCTAATTGTAAATAATCTTTTAACCAAATATATTCTTCATCTGCATTTGCACCTCCTGTGAAATAAATAGGACGTTTCCATTCGAAATTATTTAAAATATCGAGCATCAAAATACGGTTTTTGGTTAAGCCTTGCTCATCAACAGTAATATCAATATAATCTAAAATTTTATCGGCATCTTTTTGAGCAACCAATCCTGTTTTTAAAACATTGGCTTTATTTACAGGAATTCGAATATGATTAGTCGGATAAAATTTTTCTCTAACATCATTTTCTTCATCAATATAATAGGTTTGATCATTACTGCTTTCAATCCATCGCATAAAATTTTTAATAGACATGATAGAATCTTTAAACCTAGGGTGTGGTATATGATACGCTATATCTAACGTTCCATATTTATATTGATCGTGAGTTAATTGCGATGGAATAGGATCAGCCTCATAGGTTTTCTTTTTCATTTGGTCGATATACCAATCGGTTTGAAAAAGACTTGTATTTACAATTTTAATATCTCTACGAACACCTTCTACTTGTTGCATGTACCAAAGCGGAAAAGTATCATTATCACCAATAGTAAAAATAATTGCATTAGGGTCGCAACTTTCTAAATACGTTTGTGCGTTTAATTGAGCTACGAAACGGTCGCCTCTATCGTGGTCATCCCAATTTTGAACCCCCATTAATACAGGAACAGCCAATAATGAAACTGCCGAAACTCCAATGGCAACGGTTCTTTTATTGGCATAATTTTTTAAATAATCATACAAAGCAAAAACACCAAAACCTATCCAAATAGCAAACACATAAAACGAACCTACTACGGCATAATCACGTTCACGAGGTTCAAAAGGCTTCGGATTTGTATAAAATATAATTGCAAAACCAGTAAAAGCAAAGAATAGGGCAAGGGTATATAAATTATTTTTATCTTTTTTAGATTGATAAATTAATCCGATTAATCCTAAAATTAAAGGCAAGAAAAAATATTTATTACGTCCTTTATTATTTTTGATGTCATCAGGTAAGTTTTGTTGAGAGCCTAAACGGATTTCATCAATAAAATCAATACCACTTAACCAGTTTCCATTTTCAATATCTAAATGACCTTGGGCATCGTTTTGTCTTCCAACAAAATTCCACATAAAATAACGCCCATACATGTATCCAAATTGATAATCAATCATGAATTTTATGTTCTCAATAAAAGTTGGTCGCCTTTTACTACGTGCAGGAATTCCTGCAATTTGTTTATAGTGTTGCTCTGAAGCAGGGTTTACCATTCTTGGAATAAATCCTTTGTGTTTACTCGAATAATTAGGTAAAACATTCTTGTACTTATTTACTATAACATATTTACCGTTTTTCTTTTCATACTTAGGTTTATCATCTTTAAACGGCTTTGTTGCATCTTGTGTTCTATCATGTGCTACTGAATAATAATTATCATAAAACACATTAGCATCACCATATTGTTCACGGTTATAATAGGCTAGTAATTCACGAGCACTTGATGGATTATTTTCGTTAATAACAGTATCAGCATTTGCACGAATTGGTAGCATTAACCAAGACGAAAAACCAATCATAATAAATAATATAGACAATACTAATGTGTTTGCCATTACTAAGTTTTTTCTGCGCGTATAACTTAATCCGAAGTAAAATAATCCGATTAAAACAATACCAGCAATAATAGTACCTGTGTTATATGGCAAGCCTATTTCGTTGATAAAAAATAATTCTGAAACACTAAAGAATTTAAGTGTAAACGGAAATAGGAATTTAAAAACAAAAGCTAAAACAAATATGGAAATTAAAGTAGCAACGGCCGTTGTTTTTACCGTGATATTTTTATAGGTTTTAAAGAAATATAATAATACAATTGATGGAATAACTAAAAGCGATAAAATATGAACTCCAAATGATAATCCAACCACAAAACTAATAATAACAAGCCATTTGTGTCCTCTTGGAGTATTTATTTCGTCTTCCCATCGTAGTCCTAACCAAAATAATAACGCCATTAAAAATGACGACATTGCATATACTTCACCTTCTACGGCACTAAACCAAAAACTATCAGAAAAAGTATAAGCTAATGCACCAACTAATCCACTACCTAAAACAGCAATAGCTTCATTTTTACTGAACTTACTATTTTTGATAGCCATTTTTTTAGCCAAATTGGTAATAGTCCAAAACATAAATAAAATAGTAAAAGCACTGGCTAAACCCGACATAAAGTTTACCATTTTAGCCCATTGGCTAGGATCATTACTAAACATAGCAAAAAATGCGCCTAGCATTTGAAATAATGGCGCTCCTGGCGGATGCCCAACTTCTAAATTTACGGCTGTAGAAATATACTCACCACAATCCCACGAACTAACGGTTGGCTCTAGTGTTAAGGTGTAAGTAATTAGCGCCACTGCAAATGAAAACCACCCTAAAATTGTGTTCCATTTTTTATAGTTAAATTCGTTCATAATATTTTATATAGTAAAGTACGAAAATATAAATAACTGTTGATTTTTCATTGAAAACAAAAATATAATTTTAAGCAACTTAACCACTAACACCTTTTTATAAAATAATGTTAAATGAAAAAAAATAAAAAAAACTTGTTGAAATTAAAATTTGTATTATATTTGCACCCGCAATAAGTAATTGGCCTATGGTGTAATTGGTAACACACCGGTTTTTGGTACCGACATTCAAGGTTCGAGTCCTTGTAGGCCAACTTAACGCTTGCAATTTGTAAGTAGGTTCATAAAACTATTTAAAATTACTTAAATATAAAAATATTATTTTTATATTTGCACCCTAATTAATTGGCCTATGGTGTAATTGGTAACACACCGGTTTTTGGTACCGACATTCAAGGTTCGAGTCCTTGTAGGCCAACAAAAAGCTTCATAATCATTAGTATTATGAAGCTTTTTTAGTTTAAAATATTTTGTAAACTATTAGTTAATTTACCTCTTTTTTTAAAGCTTCAACAACCTTTTTACTATTTCCTATAAATATGTTATCTCCAACTATAAAAACAGGCCTTTTTAAAAACGTGTATTCTTCTAAAAGATAGTTGCGATAATCAGCTTCGGTAAGCTCTTTACTCTTTAAATTTTTTTCTTTATATAATTGTGCGCGCTTATTAAATAAGCTTTCATAACTGTCAGTTAATTTTCGCATTTCCTCTAATTGACTTACAGTAATGTTATTTGTTTTTATTTCTTGCTTTTCAAATCCGTTAATATTCACTTCTTTTAAAATACGTTTGCAAGTATCACAAGTTTGTAAAAAATATACTTTCTTCATGGTTTAATAATTATCTTTGAACTATGCTAAAATAAGTAGAAAAATGAACACGCAATTTGAAATTTTAAGAAAATCAAGAGCATTAGTTTTAAAAAAAATTGATAACTTATCAATAGAGCAATTACACAAAATACCTGAAGGGTTTAAAAACAATATTGCATGGAATGTTGCTCACTTAGTTGTAACACAACAATTATTACACTATAAATTATCTGAATTAAACTGTTTAGTTTCTGATGAGTTAATTGAAAACTATAGAAAAGGAACTTCTCCTACTGAAACATTTTCTGAAGAAGATTTTGAAGAAGTTAAAGAATTATTTATTGGATTACCAGACACTTTGCAGGAAGATTTTGAAGCTGGTATTTTTAACGAATACATTTCATATGAAACAAGCTTAGGCTTTACCATAGACTCTATAGAAACAGCAATTGCTTTTAATAATTTACACGAAGGAATACATTTAGGAATAATAATGGCTTTAGCTAAAATAGTATAAAACTTACTTTCTAAATTTACCTTACAATGACAACAGCTGTTTTAATACTAATTTAAAATGAAATTTAACACAAAAGCAATACATGGAGGTCAACAACACGAACAAGCTACTGGTGCTGTAATACCCCCTATATTTCAAACCTCAACATACGCTCAATCTAGCCCTGGAGTTCATAAAGGTTATGGTTATTCTCGTGGAGAAAACCCAACTAGAACAGCATTAGAAAAATCTTTTGCAGCCATAGAAAACGGCACACATGGTTTTGCTTTTTCATCAGGATTAGCAGCAATTGATTGTGTTTTAAGAACTTTAAATAGTGGTGATGAGGTTATTGCTGGTGATGATTTATACGGAGGAACATATCGAATGTTTACCAAAATGTTTCAAAAATATGGTTTAAAATTTACGTTTGTAGCTATGAATAAAGTTACTAACATAACTAATGCCATATCTAACAAAACAAAATTAATATGGTTAGAAACCCCCACTAACCCATTAATGAAAATTGCCGATATTTCTAAAATATCTAAAGCTGTAAAGGCTAAAAATAAAGCGATATTAATAGCAGTTGATAATACATTTGCAACCCCTTATTTACAACGCCCTTTAGATTTGGGCGCCGATATAAGCATGCATTCGGCAACAAAATATTTAGGTGGACATTCTGATTTAGTAATGGGTGCACTTATGGTTAAAAATACTGAATTAGCTAAAGAACTGCATTTTATTCAATTTGCAGCAGGCGCAATTGCAGGACCTATGGATTCATTTTTAGCATTAAGAGGAATCAAAACATTACACCTACGTATGCAACGCCATTGTGAAAACGGTAAAGCTATTGCCTCATTTTTAGTAAAGCATCCTAAAATAAGTATGGTTTATTACCCAGGGCTAAAAATTCATCCGGATTATGAGGTTGCTAAAAAACAAATGGATGATTTTGGAGGTATGGTTTCTTTTCGCTTAAAAGATGAAAGTAAACAAGCAGCTATTACATTTTTAGAAAATACTAAAATTTTTACACTTGCAGAATCCTTAGGAGGAGTAGAAAGTCTAGTAAACCACCCTGTTACCATGTCACATGGTTCAATACCCGAACCTGAGCGTTTTAAAAATGGCATTACAAATTCACTTATTCGTTTAAGCGTAGGTATTGAAGATATAACTGATTTAATAGCTGATTTAGAACAAGCACTTGCTAAGTGATTTAAAAACTACATTAAATAAAAAATCTGAAGGTTAAACCTTCAGATTTTTTATTTCCTTCACAAATAAAGCTACTCACCTTTTTTGTATAATTACAAAAAACTAATAATTATTTAGCTTCTGCATATCTTTTTTCAACCTCGTTCCAGTTAATTACTTTAAAAAAAGCATCAATATAATCAGGACGACGATTTTGATAATTTAAATAATAAGCATGCTCCCAAACATCTAATCCTAAAATTGGAGTTCCTTCACAAGCAACGCCAGGCATTAGTGGATTATCTTGATTTGGTGTAGAACAAACTTCTATTTTACCCCCTTTTTTAACACATAACCAAGCCCATCCTGAACCAAATTGTGTTGCTGCTGCCTTAGAAAATACTTCTATAAAAGCTTCTTTTGAACCAAACTCTGCTTCAATAGCATCTTTTAATTCTCCTGATAAATAACCTCTATCTTCTGGGCTCATTACTGTCCAGAACAAAGAGTGATTATAAAAACCACCTCCATTGTTACGAACAGCTGCATTACTCATATCTAAATTAGCTAAAATATCTTCAATCGTTTTTCCTTCTAAATCAGTTCCAGCAATTGCTCCATTTAATTTAGTAGTATATCCGTTATGGTGTTTACTATGATGAATCTCCATAGTTCTTGCATCTATATTTGGTTCTAATGCATCGTAAGCATATCCTAATTTTGGTAATTCAAAAGCCATAATTGTACGTTTTTTAATAAGTTAATTATTTGTTTTTACAAGTGTAAATTTAACTCAAAAAAATAAGGCAAACAACTGTTTACCTTATTCAAAATTTATTTAACTATAAATTATTATTATTTAATATTTTGGTTTTGCTTGTGCAGAAAACTCCATCATAAACCCTTCTGCTTTTTCTACCATTTGCTTACTTCCGCAGAAAAAAGGTACACGTTGATGTAATTCTGATGGATTTATATCCATAATTCTTGTAAATCCATCAGAAGCCTTACCTCCTGCTTGCTCACAAATAAAGGCCATTGGATTACATTCATATAATAAACGTAACTTCCCGTTAGGATTAATTGTAGTTGATGGGTAAATATAAACACCTCCTTTAATCATATTTCTATGAAAATCAGTAACTAAAGAACCAACATAACGAGCTGTATAAGGTCGATTATCTGCTTCATTTAGGTCTTTACAATGTACTAAAAAACGCTTCATCCCTTCTTGAAAATAAGTAAAATACCCTTCACTTACTGAGTATATTTTACCAATTTCGGGATACTGCATATTAGGGTGCGATAAGTAAAAAGTACCTATGGCAGGGTTTAGCGTAAATCCATTTACCCCATTACCTGTTGTAAATACTAACATTGTTGAAGTACCATAAGCAACATAACCAGCAGCTACTTGTTCGTTTCCTTTTTGTAAAAAATCTTCTTTAGTTACAGGGGTACCATCTGGCGATACTCTTCTATAAATAGAAAAAATAGTACCTACAGATACGTTTACATCAATATTTGATGAACCATCTAAAGGATCCATTAATAAAACATATTTATTATCGTTTGCTTTATTTTTTCCTTCAACAATAACAAAATCATCTTCTTCTTCACTTGCAATACCGCAAACAATTTCACGATTAATAAGTGTTTGTTTAAAAAGATCATTTGCTAAAATATCTAACTTTTGCTGTGTTTCTCCCTGTACATTTATATCACCTGAAGCTCCTGTAATATCTACTAAACCAGCTTTTCTAATTTCATGATTAACCACTTTAGCAGCTAAGCGAATAGAGTTAATTAAACGAGATAACTCGCCAGAAGAGTATTTAAAATCTTTTTGATTACCAATAATAAACTCACCTAGAGTCATATGCCTGTTATCCATGTTAAATTTTTGTGTTGTGGCAAAGATGCCAACTTTTTAGAGCAACTACAACGATTTTTGAATATTATTTTTTTTTGCTAAATATATAATCTACTTTTAAAAGTATAAAATTTTTGAACAAAAACTAACGATGTGTTTTAATTTTTTGTTTTTTTTAAAGCAATATTTTAAAAATTATCTTTACATAAAATTTTATGTAATGAGTTTTATAATTAGACCTGGAAAGGAAAAAGATGCACAATCAATATTAAATTTAATTATTGAGTTAGCTGTTTTTGAAAAAGAACCCAATGCTGTAAAGCTCACTGTTAAAGATATTATTCAAGACGGTTTTTCTAAAAAACCGAAATTTAAAACATTTTTAGCTCAAGAGCCAAACGGAACCATTATTGGCATGGTACTTTTTTATGAACGCTACTCTACTTGGAAAGGAAAAACAATACATTTAGAAGACTTAATGGTTACTGAATCTAAAAGAGGCATTGGAGTAGGAAAAAAACTATATGCTAGTGTTATGAAATTCGCACAAAAAAATGGATTTAAAAGAGTAGCTTGGGAGGTATTAGACTGGAATGTAAATGCCATAGAATTTTACAAAAAAACAGGAGCAACTGTTTATAATCAATGGAGAGTTTGCCACATGAATGAACATAACTTAACACAGTTTTGTAATGAGAATATTTAAGTTTGGAGGAGCTTCTGTAAAAGATGCCAACGGAGTAAAAAATGTAGCTAGTGTGCTACAACATGAGGGAATTGAAAATGTTTTAGTTGTTATTTCTGCAATGGGAAAAATGACCAACGCTTTTGAACAAGTAGCTGATGCTTATTTTTACAAAAAAGATAGCTTAAAAGATTTCTTAACTAACATTGAAGATTATCATAAAAAAATAATAACAAACTTATTTAAAGATGGCCATCAAATTTATACTAAAGTAGATTTTTTACTAGGAGAATTAGCTGGAATTATGGCTACAAACAATTCAACAAACTATAATCAGGTATATGATCAAATAGTTGGTTATGGTGAATTATTATCTACAAACATTGTGAGTGCTTACTTAACTGATATTGGAGTAAAAAATAAATGGCTAGATGTAAGAGATTATATAAAAACAGATGCAAATTACAGAGATGCAAAGGTTAATTGGAAATTTACACAACAAGAAATAAAAAACAATATAGTTGTAAATAGCCTAAATATTACCCAAGGTTTTTTAGGGCGCTGTGGTACCGAAACTACTACACTTGGAAGAGAAGGGTCTGACTTTACAGCTGGGGTTTTTGCTTATTGTTTAAATGCAGACAGTGTTACTATTTGGAAAGATGTAGCCGGTGTTTTAAACGCCGATCCACGTGTTTTTACAGAAACAGAGTTACTTAATGAAATTTCATATACCGAAGCCATAGAAATGGCTTTTTACGGAGCATCTGTAATACACCCAAAAACAATTCAGCCTCTAGAGCAAAAGAATATACCATTATTTGTACGTTCTTTTGAAAATCTTAGCAATAAAGGAACTTGTGTAGGAAAAGGAACAAAAATAAATCCAGAAGTACCTTGTTTTATTGTAAAGAAAAATCAAATATTAATTTCAATTTCAGCTAAAGATTTTTCTTTTATGGTTGAAAGTAATATTAGTGATGTTTTTGATAAATTACATGAACATAAATTAAAAGTAAACTTAATTCAAAATTCTGCAATAAGTTTTTCAGTATGTGTTGATGATAAATATAATTTATTTGAGAACTTTTACAATGATTTAAAAGCTAAATTTAAAATTAAATCATATAAAAACGTAACTCTTTATACCATACGTCACTTTGACAATGAAGCTATAACGACAATACGTAAAAAAGGAAAATCAATTATTAGTCAAATTAACACAGAAACAGCTCAATTAGCAATACAAACATTACCGAGTAATTAAATATTTGTTATTAGTAAATATTCACTAATAACAATCTAAAACAACAACAAGGTAAAAGCACATGATACTTATACTAAAAATTAAATTTAATAATACGTAGGTATGTATTTACATACCTATGTAAAGAGGTTGTTTTAAAAAATAACCTCTTTTTAAATTATTAAACTTAACTTAGATATAAAACTTGTTTTAAAATATTTTATATTTGCGTTTGTGCCAAATTTAAATTAATGGGAATAGTTACATCAAAAGAGATTGCTAAAGTTATTGGAGTTGATAAGTTCGGTGTAGTCGGAACTTTTACGGGTTGGTTATTGATGAAGATTTTACGCATTTCTGCTATTAACAAAATTTATAATAATAATAAGGATAAAACTGACTTAGAATTTTTGAATGGTGTTTTAACTGATTGTAAAATTGAATTTGAAATACCAGAAGATGATTTAAAAAGAATACCTAAAGATGGCCCTTTCATCACAATTTCAAATCATCCGTTAGGAGGAATAGATGGTGTTTTACTATTAAAATTATTAATTGAAAAAAGAGCTGATTATAAAATAATAGCAAACTTTTTACTACACAGAATAGAGCCTTTAAAACCTTATATAATGCCTGTTAATCCTTTTGAAACAAGAAAGGATGCGAAATCAAGTATTGCAGGTATTAAAGGTGCGTTACTACATTTACGAGAAGGAAAACCTCTTGGTATTTTTCCTGCGGGTGAGGTATCTACCTACCGTGATGGTAAATTAATGGTAGATAAACCATGGGAAGATGGTGCAGTACGCTTAATAAAAAAAGCAAAGGTTCCTGTAATTCCTATTTATTTTCACGCTAAAAACAGTCGTTTATTTTACCTTTTATCTAAAATAAGTGGAACCTTAAGAACCGCAAAACTTCCGTCTGAAGCTATTTCTCAAAAAAATAGAGTTATAAAAGTACGAATAGGAAAACCTATCTCTGTTAAAGATCAAGAACAATATAAAGATGTACCTTCTTTTTATGAATTTATAAGAAAGAAAACATATATGTTGGCAAATCCTTTTGAAAAAACATCTCAAAAAATATTATCAACACAAAATTTAAAAATAGCTAAACGAGCTAAAAACATTACCCCTCAGAGAAGCCAAAACCTATTTATTAAAGAAGTTGAAACCTTACGAGATAAAGGAAGCAGACTATTACAAAGCAAAAATTATGAAGTTTTTTTTGCAACGGCAAAAGAGATACCAAATGTTTTACATGAAATAGGTCGATTACGAGAAATAACTTTTAGAGAAGTTGGTGAAGGAACTAATAAAACAATTGACTTAGATAAGTTTGATAAATATTATCATCATCTTTTTTTGTGGGATAATGTTGCTGATGAATTGGTAGGTGCTTACCGAATGGGGTTAGGAAAGGACATCTATAAAAAATATGGGATTAATGGTTTTTATGTGCATACTTTATTTAGAATAGAACCAGAGTTATATGGTATGATGCAAAGCTCTATGGAATTAGGTAGAGCATTTGTTGCTAAAAAATATCAACAAAAACCAATGCCTTTATTTTTACTATGGAAAGGTATTGTACATGTTACACTACGTTACCCCGAATACAAATACTTAATGGGCGGAGTGAGTATTAGCAATAAGTTCTCGGAATTTTCTAAATCTTTAATGATTGAGTTCATGAAATCTCATTATTACGACCCTTATGTTGCTCAATATATACGCCCAAAGAAAGAATTTAAAGTTAAATTGAAAGATGCTGACAAAGATTTTGTATTTGATGCCACCAAAGCAGATATGCAAAAATTTGATAAAATTATTGATGAAATTGAGCCAGGCGCTTTAAGAATGCCTGTGTTAATTAAAAAATATGTAAAACAAAATGCACGTTTAGTTGCTTTTAATGTTGATCCGAAATTTAATAATGCAATTGATGGTTTATTATACATTAAGGTTGATGAAATACCTGAAAGTACTGTAAAGCCTGTTATGGAAGAATTTCAAGCTGAATTAGAAAAACGTGCTTCTGAAAATATACACAAAGAAGTAAACCTATAATCAATAACCTTATTTCAAAATATTATAAAAAAAGAGGATTGAATTATTAATAATTCAATCCTCTTTTTTTATAATATTTATATTGTTTTAGTCAATATGAGAAACACGTAACGTATTAACCATTCCTTTTGCTTTAACAGGCATTGATGATAAGTTAATCATAAAATCACCAGCTTTAACAAAACCTTTTTCTTTAGCTATTTCATTAATATCCTCTAAAGTATCATCAGTACTTAAATCTCTGTCATAATAAAAAGCTCTAACTCCCCATAACAGATTCAACTTACCTAATATTCTTTTTTCTGATGAAAATGCTAATACGTGTGATTTTGGTCTCCATGCAGAAACTTGAAAAGCAGTATACCCACTATTTGTTAAAGTAGTAATTGCCGCTGCATTCATATCATCTGCCATTAAAGCAGCATGGTGGCAAACTGATTTTGTAATAAATCTATTAGTACGAATATGAGGTGCCTCTTGTGGTACTTTTATTAAATCAGAAAACTCAACACTTCCAATAATTTCTGTCATTTTTTTGATAACTTTTATTGGGTATTTACCTACTGATGTTTCACCTGAAAGCATTACAGCATCAGCTCCATCCATAATTGAATTTGCAACATCATTAACTTCTGCTCTTGTTGGAACAGCATTTTCAATCATTGTTTCCATCATTTGCGTAGCAATAATTACAGGAATTCTTGCTTGCTTCGCTCTTCTTACTAACATTTTTTGAATTAACGGAACATCCTGCATTGGTACCTCAACTCCTAAATCTCCACGAGCAACCATTAACCCATCACAATATGGAATTAAAGCATCTATATTTTCTACAGCCTCTGGTTTTTCTATTTTTGCAATTACAGGAACTCTATATCTTGATTTCTGCTTGATTATATCACGTAAAATACGTAAATCTTCAGGAGTTCTCACAAAAGATAAGGCAATCCAATCCACTTCCTGCTCTAAAGCAAAAGCAACGTCTCTCTTATCTTTTTCTGTTAATGCTGGTAATGAAATATTTGTGTTCGGTAAATTAACTCCTTTTTTAGATTTTAAAGCACCACCTACAATAACTTTAGTAATTACTTCTGTATTTTTATCGGTAGAAACAACTTCAAATAATAGCTTACCGTCATCCACTAAAATTTGTTCCCCAGCCTTTACATCTTTAGGAAAGCGCTGATATGTCATAAAAGCTTTATCCTTTGTTCCTTTACACTGCTCAGTAGTAAATATAAACGTATCACCTTCTTTTAACTCCACTCCTTCATTCATTACCCCTACTCTTAACTTAGGGCCTTGTAAATCTGCTAAAACAGCTAAATTGTAACCTCTCTCTTCATTAATTTCTCTTATTTGTCGAATGCGTACTCTTACATCATCATAATCGGCATGAGAAAAGTTAACTCTAAAAACATTTACTCCAGCAGCAGCCATTTCGGCTAAAATTTCTTTAGTATTTGTAGCTGGCCCTAGAGTTGCTACGATTTTTGTTTTTTTGTTGTGTGGCATAGTTTAAAATATTAAAAAGTTTTTCGACTTTAAAGATTCAACCTCTACGTTGTATGAGGTAATAATTTGAGGTATTTTATTAATCTGTTCAATTGTTTTTACAATATCACTAAGATTATAACCTCCTTCTATTTTTAAAAAAAAATCAACTTTTTTTTTCTCAGGAATAAGACGTGAAATTGTATCACTCTCATTAAAGAGACTTGTTGATGTTGTTGTTTTACGGGTGGATTTATATACATTGGTTATTAAAAACCAATTATAATCTAACTCTGTATTTGTATACTCATATACAGAATAAAAAGATTTATTATTTTTATGAGTAAAATCTAAATCATAAGTTGATTTGCTAAACGTAACATTTAAATACTTATTTAGCAAATATGCCAATTTGTACTCATTAAGTGTTGTATGAATACCTATTAAAGCATAATCATTAGTAGAAAATTCATTAATATTCAATGTATAAATAGCCATAAAAACAATTATTTGCTTTTTTGCTAAATTAATGAATGTATCTAAAATATAGTGTGAATTTAATGAAAACGTTTTTATAGTAATGTTAAGAATTTTCCATTTCACTTTGCATTGCAAAATAAACTCTTTTTGCTGCAATTTCTTCAGCTTTTTTCTTAGAAGTAGCTCTTCCTTTACCCATAATTTTACCAGCAATAGTCACAATAACGCTAAAATGCCTTGTATTTTGGTTTCCAGTGTCTTCGTACGATTCAAATTTGTACTTTCTTTTGTTTTTTTGACACCACTCAATAACATAACCTTTATAACTTGATATTTTACCTTCAAGCCGCTCAATATTTACATAAGGTAAAATAACCTGTTCATAAATAAATTGAGAACAATAATTATATCCTCTATCTAAAAAGATAGCACCTATTAAAGCTTCAAAAATATTACCATAAATATTATTACTAAAATGCTCTGTAGACATATTACTTTTCACAAATCGTGTTAAGTCTAAATCTTTACCTAAAGTATTTAAATGAACTCTACTCACTACTTTAGATCGCATTTGTGTTAAATATCCTTCATCCCCTTTAGGAACTTTCTTATATAAATAAGAAGCTATTACGGATCCTAAAATTGCATCGCCTAAAAATTCTAATCGTTCGTAATTAATAGGGTTTCCTTTTTTATCAATTAATTTTAAAGATCTATGCGTAAATGCTTTCTTATAATGTGAAAGTTTTATAGGTTTAAAGTTTAGTAATTCTTTTAACTCGTAGTAAAAATTTTCATCCTCTTTATTTTGGGGCTTGACTATTCTACGAAGAAAATTCATATTAAATTAATCTAATTTTCTAAACGCTACACATGCATTATGACCTCCAAAACCAAATGTATTACTCATTGCTACTTTAATTTCTCTTTTCTGAGGCTTATTTAGTGTTAAATTTAAATCAGGGTTTATATTTTCATCAACATTAACATGATTAATAGTTGGCGGAATAATACCATGCTCCATAGCTAATATAGAAGCTATAGACTCTATTGCTCCAGCAGCACCTAATAAGTGCCCTGTCATAGATTTAGTAGAGTTGATATTAATACTTTTTGCATGATCACCAAAAACCTCAGATATAGCTTTTAACTCAGCTACATCACCTAAAGGTGTAGAGGTACCATGTGTATTTATATGATCAACATCTTCTGGTTTTAAACCAGCATTTTCAAGACAGTTTTTCATTACTGCTATTACACCAATTCCTTCAGGGTGTGGTGCTGTCATATGATAAGCATCTGATGACATACCTCCTCCAATAACTTCTGCATAAATTTTAGCTCCTCGAGCTTTTGCGTATTCATACTCTTCTAAAACAATTGCACCTGCTCCTTCTCCTAGAACAAATCCATCACGCTGCTTATCAAAAGGTCTTGATGCAGTTTCAGGACTTTCATTTCTTGTTGAAAGCGCATGCATTGCATTAAACCCACCAACACCTGCAATAGTTACAGCAGCTTCACTACCACCTGTTACAATAACATCACAATATCCTAACCTAATATAGTTTAGCGCATCAATCATTGCGTTTGCAGATGATGCACACGCAGATACTGTTGTATAATTGGGCCCCATAAATCCATTTTTAATAGAAATATGACCCGGCGCAATGTCTGCAATCATTTTTGGGATAAAAAAAGGATTAAATCTTGGTGTACCATCTCCAGCACCAAAGTTTATTGCTTCATTTTGAAAAGTTTCTAAACCCCCAATACCTGCTCCCCAAATTACACCTACTCTTAACTTATTTATTTTGTCTAGATCTAATTTTGAATCTGCTATTGCTTCATCAGAAGCTACCATAGCATATTGTGTAAACCTATCCATTTTACGTGCATCTTTCCTGTTAATGAAATCTGTTACGTTAAAGTTTTTTAACTCACATGCAAAACGAGTTTTGAACTTGGCAGCATCGAAATACGTTATAGGCGCTGCTCCGCTAACTCCGTTAACTAAGCTATTCCAATATTCTTCTTTATTATTTCCTATTGGCGTTAATGCGCCAAGTCCAGTTACTACAACTCGTTTTAATTGCATATGAATTTTATATAATTATTATTTTTTAGCTTCTTCAATATAGCTAACCGCTTGACCAACAGTACCAATGTTTTCTGCTTGATCGTCTGGAATTTGAATATCAAATTCTTTTTCAAATTCCATGATTAATTCTACAGTATCTAAAGAATCTGCTCCTAAATCATTTGTGAAGCTTGCTTCGTTAGTTACTTCGTTATCGTCTACTCCTAATTTGTCTACGATAATTGCTTTTACTCTTGATGCTATGTCTGACATAATTTGTTTGTTTTTAAATTTAAAGTCGAGGCAAAAATACAAATCTTAACTATTAATTCTAACTTTTGCTCAAAAATGTGGTGTTTAATGTGAAAAAAAATATAAATATTTTTCTACAAACACCGTCGTTGTTAATAATAATCCTTTTTTTTGTAGTAACAAATATAACATATTTAAAGATGAAACGTATAGTAATTCTTGCTTCTGGTTCGGGTACTAATGCCGAAAATATTATTAAATACTTTCAAAACAGTAAAATTGCTAGGGTTACTCATGTGCTTTCTAACAATGAACATGCCAAAGTATTTGACAGATGCGAACGTTTAAATATAGATGCTTCATTATTTGATAAAGAGAGCTTTATAAAAGATGACACTGTTTTAACTTTTTTACAAATAGAAGCTGACATAGTTATACTTGCTGGATTTCTATGGCGTATTCCTAGCAAAATAGTACAAGAATTTCCTAATAAAATTATAAACATACACCCTGCTTTGCTTCCAAAATACGGTGGAAAAGGTATGTATGGCATGAATGTTCATCAGGCTGTAAAGCAAAATAATGAAACTGAAACAGGTATTACAGTTCATTATGTTAATGAAAATTATGATGAAGGTGCTATAATTTTTCAAGCAAAGACTAATTTATTACCTTCAGATTCAGCTCATGATATTGCTACTAAAATTCATTTATTAGAACAAGAACACTTTCCTAAGGTTATTCAACAAGAAATTTTAAAAAATGCCTAAAAAAAAATATTATGTTGTTTGGAAAGGCTTAAAAACAGGAATTTTCACATCGTGGAATGTTTGTAAAAAACAAATTACAAAATTTGAAGGTGCACAATACAAAGCTTTTATAGATAAAAAACAAGCTGAAATTGCTTTTACAAAAAGTTACAACGATTACAAGGGAAAAGATACCAAAAAGGCAGTGCTATCTACTAAAGAAAAAGCCAGTTATGGATCTCCAATCCTAGAAAGTATTTCCGTTGATGCTGCTTGTGCTGGTAACCCAGGCATAATGGAATATCGAGGTGTTTCAACTAAAAATAAAAAAGAAATTTTTAGACTAGGACCTTTTAAAAAAGGCACTAATAATATTGGTGAATTTTTGGCTTTGGTACATGGTATTGCACTTTTAAAGAATAAAAAAATGGATATGTATCCTATATATTCTGACTCAAGAATAGCCATGAGCTGGGTTAAAAAAAAGCAATGTAGAACAAATTTAACTTTTGATGCTAATAATAAAGAAATTTTAGACCTAATAAAACGTGCTGAAAAATGGCTTCATGAAAATTCTTTTGAAAACCCTATATTGAAATGGGAAACTAAAGCTTGGGGAGAAATTCCAGCTGACTTTGGCAGAAAATAAAAAAGGCTGAGTAACATACTCAACCTTTTTATTTAATAAGCTATTTAACAGCCACTTTTGTTTCCTCTTTCCAGGTTTGAACACTTGCAATAATATTATTATTATAATCTATTTCTTTTAACCCATCTTCTTTCCACATAAACCACTTTCCTGTTTTTTTACCTCCTTCATAGTGTGCAATAACCGATTTATTTCCTTTTGCATCAAATGAAACCCATGTTCCTGTTAATTTCTTATCCTTAAAAAAACCTTGCTCTTTTACTTTACCATCTTTATAAAAATAAGTTGCTTTTACAAGACTTCCTTCTTTTTCAAACTTTGGATCGGTATTTTTAGCTTGTAATAATGATATCGATAATATGCAAATAACTAATATAAATTTTCTCATGTCTTTTGATTTTATAATTAATACTCTTTCTAATATTTCAAATGTACGAATAAATTTTACACAAACCAAACATTTACATAACATTAAATTAACATTAGGATTTTAGACTAACTTTATTATTAGAAATAATAGTCTGAAAAAGTTATATTTACAAAGTATTAACTTAAAAAAATTATTATGGCAGTTATGAAAGTTATTGAAGTATTATCTAACTCTGATAAAAGTTGGGAAGAAGCTACAAGAAAGGCAGTAAAACAAGCCTCTAAATCTGTAAAAAATATTAAATCTGTATTTGTACAATCGCAAAGTGCTGTTGTAGATGGAGATGATGTAACTGAGTTTAGAGTAAACTTAAAAATTACTTTTGAGGTAAAGTAATTTTTAAATAAAATTATTAAAAAGCGATTTTACAAAAGTAAAATCGCTTTTTTTATACTTATAAACTCTCAATTCATCGAAATAGTACAACTTTAAATATTACGCTTTATACTATTAATACGGTTAGCCCCGATTAAAGTATTTGTTTGAGTTACTCATAGAGAGCGAGTACAAAAAGCAGGAATTAGCTTCAATAACACTTATTGTTAATTAGTTTATCAACACATTATTTTTGATATAAAGTTAACTTGCAATCAAATTATATTTTACTTTTACAGTCAACTTATAAATTGATATAATGGAAACAAACATTGAAAGATTAAAAGAACTTTTATTTGAATTCGGACCAAAAATAATTTCGGCATTCATAATTTTAATTATTGGTTTATGGATTATTAAAATTTTGACAAAAGCTGTTAATAAACTAATGGTAAAACGTGATTTAGATGAATCACTACAAGGTTTTTTATCGAGTTTAGTTAATTGGGGATTAAAAATATTTTTATTTGTAACAGTTGCCGGACAACTAGGTTTAGAAACAACTTCTTTTGCAGCTATTATTGCAGCAGCTGGTTTAGCTATTGGTATGGCATTACAAGGTTCTTTATCTAATTTTGCCGGTGGTGCTTTAATTATGGTTTTTAAACCTTTTAAAATTGGTGACTATATTGAAGCTCAGGGAGAACAAGGAGTAGTGAAAGATATTCAAATATTTACAACTAAATTAAATACAGTAGACAACAAAGAGGTTATTGTGCCTAATGGTATTTTATCAAACGGTAATATTATTAATTACTCTGCAGAAGAGCACAGACGCGTTGATTTAGTTTTTGGTGTTTCATATGATGCAGATATAAAAGAAACTAAAGATGTATTATTAAGTGTATTAAAAAATGCACCATATACATTAAAAAAACCCGAACCAGCTGTTATGGTTAGTGAATTAGCTGATAGTTCTGTTAATTTTACAACTAGAACTTGGGTAAAATCAGCTGATTACTGGGATGCTAACTTTTTTATTATCGAGAACGTAAAAATAGCATTAGACAAGGCTGGAATTGAAATTCCATACCCACATGCTGTTGAAATTCAAAAAGAAGCTTAGAGCTTCTTTTTTTCTGGAATAGCAATAAAATCTTTTAAATAAAAAGGTTCAAAATAAGCGACATCTTCGATGTCGTTTTTTTTGTACTTATTATAACTTAATAAAGCCATTTGTTTTGCTGATGGAAATTTATCTTCAATAAATATGGCATTATCATGCAATAATATTTCTTTACATTTTGCTGCACCATCACCCAGAAAATAAACTTTTCCTTTTAACAATTCTTCTTGAAAAGAATTTTTATTAATAATTTCAGCTTTTATTTCTCTAACTTTCTCATAAGTAGTATTATATACCGCTGAATACACCTCCATTCTTCGCGCATCTAACATTGGTATTATTAAACCTTGTTCTATAGAAATACTATGCGCTAAAGATGCTAATGTTTCTATCGAAATCAAGGGTTTACCTATTGCATAGCAAATTCCTTTGGCTGCAGAAACACCTATACGAAGCCCTGTATATGATCCTGGCCCTTTACTTACAGCTACAGCGTCAATGGCATTTGTAGTTATATTAACTTCTTTTAAAATTTCATGAATAAAAGGATGTAATTTCTCTGCGTGAGAATAATTACCATCATTTAATTGTCTTATAGCTAAAACTTGTCCGTTTTCTACTAATGACACCGAACAATTCTTAGTTGCTGTTTCTATGTTTAAGATTATTGCCAATTGAAATTTATTTTTTTGCAAAGATACATTATAAACAAAAAACCTCGTTAAGTTTTAATTAACGAGGTTTAAATTTAAATTATTCTGCAATAGACTCTCCAAAGTAAAACTTTAACACTTTAGTCTTAAAAACATAATCATACTTAGATCGTATCATTACCCCTTCTGCATTTACTAAACGATTACGAACTTGATCAAAATCAAATTGTGTTATAGAGCCGTAATCATAACTTACTTCAGCATTTTTAAAGGCTTCTTTTTGGGCTATTAAAGATACTTGTGCTGCTTCATATGTTTTTGCAGCTGCTTTAGCATCTAAATATGATTTTTCTATCTCTTGCTGTAATTGTAATTTCTGACTTTCTAGCGCAAACATACTCTGCTCTTTGTTTATTACAGATTTTGCTACGCTATTTTTTGTATGAAATCTATTAAAAATAGGAATGCTTAATGACAAACCTACACCATAACTTAAGTTATTATCTAGCTGAGTACTAAAGCCGTTTGAAACTGAACTTACAACCTTAGTTACCGGATCTGATACATACATAACATCTGGCTCACCAAAAACAGTAAAATAAGAAGTTCCTGCTCTGGCTGAATATCTTAATGTTGGTAAATAGGCTCCTTTTGCTAGTTTAATATTTAATTCTGCATTTTCTGCATTTAACTTTGCCTTTTTAATTTCTGGTCTATTTGTTAAAGCTTTATTGAATATTATTTTTGAAGAACTATACAATAAGGATTTTGATGGAGCGCCTATAATTATAGGAGCTACGTCAAAATTATCGGATGACACTTGAAGTAATTGTGCTAAATTTAACAAAGCTAAATTCAACATATTTTCTTGTAATACTAAACTCTGAATGTCATTTGCTGCGGTAGATTGTATATTCAACAAATTTCCTTTAGCAATAACACCCGCATCAAATTGTGCTTTTGCTCTTTTTATTTGATATTTACTAATTTGAGACTGAATTTTAGCAACTGCTAAATTTTCTTTAGCAAACAACACATTTAAATAAGCATTCACAACATTTAATGAAATGTCGTTTTCAACCTTAGCTAAATCAAACTTACTTCCTTTAACATTAAGTAAGGCTTGCTTTTTAGTGTTTAAATTTCTAAAACCATTAAAAATAGTTCCACCAGCATCTAAACTAAAGTTAGTAGAGTATCTATCCTGACTAGTGTTAACACCGCTAACCCCTGATGATAATCCAAAAGTACTACTATGTGAATTACTTAAACCTAAATTGGGTAAAAAATTTCCTTTAGAAATTTCAGCATCTTTTTGTGCTAACTGAACACTAAGTTTTTGCTGTTTTATACTAATATTGTTCTCTAAAGCATAATTTACACACTGTTTGAGAGTCCATTTTTTTTGAGAAAAAATTGCAAACGAAGTAAATAAGGTTATAAATAATACAATTTTTGTTTTCAAAATGAATATTTTATGATTTATAATAATTAATCGATTGATATTTAAAATACACTAAGTTATTTATAAAACTAATCAATTATTATTATAACATATTAATATATTATGCTAAAAATATTTTTTAAAATGTTAATTTTTAGATCTTTTTTTATGTTTATAAATAAAGTAAAACAAAACACCAACTAAAATATAAGGAAATATCATTAAGTAGGTAATTCCGTTATTAACACCTTCGGCAACAGTTTCATTACCACCTTCTACTACCGCTTTACACATGGCGCATTGTGAATATGCATTTATAGTAAAAAAAAACACTGCAATCAATAAAGAATTTTTAAACATAATATGGAGATATCATTAAATATACAACTACACCAGTTACGGCAACATATAACCATAATGGAAACGTAATTTTTGCAATTTTTTTATGTGCTGAAAAATAACCTAATCGAGCTCTCATAAAGGTAATTAACACAAAAGGTATTACGATAATTGATAATATGATGTGTGTTATTAATATAAATAAATAAATGTATTTAATAACCCCCTCTCCACCAAATGAGGTTGAATTTGATGTCATATGATAAGCCACATACATTATCAAAAACAAAGCTGAACAAATAACTGCTGTGGTATTTAACTGTTCATGTAATTTTTTATTTCCATTTTTAATGGCTAGTACCGAAGCAACTAACAATACAGCTGTTAAACCATTAATAGTTGCATATATTGGAGGCAAAAAAGATAACGGCTCTACATTGGGTATTTTAATGCCAAATAAAGCAGCTACAGCCAAAGGTATTACAACGGAAACTATTGTTATTAATTTTTTATATTTTTCTTCTTTATTACTCATTATAAATTATTCTTTTAATAATAACTTAATATCTTGCTTTAATTCTTGAATTTGATTTCCAAAACCGTGCTCATCAAGTGCTCGATAATACATAATAGGATTACCATGTTCATCATAACGTGAACGGATGTATCCATTTTTATCAACTAATGCAAACAAGCCTGAGTGTTCAAAACCACCATGTGAATCCTCTCCTTTGCCTGCATATAGTTTAAAACCTTCATTTGATAAATCATACACAACATCTTCTGGTTTCCCTGTCAATAAGTGCCAATTTTTATGGTTAATGTTATTTTTAATTGCATAGTTTTTTAACTGTCTAGGAGTATCAATATCAGGCGTAATTGAAAAAGAAGCTATTCCAAAGTTAAGGTTACCCATAAATTCATTTTGAATATCAATCATTCGAGCATTCATTATTGGGCAAATACTAGGACATGTTGCAAAAAAAAATTCTACAACATATACTTTATTTTTAAAACTTTTATTAGTTATAGTTACTTCATTTTGATTAATAAACTCAAAATCAGGAACCTTATTAAAAGTATGTAAATCGGCAGTTTGAAAATGTCTAATAATTTTTGGCACTGCATAAATACCAAATAATAATATAATAAAAGAAATACCTACGTATGAATAATTTTGTTTTTTCATTTTTAGCTTTTCTTAAAAACTTTAAATTTGTCTATCTGCATTATTCTTTTTTAAAGCTAAACGATATTCTGCTAAAACAACTTTAACATCATCTTTCATCTTTTTGCTAAGTACCGATACAGAAGTCATATTATATCCAAACAGTATACTGTTAGTACTATTATCTTTTCTACCTCTTAAATTAACATCCTTATCTATAATAAATGCTTTTGATGAATGTAAATTGGCATCTAATGCCTCATCTGTTTTAAAACTATTATAAAGTACTTTTATTTCAGCCTCATCAGTAAAAATAAAATTCCATTTAATCATATTTGTAAAATCTCCTAATTCTTTTTTTAATAGTGCTACTTTTTCCTCCATCCCTTTAGGTGCAATAACAATTAATTGAAAGTCATTAAAATCGTAAAATGGTTTATATATTTTTTCATTTAAGTTAAACAACTCTCCTTTTACAATATCAATATTATTACCTAAAAAAGTAACAATAGATATTTTTCTATTAAATTGGTACTTTTTATTGATGGCTGAGACTTCAATTACATTTTTAGTAACTATAGGTAACTTAGCAAAGTTATTTATACCCATAGACAAAAATATGTAAAACAACAAAGGCACTATAAATAGTGCAAACAAAACAATAAACTTTTTAGTTTTAGCCATTTCGGTTTTAATTAAAGTAAAAAAAGGTGGTTAAAACCACCTTTTCATTTTTTTATAAGATTACCATTTTACTAATGGTGCTAATGTTTCATGTAAATAATCTCCTTCTATCAAAATAATAAATAACAAATAAGAAATAAGAAATACAACAGTCCAAACTACTGATCTTCTAAACCATGTTTTTTCACCTTCTAAATGCATAAAAGCCCATGCAATATAATATGCTTTTACCAATGTTAAAATAATAAAAAGCCAATTTAACCAACTAGTTCCTAATCCATGTAAATGTAATGCATCTGGCTTAACTATACCAAAGGCAACTTCAATAGTTGTTATAATTGTTAGCATTGCTAAAACAATCCAGATTCTTTTTTTATTTGATTCGTGTGCGTGACCCATTTTAATATCGTTTTTAAATTATACTAAATAGAAGAAGGTAAATACAAATACCCAAACTAAATCTACAAAGTGCCAATATAAACCTACTTTTTCAACCATTTCATAATGCCCTCTACGTTCGTAAGTACCTAAAACGACATTGAAAAATATAATAATATTTATAATAATACCTGATAAAACATGAAAACCATGAAAACCTGTAATAAAGAAAAAGAAATCTGCAAATAAAGGATTTCCATATTCATTTTCTTGCAAATTTGCTCCTTCTACAACTTTAGTTGCTAATGCTAATTGAGCTAAACTTTCTTGTCTTGACAAAACTATTTTTTGTTTTGTTTCAAGATTTAATTTTTCCGTTCTAATTAATAGAGATGGATCATTTTTAAACGCTTCCTGAATTTGAGATACCGAATACGGTGAAATAGTAGCTTCTTTTTCAAACCATAATCCATTTTCACGAGTATGCTGAACTCTATTATCTTTTCTTTCAGCATGTACAAAATCTGCTAATGCTATTTGATGACCGTCTTTTACAAATTGTAAAATATGGTTATCAACAGTTTTAACAGCTCCATATGATCCGTTTATAAAGTTTTTCCACTCCCATGCTTGAGATCCAACGAAAATAATTCCGAAAATTATCGTAGCAAACATATACCAAGCAACTTTACCTTGTTTCTTTTGATGTCCTGCATCAACAGCAAGCACCATTGTTACTGACGATATTATTAAAATAAATGTCATTAAGGCTACATAATACATTGGTGCATGTACCCCATGTAATCCGGGAAAGTGAGTAAACACTTCATCGGCTATTGGCCATGAATCAATAAATTTAAAACGAGTTAAACCGTATGCGGCTAAAAAACCCGAAAATGTTAATGCATCTGAAACGATGAAAAACCACATCATCATTTTACCATAACTAGCGCCAAATGGTTTTTCACTACCTCCGCCCCAAGTTTCTTTCTTATCAGAATTTACAGCAATATTTGCTTCCATAAATCTCTTTTTGTTAATTTTTGTTAAAACAGTGTGCCAAAATTACGCATTTTTCATCATCTTATGAAATAGAAAAAGAAAAATAGATAAATCCATAAAACATCTACGAAATGCCAGAAGATGCCACCTAACTCAAACCCAAGCATATCGGCTGCTGAATATTTCTTTTTAAAATGATTATAAATAACAACAAGTAACACAATTACACCTGCTAATAGGTGTAAAATATGCATAAATGTTATTCCAATGATAAAAGAAGTAGAAACAGTACTCTCTGGACCTGTAAAGAATAACCCTACTGACTTTAACTCATTAAAACCTACATATTGATACCATACAAAACCTAAACCTAACACTAATGTAGTCATCAAAAATATCAATGAGGCTTTTAGATTGTTTTTCTTTAAAAATTTTTGAGAAAAAATTAATGTAATACTACTTAGTATAATTAAAACAGTGCTAATGTAAAATGATTGAGGTAAATCAAAAGTAACCCAATCATCTCGTTTCATACTAACCACATAAGCACTTGTTAGCCCTGCAAAGAACATTACCATACTAATCATAGCAACCCATAACATTGGCTTTGCTGATTTTCTTTTACCTGCTGTTAATTCTTGTTGTAAAGTTTGTGCGCTCATTTTATTAATGTAAAAATTTATCTACCACATAAATTATGGGTACGATTGTTATATAAAAAACACTTGCTAGCATTAATTTACGTGCATCAGTATTTTTTTCTGACTTGTATAATTGAAAAGCATAATATAACATTAACAAACCTAGCAACAATACTATTACGGCTGTTAATGGATGAATATAAAAGTTCCCTGTTACTTTTAAAACTGGAGCTATTGACATTAAAATCATAATACAGGTGTAAAAAATTATTTGAACAACAGCTCCTTTATCTTTTTTATCCATAGGAAGCATATGTAACCCTGCTTTATTATACTCTTCAAATTGCAGCCAACCAATTGCCCAAAAATGAGGAAATTGCCAAAAAAACTGAATCATAAATAAAAAGCCAGCCTCTATACCAAATTTACCTGTTGCAGCTACCCAACCCAACATAAAAGGAATAGCTCCAGGAATAGCCCCCACAAAAACAGCCAATGGTGTCACTGCTTTTAAAGGTGTGTAGGCACTTGTGTACAAAAAAATAGAAACAGCTCCAAATAAAGCACACTTAGGGTCAATGGCGTATAAAATTCCAATACCTGCAATAGTAAAAATAATTGCAATTATTAATGCTGTACTCACATTCATTCTTCCAGCTGGTAAAGGACGGTTTTTTGTACGTTGCATTAACCTATCTATATCTTTTTCTATAATTTGGTTAAAAGCATTTGATGCTCCAACCATTAGATAGCCTCCAATAGCTAATAATAATACAATACTATAGTCAATTGTTTCAGCCCCTAATAAGTATCCTGTTATAGAAGTAAAAACAACACTTATAGATAATCCTACTTTAGTTAATTGTTTAAAATCGTTAAATACTGATTTTAAAGAACCTGTTGTATGTTCAGTTGATATAGAATTCAATACTCGTTTTATTTTTTGCAAAGATATTTCTTTCTTGGTTCAATGACAATAAAAAAAATAATTATCGAAATTTTAAAAAAAAAATAAAAAAAATTTTTTTATCTAAAAAAAGGTTGTAAGTTTGCACCCGCATTGAAACACATGCAAACGATCTTTAAATAATTTTTGACTACGCGAAAGTAGCTCAGGGGTAGAGCATCACCTTGCCAAGGTGGGGGTCGCGGGTTCAAATCCCGTCTTTCGCTCTGAGACTTTCTTAAAAAAACATACCAATTTTGATTGTTTTGCAATCAAAAAATGCTGAAGTGGTGGAATTGGTAGACACGTTGGACTTAAAATCCAATGGGCTGTAATGCCCGTGCGGGTTCAAGTCCCGCCTTCAGTACTAAACCTCGCTTTAATTAGCGAGGTTTATTTTAAGAAAGAATCAAAAACAACTATAAAATCCACTTGCTGAAGTGGTGGAATTGGTAGACACGTTGGACTTAAAATCCAATGGGCTGTAATGCCCGTGCGGGTTCAAGTCCCGCCTTCAGTACTAAGCCTTAACATTATTTGTTAAGGCTTTTTTATGCGCTCTTTTTACACTAAATAATATGTTTAATATAAACAAACCTCTACTAACCTAGATAATACTTAAAATTATATTAAACATCCTAAAAAATAAAGTCTATATGTAAAAGGCAACACTTTTTTTGTAATGGAATAAACAATACTCCGTCTACATAATGGATTTATAACTGTATTAATGTATAGTGTTGTTAGTAGACAGGTATAAAACTTTAAAAACAATTTGTATTTTTACTTTTCAACATAAAAAATAGATGTCAAAAACATATTACGACCCAGCTGATTTACGCAAGTTTGGAAAAATAACAGAATGGAACGAAGAACTTGGAAACAAATTTTTTGATTATTACGGAAAAGTATTTGAAGAAGGTGCTTTAACTGCTCGCGAAAAAAGCTTAATTGCTTTAGCCGTTGCGCATACCGAACAATGTCCGTATTGTATTGATGCCTATACAAAAGATGGTTTAGAACGCGGAATTACAAAAGAAGAAATGATGGAAGCGCTTCATGTTGGAGCTGCTATAAAAAGTGGAGCAACTCTTGTTCATGGTGTTCAAATGATGAATAAAGTGAACAAATTAGAAATGTAAAATAATTAACAAAAGAAGAAATTATAATTTCTTCTTTTGATTTATAACAATGTATGAAAAAATCACTTTTAGCTAGAAATAACGATTTAGCAAATACACAACGTCAATTAGATATTTTATCAAACGGAATTTTTACTGATGGTGAATTACCTACGTTTGCTAAAAAAATAAAGGAAACAAATCAATTTCCTTTACGTCCTAAAAAGCTAGAAATTCTTCAGATTAATTTAGGCTATATGTGTAATCAGGTTTGTGCACATTGCCATGTTGATGCTGGTCCTGATCGTAAAGAAATAATGACCACAGCAACCATGCAACAATGTTTGGATGTTATAAAAAATACCCAAGCACATACTTTAGATTTAACTGGTGGAGCGCCTGAAATGAATCCTAATTTTAGGTGGTTTGTTGAAGAAGCTTCTAAAGCAGGAATCAAAGATTTTATTGTTCGTTCTAACTTAACAATTATTAGAGCTAACAAAAAATATCACGATTTACCCGATTTTTTCAAAAAACATAATATTCATGTTGTTTCGTCAATGCCACATTGGACACGTGGAAAAACCGACAAACAACGTGGTGATGGTGTTTTTGATAAATCAATCAAAGCACTGCAAATGTTAAACGAAGTTGGTTACGGAATTGAAGGTTCTCACTTAAAATTAGATTTAGTTTATAATCCGTCTGGTGCTTTTTTACCTGGAGATCAAATGGCGCTTGAAAACGATTTTAAAAAAGCTTTAAAAGATGATTTTAATATCGATTTTCATAATTTATTTGCGATTACCAATTTACCTATCAGTCGTTTTTTAGATTATTTAATTGCTTCTGAAAATTATGAAGATTATATGTATTCTTTAATTGATGCCTATAATCCAAAAGCTGTGGAAAATGTGATGTGTACAAATACTTTGTCTGTAAGTTGGGACGGTAATTTATATGATTGTGATTTTAATCAGATGTTAAATTTGAAAGTAGCTAGTAGCATAAAACATATTTCGGAATACAACGAAGAAATTTTACAAGACAGAAATATTATTATTAATCAACATTGTTACGGCTGTACTGCTGGTTCAGGAAGTAGCTGTCAGGGTGTGGTTGCATAATCTTTTTAATATCTAAATGTCATGCTGAATTTATTTCAGCATCGCATAAAGCGAAGAACTATGGCAAATCAGGATGCGAAACTGAAATAAATTCAGTTTGACGGATTCGATTTTTTAGATATAAAATATTTTTAAATAGGCTATAAAAATATAAAACTATTTTTGATAATTATAGTTATTTGCAAATAAGCCTAGCCCCGATTGAAGCAATTGTTTGAGTTCTTTTTTTGATTTTTCTTCAAAAAAAAGCGAGTGCGGAAAGCGGGAAATTGCTTCAAATTATAAAAAATGAGTAAAAATTTACTATTAATTTTCACTAGAAATCCTGAATTAGGAAAGACAAAAACACGTTTAGCCAAAACTGTAGGAAACGAAACTGCATTATCTATTTATAAATTTCTATTAGCAAAAACCAATGAAATTACAGCTAATTTAAGTTGTGATAAAGCAGTTTATTATTCTGTGAAAATTCGTGATAATGATATTTGGAATAAAAAAATTTATCAAAAAAATCAACAAAAAGGTGATGATTTAGGCATCAGAATGGAAAATGCTTTTAAAAATTCGTTTGATGAGAAATATGAAAAAGTGCTTATTATTGGTAGCGATTTATATGATTTATCCGAAGAAATTATAGAAGATGCTTTTGATAAATTAAATTCAAATGATGTTGTAATTGGTCCTGCCGAAGATGGCGGTTATTATCTTTTAGGAATGAAAACCTTACAGCCAAATATTTTTCAAAATAAAGCTTGGGGTACAGAAACCGTAAGAAAAGACACGCTAAAAGATTTGCAAAAAGTAAACGTACATTTGCTGAAAGAACTTAACGATGTTGATGTGTTTGAAGACATTGAAAATCATCCTGCATTTCAACAATTTTTATAAAATAAGGTATCGTAATTTTTAAAAACTGCGACACTCGAAGATATACAACCAATGAAAAAACAACAATTACAAGAAACTAAAGCATATTTAATAGCTAACGGAATTACAAATCCTGAAATAGGAATTGTTTTAGGTACAGGACTTGGAAAATTAGTCAACGAAATTGACATTGAAAAAGAGATTTTATATTCAGATATTCCTCATTTTCCACAAGCAACTGTTGAATCTCATTCTGGAAAATTAATTTACGGAACTTTATCAGGAAAAAAAGTAGTTGTAATGGCGGGGCGTTTTCATGTGTATGAAGACTATAATCTTTGGGAAGTTACATACGGAATTAGAACTATGCATAGTTTAGGCATTAAAAACTTATTGATTTCTAACGCTGCTGGAGCTATTAATTTGACCTATAAAAAAGGTGATTTAATGCTTTTAGAAGATCATATAAATTTACAAGGCGGATCTCCTCTAGCTTTTAAAGGTGCAAACGAGTTTGGTAATATTTTTGCTGATATGCTTGAGCCTTATTCTAAAAAAATCAATAATTTATTGAAAGATATTGCAAAAACAAACGAAATACAGTTACATGAAGGAATGTACGCAAGTGTTGTAGGGCCGCAATTAGAAACCAGAGCAGAATACAGAATGTTACAAATACTAGAAGCTGATGCTGTTGGTATGAGTACTGTACCTGAAGTAATTGTGGCTAAACAACTTAATTTACCTTGTGCTGCTATTTCTGTTTTAACAGATGAATGTGATCCTAAAAATTTACAACCTGTAGATATTGCTGATATTATTGCTGTTGCAGGAAAAGCTGAACCAAAAATGATTACATTATTTAAAGAATTAATTGCTAAAATATAACACTACTATAAACGTGTTTTTAGCACAAAAAACAAAAACATGAGTTACCTAGAAACTACACATAACGTATATAAAGAAGCTGCATTAACACCTGATGTTGGTTTATGCTGTACTACAAACCCTATTTGGGAATTACCAGGATTAAAAATTCCACGTATTATGCAAGAAATGAACTACGGTTGTGGTTCTACTGTTCATGCTCGTGATTTAACTAATAATCCTAAAATGCTATATGTTGGTGTTGGTGGCGGTATGGAATTATTACAATTCGCTTATTTCAATAGAAATAAAGGCGGTGTAATTGGGTTAGATGTGGTGGATGAAATGTTAGAAGCATCTCGCAAAAACTTTAAAATTGCTGAAAAACAAAATGATTGGTTTAAATCTGATTTTGTTGATTTACGAAAAGGTGACGCAATGAATTTACCTGTTGAAGATAGTTCTATTGATGTTGCTGCTCAAAATTGTTTGTTCAATATTTTTAAGTCGGATGATTTAAAGAAGGCTATTGCAGAAATGTATCGTGTTTTAAAGCCTCACGGAAAATTGGTTATGAGCGACCCAACTTGCGAGCAAGAAATGAACGATGAATTACGTAATGACGAACGTTTACGTGCCTTATGTTTAAGCGGAAGTTTATCTATTGCCGATTATGTAAAAGCTTTAACTGATGCTGGTTTTGGAACGATTGAAATTAGAGCTAGAAAACCTTATCGAATTTTAGATCCGAAGAATTATCCTACTGATGAATTGATTTATATTGAATCAATTGAAGTTGCCGCAATTAAAGATCCGATGCCTGAAGATGGTCCGTGTGTTTTTACAGGAAAAGCAGCTATTTATTATGGTGATGAAGATTATTTTGATGATGGATTAGGTCATACTTTATTAAAAAATCAACCTTTAGCAATTTGCGATAAAACAGCAAGAGATTTAAAAGCTTTAGGAAGAGATGATATTTTCTTTTCAGAATCTACCTATCATTACGATGGTGGTGGATGTTGTTAATTTATTGAATTAAAATAAAAAAAGAAATTCTTATAAAAATTAAGAGCTTCTTTTTTTATTTTAATTAGTTTTTTTATAGTTTAGTAGCTAAATTAATCATTACTCTGAAAAGAGTGAAAAATAAAAAATAAATGAAAAATTCAATTAAAATGATTGCTGTTGTATTTGCTTCATCAATGTTATTAACTTCTTGTTATTCTTATACAAGTGTTGTTGGAAAAGGTGCACAAGGAAATTCTCAAACAACTGAATGGAACCATTATGTTGTATATGGTTTAGCACCTGTTGGAGTTTCTAACTCTAAACAAATGGCTGATGGAGCTAAAGATTATACTGTTCATACAAGACAATCTTTTGTTAATGGATTAGTGTCTGGTTTAACTTTTGGACTTTACACACCTACGACTACTACAGTAACTAAATAATCAGTTATAAAAGAAGAAGAGTAATAAAAATTACTCTTCTTCTTATAAATATTTAAGTATGAAAAAAATTATTTTTTACATTTCAATTACTATTTCAATACTATTATTAATAAATATAATTGAAATGTTAATTACTGATTTTAACAGATTAACAGAATATGGATATGGTTACTTAATTGGAAAAGTAATTCTTTTTGTACTTTTTTTATCTGTTGTATTTTTCACAAGAAAGAAACAAATTAAAATAACCTAAGCAAATAAGGTTGCAAAAGCTTCTTCAATTTTACCGACTAAAAGCAATTTAATCGTGTGATTTTTTGAGGCTATTTTATTATATTTTGATGCAACCAAGGTTTCATATCCTAATTTTTCAGCCTCTATAATTCGTTGATCGATTCTTGAAACTGGTCTTATTTCACCCGCTAAACCAACCTCAGCAGCAAAACAAACATTTGGGTTTATTGCCATATCTTGATTTGATGATAATATAGCTGCTACAACTGCTAAATCTATTGCAGGATCATCAACATGAATACCTCCTGTAACATTTAAAAAAACATCCTTTGCTCCTAATTTAAATCCTGCTCGTTTTTCTAAAACAGCTAAAATCATGTGTAATCTTTTCAGATTATATCCTGTTGTAGAACGTTGTGGTGTACCGTAAACAGCTGTACTCACTAAAGCTTGAATTTCTATCATTAAGGGGCGTACACCTTCTAAAGTTGATGCAATTGCTGTTCCGCTTAAATCGGCATCTTTTTTAGATATTAATATTTCTGATGGATTTGAAACTTCTCGTAAACCTGTTGATAACATTTCGTAAATTCCTAATTCAGCTGTTGATCCGAATCGGTTTTTTTGTGAACGTAAAATTCTATATGTATGATTTCTATCACCTTCAAATTGTAAAACAACATCTACCATGTGTTCTAAAATTTTAGGTCCAGCAATATGTCCATCTTTATTAATGTGTCCGATTAATAAAACTGGGGTTCCTGTTTCTTTAGCAAATTTTATTAATTCTGCTGATGTTTCACGGATTTGAGAAATACTTCCTGGTGATGCTTCTATAGAATTGGTATGTAATGTTTGAATAGAATCTATTACCAAAACATCGGGTTGAACTTGTTCTATATTTTTAAATATTTGTTGTGTACTTGTTTCTGTTAATATTAAACAATTAGAATTGGTTGCTTTTAAACGTTCGGCACGCATTTTAATTTGCGATTGACTTTCTTCTCCTGAAACATACAATACTTTTTGAGGAATATTTAAAGCAATTTGTAATAATAAAGTCGATTTTCCGATTCCTGGTTCTCCTCCTAATAAAACAACTGCACCTTTTACAATTCCGCCACCTAAAACAGTATCTAATTCGTTATTTTGAGTTACAACACGTTCTTCAGTGTTTACTTGAATATCTTGTACTTTTAAAGGTTTAGCTACTTTTTTAACTACATTTTCAGGCGTTTGCCAAGCTCTTTTTTCTTCTTTTTCAACAACTTCTTCAACAATAGTATTCCATTCTTTACAGGTTTTACACTGCCCTATCCATTGTGCATGTTGAGATCCGCAATTTTGACAGAAAAAAGTAGTTTTTGTTTTAGCCATTTGAAATAAATTGAAAGTTTTAAAATCGTATTAATAAAACTCAAAGTTACAAACTTAAATAGTTTATAATCGAATTTTAAAAAGTAACTGCGTTAGCGATTGAATGGCATGTTTGAGCTCTTTTTTATTTTTTCCTTTTCGAAAAAATAAAAAAAGCGAGTAATGAAAGCGCGACCTGCAAGGGAACGCTCAAAAAATTATTGTTCTTTCTTGTTCTTATTATAAAGCGGTAAAAATAGAAATGATAAGCCTCCAAAAATGATAATCATGGCTGTTTGAGCTGTCCACATAATCCAACCGAAAGCGGTTGCGGGTTCTTCTGATATTCCAAATAATGCCAGTGCTCCTGCTACGGCAATTGGATATAAACCGATGCCTCCATTGGTGGCTGCAATGCTAAATCCGCCTGCGATAAAACCAATTAAAACACCGCCTAAAGGAACTTCTAAGCCGTCAATAGCGGGAATGGTTGCCCAAAACATACACACATACATTGCCCAAATAAACACGGTGTGGAATATAAATGCCCACTTGTGTTTCATTTTAAAAATGCTGGTTACGCCTTCGACTAAGCCTGAAATAAAGCTTTTAATTTTTAAACCAATTCCTGATTGTGCTTTTTTTACATAACGGGTTATGGCGTAAAAAACAAGTGCTAAAACACTTAAAATAATGACGATTCTTAGCGGGTCAAAATTTTTAGTAAGCAGGTTATAAATAAAATCGAACTGTAAAAAAAGGGTGATTGCGATGATGCTTAACATCATGATTACATCGGCAATTCTTTCGGCTACAATAGTTCCGAATCCTTTTTCAAAAGGAATGTTTTCGTAGTTTGCCATTACAGCGGCTCGTGAAACTTCACCCGCTCTTGGCAATGCTAAATTAACTAAATAACCGACCAAAACGGCTAAAGTACTATTGCCAAAATCGGGTTTATAACCCATTGGTTCTAACAGAAATTTCCATCTGTAGGCTCTTGATAAATGGCTTAAAATTCCAAAAAATAAACCCAAGGCTATCCAACTGTAATTGGCATCTTTAAAATATTGAACTAAAACATCTAACGAAATTTTAGAAACAGAATACCAAACTAAAAAACCGCCCAAAATGAGCGGTAATATAATTTTTAAAGCTTTTTTTAAATTCAAAATGTAAGAATCTAGGTAAGTGTATTGTCGGCTTCGTTAGGAAAAACTAAAGAAGGTGTAAATTTCTTTGCTTCTTCTAATTCCATAAACGCATACACGATTAAAATTAACACATCGCCTTTGGCTACCTTTCTGGCTGCGGCACCGTTTAAGGTGATTTCTCCGCTTCCTCTTGGTCCTGGTATGGCGTATGTTTCTAAACGTTCGCCATTATTGTTATTCACAATTTGAACACGTTCGCCTTCAATAATTCCTGCAGCATCCATTAAATCTTCATCAATGGTAATGCTTCCTATATAATTTAAATCGGCACCTGTAACTTTTACGCGGTGGATTTTAGATTTTACTACTTGTACTAACATAATTGCAAAAATATGTTTTTAATGATTAATGATTTGTTTTTGATAAATTTTATTTTAATCTAATGTTATCTATCAATCTAATTTCTCCAGCAAAAACTGCTATAAAAGCACGGTATTTTTCACTCTCCTTTTTAGCTTCAATTGTTTTCAATGTTTTCTCTGATGCTATTGTAAAATACTCTAAGATTAATAATGGATGTTCTTTAAACTTTTTTTTCACCCACCTAGTTACTTCATTAGCACTTTTTGTGCCAAATTTTTTCTTAGCTTTTTTAAGCGTTTGATAAATAAAGGGAGCTGCTTTTCGGTACTCATCAGATAAACGCGTATTACGTGAACTCATTGCTAAACCGTCTGATTCTCTATAAATATCACAGCCTTGTATTTGCACAGGTATTGCATACTTTTCAACCATTTTTTTAATAATTTGCAATTGTTGAAAATCTTTTTTACCGAAATAAGCACTATCTGGCTCAATAATTTCAAATAATGTTTTTACTACTGTTCCAACGCCATCAAAATGCCCGTTACGAAATTTACCTTCCATTTGATCTTCTAATCCATCAAAATTAAAAGTATCAGCAATTATATTACTATCATAAATTTCAGCTACCGATGGCAAAAATAATACCTCGCAATCAACACCTTCTAACAAAGCAATATCTTGATCAGTAGTTTTTGGGTATTTAACCAAATCTTCTTTATTGTCAAATTGAGTTGGATTTACAAAAATACTAACTACGGTTATATCATTTTTTTTCTTAGCTTTTTGTATGAGTGATAAATGTCCTTGATGCAAGGCACCCATGGTAGGTACAAACCCAATTGATCTATGAGCCTTTTTTATTGTTGATAAAAAACATTTTAATTCTGATTTAGTTTTATAAACTTTCATGCTGTTATAGTTGAAGTACGTGCAAAATTAGCAATTTAACACCATTTTAGCATAAATTTTCGTATTTTTGCTCCTACTATAAAAGAGACAGATTTAATGAAGGATAAGAGAATATTATATGTTTCATCAGAGGTAACTCCTTATTTACCTGAAACAGAATTATCGTCTACTGCATTTAATGTTGCTAAAAACGCACATTCTAAAGGAGTTCAAACCCGAATTTTTATGCCTCGCTACGGGGTAATCAATGAACGAAGACATCAATTACATGAAGTTATTCGCTTATCTGGTATGAATTTAATAATTAATGATATGGATATGCCACTAATTATTAAAGTTGCTTCAATTCCTAAGGAAAGAATGCAGGTATACTTCATTGATAATGAAGAGTATTTTAAGCGTAAAGCAGTATACTCTGATGAAGATGACAAAATGTTTAATGATAATGACGAACGTATGATTTTCTTTGCGAAGGGAGTTGTGGAAACCGTTAAAAAATTAAACTGGGCACCTGATATTATTCATGTTCATGGATGGATGGCATCTTTACTTCCTCTTTATTTAAAAGAATTTTATAAAGAAGAGCCTTTATTTACTGAAAGTAAAATTGTTACTTCAATTTATAGTAATAATTTTGATGGTGAATTAAATAGTGAATTAGCTAACAAAGTTCGTTTCGATAAAGTTAATGAATTAAAAGTAGCAACTATTCAAACACCTAATGAAATTAACATTTTAAAAAGTGCTATTGAAAACTCAGATGCTATTGTAAAAGGTAGCGAAGTTTTACCTGATGAAATAAATGATTTTATTGCTGAAAAGGCAACTAAGGTTTTAGAATTTCAGCCCGAAGAAACTTTAACTGAAGCTTATTTACAATTTTACAAAGAAAACGTTTTAGAATTAAGCGAATAACAATACAAATGATTAGAAAAATTAGCTTTTTAGGTATTAGCCTGCTATGTTTAGCAACTATAATATCATGTGAAAAAGATTTTAACGACATAGGAACTAATGTTGTTGGAAATACAAAATTTGAAACAGGTGAAATTTTATTAGACATAGAAATTACCCCTATAAATATTGAAAGTGTTAGAGCTGATAATATTGCTATTGGATCACTAGGTGAGTATTGGTTAGGTGTATATAATAACAAAAACTATGAAGCCATTAAAGCTTCTATTATTAGTCAAATAGGCTACGTTTCAGGTTTTAAAAATAGCGCTAGTTCTGTTACAGATACTGTATACGACTTAGATAAAGTTATTTTAAAAATTCCTTACCCTGCTACATCTACAGGAGTATCTAATGGTATAACTACTTTTAAATTAGATTCTATTTTAGGAAATGTTAATGAAGAAACCTCTTTAAAAGTTTATCAAAATGAAACATTTTTAAACACCTTAAATCCTAACGACCCAGCTAAAGGTAACACTTTCTTCTCAGACGCTGATTACAAAGGAGATAATCTTTTAAGTGAAAGTAATGATTTTACTTTTAAACCAAGAGCCAATACAGATACAATATATAGTTATCCTAGAATAAACAGGTTTGCCACCTCTACCACTTACATCGATACGGTTAAGGTAAGAGTTTCTAATAAAACTCCTGCTGTACCTTTTTTAGCAATTCCTCTAGACTTAGCTAAAATGAAAGCACTGTTTTGGGATGAATTTGAAGGTCCTTATTTTTCTTCTAAAGATGCATTTAACAATTATTTTAGAGGGCTTAAAATTATGACTTCTGGTACTAAAGGAAGTTTAGTGCCATTTAAGTTAAGCGGAAGCCCTGCTGCTTCTTTAGATTTTCATTATACAAAATCTATTATGGACGGATCTGTTGTTAAAGATACTTTAAACAAAAAATACTCTTTTCCTTTGTCTGATATTAAAAATAGTATTTACAACATGAGTCAAGCCGAAAATGATACACCAACAAATAGTTTTACTATTCAAGGTACCGCAGGAAAAATGGCTCAAATAAATATTATTGATGAAGTAAAGTTAAACGAGTTAAGAGCTAATAATTGGCTTGTTAATGATGCTTCTTTAACATTTTATGTTAACCAAGCCATTGATACTGACAACAAAATAATACCTCAGAGATTATTTATTTATCAAAATAAAAAAAATGAAAATGGAGAGAATACACCAAAACAACTAACAGATGCCTATAAGGAGTCAGCAAGTTTTGGTGGTTACTTAACATTGTCTGATGATAAAACTCCAGAAAAATATGCTTTTAAAATAACAGACTATATCGCTAATTTATTAGACGGCACAAGTACTGACATTTCTCCTTTAGTTTTAAAAGTTTATAACAACACTACTGATGATGCCACAAGTGAAAATGTTAAGAGTTATAACTGGAACCCTAGAGGGGTTACCTTACTAGACGGAAATAAAACTGTAAACGGCGTAAAAAGAGCTGTACTAAAAATATCATATTCAAAACAAAAATAAAACATTTGCTATGTGTGGAATAACAGGTTATATAGGACATAGAGAGGCTTATCCAATAGTAATTAACGGATTAAAGCGCTTAGAATATAGAGGGTATGATAGTGCCGGAATAATGATGTATGATGGAGAATCAATACATTTATCAAAAACCAAAGGAAAGGTTTCTGATTTAGAAGTAATTACTAATAAAGATGAAAAAAGAAAAAAAGGGAATATAGGAATTGGGCATACTCGTTGGGCTACTCATGGTATTCCTAATGAAATAAATTCTCATCCTCATGTTTCACAATCTGGAGATTTAGTGATTGTTCATAATGGAATTATTGAAAATTATGACACTATAAAAAAAGAATTAATTTCTAGAGGATATACTTTTATAAGTGATACTGATACAGAAGTATTAGTTAACCTTATTGAAGAGGTTAAAAAAAATGAAGGTTGTAAATTAGGAAAAGCTGTGCAACTAGCACTTAACAATGTTATTGGAGCATATGCTATTACCGTATTTGATAAAAACAAACCTAACGAACTAATTGTTGCTCGTTTAGGAAGCCCTATTGCAATAGGAGTTGGAAAAAATAATGAAGAGTTTTTTATAGCCTCTGATGCTTCTCCCTTTATTGAATATACTAAAAACGCTATTTATCTGGAAGATGGTGAATTAGCCATTATTAAAAAAAATAAAGGAATAAAAGTTCGTAAAATTGATAATGATAAAGAAATTGACACTAATATTCAAGAACTTCAATTAAGCTTAGAGCAGATTGAAAAGGGTGGATATGATCATTTCATGCTAAAAGAAATTTACGAACAACCAAAGGCTATTATAGATACTTACAGAGGTAGAATGCTATCTGATAAAGGTATTATTCGCATGGCTGGTATAGATGATAATATTTCTAAATTCACAAATGCTAATAGAATTATTATAGTTGCCTGTGGTACATCTTGGCATGCAGGCTTAGTAGGTGAATATCTTTTTGAAGATATGGCACGTATTCCTGTTGAAGTAGAATATGCTTCAGAATTTAGATACCGTAACCCAATTATTAACGAAAACGACGTAGTAATAGCAATTTCTCAATCAGGAGAAACCGCAGATACTTTAGCTGCTATTAAGTTAGCAAAATCTAAAGGAGCATTTGTTTTTGGTATTTGTAACGTTGTAGGTTCTTCTATCGCTAGAGAAACTCATGCTGGGGCTTATACACATGCTGGTCCTGAGATTGGTGTTGCATCAACAAAGGCATTTACTACACAAATAACAGTGCTTTCTTTAATTGCTTTAAAATTAGCTAAAGAAAAAGGAACATTGTCTAAATCGGCAGTAAATAATTATTTACAAACATTACAACAAATTCCTGCTCAAATAGAAAAATTATTAGAAGCAGATGCACAAATTAAAGAAATTGCAAGGGTTTATAAAGATGCTAAAAACTGTTTGTATTTAGGTAGAGGGTTTAATTTTCCTGTAGCTTTAGAAGGTGCTTTAAAACTTAAAGAAATTTCATATATCCATGCAGAAGGCTATCCTGCTGCTGAAATGAAACATGGCCCTATTGCTTTAATTGATGAAAATATGCCAATTTTTGTAATTGCTACAAACAAAGGACATTATGAAAAAGTGGTGAGCAATATTCAAGAAATAAAATCGAGAAGTGGTAAAATTATTGCCATCGTAACTGAAGGAGATACTACAGTGAAAGAAATTGCTGATCATGTAATTGAAATTCCTGACACTGATGAAGCTTTTACACCGTTATTAACTACAATTCCTTTTCAGCTACTTTCATATCATATTGCTGTGTTATTAGAAAAAAATGTAGATCAACCAAGGAATTTAGCAAAATCTGTAACTGTTGAATAATAGTATAATAAATTCTTATTTTATAAAAATTTAAAAATCTCGAGAGAATATCTCGGGATTTTTTTTGCTTTATTTTTCTATTCATATTGATCTTTATGATTTTATTTCATTTATAATAAACGTAACATATACAGGAAAATGATCAGAAAAACCTCCCTGATACCAAGGACCAATATACGTTCGAAAGGGGCTATTTTTGAATTTTCCTTTATAAAATCGCATCCATTTTTTATTTAAAATCCCTGCTCTTAAAAAACGGTGCTTACTTTTATGTATATCAAAAAAATCTTTAGAAAAAATAATTTGATCGAATAAATGCCATTTTTTATAGTAAGTTAACGTGCCTTTTCCTTTTTCAAATAAAGGTTTCATCGGATTGTATAAATCATCGGTAACTAAAAATTCACGAACGCTTATACTTGTTGGATCATCATTAAAATCACCCATAATAATAAACTTTGGATTTGCTTCTTTTGCCTTTATTTCAGCCAATACTTTACGCACGTGTTTTGCTGCTGCTATACGATTTTCAGTGGTTTGTTCTTCGCCATCTCTTCTTGAAGGCCAATGATTGACTAAAACATGTATCAATTCGTTATTTAATTTGCCCTTTACGACCAATACATCTCGGGTATAATCGACCTCACCTTCTTTATCTATTAAATATAACGGGAATTTATCCGAAGAAAGAACCTCAAAAAAAGCAGGATTATAAAGTAATGCTACATCAATACCTCGTTCATCAGGAGAATCGAAATGAACATAGCGATACACGTACTTTGAAATATTTTTATGATGTGTTAAATCTTTAATTACTTTAGCATTTTCAACCTCCACTAAGCCAATTAACACAGGAGGAACTGCCGACTGATTAATTCCTATTTGTTTTATGACATCTGTTATTTGTTTTATTTTCTGCTGATATTTTCTAGCATTCCATTTCCGCCTACTCGATGGTGTAAAATCATCATCGGCTGTTTTTGGATTATTAACAGTATCAAATAAATTTTCAACATTATAAAAAGCAATCGTAATTATATTTTTTCTTTTAGACATAGGCATAGCATACAAATGAAATAAGTATTCATTGAAAATATTTATGAAATTTTACCCGAAAGTACGCATAAAAAAAACACGCTATATAAATAGCGTGTTTTTAAATATTATAAAAAAGAATATAAATCTTCTATAAAAAGAAACGATTATACAACTCCTTGATCTAACATTGCATCAGCAACTTTTACGAAACCAGCAACATTAGCTCCTTTTACGTAATCTACAAACCCATCAGCTTGCGCGCCATATTCAACACAAGAGGCATGAATATCATTCATAATTGCTTTTAATTTTGCGTCAACTTCTTCTCTTGTCCAGTTGTAACGTAATGAGTTTTGACTCATTTCTAATCCTGAAGTTGCTACACCACCTGCATTTGATGCTTTTCCTGGTGCAAATAAGATTTTTGCATTTTGGAAAACTTCAATAGCTTCTGGTGTAGAAGGCATATTTGCTCCTTCTGCAATACAAATTACACCGTTTGCTACTAATGTTTTAGCTTCTTCAGCGTTTAACTCATTTTGAGTTGCACATGGTAAAGCAACATCACATGTAACACTCCAAGGTCTTTCGCCTGCAAAGAATTTTGCATTTGGATATTTTGTTACATATTCACTAATTCTAGCTCTACGAACATTTTTAATGTCCATAACGAATGCTAATTTCTCAGCATCAATTCCATCAGCATCATAAATATATCCTGAAGAATCTGATAACGTAACTACTTTAGCCCCTAATTCAGTAGCCTTTTCAGTAGCATATTGCGCCACATTTCCTGAACCTGAAACGACAACAGTTTTACCAGCAAAAGAATCTCCTTTTACTTTTAACATGTTTTCAGCAAAATAAACATCACCATAACCTGTTGCTTCTGGTCTAATTAAAGAACCACCCCAAGATGCTCCTTTACCAGTTAAAACACCAACAAATTCGTTACGTAATTTTTTATATTGACCGAACATAAACCCAATTTCTCTTCCTCCAACACCAATATCTCCTGCAGGAACATCGGTATTTGCACCAATATGACGGAATAATTCCGACATAAAAGCCTGACAAAAAGCCATGACTTCTCTATCAGATTTTCCTTTTGGATTAAAGTCAGAACCTCCTTTTCCACCACCCATTGGCAAAGTAGTTAAAGAATTTTTAAACACTTGCTCGAATCCTAAAAATTTTAAGATTGATAAATTTACAGATGGGTGAAAACGTAAACCACCTTTATAAGGCCCAATAGCAGAGTTAAACTCAACTCTGTACCCTCTATTTACTTGTGTTTCTCCTTTGTCATCAACCCAAGCAACTCTAAACATTAAAGTTCTTTCAGGCTCAACCATTCTTTCTAACAATTTTTTTCCCTGGTATTTAGGATTGTTTTCAATAAATGGAATTACAGTTTCTGCTACTTCTTGTACAGCTTGTAAAAACTCTGGCTCATTAGAATTACGCTCATTAACGTAATCCATAAATGCATTTATTTTAGATTCCATAATCTAGTTGTATTATTGTTTGTTGTAATATTATTTTAAATAATCCGCTAGGCAAATATAATTAATTTACAATCTGTTAAATTTAAATAACTAAAAAATTAACTATTAATAATAATTCTTTATCAACTTTAAAAAACAACTATGTTTATAATGAAAATTGAAACCGGTATTAGTACACTTAATCAATTTTTAATAATTATCTAAATTGTGTAGATTTGATATAAAAATATTAAATTTGCAGTCTAATTTTGGACAGATAAATGTTAGATAAGGTAAAAGAATTGATTGGTGACGTAAAGGCTTTTCAAACAACTTCGAAAGAAGAAGTAGAAGCTTTCAGAATAAAATATTTAGGAAGTAAAGGTTTATTGAAAGATTTATTTGCTGAGTTTAAAAATGTTGACGCTGCAATGCGTAAAGATTTTGGACAAGCTTTAAACAACTTAAAAAAAACTGCTGAAGAAAAAGTAACAGAACTTAATGATACTTTAGACAGTACTGTTAAACATAAAAGTTTTTATGGTGATTTAACGCGTCCGTCAGAACCAATTAACTTAGGGTCTCGCCATCCAATATCTTTGGTTAAAAATCAAATTATTGAAGTTTTTAATAGAATTGGATTTACCGTTTCTGAAGGTCCAGAAATTGAAGATGACTGGCATAATTTTACTGCATTAAATTTACCTGAATATCATCCAGCACGTGATATGCAGGATACTTTTTTTATCGATAAAAATCCTGATACCTTATTAAGAACGCATACTTCATCGGTACAAGTTCGATATATGGAAAACAATACGCCACCTATTAGAACTATTTCTCCAGGTCGTGTTTTTAGAAATGAAGATATTTCTGCCAGAGCACACTGTATTTTTCATCAAGTAGAAGGTTTATATATTGATACGGATGTTTCTTTTGCTGATTTAAAGCAAACTTTGTTATATTTTACCAAAGAGATGTTTGGTAAGTCTAAAATCAGATTAAGACCTTCTTATTTCCCATTTACAGAACCAAGTGCCGAAGTAGATATTTACTGGGGGTTAGAAACTGAAACCGATTACAGAATTACAAAAGGAACAGGTTGGTTAGAAATTATGGGCTGCGGAATGGTAGATCCTAATGTATTAAAAAATGCAAATATCGACCCTACTAAATATTCTGGTTATGCTTTTGGTATGGGAATTGAACGTATAGCAATGTTATTATATCAAATTCCTGATATTAGAATGTTTTACGAAAACGATAAACGTTTCTTAGAGCAATTTAAATCTGTTATATAAATAAAAATTATTATTAAATACAAAAAGTTGAAAAGTTAAGAATTACTTCTACTTTTCAACTTTTTGCTTTTAACATATATTAAATGAAAAAAGACATAAAAATACCAGGAGTTGTTGATGTAGAAATTGCCATTACTTTAGAAAAAAATCCACATGATAATTTAGATGAATGGAGCGTTTATATTATCAATAAAAAAGAAGTAGATTTAGAAATGATAGTAATTGTTTCTCAAGGATTTTCTGAAACTAAAAAAACTTCATTATTCCGTAGAAAAATAGATTTATTACCCGCTAAATCATTTTCTAAATTCGAAATAATGCAGCCTGAATTATTTGCTTTAGACAACCGTTTTCAAGTTACTTTTTTTGAAAACAATATTTTACACGATAAAACATTTATATTTCAAGAAGGTACTATTCAAGAAGGATTTTTTAGAGATATTGATCTTTTAAATAAAAAAGGTGTTGTTTGTAAGTAATATTTTAACAAACAATTATTACCTTATTTTTTCTTAAAAATTGACACAATTAACTCATATAGGTTAATTATCTATTAAAATGAAACAAAATAAAATAAATGTTATTCTTACAGGCTGTACAGGAACGTTAGGTTCACAAGTTTTTTATGAATTAATACAACAAAATAACATAAAACATATATACCTTCCGGTAAGAGAAAAAAATGGTAATTCGGCATTAGAAAGAGTTCAAAAAATAGTAAATAGCGATGCTTCTCCATCATTTATTTCTGAAAATAGAAATTTAATAGCTCAAAAAATTAGAGCTTTAGATATGGTTGCTTTTTTTAAACCTGAAACTTTTTTATCTAAAGATGAAACCAATTTTTTTATTCATTCAGCAGGAAGCGTAAATTTAACCACCGATAAATCGCAACGAGATGTTGTTTTTAATGGTGTTTATGAATTTACAAAAGAGGTGTTTAACACTTTTTCATCTTTCATTACAAAGTTCACTTATATAAGTACGGCGTTTAGTATTGGTAATATTGGCGGATTAATTGATAATGATTATCACGCTACAAAAAAGCCTAAATACCGCAATTTTTACGAAGAAGCAAAGCACACTACCGAAAAATTTTTATTAAAAAAAGGACTAGAAAATAAGGTTGTTATCCAAATATTAAGACCAAGTGTTTTAGGCGGAAATATTTTTAATAAATCGCCTTATTTTATTTCAAATTACATGGTTTATTATCTTCTGGGAAATTTTTTTTATAAAAATCCACTAGCTAATAACCCTATTCGAATTACCACCAATTTTAAAACAGGCTTAAATATTATTCCTGTCGATTATGTTGCAAAAATAATAGCAACTGTATATCAACAAAAAATAGAACAACTTAATATTGTGCACTCTAAAAGCACCAATATTGTAACAGGAATGAAACGAATTTTAAAAACAGTAGATTTTAATAATTTTACTTTTTTAAATTCGTCAACAGGCGGTTCATTATTAAAAAATAAAAACAGATTAGAAAATATTTATTACAAAACTATTGGATTACATTTAAACCAATATCTAATTTCTGATCCTTACGAATACGATACTAATTTATTAGAATCAATTTTACCGATACCAAAGTATAATACTGAAGATTATTTAGAAAATACCATTAATTATGCTAAATCTAAAAATTTTAAAGGCGAAGATTGGTAAACCTTTTTTAAAATTAGATTCTCGTCATGCTGAATTTATTTCAGCATCGCACACGGCTAAGAACTGTGGTAAATCAGCATGAGAAACTGAAATAAAATCCCTTTGACGGATTCGAATTTTTATCTTTCTGAAATCTGTTAAAATATAAAAACACCTATTATATAAATTACGATAGGTGTTTTTTTTGAAGCAATTTCCTGCTTTCCGCACTCGCTTTTTTTTGAAGAAAAATCAAAAAAAGAGCTCAAACAAATGCTTCAATCAGGGCTAGGCATTTTCACTAATTTTAGGTATTACTCAAATACCTGTATTACCACCTTTTTTCTATTTCATTTCAGTAAATTCGCTTAAAATTAAACACCATTTATGTTCTCTGAAATTCAAAATATAGTCGCTAATTTTTCATCATGGATTTGGGGAATTCCCTTATTAATATTGTTAATCGGTGGCGGATTATGCTTATTTATATATTCAGGCTTAGTACCTTTCAGATACCTAGCACACGCCATTGCTATTTTAAGAGGAAAGTATGACAAACACGATTCTCCTGGAGAATTATCACATTACGAAGCCCTATCCTCAGCCATTGCCGCAACCGTTGGAATGGGAAATATCAGTGGAGTAGCAATAGCCATTGCAATGGGAGGACCTGGTGCCATTTTCTGGATGTGGATTAGTGCTTTTGTAGGAATGGCTACCAAATTTTTTACCTGTAGTTTAGCAATTATGTATCGCGGAGAAGATGAAGAAGGAAACGCAAAAGGAGGACCAATGTACGTAATTACAGAAGGTTTGGGTAAAAAATGGAAACCTTTAGCTGTATTTTTTGCTACAGCAGGTTTGGCAGGAACACTACCCGCTTTTCAGGCAAATCAATTAACACAAACTATTATTGATGTTTTTAAAGTAAACGAACCAAATCAATTTACAGCTAAGTTATTAATAGGAATTGTCATAGCATTTATTGTATCTACTGTAATTTTTGGAGGAATTAAACGCATAGGAAAAGTAGCTGGTAAATTAGTACCTATAATGGTTGTTGTTTATTTATTAACCGTTTTAACCATTCTATTTTTAAAGATAGAGGAAGTTCCAAACATCATTTCTTTAATATTTACAGATGCTTTTTCAGGAAAATCTGTTTTAGGAGGTGCATTAGGAGCATTAATTATAACAGGTGTAAAACGAGCAGCTTTTTCTAACGAAGCAGGTTTAGGAACTGCACCAATGATGCACGGAACAGTAAAAACAAACGAACCAATTAGAGAAGGTTTAGTTGCCATGTTAGGGCCTGCCATAGACACCTTATTAGTTTGTACCTTAACAGCATTAGCAATTTTATCATCAGGAATATGGAAAAATTTTGATGGCAACGGTATTTCAATGACCTTAGCCGCCTTTGATTCGGTTTTACCATATCACCTAGGAAGTATTATTTTAACTATTTGTGTATTAATTTTTGCCTTCTCTACTCTATTTACCTATTCATTTTATGGTTACAGCTGTTTAAGTTATTTAACCAATTCAAAAACAGGCAAATATTACAATCATTTTTATGTTTTGGTAATTGTAATAGCCGCAGTTATAAAGTTAGATTTTGTTATTAATTTAATGGATAGTGCTTATGCTTTAATGGCAATACCAACAGTTTTTTCTACTTTATTACTAGCCCCTAAAGTTAAAAAAGCAGCCACTATTTATTTTGACAAATTAAAATCGGGTGCTTTTGATTAAGTGTACTTTTAAAATTTAACATAAAAACACCAATCATAATTTATATATGATTGGTGTTTTTTTTTGAAGCAATTTCCCGCTTTCGGCACTCGCTTTTTTTATTTTTAAAAAGAAAATAAAAAAGAGCTCAAACAATTGCTTCAATCGGGGCTAGGCAATTTTACTCGTTTTGATAATTTACATCAAAAACTATACTTTTTCTACTAAAGTTTCATTTTCAAAAACCAATCCTTCAAAACCAGTATTCATAAAACTTCTGATATTTTGATGATCTGTTCCTGTTGAATTTTCTAAAACATCAATAAAATAATATTGTGCAAAACAAGCCAATGCTTCTTCTTTAGTTAATTGTTGCTTTACTGCAAAAGAAAGCACTTTACACGACCCTAAATTTTGAGTACTAGCATTTTCTAAATCACCATTTTTAAATGCTGATGGCGTAAAACTATAGTTATCTTCAATTATGCTAATGGTATCTGAAAAACATAGTTCTTTAGGCGTGTTTCTTAGTTTGTTTTTAAATTCTTGTAATGTCATAATTATAAAATTGAATCTATTTTTAGATAAAAAAGCACTACAAAAAAACAATATATGAGCTTAAAAAACTAAATAATAGTAATTTTTCACATACTAACAATTATCGTTAAATTTGCACATCTAAAATTCTAGAAATGTACAGAACGCATACTTGTGGCGAATTAACAGCCTCGCATATTAATACTGAAATAACCCTTTCTGGTTGGGTACAAAAATCACGTGATAAAGGTTTTATGATTTGGGTAGATTTACGCGATCGTTACGGAATTACGCAATTAATTTTTGATGAAGAACGTACTTCTAATAATTTAATTGAACAAGCAAAAACCTTAGGGCGTGAATTTGTAATTCAAGTTACAGGTACTGTTATTGAACGAGAATCTAAAAATAAAAACATCGCTACTGGTGAAATTGAAGTATTGGTTACTAAATTAAAAATTTTAAACCAAGCAAAAACGCCGCCTTTTACTATTGAAGATAAAACAGATGGTGGTGAAGATATTAGAATGAAATATCGTTATTTAGATATTCGTCGTAACCCTGTAAAAGATAGTTTGATTTTCAGATCAAAAGTATCTATGGAAGTACGTAAATATTTATCTGACCAAGAATTTATAGAAGTTGAAACACCTTATTTAATCAAGTCAACTCCTGAAGGTGCTCGTGATTTCTTAGTACCTTCTCGAATGAATGCCGGGCAATTTTATGCCTTACCACAATCGCCTCAAACCTTCAAACAACTATTAATGGTTGGTGGCATGGATAAATACTTTCAAATTGTAAAGTGTTTTAGAGATGAAGATTTACGTGCCGACCGTCAGCCAGAATTTACACAAATTGACTGTGAAATGGCTTTTGTTGAGCAAGAAGATATTTTAAATATTTTTGAAGGATTAACCCGTCATTTATTAAAAGAAATCAACAATGTTGAAGTTGATAAATTTCCAAGAATGTTATATGATGACGCAATGCGTTTATACGGAAATGATAAACCAGATATCCGTTTTGGAATGGAATTTGGCGAATTAAATGAAGTAACACAACATAAAGATTTTGGCGTTTTTAATAGTGCTGAATTAGTGGTTGGTTTCGCTGTTCCTGGAGGAAATAAATTCACAAGAAAAGAAATTGACAATATTATTAAATGGGTAAAACGTCCTCAAGTTGGCGCTTTAGGAATGATTTATGCTCGTGTAAACGAAGATGGAACATTCAAATCATCAGTAGATAAATTCTACGATCAAGAAGACTTAGCTAAATGGGCAGAAATTACAGGTGCAAAAGCTGGTGATTTAGTGTGTGTGTTATCTGGAGATACAAATAAAGTAAGAGCTCAATTATCGGCTTTAAGAATGGAATTAGCAGAACGTTTAGGTTTAAGAGATCCTAAAGTATTTGCTCCGTTATGGGTTATTGATTTCCCATTATTAGAATTAGACGAAGAAACAGGGCATTATCATGCAATGCATCACCCGTTTACATCGCCAAAACCAGGGCAATTAGAGTTATTAGATACAAATCCTGGAGCGGTTAAGGCAAACGCTTATGATTTAGTGTTGAACGGAAATGAAATCGGTGGAGGTTCTATCAGAATTCATGACAAAGAAACACAAGCTATCATGTTTAAACATTTAGGATTTACTGAAAAAGAAGCAAAAGAGCAGTTTGGTTTCTTAATGGATGCTTTTGAATATGGTGCGCCACCACACGGAGGTTTGGCTTTCGGATTAGATAGATTGGTTGCTATTTTAGGCGGACAAGAAACGATTCGTGATTTTATCGCTTTTCCTAAAAATAACTCAGGACGTGATGTTATGATTGACGCTCCTGCTGCTTTAAATGATGCGCAATTATCAGAATTAAGCATTAAATTAGATATCAAAAAATAACACTTTTTTTAATATACTAAAAAAACCGTTCTAAATTTAGAACGGTTTTTTTGCTAATTTTATGTAGTTTTAATAACTTACATTTGAGCTAAAATTCAAAAATATTTTATGGAAGGATTCCTACTACTAATCTTATTAATAGGATTTTACATCCTTAATAAAAATATCAACAAAAAATTTGAGCAACTCAATAAAACAATTGCAGATTTACAAAAAGAAATTTTTTCAAAAAACACCGTTATAGCTAATAAAAATGTAGCATCCGAAGAAGAAAAAATAGTAACTCCGATAATTACTACTCCTAAAAAAGAGAAAATTATAATACCTCCTATTACTGATTCCTTAAAAGTCAATCCTATTTTAGAGGATAAAAAAATAATAGAAAAACCGATTAAAAAGACCATAATATCAATTCCTAAAAAATCATTTTTTGAACGATTTAAAGATAAAAATCCTGATTTAGAAAAATTTATCGGTGAAAACTTAATCAATAAACTTGGAATCTTAATTTTAGTATTAGGAATTAGTTTTTTTGTAAAATATGCAATCGATAAAGATTGGATAAACGAACCTGCAAGAGTTGGAATTGGTTTTTTATGTGGTTCATTAATTATGGCAATTGCTCATAAATTAAAGAAAAATTACACCTCTTTTAGTTCTGTTTTAGTAGCGGGAGCTATTAGTATTTTTTACTTTACTATTTATATTGCTTTTCATGAATATCAGTTATTTAGTCAAACGGTAGCTTTTGCTATTATGACGGTAATAACTATTTTCAGTACACTTGTTGCGGTTTCTTATAACCGACAAGAACTAGCTGTTTTATCATTAATTGGTGGGTTTTCAGCACCATTTATGGTAAGTACGGGTGAAGGTAATTACGTAGTATTATTTACTTACATTGCTATTTTAAACATCGGAATATTAGGAATTTCTTATTTTAAAAAATGGCGAATTTCAACAATATTATCTTTTATATTTACAACAATATTATTCGGAAGTTGGTGTGGTTTAAAAATAGGTAGCAACACATTTTCACATTCAGGAGCTTTAATTTTTGCAACCTTATTCTATTTTATATTTAGCATCACTATTGTTTTAAATAACCTTAGAAATAAAGGGGTGTTTTCTACGATAGAATATTTTATTTTAGTGGCAAATACCTTTGTGTTTTTCGGTTTAGGAATGTTAATTTTAAATGATTTAGAATCAAATTTAACAGGGTTATTCACCTTGTTATTGGCACTTTATAACATTGCTTACGCTACTGTTTTATATAAAAAATTTGGATTAGATAAAAACGCTATTTACTTATTAATTGGACTTGCTTTAACTTTTGTTACCTTAACAATTCCAATTCAATTTAAAGGTAATATTATTACTCTTTTCTGGGCTTCGGAAGCTGTTTTATTATTTTGGCTATCTCAAAAATCAAAAATAAACACCTTTAAAATTGGTGGATTTATAATACAAGTTTTAACACTTATCAGTTTATTTTTAGATTGGGAAAAATACAATTTTACAGAAGATTTAAATATCATTTTAAACCCGTTATTTATTGCTGGTTTAGTAGTTAGTGGTTCGCTATTTTTAACATATTGGTTATTAAAAAAAGAGAAAGAAATCTTTATAAAACACTTTTCTATAAATATTAATTCTTATCGAAATATACTTTTAATTATCAATATTTTAATAACTTATTTTACGGGTATTTTAGAAGTAAATTATCAAGCTTATCAATATTTAAAGAACACTTTTTCTGCCTTATCTTTTCCTGTTACCTATCATTTTATATTTATTACTACCGTATTATATACAGCATCAATATTAAAAAATAAAAATATTACAAAGGGAGTTTTAGTTGTAGGTATTGTTTCAACAACACTTTATATTATTAATTTTTACAAATTACCAGCAAACGAATTAATTGAAAACTTCGTAGAAAACACGAATACAAACTATGCTTTTTACTTTCATTATATCATTTTAAGTTGTTTAATTTATTTTGGATATCAATTATATAAGACATCCGATTTATTATTTAAGATAAAACCAAAACAACGTAAATGGTTACCTTGGATATTTACTTTTGCCATTGTATATATTTTAAGTAATGAAATAATGATACATGGTTTACATCTTTCAAATTCTGTTGATACAGTAGCTTTATCTGAAAAATTCTCTGAATCAGAAAATGATTTTTACGCTAAAAGTAATTTTGTACATAGCCAAATATCAGCGACAAAAACACAAATTATTAAAATAGGTTATCCAATACTTTGGGGAGTTTTTTCTTTTATCTTTTTAATTATTGGGATAAAAAAACAATGGAAAAACTTACGAGTAATCGCACTTTCATTACTTGGATTCACTATTTTGAAGCTTTTTATCTACGATATTAAAAACGTTTCGGAAACAGGAAAAATTATCGCCTTTATATTATTAGGAGTTTTAATATTGATAATTTCTTTTGTGTATCAAAAATTAAAAAAATTGGTTGTTGATGAAACCACCGAAAATAAAAATATAGATGATGAAATATAGTTTATTAATTACCTTTTTTATTTCTCTTACTACTTTTGCTCAAAATTATACAGGTAGTATTAATTCGATAGATGAAAACGGTTTACATAAAATAATGCTACCTCTAAAAGTTAGAGCTGTTAGCAATGAAAATTACAATTTTTTAAGAATTAAAGATTCATTAAAAAATGATGTTCCGTATGTTTTAATTTATAATAATGACAAAAAATTCTCAACTTTTAAGCAACTTAAAATAGCATCAAAAAATGTTATTAAAGATTCTGTAACGTCAATTATAATAGAAAATAAATCCGCAGAAAAAATAGCTAGTATTACACTAAAAATAACCAATACAAAAATAAGAAAAAGCTATAATGTGTACGGAAGTGACAATAGTTCTGACTGGTTTGGATTAATTTCTAATCGTATTTTATCACCTTTAAGTTTGCCTAAAAAAACAGCTTCAGGAAAAATATTTTTAGAGCAAACTATTAATTTCCCTTTAAATACCTATCCTTTTTTACGCCTCAATTTTAATGATAAAAACTCATTACCTATAAATATTTTAGAAGCAGGAATTTATAAAAGTAAAATTTTCACTCAAAATGCTATTGAAATAAATCAGTACAAACAAGAATTGATTGCTACCGAAAAAAAGAAAAAGGTTACACAACTTAAATTTACGGCTACAAATTCGCATAAAATAAATAGTATTTCTTTTAAAATTGATTCCGATTTTTTTCTAAGAAACACTAAAATTCTTGTAAAAAGAGAACGAAAAATTAAAAAACGTGTAGAAACTTACACTAAAACTATCGCTTCTTTTCAATTAAATTCTAAAAATAAAAACTCATTTACCTTTAATAATTTAAATGAAAAAGAATTTATTATAGAAATTGAAAATAAAGATAATCCTGCTTTAGTAATAGAAAATATTCAGTTATTTCAAAAGCCAATTTATTTAATTGCTAATTTAAAAAAAGCAAATAATTACAAAATAATAGTTGATTCTACGTTAACAAAACCGTCGTACGATTTAGGGAATTTTATTTCATCGACAACAAAAAACATTGCAGAAACAAGTATTACATCATTTTCTAAAAACAAAAATAAAACCGTATTGCCTAAAAACACACCTTTTTGGCAAACCACTATTTTTATGTGGATTTGTATTGTATTAAGTGGTGGTTTTATTATTTATTTTGCTTTTTCTTTGATAAAAGATATTGGTAATCAAGAAAAAGAATAATCTTAAAAAGTTAATTATCATTTAAAAAAGCGACCATTTTATCAGGAAAATCAGTAAAACCACCATCAATATTCGCTTCAAAAAATAATACTTGCATCATTTCTTCAAACGAAGAAAATTCGTCTAAACTATCAGCTCTAAAAGTGTATGGATGCACTTTTAAGCCAAGTTGATGCGCTTCTGAAACTAAGCTTGTAAAAGTAAATTTATCCGCCTTTTTTTTATTTACAATTTGCTTATACCAAGGTCCTATTCCATCGGCATAAGTTGCAAAATGTTTTAATTGTTTTGTTTCTTCTTCAAATTCTATTAACTGAACTAAAAACAAATCAGATTTTAATTCTTTTCGAATTCTTTCTAATTCCTTGGCATCAAAACATTGAAAAATACACGCATCTTTTTTAGTTTTGTAACCATAATCAGAAAGAATATCTAACGTTATTTTAGCGATATCTTTTCCATTTTTATGATGAAAATCAGGATTTTTTATCTCTGGATAAATTCCAATATTTTTATTTGTACTATAATTTAAACCTTGAATAAGTTCAATTTCTTGTTGTAAAGAATGAAGTTTAAAATTCCCTTTTCCTTTAGGAAATCGTTTCGGATAAAACTGATTTCCTGTTTTGGTATCAAATCGTTCGGTTACTTGTAATTGCTGTAATTCATCAAAAGTAAAATCAATTACATAATAACGATTATCTGCTCTTTTTTTATCAGAAAAAATAGTAGCCACATTGGTAACATCATCTAAATAAATATCATGAATAACAATAGGCACGTTATCTTTACTTAGCACTAAATCTTGTTCAATATAATCAGGATTCATAGCATATGCCATTGCTTTTGATTCCATGGTATGTTCGGGTAAATATCCTGATGCACCACGGTGTGCAATTACTATTTTAGTTGATTTCATGTTTTTATCGAGTATTTTTATCACCTATATTTAAAAAGCGTTTAACTACTAAAAATAAACCTGAATTGTTAAAGCAATCATAGTAAAAATAGTTAAAATAACAACTAATGGAATTACAAATTTCAACCATTTATCATAACCCACTTTAACAATTGCTAGAGATGCTAAAATTAACCCTGTTGGATTGATAAAAGCAAAAAGTCCCATTCCGTATTGATATGCATTTACAATTACTTCTCTTCCAACACCTACGGTATCAGCTAATGGCGACATAATAGGCATTGTTAACACTGCCATTCCTGATGAGCTTGGAATAAAAAATGATAAACCTGAGTAAATAAACAACATTACATTAGCAAAAACTCCTTTAGACATTCCTGTAGTAAATTCACTTGCGTTTTGTAAAATAGTATCACTAATTAAACCTTGTTCCATCAATACCGAAACACCACGAGCTATTCCTATAATAAATGCAACACCCAACAAATCGTTAGCGCCTTTAATAAAGGTTGTTACAAAATTCTCTTCTTTCATTTTTGCTAAAAACCCAATAAAAATTGCTCCAATTAAAAAAACTACCGTCATTTCCTCAAACCACCATTCTAAACGAGAAACCCCGTAGATCATTACCACAAAACAAAGCGTAAAAATGGTTAGAATAATGCGTAAGCTTGCTGTTAAAACATGTGTGTTTGAAATAGTGCTTCCAAAAAGGTTTTCAATCATTTCTTTTTGATCATAAATAATTGATTTTGTAGCATCTTTTTGAATTTTATTAGCATAACGTAATATATAAATAACGCAAATAATTATTCCAAAAATCAACATTAATAATCTTCCTGTAAAACCTGTTGTCCAGTTAATTCCTGCGGCATCAGAAGCTATAATAACACTAAATGGGTTTACTGTTGAACACATAGTACCTATAGAAGAACCTATGTAAACGCAAGCTAAAGCTACAATAGCATCGTAATTTGCTGCTAAAAATATAGGAATCAAAATAGGATAAAACGCTATAGTTTCTTCTGCTAACCCAAATGTGGTTCCACCAATAGCAATTAATGTAGTTACTACAAAAATTAACCAATATTCTTTTCCTTTTAACTTTTTTGCTAACCAGGCAATTCCTGCATCAAAGGCACCCGTAAAATTCATAATTCCAATAATACCTCCTAAAATTAATACAAACAAAATAATATCTGATGATTGTGTAATTCCTTTTATTGGCGATTTAAAAAAAGCCAAAACTCCTTGAGGTTGTGATGGTAATTTAGTATAAGTTCCAGGCACACTAATTGGCTTAGCAATATCTCCATTAGTAAATTTTTCTAGCGGAATTTTAATTCCTAACTCAGCTAATGTTTCTTGACTTGCTGTAATAGTTTTCTCTTGCTCTAAATGTAAATATGTAAACAAATTATTACTTTTTTGATATTGTAACGTATCAAACTTACCCGCAGGAATAAACCATGTTAAAACAGCTACTAAACCAGCTATTAATAACAAGATAGTATGCGGTGTTGGAAATTTAATTTTTTTCAAAATATATAATTTAATTTTTTATAAAAGTAAAACAAATCAAAGAAACGTGAAGTTATTCGACATAAAAAATAGTAATGAAAAATATTTTTCAGAAAAATGAAAAGAAAATTTAATTTCGTTTAAAAAACATACCTTTACATATATCAAACACATTTAAGCGTATATTTTTATTATGAAAAATTCATTTAACAACAAAATACTTGTTGCTCAAGCATCTGAAACTAATAGGGTAGCTTTTTACAAAAAAACATATGCACACGTTGGTTTAGGTGTATTATTATTCATTTTTTTTGAATATTTATTATTACAAAATGCAACCATCGTTGAATTTGCGTTATCAATGACGCAAGGTTATAAATGGCTATTATTATTAGGTGGTTTTATGTTAATTACCAATTATGCTGAAAGTACCGCATTAAAAACATCTGATAAAAACTTACAATATTTAGCCTATTCAGGCTATGTATTTGCAGAGGCTTTTATTTTTATTCCGCTTATTTATATGGCAATTTCATACACTAATAATTTTGAAATTATTAAACAAGCAGGAATTGTAACTTTAGGATTATTTGCTGGAATTTCGTCTATTGTTTTTATCACAAAAAAAGATTTTTCGTTTATAAAAGCAGGATTAAGTGTTGGCTTTTTTATTGCAATCGCCTTAATTATTGCAGGTACTTTATTCGGGTTCAATCTTGGTTTATGGTTTTCAGTAGGAATGTGTGTGTTAGCTGCTGGTTCTATTTTATATCAAACTTCTAACTTGGTAAACAAATTTTCTACCGATGATTATATACCTGCAGCATTAGGTTTATTTGCTTCGCTGATGCTTTTATTTTGGTATGTTTTACAAATTTTTATGTCGAAAGATTAAAAGAATTATAAAAATAATTTGAAGCAATTTCCCGCTTTCCGCACTCGCTTTTTTTTGAAGAAAAATCAAAAAAAGAGCTCAAACAATTGCTTCAATCGGGGCTAGGCATTTCTACACCATTTTATATTTAGATAATATATAATAACAAAAACCTCACAGAATTTAAAAATCTGTGAGGTTTTTTAATATATAAAACTCAATTATCTATAAAGATATTTTAACTCAACATCATTTTAGCTCTTTTTACTGATGCTACTAAAATATCGATTTCTTCTTTTGTATTATAAAAAGCAAACGAAGCTCTAACAGTACCAGGAATACAATAAAAATTCATAATCGGTTGTGCACAATGGTGTCCTGTACGAACTGCTACGCCTAATTTATCTAAAATAGAACCAATATCATACGGATGAATTCCTTCAATATTAAAAGAAATTACAGCCGCTTTATTACTTGTTCCGTAAATTTTTAAGCCTTCAATTTTTTCTAATTCTTGTGTTCCGTAGGCTAGTAATTCATTTTCTTGTTTGGCAATATTATCAAAACCAACTGAATTCATATAGTCAATAGCAGCTCCAAAGGCAATTCCTCCACAAATATTAGGCGTTCCTGCTTCAAATTTATGAGGTAAACCTGCATAGGTTGTTTTTTCAAAAGTTACAGTTTCAATCATTTCACCACCTCCTTGATATGGTGGTAATAAATTTAATAACTCCTCTTTTCCGTATAATAATCCAACTCCTGTTGGTCCGCACATTTTATGAGCCGATGCTACATAAAAATCAACATCTAAATCTTGAACATCAGGTTTTAAATGTGGTGTTGCTTGTGCTCCATCAATTAAAACATACGCTCCAAATTTATGAGCTGCATGAATAATTTCTTTAATCGGATTTATAGTACCTAAAGCATTTGATACATGATTACAAAACACCAATTTAGTATTCGAATTTAATAATTCATGATACACATCCATTTTTAACGCACCATTTTCATCCATCGGAATCACCTTTAAAACAGCGCCTGTTTTTTCACAAAGCATTTGCCAAGGAACAATATTTGAATGATGTTCTAATGAAGATACAATTACCTCGTCTCCTGCTTTTAAAATGGTCGAAAATCCTGAAGCAACAATATTAATACTGTGCGTAGTTCCTGCGGTTAAAATAATTTCATACGAATGTTTTGCATTAAAATGTTTTTGAATTTTAATACGAGCTTCTTCATACTTATCAGTAGCTTCCTGACTTAAAGTGTGTACTCCCCTATGAATGTTTGCGTTATAATTAGAATAATAATCAACAATAGCGTTAATAACTACTTGCGGAGTTTGTGAGGTTGCTCCGTTATCAAAATACACTAATTTTTTTCCGTGTACCTGTCGGTTAAGAATAGGGAAATCAGCTCTAATTTTATCTACAATAAACATAAAAAATAATATTTATAACAAAGGTAGGGGTTGTATTTTAATTATAAACACCAAACAATTAAATTCTTACATTTGTTAAAACTGCTTTTGTATGAAAAATTTAAAAAAAATATTAGTACTTGCTATGGTACTGCTTGGTATTATTATTTATTATAATTATCCGAAGTTAAATATATTAGCAGGATATTCTGCTAAAAATACAGCTTCCTCGGTTTTTTTAGGGGATAGAAGTTTAGCTTTTACCAATAAAACTGACAATGATTTTTCGCCCATTAATTTAACTTTTGATGAAATAAATTACGAAGAAAAATCGGCTACAGGTTCGGTATTTGGGCTATTAAAAAGAAAAGCGATTTATCGTGAGGGGTTAGGCGCTGTTTTAATTAATGATGATTATGATACAACTCAAAAAGTGCTAATTCCAAAACGTAGTAAACCTGATAATATTACTCCTTTTCCGTATGGAAATGGAGATCAAAAAGATACTGTTTTTTCAAATATTGACTACCTTAAATTAAACAAAGTTATTGACACCTTATTTAATTCCAAAAACAAAACACGTTCAGTTATTGTTATTTATAATGATAAAATTATTGCTGAAAAATATGCCAACGGATTTGATAAAAACTCAAAACAATTAGGTTGGTCTATGACCAAAAGTATTACAAGTACTATTGTTGGAATTATGCAATGTGAGGGTAAAATAAATGTAAACTCTTCAAATTTATTTGAGGAATGGAAAAATGACAATCGTAAAAATATTACGCTTCATAATTTATTGCAAATGAACTCTGGTTTAGCATGGAAAGAAGATTATAATACTATTTGTGATGCTACAAAAATGCTATTTTTAGAAAATGATATGACTAAAACCCAAATAAATAAACCTTTAATAGGCAAACCTAACCAAACTTGGAACTATTCATCAGGTACCACTAATTTAATATCAGGACTTATTCGTAGTAAATTTAACACGCATCAAGAATATTTAAATTATTGGTATAGTGCTTTAATTGATAAAATTGGGATGAACTCTATGTTAATAGAAACTGATATGAGTGGAAATTTTGTAGGTTCTTCATATGGATGGGCAACAGCAAGAGACTGGGCTAAACTAGGACTTTTATATTTACATAAAGGTCAATGGAATGGTACGTATCTTTTTGATGAAGATTGGTTAAATTATGCCACAACACCTACTCCAAAATCTAAAGGAACCTATGGTGCTCAAATATGGTTGAATGCCGGAAACACTTATCATGATGCACCAAAAAATATGTATTCGTTTAATGGGTATAAAGGTCAAAATGTATTTATTTTGCCAAACGAAAACTTAGTGATAGTTCGTACCGGACTTACTAAAAATGCCGATATGAATATGTTATTAAAAGGAATTATAACTTCAATTAAAAACTAAACAATGAACCCTTATTATTACGTATTATCTGTAAACGGATTTTTATTTTTATTTAGTATTATATTTTATTTTTTTCCACCTAAAAAGATAAATCCTATTTATGGATATCGTACCAATAAAACCATCAAAAATAATATTATTTGGCAATTTGCAAATAATTTTTTTACAAAACAGTTTTTAATATATTCGAGTATTTCATTTGTTTCAACATTAATACTTGCTTCTATCAGTAAAAATTTAAGTTGGCAACCAATGGCAATTATGTTATTATCTTTAGCTGTATCTGTAATTAAAACAGAACAGGAAATTAGCAAAAATTTTGATGAGGATGGAAATAAATTAAAGTAAAATATGCTAATCAATTAAATATCAAAGGTCCTTGTTAATATATTTAAGAAGAACCTTTGATATTTTTACAATAAACTAATTACTTTATATATTCATGTTTTAATAAAGTTATATCATCAATAATTTTTTGCATATTTTCTTTTTTTGTTCCATCATACGAACCTCTTATTTGTCCTTTTTTATCAATTAAAACAAAATTTTCAGTGTGTACAAAATCCTGTTCACCCCCGTCTCCTTCATCTAAAACAGCAAAATAATGCTTCCGTGCAAGGTTATAAATATGTTTTTTATCACCAGTTGTAACATTCCACTTTCCATCAATAACACCTTTTGCATCGGCGTATTTTCTTAATTGAGGAACGCTATCCATAACAGGAGTTACCGAATGCGATAAAAACATAATATCATCATCATTTTTATAATGCGCTTGTAATTCGTTCATATTATATGCCATAATCAAACAAATTGTCTGACAGCGGGTAAAAAAGAAATCGGCTATATAAATTTTATCTTTATAATTAGCATTGGTAATAGTATCACCATTTTGATTAATCAATTTAAAAGCCCCAATTTTATGGTTTTTAGATTTTTGACGTACAGATATATCTACCAATCTTGGATTTATATCTGCAGGATTATATATAGGTAATCTTTCTTCTACTTTTACTAAATGATAAAAAACTGGAATACCAATTGCACAAAAAACTAATAAAAAAAGTAAAGTACTCTTTGATTTTTTAAAGAATTTTAAATCCATTTTCTTAAATTTTAACAAAAATACAGCTAAAAATAAGCTTTACATACTGCAATATTAAAAATGTTTGTTAAAACCAACCGACTACTATCATACAAACTTTTACAGCTCTACTGAAAAACGTACATTTGTCAGATTTTTAAATTCAGATATACACCTTTATGGAAATTTTAATAAAAGCATCTCAGTTTATTTTAAGCTTATCGCTCTTAATTGTTTTACACGAATTAGGGCATTTCATTCCTGCCAAAATATTTAAAACCAAAGTTGAAAAATTTTATTTATTTTTTGATTATAAGTTTTCACTATTTAAAAAGAAAATAGGAGATACAGTGTACGGTATTGGGTGGATTCCGTTAGGGGGCTATGTAAAAATAGCTGGAATGATTGATGAGAGTATGGATACTGAACAAATGAATAAACCTCCGCAACCATGGGAATTTCGTTCTAAACCGGCATGGCAACGTTTAATAATAATGTTAGGTGGTGTAACTGTAAATTTTATTTTAGGTATTCTAATTTACATTTTTTTAATGTATGGTTATGGTGAAAAATTTTTACCTAATGAAAACTTAAAGGATGGTGTTTGGGTACAAGATCAATTAGGAAAAGATTTAGGGTTACAAACAGGAGACAAAATACTTTCAGTAGATGGGCAAACTATTCGAAAATTTGGAGAACTCCCTTTAGAGTTTATTAATGGAACTAATTATACTATTGAACGCAACGGAACTGTTATTGAAAAAGTAATTCCTACTGATTTTATCTCTAAATTACTTGATAGAGATAAAAATTCTGGAAGCTTTATTGGCATACGACTTCCTTTTGTTATTGCTAAAATAGCAGAAGATTCACCAAATATTAAAAGTAATTTAAAACCTAAAGATATTGTTACTGCTATAAACGGAGTTTCTACTAAATATTTTGATCAAGCCCAAGTTGAATTAGAAAAAAATAAAGGTAAAAAAGTTAATCTTACAATTAAAAGAGGCACTGAAAACCTAAGCGTTCCTGTAAAAATTACAGCAAATGGTAAAATAGGCGTTGCTGTGGGGCAATTATCATTAAAAGATTTAGAAAAATTAGGCTATTATCAATTAGCAGAAAAAAACTATTCATTTGGTGAAGCAATACCTGCGGGTACAACTAAAGCTTGGACTACTATAAGTAGCTATGTAAAACAAATGAAAAAAATTTTTACTCCTAGTACAGGAGCTTATAAAGGCTTAGGTGGTTTTATTTCTATTGGAAGTATTTTTCCTGCTGAATTTAGTTGGGAAACTTTTTGGAATATTACTGCTTTCTTATCAATCATGTTAGGGGTTACGAATTTATTACCAATACCAGCCTTAGATGGAGGTCATGTAGTTTTCACTTTATGGGAAATGATTACGGGTAAAAAACCAGGTGATAAATTTTTAGAATACGCACAAGTAGTAGGTTTTATCATGTTGATAGCCTTACTATTATTTGCTAATGGAAATGATATTTTCAGAACCTATTTTAAATAATTTCATGTCAAATAAAAAAAGGAATTCGTTTTAAAACGAATTCCTTTTTCTGCATTAAATTAACTAATGTAGCACAACTACTATATATATTTACTTAATAGAGTAAAGGTATATTTAAAAGCTTAAAGCTAATTTTAAATACACCTTTAAAATATAATGATTATATTCACTAACTTCCTTAAAAAGTAGCTATAACCTGTTTTAATAAGCTTAATTGTAATTAAATATTAGCTTTATAATAACAAAATTAATAAATTTATAAAAAACATCATATAGCCACACATGAGCTATTAAGCATACTTATCAATACTATATAAATCTAAAAATAAAAAAAACTTGAGTAATATAATATTACTCAAGTTTTTTTTATTTAGACACCTTAAATATATAAGAATCCTATAATAAGAAAATAAATATTCTAATTATTTAATGCTTCAGCACCTCCAACAATTTCTAAAATCTCATTAGTAATAGCAGCTTGTCGTGCTTTATTATAAGTTAACAACAACTCGTCACGTAATTCTGTAGCATTGTCTGTAGCCTTATGCATTGCTGTCATACGAGCACCATGTTCAGACGCAAATGAATCACGAATTGCTTTATACAATTGTGTTTTTAATGATTTTGGAATTAACTCTAAAACAATTTCTTCTTTTGAAGGTTCAAAAAGGTATTCTAACGTTACGGTTTCATCACTTTCAACAGGCTCAATTGGTAAAAACTGCTCTAATTGTGGAATTTGTGTTGCAGCATTTTTAAACTGATTATATACTAGCTCGATTCTTTCATAAGAACCTGCTACATATAAATCCATTATCTGTGTTGCAACTTTAGACACGTTGTCAAAAGTTAAATCATCAAAAATATCGTTTCTATTGTCAATAACAGTATGCTCTTTTGATAAAATATCATGACCTTTTTTACCTATTGTTAATAGGTCTACAGTAACACCGTTATACTTATTATCAATTGCTTTAATTGTTCTTTTAACAATAGAAGAATTAAAACCACCACATAAACCTCTGTTTGATGTAATTACAACTAACAAAACATTTTTAACTTCTTTTTGAGTTGAATATACGTTGCTAGCATCACTATTTAAAGTAGCACTTAAACTTTGTAATAATTCGGTAAGCTTAGATGAATATGGGCGCATTGCCGTAATTGCATCTTGAGCTTTTTTCAACTTTGCTGCCGATACCATTTTCATGGCAGAGGTAATTTGCATTGTTGATTTTATAGAAGTAATCCTGTTACGTATTTCTTTTAAATTTGCCATACAACTAGTAGTTAGCATTTAATACTCAGTATTAAGAAGTAGTCTTAATACTGAGTATTATAATTATTTATTAAGCTTTAAATTTAGCAGAAATTTCTGCTGCTGCTGAAGTTAAAACATCGATTACTTCGTCTGTTAACTTTCCAGCTTTTAAAGTATTTAAAGTATCTTTATGCTTAGCATTTAAATACTGAATATAATCACTTTCAAACTCTTTTACCTGTTTTACAGGTACATCTTTTAACAAGTTTTTAGAACCTGCATAAATGATTGCAATTTGGTCTTCTACAGTGTAAGGATCATTTTGAGCTTGCTTTAAAATTTCAACGTTGCGCTGACCTTTAGAAATCACATTCATGGTAGCTGCATCTAAATCTGAACCAAACTTAGCAAACGCTTCTAGTTCACGATATTGAGCTTGATCTAATTTTAAAGTACCAGATACTTTTTTCATTGATTTAATCTGTGCATTACCACCAACACGTGATACAGAAATACCAACATTAATTGCTGGACGTACACCTGAATTAAATAAATCTGATTCTAAGAAAATTTGACCATCAGTGATAGAAATCACGTTTGTTGGAATATATGCTGATACATCTCCAGCTTGTGTTTCAATAATTGGCAATGCTGTTAAAGAACCTCCACCTTTTACGATACTTTTTAAAGAATCTGGTAAATCATTCATTTCACTCGCAATTTTATCATCATTGATAACCTTTGCAGCACGCTCTAATAATCTAGAGTGTAAGTAAAATACATCTCCAGGATATGCTTCACGTCCCGGTGGTCTTCTTAATAATAAAGAAATCTCACGATAAGCAACCGCTTGTTTTGATAAATCATCAAATACAATTAAAGCTGGTCTTCCTGTATCTCTAAAAAACTCTCCAATTGCTGCTCCTGCAAAGGGTGCATATACTTGCATTGCTGCAGGGTCTGATGCATTTGCGGCTACAATTGTAGTATAAGCCATAGCTCCTTTGTCTTCTAACATATTAGCAATAGCTGCTACGGTAGATGCTTTTTGTCCAATGGCTACATATATACAATATACTGGTTTACCAGCATCGTAAAATTCTTTTTGATTTAAAATCGTGTCAATAGCAACGGTAGATTTACCTGTTTGACGGTCACCAATAATTAGCTCACGTTGACCACGACCTACAGGTATCATTGCATCAATAGATTTAATACCAGTTTGCATTGGTTCAGTTACAGGCTCACGGTAAATAACTCCAGGAGCTCTACGTTCTAAAGGCATTTGGTAAGTTGTACCTTGTATTGGTCCTTTACCATCAATTGGCTGACCTAAAGTGTTAACAACACGTCCTACAATACCTTCTCCAGCTCTTAAAGAAGCAATTCTTTCTGTACGTTTAACTGTAGATCCTTCTCTTACGGATGTAGATGCACCTAATAATACAACTCCTACATTGTCTTCTTCTAAGTTTAATACGATACCTTCTAATCCGTCTCCGAATTCTACTAATTCACCGTATTGTACATTAGACAAACCATAAACACGAGCAATACCGTCACCTACTTGTAATACGGTACCAACTTCATTTAATGAAGCTTTAGATTCAAAGTTTGTTAATTGTTCTTTTAAAATTGCTGAAACTTCAGCTGGTTTAATTCCTGCCATCTTATTGCTTTTGATGTATAATTAAATTTGTGGAATATTTTGACTACTGTCAAATTCTCTTCTTAACTCATTAAACTGATTAGAAATACTTGCATCATACTGCACATCTCCAACACGTAAAATAAACCCTCCAATAATATTCGGATTTACTATATTTTCTATACTTGCGCTATTTCCTGTAATTGATACAATTTTAGCGAGTATTTTCTCTTCTAATTCTTTTGTTAAAACTACTGCAGTAGTAACTTTTGCAACCTGTATACCTTTATAGGAATCATAAATTACAGAAAATTGCTTTGCAATTGAAGGCAACATTGTCATACGCTTATTTTCTTCTAATAAGTTAAATAAACCTTTTATAACATTATCTACGTTGTCACCAAAAAGAGCTAATAAAACTTTCTTTTTATCATCGGGTTTAACAACTGGACTTTTTAGCATCCTTTTTAAATCTTCGCTTCCTTCAATAGTCTTAGCTATTAGCTTCATATTTTCATTTACCAAAGAATCTTTACTGTTTTCAATTGCTAAATTTAATATTGCTTTTGCGTAACGCAATGCTGGTCTTGATGCTTTCATCTATCAATTAGTTTAAAGTAACTTCTTTTAGCATCCCCTCAACTAACTTGAATTGATCTGCTGGCGATGTTAATTCTTTCCTTACTAATTTTTGAGCAATTTCAATTGATAGCTCTCCTACATTTTTCTTTAAGGTAGCAATTGCTGCTTGCTGCTCTTGTTTTATTGTAACTTTAGCATTTTCTATCATAATTGAAGTTTGCTCTTGCGCTTCTTCTTTTGCTTCAGCTACAATATTTTCTTTTATCTCACGTGCCTCCTTCATCATTGCATCTCTTTCTGCACGTGCTTCTTTTAATAACTTATCATTATCTGCTTGTAAATTCTGCATTTCTTTACGAGCATTTTCAGCTTGATCTAATGCCTTTTGAATACCATCTTCTCGGTCATTTAATGCAGTTAAAATAGGTTTCCAAGCAAATTTAACCATTAAAAAAATCAAGATTAATAAGATAAAAGCTTGCATTGCAAATAACCCTATTGAAAAATCATTAAAAATTTCCATACTACTTAATTTTGTGTTTTTTTTTATTGTTTAATAAAACACTTCTGCAACCAACCGTTGCAGAAAGTGTTTCTTTTTAATTTTTGGAATATTATCCTAAAAGTAAAGCACCAAATGCTAAACCTTCTAATAATGCTCCAATAATAATCATTGCTGTTTGGATTTTTCCAGCAGCTTCAGGCTGACGTGCGATAGCTTCCATTGCGCTACTACCGATTTTCCCTAATCCTAATCCTGCTCCGATTACGATTAAACCTGCTCCTATTAAAGTAAGACCTGTCATAATAATTGATTTATATTAAATTAAACAAAATTTCATTCTAAATTAAAATATATTAATGATCCTCATGTTCTTCTACTGCCATACCAATAAATAATGAAGATAACATTGTAAAAATATAGGCTTGTAAAAAGGCTACCAACAGTTCAATTAACGTTAAAAACAACGTTAAAAATACAGATACACCTGTAGCACCTGCTGTTCCAAACTTTGTTTTTAATATAATCATTAAAGCGGCAATACCCATTACCACTGAGTGACCCGCTGTAATATTAGCAAATAAACGTACAAATAACGAAAAAGGCTTGGTTAAAATCCCTAAAAACTCAATAGGTGCTAAAATAAATTTCATAACCACAGGTACTCCTGGCATCCAAAAAATATGTTTCCAATAGTCTTTATTCGCCGAAAATTGCACTATAAAAAAGGTGAAAAGAGCCAAACAAACTGTTATAGCTAATTGTCCTGTAATATTAAATCCTAAAGGGGTTAATCCTAATAAGTTTGAAATCCAGATAAAAAAGAAAACAGTTAATAAGAACCCCATAAATTTACGGTAATGCTTTTCACCTATATTAGGTCTTGCAATCTCATCTCTAACATATAATACTAAGGGCTCTAAAACTCTTGCAAAACCTGTTGGTATTGCACCTTTTTGGTACCCTTTAGCCAATGATCTAAATCCAAAAATCATTAACAAACCTACTAAAAACATTCCAAATACACTTTTAGTGATAGAAAAATCTATTACTTTATGTCCATTTGTAGCATGATGTGCTTCATCAAAAGAAACAGTAGTTTCTCCTTCATTTAATTCGTAAATTTTACTATGAATTTTAGTTAATTGCACATCGCCTGCAGTTACTACTACATGACCATCATCATTATGATGAAAAGCTGATGACATAAAAGTCTTCAAGCCTTTACTTGTCCAAACAATAATTGGTAAAGGAAAACCTATATGTTTTCTTTTATTATCAGCATTTGTGTAAGAAAACAGAGAGAAGTCGTGAGAATCAGCTAAGTGATGTTGCTTGTAAGCTTCTATTTCTGCCTTTGTGTTTACTCGGCCACCATCTTGTAATGTAGTGTTTCCACTTTCAGCGAACACTGAAAACGACGTAAAAACTAATACAAGTATTGCTAAAAACTTGATAGATTTTTTTGCTATCATCATATCTTAAATTTGAATATAGGTTTAAGGTCTGTAAATTTCCGTGCAAAGGTACATATTTAATTAAAACTACAAACCGTTTTTCATCTTAGTTTTATTACTATTTCACTTCCTTTATTTTTCACTTATTAAAAACAGTAACTACTTACTATTTAATAATTTAAAAACAGCTAACGCTTCGCTTATTAAAAATAAAGCTAACGGAACCACTAGTGACACCTTCTCTACCTTGACTAATTTTACCTCTGTAAACACATCCTCTTGAAAAATTAAAACAAAAAAACCTATTTTTAAAAGCATTGACGCTAAGTATACATACCCTGCTTCATTAGGAAGGCTATCTGCAGTAAACTCCAATACAATATATATTATACTTGTTGCAAATAAATGAAATAAATATACAGAGAATAATGAGTATGGTAAAGTAATACCTTGTATATTTAATAAATAATGATGTGAAAAATAACTTACTATAAATAGTAAGATTGTAACTATAATAAAATATAAAATACGTTTAATCATTTTTGCTTAGATATTTTTGAAACTTGAAGTATTACAGAAAACATTGCTATAAAAACACCTATTAATGTACATATTTTAGTATACAGTTCATTTTCATTAATATATTTAATATCTAACCACTCCCCTAATAAATTCGCTAAATATATAGTAACCCCCATTTGAATAGCAATACTACTAAATCGAAGATATTTACTAAGCGGTTTTTCCTTTTTGCTTTTGTTCATTTTTACTTAATTCTTTTACCGCTCCTTTCATTGCACACGTTGCATTGAATGAAGCTCCTGGCTCTACCGAAAGTTTTCCAATAATAACATCTCCATTAATACTTGCTGTTGTTTTTATAGTTAATGTATTAGACACCAATAACTCTCCTGAAAACTTACCCTCAACATCAGCATTTGTACATGTCACTTTTCCTTTAATATAACCAGATAATCCAATAATTACTCTTCCATTAGTATTAATAGTTCCTTCTAAAGTTCCGTCAATTCTAAAATCTCCTTCAGAAACAATATCACCCTTTATTTGAGTATTCTTTCCAATCACATTTCTTTCTGAAACTTTATTATCACTTGTTTTTTTACTTTCTTTGCTAAACATACTTAAGGGGATTTATTTTTTTAATTGCTCTAATATTTTGCTTGCTATTACACCTTCATCCTTATTTGCGTATTTAATAGCTACAAACTGTAACGCTTTTATATAAGTTTCTTTATTTTTATATTTACCTATAGATAAAGCTTTTAAAAGCGAAAACTTAGGTATTAAACTAGACTCATTAATAGTTAAAGAAAAGGCATCTATTTCTCTCACTACATCTTCATATTTATTTCCTTTATATAAATAGTAAATTTCTTTGTATTTATTTAAGATAACATCTTCTTTTTTGTGCTCTTTTAATTTTTCATTAGGGTTCAAAATTATTTTAGCAAATGTAGTTTCTGGGTACTTTTTTAAAATAATATTCTTATAGTTAGTTGCTTTTTCAACATTATTAACACTTATATATATTTGATACAAGTGATAACTTATAGGTAATTCTAATAACTTATTTTGTTGTTCTTTTTCTAAACGCTCTAAGTTTTTAATAGCTAGGTTATTATTTACAAACTGTTCTTTATATATTAAACCTAGCTGATATAGTGCATCATTTCGTTTTTCTACTAAACTAACTATTAATTTTTCATCAGTAGGAACTTTATCTAAATAGGTTGATAATTCATAACGCTTATTAATCAACGGTTCTTTAGATATAACTTCATCAACAACTGTAATTATATTACTTGACTTATCTGACAGTCGCCAATTATCTTCTAACGGACGCGTTCCCCAAACTTTTTGAAATGCTATTTTACCAAAAGCTAAAGCCTGAGTATTATAAAAATACCATTTACCTTTATTACTTATAGGTGTATTTGACCCAAAAGAACTTCCAAAATTTTGAGCATTTAATAATTGTTGCTTTTTATCTTCATCTTCTTTTTTTATTCTTTCAATATAGGTTTCAAAAAAAGATGTTCTTTGTTCAATTGTCATAGCAACTAGTTTTAAAATACTATCGTTATTTTTAACTAATTGTTCATATTTTCTTAATGTAGTTAAGCCTTTGTTTTTTCTTCTAATTTTTCTAATGCGTTTTTCTTGATCAAACTCTTTTGAAGTAACCTGTAAAACACTGTCGTAATAAGAACCTGCTAATACATATTTTTTTTTATGAAAGGCAATATTACCTAATCGCTCATAAGCGAATGTTTTTTGGTAATCATTATTATAATTGACGGCTAATGATTTTTTAAAATAATCAATCGCACTTTTAGTATTATTCCTTGCCTCTTCTAAAACACCAGCTTGATAATATAAAGCATTTAAAAATTTTCGGTTATCAGAATTTCGAATCAGTTTTTTTAATTTTGCTAAAACAACAACAGAGGTACTGTCATTTACAGTGTTTTTTGCCATTTCAATATTTGCTCGAATACGATATTTATAAGGTGCTTTTTTAGTTTCCGCTAGTTTATGAAACACTACGCGTGCAGAGTCCTTATAATTTAACTCACTATAAATTTGACCTAAAACAAACATATTTCGAGCAGCTTGATCTTTATTTTTAAATATTTTAGATGCTGCAGTTAAATGCTTAATTACTTTTTGAATAGTGTCTGTTTTTTGATAAGCCATTGCCATAGCTGTATGCGCCTGTTCTCTTATAGCATCTGGAAGTTCCTCTTCATTTTCTTCTACTTCTAATAAAAATCTTAACGATTCAATAGCTAGCTTTTCATTATCTAAACGAATATTTGTTTTAGCTCGCCAAACTTTGGTTTCGTTTATTAAACTAGCATTTGGATAATTAGCTATAATATAATTAAAAGCTTCTATAGCCGGTATAAAACGTTGCGTATAATATCTAGATTTTCCTAAAAGTAAATAAGCATCATCTATTTGACGGTTTTTTTCATAACCATTTATATTCATTGAGTGTTTTTGAATTGCTTTTACGGCTTTTTCTTCTGCCTTATCAAACGATGTTAAAACCTCCACCTCTTCTTCTACATTTTCATCAAACCCTGTACCAGGTTGTAAAACAGGTAACGAAATTTCATTTTCATTAAAGGTAATTGGTTCGATTTGTAAGCGTTTCCAAAAATTATCTTCATGCTTATCTTCAACCTCTTTAAGCCCCTTTAAATAGGCTTCCTTTCCATTAAAAAGAGTGTTATATTTTGTGGTAAGTGCATGGAAATTTCTATTTAAAAAAGCATCTTTTTTTACACTACACGAATAGGTAATAGCTAAAAATAGATTAAAAACTAAGAGTTTTGATAGTTTATTCATATTGTTATACTTTTTTACTTTACAACAACCATATTAGTAAGCTTATTGCACGTAAAAGCGTAAAAATAACAATAAAAAAATAATTTTAACGTACCTTATTAAATTTATAGTATTATTCTGATAATAATTATTCCTTTGAATAAACAATTTTTATTTGATTATCTAAAATAATTAGTAAATAAAGTAATTTTACTTTTTACCCTTTTATAACATTTCTTATACTTAACAAAAAAACATTAACTTTAAAAAAGTTAATGTTTTTTTGTTAAGTATATAAATATTATTTTATTTTCATCGATTTTGCAATTGCTTCTAATTCAAAAAGAAAGTCGCGTTTGTTTACAGAAGGAGCATAAGTAAATCCTTCAAAAATAACCAATCTATTGTTTTTCTTATCAATTACTGTATAGTTAATAAATGGCCCTGCCATAAAATCATTTTTAACCTCCCACTTACCTCGTGTTTCATAGGCTTTTTTTCCATCAATTTGAGTTTCAGATGTAAATGGTGTATAAGCCTGTTCAGTAATCATATACATACCTGGTTTACTTCCTGGTATATGTTTTTTACCAATAGTATCACGCACAGCGGTAATGTTATCGGCAACAGTATTTTCATCGATTAAAGGAACGGTGTAAATTAGAATATTATTAGTTCCGTCACCTCTAGCAATACCACTTTTTAAACGCTGACGAAACCATATAAAATTACCAGTATCTTCTACTAATCTATATCTTTTAGGAATATCAATAGTTACCCCTAAATTTTGAATTGTTTTGAATGTAGTTTCATCAATACGTTCTTTTTTAAAAATGTTTTGTGTAAATTTAACATCTTCATCTTTAAATAATTTAATAATTTCTTTTCCTCTTTGATTAATAAGTTTTAAAATTTGTGCTTCATTTTTAGCTACAGCATAAACAATAATTTGAGGCTCTGCATACCTATTTTTTTCAACAGAAATACCTGTTGTTTCTCCTTCCTTAATAATTAAAATAGCTTTTCCGTGTCTCATAAAACTACTAAAACCAACAGGATCTATTTGACTAACTGATAATAATGTTTCAGGCTGTGGTAAACCCACTTGATGTTCTCCAAATACTCTACGTATTTGATCACCAATTTTACCTTGCCAATCTAATCCTTTTACAACTACCATTATTTTATTGGTTTTACCATTTGAAGTAGGTAAAATATAGCCGTCTTTTCCATTACTTGATTTACATGACATTAAAAATGTTATCAAAAAAAGCAAACAGATTATTTTTTTCATAGTTTATCGTTTTTAAAAAACTTATTATACTAAATGATGTTTTTAACTTTTAAAAATTTTAAGTTCCATTCCTGGCTTTAAGCTTTTAGCACTCCAAATATTGTTCCATTGTTTAAGCTGTTCAATAGAAATTGATGGATATTTTTTAGAAATTGTCCATAACGAATCACCACTCTGCACAATATAAACCTCATGTGCTCCTTTTGGTAATGACTCCTTTTTGATATTTATTTTTTTAGAACGAACTACTTTTTTAGGATAAATATTTAAACGTTGGCCTATCTTTAATCGATGATTTCTCATACCGTTCCAACGTTTAATATCACTAACTCTTACTCCAAATTTATTAGCAATTTTACCTAAATAATCCCCACTACGTACCCTATATCGAGTACGCTTATCCATTTCAAAATACTTAGGCAAAGGCTTCTCTCTTCTATTATCATCTTCATTAGCTAATGCATAAATTTCTTCCTCTTTCTCTAAAAAATCTATTATCTTTTTTTTAGGTAACCTAACGGAATAATTTTTATTTTCTACGTAAGGAATAATATCTAATTTGTATGAAGGGTTTAAAAAAGATAATAATTCAGTATCTATTTTTGTTTTTTCTGATATTTGATCAAAAGTAATGGTTCTTTTAACCCGAACAGTATCTGTTTCAAAATGAAAAATAGTAGGTAACTCTGGGTAAATATGATGTGCTGCTGCATATTCAAAAATATACATCGTAGCATAAAATGCAGGAACATACCCTGCTGTTTCTCTAGGTAAATACGGACGAATATTCCAATAATTTCGATAACCCCCAGAACGTTTTATTGCTTTTGAAACATTTCCTGGACCTGAGTTATAAGCTGCCAAAGCCAAATCCCAATCGCCAAATATTTTATATAACTGGCTTAAATATTTACAAGCTGCAATTGTTGCTTTTACAGGGTTTTGACGTTCATCAATATATGAATTTACTTTCAAATCAAATTGCACTCCTGTACCGTACATAAACTGCCACAAGCCTGTTGCTCCGACCCTAGAACGAGCTTCAGGACGCAGGGCAGACTCTACAATAGCTAAATATTTCATTTCTAAAGGAACATCAAACTGATCTAAATACTGTTCAAACATAGGAAAGTAATATTGTGCCTTTGCCATTAACGCAGGATAATATTTTTTTCGGTGTTTTAAATAACTATTTATTACTTTTTCTAATGACGGATTATAGGCTAAATGAAATGGTGTTTTTACATCTAAATCACTTAACCTTTTTTTTAATAATTCAGTAGAAAGTAATGATGTTGTATTATCAATAATATCTTTATCATTAATTACATATTGAATACTGTCAAATGATGATGAATTAAATTTTTCTTCTATCAATAGACTATCTACTTTTTTCAAATCTAAATCTGAAAAACAGGCATAAATCTTTTTTCTTTTAATAGTATCTTTTACAATAGAATCTGTTGCTACAAAATTAGAATCAATAGCAATTACAATGCTTTTAATTGGTTTAAAAACACTATCAACTGGTTGCTGAGCAAAAATTGATATGGTAAAAAAAAGTAGTATTAGTAAGTTTTTCATATTTGATTTATAAATTTAATTCAACAACAATCGGGCAATGATCTGAATGTTTTGCCTCTGGTAAAATATAAGCTCGTGATATTTTATCTTTTAAAGGCTCAGCAACCATTGCATAATCTAAACGCCAACCTTTATTATTAGCTCTAGAATTTGCACGATAACTCCACCATGAATACTCTTGTCTTTTAGGGTGTAGGTATCTAAAACTATCTAAAAATCCATTATCTATAAATTCACCTATCCATGTTCTCTCTTCAGGTAAAAAACCAGAAACACCTTTCATTTTTGGATTGTGAATATCTATTTCTTCATGACAAATATTATAATCACCACAAATTATTAAATTTGGAATTTCTTGTTTTAAAGTATCAATATATTGCTGAAATTCATTCATATAATTGAATTTAAAATTCAAGCGTTCAGAATTTGTTCCTGACGGAAGATATAAACTCATTACAGACACTTCATCAAAATCTACACGAAGGTTTCTTCCTTCAAAATCCATAGTTTCAATTCCTGTTCCGTATTCAATATGATTAGGTTTTTCTTTACAAAAAACAGCTACCGATGAATAGCCTTTTTTTTGTGCAGAAAACCAATAATGATATGGATAACCTGCATTTTCAAACTCTTGTACATCTAACTGCTCTTTATGTGCTTTGGTTTCTTGAATACAAATTACATCAGGATTTGCAGCTTGTAACCAATCAATAAATCCTTTTTTTAAAGCGGCTCTAATACCGTTTACATTATATGATATTATTTTCATTAATCTAAAAATATAGGGTTTTTAAGAAAAATCCATGTTAATTGTTTTCTATCTCCTGTTGCGGTTTGAATTATTTTTTTTCTTGGTGATAAAACATACGCTAAAGCAATTGCAACACCTATTCTTATCCAAGATTCTTGGATAAGAAATACTTTATCTAGTATAAAAATAAAAAACACTATTAATAATGGATAAATAACTAAATAAAACTTTTTAAAATACTTCATCTTAAATATCCATTTCAGGAATTTCTCCTTGCACTATTAAAGTTGCTTCGGTAGCTTCTTTTATTTCATCAATAGAAACACCAGGAGCTCTTTCTAATAAGTAAAATGCGTTATCTTTTACTTGTAATACTGCTAAGTTAGTAACAACTTTTGTAACACAACCAACACCTGTTAATGGCAAAGAGCATTTTTTTAAGAGTTTAGATTCACCATGCTTATTAGTATGCATCATTGCTACAATAATATTTTCTGCCGATGCTACTAAATCCATCGCTCCCCCCATTCCTTTTACCATTTTACCTGGAATTTTCCAATTAGCAATATCACCATTTTGAGCAACCTCCATAGCGCCTAAAACAGTTAATTGCACGTGTTTTCCTCGTATCATAGCAAAACTCATTGCTGAATCAAAAATAGCCCCCCCATCTAAAACAGTAACCGTTTGTTTACCTGCATTTATTAAATCAGCATCTTCAGTTCCTTCTATAGGAAAAGGCCCCATACCTAATAGTCCATTTTCAGACTGAAACTCTACCTCAATTCCTTTTGGAATATAATTAGCAACCAATGTAGGAATTCCTATTCCTAAATTAACATACCATTTATCTTGCAATTCTTTAGCTATTCGTTGTGCTATTTGTTGTTTTGATAATGCCATTTGTTATAGTTTAGGAGTTACTGTTCGCTGTTCTATTCTCTTCTCATATTTTTCTCCCTGAAAAATACGTTGCACAAAAATTCCTGGAATATGTATTTGATTAGGGTCTAATGTACCTGCTGGTACTAACTCTTCCACCTCAGCAATAGTTATAGTTGCAGCACCACACATATTTGGATTAAAATTACGTGCAGTTCCTTTAAAAATTAAATTTCCTGCCGTATCACCTTTCCATGCTTTTATAAAAGCATAATCTGCTTTAAATGCATGCTCTAACACATACATTTTTCCATCAAACTCTCGAGTTTCTTTTCCTTCAGCAACCTCTGTTCCGTATCCTGCTGGAGTATAAAACGCAGGTAAACCTGCTTGTGCTGCTCTACATTTTTCGGCCAAAGTGCCTTGAGGCGTTAACTCTACTTCTAATTCACCTGACAACATTTGACGCTCAAACTCTTCATTCTCTCCTACATAAGAAGAAATCATTTTTTTAATTTGTTTATTTTGAAGCAATAAACCTAAGCCAAAATTATCTACCCCTGCATTGTTAGAAATACATGTTACCTTTCTAACATTTAATTTTACTAACTCTGCAATAGCATTTTCTGGTATTCCACATAAACCGAAACCTCCTAACATAAAAGTCATACCGTTTTTTACACCGGTAATTGCTTCCTTAACGCTATCTACTTTTTTGTTTATCATTTTTAGCTTTTTTTTAATAAATATATTTAAAAATCGGTTTCCTCTTCTTCTGTATCATTTGCTTTATCCTGTTCCTTTTTTACTTCATTACAATTTATTGTAATAGACAGCTCTTCTGATGGTTTATCAAAATCAACTTTACTTATGTTTAAACTTTTATCAGCATAACATTTTTGCATAAACAGCCCCCATATAGGTAAAGCCATAGTTGCTCCTTGTCCTAAACCTATTCCTGCAAAATGTGTTGCCCTATCTTCACCTCCAGTCCAAACACCTGTTGCTAAATTTGGTACAACTCCCATAAACCAACCATCTGATTGATTTTGTGTAGTTCCTGTTTTTCCTGCTATTGGGTTAGTAAATTGATACGGAAAACCAGTATTTGCATCTTTTCTACTAGTCCATCCTGAACGCAACCTAGCTCCTGAACCAGATTGTGTAACCCCTTTTAATAAATCTAACACCACATAGGCAGATTCTTCACTTAAAACCTCTTTAGTTTCTGGCACAAACTCTTGTAAAACAGTTCCATTTTTGTCTTCTATTCGAGTAATCATCATTGGACTAACACGTAACCCTTTATTAGCAAAGGTTGAATAGGCACTAACCATTTCAATTAATGATAAATCAACTGCCCCTAAAGCAATAGATGGATTTGCATCAATTGTTGATTTTATGCCTGCTGATTCAGCTAAACGTGCAACATTTATTGGTGATACTTTATCAATTAACTGAGCTGTTATCACATTTACAGATTTTGCTAATGCGGCTTTTAAAGTTAATTCACCACCATATTTATTACTAGCATTTTCAGGTGTCCAATCCTTAGGCATTCCATATTTTTCCTTTGGAATAGTGTATAATATATTTGGCAATTTATCACAAGGTGACATTTTTAACTGGTTAATTGCTGTTGCATAAACAAAAGGCTTAAAGGTAGAACCTACTTGACGTTTTTGTTGTTCTACGGCATCATATTTAAAATATTTATGACTAATTCCACCAACCCATGCTTTTATATGACCTGTTTGTGGCTCAATAGATACTAAACCAGAGCGTAAAAAATGTTTATAATAACGAATAGAGTCGTATGGTGTCATTATTGTATCACGTTCTCCTTTCCACGAAAAAACACGCATCTCTGTATCTGTATTAAAAGATTTTTCTATTTCTTTTTCACTTTTTCCTAATGCTTTTAAACGCTTATAACGTGTAGAACTTTGTTTTCCTCTTCTTAAGATATTTAAAATTTGAGATTTGTCTAAATCATAAAAAGGAGCATTTTTATTTTTCTGCTGTTCTTTAAAAAAAAATGATTGTAAATTTGACATATGTTCAGTCGTTGCTTCTTCTGCATATTTTTGCATACGTGAATCAATAGTAACGTATACTTTTAAACCATCTTTATAAATATTATAATACTCTCCATTTGCTTTAGGGTTTTCTTTTGCCCAAATTTTTAATCGCTGCTTTAAATTTTCTCTAAAATAGGTTGCTAAACCATCACTATGACTTTCTGGTGTAAAGTTTATTTTTAAAGGTAATTTTTGTAATGAATCTTTTTCTTGTAGTGTTATAATATCATTTTTTGCCATTTGAGCAAACACTACATTTCTACGTTGTAGAGATTTATTTTTTGAACGCTCTCTATGCGGATTATATTGTCGTGGATTTTTTAACATAGCTACTAAAATAGCAGCTTCTTGTATATCTAATTCTTTAGGTTCTTTACCAAAATAAATACGTGTTGCTGAACGAATACCTGTTGCATTAAAAAGAAAGCCTTGTGTATTTAAATACATGGTTACAATTTCTTCCTTAGTGTATTGGCGCTCTAACTTTATAGCAACCACCCATTCTTTTAATTTTTGAGATAAACGTTTAAAAATATTACTAGCACCTCCTTTATTAAATAAATTTTTAGCCAATTGTTGGGTAATAGTACTAGCTCCTCCTTTTCTTCCTAAATTAGCAACTGCTCGGGCTGTTCCTCTAAAATCAATACCTGAATGTTCGTAAAAACGTTCATCTTCAGTGGCTACTAATGCTTTGATTAAATTTTGTGGTAAATCTTTATATTGAATTGGTGTTCTATTAGCTTTTACATAATATTTTCCTAATGTTTTTCCATCTGAAGAAATAACCTCTGTAGCTAAATCACTTTTAGGATTTTCTAATTCTTCAAAAGACGGTAAGGTTCCAAAAATACCCCAAGATGCTAATAAAAATAATAAGCTCACAAAAAGGAAACCACCTAATAGTATACCCCAAAACCATTTGATATATGTACTGTAATTAGTCGTTTTATTTTCTGTCATTATTGTAATTTTTCAATTCTAAATCCTACTTGAGAGATACCCACAAGCTCTTCTATACCTTCTATTTCACCATTTTTTCTCATGGCTTGTTTTACTTTAAATTTATACTCTCCTATATTTGGAAATATTATATTTTCTTTATAAAATAGCTTATTTTCTTTAATACTCGCTATTCCTTTTCCTAAAAATTTACCTGTTACATCAGTCATATCATACTCTAAAGTATCAATAATTACATTTCCATCAGGAAAACTCATTTGAGTTATTAAAAACAAATTACTATAATTATAATCTTCATTGTTTCTAAGATTTATAAACAGGTTTTTTTTGTTTATTGAATCTTTAACTTGAAAATTAAATACCACTTCATTTTTCTTATTCCAAGAACTTTCTGGTAAGGTAAGGTATGAATCATAAACCCTCTTAGAATCACAAGATATGATTGTAAAAAGAATGAGTAAAAAGATACTACTCTTTTTCATTGTTTCTATCGTTTTTATCGCTTGGTTTTTTTCTTCTTTGATTTGAGTTTTTATTTTTTTGTTCTCCCGAAACAGGTTTCTCATTTTGTTCAGCTGATTTAGGTTTACTTGTAGCTACTTTTTTATTTACTGCTTCCTTTGGTAGTTTTCCTAGAACTCTTTTATTTGGTTGACCTACTTCTTTCCTTGTAACAGGTACTCTTTGATTTTTTTTATTAGGTTGTTGTTTAGTCGGCTCACCTATAATTTCTTTCTTTGCTGTGACAGTTCTTTGAGGTCTTTTGTTTGGTTGCTGTTTAACAGAATGTTCTCCTTCTTTCCTTGCCGCAGGTACTCTTTGAGGTCTTTTATTAGGTTGTTTTTTAACAGAATGTTCTCCTTCTTTCCTTGTAGCAGGTACTCTTTGAGGTCTTTTATTAGGTTGACCAATTTCTTTCTTTGCTGTAACAGTTCTTTGAGGTCTTTTGTTTGGTTGCTGTTTAACAGGTTGACTAGTTTCTTTTTTATTAACCGTCTTTCTTGATTTTCTTCTAGCGTTATTACGAGATTTTTTAGGAGTATCAAAACGAGTTAAACTATCTTGACCTACAACATTTTCAAAATCAACAGTAGGCTCAATAGTTATTTCTAATTCGTACTCCTCTAACGGTAAAGCAAGTTCATCGTTTTTGTTCAATTCAATAATTTCTTGAACTTGTTCTAACGATAACCTAAACCACTTAAAACTTTCTTCTTTATAAGTATACCAAAGCATTTTTTTAAAGATATCCATCTTAACAAAAATAGCGTCTCCTTTTTCTGTTTTAAGTATTTTATCTTGCTTCGGAAAGCTTTGTAATGCATCTAAATAAGTGTCTAGCTCAAAATTTAAACAGCATTTTAATTTACCACATTGACCTGCTAATTTTAAAGGATTTAGCGATAATTGCTGATACCTAGCTGCTGCCGTGTTTACTTTTCTAAAATCAGTTAACCAGGTAGAACAACATAGCTCTCTACCACATGAACCAACACCTCCTAAACGTGCTGCTTCTTGACGCATACCTACCTGTCTCATTTCTACACGAATTGAAAAAGTACCTGCTAAATCTCTAATTAACTGACGAAAATCAACACGTTCATCTGCTGTATAATAAAAAGTAGCTTTTGTGCCATCTCCTTGATACTCTACATCTGAAAGTTTCATTTTTAATGCTAAACGACTAATTATTTCCCGTCCTTTTCGTTGTGTTTCCTGCTCTCTATCTCTGGCAGCATGCCATATATCAATATCTTTTTGAGATGCTTTTCTGTAAATTTTCTTTACATCTTCACTATCAGCAGTAACTTTACGTTTTTTCATTTGAACTTTTACAAGTTCTCCTGCTAAAGACACAATACCAATATCATGACCAGATAATCCTTCAACTGCTACCACATCACCCATAGAAATGGTTAATTTTTCGGTATTCTTAAAAAAATGTTTTCGTCCGTTTTTAAATCGAACTTCATAAATATTAAAAGGTGCTTCGCCTGTAGGCAAAGTCATATTTGATAACCAGTCAAAAACTGCCAATTTATTGCCACTTCCACAAGTACCACTAGCACAATTTCCATTGCTTTTACATCCATTTGGTACTCCGTCTTTGCTCGTTGAACAACTGTTACAACTCATAAAATAGTATATTTTAGAAGTGTTTTTTAAACCTGAATAACCCCAGTATCAAAAAACACTTTTTTATTATTGATTTTCAGCCAGGTATTTTTTACCACAACTTTTCTTAATCAGTAAAGATACATATTCTAGCGAAAATGGAAAATGGATTTTTAGCATAAAAAAACACCTTATAATTCAGTAAATTATAAGGTGTTGAAGTTAAAATAAAAATATGTAGTTTTAATTTACTTTTGCCCAATTATCTCTTAATCCAACGGTTTTATTAAATACTAAATTTTCTGCAGTAGAATCATCATCAACATTAAAATACCCTAAACGTTGAAACTGAAATTGCTCACCAATTTTTGCTGTTTGTAAACTTGGCTCTACAAAAGCTGTAATTTTTTCTAAAGAATTAGGGTTTACAAATTCCATAAAATCTTTATCTTTATGTGCATCTGGTGCCTCATGTAAAAACAATCTATCATAAGCTCTAACTTCAGCTTTTACAGCATGTTTTACAGAAACCCAGTGTAAAGTTCCTTTTACTTTACGCTTGCTTTCTTCGGTATTACTACCTGATTTTGTTAATGGATCATATGTACAGTGAATTACTGTTATTTTGCCATTTTCATCTTTTTCACAACTAGTTGCTGTTATAAAATAAGCACTTTTTAAACGTACTTCTTTTCCTAATTTTAATCGGAAAAATTTTTTATTTGCTTCTTCTCTAAAATCTTCGCGTTCTATATAAATTTCTCTTGAAAAAGGAATAATTCTTGTTCCTGAATTTTCATCTTCTGGATTATTTTCAGTGATAAGGATTTCTTCTTTATCTTCCGGATAATTATCAATAATTACTTTTACAGGGTCTAAAACCCCCATAACTCTATTAGCCGTTTTATTTAAATCTTCACGGATTTTGAATTCTAATAAAGAAACATCAATAATATTTTCTCTTTTAGAAACCCCTACAGTTTCAATAAAATTACGAATTGAAGCTGGTGTATAACCACGCCTTCTTAATCCAGAAATTGTTGGCATTCTAGGGTCATCCCATCCGTTTACAATTCCATTTTCTACCAAAGTTAATAACTTTCGCTTACTCATAATAGTATAGCTTAAGTTTAAACGAGAAAACTCGCGTTGTTTTGGTGCATTTGGAAATTCTGATTTACTATATTCGTACACATTGTCACGAAACCAGTTATATAATTCTCTATGAGGTTTAAACTCTAACGAACATAATGAGTGTGATATTTGCTCTAAATAATCACTTTCTCCATGTGTCCAATCATACATCGGGTAAATAACCCAATCATTTCCTGTACGGTGATGTGTTTTCTTTAATATACGATACATTAAAGGATCACGTAATAACATGTTTGGCGATGCCATATCAATTTTTGCTCGTAAAACGTAAGTTCCTTCTTCAAACTCACCTGCTTTCATTCTACTAAACAAGTTTAAGTTTTCTTCAACACTTCTATTTCTAAAAGGACTATTGGTTCCTACAGATGTTGGTGTACCTTTTTGAATACGCATTTCTTCAGAAGATTGACTATCGACATAGGCTTTTCCGTCTTTTATCAATAAAACAGCCCAATCGTATAATTGTTGAAAATAATCAGAAGAATATAATTCCTTATCCCATTTATACCCTAACCAAGTAACATCTTTTTTAATGGCATCTACATATTCTTGCTCTTCTTTGGCAGGATTTGTATCGTCAAAACGCAAGTTTACAGGAGCATTATATTTCTGCCCTAAACCGAAACTAATTCCGATAGCTTTTGTATGTCCGATATGTAAATATCCATTAGGTTCTGGAGGAAAACGAAAACGTAAATTTTCTTTAGGCATTCCGTTTGCTAAATCCTCTTCAATAATTTGTTCTAAAAAATTCAATGATTTTTTTTCTTCTGACATCTTCTGTTGAAATTGAATTACAAAATTACGGAAAATTGTTGAAGAAAATTTTATCATAAAAATAGAAAAGCGAAAATTCTATATAGAATTTTCGCTTTTCTTAAAATTATTTTGTTTGCCTTTTTTATTTACCGTAAGAATTATTTTCTAAATTAATATCTGCCATTAATTTTGATGGGTCAATTTGTACTGATTCCACTGTTTTAGAGGCAGTAAAACTATAGGTTGGATGTGCAAATGTCCAATCTTTGATAATAGTTGCCTTGGTTGGTTTTTCACCACGCATCATTTGTAAAGGAATGTTAAATAATTCTTTTGAACCATCGGTATATACTACCTCAACATCAATAGGCATTGGCATTCTTCCAATTCTTTCTAAAGTAATTTCTTTTCCGCTTACTGCTTTTACACCGTAATCTATAGTATGTGTAGTTTGCGTCCATTCATTTAAAAACCAATCTAATTGAATTCCTGAAACTTTCTCAGCCGTTCTTTTGATATCGTTTGGCGTTGGATGTTTAAAAGAAAAATCAGTAAAATACTTTTTTAATGTCTTTGCGGTATTTTCTTCACCAATAATATATTCTAACTGTGTTAAAAATATATTTCCTTTTGAATAACTTCCCATTCCGTATGCCATATTTGTATGATAGCGGTCGGCGTGTGTAGAAAGAGATTCTTCTAAATTATTCTCTACCACATAATTATAATATCTGTAAGAACCAGCGTGTGGATTTTCATCATTTTTACCAGAAATAACATTTTCGGCTTTGTTAGAAATATAGGTTGTAAAACCTTCATCCATCCAAGAATGTTTAGTTTCATTAGATGCTAATAAAAACTGAAACCAAGTATGCGCTAATTCATGCGCTGTAACACCAAATAAGCTTCCCCAGTTACGTTTTCCTGTAATTAAAGTACTCATTGCGTATTCCATTCCACCATCACCACCTTGAATTACGGAATATTGTTTATATGGATATTGCCCAATATTTTCACTAAAATAGGTCATTAATTCAGCAGTTTTAGGCTGTAATTTTTTCCAATTTTTCAGATATTTTTTATCTAATGTTTTTTTGTATAAAAAGTGCAAATCGATACCATTTTCCATAGTCAAGATATCGTGTTTATATTCAGGATCGGCTGCCCAAGTAAAATCGTGTACGTTTGGTGCTGTAAATTTCCATGTTAATTTTTGTCCTGAAGGAATTTTTAAAGCATCTTTTTTATTTTCATATCCATGCCCTACTTCCTGCGGATTTTGAAGATATCCAGTTCCTCCAACGGTATAATTTTTATCAATATGAAGCGTTACATCAAAATTACCCCAAACACCATGAAATTCACGTCCTAAATACGGAGGTGTATGCCAACCTTCAAAATCGTATTCAGCCATTTTAGGGTACCATTGTGCCATAGATAATGCCACTCCTTCTTTATTATTTCTTCCAGAGCGACGAATTTGATTTGGCACTTGTGCATCAAAAATCATATCAAAAGTAACGCTTTCTCCTGGCTCAATTGCTTTATTTAAAGTAACCTCTAAAATAGTTCCAACAGTTTCGTGTTTTACTATTGTTCCGTTTTGTTTTAAAGAATTTACTTTGATATAACCAATTTCTGATGGCGATAATTTACTAATTCTATCTCCCACTCTTGCATCTGGATCTTTAATATTCCTTGAACGCACATCCATTTGAGAATTTGGTTGAAACGCATTGAAATATAAATGATAAAACACTTTATTTAATTCATCTGGTGAGTTATTAGTATACACCAGCCTTTGATTTCCTTTATACTGATATGTTTTAACGTCTATATCAATATCCATCGTATAATCTACATGTTGTTGCCAATAATTTTGATTTATAGGTGTATTTACTATTTTATTTATTGAACTTTTTACATTATTATTTATTGCGCTTGTAGAGGCACAAGAAATCATTGACAATAATGAAAATCCTAAAATTATTTTTTTCATATTAAATTGATTTAACACCTATAGCTGTAAGCGTATTTTTTAAATTATTTAACTCGTTTTCATTTTTCAAAATTGAGAAACTTCTTTTTTTTCCGTTGAATAATTTTAAATAAACACGTTCTCGTCCAAAGGTTTTTTTAACTTCTAAACCTTTTATTTTAGTAAGTTGATATGTTTTTTTCCAAGATCTTTTTAACAGGTAAAAAATTACAGCAATAGCAGATACTGCTGCTAAAAGCATCATAAAAACAAATAATAATTCATTTTTATCATAACTCATGTAAAATAACTGAACACTCATATTAAGCGCATTAACTAGCATTAACACGATAATTAACCACGAATTAGTAGGCACATCATCATTAATAGTTAGTTGTTGCTTTTGTTTATCAAACGCTAGTTGCATAGGTAATTTTAAAACAAAAAAAGAGCATCAAAATAATGCTCTTTTTTAAACTGTATTATTTTTTATTTTCTTCCGTTCACCATTCTGTCTGCCATTTTAACGGCATTATATGCATTTACAACACGTCCTGAAACTGATAAATCAGCAAAAGGAACTAAATTTCCTGCAGGATTTTCTCTAGTTTGAGAACCAGGCTTAACAACTTCAAAATTAATTTTAGTACCAGAGTTCATTAAAATATGTTTTACCTGACTAGCAGATAATTGCGGATAATATGAACGTACTAATGCTGCTACCCCTGCTGCAGAAGGTGCTGCCATTGAAGTTCCACTAACTCTTTTATAATTATTATCTGGTGTTGTTGAATTAACTTTAACTCCAGGAGCAAAAACATCAACATTCTTTTTACCATAGTTAGAAAAACTTGCAGGTAAATTTTCATTAAAGTTTGAACTCATAGCGCCTAATGTTAATACATTATCAGCTATTTCATTGACTAAATCTGGCGCATCATTTGGAAATGTTTTTTCAATATCAATGTTTTTACCATCATTACCGGCTGCATTTACAATTAATACATCTTTTTTAGCTGCGTATTTAATAGCGTCATAAACCCATTCTTTATTTGGCGAAAAATCTTTACCAAAACTTGTGTTTATAATTTTTGCACCATTATCTACTGCATAACGAATACCTAAAGCAACATCTTTATCATACTCGTCTCCATTAGATACCGAACGTACTGCCATCATTTTTACATTATCTGCAACACCATCCATTCCTTTATTATTATTACGTGTAGCTCCAATAATACCGGTTACATGAGATCCATGATACTCATTTTTTTCAGAATGCCCAGTGTTTGCATCTCCATAACCAGGCTTATCATTAATATCGTAAGGATTGTCTCCTACAACAGTACGGTAATCTGTTTTTAAATTATTACCTTCAATTACACCTTGTGCCTTTATAATTCCTTTTTCAAAATACTCTTTTGCTTCTTTAAAATCTGCAAAATAGCCTAGCATATTAGTTGCAAGTTCTTTTGCGTTAGTTAACACTTCATCAGTAGTATTAATAGCAGCAACCTCATTTTTAGTATAGTTTGGTTTTGCAAAATATTTTACGAGTGCCTTGTGAGACTCTCCACAAGCTATAACTAACTTACCATAACGATCTTTTGTTTTTTTAGCTTGTTCAACCTTTGTTTTTTGAAGTTCTTTTACCTCAGCTACAGTAGCAGCGTCAGTAATTGACGGATTCATTAAAATACGTTCGTACTCTAAATGTTCTTTATATGACTTTCCTAAAAAGTTCCAGCCATGAATATCATCAACATACCCATTTTTATCATCATCAATTCCATTACCTGAAATTTCTTTCGTGTTTACCCAAGCAACATCAACCAAGTCTTCATGTTTAAAATCAGTACCTGTATCTACAACTGCAACTATAACGGTATTACTTTTTTTACCTTTTAAAAAACTGTATGCTTTATTCACACTCATTCCAGGAATGGTATCTGTAGCTAAATCTAAATGTTGCCAATTATCTTTTTCATACGTTGTTAGTTCAGCTTTTTTTGCTGAAATATTAATCACAGTATTACTTCCTGCAGGTACTGTTGTTTTACTTATTGACGAACAACCTACTAAAGTAGTTATTGCAATTGCTGAGTAAAATACGGGCTTCAAAACTCTCATAATCTCTATCTTAATTAAATATATCTGTAAAATTATAACTTTCTTTTAAACGCACACCTTTTTCGGTATGTTTTACGGTAATTAATTCGTTATGGGCATCGTGCTCTAAAAATAAATAAAATTCATTGTCTGCAGCCTCATTTAAAAAAACTTCTTTTTCTTTTAGCGTTAATAACGGCCGGGTGTCATAACCCATAACATAAGGCAAGGGTATGTGACCTACAGTTGGCAACAAATCTGCCATAAAAACAACAGTTTTACCTTGGTATTTAATTTTTGGTAACATTTGTTTCTCTGTATGACCATCTTTAAACAGCACTTCAAAACCTACATAATCTTTAGCATTTAAATGTAAAAAATTAAGTTGTCCGCTTTGTTGTAAGGGTAAAATATTTTCTTGTAAAAAAGAACCTTTTTCTCGTGCATTAGGCTTAATTGCCCAATCCCAATGACGTTGATTACTCCAAAAACGAGCGTTTTTAAACGCTGGTTCGTAGCCTGTTTTATTTTTATTCCACTGAACTGCCCCTCCACAATGATCAAAATGCAAATGTGTTAAAAAAACATCGGTAATATCATCTCTATGAAAACCATGTTTTGCTAATGAAAGGTCTAAAGAAAAATCTCCGTATAAGTAATAGTATCCGAAAAATTTATCTGATTGTTTATTTCCAATTCCAGTATCAATTAAAGTTAATCGATCTCCATCTTCAATAAGCATACAACGCATGCTCATTGAAATCATGTTTTTATCATCGGCCGGATTGGTTTTTTGCCAAATTGTTTTGGGTACTACACCAAACATAGCACCACCGTCTAACTTAAAATTGCCTGTTTCTATTGAATAAATTCGCATAACTACAAAGATGCAGAATTTTAGTGAAACTTTTTGTTAAGGAAAACAAAAAAGCGTATCTAAAATAGATACGCTTTTTTTGAGGTGTCTAGCGGATTCGAACCGCTGTACATGGTTTTGCAAACCATTGCCTAGCCACTCGGCCAAGACACCTTTTGTTTATTAGGACTGCAAATTTACACTTTTTATTTTTTATTGCAAGCTTTTTTTAACTTTTACGTACTTCTTTTAAAATAATTACTACTTCTGCTACATTTCCACCGATGGGTGGATTAATTTTTGCAACACTAATTTCAGCTTCATCAACAAGTTGTATTTCTTTAAATACTCTATTTAAAATACGTTTTGCAACGTGTTCTAATAATTTAGAGCGAATTGCCATTTCTTGTTTTACAATGTGGTTTAAGTGAACATAATCTACAGTATCAACTAGTTCATCTGTTTTTGCTGATTTTTGTAAATTAGCCTTTACCTCTATATCTACTCTATATTCTGAGCCTATTTTAGCTTCTTCTTCTAAACATCCGTGATTTGTAAATAATCGAATGTTGTTTACACGTATAATTCCCAAAGTATATTTTATTGAATTTATAAGTACAAAAATACTCATTTTACTTTACTTCAAGTATTTGTTATTTAGTATTAAATATTACGTTATTTTTTTATTATTAATAAGTAATTGTATTTTTAAAAGTATTTTACTGACTTAAAAAAACAGTAGCTTTGTACACTCTGAATACCTTAAATTATGACTATTTTTATTCTTTCTGTTAGCGATCAAATATATTCTACTCAAAGAGTGTATAAAGAGGCTACTCGTCGCGGACATAGTGTTAGCGTAATTAACCATTTAAAATGTGTTATAAAATTAAAAAACGGAAAGTCAGAAATAATTTACAAGGGCAAAAACATTATTAATATTCCTGATGTAATTATACCCAGAATTGGCGCTTCTGCTACGCGTCATGGAGCGGCTATTGTTAAAGAGTTTGAACTTAATGGCACTTATAGTACGGCTAGTTATTTAGGAATTTTGCAATCGCAAAATAAGGCTACTACCTTACAAATTGTAAACAAAAAAAACATTCCTATTCCTGATACTTTATTTTCGGTAAGTCCTGAAAATATTGATGAACAAATAGCCTTATTAGGTGGCGCACCTATTATAATAAAGCTACAAGAAGGTACGCATGGTGCTGGTGTTATTTTGGCCGACAGTAATAAGTCTGCAAAATCAATTATTGATACTCTTTATAGTACAAATACTAATATTTTGTTGCAAGAATTTATACATGAAAGTAATAGTGAAGATGTAAGAGCTTTTGTTGTTGGTAATACCGTTGTTTCGTCAATGAAAAGAAAGGGGGCTAAAAATGATTTTAGGTCTAACATTCATCAAGGAGGCCGTGGTTTTAAAATTGATTTATCTGAACAAGAAACAGCAATAGCTATAAAAGCGGCACATTGTTTAAACTTGCCTGTTGCAGGAGTTGATTTAATTCGCTCTAAAAGAGGTTCATTATTAATAGAAGTAAATTCAGCTCCAGGTTTACAAGGAATAGAAACTTACACGAAACATAATATTGGTAAATCAATTATTAAATTTTTAGAGGATGTTATATACACTAAACTTCAAAAAAATAAAGGCTTACTATAAGTAGGTTTTATTGTATTGTTTTATTTAAAAGAATGACAAACCTTTAAAGCAACAAAAAAACGTATTAAAAGGCCTAGCCCCGATTAAAGCATTGTTTGAGCTCTCTTGCTTTTTTTTAGCAAGAAGCGAGTGCCGAAAGCGGGAAATAGCTTCTAATTATTTTACCTAAATAATTGGCTGTATATTTTTAAATTTCAATGCTTTTTAACCGCAAGAAGTTAGTTAAAATTAGTAAAAAACACCTTGTTAATAAATTGCAGTACCTTTGCAACTTCATAGAAGTGCTTATTTTAGAGTATTTCTTAAATAACATATATGACATTTAAATCTTTAGGATTATCTGACGCTTTATTAAAAGCTGTCAAAGAAAAAGGATACGACACTCCATCACCTATTCAAGCAAAAGCAATACCTTTAATTTTAGAAGGTAAAGATGTATTAGCATCAGCACAAACAGGTACCGGAAAAACTGCTGGTTTTACATTGCCAGTTTTACAACGATTAGCAGACACAAAACACCCTAAATATAGACCATTAAGAGCATTGGTGTTAACACCTACAAGAGAACTTGCTGCACAAGTTTACGATAATGTAAGAGAATATAGTACGTATTTAGACATACGATCGACTGTAGTTTTTGGAGGGGTAAAAGCCGCAAGCCAAATAAAAACGTTGCGTCAAGGTGTTGATATATTAGTAGCTACTCCTGGTAGATTATTAGACTTACACGATCAAAAAGCAGTATCGTTTAAAAGAATTGAGGTACTTATTTTAGATGAGGCAGATAGAATGCTAGACATGGGGTTTGTTAGAGATATTAACAAAATTATTAGCTTTATGCCCGTAAAACGTCAAAATTTGATGTTTTCTGCAACATTTTCAAAAGATATTAAAAAATTAGCTGAAGGAATTTTAAACAATCCTATTTCTGTAGAAGCAGCACCACAAAATTCAACGGCTGATAAAGTTTCGCAAAAAGCATACTCCGTTAATAAAGCACAAAAAACAGAAATTGTTATCAATTTAATAAAAGAAGGTAACTGGAGTCAAGTTTTAATATTTACAAGAACAAAACATGGGGCTAATAAATTAACCGAAAAATTACTTAAAGCAGGTATTTCTGCTGCGGCAATTCACGGAAATAAAAGTCAGGGTGCTCGAACAAAGGCATTAGCCAATTTTAAAAACAATACCAACAGAGTATTAGTAGCTACTGATATTGCTGCCCGTGGTATTGATATTCCGTTATTACCACATGTTATAAACTTTGAATTACCAAACGTACCTGAAGATTATGTTCACCGAATTGGTAGAACTGGTAGAGCTGGTGCAAAAGGAGAAGCACTATCGTTAGTTTGTAGCGAAGAAACTGAATATCAAAAAGAAATAGAAAAAATATTAAAGCAAAAATTAAAAACCGAAGTTATTATAGGCTATGAGCCTACCGATACTGCGGGACCTAAAAGAGCTGCTACCCAAAAGAAAAAATCAGGAAGCACAAAGAAAAAAGGTGTTGGCGCTACCCATAGAGGCGCTGCTGAAGGAGCTAAAAAACCTAAAAAACAACGTTCTAGTAATTCATCTAGAACCGCTAATAACAACAGTGAAAATACTCCAAAAAGACACAGAAAATAACATGATTATTTCTACTTATAAAAAATTTATTTGGAGCTACTTCCCGCTTTACGCACTCGCTCTTTTTTTGAAAAAAAAAGGAGCTCAAACAAATGCTTCAATCAGGGCTAAATATTTTAGTTCTTTTTGAAATACTTTTTTAACTTGATAGATTCAAGTATAACTACAACACTTTTTGTTTTGATTGATAAACAAATTATGAATAAGTAAATTTTTGCAATTTCTAAAAAAGCTTTCGTTATTTACGAAAGCTTTTTTTATTTCTTTCAATAACTAAAATATTATATAAAAAGCGAACCTATTAAAAAAGTAACAATTAAAATAAAAAGAAAACATAACACTATAAAAACAATAAATAAAACATTTTACTTTAAGACTTATATTAAAAAAAATGTTTCTTTATTACAAAACACTGAAAACTAAAGCATAAAAAAAGATTGTAAATTACTTTTAAAAAAAGTATTAAAAATGAAGCATTGAGTTTAAACTGAGCTAACAAAAGTTATATCTTTTGTTAACCTACACAAAGCTTTTAATACTAAAAAACCATATATATTTGTAACGTTATTAATAATAGCATCCCCCCAGTGCTAATCCCCCTAAATATAATAACAGGCCTAAATAAAACCGTACTTAATTGTACGGTTTTATTTGCTTTTAACTTAAAAATCGCACCTAATAAAAAATACCGAAAACAAATAAAACAACATTATATTTGAACTAAAAAATATTGCTTTGATTAAAAAATACTTAAATATTAGTTTATTATTTATTAGCCTTTTTTCATTCTCACAATCTAATTGGAAGAAGTTTAAAACCCTTTCAACTCCCAAAAAAATATGGGTAATTTTACATCCTTTTAAAGCTAAAAAAGCATTACAAATTTCAACCGAGGCATACCAAGTAGCCGATTCTATTAAAAAGCTACCATTATTAGATGGTGATGCTTCAGGTGGGCAAGTTGACGCCTTTCGACATGCTTTTTGGATGGCTCGCTTACATGAAGAAATAGGAAAAAACGCAGCAATTTCTTTAGGAAAAGCACATGAAAAAGAAAACTATAAAACCTATAAAAATCGTAAGTTAGAAGATGGGGTTATACCCGATAAAATAGCCTCTACAATGGATTTATTTAATAACAAAATAGGAGTATCACTTTCTAAAAAAAGAAATATAACTTCAAAAAAAACATTAATTCATAAAGTTATAAAAGCCATTTACACAGGTAAATTAAAAATAATTAAAAAAACTACTAATGGAACTTTTTTAACCTGCAATAATACTCCTATTTCTCTAGAATCTTTAAAAGGAAAATGGAAAAATAATAAATGTTTAGTCGCATCTAATTATAAAAGGAGATGATATAAATTAAAAAACTACTTTTTTAACCAAAAAAAGAATTCATTTAATATGATTTCTTATAACTTTGAATAATTTTAGTCAAAAAAAGCTTATGTTCAAAAAAATATGACACGATACATAAAAAAAAAGAAGCAAGATATTGGACTTTCACCCGATGAATTGATTTTTAGAGGAGAGAAAAAAACAAATAAAATTTTACTAAGAGTCATTGATTTTGATGCTCAAAATTTAACTGAAGACAGTACAAAAACAATACAAGAAATTAGTCAGCTTCAATATAAAGATACTGTAACTTGGCTAAATGTAGACGGGCTTCATAACACAAGTGTTATGAAAGAAATTAGCACTGCATTTAACCTAGATACTTTAGTTATAGCAGAGGTTTTAAATACTGATGCTAGACCAAGGGTTATAGAATACGATAACTGCACACTTATAACCATTAAAATGCTAATGTTAAGTGAAAAAAGCAACAAAATAGTTGTTGAAAATTTAAGCTTAATTCTTACAAAAACAATGTTAATTTCATTTCAGGAACAAAAAGGTGATGTATTTGAACCTGTTAGAGAACGTATAAGAAAGCAGAAAAAAAGAGTGCGCACAGGTGGAACTGATTATTTAACATTTGCTTTATTAGATATTGTTGTTGACAATTATTTGTATGTAATTAGCATTTTAGGTGATAAAATTGAAACTATTGAAGAAAATCTTTTATTAAACCCTAATAAAAATATTATTAATGAAATTAATAATTACAAACGAGAGTTGAATTTTTTAAGAAAAAGTATAAAACCAGCAAAAGAAATGATTTTTTCATTAGCAAAAACAGACTCTGATTTTATTACAGAAAACACCTATGTACATTTTAAAGAATTAGAAGATAATATAAGCCAAGCCAATGATGCTTCTGATAGTTATCGAGAAATATTATCAGATCATCTTAATATATATCATACAACCATTACTAGTAAGTTAAATGATATTATGAAATTTTTAACCGTTTTTTCTGTAATATTTATCCCTCTAACATTTATAGCAGGTATTTACGGTACTAATTTTGAATATATACCAGAACTATCTTACAAATACAGTTATTTTATAATGTGGTTTATTATGATACTTATTGCAATAAGTATGCTTTTATTTTTCAAAAAGAAAAAGTGGTTTTAACTGAATGTTATTAATTTTAAAAAAAATGTATAAAATTAAAAAAACGAAATAAATACAGTGTTAAAATAAACTTTACACACCCCCTATTTAAACCCATTCTAAATATTTGATAAAAAAATTCGTAAAGTTTGTACAAGTAGCCTGTAGCTCTTAAATTTGTTTATTATATATATATAAACAAACAAAATAATGGGATTATTAAAATCTTCTATTGGAAGAAAATTTGCCATGGCACTTTCGGCGTTCTTCTTGATGTTCTTCTTACTACAACATTTTGTAATAAACATCACCTCAATTTTTCCTGACAACGGAGCAACATTTAACAAGTTATCTCATTTTATGGGAACTAACCCGTTAATTCAATATGTTATGCAACCGGTCCTAATTTTTGGTGTAGTTTTTCATTTTGTAATGGGGTTCGTCTTAGAAGTAAAAAACAACAGTGCACGTAATGTAAGTTATGCAAAAAACAACGGAGGCGCAAATTCTACTTGGATGAGTAGAAACATGATATGGTCTGGAGCGGCTATTTTAGCATTCGTAGTATTACACTTTATTGATTTTTGGTTTCCAGAAATTAATCATAAGTATATTGCTATGTTGCCAGAAGATCCTACTCGATACTTTCATGAGTTACAAGAAAAATTCGTAAATCCACTTAGAGTTGTGGCGTATATCGTAGCTTTTGTATTTTTAGCATTACACTTATTACACGGGTTTACTTCAGCATTCCAATCGGTTGGAGCAAACAACAAATACACTAAAGGATTGAAAACATTTTGTAAAGTGTATGCAATTGGTATTCCTGTTGGGTTTATCATCATTGCATTATTTCATTACTTCAATCATTAATACGAAACTAGTATGGCTTTAGATTCAAAAATTCCAAAAGGTCCATTAAAAGATAAATGGACAGATTATAAAAATCATATCGATTTAGTAAATCCGGCAAACAAACGTAATATTGACGTTATTGTTGTAGGTACTGGATTAGCGGGTGGTTCTGCTTCAGCAACTTTAGCTGAATTAGGATACAACGTAAAAGCATTTGCTTATCAAGATTCTCCTCGTAGAGCGCATTCAATTGCAGCACAAGGTGGAATTAATGCAGCAAAAAATTATCAAGGTGATGGAGATTCTTTTTACAGATTATTTTATGATACTGTAAAGGGTGGAGATTACCGTTCTCGTGAAGCTAACGTATATCGTTTAGCTGAAGTTTCTGCAAATATTATTGATCAATGTGTGGCACAAGGAGTTCCTTTTGCTCGTGATTATGGTGGTTTGTTAGATAACCGTTCGTTTGGTGGTGTATTAGTATCTCGTACTTTTTATGCTAAAGGACAAACAGGACAACAATTATTATTAGGTGCTTATTCTGCAATGAACCGTCAAATTGCTCGTGGTAAGATTGAAATGTTCAATCGTCATGAAATGTTAGACGTTGTTAAAGTTGATGGAAAAGCCCGTGGAATTATCGCTCGTAACTTAGTTACTGGTGAAATTGAGCGTCATTCAGCACATGCTGTTGTAATTGCTACTGGTGGATACGGAAATGTATATTTCTTATCGACAAATGCAATGGGTTCTAATGCTACTGCAGCTTGGAAAATCCATAAAAAAGGAGCATTTTTTGCAAATCCTTGTTATACACAAATTCACCCTACTTGTATTCCTCGTTCAGGTGATTATCAATCAAAGTTAACGTTAATGTCAGAATCATTACGTAACGATGGTCGTATTTGGGTACCAAAAAATTTAGATGATGTAAAAGCAATTAGAGAAGGCCGTAAAAAACCTACTGATTTATCTGAAAACGAAAGAGATTACTATTTAGAAAGAAGATATCCTGCCTTTGGTAACTTAGTACCACGTGATGTTGCCTCTCGTGCAGCAAAAGAGCGTTGTGATGCCGGTTATGGTGTAAATGCTACTGGTGAAGCAGTGTATTTAGATTTTAAATCTGCCATTAATCGTTACGGTAAAGAACAAGCAAAAATTCATAACATAACAAACCCTTCAGAAGCAAAAGTATATGAATTAGGGCAAGCTATCGTAGAAGCAAAATATGGTAACTTATTTCAAATGTATGAAAAAATTGTAGATGAAGACCCTTACAAAACACCAATGATGATTTATCCTGCAACTCACTATACAATGGGTGGTGTTTGGGTTGATTATAACTTAATGACTACTGTTGATGGATTGTACTGTATCGGAGAAGCAAATTTCTCTGATCACGGTGCCAACCGTTTAGGAGCTTCTGCATTAATGCAAGGTTTAGCAGATGGTTATTTCGTATTGCCTTATACCATTGGAGATTATTTATCTAAAGATATTAGAACAGGAAAAATTTCTACTGATACCAAAGAGTTTGATCAAGCTGAAAAAGATGTTACAGAACGTATCAATTTCTTTGTAAATAATAAAGGACAACATTCTGTAGATTATTACCACAAGAAATTAGGGAAAATTATGTGGGAAAAATGTGGAATGTCTCGTAACGAAAAAGGTTTAATTGAAGCTATGGCTGAAATTAAAGCATTACGTGAAGATTTCTGGAAAAATGTAACAGTTCCTGGTAGTTCGAATGAAATGAATCCTGAATTAGAAAAAGCAGGTCGTGTAGCAGATTTCCTTGAATTAGGTGAATTATTTGCCAAAGATGCTTTAAATAGAAATGAATCATGTGGAGGTCACTTTAGAGAAGAATCTGTTGAATTAGACGGGTTACAAAAAGGTGAAGCTAAACGTAACGATAAAGATTTTGCTTACGTAGCTGCATGGGAGTACAAAGGTGAGCCTGCTAATGCAGTTTTACACAAAGAAGAATTAGAGTTTAACGATATTGAATTAAAACAACGTTCATACAAATAAGAAGATATTATGAATTTAACACTTAAAATTTGGCGTCAAAAAAACGCAAGTGATAAAGGAAAGATGGTCGATTACCAAGTAACCGACATCTCTGAGCATATGTCTTTCTTAGAAATGATGGATGTACTTAACGAGCAAATAATTAATAAAGGTGATGAACCTGTTGCATTTGATCATGATTGTCGTGAAGGAATTTGCGGTATGTGTTCTATGTATATTAATGGTGAAGCTCATGGGCCTGATAGAGGTGTAACTACGTGTCAATTACACATGCGTATGTTTAAAGATGGTGATACAATTACTATTGAACCATTTAGAGCCGCTGCTTTTCCTGTAATAAAAGATTTAGTTGTTGATAGAAGTTCTTTTGAACGTATTCAACAAGCTGGTGGATATATTTCAGTAAACACATCAGGTAATACTCAAGACGCAAACAGTATTCCTATTTCTAAAGAAGCTGCCGATAAAGCAATGGATGCTGCAACTTGTATTGGTTGTGGCGCTTGTGTTGCTACATGTAAAAACTCTTCTGCAATGTTATTTGTTGGGGCTAAAGTAAGTCAATATGCATTGTTACCTCAAGGACAAATTGAAGCTACTGATCGTGTTTTAAATATGGTAGCTCAAATGGATGCTGAAGGTTTTGGTAACTGTACCAATACGGGAGCTTGTGAAGTGGAATGCCCAAAAGGAATTTCACTAGAAAACATTGCTCGTATGAATACTGAGTTTATGAAAGCTAGTTTAAAAGGATAAATCCTTTTTTTATATAAATTAAAAATCCCGAGTTTTCACTCGGGATTTTTTTGTTTAATTTTGCATTCAATTTATTTAACCAATCATGAAAAAATTACAATTTTTAATTCTAACTATTTTAACAGTTTTTTTAATTTCTTGTAAATCAGAAATACAAGAAACTACACCAACTTCAAAATATCAGTTTACAACCGATTTAATATTAAATGATATTAAAGTTTTATCTTCTGATGAATTTGAAGGTAGAAAAACAGGTACTCAAGGAGCAACAAGTGCTAAAAATTATATAAAAGAACGTTTTAAGAAACTCGATGTAACTCCACTTCTTAAAAACTTCGAACAACCTTTTACTTTTAATAAAGGAACAGAGACATATAATGCTATTAATGTTTTAGGACTTATTAAAGGAACAACTCATACTGATAAATACATTGTATTATCTGCTCATTACGATCATTTAGGTATTATCAACGGAAAAATATTTAATGGTGCTGATGATAATGCTTCAGGTGTTGCTAGTTTATTTGCATTTGCTGAATATTTTCAAAAACACCCTCCAAAACATAATATCATATTAGCCGCTTTTGATGCTGAAGAAATAAGTTTAAAAGGTGCTTATTATTATGCAGATAATTCTATAATTGATTTAAATAAGATAGTATTAAACTTGAATTTTGATATGATTTCAAGAAGTAATACTAAAAAATTATTTGCTGTAGGAACTCGTTATACGCCAATATTAAAAGAAACAATAACGTCATTAGATAAAGTTGGAGAAGTTGAATTACTTACAGGACATGAAGGTTTAGATAACTCAGAAAATTGGACAAACTCTAGCGATCATGCAGCATTTCATCAAAAAGAGATTCCTTTTATATATTTTGGCGTACCAGATCATGAAGATTATCATAAAGCTACAGATACTTATGAAAAAATAGATAAACTATTTACAGTTGATGCTATTCAAACAATATTAAATGTTTTTACTAAATTAGATGCTAAAGAGTTATAAAAATAGCTATTATTTAACATTTTATATAAATAAAAAATCCCGAGTTTTCACTCAGGATTTTTTGTTTAAAACTTATTTAGAAGCTAATGTATTTTTAGCACTTACATGCCCTTTAATTTTTATTCGTTTACTTTTTGTTTTGGCATTAGAAACAATGGTAAACATTTTAGAAAAACCTCCTACTCTATTCGTGTCGTAAGAAACAGCTATTTTACCTTTTTTACCTGGCATAATAGGATTTTCGGGTTTCTTTGGAACAGCACATCCACAAGTAGAAACAACTTGTTTAATTATTAAAGGAGCATCACCAATATTTGTAAACTCAAATACACGATTTTTTTCAGAACCTTGTGTAATTTTTCCGTAATCAATAGATTCTGCTAGAAATTTAAATTCTTGTGCATTTACAGATAATGCCATTAAAAAAACAGCCGATAATGTTAAAATTGTTTTCATATTATTAAAGTTTTAGTATTATTTACTTCAAATGTATTTTTTTTTATCCTTCATAAAAAAAACAAAGTATATACATCCTAAAAACTTATATCAACTACAATTAAAAGAATAAAATAGCAGTATGTACTTAACAAATAGCATTTAGTACTTATTATTTTGTTGAATCAGTAAATTTTAGTTACTTACATTAATATGATTAAACTAAATAAAAAAAATAGTGCTCAGGCATTAATTCACGTACTTTTTTGGCTACTTTTTACCTTTGTATCATTATTTGTATTTACACGCTATTATTGGGCTGAAAATCCATTTTTACAATATTTTTTTATCCTTGTTATTATTGTTTACACAAATAATCAAGTACTGTTACCTTTTTTTGTAAAGAAGAAATGGTATATATTATATAGCTTTATTTTTATGCTGATTTCATTTTTAGCAACACAACTGTATTGCTATGTTTTTGCACGTTGCGGATGTTCAGTTATGAAATGTTTAAGTGATTATTTATGGCAAACTTTAACACCTTTATTATTTTTTTCATTTATATGGGTGTTATTTCGATATATAAATCAATCTGAAGAAGTTGAAAGAATTCAACAAGAAAAAACAGTCATGGAATTAAAGTTTTTAAAATCGCAAATAAATCCGCATGTGCTATTCAATAACCTAAATACTATTTATGCTTATGCTATTGAAAAACCCGAAAAAGCACCCGATTTAATTTTAAAATTGTCAGATAATTTAAAGCATGTTTTATATGAAAGTAATTCAGAAAAAGTAAGCTTAGCTAAAGAAATTCAGTTTTTAGATAATTATATAATTTTCCATAAAATTAGAACCGAAGGACTCAAAGAAATAAATTATCAGACTTCAACAGATTCTGAAAATTATAAAATAGCACCATTATTATTGATTACAATTATTGAAAATGCTTTTAAACACAGTATAGTTAATAGTAATATCTCAATAATAATTAAGGCTGATAAAAATAAATTAACCTGTATTTGTACGAATAATTATGATATCAAAAAGATAAAAAACACCAATACTATTGGCTTAGAAAATTTAAAAAAGCGATTGAATTTATTGTATAAAAACAACTATGAATTATCTATTGATGCTACAGATATTTTTACAGTATCATTAACCTTAAACTTAGTATAAATAATTATGGATTGTATTATTATTGAAGATGAACTTCCTGCTCAATATATTATTAAAAACTACATTCGTAAAATTCCAGATTTAGAAGTAATTGCTACTTTTCAAACTGCTATAAAGGCTAATGAGTTTTTAAAAAATAATACAGTAAGTACTGTTTTTTTAGATATTAATTTACCCGATATTTCTGGATTAGATTTTATAAAAACGATTAAAAATCCTCCAAAAATAATTATTACAACTGCTTATCCTGTTTATGCTGTATCAAGTTTTGAACTAGATACTATTGTCGATTATTTAGTAAAACCTTTTTCTTTTGATAGATTTTTAAAAGCAGTTTCTAAAGTTGAAAAACAGTTAAATTCATCCGAAGAAAAAAAGAAAGAAGCACTCTTTTTAAATGTCGATAAAACAATTCATAAAGTTTATATTGATGATATTTTGTACTTAGAATCAGACAGAAATTATGTAACTTTTTTTACTACGGATAAAAAATTAACCATAATTGATTCTTTAAAAAATTGGAAAGACACTTTAAATGATACTCAATTTATACAGATTCATAAATCGTATATTGTAAATATCAAAAAAATAGTAAAATTTACAGGAACAAATATTTTTATCGATTCTAAAAATTTACCCATTGGTAGAACCTATAAAAAAATACTATTGGCTCACTTAAAAACAAACCAATAGTACTTATATATAAAACTAAACGGTAATTTTATCGTGTATTTTTGTTGGGGTATGATTATTCCAAATAGTTAATATATCAGTAGCTACACTTGCTCCGCTACCAGCTGCTATTGCAAACTGACTACGCCAACCAGCTAAAGTTCCGCAAACATATAAACCTTCTTTTATTAAGTGATTAAAATTACGAAGCTGTACTCTATCTTTCATCACATTTGCTCGCATATGTGGCTCTATATATTGTTCTAAACCTCCTATTTCAAACGGTTTTGAATAATTTAGTGCAACAACAACCAATTTGCTGTAATATTCACTTTTATTGGTTATAATTTTATAACCGTTTTCATTATCTAAAACAGCAATTACTTTTTCATTTTCAATTTGAGATACTAATGGATATTGCTTTTTTAATTGTGCTTTTCCTTCAATTAAAATATCACTTCCTAAAGTTCCTTCAGCTACACCTAAAACATTATTAAATAAAGCATCTTTTAAATGAGAAGCTCTTTGATGCATTAAAATACCTACTTTTTTATCTTTGGCATACTCTTTTTTATGCGCTGACCCTAAAACCAAGGCACATTGCATTCCTGAAACTCCTCCTCCTATAATTAATACATCAAAATTCATTTAGGCTAATAATACTTTTATATTTTCTGCAAATAATCGTACTGCTATTGCTAATAAAATTACTCCAAAAATTTTTCTAATAATTTTAATACCGTTATTACCTATAATTCTTTCAATTTTTGCTGATGTTTTTAATACTAAATAAATAAGCACCACATTTAATAAAACAGCTATAATAATATTTTGTATGTCAAACTCTGCTCTTAAAGAAAGTAAGGTTGTTAAACTACCAGGTCCTGCTATTAAAGGAAATGCAAGCGGAAAAACAGTTGCCGTTATGGTTTCATCCTCATCATCTTTATACAAAGTAATTCCTAAAATCATTTCTAAAGCAATAAAAAATAAAATAAATGCACCTGCAACTGCAAAAGAATGTACATCTACTCCAATTACGGCTAATAATTCTTTACCTAAAAACAAAAATACTATCATAATAAAACCTGCTATAACCGAAGCTTTTTCAGATTGTATGTGTCCTACTTTTTTTCGCAAATCAATAATAATAGGAATATTACCTATAATATCAATTACTGCAAACAATACCATAAAGGCTGTAAAAATTTGTTTGGTGTTAAAATCCATAATATTTTGTTTTTCAAGCGCAAAATAATATAAGTAATGCTACAATCTGTTATTTTTGCATTTAAATTTTATATGAAGTTTTTGTAAACTTCTAACTTAAACTATTTTTATGTTCCAATTAGGAAAAACTCTTGTTTCAGAAGATATTATTGATAAGGATTTTGTTTGTAATATTTCTGCCTGTAAAGGTGCTTGTTGTATTGATGGTGATGCTGGAGCTCCATTAGAAAAAGAAGAAACAAAAATTTTAGAAGATATTTATCCTAAAATTAAACCATTTCTTCGAAAAGAAGGTATTGATGCTATTGAAAAACAAGGTGTTTGGGTTACTGGTGATTTTGGTGAGCTAGAAACTCCTTTAATTAATGGTGCCGATTGTGCTTATGTTATTTTTGATGATAAAAACACGGCGTTATGTGCTATTGAAGAAGCTTATAACCAAGGTGTTGTAACTTGGAAAAAACCAGTTTCATGTCATTTATACCCTGTTAGAATTAAAGAATACAGTGAGTTTACTGCTGTTAATTATGATAAATGGGATATTTGTGATGATGCTTGCTCTTTAGGTAAAGAATTGCAAGTACCTGTTTATAAATTTGTAAAACAGGCTTTGATAAGAAAATTTGGTCAAAATTGGTATGATGAATTAGAAGTTATTGCTGAAAAGAGAAAAAACGATTAAGATATTTATCATAAAAAATAGAGTGTAATTACACTGTATTTTTTATGATAAATATACTTTTTGTATACTTTATAAAAAATATAAGCTTATTAAAAAGCCATACACTTTATGTATAAGCTTAGCCCCGATTGTAGCATTTGTTTGAGCTCCTTGCAAAGAGCGAGTGCGAAAAGCGGGAAATAGCTACTAACTACTTTTATAAACTATGTAATATTTCCTTTTGTTTTTTGAAATAACCGAATTGCAAAACCATCTGACAGGCCTGCTACGTAACTACATATTTGCATAATTCGGGCATATAAACTTTCTTTTTCTTGTTGGTATTGTTTAGGTAATAAATTTAAAATTAAAATATCATAATTCGATGCCGTACCTTCAAACTTATTGTTTAATGCAGTTACAAATACGTTTAATAAATCTGCAATAATTTTATAACCAGCTACTTCTTTTTCAACAACATCTTTACTACGGTAAATTTTATCAACACTAATTTTAATAATATCGTTTATTTGTGCTTCATATTTGCATTTTTCTAATAACGACTTTTGAAAATTTCCTTTTAAAATAGCGACTTCATTTTCTAAAAAAATATCAACAGCTTCATTAATTAATACGCCTATGGCTAAGGCTCTTAAATAACTTACTCGGTCTTTCGTGTGTTTTAATGAGTAATATTTTTTACTATCAATAGTATCTTTAACTAATTTGATCATATACTCTAAAGCATAGTCTTCATCAATTAACCCAAGATTAATACCGTCTTCAAAATCAATAATTGTGTAACAAATATCATCTGCAGCTTCTACTAAATAGGCTAATGGGTGACGGTAATAAGAAATTCCTTCGCTTTCTTTTTTTCTTAAACCTAAATTATCTACAAGGTCAATAAAAGCTAATTTTTCTGATTGAAAAAAGCCATATTTTTTATCAACAATATGGTTAGTTGGTTTTTTTGGAAGTGACTCTTTAGGGTATTTCATAAACGCACCTAAAGTTGCGTATGATAAGCGTAACCCTCCTTGGGTTGCTTGATTATTTTCTGTTAAAATTTTAAATCCGTTTGCATTTCCTTCAAAATCAATTAAATCTTGATATTCTTTTTCAGTAAGTTGGTTTTTATATTGCAACCCCTTGCCTGTTTTAAAATATTCTCCGATAGCTTTTTCTCCAGAATGCCCAAATGGAGGGTTTCCGATGTCGTGCATTACAGATGCTGTGGCTACAATGGCTCCAAAATCATTAAAAGTGTATCCTAATTTTTTTAAGTTTGGATGCCGCTCTAATAACACCTGCCCTACTCTTCTACCTAAAGTTCTACCTACTACTGACACCTCTAAACTGTGTGTTAACCGTGTGTGTACAAAATCGGTTTTAGAAAGTGGTATTACTTGTGTTTTATCTTGAAGGCTTCGAAAGGCTGATGAAAATATGATTCTATCAAAATCTACCTCAAAACCTATACGGGTTTCGTCTTGTTGTATGCGTTCACGCTTTTGGATATCACCAAAACGTTTTAAAGATAGGAGTTGTTCCCAGTTCATTGTATCCATTTTATAATAAATCTAAATCTATTAACATATTAAATGCTTTTGCACTTCCTTTATTGTAAGCCTTTTTTAGGTAAGTTATTCCCTTTTGTTTTTTATTTATTGAAATATAATAGGCTCCTAAATGTGCGTATGCATCATAATTTCCTAAAATAAATGCTTGTTTTGCGTAATTAATTAACGTGGTGTTTGTTTTAGTATTTTGTTTTAGTAATTTTTCTAATTTACTAATAGCTTGTTCTCTTTTTAAAAGTAACATACACGATTGTACCACATTTTGCTCGCATAAATTATTGTATTGGCTTACGTTGTTTTTGGTGTATGTTAAAAGACTTGTTTTTGAATGTGCTTTTTGCAGGTTATAAAATGTACTTAATAACTGGGCTTGTGTATGTGCTTTTTTATTATTTTTTCTGTTATTTACAACAGTTTTATTAATGTTTTTAACCCACAATACATCTTTTGTCCATTTACCAACGCCTTTTAGGGTTTTGCTATTTATTATTTTAAATATTAAAAGCCCTTTGTCAGGATATACAAACAAACTATCATTTCTATGAAAATAATTTGCGTTAATTTTAGTAAATGGTGCTATAGCTACTTTTCCGTTAGCATCAAATGTAAACGATGTGTACATTGATTTACCTACTACCTTAAAGTTACCATATAAATTATTATTACAGTTTTGAGAACTTACACTTAGCGTAAAAAGTAATACTGTTATTATAATACTATTTTTCATCCTTCAAATTTACAAAAAAAGAGAAGCCTTTCAGCTTCTCTTTTTTTACTTTTATGAATATTTACCCCAATTTCTTTTCAAAAACCAATTAGGCTTCCATTTAATATATTTTGATGGCTCAAAATATAAGTCAGTAAGCTCAATATTTAAAACTCTACCTGGTAATAACGGTAAATTATGCGCTCCTTTGGGACCATTCAAATCTAAAAAATGATATCTAATTGATTTATCTTTGAATTTTGTGCTTGGTCCAATATCAAAAGGAATACATTTCCTTGTTAAAACTCTCTTGTTATTTGTTACATAAGTAACTCTTACCACCAATCTATCATTGATTGATTTCACAAAAATATCTCTGTTCATATATTTATTTTTTATACCTATTAACAATTCTATTTTATTTGTTAATAACAATTTTACGTAGCTCCCTAGTTGTTTTTATGGGCTTTATGCTACATTATATTTATTTTATAAATATTTAACTTGATAGAAAGATCTTTGTTTTGTACTTTTGAAAAACAAAATCAGAGATGAGGTAATCTCTTCTTCTCTAACTTTGGAATATTATTGGGGCCGAATCCAAAAAATATTAAAAAAATCAAGAGGAATATTTAATTATGTTCCTTTTTTTTATGCTTTATATTTACTCCCTCAGCAAAATCATTTTAATTCTTCTTTAAAAAGAGAAGCCTTTCGACTCCTCTTTTATCACTTTTAATTTAGTTTTATGGTTTTTAAGAACCACACATTAAACAATCATCGTCTGGTGCTCCATTTTTAGAAGCATCAACCATTGCTTTAAATTCTGCTGCATTCATTGGTTTATCTTCACTAATAACATCAGCTGTTTTATCAATATTTAAGGTAAACTGTTTTGCATTTACTGCCGATTTTGTACGTAAATAATACATTCCTGTTTTTAAACCACTTTTCCATGCATAAAAATGCATTGAAGTAAGTTTTCCATAATCAGGGTCTTTCATAAATAAGTTTAACGATTGAGATTGATCGATAAAATATCCTCTATGGCGTGCCATATCAATAATATCTTTCATACTCATTTCCCAAACCGTTCTATATAAATCTTTTAAATCTTGTGGAATAGTCGCAATATGTTGTATAGATCCGTTTGCACGCATAATATCTTCCTTCATGCTATTATTCCATAAGTTTAACGCTACTAAATCTTCTAACAAATGTTTGTTTACAACAATAAACTCTCCCGATAATACTCTACGAGTATATATATTAGAGGTATATGGCTCAAAAGCTTCATTGTTTCCTAAAATTTGAGAAGTTGATGCTGTTGGCATTGGTGCTACTAATAACGAATTACGTACACCATGTTTCATTACCTCTTTACGCAAACCATTCCAATCCCAACGACCGCTTAAATCTGCTTCTTTAATTCCCCACATATTGTGCTGAAATTCTCCTTTCGACATTGGCGAACCTTTAAAGGTAGAGTACGGTTCTTTTGCTTTTGCAATTTCCATTGATGAAGTTACTGCTGCAAAATATAAGGTTTCAAATATTTCTTGATTTAGTTTTTTTGCTTCATCTGATGTAAATGGTAAACGTAACATAATAAAAGCATCAGCTAGTCCTTGAATTCCTAATCCTACCGGACGGTGACGAACATTAGAGTTCTCAGCTTCTACAACAGGGTAATAATTTCTATCAATTACCGTGTCTAAGTTTCTAATTACCTTTTTGGTTACTTTATATAATTTTTTGTGATCAAAAAACTTATCTCCATTCTTATCTTCTCCAACAAACATTGGTACCGCTATAGATGCTAAGTTACATACTGCTACCTCATCTTTAGCAGTGTATTCCATAATTTCAGTACATAAATTTGAAGAACGGATGGTTCCTAAATTCTTTTGATTTGATTTACGGTTAGCTGCATCTTTATATAACATGTACGGAGTACCTGTTTCAATTTGCGATTCTAATATTTTTTCCCATAAATCACGTGCTTTAATGGTTTTTCTACCTTTGCCTGCAGCTTCATAACCTTTATACAAACGCTCAAATTCTTCACCATAAGTGTCAAATAAATTTGGGCATTCTTGCGGACACATTAAGGTCCAATCTGCATCATTTTGTACACGTTCCATAAATAAATCAGAAATCCACATGGCATAAAATAAATCACGCGCTCTCATTTCTTCTTTACCATGATTTTTCTTTAAATCTAAAAAATCATAAATATCAGCATGCCAAGGTTCTAAATACATAGCGAAAGAACCTTTACGTTTTCCTCCTCCTTGATCTACATAACGTGCCGTGTCATTAAATACTTTTAACATTGGTACAATACCATTTGAGGTACCGTTAGTGCCTGCAATATAACTTCCTGTTGCACGAATATTATGTAAAGACAAACCTATACCACCTGCTGATTGCGATATTTTTGCTGTTTGTTTTAAAGTATCATAAATGCCTTCAATACTATCATCTTGCATTTGTAATAAAAAGCAAGACGACATTTGTGGTTTAGGGGTACCTGCATTAAACAATGTTGGTGTTGCATGTGTAAAATATTTTTTACTCATTAACTCATACGTAGCAATTGCTTCTTCAATATCATCTTTATGAATACCTATTGATACACGCATTAACATATGTTGTGGACGCTCTACAATAACTCCGTTTAATTTTAATAAGTAAGAACGTTCTAAGGTTTTAAACCCAAAATAATCATAATTAAAATCACGACTATAAATAATAGTAGAATCTAATTTATCAGCATTTTTGATAATAATATCATATACATCATCGGCTAATAAAGGCGATTTTTTTTGAGTACGAGGGTTCTCGTATTCATATAAATCAATCATCGTTTCTGAGAACGATTTTTTGGTGTTTTTATGTAAGTTAGATACAGCAATTCTTGCGGCTAATTTGGCATAATCAGGATGTGCAGTAGTCATTGTAGCGGCAACTTCTGCGGCTAAGTTATCCAATTCAGAAGTAGTTACCCCATCATATAAACCTTCAATAACGCGCATGGCTACTTTTACTGGATCTACAATATTATTTAATCCATAACACATTTTTTTTATCCTTGCAGTGATCTTATCAAACATTACAAGCTCCTTTTTCCCATCTCTCTTAGCTACATACATATTGTTGTTGGTTTTAATTTTGTGGATACGTATAATTTAATAAAAAATTATACGTGTCGTTTAATAAAAATTGTTTCTTAATAGAAACTTATAATAGTGTAAAATTACCGCATGTAGGGGGCTTAGCAGTAGTATTGTTATTTAAAAATCAGCATCAAAACTAATATCACCTGTACCTCCTGATGATACTCCTGCTTTTTGATACTCTGATACTCTTTTTTCAAAAAAGTTTGTTTTACCCTCTAATGAAATCATTTCCATAAAGTCAAACGGGTTGGTTGAATTATATTCTTTATCGCAACCAAACTCTAATAACAGCCTATCAGTTACGTATTCTAAATACTGTGTCATTAATTTAGCATTCATACCTATTAAACTTACAGGTAATGACTCTGTAATAAATTCTCTTTCAATAGTTAAGGCATCTAAAATAATTTCACGAATACGGTTTTTAGGTACTTTATTTACAATGTGATGATTGTGTAAATGAACAGCAAAATCACAATGCATTCCTTCATCTCTAGAAATTAATTCGTTCGAAAAAGCTAACCCAGGTAATAACCCTCTTTTCTTTAACCAGAAAATAGAACAGAAAGACCCAGAAAAGAAAATACCTTCAACGGCAGCAAAAGCAATTAAACGTTCTGCAAATGAATCAGATTCTATCCATTTTAATGCCCAGTCAGCCTTCTTTTTAATAGCAGGAAAAATTTCAATTGCTTTAAATAATTGATCTTTTTCTATTTCATTTTTTACATACGTATCTATTAATAATGAATAGGTTTCTGAATGTACATTTTCCATCATTATTTGAAATCCGTAGAAAAATTTTGCTTCTGAGTATTGTACTTCATTTACAAAGTTTTCTGCTAAATTTTCATTTACAATTCCATCAGAAGCTGCAAAAAAAGCTAAAACGTGTTTAATAAAATAACGTTCATCTTCTGTTAATTTAGTTTCCCAATCTGTAATATCTACAGATAAATCAATTTCTTCGGCAGTCCAAAAACAAGCTTGTTGTTTTTTATACCAATCCCATAAATCATCATGTTGAATTGGAAAAATCACAAATCTATCTTTATTTTCTTGTAAAATCGGTTCGATGGCAGCCATTATTTATACTAATTTTTTAGTGATTATTTTATTTTCATAGGGGTTAACAAAGATTGAAAAATTTGCTAAAAACTAAAAGCTTTACTTATTCACAAATTCCTTGAAGTTTTCAACAAAATGAAAAAAAAGAGAAAATTTAAGCATTTACAAAAAAATACAAACAACTGTAAAACAAGTAATTAAAAATAAAAAATAAGCTTGAGTAGTGATACTCACACAGTTTCCTATTTTAACCTTTTTACATAAAAAAAGTGATGCTTTCACATCACTTTTTAAACTTATTTTAAGTTTTATTTTTCTACCTTTAATACATCTTTTATAATTTGTTCTAACTGTGTTTTTGGTAATGCCCCATTTGCCATTTGAGGAGTTTCACCTACAGGACAAAATAACATTGATGGTATGCTACGAATATCAAAAGCCGCAGCTAGTTCTTGCTCAGCTTCAGTATCAATTTTATAAATATCAATTTTACCTTCATACTCATTACTTAACTGTTCTAAAACAGGAGCTAAAGCTTTACAAGGGCCACACCAATCGGCATAAAAATCAATCAATGCTGGTTTATTTCCTTCAAACTTCCAATCTTTATTTTCTTCGAAGTTAAATACTTTTTTTAAAAAAGTTTCTTTTGTTAAATTTTCTGTCATTCTAATCTGTTTTTACTACTTATTTATTTGAAAACTTTCAATTATAAAGGTAGTCGATTTTTTTTGTTTAAAATTACAGTAGGTACTGTTTAGTGTTAAAATCATCATAAAAACATTATTTTCATTGTTATTTCGGCTAACTTTGAAAGTATGTAATTAAAATTTACATTATGAAAAAAAATACTTTATTACTTTTTAGCATTAGCATTCTTTTTACTTCATGCCAAAAAGAAAAACAACTTAAAAAAACCATTTCTGTGAAATATCCTAAAACTGCACAAAAACCTGTAATAGATACTTATTTTGACACTAAAATAACTGACAACTATAGGTGGTTAGAAGACGATAAAAGCATTGAAACCGAAAATTGGGTAAAAGCAGAAAATGAAGTTACTTTTAATTATTTAAGTAAAATTCCGTATCGTGAGCAATTAAAAGATAGGTTATCAGAATTATGGAATTACGAAAAATTAGGAACGCCTTTTAAAGAAGGTGACTATACCTATTTTTATAAAAATGACGGCTTACAAAATCAAGCTGTTTTATACCGAAAAAATTCCGAAGGAAAAGAAGAAATATTCTTAAATCCAAATACTTTTTCTAAAGATGGAACAACGTCATTAGGTTCAGTAAGTTTTACTAAAGATGGTAGTATTGTTGCCTATTCAATTTCTGAAGGAGGAAGCGATTGGCGAAAAATTATTGTTTTAAATACCGAAACTAAAGAAATTATTGGTGATACTTTAATTGATGTAAAATTCTCTGGAATTGCTTGGAAAGGTAACGAAGGTTTTTATTATTCTAGCTACGATAAGCCTGAAGGAAGTGAGTTATCAGCAAAAACAGACCAGCACAAATTATATTATCATGCTTTAAATACGCCACAAAAAACTGATAAAGTTATTTTTGGAGCAACATCCGAAGAAAAAAATAGGTATGTTGGCGGTTCTTTAACCGAAGATAATAAGTATTTAATTATTTCTGCAGCAACCTCAACATCAGGAAATAAATTATTTTTAAAAGATTTAACAACTCCAAACAGCAAGTTAGTTACAATTACAGATACTTACGATAACGATACGTATGTAATTGACAGCCGTGGCGATAAATTATATTTAGTTACCAACTTAAATGCACCAAATAAAAAAATAGTAACGGTGGATGCTAAAAATCCAACACCAGAAAATTGGACAGATTTTATTGCAGAAACTGAAAACGTATTATCGCCATCAACAGGTGCTGGTTATTTTTTTACAGAATATATGGTTGATGCTGTTTCTAAAGTTTTACAATATGATTTTGATGGAAAATTAATCCGTGAAGTAAAACTTCCTGGTGTTGGTTCTGCTGGTGGTTTTGGCGGAAAAACAAAAGCTAAAGAAATCTATTTTTCATTTACAAACTATAATACACCAAGCTCATCATATAAATTTAATCCAACAGATGGAACGTATGTTTTATTTTGGAAACCTGAAATTTCTTTCAATGCTGATGGGTATCAAAGTAAGCAAATATTTTATACATCAAAAGACGGAACAAAAGTTCCGATGATAATTACCTATAAAAAAGGGTTAGAATTAAACGGTAAAAATCCAACTATTTTATACGGTTATGGCGGATTTAATGTAAGTTTAACACCTGCTTTTAGCATTGCAAATGCCGTTTGGATGGAGCAAGGCGGCGTATATGCCGTTCCTAATTTACGTGGTGGTGGCGAATATGGTAAAAAATGGCACGATGCAGGAACGCAATTAAAAAAACAAAATGTGTTTGACGATTTTATTGCAGCAGCAGAATATTTAATCAAAGAAAATTATACTTCTTCTGATTATTTAGCAATCCGCGGAGGTTCAAACGGTGGACTATTAGTTGGTGCAACAATGACACAGCGTCCTGATTTAATGAAAGTCGCTTTGCCTGCCGTTGGAGTTTTAGATATGTTACGTTATCATACGTTTACTGCGGGTGCAGGTTGGGCTTATGATTACGGAACATCAGCCGATAACAAAAAAATGTTCGATTATTTAAACGGGTATTCTCCTGTACACAACGTTCAAAAAGTGGCGTATCCTGCAACTATGGTAACCACTGGCGATCATGATGATCGTGTAGTACCTGCGCATAGTTTTAAGTTTGCTGCTGAACTACAAAACAAGCAACAAGGCGAAAATCCTGTATTAATTCGTATTGAAACAAATGCTGGTCATGGCGCTGGAACTCCCGTTGCTAAAACTATCGAACAATATGCTGATATTTTCGCATTCACATTATATAACATGGGCTTTGAAAAATTGCCAAATCAAATAAAAAAGTAAGTCATTAATAATATTTATAAAAACCGATGCATAAGTATCGGTTTTTTTATATACCTAATTTTTTAAGAGAGTATTTATAATTTGGGCGTTACCACAAGGGTCGCGCTTTCCGCACTCGCTTTTTTTATTTTTTCAAAAGAAAAATAAAAAAGAGCTCAAACAATTGCTTCAATCGCTAACGCAAACACCTTTAGTAACAATATTTATAAAACTAAAAAAAGCCTATCTACAACTTTTATAAACTAGAAATTATACTTTTGCAATATGTTACAAGTCAATAATATTACTTTCGGATATTCTAAAGAAAAAACAACATTAAAACACATTAATTTCTCTCTTAAAAAAGGAGAACATTTATGTCTTTTAGGAGAAAGTGGTTGCGGAAAATCAACTTTATTAAAAGCTATTTACGGATTATTAAACCTAAACGAAGGAACTTTATTTTGGAACGATTTTCAAATTTTAGGACCTGCACATCATTTAGTTCCGGGTGTCGATTTTTTTAAATACGTTGCTCAAGATTTTGATTTAATGCCATTTATTTCTGTTAGCGAAAATATTAAAAAATTCTTATCTCGTTTTTATCCTGAGGAATCGCAAAAAAGAACCGACGAATTATTAAACGTCATAGAAATGACAGAATTTGCAAACGTAAAAGTCAAAAATTTAAGTGGCGGACAACAACAACGAGTTGCAATTGCCAGGGCTTTAGCAAAAGAACCTGAATTATTATTACTAGATGAACCTTTCGGACAGATTGATAATTTCAAAAAAAACTCATTACGTAGAAACTTATTTTCTTATCTGAAAGAAAAAAATATTGCTTGTATTATAGCAACTCATGAAGGAAATGATGCTTTATCTTTTGCTGATAAAATGATTGTTATTAAAAACAGTCAAATAATAGCAAATGATACGCCAAAAAAATTGTACGAAACCCCGAAATTAAAATACATTGCCACTTTATTTGATGATGTAAACGAAATTAAAATTGATAATAATGTTGTTTTATTATATCCGCATCAAATAGTTATTGTTACAAATTCTGATGATAAAGCTATTGTTTTAAATAGTTATTTTAAAGGTTCATATTGGTTAATTGAAGCGAATTATAATAGTCAGAATATATTTTTTAAGCATTCTTTAAACATCGAAATAAACGAAATAATATCATTAAAATTCAATAAAAATGTATCTTAAACTTAGTTATTAAAAAACTGAAATTACTTTTTGTTCAATATTATTAAAAACAAAAGTATCACCTGTTTTTTTACCTAATAATAAATTTCCTATTGGCGATGAAACAGAAACTGCAAAATAAGTTTCATCATCAACAATAATTTTTCCTGAACTAATACTTAAAAAAAAAGAAGCTTTTGTAGTTTTAATTACACTACCTAAATGAGTAATTGTAGAAAGCTCTTGCGGATTTATTTTTGAAAGTATGGTTTTCATTTGTATAATCCCGTCAAGTTGTTGCCCTGCTTTTTCCATTTCTAACTGCAACATAGCTCTACCTGTTTCGTGTTTATCGCCTGCTGAACTTTTGGTTTCAGATTGTAATGCTTTTTGATTGGATGATATAATTTGTTCAACCGTTTGCATTCTTTTAGCTACATAGTTAACACATTGTTTATATAATTTTTCTTTTATAATCATAAAAATAATTTAGTTGTGCTAACATAATAAAACAATGTATTTTATATGGTATAAAGCTTATTTTTTATACCATATAAATACTATTACTAGTCTACTGTTTTGGCACGTAATTTGAATTATACTTTATGTAACCATAAATTACCGCACATGAAACGTTTAAAACTACTATTTTTATTTATAATAACAAGCATAACGCTTACTTCTTGTGTGGTTGAAAATGAATTAATTAGTGATTTTGATGACACTAATTTATCATTACATCAATATATAGCTAGTTATGATTTATGGTATGTAGATTATCATAGAACTGAAGGTATAGGTGATGTACCTTTTTTATCAAGAGCTTTTACTATTTCATTTTTAAACGGAAATATGTATGCTAATAATAATATTGTTGATATTGGAAAAACAGGAAATGGTTTGGGTATTTTAGTAGGTAACTACAATACAAACAGAACCGTTTTAAAAACAAATCATGATATTGATGGTTATCATAATTTTGAAGTAATTCAATTGGCAAATAATGAAATTAGAATTGATGATTTAAATGAAAATGTAAGCTATTATTTAATAGGGTATCAAAGAAGTAATTTTGACTACAATAAATTATTTAACGACAATATTGAGTATTTTTTACAAGAATATATAGCGTGGGAACAAACAGATAAAACTGGTGGTTATGAAAACCCATTTGATAATGAACATTTTTTACAGTTTACCCCTCAAAACAATGTTACATTTTATTCGTCACATGATTATTTTGGTACAAACATTGATAACATAGAATGGAATTTTGTTGGAGGGTATGAGATAACAAATATTACAGGTAATAGTAATTTAAAGTTTTTAACACTTAATTATGATGGTGGTGATACTGAAAAATTTGAATTAAGCGTTATAAATGATGAAACAATTACACTATTTCATACAAGTTCTAAAACAACATATACTTTTTCTGGTAGCGGATTTATACAGCTTTTAAAAAGTAAAGATAAAAATACCATAAAAAAAACCGTAAGAAATAACAATAGAAAACGTACTAAAATACAACGTAAAACTGTTGATAAACAATATTAAAAAAAGTTTGGTTAGTTGATTTTTAGTTGGAGTAGTAGCCAACTAAAGCAAACCGCTCTAGCAATAGGGCGGTTTTTATATTTTATAATGTTAGCTTTACATAAAATATTTTATCTTTATAAAAAACAAAAAACATGCAACAAACAGCTTTAATTACAGGAGCTACCTCTGGTATTGGTGAAGCAACAGCTATACTATTTGCTAAAAATAATATAAACCTTATTATTTGTGGAAGACGTACCGAAAAACTAAAAAAATTACAACATAAACTTACTGCTTTTACAAAAGTACACACCTTACAGTTTGATGTTCGTTATAAAGAAGAGGTACAAAAAGCTATTAATAGTTTGCCTGATGAATTTAAACAAATTGATATTCTTATTAATAATGCTGGAAATGCTCATGGGTTAAGCAGTATTCAAGAAGGAAATATTGATGACTGGGATGCGATGATTGATGGAAACGTAAAAGGATTATTATATGTATCAAAAGCTATAATTCCTCAAATGGTAAGTAGAAATAACGGATTCATTTTAAATATTGGCTCTATTGCCGGTAAAGAAGTATATCCAAACGGAAATGTATATTGTGCTTCTAAATTTGCTGTAAACGCATTGAATAAAGGAATGCGAATTGATTTAAACAAACATAATATTAGGGTTTCCGCTATTCACCCAGGGCTTGTAGAAACAGCGTTTTCAGAAGTTCGTTTTAAAGGAGATACCCATAAAGCCAAAACAGTTTACCAAGGGTATAAAGCCTTACAACCTGAAGATATTGCTGACATTATTTACTTTGTTATTAGCAGGCCTTATCATGTAAATATTGAAGATTTAGTAGTGTACCCTACAGCACAAGCTAATGCTAGTATTATCAATAAAAAACTGTAAACTGTGATTAACAAACGCCTTTTAATTAAAAACCTTCTTTCTCATAATGATGAAAATAGTTTTTATGATAAAAAGGAACAATTATCTTTAAACTCAAAAGAAGGAAAGGCAAAATTTATAAAACATATTTGTGCTTTATCTAACTCAAACCCCCACAACAATTCATACATTGTAATTGGGGTTGAAGATGAAGAAAATAAAATTATAGGAGTTGACTTTTATGATGATAGTAAAATTCAAAACTTGGTAAATGCTTATTTAAATAACCCTCCAAAAATTGAATATGAAAATGTTGCTTTTCCTCGTTTACCCCGACATAAAGTTATTGGATTGGTAACTATATACCCTAATAACCTAACTACTTCACTGCTTAAAAACGTTTGGAAATATAGTAAAGGAACTGTTTTTTATCGCAGAGGTAGTAATTCTGTTCCTTTTGAAAATAATTACAAAACAAATAACCTAAATACTAATATTGTTGCTGCTATTGAAAAAAATGCCAGTAACAATATACAGCTTACATTAGATGGGGTTTGTGATTTTATAAAAAATCATAAACCCAAATACAATCCTCAATACAAAGTATTTAACGAACAATTTGTACTTTGCTGGGCAGGAATAAAAAAGGTAATTAATAACAATATTTTTTATACTCGTGTTGATATTGAATTAATAAATGAACAGGTTCGTTTATTTTTTTCAGCCTTAGATGATGTTCAAATAAGCTACAACGAGCAATCTTTTATTATTACCGAATATATTATGTTAGGTATTGATAAAAGTAAAAAACGATATCCGTTAGAAAAAACAATTATCCATTTTAAAGACAATGGAAAACACGATATTATTACCGAATTTTTATTTAAAGCGCCTCTTTATAACAGTACCATACTTAAACATATATACGATAGCAACAATAGTATTATTATAAAAATAACTCAAAATAAACCACTATCTATTACCGAACATAAAAATATTTATAAACTACCTACCTCCTATTTAATTTGTTATTTGAACGGGTTTTTAGACGCTCCTGAACAACTTAAAAAAGCTAAAAATTATATTAAAAATTTAGAAAATAAAACCACCTACATAAAATATAAAAAAGCCATGCGGGTAATACGAAAAGTTAGATATAATTAAAGAGTTTTAATATTGTAGAATAGTTTTGTTTATAAATATTAACTCTTAAGCTATATAACTTAAGAGTTAATATGAAGTTTTTCTAGAAACTCAATTAATGGTAATATTTCTTTCCTGTTTTTCTTTTTCTTTTTTTCTATTCCGTAATACATAAAAAAGAATATTATACTTGATAACACTATATGAACAATACCCTTTAATATTAAAGATATATTAAACATATTTAAAATATAAATGTAACCTACATTTAAACCTAAAATTAATAAAAAGGTGTAAACCCACATATACCTTGAAGTAATTAGCATTCTTTTTTTTAATTTAATAATAAGAAATGTAATATATTTTTGACTATTAAGCATGTTTTCATTTAATACATAAAACCTACTTTTATATACTTGAATTAATAATATTACTATACCTAAACCAATTAAAAGAATAGCCATTAAACTATAAATGTTAGAAAAAAACGGAAGTATTATTGTCAAAATAATTATTGTTAATGGAAAACCAATAAGTAAAATAATTCTTTCTAATTTTCCTTTTTTTTCTATACTATTAACTTTTTTTATAAACATGTTAATATCTATTGAAACTGATTTTTTCTCTTTCCATAAATTTTGCCAATTTTTTATTTCTTTTTCCATTATTATTTAAGTGTTTTATTAAGTGTTTTTTTTATTCTACAAATACGTACACCTACATTTGAAATACTAATGCCTGTAATATTTGATATTTGAGCATAACTACATTCTTCCAAAAGCAAACCTATTATTATTCTATCTATTTCTTTTAATGTAGATATAGCCTCATAAAGCCTTTTAATTTTTTGCTCATTAACCCGTGTATCTACATTATTAATTTCTGCTGAATTTTCTATTGCTTTAAAATCTGTAATTTTCTTATTTAACTTCTTTTTTCTATTAATTGTAAATAATGCAGTATTAACTGTAATTTTATAAACCCAGGTATTTATATTACTCTCTGTTCTAAAGTTTTCTATATTTTTCCATACCTTAATTAACACCTCTTGAAATAAATCATCTGCATCAGTTTTGTTTCCCATAAAACCTAAACAAAGTCTATATATTTTATCTTTTAACGCTTCATAAACTTGTTTAAAATTTTGCTCTTTATTTTCCATAATTAAAAACTACTTAACCATATTAATAAACCCATTTAGACTTTTATTATAAAATATTTTATAATTTTAATTTTTGGAAACAAAAATTATTAATCAAATTACTAAACATCTCATTATAACAATATTTATTATATACCCTTTAGAGTATCAAAAAGATTTTTTATTACACTTTTTTATTAAAAATGTTAAAAATAATATAATACACACTACCTCATTAACACTCTAATAGTTTTAGTAAATCATATAAAACTACTGTGTTAAGAAGTATCTTTGTACTTTATTTATATTTTATGGCCATCAATACACTTTTAATAACACCTCCTTTTACACAATTAAACACTGCTTATCCAGCAACAGCTTACATTAAAGGTTTTTTAGAATCTAAAAATGTAAATGCTACACAAATGGATTTAAGTATAGAGCTGTTTACCGCTGTATTTACCAAAGAATTTATTGATGCTATTTTTAAACAGGCTGAAATGCTTGGCAATAATAATTTTCCTTTAGTATTAAAACAAAAGGTAGATTATATTGATAAAGTAGATTCGGTAATGAATTATTTACGCTTACAAGAGGTTACAGCAGCTTATCAAATAGTGCATAAAGATTTTTTACCTCACGGACATAGACGTATTAAATTAAATAAAGATTTAAGTATAGAGTTTGGTAAATTAGGTATTTTAGATAAAGCCAAACACATTGCTACGTTATTTATTGAAGAGTTAGGTGATTTTATAAATGCAAATGTTGATGAATTTTTTTCTTTTACACGTTACGCTGAACAATTGGGTAGATCAGCTTCTAGTTTTGATACTATTAATGAGTTTTTACAATATGAAACTACTTTGATAGAAGATGAAATGCTGTATATATTAGAGGAAAAAATAAAAGAAGCAAACTATAATTTAATATGTTTTACCATTCCTTTTCCGGGTAATTTATTTTCAGCTTTACGGTGTGCTCAGTATATAAAAATCAAATATCCAAACATTAAAACAGCTATGGGAGGTGGTTATTGTAATACCGAATTAAGACGCTTAACCGATCCACGAATTTTTAATTTTATAGACTTTATTACCTTAGATGATGGCGAAGGCCCTTTATTAAAAATTACTGAATTTTTAGATGGTAAAATAAACGAAAATTCTTTAGAAAGAACATACATATGCAAAAACAACACCGTTATTTACGCCAACAAAATACCTAATACCATATTTCATCATAAAAATTTACCTGCGCCAAGCTATTTAGGACTTCCTACAAATAAATATTTATCTTTTTTAGATGTTATGAACCCGATGCACAGAATGTGGTCTGATGGTAAATGGAATAAGCTTACCATATCTCACGGATGCTACTGGAAACAATGTTCTTTTTGTGATGTTACTTTAGATTATATAGGAAACTATCAAAATACTACAGCCGATGATTTGGTAAATAAAATTGAAAAAATAATATCAGAAACAGGTATTACAGGTTTTCATTTTGTTGATGAAGCTGCACCGCCTAAAATGCTAAGAGCTTTGGCTAATAAGCTACTTGAAAGAAAAATTTATATTACTTGGTGGACCAATATTCGGTTCGAAAAAACATTTACCCCAGCCCTTTGTACACTTTTATCTAAATCTGGATGTATTGCTGTTACTGGTGGTTTAGAAGTTGCTTCAGATAGGCTTTTAGCGAAAATGAAAAAGGGAGTTGATATTGGTCAAGTAGCTAGAGTTACCAAAGCTTTTGCTAATCAAAACATTATGGTACATGCTTATTTAATGTTTGGTTTTCCTACAGAAACTGCACAAGAAACAATTGATTCATTAGAGGTTGTTCGTCAATTATTTCAAAACAATTGTATTCAATCTGCTTTTTGGCATATGTTTTCCTGTACTAGTCATAGTCCTGTTGGTAAAAACCCTAATGAATTTCAAATTAACATTACAGGACCTAAATTTAAAGGATTTGCTGAAAATGATTTATATCATGAAGATCCTACAGGCGCTGAGCATCATTTATATAGCCAAGGATTAAATACCGCCTTAAATAATTACTTAAATTACAAAGGTTTTGAAATTCCTTTACATGAATATTTCAATTTTAAAGTACCTAAAACAACTCAAAAAAATAATTTAATAGAAAAATTTTTAGCTGTTTAATATATGAAACTATTTTAATAGTACTCATTAAAAAACCCCATATAAAATGGGGTTTTTCTGTTTTAATAACTAACTAAAGTTATTGTTTTCCTCCATCTAATTCATCTTGCCATTTCAATAATTCTTTCCATTTACCCTCATAAGCTAATTTGGCTTGTTTAGGCCAAGTTGCAGGTTTGTGCATTTTATAACGGTCTCCTCCACTTTTTAATACTTCTTGACATTTTTCTACAGAAGTTTCTGATAAATCTTTCCAGGTTTTAATTCCAAAAATATGAAATAAGCTTTCTATTTTAGGTCCAATTCCTTCTACTATTTTTAAGTCGTTTTCCTTAACCTTTTTACCAAAAATTTCTTTTGCTAGTAAAGCATTAAAAGAGATTAAAGCAACTTCTTTTTCTGATGTTTTTACATTTGTAAAAGAAGAAACAGTGTTTAAATTTTGGGCTTCTGCAGATTTTAACTGTAATTTATCATCATTACAAGCTTTTAAATCAACCTGAAGTTTATTTATTTTATTTTTTAAAACAAGTATTTCTTCATTATTGTTTTGTTTTCTAAAAAGTCTTCCTAATAAATACCCTAATAAGGCACAAATTAATCCAACTAATAATGGAATTAACCAACATGTTATATGTATTGCTAATAAATTCATAATTTTTTCTTTTTAGTTAATAGTTACAATTGATCTTCTGTTTTTGGCTCTACCCTCTTTAGTAGTGTTACTTTCTATTGGTTCAGTCTCTCCTTTAGAAATAGTATTAATTCTATTTTTTAATATGCCACTTCTTGTTAAATATGCTTTTATAAATTCAGCTCTTTGTTTACCTATCATTAAGTTTCTATTAGCAGTTCCTATATTATCAGTATGACCTGTTATTAAACAAGATGCATTATTTACCTTATCTAAATAAGTAGAAATATTTACTATTTTTCTACGTTGATTAGGTGTAAAGTTTAAACTTGTTTGTCCGCTATTAAAATTTAGTAATAATGGGTTAGACTCTATTTCTTTAATAATTGAATTAATTAATTTAGAATAGTCTTTAGACTTTCCTACACTTATTTTTAAAGGGTTTTTTATAATATTATTAGTGTCAACTACCATATTATCATTCAATTCTCCTTCTATATCTATCACTTTTGTAGGAATACCTCTTTGAGCTACGTAATTTTTAAATGAAATTGCTCTAGCTAATCCTATGTTTGGAAAAGCAGAATTATTTACTTCATCACTCATATAATATCCTTTTATAGCCAGTCCTTTTTCATTATCTTTTATTAATAAATTTTTTAATTGGTTTATTTTAGTGTCTAATTCATCAGAAGCAGCAATCGAAAAATTTATACTTGACTTTTTAAATTTTAACGCATTATTCAAAGGAATACCCAAGCTACCATCTGTATTACTAATACCAAAAGACAGCGCAGATTCTTTTTCAATAATAGTTACATTTTTTTGAGGTAGCTCCTTTATTTTATTAGTTTTTTGTTTGCAACAACAAAATTGCCAATAAAAAAAAGTTCCTAAAATTATTGTAATAAAAATACCTAATAAATAAATTACTTTCTTGTTCATATTTATTTTTTCAATAAAATACGAATAAAAATTGATTAAATAAAATTTACTATAACATTATTAAATTGTTAACTTTTTAAAACTGGTTCGTAAAAAAAGTCACATCTTTCGATATGACTTTTTTTATTTGTTTATGTTCTTCTTAAAAGAGGTACATTTTTCTATAAATCAAATTTAATTCCTTGCGCTAAAGGTAATTCATCAGAATAATTAATAGTGTTTGTTTGACGTCTCATATATACTTTCCAAGCATCAGAACCAGATTCACGTCCACCACCAGTTTCTTTTTCACCACCAAAAGCACCTCCAATTTCTGCTCCAGAGGTACCAATATTTACGTTTGCAATACCACAGTCAGAACCAGCATATGATAAAAACTTTTCAGCTTCTTTCAATTCATTAGTCATTATTGCTGATGATAGTCCTTGCGCTACACCGTTTTGTTTTTCAATAGCATTTTCTACTTCACCTGAATATTTCATTAAATACAAAATAGGAGCAAAAGTTTCATGCTGTACAATTTCAAAATGATTTTCAGCTTCAATAATTGTTGGTTTAACATAACAACCACTTTCGTAACCTTCACCTTCTAAAACACCACCTTCAACTAATACGTTTCCACCTTCAGCTTTTGCTTTTTCAATAGCTGCTAAATAAGTATTTACTGAATCCTTGTCAATTAATGGTCCTATATGATTTTTTTCATCTAAAGGATTACCAATGGTTAATTGCCCGTAAGCACCAACAATAGCATCTCTTACTTTATCATATACTGATTCGTGAATAATTAATCTACGTGTAGATGTGCAACGTTGTCCGCAAGTACCAACAGCACCAAATACAGCACCAGGAACTACTACTTTTAAGTCGGCAGTTGGAGTAATAATAATAGCGTTATTTCCTCCTAATTCTAATAATGATTTACCAAAACGCTGCGCAACTGTTGCTCCAACAATACGTCCCATTCTTGTAGACCCGGTAGCTGAAACTAAAGGAATACGAGTATCGGTAGTCATCATTTCACCTACTTTATAATCACCATTAATAATAGAAGAAATTCCTTCTGGTAAGTTATTTTCTTTTAAAACATCTGCTATAATATTTTGACAAGCAATTGAACATAAAGGTGCTTTTTCAGAACCTTTCCAAACACAAACATCACCACAAATCCATGCTAAAGCAGTGTTCCAAGCCCAAACAGCTACAGGAAAATTAAATGCTGATATTATACCAACTACACCTATTGGGTGCCATTGCTCTCTCATTACATGTCCTGGACGTTCAGAAGGAATTGTTTGTCCGTTTAACTGACGTGATAATCCTACAGCAAAATCACAAATATCAATCATTTCTTGAACCTCTCCGTACCCTTCTTGTAAAGATTTACCCATTTCGTAAGAAACTAACTTACCTAATGGCTCTTTTAAATCTCTTAATTTATTACCAAACTGGCGAACAATTTCTCCTCTTTGTGGAGCTGGCATATTTCTAAAAAACTTAAAAGCCTTTGTTGCCGTGTCCATTACCTTCTCGTAATCTTCTCTTGTAGTAGCTTTTACTTTTCCTATTAATTTACCATCAACAGGTGAATAACTTTCAATAACTTCTCCATTAGAAAAATTTACAGAACCTGTAGAAGTTCCATCATTTATATCTTTTACTCCTAATTGAACTAAAGCTTCTTTGATTCCGAAATCTGTCATTTTGCTTTTAAATTTAAGTTGTTTAAATTGATTTACGAAATTACAAATAAATTTTACATTTGTATAAACTACAAGAGTACTGTTATTTTGTTTTAAAAAAACAAAAAACCAACAAACAAACCATACCCTAACAGTTGTTTTTTTACAATATTTATTATATTATTGTGCACAATAACCTTTTTCCTAAACTATTTTTTTAGATTTAAATATAAAAATTTCATGAATTTAAAAGAGTTGTATGAAAGTACAAAATCTAAAGCAATATTCCTTTTTGATAAAGAAGGAAGAGTTGTAGAAACTTACAGTAAAATTACTTACGAGAATCCTGAAAATTTTTCAGCAGTTACTAAAGTAGTAGTTAATATAATAGATAATTTTTTTAAGGATGTTTTAGAAATAGAACCTCTCACAGAAATAATTATAAAAACTGAACACCAAGATTTTTATATAAAAAAATGTGACGAAGATCACATATTGTGTGTCTTATCAGAAGGAGCTATGAATAGAAGTTTAATTAGTCTTTCTTTAAAAAAGGCTGGAATAGAAAAAAAATAAACTCAATTAATAACAAATAAAAAACACCCTATGACTGATATTTTAAATGATTTAGTAGCAAATGTAAGTAAAAACATTCCTGGTTATATAGCTTTAAGTGTAACAGAAATGGAATCAGGTGAAGCTTTAATAGCTAATTCAGTAAAACCTGATTTTAATGTAGAATTAGCTTCAGCATATAACTTAGAAGTTGTAAATGCTAAATTAAAAGCTATAAGCGCTTTAGGTTTGAAAGAAGAAATTAAGGATATTACAATTACCCTAACAGATCAAATTCATATAATTAATATTGCTCCTACAGGAGGATATTTTATTTATTTAGCTATTGACTCTAGTAAAGCTAATATAGCAATTACAAAAACATTACTTAATAAATATAAAGCACAATTAAATAATGCCTTATAAACCATTAAATTTATCTACTTTTAAAATAGACGCTAAAGTTGCGTCTATTTTAGAAATAGGACAACAAGAATATCAAAAAACACTAGGTGTAGAGCTTATAAATGAAAAAGTAACACAACAAGTTATAACTACAAAGAATATACAAACGACTAAAGAATCTCAGAAAGATAAAAAAATATCTAAAATTGTTTTTGATTTTCTTTTTGAACCTAAATATGATAATATATTCACTATTTTCTCTAAAAAAACATCATAAATTTTTACAAAAAAAGTATAACTATATTATAGTAACCGCTATTTTTGTAAAAATTTATGATACAACAAGTTTTTAATATACAATCAGAAAAGCAATTTAACCAAATAGCTATAAAAATTTTTAACCATCAGTTTAAAAATAATAAGGTTTATAGATCGTTTTGTGATTTACTATATATTCATCCAAGTGATGTCACTTCAGTTGAAAAGATTCCTTTTTTACCTATTGAATTTTTTAAATCAAAAGAAATACTTTCTAATACTAATAAAGTCCAAGAAATTTTTTCTAGTTCAGGTACTACAGGTACTAGTACTAGTAAGCATTTTGTAACCGATTTAAAATGGTATGAAACAAGTTATTTAAAAGGATTTGATTATTTCTACGGAAATATAGCAGAATATGTAGTATTGGCTTTATTACCTAATTATTTAGAAAGAAAAGGATCATCATTAGTTTATATGGTAAATGATTTAATTAAAAAGTCAAACCATTATGCAAGTGGCTTTTATTTAAATAACCTTGATGAATTAGCTTGTAAATTAATTGAATTAGATAAAAAAGGGCAAAAAACCTTACTTATAGGAGTTTCATTTGCTTTATTAGATTTAATTGAAAAAAAACAATTTAAACTTCAAAACACCATTATTATGGAAACTGGTGGTATGAAAGGACGCAGAAAAGAATTAATTAGAAATGAACTTCATGAAATTTTAAAAAACGGTTTTGGGGTTGCTAAAATTCATTCAGAATATGGTATGACTGAATTATTAAGTCAAGGATACTCTAAAGGAAATGGTGTTTTTAACTGTCCTCCTTGGATGCGTTTTTTTACTAGAGATACTGAAGATGCTTTAACTATTTTACCAAAAGAAAAATCAGGCGGTATTAATATTATAGACTTAGCAAACTACAACTCATGTTCATTTATTGCTACGCAAGATTTAGGAAAAGTATATACTGATAATAGCTTTGAAATTATAGGTCGTTTTGATAATTCAGACATACGAGGCTGTAATTTAATGGTTTTGTAAAAAACTTCCTTAAAATTAAAATTTCTTATACTAAAGTATTATAAGGTATTATCTTATAAAAACCTTGTACTGTACTAATAATAAAATAAATACTAAAACTTCAAATTTTCCTTTTTTTGTTTTAATTAAATTAATTAGAACACTAATATAATAGCTCATTTTATTCTTATTTTTGATAAAAAAAATCAACTATGAATAATTTTTCTTTTTTCAAACGAAAAGACACCCTAAAAAAATTACAGGAAACTGAATTTGATATTTTAATTATAGGTGGTGGAATTACTGGTGCTGGTATTGCTTTAGATGCTGCGTCTAGAGGTATGAAAGTAGCTTTAATTGAAAAAAATGATTTTGCTTCTGGTACTTCAAGTAAATCTACAAAATTAATACATGGTGGTTTACGTTATTTAAAGCAATTTGATTTTTGGTTGGTTAAAGAAGTGGGTACCGAACGTGCAATAGTACATAAAATAGCACCTCATTTAGTAATACCTGAAAAAATGATTCTTCCTTTAATCGATGGAGGAACTTACGGCGCTTGGCTAACATCTATAGGTCTAAAAATATACGATATTTTAGCATCTGTTGAAGGAGATGATAAACGTAAAATGTTAGATAAACAAGAAGCCCTTGATAAAGAACCTTTATTACCTGAAACTATTTTAAGAGGTGCTGGTTATTATGCTGAATATCGTACAGATGATGCTCGTTTAACTATTGAAATACTAAAAACAGCAAGGCAATACAATGCTCAATTACTTAATTATACAAAAGCTAACGAGTTTATTTATGAAAATAATTGTGTAGTAGGTGCTAAAGTTACCGATGGTTTTACTAATGAAAATTATAAAATTAAGGCTAAATATGTTGTAAATGCTGCAGGACCATGGGTAGATGAATTACGACAAATTAATCACTCTAAAATTGGTAAAAGACTTCATTTAACAAAAGGCGTTCACTTAGTGGTTGCTCATGAAAAGTTTCCTGTAAAACAATCAGTATATTTTGATATACCTGACGGTCGTATGATGTTTGCTATTCCGCGTGGAAAAGTAACTTATTTTGGAACTACCGATACTAATTTTCAAGAAGATAAAAATAACGTAACAATAAGTATTGTAGACGCTACTTATTTAATAGCTGCTGTTAATAATATGTTTCCTGATATTAACTTAACTATTGATGATATTGAATCTTCATGGGCAGGTTTGCGCCCGTTAATTCATGAAGAAGGAAAATCAGCTTCTGAGCTTTCTCGTAAAGATGAAATTTTTATTTCTGATACAGAATTAATTTCTATTGCAGGTGGTAAATTAACAGGCTACCGTAAAATGGCAGAACGTGTGGTTGATTTGGTTACTAAAAAAATAGCACATCAATTTGATATAGAATTTGATACCATACAAACAGAAAATATTATATTAACTGGCGGTCCTTTTGAAAATTATAAATCAGTAAACATATATATATCAGAAGTATATGAGTATTTAAAAAACTATATGTTTACCAAAAAAGAAGCCGAATATTTAACATATAACTATGGAAAACAAACTAATATTATATTAGATAAATTTAATAAAATTGAAGAAAATAATATAGAACTTCGTTTATTAAAGGCTGAAATTTGGTTTACCATTCAATATGAAATGACTTGTACACCTACTGACTTTTTTATGCGTAGAACTGGACGCTTATTTTTTGATAAAAAAAGTGTAATTATGTATAAAAAAGAAGTATTACAAGAATTTTGTGACTACTTTAACTGGTCTGACTTAGAGTTTAATAAACACCAGCAAGAATTAGATAGTAAAATAAAAATGACGGTAAATTTTGCTTAATACAAAAATTATACTCTTATAAACTCTTACTCAATTTTCAAAAAATATGCTTATTTAGTAAATAAGCATATTTTTTAATCTAACTTTTCGTGTGCTTCTAAATCATTAGTTAAATCTAATTTTCTTAATGTCGGATTTATTATTCCAGTAGTTATAACGGTAATTAAAGTCATAGTTCCTCCAAAAACTACTGCCGTAACAGTACCCATTAATTTTGCAGTAACACCACTTTCAAAAGCTCCTAATTCATTAGAAGAACCTACAAACATAGAATTTACAGAAGCTACCCTACCCCTCATATGGTCAGGTGTTTTTAGTTGTAAAATAGTTTGACGAATTACCATTGAAACACCATCGGTAACACCACTAAAAAACAAAGCAACAATTGATACCCAAAAAATTGATGATACCCCGAATACGATAATACAAATACCAAAGCCAAAAATAGCCATCAAAAGCTTCATTCCTGCATTTCTACTAATTGGTATGTAAGCTGTTACTAACATGGTTAAAAAAGCTCCTATTGCAGGGGCAGCGCGTAAAGCTCCAAAACCTTCAGGTCCTACTTTTAGTATATCTTGAGCATAAATAGGTAATAAAGCTACTGCACCTCCAAATAATACTGAAATCATATCTAAAGTAATAGCTCCTAAAATAGCTTTTGTTTTATATACAAAACGAACTCCTTCTTTTAAACTCTTCATTATTGGCTCGCCTATTTTTGGATTTAAAATTGGTTTTCTATCAATAAAAAAAACCATTAAAAATGAAAATATAACTAAGCTAAAAACAATACAAAGCGACCAATGAACACCAATCCATGAAATAGTAAACCCTGCAAAAGCAGGTCCTAATACTGAAGCCATTTGCCAAGTAGAACTACTCCAAGTAGCTGCATTTGGATATAATTTTTTAGGAACTATTAAAGCTATTAATGAAAATATGGTGGGTCCAAAAAAGGAACGCAATAATCCGCCAAAAAATACTAAAGCATAAATAGCGTATAAAACAGTATTTGATTGCCACCCTTTAACAAAACTAGGTAGGGTTAAAAAAAATAAACCTAAACTTATTAATGAAAAAATACCTATACAAAGTGCTAGTAAATTTCTTTTTTCTTTCTGATCTACAATATGACCTGCAAATAATGCCATAGAAACTGCAGGAATTACTTCCATTAAACCTATTATACCTAATGATAAAGGATTTTTAGTAATACTATATACTTGCCATTCTATAATAATAAATTGCATAGACCAACCAAATACTAAAGTAAAACGAACTAATAGAAATATGTTAAACTCTTTAATTCTTAACGAAGCATATGGATCTTTTTTTGCCATTTTATTAATTTAATTTTAAATCCATTAAAATAGCAAAAGTTTCATTTACATCTTCTTCTTTTACAACAATCGTCATTTCATTAGTGGTTGATATTATTTCTTGTATTGTAATATTTGCCCATGCAAATTGCTTTAATATAAAATAATATATTCCTGACTGTTCTAGGTTACCTTTTGGAAGTTTGATAGTTATAGATGCTAAATCATTTACATTATGAATTAAGCTTTCTTTTTTAAAAATATCTTCTACAAAAGTTTTTAAATTTTTACTGATAACAATATTAGTTTCAAAAATTCCTTGAGAAACGGTTAAAAAATAATCATTACTATCAGCTGATTTACTTAGCATTTTAGCTATTTCTTTTAATAAAGAAGTGGTATTTTTAAAGGTAAAATCACATAAATCAGACCGAACAATAACATCTCCTAAATCAAGCGCTAATTTTTTAATATTTTTACGTACTCTTAATTCATTTGCTGGTGATAACCTATTAATAGCCATCATTACTGCACCTACTTTTACATCCTTTTTAAGTAACTTAGATACTTCAGGAAGTATAACTCTAGCTAAAGAGGATACGTTTATTAACTTTTCATTTAAAGCTTCTTCAATAAAAGGAGTTTTTCTAATGGTAATTTCTACAGCTTCTTGAATCGTTTTCATTTTTGTTTAATTTTAAACAAAAATATAAAAAATAAAACTATTAGTATATTTTTTAAAAATAAAATTACACTTTTTTAATACTAATCTAACTTATTAGTTAGTTTTAAAAACTCATCTTTTGCTTCTTTCTTATTATATAAAATATTATAAACTGCGTTAATTATTGGTGTTTTAGCACCATTTTTTTTATTAATCTCGTAAGCACTTTTCGTTGCATAATAACCTTCAGCTACCATACTCATTTCTAACATAGCAGATTTTACCGTATATCCTTTGCCAATCATATTACCAAACATTCTATTTCTACTAAAAGTTGAATATCCCGTAACTAATAAATCACCTAAATATGCAGAATCATTGATATTACGTTTCATTTTATGTATCTTTTTTATAAAACGTTTCATTTCTCGTATACCATTACTCATTAATACTGCTTGAAAATTATCACCATATCCTAAACCATGTGCAATACCTGCTGCAATAGCATAAATATTTTTTAACATAGCTGCATATTCAGTGCCAATAATATCATCTGAAATTTTTGTTTTGATATAACGACCTGAAATAAATTTACTTAAAAGGGCTGCTTTTTCTTGATCTAAACAAGCTAGTGTTAAATATGATAAACGTTCCATAGCTACTTCTTCAGCATGGCAAGGCCCAGTAATTACACCTATATTTTCATAAGGTATGTTAAATGTTTGATGAAAATGCTCACCTACAATTAATCCTGATTCGGGTACTATACCTTTTATTGCAGAAAAAATAATTTTATCTGTTAATGAAGCTGTTAATTTTTGAAGCTCTGTATTTACAAAAGCTGATGGAATAGCAAAAATTAATATATCGTAATTTTCAATGATGTAATTCATATCATCAGACAAATCTAATTGTTCGGGATGTAATTCAGCTGAACTTAAATAATTAGGGTTATGTTTATTATGTTTTATATGTTCAATAGCATATATACTTCGCATATACCAACCAATAGTTTCAAGGTTTTCAGATAACATTTTTATAATGGCAGTAGCCCAACTCCCTCCACCTAAAACCGCTATTTTACTTTGATTATTCATATTCGTAGTTTGTTTGTTGTACAAAATTAATAAAACTATATTCTACTATCTAAACCTTAAGGGTATTATATTTGAAAAATGAAAAAATGAATCGCATGAACGTACAAATAATAAATAAATCGAAACATCAAACACCTGCATATGAAACTAATGGAGCAGCAGGAATGGATTTAAGAGCTAATATTACAGAAGCTATTACCTTAAAACCTTTAGAAAGAGCTATTATAAAAACAGGATTATTTATAGCATTACCTGTTGGTTTTGAAGCACAAGTAAGACCTAGAAGTGGTTTAGCTGCTAAAAATGGGGTTACGGTTTTAAATGCACCTGGTACTATTGATGCGGATTATCGTGGTGAAATTGGCGTTATTTTAGTTAACTTATCTAATGATAATTTTGTTATAAATGATGGTGAACGTATTGCTCAATTAGTTATAGCTAAACATGAACGTATTAATTGGCAAGAAGTTAATAAATTAAATGATACTGAACGTGGTACTGGTGGTTTTGGAAGTACTGGTGTTTAATCTTGTTATTTAATTTTTTTTTAGCCCCGATTGAAGCAATTGTTTGAGCTCTTTTTTGTTTTTTTCAAACAAAAAAAGCGAGTGCGGAAAGCGGGAAATAGCTACTAAAAATAAAAACCTGTTGTAAAATATTACAACAGGTTTTTATTTTTACTATTAAAAAAATTTATTCTTGATTTTCAATAGCAACTTTTATTTTAGACTCTAGTTCTTCTGCTAATTCAGGGTTATCTTGAATTAAACTTTTCACTGCATCTCTACCTTGACCTAATTTAGTATCTCCATAACTAAACCATGATCCACTTTTTTTAATAATTCCATATTCTACACCAATATCTAAAATCTCACCTACCTTAGAAATTCCTTTACCATACATAATATCAAATTCTGCAATTTGAAATGGTGGTGCTACTTTATTTTTTACAATTTTCACTTTAGTACTGTTTCCAATAACTTTATCGCCATCTTTAATTTGTGTTCTACGACGAATATCTAAACGAACAGAAGCATAAAATTTTAAGGCATTACCTCCAGTTGTTGTTTCTGGGTTACCGAACATTACACCAATTTTTTCACGTAATTGGTTAATAAAAATAACCGTACATTTTGTTTTACTAATTGTACCTGTTAATTTACGTAATGCTTGAGACATTAAACGGGCGTGTAATCCCATTTTAGAATCTCCCATTTCACCTTCAATTTCTGATTTTGGGGTTAATGCTGCTACAGAATCAATTACTACAATATCTACTGCTCCTGAACGAATTAAATTATCTGCAATTTCTAATGCTTGTTCTCCATGATCTGGTTGAGAAATAATTAAATTATCAGTATCAATTCCTAAACTTTCTGCGTAAAAACGATCAAAAGCATGTTCTGCATCAATAAAAGCAGCGATTCCTCCTGCTTTTTGAGCTTCAGCAATGGCGTGTAATGTTAAGGTTGTTTTACCTGATGATTCGGGTCCATAAATTTCAATAACTCTTCCACGAGGATACCCACCTACTCCTAAAGCTAAATCCAATCCTAAAGATCCTGATGAAATTGCTTCAACATCTTCTACTTGACTATCTCCTAACTTCATAACTGCTCCTTTTCCGTAAGTTTTATCTAACTTATCTAAGGTAAGTTGAAGGGCTTTTAATTTCGCTTCTTTTTCTTTATCTGCTGCCATAAATCGTGCTAATTATATTAAAAATAAGAGTGGCTAAGTTATGAAAAACTACTTTTATTTTACATCTTTTTTATGCTACATTTTGTAATATTGTTTTTCTTAATTTTATTAAAAATGAGTGCCTTTATTCTTTTAAAAAATAATCATAGTTCAGTAACTATATGTAATGGTGAGCTTATTAGTTTTATTGTTAATAATAATGAAATAATACATTCTAAAAAAGCTCCTGGATGGAACGCTTCGGATATGGAAATGTTTCCTATTATAGGGCCTACAAAATTAAATAATTTTAATATTGATACACCAAATGGAATTGCTAAACAAGATCAACATGGTTTATTAAGAGAACTTAATTATCAACTTATTTCTAGTGATAAAACTTCCGCAGTTTTCGAAAAAAAATATAAAAAAAATACGCTGATAAAAAACAGTAAGTTTCCTGAAAAATCTACACAAGAAAAATTATTTTGGACTTATGATTTTATCTTTAGAAAAATTATTTCGCTTGAAAAATCAGCTATAAAAATAGATTTTGAAATTATTAGTGATAAAAAAATGCCTTATATGTTAGTTTATCACCCGAGTTTTAAATTGTCTGGTTTTGCTGATGAAATTATAAAAACAAAAAATAAAGAAATTAGCTTATCGGAAATTTTAAATGTAGGTTCGACAGCTTATAAAGTTTTAAATACAAATGAAATTAATTTGATAAAAAAACAAGGTACTGATGTAAAAATTAGCACCAAAAATTTTGATAATTTTATGTTATGGACTCCTGTTAAAAATATGGTTTGTATTGAACCTATAACGCAATATCCTTTAGAAAAAGACTCTGAAAACTCAATAAAAAATAGCAGAATAAGTACAGGAAAAGACTTGTTTTCTGTAATAATAAGTGCCTTATAAATTAGTTATGGAACATCGTCATTTTATTATTCATAAACCTTATGGATTTCTTTCTCAATTTATTACAAATGAGACTAAAAGAAAAAAGAAAATGTTGGGAGAATTGTTTGATTTTCCTGAAAAAACAATGGCTATTGGGCGTTTAGATTTTGCATCCGAAGGACTTTTATTTTTAACTACTGATGGTAAAGTAAGTGCAGAAGTACGCAGTAAAAAAGTAGAAAAAGAATATTATGTTCAGGTTGATGGTCTTATAACTCAAGATGCTATTGAAAAATTAAAAAAAGGAGTTGAAATTGGTTTTGATGGTAAAAAATATATAACATTACCAGGAAAGGCTAACATAATAAATACTCCAAATTTTACTAATAGATCTCAAAAAATTAGAGATGAGCGCCACGGACCTACAAGCTGGGTTAGTATTATTATTACAGAAGGAAAATTTAGACAAGTTCGTAAAATGACAGCTGCTGTGGGCTTTCCTACACTACGTTTAGTTAGAGTTCGTATTGGTAATATTCATTTAAATGATATGAAATCGGGTGAAGTAAAAGAAACTGATACGTTACTGTAACATAAGTTACTTTATCTGTTATTTATTTTAGGTACTTTTACATTATGAGAGATAATTCAAATACTTTTATTTACATAATAGCTGCCATTATCATACTTCATTTTGTGGTTGGTTTTGGTTATTTATTGTATAAAATGACTAAAAAAAAGGATTAATTTAGTTATATAATAAAACTATTAGCCTACCTGTACAATACTAAATTTTTATAAATTACTTTTGATTTCTTAATTTTTATACATTTTTAAGTATAAAATGTACTTATATTTATATTAAAAAAATTACACAATGATATTGATTGCTGATGGTGGATCTACAAAGGTAGACTGGGTTGCTTTAGATAATAATAAAAAAGAAATTTTTAGAACACAAACATTAGGTTTAAATCCAAATGTGGTTACTAATCAAGAATTGCTTACTAGAATTGAAAATTGTGAGGAATTAAAAAAGTATCAAAAAAATATTAAAAAAATATACTTTTATGGTGCTGGTTGTGGTACAGAAACCCCTAAAAATATTTTAAAAAATATTTTACTTCGCTTTTTTGCAACTGCAATATCAATTAATGTAGAAGAAGATATTTTAGGTGCAGTTTATGCATCTGCAAAACAAAAAAAATCAATAGTTTGTATATTAGGTACAGGCTCTAACAGTTGTTATTTTAATGGAAAATATATAGAATACATTTCTCCTGCTCTTGGATATTCTATAATGGATGAAGCAAGTGGTAATTACTTTGGAAAAAAATTATTAAGAGATTTTTTTTACAAAAAAATGCCTATTGAAATAGCAATTGATTTTAAAGAAAATTTTAACCTAAGTCCTGATTTCATAAAACATAACCTTTATAAAAATGACAATCCAAATAGGTATTTAGCTTCATTTGCTAAGTTTATGTTTTTATATAAAGATACTCCTTACATAAAAAAATTAGTAAAAAAAGGCTTTAAAAAGTTCTTTAATTTTCATGTTTTAGCTTACAATAAAAACAAAGAAACACCTATTTATTTTATAGGTTCTATTGCTTTTTATTTTAAAGATATGTTAGAAGAAGTTGCAACTAAAAACAACATTAAAATTACAAATATTATAGAAAAACCAATTAATAATTTAATAGAGTATCATAAAATTTACTAAATAAAATTATCTTCTATCTAGTAAATTTTATTATTTTTAATTATTACTTATCTAAAATATTAATTAATAAGAGGTTATTCTTTTTTCATCTTAATATGTGGTATTCCATCCTCTATATAACCTTCTCCAACTTTAAGAAACCCGTGAGATTCGTAGAATTTTTTTAGATAAACTTGTGCTGAAATTGTAATTTCATTAGTATTATAATTATCAATTATAGCTTGTATTGAGGTTTTCAATAAACTATGACCATAGCCATATTTACGCTCATTTTTATTTACAACTACCCTCCCAATACTAGGCGTTTTAAAATACAATCCACTATTAAATATACGTGTATAAGCTATAATTTTTTTATTTTTAATACCTAAAACATGTAATGCATTTTGATCTTTTCCATCAATATCTTGATATACACAATTTTGTTCTACAACAAAAATTTCAGAACGTAATTGAAGTATTTCATATAGTTCAGAAGTTGTTAATTCTGTAAATTTTTTGATTAAAAAAAACATTTTTAATAAATTATTAGCAACCACACGCTATTTTATGTACTCTATCAGCATGTCTTCCTCCTTCAAATTCTGTATTTAAAAAAATTTCTACAAAACCTAAAGCTTGTTGTAGTGATACAAAACGTGCAGGAATCGTTAAAATATTAGCATTATTATGTTGACGTGTTAATGTTACTAATTCATTATTCCAGCATAAAGCAGCACGTATACCTTGATGTTTATTAGCAGTCATTTGAGCTCCATTACCACTTCCACATAAAATAATTCCCATATCAGCTTGTTCAGTTTCTACCGCCTCAGCAGTTGGGTGTATAGCATCAGGGTAATCCATACTATTAGTATCATTTGTACCAAAATTAATAACTTTATGTCCTAGTTTCTCTAAAAGTTTTATAATTTCAAATTTATACTCGGTACCTGCATGGTCGTTTCCGATAGCAATTGTCATAATTTGTTGATTTTAATTTAGTTGTCTACCACAAAAATACTCATATTCACGGTTATCAACAGTAATTAACAATGCTTTTTTAAAGATTATTAATAAGCTATTAAAAATTAAGTACTTAACTATATTATTAAAATGTTAAAAAGTAATAGTAGTTTTTAAAAACTTTATTTGGTAGTTTATTTTATTTTTACAATACAAGAAACACTATCACATATGCAACTTTTTTTATGAGTTTCTAATAAACATTTATCAACATAAAATTAACGTCTTATTTACAGTGATAATAAAATTATCTATTCATATTTAATAGTGAATAGATGTTTATAAGTATTGTTAATAAGTATGTTTTGTAATTGATTTTAAAGAAATTACTATATTAATAACATGTTTACTTATTTTAATAACTGATACACACAAAAATAAAGGAAGTTATTTATGCTACATATTAACACACTATAATAACAATCATTTCTTTTTTAAATTTTAAAAATCTTTTATATATATTATTATATATGTTAATAACAGTTTTTTTTTTTAGCTTTAAATACTTCAGCTTTGTAAAAAAAGCTACTGATATAATTAGTAGTTACTTTTTACTTATATTTGTAGTATAATTTAGTTTATTACATACTAATAGTACTACTTCTCTATAAATAAAAATTAAGCTTTATAAAAACGATATTACAAAAGTTGAGTGTTGTTATATAGTTTCATTATAAGCTTTAAAGTAAATTATTGTTGTATTTCTATATATACTATATATAGTAATCAAGAATATCAAAAAATATAAACCTATAATTTATCAAATAAAAATATAAACTGATAACACTTATTTAATAAAAAATATAGTGAATTTATTTGTACTTTGGTAATATTAAAAAATAAGAAGAAAGATTAATGACTAGAAAGAAAAAAATATACAAAAAAAAAGGAAAAGTAATTAAAGATTTAACTTTAAATATTTTTAAAATATTAAAAGAAGATACCTCTAAAAATTATAATTATAAGCAAATTGCAAGTAAAATGGGTATTTCAGATACTGATGGAAAAAGTCAAGTACTAAAAAAATTGGTTGAATTAAAAGAAATTAAAAAAATAAAAGAAATAGACCGAGGAAAATATCAAATAAATGAAGATCGAAAATATCATATAGGTACGTTAGATTTAACTTCTAATGGAAATGGTTATTTTATGTCTGACGATTTTGAAAATGATATTTTTATACCGTCTATAAATTTAGGAAAAGGATTACATCAGGATACGGTAAAAGTATATGTTTATAAAAAACGACGTTCTAATAAATTAGAAGCTGAAGTTGTAGAAATTATTGAACGTAAAAAAACTGAGTTCGTTGGGGTATTACAAATGAATAAAACTTTCGGATTTGTAATTCCAGATAGTCATAAAATGTATGCTGATTTATTTGTATCTCAAAATAAAATAAATGGTGCTCAAGATGGTGATAAAGTAGTGGTACAAATGACTGATTGGCCTGAAAACTCTAAAAATCCGTTTGGTAAAATAACTCAAGTATTAGGTAAACCTGGTGAGCATGAAACTGAAATCCATTCTATTTTATTAGAATATGGTTTGCCTTATGAATTTCCTGAAGAAGTAGAAAAAGAAGCTGAAAATTTACCTATAGAAATTACAGAAGCTGAAATTTCTAAACGTCGAGACATGCGTAAAGATTTGACCTTTACTATTGATCCTAAGGATGCTAAAGATTTTGATGACGCGTTGTCATTCACAAAATTAGAAAATGGTAATTACGAAATAGGAATTCATATTGCAGATGTTTCGCATTACTTACAACCAAAAACTATTTTAGATGATGAAGCTTTTGAGAGAGCAACATCAGTTTATTTAGTTGATAGAGTGGTACCTATGTTACCCGAGATGCTAAGTAACGGTGTTTGTTCATTACGTCCTCATGAAGAAAAATTAACTTTTTCTGCTGTATTTGAAATAAATGAGAAAACCCAAATAGTTAATCAATGGTTTGGTAGAACGGTAACGTATTCAGATCAACGTTTTGCTTATGAAGAAGCTCAGTCAATTATAGAAAATTGTGTACTATCTGATACAATGAAACCTTATATAATGCCTGTTGATATTTCAATTATTGATAAAGAATATCAAGTAACCCCTGAAATTGTTGAAGCTACCTTAAAACTTGATCAATTGGCTAAAAAACTACGTAAAAAACGTATGAAAGCAGGTGCAATTTCATTTGATAGAGTTGAAGTGAAGTTTGATTTAGATGAAAAAGCAAATCCTATAGGAGTTTTCTTTAAAGAATCTAAAGATGCTAATAAACTTATTGAAGAATTTATGTTATTAGCTAATAGAAAAGTTGCTGAATTTATTGGTTTTTCTAAAGGTAAAAAAACAAATAATACATTTATATATCGTACTCATGATGAACCTAATTTAGATAAATTAGTATCGTTACAAAATATTATAAGTAAATTTGGTTATAAAATTGATACTGAAACCAAAGAGAAAACATCACAATCTTTAAATAAATTATTAGCCGATGTTCAAGGAAAAGGTGAAGCCAATATGGTTGAAACTTTAGCAATTCGTTCTATGAGTAAAGCTGCTTATACTACTCAAAATATTGGGCATTATGGTTTAGCTTTTGATTATTATTCGCATTTTACATCACCAATTCGCCGTTATCCTGATGTAATGACACACCGCTTATTACAGCATTATTTAGATGGAGGAACAAGTCCTAAAGCTGATGAGTATGAAGTAAAATGTAAACATTCATCACAAATGGAAGAATTAGCTGCAAAAGCAGAACGTTCAAGTATAAAATACATGCAAATTAAGTATATGAAAAACCATCAAGATGAAGAGTTTGAAGGTGTTATTTCAGGAGTTACTGAATGGGGAATTTACGTTGAAATTACTTCAAATAAATGTGAAGGAATGGTTAGAATTAGAGATATAAAAGATGATTATTATATTTATGATGAAAAACAATATGCTATTATTGGACAATCATCAAACAATGTAATTCAGTTAGGAGATAAAGTAGTTGTAAAAGTTAAAAATACTGACTTAGAGCGTAAACATTTAGATTTTTATTTAATTTCGCACTAAATCATTTAAATTTAATTAATTATTTTTATAGTATTGGTATAATTATTTAATATCTGAAATAATAAATAACAGCTAAATAATGAAAAAAATAATATTTTTAAGTTTGTTTTTGTTGCCTTTATTAGTAACAGCACAAACAATAATTACCAGAACATTAGAAGAATTTTCTACAATAAAAGTGTATAATGGTATTGACTTAGAATTAGTTAAATCTAAAGAAAATAAAATTATTATTAGTGGTGAAAAAGCAGATAAAGTAATTATAAAAAATAAAAACAATACCTTAAAAGTATCCTTAAAATTTCCTGAAACTACTGCCGACGGTGCTGTTAAATTAACACTTCATTATAATTCAATATTAGCAATTATTGATGCTAATGAAGGAGCTACTGTAACAGGTAAAGAAATTAAACAATCACAAATTGAAATAAAAGCTCAAGAAGGAGCTTTTATTAATATGGTTGTAAATGTTAAACATTTAAAGGTTAAAAGTTCGTCAGGAGCGGTTATAAAATTATCAGGATCAGCTAAAAACCAAACAGTAGAAGCTAATTTAGGTGGTATGTACCATGGTTATAATTTAAAAGTACAAGATTTAAATTATGTACGTGCTGCATCAGGATCTAAAGTAGAAGTAAATTCAGGAGAAACTTTAGATGCAAAAGTATCATTTGGTGGTTCTATTTTTTATCATGGAATTCCTGAAGTTTTGAAAGAAAAAAAAGTAATTGGTGGAGTAATTGAACAAAGAAGTTAATTTAGTATATTTGTATTGTAAAATTAAATAAAAATGATTGCACTTAGTATATTTTTAGGAATGATAGGTCCTTGGCAAATAGCCATTGTAGTAGCATTAGTACTATTAATGTTTGGAGGTAAAAAAATTCCAGAATTAATGAAAGGTTTAGGTACAGGTATTAAAGAATTTAAGGATGCTACCAAAACAGAGGATGAAGAGGCAGAAGTTAAAGAAAATACTGAAAGTAAAAAATAAGTATTTTTAATTATATAAAAAAAACCGAAACTTAATAGTTTCGGTTTTTTTTTATTTAAAATTTAATAGCTGTTCCAGAGGCTGTAACCATTAACATTCCACTATTTGTTCCTACAGTTTCATAATCTAAATCAACTCCTACAATAGCATCAGCTCCTAGAAATGATGCTCGCTCTTGCATTTCTTTTATAGAAATATCTTTAGCTTCTCTGAGTACTTTTTCATATGAACTAGAACGACCACCAACAATATCTCTTATTCCTGCAAAGAAATCTTTAATAAAATTAGCACCAATAATAGTTTCACCAGTTACAATACCTAAATATTCTTTAGCTGGTTTATTTTCAATTGTAGGTGTTGTTGATATTATCATACCTTATTTTTCTATTTTTCTATTTTTATTATCCTTCATACTCTCTCCTATTTGATTTGTAGCTGCAAAACTAGCTACCATATCATTTAACATAGAACTAGCTGCATTTGGGTTATTTGGTAGTAAAATAAGGTTACTATTAGTATCAGCACCAATAGATTGTAGTGTATCATAATGCTGTGTAATTACTATTAAAGCTGAAGCTTCTTGTGAGTTAATACCTGCTCTATTTAAAACTTCTACTGATTCTTCTAATCCACGTGCAATTTCTCTACGTTGATCTGCAATACCTTTACCTTGTAAACGTTTACTTTCAGCTTCAGCTTTTGCTCTTTCAACAATTAAAATACGTTGAGCATCTCCTTCATATTGTGCTGCTGTTTTTTCTCTATCTGCAGCATTAATACGGTTCATAGCTTCTTTTACTTGAGCATCCGGATCAATATCTGTAACTAGTGTTTTAATAATATCATATCCATAAGTCATCATTGCTTCATTTAGTTCAGATTTTACAGCAATAGCAACATCGTCCTTTTTAACAAAAACATCATCTAATTTCATTTTAGGTACTTCAGCACGTACTACATCAAAAACATAAGAAGTAATTTGATCGTGTGGATAATCTAGTTTATAAAATGAATCATATACTTTATTTTCAATTACTTTATATTGTACTGATACTTTAATTTTAACAAAAACATCATCCAATGTTTTTGTCTCAATAATTACATCTAATTGCTGAATTTTTAAACTTAATTTACCAGCAATACTATCAACCAAAGGAATTTTTAAATGTAAACCTGATTGACGTATACTATGAAACTTACCAAAACGTTCTACAATTGCTGCCGATTGTTGTTTTACGGTAAAAAATGATTTAAATAAAATAAGTAATCCAATAAATAAAATTGGGTATAAAAAAATAGGCATAATTTTAATTTTTTAGTTAGTAATTTTTTATAAAGATACTGAAACAAGTAGCTAAGAGCAACACGATTTATTAAATCTTCTTTTATTTATTTTAAAAGTTATATTTGCTAAAAATAAATTATATGGAACTTATTCAAGAACATGGTACTGTACTACTAATTCTTCTTTTTTTAATTGTTACTTTTTTACAATCAGGTATTGATAAAGTAACCGATTGGAATGGTAATGTAACTTTTATTAAAGAGCATTTTAAAAACTCTCCTTTAAAAAACTTAGTACCACCTTTATTAGTAATAATTTTAGTAATGGAATTAATTTCAGGAGCTTTTATGTTTGTAGGAATTTTTAACTTACTAACAATAGGAAATGCTAATCTTGCTTTATTAGGGGTTCAAATTGCAGCACTTTCGTTAATATTTCTTTTAATAGGACAAAGACTAGCTAAAGATTACGCAGGAGCTATGACTTTAGCTGTTTATTTTATTATAACAGTTTTTGGAATGTATTTATTAAATAGTTAAAATTTATATTATATTTTATATTATAATTTTAATCTATTTAAAAAACCTCTTAAATATTAGTTTTAAGAGGTTTTTTAAATTTACTTTATAAAGTCTGTTTATTACTTTTTTAAACACTTTAAAAAGGTTTTAAAGTGTTTTTTTACCTAGTTTTAGTACTTATTAATCAAATTATTTATTATTTTTTATTAAATAAATCAATGATGAATATTCTCCATTTTTTTTAGCATTCCAATTAGATTTTAACCCTGTTAAAAAAGCATGGATAGGTTTTGATTTATTTGATTTATATTTTTCTGATAATAATGAAACATAGAAAGCATCAAATTTCATTGGTAGTATTTTTGAAACATTCATATTACTGTTAGCAAATAATTTTGTAATAGATGTTTTTGAAAAATGCCATAAATGTCTTGGTACATCAAATGCTGCCCAAAATTCCTTATAATATTTAGCATCATAACTTTTATAATTAGGTACTGCAATAATTAAAACACCATTTGGTTTTAGTAATTTTTTTAATATATCTATGTATTCTAATAAATTAGGTATATGTTCTAATACATGCCAAAGTGATATTACGTCAAAAAGTTTTCCGTTATATTCTGTAACATCTTTTTTAAGAATTATATTTTTTTTAGAAGCAAAATCTCTAGCTTTATCTGAAGGTTCAATTCCATTAATAATCCAATTATCTTTTTTACAAATTTTTAAAAAGTCACCAGTGCCTGCACCAATATCTAAAATTGTTTTTTCTTCTGTATTAAAAGAGTTAATTAATTTTAACTTTTGATTTAAGGTGTAGTATTTTACTAATTGATATATGCTGTCAATAATTGTTTTATTACTATCAGTATGTGAAATATAGGTATCACTTATGTAATAATTCTCTAATTTTTTAGGTACAGGTGTTGTAATAAGCATGTCATATTGCTTATTATACATTATATTGTATTGCTCCTTAGATACTGTATAATCAACACAGTTTAATAATGGTGTAATATTTTTGTAAAGTATGTTTTTTGTATTCAATTTTTATACTATTTAACTTATAGACTACCTTCCCATGTAAACTAATAAAACAGAAACATCACTTGGTGATACACCGCTTATTCTACTAGCTTGAGAGATTGAAGTAGGTTGAATTTTGGTTAGTTTTTCTCTAGCTTCGTATGACAATGATTTTACCTTACTAAAATCAAATTTTGAAGGAATTGGAACATTTTCTAATCTATTTAACTTATCTGCATTATTTCGTTCCTTTTCAATATAACCAGAATATTTTAAATGAATTTCAACTTGTTCAATTACTTCTTTATCAATATCATTTTCTTGTAAATAATTTTCTAGTTTTTCAATAACTCTAAAATCATTAAATGTTAATTGAGGTCTTGCTGCAATTTTAAATAATTTTACAGATTGATTAATTAAACTAAGTCCTTTACTTTTTAAAATAGGATTTATATCTTCTTGTTTTACACTTAAATTTTCTATAAATTCAATTAAGTTAGCTGTTTTAATTTTTTTATTAGCTACTCTATCCATTCTTTCTTTAGATGCTAAACCAATATTGTAAGATTTTTCTGTCAAACGTAAATCAGCATTATCTTGTCTTAATAAAGTTCTGTATTCTGCACGAGAAGTAAACATTCTGTATGGTTCTTCTGTACCTTTAGTAATTAAATCATCAATTAAAACACCTATATATGCTTCACTTCTTTTTAAAACAAAAGGTTGTTTATTTTGAGTTTTTAAAGCAGCATTTACACCTGCCATTAAACCTTGTGCAGCGGCTTCTTCGTATCCTGTAGTTCCGTTAATTTGTCCTGCAAAAAATAAATTTTCAATTAATTTAGTTTCTAAAGAATGTTTTAATTGTGTTGGTTGAAAGAAGTCATATTCAATAGCATAACCAAAACGTAAGAATTTTACTTTTTCAAATCCTTTAATATGTCGTATTGCTTTGTCTTGTATATCTTCAGGTAACGAGGTTGAAAAGCCATTTACATATATTTCTACAGTATTCCATCCTTCAGGTTCAACAAAAACCTGATGACGTTCTTTGTTTGCAAAACGATCAATTTTATCTTCAACTGATGGACAGTAACGAGGTCCTGTAGATTTTATTCGACCATTAAACATAGGTGATCTATCAAAACCTTCACGAAGAATATCATGTACTTTTTGATTAGTGTATGTTAAATAACAAGAACGTTGTGTAGTTAATTTTTTAGTAATGGGTAAGTATGAAAATTTTTCTACAAATTCATCACCTGGTTGTTCTGTCATTTTAGAAAAATCTAAAGACCTTGCATCAACTCTTGGAGGAGTTCCAGTTTTCATTCTACCAGCTTCAAAACCTTTAGCTACTAAATCTTCTGTTATGCCTGTTGAAGCCCCTTCACCTGCTCTACCACCACCAAATGTTTTTTCACCTATATGAATTAACCCGTTTAAAAAAGTACCTGCAGTAATAATTACGGTTTTAGCTTTTATCTCTAAACCCAAGGCTGTTTTAACACCTATTATTTTATAGTCATCAAAAATTAATCCGTTAACAGCATCTTGATAAAAATCTAAATTAGCAGTTTTTTCAAGCATATTTCTCCAACATTCTGCAAACTGCATTCTGTCTGACTGTGCTCTAGGACTCCACATAGCAGGTCCTTTTGATTTGTTAAGCATTTTAAATTGTATAGCTGTGTTATCAGTTACGATTCCGCTGTAACCACCTAAAGCATCAATTTCACGTACTATTTGGCCTTTTGCAATACCACCCATAGCTGGGTTACAGCTCATTTGAGCAATATTTTGAAGGTTCATGGTAATAAGCAATGTATGTGCACCCATGTTTGCGCTTGCAGCAGCGGCCTCGCTACCTGCGTGACCACCACCTACTACAATTACATCGTATGTTGTATTAAATAAACTCATTTTATTTATAGCTGTTCCACGTGGAACGATTTTAGTTTTTATTTAAAAAATTTAAACAATCATTTTCTTTATTTCGCATTATTTTTTTTTCTTCATCGGTTTTATCTTTGTATTTCATGTAGTGTAGTATACCATGAATTATAACTCGATGTAATTCGTTTTCAAATAATACCTTATATTCTTTTGCATTTTCTTTTACTCTTTCAATTGAAATAAATATATCTCCACCTACTAATTTACCTAGCGTATAATCAAAACTAATAATATCTGTTAAAGTGTCATGTTTTAAAAACTCAATATTCATTTCATGTAAATAAGCATCATCACAAAAAATATAGTTTATTTCACCTAATTCAAACGTTTCTTTTTCAATGCAGTTCTGAATCCATTTACTTGTGTTTTCTTCATTTTTTAATTTAAATGCTGTTTCGTAATTAAATACAATCATTTTATGTTGTTTGTTTAGTAATTGTACATATTAATATTAGTAATATATTTTATTTTAAAAAAATGATTTACTTGTTGTTTTTAGGAAGGTTAAAATAAGTACGAACCCTCTTTTTATACTCAGGTTGCAAAGGTAATGATTGTCTATTTAATATTTCTGTTTGGTTATAAAACAACTTTTTAAATTTTAAATCTTTGGTAGTTGTGTTTAAGTATTCATTTTTGTTAGTATCCGATTTTCTTTTTTTATCTCTATTTTGCTCAAAGGTTGCTTTATCTAGCTTTAATAGTTCGTAGTTTAATTGTTGTATTTTGTTAATGCTTTTTTGAGTAAAACCTTTTTCTAAAATATCGTTTTCTAATTGCTCCATTTCCTTTAATGCTTTCTTTGCACTTCCATTTCCTTTACCACCTTGTTTAATAGCTTCTTCTAGTTGTTGTCTTAATTGTGATTGTTCTTTATATATTTTATATAATTCTCCATTCATTTTTTCGCTTTCTCCATTACTTTCACCTTGTTTATCACCCTTTTTATTACCTTTCTTTTGACCTCCTTCTTTATCTTCAGGTTTCCCTCCTTTTTTATTTTGCATGCCTTCCTTCATTTTTTTCATTATTTCACCTTGTTTTTCAATAATATCGGGTAAGCTAAATGATTTCTCTTTCCCTTTTCCTTTTCCGCTACCAGGTTTAGGATTTTGCATTGCATCAAGTGTGTTACTTAACATGTCAGCTAAAGTATTTGCAGCTGTCATTATATATTGCTGATTTGAAAGTCCGTTTTGAAATTTATTATCAGTGAAATTTTCTAATGATTCATTTAAATTGTAGTGTGCTATAGAAAGTTGATCTTGAATTTTTGAAGTTATTTTTGGGTTTTTCATAGATAACACAAATAAGCTATCATCAATATGTTCGAAATAAGTTTTTAAATGATGTTGTTTTTGTAAGTTTTTACCAAAGTTTGGATGAGCTGAATTGTTTATAGAAAACGTATTCATCAGTGCTTCTTGGTTAAAAGAAAAAGTAATAAGATTTTCTAGTAAATCACGTAAACCTTCCATGTTTTCTTGGTCAGAATCTGCACTCATTTTTTGCATTGATTTTTGCATTTTTGTGCTCATTTCTTCCATTTTTTTGGCTGCTTTCTTTTGGTTTTTTTTAGTATCTTCTTCTTTTTTATTAGCTATATTTTCTTCAGCTTTACTAAGTTCTTTTTGAGTTTCTTTTTTTAAATTATCCGTAGAAGGCATTTTCATCGGATTTTTTAATTTTTTATTATCTCTATTAAGCTCATTTAATTCCTTTTTTATCTCTTGAAAATCTTTGTTTATTTCAAGTTGTTTTTCTTTATTGTTTTCTTTTTTACTTAAGTTTTGTTGTTTTTTAGATAAATTATTTAATTCATCAGCTATTTTTTGCGTTTTTTGCTCCACGTAATACCGTTTTGTCATCTCTAGTATACGTTCTAAACTTTTCTCTTGTTGTTTGTTTTGTTCGGCAAGTTCTTTTGTTTTTTTTATTAAATCATCCTTGTTGAGCTTATCTGCCAATTTTTTAAGTTCTTCTAATATTTTTTTTTGTTTGTCTAACTTTTTAAGCTCCTCAATTCTTTTTTTAAGTTCCTCTTTTTTTACTTGTAAGTGTTCAATTTTTTCTTTTTTCTCTGAAAAATTATTTTTTAAATTTTCAGTTTGACGTTCCATCATTTGCTTGTATTGATCTTGACGTTTAATTAAATTCTTAATTTTATTCTGATCATTCCAAGTTATGTTTTTTTTGTTTTGAAGTTCAAACTGAATTTTATCTAATGTTTTTTTACTTTGTTCTTGCTTATTTAAGGAGTTTTCTAAGTTTTGAATATAGTTGCGTTGTTCTTGTAAAAGCTCTTTATTAATTTGGTTAGTTGTTTTTTGTAGGTATGAAAACTTTTGGCTTTTAACTTTTTTATAACCGTTTAATTTATCATTATCTGATACTTGAAAATACAATTCATAAGTTATTCCTTTCTTTAAATCTAATTTTTTTGGAAATTCAAAAAAGAACGTTTGAATGTTATTTTTAGTAATATTAATTAAATAATATTTTTTAGAATTAGTCATATTATTTTTATCATAATAAACTAGCTCTAGTTTTTTTAAACCATAGTCATCAGAAATTTTACCGGCAAATTGTGCATTTCCTCTAGTAATACTATCTATGTTAGATTTTACTTGTATTTCAGGATATTCATCTTTTATAGTATTAATTGTAAATTCTAGTTTTTCATAATCTCTTAAGCTTTTATTGCTACTACTAATTTGATAATTAATTGTTTTTTTAATTTGTTTACTAAACTGAAATTGATTTGTTTTAGTTTTATTAAAATTAAATCGTTTGCTGTTTATTGTTATGTTAACACTATCTGTTTCGTTAGTTTTTACGTTCCATTCTATAAATGTTCCTTGTGGAACAATTGCGTTTCCAGTGTTTTTAATCAATTCATTTTTTTTATTAATATAACTAGGATATATTAATTTTAATGAAATATTTTCAATAGCAGGAATTTCAATAACAGTAATTTTAAAAGGTAATGATGTTATACCATTTGCACTTATATGAAAAATTATAGGCTCTTGTACTTCTGTAAAAGTGTATGAAAATAAGCCATTTTCCTGTTTTTTCAGAAAGTAATGTTGGTTGTTAAAATTAATTTTAGCTTCCTCAGGAATGGTTTTACCTGTTGTTTGAATATATACGGTAATATTTTTACCTTTAATAACATTTAAATTTTTAGATGTTAAATTAAAATAAAAAGGTGCTGGTGGTTGGTATGCTACCGAGTGGTTTATTACCCTGTTAAAACTTTCAGACAGTTTATGTGTAGTTCCTGTTAAATAAGATAAAAGTAAAATTAAAGTAGGTATTAATGCATATTTTAAATACTTAATATTTACCGAAAAATCAATAGCCCTGTTAAAAGCTATTGGTTGTATTTCTTCTGATTTTTGTGCAATACTGGCTACTAATAAGTCAGATTTAGTATCGTTTTGTTTTAACTGAAGTATATTTAAAAGTTTATCTTTTACTTCTGGAAAATGATTTCCTATAATTTTTGAAGCTTCTTCAAAACTAATACCTTTTTGTAACCCTATAATTTTAAAAATAGGAAAACAAATAAAACGAACTAATAAAAATAGTTGGACAAAAATAAATAACCAAAATAATATAGTTCTGGCATTGGGTTTAAGCCATAAAAAATGCTCTATAAATAATGTAAATAAGAGGTAAATTAAACCTAAAGAAATAAATAAAATACTTCCCTTTATCAATTCGCTAGTATAGTACTTTCTACTAAACTGCTGTAATTTTTGTTCTATTTTGCTAAAATTCTCCATATCAGTTTATAAAAGTACTATTTTTAAAAGGAAATTTTATATAAACATTTTATAAGAATTTTTAAAATTTAAATTAAATACCTAATAATTTAAATTTAAACTTTAACAACAATTATTTTTTAAATGAAAAACACTATTCTATTACTATTGTCATTTTTTAGGTAAACTTTTTGATTTAAAAATAAAAAAAACACGATGTATAAATACCTTGATTTGTAAATTATCACCTACCAAAAAATTTATTAGCAATATTTAATTAGGTTTAAAGCATAATTTTATTAAAAATTATTGCTATTATTTTAGTTAGCTATGCTATAGTTTATATATAATATAATTAAGTGTTTTTCCTGAATATTAAATATAATTAACCTTTTTTAATAGCGTTAAATTACTAAACATAATTAGGATTTACATTTAGTAGAATTATTTTAGTTAAGTGATTTTTGTTGCATCATTTAACTAAAACTTTTTATAATGAAAATACTTTTTACATTTTTAGCATTATTTATTAGTGCTATAACATTTAGTCAATTTTGTAATGATTTTAATGATAAAAATATATCAAATTGGCAAGGAGTAAAAGCTCATCCTAATCAAGTAAGTACTCCAGGACCATCCGGAAACAGTAGTGATTATTTTTTGTATGCTAGAGACGCTTCTGGATATTCATATATTTATAACAATGTTGATTATAAAGGAGATTGGCGAGAATATGATGGTAAATGCCTTTGTTGGGATTTTCAAGTAATAAAGGATGCTGGTTATGACGGGCCAGTATCACCTAAAATGGTTATTTATAGTGGTTCGCCATCCAGCCCAACAGTTGCAGCAACATTTACAGCAACTGTACAAGCTGAAGAAGGTAAAGGTTGGGTACATGTATGTGCACCAATTTCTGTTTTAAATCCTGGTGATGCATTACCTCAAAATGCAAATGGAGCTTGGACAATGGCAGCTGGATCAACAGCTACTGATTGGAATAATTTACTGCAAAACGTAACAGGTATCAGGTTTGTTTTAGATATTATTAATAGTCCTTTTGAAGAATACGGTTACGATAATATTTGTATTCAAGATTGTGATATTGTAGGTGAACCAACTGATGATGGTGCTTTTTGTTGTGATGGTGAAAATTTAGTTGAAAACGGAAATTTTGAGTACGGTAATACAGGTTTTTCAAGTGAATATGTAAATGATCTAGCAGTATATCCAGGAGCTTACAATGTAGCAAATGATTCAAGTCAGTTTGGTACTCAAATAAAAGATCATTCTTATTGTCAAGATGCTAAAACATATGTTAACAATACTCAATTTTTATTAATAAATGGTAAAACAACCCAGTCATCAGCAAGTACAAGTGTAATTTGGGAACAAGATGTAAGGATTGAAAATGATAAAAATTATAAGTTTTGTGCTAATTTTAAAAATTTACCACAATGTAGGTTTGATATTTTACCAGAAATACAAATTGAAATTAATGGAACAATGTATCCTTGGCAAACAATTAATACTTCTGATGATGCTTGTGATTGGTATAATATATCAGAATGTTTTACAGGAAAAGGTGACATAGCCACCATTAAAATACATTTAAAAGAAGAAGGTTTAGGAGATGGAAACGATTTAGCTATTGATGATATTGCTGTACAACAAAAACTAAGTCAAAATTTAAGTTTAACAGTACAACATCAGGGTTTACCAAAACAAATAACAGGTTCTGTAAATTCAATAAGTACAGTTGATGATTTTTTATTAGTTAACAATGAGTGTAAAGAGCTAAATGAAGGTAATCAATATTATTGGTTTGCATTTGAGTTAAGTAGTTACCCATTTACTACATTAGGTAACAATATGGTTCCAAATACATTTGCATGGTCTACAAATCAAGGAGGTTATAGTGAAATAACAGGTGTGTTATCATCTCCATGGGGTTTAACCACTACATTTCCTGATTATGTTTTTGATGATAATAAATTATATTTAATAGGAATGTATGTACCGTCATGTTGTGAAAGTTGTTACGATGAAGGTTGGTCTTATCAATTAACATTAAATTCAACAGCTGCTAAAAATCAAAAATCAGTAGGTTTAAGTCAAGTTATGAAAAATGAAATTAAAGAAATGTTTAAAGCTTTTAATGTAAAAAATAATACAAATGATAAGTTAAATGAATCTGCAGAAAATACTGCATTAAACATATATCCAAATCCAACATCAAAAAAAATAAATTTGAATAAACAAGTTAGCTCATACGTAATACATAGTGTAAGTGGTAAAAATGTATTAAGTAATATAATTAAAACTACATCAATAAATATTTCAAAACTAGCAGTAGGTATGTATATACTTACTACAAAAGATGAAAAAGGAAAACTTGAAAATTTAAAGTTTGTAAAAAAATAATACCAAGTATTTATCTAATTAAAAATACTCCTCATAACAAGAGGAGTATTTTGTGTTATATAATTTAAATTTTTTATGCTATAAGTATATCTTTGTGCTTTTAAAAAAGGTATAAATAAAGATTTTCAAATCAATAAAAAATGACTGATAACGTAAGAGTACGCTTTGCTCCTAGCCCAACAGGCCCTTTACACATAGGTGGTGTAAGAACCGCTTTATTTAACTATTTATTTGCTAAAAAGCATAATGGAACATTTGTGTTACGTATTGAAGATACAGATCAAACACGTTATGTTGCTAATGCCGAGCAATATATAGTTGATGCTTTAAAATGGTGTAATATACCTTTTGATGAAGGACCAGGGAGAAATGAAAAATTCGGACCGTATCGTCAGTCAGAACGTAAAGAATTATATCAAAAATATGCTAATATCTTATTAGAAAAAGGATGGGCTTATTATGCTTTTGATACTGCTGAAGAGTTAGATGCTCATCGCAAAAAACATGAAGAAAACGGAAAAACGTTTACTTATAATTGGCATAATCGTCAAAAATTAAACAGTTCATTAGCACTTTCATCCGAAGAAGTGGAAGCTAAATTAGCTGCAGGAAATAAATATGTTGTTCGTTTTAAAACTCCACAAGATGAAACTTTGATACTTGAGGATGAAATACGTGGAAAAATTAAAATAGATACCAATGTTTTAGATGATAAAGTGTTATTCAAGTCAGACGGAATGCCAACCTATCATTTAGCCAACATTGTTGATGATCATTTAATGGAAATTAGTCATGTAATTCGTGGAGAAGAATGGTTACCATCAATGGCATTACATATTTTACTATACAAAGCTTTTGATTGGAAAGCACCAAAATTTGCACACTTACCGTTAATTTTAAAACCAGTAGGTAAAGGTAAATTAAGTAAGCGTGATGGTGATAAATTAGGTTTTCCTGTATTTCCTTTAGAATATACCAATGAACAAACTGGTGATGTTTCTAGAGGATATAAAGAAGATGGTTATTTTAATGATGCTTTTATAAATATGTTAGCCTTATTGGGGTGGAATCCTGGTACGGAGCAAGAAATATTTTCATTAGATGAATTAGTTGCAGCTTTCGACTTAAGTAGAGTTAGTAAATCGGGTGCTAAATTTAGTCCTGATAAAACAAACTGGTTTAACCAACAGTATTTACAACAAAAATCAAACGAAGAATTAACAGCTTTATATATTCCTGTTTTGAAAGAAAAAGGAGTTGAAGCTGATGCTATTTTTACTAAAAAAATAATTTCATTAATAAAAGAGCGTGCTACGTTTGTTGCTGATTTTTGGGATTTATCAAATTTTTTCTTTAAAAATCCATCGGAGTATGATGAAAAAGCTGCAAAAAAACAATGGAAAGAAACTACCGGTGAGTTAATGCAAGAATTAATTACAGTAATTTCTACTATTGAAGAATTTAATATAGAAAACGCACAAACTGAAATTAAAGGGTGGATAATATCAAAAGAAATTGGTTTTGGTAAAGTAATGCAACCGCTTCGTTTAAGTTTAGTAGGTAAATTAGCAGGGCCTGATTTGTTTGATATTATGACAATGATAGGAAAAGAAAATACATTAGAGCGAATTAAAAACGCAATAAAAAAATTATCTTAATATTAAAATAAAATATAAAAAATGCCGCTTTTTTAAAGCGGCATTTTTTATATAAATAATTTTAAAAGTAATTAATTATAGTTTAAAAAATTACTTTATAAATTTTTTAATTTTTATTAAATAGCGTTTACTTTTTTAATAGCAGCGGTAAAATCATCTAAATCATTATCGCTCATTATTAAGTATATAGCTTCATCACAAACCTTTTCTACATTATCACTTGGAAACTGTAAGGCAACAGCAATTTTTTGCATAAGTGATACTTCTTTTTTATCTATACGATTATCAGCAAATACCATTTTAGTTAATAAGTATAAACGCTCAATACGATCATCATAACCTGCAGGAGGATTTACTGGATATTTTTCAGGATTTTTTAAAATAGCCTCATATTCTGTTGCATCAATATTTAATCTTTTTGCAGCTCTATCTAATAATTTTTGTTCCCCTTCTGAAATAATACCATCTGTTTTTGCAATTCTCACAACATTTGCAAAGTGTCCAATTTCTTGTTTGTGTTTTCCTGTAGAATATAAATCTGATATTGACATTTTTTTATGTTTTAGTAATTAAAATTTTATTTTTTATATAAGGTACAAAGATGAAAAAAAAGTCACGATAAACCTTTTATGTAAGTTAAGAAATATATGAATAAATATCTATTGTTTTTATTTATAAATAATAATTTATGTATAGTTTTTGTTTATTTTAAAATGTGTGTTTACAATTGTTTTAAGCTTTTTTTTAGACTTTGGTAATACAATCTAGTATTGTTTTATTTTAATAGCTAAAATAGTTTTTAAATGCGTTTTTCTATAAAAATGTTACAAATTATTACAGTTATACTTTTTTAAAAAAGGGAATTATATATACATAGGTTTTGTTTTTTCAAATGTGTATTTTTAACAATGAAAACAAAAAAGTAACACTCCCCTATTCTTATATTTAAGAATTGGTGTTAAAATAAATTACTACTTTACCTTAACCAACCATTTTACACTTTTAATTTACAAAACCTGCATAAGTTTATAAAAAAAATGAAAATACTTCACACTGCCGATTGGCATTTAGGACATCGATTACATGAGCAATCTCAATTACAAGAACAAACCTTGTTTTTAGATTGGATAGAAAATTATATTATCAATAATAAAATTGATGTATTATTAATTTCAGGAGATGTGTTTGATAATGGTTCTCCGTCTAATCAAAGTTTAGAATTATATTATAGTTTTTTAGTTAAACTAAAAAATACTACTTGCAAATCAATTATTATTACAGGTGGTAATCATGATTCGCCAGGAACTTTAAACGCCCCTAAACAATTATTAGATGCTTTGGCTATAAAAGTAGTTGGTAAAGCTACCGAAAATATTGCAGATGAAGTTTTTGAAATTAATGTAAATGGAGAAAAAATAATTATAGGAGCAGTTCCTTATTTACGTGATGGAGATATTAGGCGTGCTGTAGCAGGTGAATCTTTTAATGAGTTAACTGACAAATACAAAAAAGCTTTAATAAATCATTATAAATTAATAGCAGCGCAATGTAAATTAGTAAACACAAGTAATGCGCCTGTAATTGCTATGGGACATTTATTTGCAACAGGCGGATCTATATCAGACAGTGAACAAAATATTTATGTAGGAACTTTAGGACATATTGGTGCAACAGATTTTCCTACCTATTTTAATTATGTTGCTTTAGGGCATTTACATCGTCCACAAATAGTTGGGGGTAATACTAAAATAAGATATTCAGGTTCGCCAAATATTTTAAGTTTTAGTGAAATTAATTATGATAAAAAAGTACTTGTTTTAACTATTGATGCTAAAGAAATAACAAATGTTGATGCTATTATAGTTCCTAATTTTAGACCATTTTATAAAATAACAGGTACTATTGAGACTTGTATAGCTGCTTTTCCTGATTTTATTAAAAATACTTATAACCTAACACCTTGGGTAGAAATTGTATTAGATGAGGATAGTACTGTAAATACTGATGCTTTAAAAGAAGCTTCTAAACAATATGATTTTGAAATATTAAAAACGTCTTTAAAAAAACAACGAAAAACCAAAGGAATTGAAGAATTATTAGAAAACACACCATCGATTAAAGAATTAGTACCTACTGATGTTTTTAAACTTAAATGTGAAGAAATGGGATTCGATTTAGAAAATAGACCCGAAATTTGGGATGCTTTTAATGAAGTTCTGCAAGCTGTTAAAAATCAATAATAGATAGTAAGTATAGTTAGTTATGAAAATTTTAAAGATAGAATTACAGAATATAAATTCATTAAAATCTGATACTCCAATTATTATCGATTTTGAAAATGATCAATTTAAAGATGTAGGTTTATATGCTATAACCGGAGCTACTGGGGCCGGAAAAACAACTGTTTTAGACGCCATAACCATTGCTTTATATCATAATGTGCCTCGTTTTAATGGTACTAAAGGTACTTTGGTTGATGTGGTAAGCCATGGAGCTAATAACGCATTTAGTCGCGTCACTTTTGAAAATGATACGGTTGTTTATGAGGCTTTTTGGAGTATTAGAATTGCTGATAAATCAGGAAAAACATATAAAAATCCTAAAGAAGAGGTTAGTTTAAAAAATTTAACAACCAGTGTTATTTTAGCTACTCAAAAACGAATTTTACTTACCCAAATAACTAAAGTTACTCAGTTAGATTATACTCAGTTTTTAAGATCAGTACTATTGGCACAAGGCGAATTTGCTTCTTTTTTATCAGCAAAAGGTCCTGAAAAAGGAAAACTATTAGAACAAATTACGGGTGAAGAAATTTATAAAAAAATTGGTCAAGGTATTTCTGATAGAAAATTGTTAGAAGAAAATAAACTAAAAGAACTTAGTGCAAAAATTAATGAAGATGATATTTTATCTGAAGAAAGAAAAAATGAATTATTGATAAAAGAAAAAGAGTTAATTGAAGCTATTATTAAAAATGATAAAGAAATAACTGCTAATATTGCTATTTCAGATTGGTATGCTAAATTTAAAAAATTAACTGATGAAGCAACGAAGTTAGATGAAGGAGCTGAAAAATTAACCAATTATATTGAAAAATATAAAGAAGAATTAGCTTTATTATCCTTAAATGAAAAAGCAACACCATTTACTGTATTAATTGATGATTTTATTAGAAATGAGAAAAGGTTGGTAGAAAATACTATTCAATTAAAAATATTAACAACCGAATTAACAGCCTTAAAACCTCAAATTGAAAACCTAGAAAATCAAACTAAAAATGAAGGTGCTGATTTAGAAAAAAACGACCAAAATTTTACGTCCTGGATGCCTAAATTCGATGTAATTACTCAGCTAGATAGTCAATTAAAAAATGAAATTGAAAGTACTCAAAAAGTAAACGAAAAAATAAAAGAGCTGAGGTTACAATTTGATGCTTTAGAGGAGGAAAAAAAGAAATTAACAATAGTTTTAAGTACCACTACTTCTAAAATTAAAAAGGCTACCGAGTTTGTAGATCAAAATAAATTTTTAACAAATGTTGGCACTGAAATTTCTAGTTGGACTACCAGTTTAACAACCTTAAAAGCGCATAAAGAAACTTTAAAGGAAAACACTGATTTTGTGGTTCAAAAAAAGGAAGAAGTAACTAAAACAATAATTAGTTTAACTCAAAAACAACAGTTACTAAGTAAAAATACCACCGCAATAGCGGTTATTGAAAAAGATATTTTAAATGTAACAAACCAGTTATCTAAAAATAATATTACCAATTTATTAGCTACTCAAAAACAACTTTCTTTATTAGTAACAAATTGGAAAGAATTTAAAAATTTTAGTGAAGAAGTAACAAAATATCAGCATGAACTTGCTGAAAAAACGGCACTTAAAAAAGAATATACAGCTACCTTAAGTATACTTAGAACACAAATTAAGGAACTAAAAGAACAAATAGCAACACAAGAAATATTGGTTTTAGATGCTGAAAAAATAGTAAACCTAGAAAAAAGTATTGCTAAATATGAAACGGATCGTCAAACTTTAAAAACAGGAGAACCTTGTGGTTTATGTGGTGCTAAAGAACATCCGTTTACAGAAAACTTAAAAACAAATGGGGTTTCAAATTCAGAAAAAATACTCAAGGATAGAAAAATAAGTTTAAAAAATTTAGAAGTAGAAAAAGCTAATTTTGATAAAAACTATGTAAAGTGTACTACCTATATTGATGGATTAACACCACAAATAAATACCATAATAAAGGTATTAAGAGCTGTTCAAATAAAAGCATCGGCATTATATATAGATTGTGAGTTAAGCAATACCGCTAAAATTGAATTAGAATTAAAAACATTATCAGAAAAAATAGTATTAGTTGATAATAATTTGAAAATAGCACAACAATTACAGTTACAAAAAGATGCCTTAATAATAGCGTTTAAAGAACAAAACAACGCTGTTAGTGAACTTAAAACAACTGTTGCTACGTTTGTAGAAAAAATAAATAATACAAAAACAGAAATACAAACAAAACAAAAATCAATAACTAATTTAAGTGCTATTTGTACCAATTTAGAAAACAGTTTACAAACTAAGTTAGCTAAATTTAACTATCAATTACCAGCTATAAATCAAATCAATTTATTTATACAAAAAATTGAAAAAGCAATTAACCAATACACAATAACTCAGCAACACTTACAAGTTTTATTATCTGATGAAAAAGTACTTAATACTAGTTTTATAAATAACGAAAAACAATTAGCAATATATAATAAAAATTATAATGACTTATTAAAACTTAAAAATGAAAGTAGCGCAAATATAATAATGTTACAAAAAAAACGCATGGCTATTTTACCATTAAATATTACTGTAGAAACCAAACGAGAAAGTTTACAATTAGCTGTTAAAAAAAGTACTAAAAAACTAGAAGCAACTAAAAAAACATTACAAAAATTGTTAGATGCTAAAAGAGAAAAAGAAATATTAAAACTTAAAAATATAGCAGATGAAAAGGTTTTAAAAGATGCTTTTATGGTTTTAAAAGCATCTTTTGATACAGAATTAAAAATGAGCAATTTTGAGTCGAAAGAAGCCGTTGAAAAAGCCTTATTACCAAAACATGTTAAAGAAAGATATACTGAGTATAAAGAAAAAATAAAAAAGAACCAAGTTGAATTAAAAGCACTAAAAGAGGCAAATACAAAATCAAAAGAAGCGTTACGTAAAGCTAAAAACTTTAACGTTACAATAGCCGAAGTAAAATTGATTTTAGATAATTTAAAGCTACAAAGAATTGATTTATCAACCCAAAAAGGCGAAATAAAAGAAGCGTTTAGAAAAGATGAAGAAATAAAAAATAGAAACACCGAAACGTATAAAAAAATTACAGCTCAAACGGCAATTTGTGCTATTTGGAAACAATTATTTAAAATAACAGGAAACTCTAAAGATGCTTTTAATGTATATGTACAGCGCTTAACTTTAAAAAACTTACTAGACCTAGCAAATGTGCATTTAGATAAGTTAAATAAACGTTATTCATTAAAAATGGAGGAATCATATAAACCAAAAGAAGAACTTAATTTTATCTTAATAGATCATTATCAAACTGATCAAGCAAGGTTGGTAGATACGTCAAGCGGAGGTGAAAAATTTATAATTAGTTTGGCGTTAGCACTTGGTTTATCTGACTTGGCAAGTAAAAATGTAAAAATTGATTCGTTATTTATTGATGAAGGTTTCGGAACTTTAGATAGTAATACACTAGAAACGGTAATTTCTACCTTAGAAACTTTACAAGCGCAGGGTAAAATGATTGGAATTATATCGCATGTAGAAAATTTAAAAGAGCGTATTTCAACTCAAATAAAAATTAGTAAAAAAAGTAATGGCGTGAGTGTTTTAGCTATTGACTAATATATTATTTAGGTAATAAAAACAATCTAAGAATAAACGTTTGTTAGTAATAATTAACGAAAAAAATAAACCTCGTATATTTGTGTAAAATTTTTTTACGTTGAGCAAACAAGTAATTGTAAACCATTACCAACAATCTGATAATGTTAAACAGGTTGTTAATCAGCTTCAACAAGAGCAAAACCACTTTCAAATAACGAATTTGGTGGGTTCTTCGTTGTCTTTTGTTATATCAGAAAGTTTCAAAAAAGCAGACAAACCTTATTTATTAATTTTTAATGATAAGGAAGAAGCAGCTTATTATTTAAACGATTTAGAACAGTTATTAGGAGATAAAAACGTGTTGTTTTATCCTGGTTCGTATCGTAGACCTTATCAGATAGACGAAACCGATAATGCCAATGTATTGTTGCGATCAGAGGTTTTAAACCGTATAAATTCGCGTAGAAAACCAGCTATTATAGTAACCTACCCTACTGCCCTATTTGAACAAGTAGTTACCAAAAAAGAACTCGATAAAAATACTTTAAAAATTACGGTTGGTGAAAGTTTGTCTCCCGATTTTGTAAATGAAGTTTTATTTGAATATCATTTTAATCGTGTTGATTTTGTAACCGAGCCAGGAGAGTTTTCAGTACGTGGTGGAATTATAGATGTATTCTCTTTTTCAAATGACGAGCCCTACCGTATGGAGTTTTTTGGAGATGAGGTAGATAGTATTCGAACTTTTGATGTAGAAACTCAACTTTCTAAAGAAAAACAACAAAAAGTTAGCATTATGCCTAATGTAGAAAACAAAGGGCTACAAGAAAAAAGAGAAAGTTTTTTAAAATATATTTCTGCTAAAACGGTAATATTTGTAAAAAGTGCCGATACAATTACTAGTAATTTAGATGCTTTTTTTAAAAAGGCAGCACTTTCATTTAATGAATTATCATCAGATATTAAACACGCTAAGCCATCTGAACTATTTTGTAATGGCGAGCTAATAAAAAATCAATTACAAGAATTTACTCGTGTAAATATAGGTAAACCTGTTATCGAAAATTTAACAAACATAGTTTTTAATACACACCCCCAACCTTCTTTTAATAAAAAATTCGAGTTATTAATTCAAAATTTTAACGAGTTTTCTACAAAAGGATTTACCAATTATATCTTTTGTTCTAATGATAAACAAGCACAACGTTTTCATGATATTTTTGATGATAATGAAGCTGAGGTTGCTTATGAAACTGTTGTATTTCCATTATATCAAGGATTTGTAGATTTAGAAAACAAAATTGTTTGTTATACAGATCATCAAATATTTGAGCGTTATTATAAATTTCGATTAAAAAATGGATATGCCAAAAAGCAATCCATAACCATACAAGAACTTACTAAATTAGATATTGGAGATTATGTAACGCATATCGATCATGGAATTGGAAAATTTGGAGGACTTCAAAAAATAGATGTAGAAGGTAAAAAACAAGAAGCTATTAAATTAATTTATGGCGATAGAGATATTTTATACGTAAGTATTCACTCATTACATAAAATTACACGATTTAATGGTAAAGATGGTAAACCTCCTAAAATATATAAATTAGGTTCTGGTGCTTGGAAAAAAGTAAAACAAAAAACCAAGGCAAGGGTTAAGCATATTGCGTTTAATTTAATTCAATTATACGCTAAAAGAAAACTACAAAAAGGGTATGCTTTTGGACCCGATACCCACATGCAACACGAGTTGGAAGCAAGTTTTATATATGAAGATACTCCTGATCAGTTTACTTCTACCCAAGATGTAAAAACAGATATGGAAAAGCCACAACCTATGGATAGGTTGGTGTGTGGTGATGTTGGTTTTGGTAAAACAGAAGTAGCTATTCGTGCCGCATTTAAAGCGGTTGATAACGGTAAACAAGTAGCTGTTTTAGTACCAACAACTATTTTGGCATTTCAGCATTTTAAAACCTTCTCAGAGCGTTTAAAAGATTTCCCTGTTACTATTGATTATTTAAACCGTTTTAGAACCGCAAAACAACGAAATGCTGTTTTAGAAGGTGTTGCTAACGGAAGTGTAGATATTGTAATAGGAACACATCAATTAACTAATAAAAAATTACAATTCAAAAATCTAGGGTTGTTAGTTATTGATGAAGAACAAAAGTTTGGCGTTGCCGTAAAAGACAAGCTAAAAACTATTAAAGAAAATGTAGATACCTTAACTTTAACAGCTACACCAATACCTAGAACATTACAGTTTAGTTTAATGGCCGCTCGAGATTTATCAGTAATTAAAACAGCACCACCAAACCGTCATCCTATTGAAACTAATGTTATTCGTTTTGGAGAAGAAACCATTCGTGATGCTATTTCGTATGAAATTTCTCGTGGAGGACAGGTATTTTTTATACATAATAGAATAGAAAACATTAAAGAAGTAGCAGGCTTATTACAACGTTTAGTACCGGGTGCTAAAGTTGGTATTGGTCATGGGCAAATGGAAGGTAAAAAGTTAGAAGAATTAATGCTTGCCTTTATGAATGGGGAGTTTGATGTACTAGTATCTACCACTATTATTGAAAGCGGATTAGATGTGCCAAATGCCAATACTATTTTTATTAATAATGCTAATAACTTCGGATTATCAGATTTGCACCAAATGCGTGGTCGTGTAGGGCGTTCAAATAAAAAGGCATTCTGTTATTTTATTACACCGCCTTATCATATGATGACTGAAGATGCACGTAAACGTATTGAGGCTTTAGAATTGTTTTCTGAATTAGGAAGTGGATTAAATATAGCCATGAAAGATTTAGAAATTAGAGGTGCTGGTGATTTATTAGGAGGTGAACAAAGCGGATTTATTAATGATATTGGCTTTGATGCTTATCAAAAAATATTAGAAGAGGCTATTGACGAATTGAAAGAAAATGAATTTAAAGATTTATATCCTGTTGATCAAAATATACCAAAAGAATATGTAAAAGAAGTACAAATAGATACTGGATTTGAAATTCTTTTTCCTGATGATTATGTAAATTCAGTAACTGAACGATTAAGTTTGTACAATAAATTAGGTAGTTTAACTAAAGAAACGGAATTGTTAAATTTTGAAAGTCAAATTACCGATCGTTTTGGAGAGTATCCTATTCAAGTTCAAGATTTATTAGATAGTGTGCGTTTAAAATGGTTGGCGAAAGAATTAGGTTTAGAAAAAATAATATTAAAGCAAAAACGAATGATTGGTTATTTTGTTTCTAACCAACAAAGCGGTTTTTATCAAACAGATGGATTTGCTAGAATGTTACAGTATGTACAAAAAAACCCGAAAAGTTGTGTTATGAAAGAAAAACAAACTAAAAACGGTTTACGATTATTAATTACTTTTATTAAGATAGATTCGGTAAGTACTGCTTTAAAAATTTTACAAAAAATATAAATTGTGTTTGTTTTTATTTTCTAGGAGGATAAAACAATAATTTTAGAGTTAATAGAATTTTTTATAAGTATGTTTAGCCCCGATTGTAGCGTTTGTTTGAGCTCCTCGAACAGAGCGAGTGCGAAAAGCGGGTAAAGGCTTCAAATTATGTTTTTAATTTTATATTTAAGACATTTATTTACTATAAAATTTACAATAATAATGCAAAATACATATTCAAAAAATTTATCAGGTTTATTACTGGCTACTTTATTTATTAGTACTTCAGGTGTTTTAGGAAAGCATATAGCTATGCCTTCTGAAGTAATTATTTGGTCTCGTTCAATAGTAGCAATGTTAATTTTATATGCTTTTTGTAAGTTTAAAAACATTGATTTAACTATAAAATCAAGTAAGCATGTAGTGCCTTTTATTATTAGTGGAATTTTTATGGCTGCACATTGGATTACTTATTTTTATGCATTGAAATTATCGAGTGTTGCTATAGGCATGCTGTCTTTATATACCTTTCCTGTAATAATTGCTTTTTTAGAACCTTTGTTTTTTAAAGTAAAATTTAATGCTGTTTACATTGTTTTAGGGGTTATGGTATTGTTTGGAGTTTATATTTTAGCCCCTGAGTTTAATTTAGAAAGTTCTAATGTACAAGGAATATTATTTGGCTTGCTCTCTGCCCTATTTTATGCGATCAGAATTTTAATTTTAAAACAATACGTAATTCAATATAACGGAATTATGTTAATGTTTTATCAAACCTTAATTATTTCAATTTGTTTGTTACCTGTGCTATTTTTTATGGATATTTCAGGCTTTGAAAGTCAGTATCCATATATATTGTTGTTAGCACTTTTAACTACTGCTATTGGACATAGTTTAATGGTGCATTCTTTACAGTTTTTTACGGTTTCAGCATCAAGTATTATTAGTAGTGTACAACCTGTTTTTGGCATTATTTTGGCATTTATTTTTTTAAATGAAATTCCTACATGGAATACTTTTGTGGGCGGAAGTTTAATTTTAGCTACTGTAATTATTGAGAGTATTAGAAGTAAAAATTAATATAGCTTTTGCTGTTGTTGTATAATAGTTTTTATGGTTACATCTTCGTAGTTTCGGCGCACAAAGGTTAAGGCGCTATCTAATACTTCTCCCATTCCATCACTATCTCTAAAATTAATATCACCAGTAAAGTTAAAAATTTCACTTTTTAATTTTTTAATGTTTTTAGGAATTGAAATAGTATCTGACTTCATGGCTGTTAATAGCCTGTTTAAGCGAGATCGAGATCCTAAAATTCGTTTTGCTACAATAGAGCGTTCTTCTAATTGATATTGTTCAACTGAATCTGACGTTAATTTATTTGAAACTAATTGTACAAATTTTAAATTTTCTTTGAAAAACTGTGGATAATAGACTTTAAATTTTCCTTCATAACATTGTTGATCAAAGTCGATAGGTCTAATTTTATAGACTACATTTTCAAAATCGTGTGTAGGTACTACTACATAATTATATGAACGCATATCGCCTAGTAAACGAATCATACAACGTTCGTTAAACTTTACAAACTCTTTAGCTAATTGTGCTTTTTCAATATCTAGGCAATCATCTAAATAATCTTTTATAAAAACATCTCCAGGAATACCAGAAATATGTTCTTCAATTAACGTGTCTTTATATACTAAAAAATTTAAGTTGTAGGGCGACAAAATATCCTCTAACTCTAAACCATAAATACGAGAAGCATCTGTTTTTTTAACATAAAAATATGTGTAATTATCATTTAAAATATTACGAACTTTTACTCTAAAAGGTTGAGAATTACCAAAGGTGCAAAAATCTACCGCATCAACATTTAAATGTTTAATACTTGCATCTGTACCATTTGAGTGTAATATATTATATACTTTTTTTAAACTTAGGTCTATTTCTTCTCGTTCAAATTCGTTATAATAAACTCGTACCCACAGCGTGTCATTATCGTTTTTATCATACACTGTTATAGCGCCTTGATAACGCAATAAATCATCATAAAAAATAGGAATTTGAATGGTTCGGTTATGCCTTTTTAAATAAAGAGCTAGCTTTTTATTAACAGGATATGCAGGTTTTCTTTGAGATATTAATTTTTCTTCAGACATAATTCAAAGGTACTAAACCTCAAACAATTTTCCAGCTAAAGGTTTTACAACACCTTTAAGTTCCATTTGAACCAAAATAGAAGATAGTTTATAAACTGGTATTTCACATTTTAAGGCAATAACATCTAATAATTGTTTACCATTTTTTTCTAAGTAATTGTATACTTTTTGTTCAGAATCATTTAAATTAATAAATAATTGTTTTTGTATGGGGATATTATTTTTGGGTTCCTTAAGATCCCAATTTAACATTTTTATAATATCTTCAGAAGATGTTAATAAATGTGCTTGATTGTTTTTAATAAGGCTGTTACAGCCTTTACTGTATATATCGGTAGCCCTACCTGGTAAAGCAAAAACATCTCTATTGTAAGAGTTTGCAATATCGGTAGTAACTAATGAACCACCTTTTTCTGCAGATTCTATAACAATTGTAGCTTTAGATATACCTGCTACAATTCTATTTCGTTTTAAAAAATTTTCTCGTAGCGGTTGTTCATTATGCCAAAATTCAGTAATTAACCCTCCATTTTTAGTTACTTCAGTAATATATTTTTTATGTGTTTTAGGATAAATTTGATCTAAACCATGAGCTAATACAGCAATTGTTTGAAGGTTATTTTTAATAGCATGCTTATGAGCACAAATATCTACACCATAAGCAAAACCACTTATAATTATTGGATTATATTTAGATAAGTCGTTAATAAGTTGATTGCAAAAATCACGCCCGTATGAGGTTATTTTTCGAGTTCCAATTATTGATATAATTTTTTGATTGTTGAGGTTTATGTTTCCATCTTTGAAAAACAAAATAGGAGCATCAATACAATGTTTTAAGTTTTGAGGATAATCATTATCTAAAAAATAAGAATATTGAATATTATTTTTATCAATATAATTCAACTCCTTTTCGGCTATTTTTAAGTTTTCAATATTAAGTAAATGTTTTATAACATGATTACCTATGCCATTTATTTTTTGTAATGAACTAGGTTTTTCTTTAAACACTTGTTCAACATTACCTGTGGCAGTGATTAACTTTTTAGCTAAAACATCGCCCACATTTTTAGTAGCTTGTAGTCTTAAAATAGCTAGTAATTTTTCAAATTTCATATAGCAATAATTTGATTATCAATGTACAAAAAAACTGTTGATAAAATTTAAACACAAATTAGAAATTATTGCGTAAAAAAACTACTTTTGTTACTATGACATTAGCTGACTATATAAACGATTTATTATACAGATATGATTGCGTAATTGTTCCTGATTTTGGAGGTTTTGTAACCAATAAAATAGGTGCTAAAAGGAATGATATAACCCAAACATTTTACCCTCCAAAAAAACAAATTACCTTTAATTCATACTTACAGCATAATGATGGTTTATTGGCAAATTATATAGCTTCTAATATGAAAACTTCGTTTGAAGAAGCATTATTGTTTATTGAAAATGAAGTTTCGGCTTGGAAAATTACCCTAGAAACTGGAGCTGTTAAAGTTGCTTTAGTTGGTACGTTGGGTTTAAATGAAGCAAAACAAGTTGTTTTTGAACCTAATGTAACTTCTAATTTTTTAGTAGCATCTTTCGGATTATCAGAAGTGAATAGTAATACTGTAAAGAGGTTTAAAGAGCAGGTAAAACTTTTACCTATAGTTGAAAAAGAAAAAAAACAGCCAGTTGTGTTATTAAGGTATGCTGCTGCAGCGGCTATTTTAATTGGGCTTGGATATATAGGTTGGAATGGGTTTCAAAATAATAGAGAAAATAATTTATTAGCGAGTCAACAAAATTCAGAACAAAAAAAAATCCAGTCAGCAACTTTTGTAATTGATAAGCCGTTACCTACTATTAATTTGAGTGTTACCAAAAAAGAGGTCAATAATTTTCATATTATTGCTGGAGCTTTCAAAGAAGTTGAAAATGCTGAAGCTAAACTAATAGCATTAAAGCAATTAGGTTATGATGCTGAAATAATAGGGAAAAATAAGTTTGGCTTAACTCAGGTAACTTTTAAAAGCTTTAATTCTAAAGATGAAGCTCGTAAAGCATTAAAAATTATTCAAGAAACAGTTAGTCAAGATGCTTGGTTGTTAATTAAATAATTAAATTTTAAATAACTTGCCCATAGCTTTATGTATATCTTTGCATCAAAATTAAATTGATGACAACTAAAACACCTACGGAATCATTAACAGTACTTACTGACCTTGTTTTACCAGGAGAAACTAATTATTTAGATAACCTTTTTGGAGGTGAGTTATTAGCTCGTATGGATAGAGCTTGTAGTATCGCTGCTCGTCGTCATTCTAGAAGAATTGTGGTTACTGCCTCTGTAAATCATGTAGCTTTTTCTAAAGCCGTACCTGTAGGTAGTGTTGTTACCGTTGAAGCAAAGGTTTCAAGGGCTTTTAAGTCATCAATGGAGATATATGTAGATGTTTGGACCGAAGATCGTCAATCAGGCGTAAAAACTAAGGTAAATGAAGGTATTTATACTTTTGTTGCTGTTGATGAAACTGGTAGACCTGTACCTGTTGCTCAAATAGTTCCTGAAACGGAATTAGAAAAGAAGCGTTACGAAGGTGCTTTACGTAGAAAGCAGTTAAGTTTAGTTTTAGCAGGTAAATTAAATCCTAAAGAAGCAACAGAATTAAAAGCCTTATTCTTAGAGTAATAAATAAGAGTTATATTTCATCTATTTCACCATCTTCTGATAAAAAAATAGCAACTGATTTCGTTTTTTCAAATTGAGAAAATATTATAATCATAATTACAGTAATAGGTACACTTAAAATCATACCTGTTATACCCCATATTTTACCCCAAACAGCTAATGATAATATAGTTACTAGTGGGCTTAAATTTAATGATTTTCCAAAAACCTTAGGTTCAATAACATTACCTACAATTACTTGAACAGCACCTACTGCTAGTAATACAATTAAAAAAGGTGTTAATTCACCAAATTGTATTAAACTAAAAATAGCTGGAAATACCGTAGCTACTAACGACCCAATTGTTGGTATATAATTTAATAAAAAGATTAAAAAAGCCCAAAAAGGAGCACTATCTACCCCAACTAATGATAAAATAAAGTAACTTAAAACACCTGTAAGTAAACTTACATATGTTTTTAAGCGAAGGTAATTTGAAATTGAGATTTCAATTTTTGATAGCATAGATTGCATACTAGCATTCTTATTTTCTTTACCATAAAACACTTTTGTTAGTTTCTTTTTAAAACTACTTTCTTCTAAAAACATGAATAGCGCATAAATAATAATCATAAAAGTATCACCTAATAAACCACTAATTGCATTGGCAATTTCTCCTAAAACAGTACCGTAATTAAAATCACCTATTACTGATTCTATAGACTTTACAATATCAATATGAAAGTACGTGTTTAAATTTGTAATAATTATTTCAATATTTGGTTCGTATTTTGAATATGATGTAGACAAGTCAATAATACTATTGGTAATAATTTCAGAGATAAAACTAAATCCTAAAATAATAAAGGTGAAAACAAAAATATTACTTAACCATATGGGTATAAATTTTTTAGCAAAAGGTATTTTATAAATAGATTTGCGAATTTCACGTGTCAAAAACCAAAAAATTAAGGCAAAAATAAATGGAATAATGATTCCTTTACCAAGAACCAGTGTAGCTATGGTTACAACAATAATGATAATAAAATTTGCTGAATTTTTCATTTATGTATATCGCGTTAACGAATCCATTTTGCAGGATTTAGTTTTGAGGTATTTTTAAATAAAACAAATAGTAATACAGTTTTTCCGGACACTTTATCAGTAAAAACTTTTCCTAATTTATCGCCTGTTTTTATAGTTTCTCCATTTTTAACGTATACTTTTTCTAGATTATTATAGGCAGAAATATAATTACCGTGCTGTATTAATACCGATTTTTTTCCTCCAGATTGTGATTGTAAAGCCAATACCTTACCATTGAAAATACTTTTTGCATCAGTATTTGCTTGTGTTACTATATGTAGTCCTGGGCTATTTATACTAATTCCAGAAAATGTTGGGTGTGGTTGAATTCCAAATTTTCGTGTAATAATTCCGTTTACAGGCCATGGCAAACTACCTTTGTTTTCTTCAAAATTAGCTAACAATTTTTTTTCAGCAGCATCTAAAACAAAAGTAGTGGTGTTTTTTTTAGTTGTTTTTTTAACTGTGTTTTTAGCATTTTCTCTAGCTTTTTTCTTAGCTCTATTAGCTTTTGCAATGGCATCTCGAATAAGTTTATCAATACGTTCAGTAATTCGTTTTTCTTCCTTTATTTTTAACTGTAAATCTTTCTTGTATTTTTTTTCTTCTTTTTTTATTTTGGTAATTAAAACTTCTTGTCTTTTTTTATCAGTTTCTATTTCTTCTTTTTGTAATTTTTTATCAGCAATTAAAATTTCTTTATCTTTTTTATTTTGTAGTAGAGTACTGTTTATTTTTTCAATTTCAGTTAATTTTAAAACAATATCTTCTCCTTGCTTTTTTCTATAATCATTATATTGCTGCATGTATTTTAATCGCTTATAAGCTTGATGAAAGCTTTTAGAAGATAATAAAAACATGGTTTTACTTTGACTAGATTTACTTTTATAGGTTTTAACCACCATAGCGGTATATTCTTCCTTTAATTTTTTTAGTTCCTCGTTGTAAGCAGCAAGTTGTTTTTCATTTTCTTTTATTTCTTCTGATAATTGTTGAGATTCTAATTCAATAGCATTAATTAAGCGAGTTCTAGTGTTTATTTTATGAGTTAAATCTTTTAAATCATCTAAAGCATTTCCTTTTTTTTTGGTTGCTTTAAATAATAAGGTATTAATTTGCTTAATTTCATTTTTAAGCATTTCATGTTTTTTTTCTAACGTTTTTCTTTCTTGACTATATAAAGAAAAATTAGTTAAAAAGAAACATAAAAAAAAGAGATGTACATAGATTTTTTTCATTATAATTTAATTTCTTTATAACCTCTAGGCATTTTAAAATCAACATTTAACTTAGTGTTGAATTCTACAGAGCGTGTTGTAATATCAATATTTGTAACCTTTTTAGGTTGTTTAGCATTTATATTAATTCTTTCAGGAAAGAACACGCCTTTATTATTAGAGTATGTTGGATATGAAATATCTAATCGTTGCTTTTTAATTACATTAACAATAGATTGTTTGTTTAATTTATAATGCAATGGATTTATATAAAAAAATAACTCAAATAATTCTGATTGTTTTCTAGGTGATAGTTGGTACGATTTGGCGCTAATTTCAACATTTTGTCGTTCTTCTTTTACATTAATAAATGATTGCCCTAATAACATATTTTGTAATTGTTCAAAATTAATATTAGCACCTAATATTTTTTTTAACATTGCAAAATCACCATCAAAATAATTTTTGTAAAAGGGAGAATAAAATTGTATTCTATTAGGTGTAATTTTTGCTTTAAAAACAGTAATAAATTTAGTTCCTTTTAGCCAAATAATTTCACCTTTTTTTATTTTCATTCGAACAGAAAATGCAATTTTCTCTTCCTTGTCGTTATAATTTACTTTTAATCGTGCGTCTACCGTTTTTTTATCAAAATTAGAAGAAACATGTTTTTTAGCTACTTTACGAGCTGACATTTCTTTAATATTTGTTAAATTATTGATTGCTTTTTTATTCGATGTACAAGCTGAAAAGCTTAAAAAAAAGATACTAAGTATAAAAAAATATTTCATGTATTTTGTAGTAGTGAAGACAACTATTTTAAAATTTTAATGGCTTTATTTTTAAAAATATTAGCTTTTGCAATATTATTTAAACCTTTATAGGCCTTTGTCATTTCTAAATAAAATTTTGCTTCAATTTCAGTGTTATCAATTACAAAATCAATGCCGTTTTGTAAACTATGTAAAGCTTTCTTATATTTTTTTTTATTGTTAAGTGCTTTGCCGTTTACTAAATAAATAAAAGGTTGTGCAGGAAACAAAGTCAGCCCTTGTGTGCTGTATTTTATCAAATCATTATCATTATTATTTGAATTTGTTTTATTTGATAATGCAATTAATAAATTTTTTAAATTTTTAAAGTTTTTTTCTTTTTCGTAAATAGCAAGTAAATCGGTATTTGAAGCTTCTATTTTAGTTTTTTGTACATGCGTTATTATACTACTTTTTTTATTGTTTAACCTTTTTTCAATTTCTCGTAGCCTTGAATTTAATAATTTAGCTTCTTTTAACTCTAATAATATTTTTTGAGCTTCATTAATATTGTTGTTTTGTAAATGCAGAAATACTAAAGGGGATTTTTTATTAGGGTATTTTTTCGCTATTTTTTCTTGAACTTTTATAGCTTCATTAAAGTCGGCAAGCCTTTTTAAAATTGTAACTTTATGCTCTAGCATCCATATGTTATTGGGTGTTTTATAAAGTGCTAAATCAATATATTCTAAAGCTTGCATATTATTACCAAGTTTTAAATAATTTTTAGAAAGTTCGAATAATACTGATTTATTATTAGGTGTTATTTGATTACAATTATTTAAATACTCAATAGCTGTCTTATAATTAAAAATAGCTTTTTGAGAGAGTGCTTTAAAGAAATAATTTTGAAATTCAATGTTATTTTTTTCAGAAATATCAATGTTAGTAGGAATGCTATCTTGTGCCTTTATAGATGAAATAGTAAACAACATTAAAAATAGAGACAAAAATACATAGGTATTTATCTCTATTTTTAATGTTGTTTTTTTATGTAAGTTCTGTATAATCACCTATACTTACTGATGTATAATTAGCGTTGTATTTTGCATGATTACCAATCATTGCATTATCTAATTTAGCATTAGATATATGTACATTTGTTTGAATTAATGAATTTACTATTATTGAATTTTCAACAACACTATTTTCACCAATTGAAACATAAGGACCTATTTTGGTGTTTTTTAAAATTACGTTTTTACCAACATAACAAGGTTGAATAATTTCTGAGTTTTCTAGTATAACGTTATCATTAACTAAATTGTTGCCCTCAGCTTGTTCAAAACCTAAAACTTGTTTGTTAGTATCAACCGTTGGGTCTTTTTTACCACAATCCATCCATGCACCTACTTTTCCAGGAATAAATTTAGCTCCTTGTTGTTTTAACGATTCTAAAACTTCTGTTAATTGAAATTCTCCAGAAGGTCTAATATCATTATCTATTAAATGCTTTATTTCTTCACGAAGTTTATCACCATCTTTAAAGTAATAAATTCCGATAATTGCTAAATCAGAAACAAATTTTTTTGGTTTTTCAACAAAGTCAGTAATAAAACCATCCTTTAATTTTACGACTCCAAAAGCACTTGGGTCTGCTACTTGTTTTACCCAAATAGCACCATCAGCATTGGCATCTAAAGTAAAATCTGCTTTAAATAAAGTATCAGCAAAAGCGACTACGCATGAACCGTTTAATGATTCTTTTGCACAATAAATTGCATGAGCAGTTCCTAAAGCTTCTTCTTGAACATATACTGAACCTTTAGCACCTAAACTTTCGGCAATTTGTATTAATTTATCTTTAGTATCCGTAGGAAAACCTTTAGCAGCAGTACCAATTATAAAAGCTATTTCTTCAATAGGTTGATTTACAACCGATGTAATATCTTCAACCAAACGTTGTACAATTGATTTACCTGCTATAACTGTTAATGGCTTTGGGGTTGTTAGTGTATGGGGTCTTAAACGAGACCCAATTCCGGCCATTGGAACTATGATTTTCATATTTTTTTAGTTTTCGTTTTGAACGCTGCAATATACCATTAATAAAGTATTGAAAAAAGTTACAATTTTTTTGGTATTGCGGCTATTAATTTTTTTGTATATTTTTTCTTCGGATTATTATAAATATCATCCGCATCTGCAATTTCTTCAATTTTACCTTTATTCATTACAACTAATTGATCAGCCATATATTTTACTACTGATAAATCATGTGAAATAAATATGTAGGTAAAATTAAATTCAGCTTTTAGTTGGTTTAATAAGTTTAAAACTTGTGCTTGTACTGATACATCTAAAGCTGAAACTGATTCATCACAAATGATTAATTTAGGTTGTAGGGCGATAGTTCGTGCAATGCCAATCCGCTGTCGTTGTCCGCCAGAAAACTCATGTGGATATCTGCTAAAATGAGTTATATCTAAACCAACTTTTTCAAGTAAATTGCATACATATTCTTTTCTTTCTTTAAAAGAATTTAATATATTATGTACTTTCATAGGCTCAATAATAGCGTTACCAATAGTAATTCTAGGGTTTAATGATGAAAAAGGATCTTGAAATATAATTTGAATGTCTTTTCTTATTTTTTTAAAATCTTTTTTTGAAAGTTTGGTAATATCAATTCCGTTATAAATTATTTTTCCGGAAGTAGCTTTTTCTAATTGTAAAATGGTTCTACCCAGGGTGGTTTTTCCACAACCACTCTCCCCTACTAACCCCACTGTTTCTCCTTCATAAATTTTAAAAGAAACATTATTTACAGCTTTTATTGTAGTTTTTTTTGAAAACCAAGAAGCGTTAGATACAAAATAAGTATGTAAATTTTTAATTTCTAAAAGTGGAGCTTTTGCATATATTTTTTGATGAAATTCAGCCCTTTCCTTACTAGTATATAAAGTTGTATTTACAGAATTATTAATAAAATTGATAACCGTTGGTAGTACTTTAAAGCGTTTATTAATATTTGGCTTAGAGTTTATTAATGCTTTGGTGTAGTTTTTTTTAGGGTTAAGAAATAAAGCATCGGTTTTTCCCTGTTCTATTATTTTTCCTTTATGCATTACCACTACTGAATTTGCAATTTCAGAAACCAACCCTAAGTCATGAGAAATAAAAATAATACCCATTTTATACTCTTGCTGTAGCTCTTTTAAAAGTAAAATTATTTCTTTTTGAACGGTAACATCTAAGGCAGTTGTAGGCTCATCAGCAATTAAAAGTGTTGGTTTACAAGCTATAGCCATAGCAATCATAACGCGTTGCTTTTGTCCGCCACTTATTTGGTGCGGATATGTATTAAAAATAATGTTTGGTCTTGGTAGTTTAACTTTTGTAAATAGTAAAATTACAGCTTCTTTTATTTGGCTACTAGATAAGTTAGTGTGTTGTTGTAAAATTTCAGCAACTTGAACTCCGCAAGTTTGCGTAGGATTTAAAGAACTCATAGGTTCTTGAAAAATCATTGCTATTTTACTGCCTCTTATTTTTTGAAATTCTTTATGGCTAAAGGTTATTAAATTATGTTTATGAAATAAAATTTCACCTTTTATTTTGGCAGATTTAGGTAAGAGACCTAATATCGCCAGTGATGTTATTGATTTACCACTTCCACTTTCACCTACAATACCTAGTATTTCTGTTTCTTTTATTTTAAAAGAAATGTTTTTAATAACTGAAGGTGCATTTTTAAAACTTATTTCTAAATTTTTAACTTGAAGCATGGTTGTAAAATTTCAATAAAAATACAATTTATTAAATTAATGATGTTTTTACATATACAAGGTTAAATGTTAGGAAATAAAAAAAGTAAAGCTGTAAAAAATAAAAAGAGTTTAGGTGTTGTTTTTGGTGAGTAATAATCAATATTTAACCTATGTTTTTGTGAAAATGATTTTTTTTATCTAAAAAATTAAGAATAGTTTATTTTTTACTTAAATTTGTAAACTTAATGAAGAAATGTTAATGAAGATTGTTAAAACAACCCATCATCATTAATTATAATTAATTCAACCCTTCAAACAATGAACCACAATTATTTAAAAAGTTTGTTTCTGTCTTCTTTTTTATTAGCAGGATTAACATCAATCACAGCCCAAGAAAGCAGAGGGTTAAAACAAATTACATTTGAGAAGTCTAGTAAGAAATCATTGCAAAAAGCTCCTGATTTAATTAGAAAAAAATTGAAATTAACAACTAAAGATAACCTTAAAAAGGTTAAAACCGAAGTTGATAATTTAGGTTTTACACATGAAAAATTTCAACAAGAATTTCAAGGTATTAAGGTTGAATTTGCTACTTATACGGCTCACGCAAACCAGGGTATGTTAACAACAATGGGGGGTGAGTTTTATGATGTAGGTAAAGTTAATATTGTACCAAAATTATCGAAACAAGCTGCTTTTAATAGTGCTATAACTCATACTGGAGCTCAAAAATATCTTTGGGAACTTCCAGAACAAGCAAAAAACTTAGGAGGCTATAAGAAACCAGAAGGAGAGTTGTTAATTCTTCCCAAAGAAGTTATAGGAACAGTAACAGCAAAGTTGGCTTATAAGTTTGATATTTACGCTGTAAAGCCTTTAAGTAGAGGAGACTTATATATAGATGCTCATACAGGAGAAGCTTTATTTTTTAATGCAACAATTAAACATTTGGATGAGCATGCTCACTCTTCTAAAAATTTAGGAGTAGTTAAAAAAGCAGCTGTAAAATTTACCAAGGCATTGGCTTTAGGTAATGCAGCAACTAGATATAGTGGAACAAGATCTATAACTACCAGATTGCTAGGTTATAATTATGTGTTAAGAGATAATACTAGAGGAGGAGGTATTAACACTTATAATAGTGGAGGTGAACCTGTTTACCCTCAAACTGATTTTTTTGATGCAGACAACAATTGGACTGCTGCAGAGTTTGATAATTACTTGAAAGATAACGCTGCCTTAGATGCACACTGGGGGGCTGAAATGACTTATGATTATTTTAAAAGTAAACATAATAGAAATAGTTTTAATAATGCAGGAGCAGCTATTAATAGTTTTGTGCATTATGATGATGTGCCAGGAGGAGCTGGTTATGATAATGCTTTTTGGAATGGGTCGGTAATGACCTATGGTGATGGTTCATCTAACGGTAGTGAAGGAAGTGGAACTTTAGATGCTTTAACTTCAATAGATGTTGCAGCTCATGAAATAGGACACGCAGTATGTTCTAATACAGCTGCTTTAGTATATCAAAGAGAGTCTGGGGCAATGAATGAGGGTTTTTCTGATATTTGGGGTGCAGCTGTTGAACATTTTTCGAAAGGAAATGGAAATGATTTAGCTCCCGATGCTTCTGTTTGGTTAATAGGAGATGAAATAAGTAGACGTTACGGTACAACTGCATTACGCTCTATGAGTAACCCAAATGACAGATATCAACCAGATACTTATGGTGGTTCATATTGGAAAGAAATTAATTGTGGTACACCAGTAAGATCTAATGATTACTGTGGGGTTCATACTAATTCAGGAGTGTTAAATTATTGGTTTTATTTATTAACCGTAGGTGGTTCTGGAACAAATGATATAAATAATACATTTAATGTCAACGCAATTGGTATGACCAAAGCTGCTAAAATTTCTTATCGTTTAGAAACTAATTATTTATCTTCAAATTCAACATTTCAAGATGCTAGAGCAGGTGCAATTATAGCTGCTGCAGATTTATATGGAGAAGACAGTAATGAGGTTAAGTCAGTTACTAATGCATGGTATGCGGTTGGTGTAGGAGATTCTTATTTAGAGCTTTGTTCTTTAGCTCCGCCATCTAATTTTAAAGCATCTAACATTAATGATGATAACTTTATATTAACATGGTCTGCTATTTCTGATGCAGTATCTTATACTGTAAATGTTAATGGTGTAACGAGTACTGTATTTGATATTTCAAAAACAATTACGGGTTTAGTTAGTGGTACAACGTACGTTTGTACAGTAAAAGCTAATTGTTCAACAGGGGGTAGTAGTGTTGCTTCTAATATATCAGTTAAAACAACAGGTATAGCTCCTTTAAATTATTGCGTATCAGAATCAAATAGTGCAAATGATGAATATATTCAAAAGGTAGTATTAGGTACTATAAACAATGTATCAACAGGAGAAAATGGGTATTCAAATTACACTTCAATTTCTACAAAACTAATAAAAGGTACATCTAACACAATTACAATTACTCCAAATTGGACTGGTACTATTTATGATGAAGGATGTGGTGTTTGGATTGATTATAATAAAGATGGTGATTTTTCTGATGCTGGAGAAACAGTTTTTATAAATAATCCATCAAAAGACACTCCTATTGTTGGTGCTTTTACAGTACCTTTATCTGCAGTAAATGGAGCAACAAGAATGCGTATTGTATTAAAGTATAATGAAGTACCAACAGCTTGTGAATCTTCATTTTCTTATGGTGAGGTTGAAGATTATACCGTTGTAATTGAAGATAATCAAACCGATACTACTGCACCAAGTGCTCCAACTAATTTATCGGTATCAAATATAGCTAAAACAGCTTTAACTTTAGATTGGTCTGAAGCTACAGACAACATAGCAGTAACAGGTTATGAGGTGTATCAAGACGGAGTAAAATTAATTAATACTACTAACACAACAGTGCAAGTTACAGGATTAACAGGAGCAACAACGTATGTTTTTTCTGTAAAAGCTGTTGATGCTGAAGGAAATGTGTCAGTTTCAAGTAATGAAGTTAATGTAACAACATTATTAAATGATATAACTTACTGTGCATCAAAAGCTGCTAGAGTTGATTATGAATGGATAGATTATGTGGCATTTGGAGGAATGGTTAATGCAACAGGTCGTGATGGAGGTTATGGTGATTTTACTTCAAAAGTAGCAACAGTAGCCTTAGGAAGCACAAGTCAATTAGTTGTAAGTGCTGGTTTTGTAAGTAGGGCTTATGATGAGCATTTTACAGTTTGGATTGATTATAATAGAGATGGTGATTTTACAGATGCAGGTGAGCAAATAGTAACAGGTAACTCTATAAGTGAACTAAATAGAATTACAAATGTTACTATACCGTTAAATGCTAAATTAGGTCAAACAAGAATGCGTGTTTCAATGAAGTTTGAAGCAGCATCAACTCCATGTGAAAAACTAGGAGATGGTGAAGTAGAAGACTATACCGTTAATATAACTTCAGCACAATTAGATGGAGCTATGTCTAATATTTCAGGTGAAAATATTAGAAAACAAGAAGGGTTAAATTTAAGGGTATACCCAAATCCATCAATAAATATTGTACAAGTTAATTTAGTATCAAAAACTAATGATATGACTTATAAAATTATAGACATTATTGGTAAAACTGTACAAAAAGGATATTTAAATTCACCTAAGATAAATGTAACAGGCCTAAGCGCAGGAATGTATATTTTAGAGGTAAATGATGGTCAAAAAATATTGAAAACAAAAATATTGAAAAAATAATAAGAGTTTTTTGTTAAGTAAAAAAACCGAGCATTTGCTCGGTTTTTTTGCATATAAATAAATTACTTATTATCAATAGCACGAGCAGGCTATGGAAATTCACAAAAAAGAAATGCTATTTAGTAACATTTCTTTAGGAATTAATAAAAATGATAAAACAACTTTTTTATTAGAAATAGTACTGATAAAAATTTAATTTATTAATGTATAACCTTGCTGGTCTTACTTCTGTAATAAATTAATGATTTGTTTTTTAAGTGTGTTTTTTAAGTGTGTTTTTAAATTATTATTATTATTAAGTTGTTTTTATTAAGGATATGGTAAAAATTATTTATGTTTGTAACATGTTAATATATTAACATTTAAGTGTTAATGTGTTTTTATAATAATTTAAACCCTTTAAAAATGAATAGTAAATGTTTAAAAGGTCTTGTTTTTGTTAGTTTTGTCTTTGGACTAAATTTTCAGATCCAGGCTCAAAACAAGAACGAGGTAACACAAATTCGTAGTAAATACGATTTAACCAAACTTCAACAATTGGAAGGACGCTTTCAGAAAATAGCAAAAACAGAGAAAGAAGAGGCGTTACAAATAGCAAAACAGCAAGGGTGGAAAACTAAATTTACAACCAAAGACGGTAGCTTTGTGGAGTTACAAAGGGTTGTTAATGGTAAACCAATTTATTATACCACTTTTAATGTTTCAGCATCAAAATCAACAAGAGCAAATCATTTAAATATTGGAGGTTCATTAGGGTTAAATTTAATGGGACAAGGAATTACAGCTCGTGTATGGGATGGGGGTATTGCAAGAGCTTCTCATCAAGAATATGATGGAGCAGGAGGATCGAATAGATTTTCAGCTGGAGATTATGGTTCTATAAACTCTCATGCTGCTCATGTAACAGGTACTATTATGGCTTCAGGTGTTGATGCAAACGCAAAAGGTATGGCACCACATTCAAAAGTAAAAGGATTTGATTGGAATAGTGATAAAGCCGAAGCTACAATAGAGGCTTCAAATGGTATGTTAATATCTAATCACTCTTATGGTTATGCCGCAAGAAATCAACAGGGTGAAGTGCAATTACCTCAATATTATTTTGGTGGTTATATTGATGAATCTAGAGATTGGGATGAAATACTATTTAATGCACCAAATTATTTAATGGTAGTTGCTGCTGGAAATGATGGGTATGATAATTCAGCAAATACTAATCCAGTAGGAGGTTATGGTTTTGATAAACTAACAGGGCATTCAACATCAAAAAATAACTTAGTAGTTGCAAACGCAAATGATGCAACTATTAATTCAAACGGAGATTTAGTTTCTGTTTTTATTAATAGCTCAAGTAGTGAAGGGCCAACAGATGATTTTAGAATTAAACCAGATATTACAGGTAATGGTACTGGAGTATACTCTACTTATCAAAGTAGTGATACTGCATATAACTCAATTACAGGAACATCAATGGCGTCACCAAATGTAGCAGGTTCTTTACTTTTACTTCAAGAGCATTATAAAAATTTAAGTAATGGTAATTTTATGAAAGCTGCTACTTTAAAAGGATTAGCACTTCATACTGCTGATGATGCTGGAGTTTCTGGACCCGATGCTGTTTTTGGTTGGGGTTTATTACATACTAAAAAAGCAGCAGAAGTAATAACTAATAAAGGAAATCAATCAAAAGTAGAAGAGTTAACATTAACATCTGGAAATACTTATACAATTACAGTAGAATCTGATGGAGTTAACCCGTTATTAGCCTCTATTTCTTGGACAGATAGGCCTGGTATAACCAGTACAATAATTAATTCTACTACACCTGTTTTAGTAAATGATTTAGATATTAGAGTTTCTAAAAATGGGGTAACTTATTTTCCGTATGAATTAACAGGAGCAACAACAAGCACTAAAAGAGATAATAATGTAGATCCTTATGAAAGAGTTGATGTAGACAATGCTTCAGGAACTTATACCATTACAGTAACAAATAAAGGTTCTTTAGTTGGTGGAAGTCAAAATTATAGTTTAATTGTAACTGGTTTAACAAGTGTACCTGTAGTGTGTAATGCAACCACGCCAACAGAAGTTTCTGTTACGGAGGTTTCAGGAAAAAAAGCAGTTATAAATTGGAAAACTGTACCAGGAGCAACGTACGATGTAAGGTATAGAGCTATTTCGGCTTCATCTTGGTTAACAGAAGAAGTATCAGTAAGCGAAAATACATTAAATGATTTGTCAGAATTAACAGAATACGAAGTGCAAGTACGTAGTAAGTGTTCTTCAGGTAACTCTAATTATAGTAGTTTAGTAAACTTTACAACTACAGATGTGTCTTTAGATTACTGTACCTCTAAAGGTAATAGTGCTAATGATGAGTATATTCAACAAGTTGTATTAGGTACTATAAACAAGGTGTCAACAGGAGAAAATGGATATTCAGACTATACATCAGTTTCTACTAACTTAATAAAAGGATCATCAAACACACTAACAATTACGCCTAATTGGTCAGGTAGTGCTTATGATGAAGGTTATGGAGTTTGGATTGATTATAATAATGATGGAGATTTTTCTGATGCAGGTGAAACAATTTTTACAAAATCACCGTCAAAAGATACATCTGTTACAGGAAGTTTTACTATACCTTCGTCAGCAACAAATGGAGCAACAAGAATGCGAATAGTATTAAAATATAATGCAATACCAACAGCATGTGAAGCTTCTTTTCCTTACGGAGAGGTAGAGGATTATACCGTTGTAATTGTAGCAGATCAGTCAGATACTAAAGCTCCAAGTGCTCCAACTAGTTTATCAGCATTAAATATAGCTCAAACCACTTTAACTTTAAATTGGTCTGGTTCTACAGATAATGTAGGGGTAACAGGTTATGAAGTGTATGAAGGATCAACTAAGTTGCTATCTACAACTAATACCAGTACAGCAGTTACAGGATTAACCCCAAACACCTCATATTCATTTTCTGTAAAAGCAGTAGATGCTGCAGCAAATGAATCAGCATCAAGTAATGTTTTAAATATAACAACATTACCAGCAGGTCTTATTTACTGTGTGTCAAAAGGAGCAAGTATAAATGATGAGCATATCCAAAAAGTAGAGTTGGGAGCTATTAGTAATACTTCAGGAGGAAATGGATATTCAGATTATACATCGGTTTCTACTAATTTAATAAAAGAAACATCTAATACAATTACTATTACACCAAAATGGAGTGGAGCTATTTATGATGAAGGTTACGCAGTTTGGATTGATTATAATAATGATGGAGATTTTTCAGATGTTGGAGAAACAGTTTGGACAAAAGAGGCGTCAAAAAACACTTCAGTTTCAGGTAGCTTTACAGTACCATTATCAGCAAAAAATGGAGAAACAAGAATGAGAGTTGCATTAAAATATAATGCAATACCACAAGCTTGTGAAGCTTCTTTTCCTTATGGAGAGGTTGAGGATTATACTGTTGTAATTGGAGAAGCAGAAAACGATACTACTGCCCCAAGTGTGCCAACAAATTTATCAGCATCAAAAGTTACTCAAACTACCTTAACTTTAAATTGGTCTGTTTCTACGGATAATGTAGGAGTAACGGGCTACGAAGTATATGAAGGAGCTACTAAGATAGGAGCTACAGCAAATACAACTATTGCTATAACAGGATTAACCGCAAATACCTCATATTCATATTCAGTAAAGGCAATTGATACCTCAGGAAATGAATCAGCATCTAGTAATGTTTTAAATATAACAACATTATTAAATGACGTTACTTATTGTAATTCAAAAGGAGCACGAGTAACTTACGAGTGGATTGATTATGTAGCATTTGGAGGAATGACTAATGAAACAGGTCGTAATGGAGGTTATGGTGATTTTACTTCAAAAGTAGCAACAGTAGCTTTAGGGAGTGTAAATCAGCTAGTTGTAAGTGCTGGTTTTTCAAAGTCAACTTACAATGAGCATTTTACAGTTTGGATAGATTATAATAAAGATGGTGATTTTACAGATGCAGGAGAGCAAATTGTAACAGGTAATTCATCAAGTGCCGAAAATAGAATTACAAATATTACTATACCACTAGATGCTAAATTAGGAGAAACCAGAATGCGTGTTTCTATGAAGTTTGACACCTCATCTAGTCCATGTGAAAAATTAGGAGATGGAGAAGTTGAAGATTATACAGTTAACATAATATCAACACCATTAAATACAACTACATCAAATGTTTTAGGCGAAAATATTAGAACACAAGAGCAGTTAGATTTAATAGTGTATCCAAATCCATCAATAGATTTTATAAAAGTAGATTTTGCTTCTGAAGATAAGAATATAACGTATAAAATTATAAATACAATAGGAAAGGTTGTACAAAAAGGGTATATAAGCTTATCTGAAATAAGTGTAGCAAGCCTAAGTGCAGGAATGTATATTATAGAGGTAAATGATGGGCAAAAAATATTAAAAACAAAAATAATAAAGAAATAATAAGAATTTCTTATTAAATAAAGAAAACCCGAGCATTTGCTCGGGTTTTTTGTTTCTTTGCATAAAATATAAAATATGAATTATCTATCAGTTGAAGGCATTGCAAAAGCTTATGGAGAAAAAGTGCTATTTGATAACATTTCTTTTGGAATTAATAAAGATCAAAAAATTGCTTTTGTTGCTAAAAATGGTAGTGGTAAAACCTCTATTTTAAATATTGTAGCAGGAGTTGATGAAGCCGATTCGGGACAGGTAGTTAGTAGAAAAGATATTGATATTGCTTATTTATCGCAAGCGGATAATTTAAATATTGATTTAACAATAGAGGAAACCATTTTTGCAACAGATAATAAGGTTTTATCAGTAATAAAACAATACGAAAAAGCAGTAGAAAATCCTGATGATGCAGATGCATTTCAAGAAGCTTTTGAATTGATGGAGCAATATAATGCGTGGGATTTTGAAACACAGTACAAGCAAATTCTATCGAAGTTAAAATTAGATAATCTACAATTAAAAGTAGGAAAACTATCAGGTGGGCAAAAGAAGCGTTTAGCACTGGCAATTGTACTTATTAAAAAACCAGACTTATTAATTTTAGATGAGCCTACCAATCATTTAGATTTAGAAATGATTGAATGGTTAGAGGCTTTTTTCGCTAAAGAAAAAATTACGTTATTTATGGTTACTCACGACCGTTATTTTTTAGAGCGTGTGTGTAACGAAATTATCGAATTAGATAACGGACAATTATATAAATACAAAGGTAATTACTCATATTACTTACAAAATAAAGAAGAACGCTTAGCTCTTGAAGCAACCAATTTAGGTAAGGCAAAAAGTTTGTTTAAAAAAGAATTAGATTGGATGCGTCGTCAACCAAAAGCACGTACTACAAAATCGAAATCTCGTACCGATGATTTTTATGAAATCAAAGAAAAAGCACACAAACGTCGTAACGAGCATGAGGTTCAGTTAGAAATTAACATGGAGCGTTTAGGTAGCAAAATATTAGAGCTTCATAAAATGCATAAATCGTTTGATGATAAAGTAATTTTAAACGGTTTTGATTATGTTTTTAAGCGTGGAGAACGTATTGGTATTATCGGTAAAAATGGTACAGGTAAATCTTCTTTTTTAAACATGCTTACAGGAGGTATCGAATTAGATGGCGGAAAAGTTGTTATCGGTGAAACAGTTAAATTTGGATATTACACCCAAAATGGTATTGTTATAAAACCAGGGCAAAAAGTAATTGAAGTTGTTAAAGAATTTGGTGAATATATTCCGTTATCAAAAGGACGTAAAATATCCGCAGGACAACTTTTAGAACGCTTTTTGTTTGATAGAAAAAAACAACACGATTTTGTTGAAAAATTAAGTGGAGGAGAACAAAAACGCTTGTATTTATGTGCTATTTTAATTCAAAATCCAAACTTTTTAATTTTAGATGAGCCGACGAATGATTTAGATGTGGTAACTTTAAATGTATTAGAGAATTTTTTGTTAGATTATCCAGGTAACTTGATGGTTGTTTCTCATGATCGTTACTTTATGGATAAAATTGTTGATAACTTATTTGTTTTTAGAGGCGAAGGTGTTATTGATAATTTTCCTGGTAATTATTCTGATTTTAGAGCCTATGAAGATTCTAAAGTAAAAGAAGCAAGAGAGGTGAAAAATGAAGCTAAAAAAGCAGTTGCAGCTCCTGTTAAATCAGCTAAAAAAGTAGCGTTAAGTTTTGATGAAAAACGAGAATGGGGCTTATTAGAAAAAGATATCGAAAAACTTCAGAAGAAGAAACAACTTATTGAAGCAAAGTTTATGAATGTGGAGTTTTCTCCTGAAGAAATTAACGATAAATCAAAAGAACTTCAAGAAACAATCGAAGCTTTAGAGATTAAAGAAGAACGTTGGTTTGAGCTTTCAATGAAAATTGAAGGAGAATAATTTTAAAAGAGCATTTCTAAAAAAAACACGTTCAAAATACTTTTAAATGTGTTTTTTTATCTGATTTATTTCGTGTTTTATACTTTAATAATATCATCTTTATTTAATAGAGGTTTATTTAAAAAACGTAATATGAGTTGTGCTACAGCAATGGTATCATGTTCACAATACGCAACAATACGGGACATATTTTTTTCTTTATAATATACTGTTGCTACTTCGCTACCATCAATATCTTGTTTAGGCGATGGAATTCTTAAAATATTAGTTAATAATCTTAACGAAGTATAATGTTTATAATCACCAAATCGCCATAACTCTAAAGTATCTAAATGAGGAACTTCCCAAGGTTTTTTACCAAATAGATTTAGTTTTTTTGGTAAATCAATACCGTTAATAATCATTCTGCGAGCAATATATGGAAAATCGAATTCTTTTCCATTATGAGCACATAATATATTATTATTTTGGTTAAAATGTTTATTGAGTAATTCTTTAAAATTTTCTAGAATATTAATTTCATCATCTCCAAAAAACGAAGTAATCCTTAATTGACTTTTTTCTTTTGTAGTTACAAAATAACCCACAGATATACATACTATTTTACCAAATTCAGCCCAAATTCCAGCCCGATGATAAAAATCTTTCACGTCAATTTCTTCTTTTCTTTGATATGCAGTTTTTAGTGTATAAAGTTCTTGTTTTTCTTTTGATAAATCAGTAAAAAATTCCATTTCAGGAACCGTTTCAATATCTAAAAACAAAATATTTTCTAAGATTACTTTCTGCAACATCTTTTAAATTATAATTAAATTTTTATAAGAAACTATACTATCATAAATATACAAAAAAACATTTAAGCTTATAAAAACATTTTTGGTATGTAGTATTATTAAAGCTAAGGTTTATGAATGATTAAATGAACGTTAAGTTAAGTAGGAAATACCAAGGTTTATAATTTTATAGTTACTTTTGGATAACATAATATAAAATGACTTATGAACACGAATGATGTTAAAATTTTACTAGTTGATGATGAGCCAGATATCTTAGAAATAGTAGGATATAATCTAAAGTCTGAAGGGTATCAGGTTTTCACAGCAAACAATGGTGCTGAAGCAGTAAAATTAGCAAAAAAAGTAATTCCGCATTTAATATTATTAGATATTATGATGCCGGAAATGGATGGTATAGAGGCTTGTGAAAAAATTAGAACTATTAAAACTTTAGAAAATGTAATAATCTCATTTTTAACAGCTAGAGGTGAAGATTATTCACAAATGGCAGGTTTTGATGCCGGAGCTGATGATTATATTACAAAGCCAGTAAAACCCAAAGTATTAGTAAGTAAAGTAAAGTCTTTATTAAGGCGTATAAAAACAGAGGATAAGACGGATTCAACTACAAAAGTAGGAGATATAATTATTAATAGAGATGAATACGTAGTATTAAAAGGAGCAAAAAAAATAGCACTACCAAGAAAAGAATTTGAATTATTATCTTTATTAACTTCAAAGCCTGGAAAAGTATTTAAAAGAGAGGTGATTTTAGATAGTGTTTGGGGTAACGAAGTAGTTGTAGGAGGAAGAACTATTGATGTTCATATTCGTAAATTACGAGAAAAAATTGGAGATGATTTTTTTAAAACTGTTAAAGGTGTTGGTTATAAATTTGTTTTAGAAGAAGAAAAATAAATTAACCCCTTACAAAATATGTAGATTGCTTAATAAGCAATCTATTTTTTTATATGAAAAAAATTAAAAAAACATACAAGTATGCCCTTTGGTCGGCATTTTATTTTACATCAATATCTGTTGTAATTGCATTATTATCCTATTCTCTTTTAATAGATTTATTAGGTATTGGAGCTATTTTTGTTTTCGGTTTTTTAATGTTCATAGTTTCCTTTTTTATTATTCAATATAGGGCTGAATATTTTATATATAAAAGAATAAAAAAACTATATGAAGATATTTCAATTTTAAATGTTAATGATTTAGAAAGAAAAAATGTAACTACCGATGTTGAATTATTAACGAATAGCGTACAATCATATGTAGAAGAAAGAAGTAAAGAAATAGCAGTATTAACACAAAGAGATTCTTTTCGGAGAGATTTTTTAGGAAATGTAGCTCACGAATTAAAAACCCCACTTTTTACAGTGCAAGGTTATATTTTAACTTTAATTGAAGGAGCTGCTGATGATGAAGAAATACGTACCAAATATTTAGGTAGAGCTAATAAAGGGGTAGAAAGGTTAACTTCTATTATTAAAGATTTAGATATGATTGCTAAATTAGAAACCGAAGGGATGAAAATGAATATTGAAACATTTAATATTATAGAACTCATTCAAAATGTTTTTGATTTATTTGAAATGAAAGCAAAAAAACGTAATATAACTTTATTATTTGATACTCTTTATGAGTTTCCGCGCTTTGTTAAAGGTGATATTGAGCGTATAGAGCAAGTGTTAATTAATTTAGTAGTAAACTCTATAAAATATGGTAAAATAGGTGGAGTAACTACTGTTAGTATAGAAAGTTATAACCCAAACAAGTACATTATTAAAATTATAGATAATGGTGAGGGTATTAAGGACGAACATATTTCTCGTTTATTTGAACGGTTTTATAGGGTTGATCAAAGTCGTTCTAGAGATCAAGGAGGATCAGGTTTAGGATTATCAATAGTAAAACATATTATTGAAGCTCATAATGAAACTATTTTGTTAAAAAGCGAGTATGGTAAAGGATCAGAATTTTCGTTTACTTTAGAAAAAGCGATGTAATAAAAAAAGGAGTTGATTTAAATAACTCCTTTTTTTATAATTTTTTATATATTGTTTACAGTAAATCAAATCCAATATCCTTTCTATAATTCATTCCTTCAAAAGAAATTTTGTCAATGTTTTTGTATGATTTATCAAGTGCTTCTTTAATAGAAGCACCAAAAGAAGTAACAGCCATTACTCTACCTCCGTTTGAAACTACTTTACCATTTTTATTGGTTGTTCCTGCATGAAAAACAATAGAATCTTCGACTAATTCAAAACCAGTAATTTCTTTTCCTTTTTCATAAGCTTCAGGGTATCCTCCAGCAACTAACATAACAGTTGTTGCTGTTTGAGAGGTAACTTTATATGATTTTTCATGTAAAGTTTGGTTAGCAACACCTTCAAATAAATCTACTAAATCAGATTCTATTCTAGGTAACACAACTTCTGTTTCAGGGTCTCCCATACGAACATTGTATTCTACTACTGATGGATTTCCGCTATCATTCATTAATCCAATAAAAATAAATCCACGATAATCAATTCCGTCTTTTTGTAAGCCATTTATAGTTGGTTTTACTACTAAATCTTCTACTTTTTGTAAAAAATCATCCGTAGCAAAAGGAACAGGAGAAATAGCACCCATTCCGCCAGTATTTAAACCAACATCACCTTCACCAATACGTTTGTAATCTTTAGCAGAAGGTAAAATTTTATAATTTTTTCCATCAGTTAAAACAAATACAGAAAGTTCAATTCCTTTTAAAAATTCTTCAATAACAACAGTAGATGAAGCATTTCCGAATTTATTATTTGAAAGCATTTCTTTTAATTCGCGTTTTGCTTCTTCTAAATCTGTTAAAATTAAAACACCCTTACCACCAGCTAATCCATCAGCTTTTAAAACATACGGAGGTGTTAAGCTTTCTAAAAAAGCTTGTCCTTGTTGTAAAGTTTCAGCAGTAAATGATTCATACCTTGCAGTAGGAATATTGTGCTTAATCATAAACTGTTTAGAAAAATCTTTACTTCCTTCTAATAAGGCACCGTCTTTTTTAGGGCCAATTATAGCAATGTTTTTTAATTCATTGTCAGCTAAAAAGAAATCATGAATACCTTCAACTAAAGGTGCTTCAGGGCCTACAACAACCATATTAATTTCATTTTGTAAAACAACTTCTTTTACTTGGTTAAAGTTTATTGGATTAATAGCAATATTTGTAGCTACAGTACTTGTACCCGCGTTACCAGGTGCTACAAATAGTTTGTTTATTTTATTACTTTCTGAAAGCTTTTTTGCAAAGGCATGCTCTCTACCACCTGACCCTAAAATTAAGATATTCATTGTATGTATTGTTGTGTTGTTTTTGCAAATATAAAATAACAAAAAAGGCTATGTAAAAAAATAGCCTTTAATTGTTAAAATATTTGTTCTAGTATTTTTTGAGTAATAGCATAAGTAGGGGTTACACCACTCATTCCTAAACCTCCAGAAGCAAGTGTTGCACCTGTTTCTAGTGGGTTGTCAGAAGCGTAGTAAGCATATCGTACTTTGATGTCTTCTCTAATATTTCCTCTAATTTTTGATGCCGATTGAATTGCTTTTTGATAATGTGCTCCTTCCATTTCTAAACCAATAACATTCCAGGTAGAATCATGAAAGAATTTAAGTAAATCTTTATTTTGTAGTGAAGTTCCTAATACACTAACCATTGCTCCATCAAAAACTTTTACACCAAAACCTTCTAAATCTTTTGTGGTTAATTCATTTTTAAACGGGTAATTATCAGCAGTACCTTCAAAAATATGTGCCGAAGGAATCATAATGTCTCCTTTTCCACCTTCTAAAATACCTGCTTTTCCCATTATTGAGATTGAATCAACATTTAAATGTATTTTTTTTGTACCTGTTTTATAGGGTTTTAGTAATTCATCCATGGTTTCAAAAGCTTGTTCACCAAAAGCATAATCCATTACTATAAGTACGGGTTTTTCTCCTGTCGAATTTACCTTTTTAAATATAGTAGTGTCAAAATTTATTTTTTCGGTATCAATAATTTGAACATTAATATTTGTTCCAGAAGTATCTTTTAAGTAAGTTAATCCGTTTTCATGTGCATAATCTTTTACGGTTTTTTGTAAAAGAAAGCTGTTTGTGTTACTTAGCACTTCAAAAAGTTCAAATCCTTTATTTTTTTTAGCTTCTTTAGGTAATGCGTTTGCGGCATAAATGCTATTCATAACGCTATGCATATTAGCACTAATTATATGAATAGGACGTTCTAATAAATTATTTTGAACAAGATTTTTTTTAATATTATTTGCCCAAACTTCACCATAAAAGTGATGCCCTATTTCTTCTATTAAAACAGTACTAAATTTTATAGAACGTTTTTGTTCATTTACTGTTTCGTTAATAGCTAGTTTACCTAACCAATATATTAAATGAAAAAATCTATTAGGGTTTTCTTCGGATGCAAAAGTATTATAAGCATCATACACCTCGTTATAAGTTCTTCCTAGTATATTACTTAAATGCACAACCACTACATCTTTTTGTTGCTGGGTAAGTGTTTTATTATATATAACAACGTCTTCTAGGAGTTGCCATTCTCTAATAAAACTTTCTCCATTATCACCAATAACACGGTCTTTTATTTTATGAGATTCAATAAATAAGAAGGTAATGTGGGTAAGAATATCATAAATTTCAGAACGACCACGAGTAATTTCAATATTCATTTGATCTTTATCAATTCTATAACAGTTTCTTCTCCTTTTTGGCGGTACAATTGTTTTGAATTTAGAGTTTTTAAAGCCTTCATCAGCTGTTAAGTAAATAAATTGGCACTCTTCAATACCTTCCGGAAGTCGTTCAATTACATAAATTAAACCATTTAGTTCGGTCTTATCTTCAGCAATTGATCCATAAATTTCAGGTCGTAATTGTAATAAGGATTTACGTAGAGTTTCTCCTGAAATACCCATAGGTTTATAAAATCCGCGGCTAAATAAATGACGCATTGAAATGTATAATTTTTCAATGGCATTAGTAGATTCTTGTGCTCTACTACGCTCTTTATGGTTAGGGTTTTGCATATTTTTTATATAAAAGATAACAAATTATGTAAGGCATATTATTTTGCTAAAACTGTGCTATACTTTTTTTGATTATTTAATAGGTTTACTGCTTTATTTATAGTTTCATCATTTTGCAGTTGGTGTTTAAATACTCCTTCTTTATAGGCGTACCTTTTTACAATTTCATTTTGTATTTCTTTAGATAAAACATCTTTATTGGTTGCTATTTTGTCAACTTTATCTTTTTTCAATTTGTTAATAATAGTTTTATACTCTGTTGTAAGAAGAGTCTTGTTTTTTACAGAGGCATAAGCATTTTTAAATAATTTTTCTTGTTTACTCACAAAAGTAGTATCTGTTGTAAGTAAGTAATTTTTAAAATTATTAAAATCGGCAGTTTTAAAAAAGTAGTTATCTACTATTAAGTTAGAATTTTTATTTGTAAAGTCGGTTACAAAATTAAATATAGCTCTTGATTTTAGTAGTTTTTTTGTTTCTGCTGATTTTTGTGATAATTTTATTTTTATATCAGGAGTTACGCCACCGCCAGCATAAACTTTTCTTCCATTTTTAGTGGTAAATAAATGCGTATCGTTGTCTGAAAATTTTGGTACTTTACCTGTTTTAGCATTTCTATTTGCATAATCTAATTCTTGAATACAACGACCGCTAGGTGTGTAGTATTTAGAAATGGTAGCTTTCATTTGCGTACCATAATTTAGTGTGAAATAACGTTGCACTAAGCCTTTACCGAAAGAGCGTTCACCCATAATTACGGCACGATCATAGTCTTGCAAAGCACCTGATACAATTTCAGAGGCTGATGCTGAACGATCATTTATTAAAACAACAATTGGTATTTCAGTATCTAAAGGTTCTCGATTAGTATTATAAGTTCTGCTATTTTTTTTAATTTTACCTTTTGTATCTACAACTTTTAAATTTTTGTTAATAAATAGGTTGGTGATATTTACAGCATCAAATAATGATCCTCCAGGGTTATTACGTAAATCAAAAACTAATTTTTTCATTCCCTTTTCTTTTAACTCGTTAAAAGCTTTAGAAACTTGTTGTGTTGCTTTTTGGTTCGTAAATTTTGTTAAAATAATATAGCCTGTGTCATTATTTATCATACTATAAAAAGGAACAGGGTTTATAATAACTTTATCAAGCTTTAACTGTATATTTTTAATAATTCCATTTCTTTGAATAACTAAAGAAAGTTCTTTGTTAGGTGTTCCTTTTAGTGTTTGGGCATATTCATTTTTTGCTAATTCTGCTAATTTTTGATTATTTACCGTTGTAATAAGGTCGCCTATTTTTAACCCTGCTTTATCTGCAGAAAATCCTTTATACACCTCAGATACTATAATGCCTTGACTTGTAGTGAAAATAGATATTCCAATACCTCCATATTCTCCTTCGCGAGCAATACGAGCATTTTCAACATCTTGTTCGTTAAAAAAATTAGTGTAAGGGTCTAAGTTTTTAAGGGTGTTTTTAATAGCTTTATCTGTTAATTCACCAGGGTTTATTTCATCAATATAATTAATATTTAATTCCTTAAATAAATTGTTGTAAATTTCTATTTGTTTTGCAATTTCAAAAAACCGAGATTGAAAAGAAAAGAAAAGCGATATAACAACTAGTGAACCCAAAAAAAGGATTTTTTTATTTTTCATCTTTATTAATTTCATCGATAAACAGTGTTAATAATTTCTGCATCTTATGCTCTAAATCGGCATATGTCCACTCATCTCTTGCAATATAAGAAATCATAAATACATGAGGTTTATTTACAGCGTTATATACGGTATGTTTTTGTTTTCGATAGGTTTCGCGCATTAAGCGTTTTATTCGGTTTCTGTCAACCGCACTTTTAAAATTTCTTTTTGGAACAGATACACCTACTTGAGCAGGAAATTTAGAGGTGTGTTCTGTTTGTATATATACCATTCGAAGCGGAAAAACTTTTATAGATTTTCCTTCTTCATACAATTTGCCTATTAGCTTTTTGCTCTTTAATCTTTCTTGTTGTCCTAGTGTAAATCTCATCTACTACAAACATACATAAACCTATAGTAAAAACCTTTTTTTTACGTATTTTTGAGTTAATACGATTTATGTTTTTACATTTTTTTAATGTTGTTAGGTGTAAAAATAATTTTATAAGCTTACCAAAACTTTATAAATAGGGCTAGCCCCGATTGTAGCATTTGTTTGAGCTCCTTGCAAAGAGCGAGTGCGAAAAGCGGGAAATAGCTTCTAAAAACTTTACTTATTAATTATTAAAATAAACTTATGAAACCTGACTTATTTCAAGCACCTGATTATTATTTAACGGATGATTTATTAACTGATGAACATAAATTGGTTAGAGATACGGCACGTGCATGGGTAAAGAAAAATGTGTCTCCAATTATTGAAAATGCTGCTCAAGAGGCTAAGTTTCCTGCGCAATTAATTAGTGGTTTAGCAAGTGTTGGTGCTTTTGGTTCATATATTCCTACTGAGTATGGAGGTGCTGGTTTAGATCAAATTTCTTATGGGTTAATAATGCAAGAACTAGAGCGAGGTGATAGTGGTATTCGTTCTACAGCATCGGTACAATCATCATTAGTAATGGCACCTATTTTTAAGTATGGTAATGAAGCACAGCGAAAAAAATATTTACCAAAATTAGCTTCAGGTAAATGGATGGGTAGTTTTGGTTTAACAGAGCCTAATCATGGAAGTAATCCTGGTGCAATGGAAACTAAGTTTAAGGACATGGGTGATTACTACTTATTAAATGGTGCTAAAATGTGGATTTCTAATGCCCCAATTTGTGATGTTGCCGTGGTTTGGGCAAAAAATGAAGCAGGACGTATTTATGGTTTGCTTATTGAAAGAGGTATGGAAGGTTTTTCTACGCCTGAAACACATCATAAATGGTCATTAAGAGCTTCAATTACAGGTGAGCTTATTTTTGATAATGTTAAAGTGCCTAAAGAAAATTTGTTACCTAATAAATCTGGTTTAGGAGCCCCTTTATTATGTTTAGATGCTGCTCGTTATGGTATTGCTTGGGGTGCTATTGGTGCAGCAATGGATTGTTATGATACAGCTCTAAGGTACGCTAAAGAGCGAACACAGTTTGGTAAACCGATAGGTCAATTTCAATTGCAACAAAAAAAGTTAGCAGAAATGATTACCGAAATTACAAAAGCGCAGTTATTAACTTGGCGATTAGGGGTTTTAAAAAACGAAGCTCGTGCAACTTCTGCACAAATATCTATGGCAAAACGTAATAATGTTGATATGGCTATAAAAATAGCTAGAGAAGCTAGGCAAATTTTAGGTGCTATGGGAATATCAGGAGAGTATTCAATTATGAGGCACGCAATGAACTTAGAAAGTGTAATTACTTATGAGGGTACACATGATGTTCATTTACTAATTACTGGTTTAGATATAACAGGTTTAAATGCTTTTAAATAAGAAGAAGTGCTCTATACGTTAAACCACCAACATATAAATAGAGCTCTTCTTCTAAAAATTAACTATTAAAAACCTATACACAACCTACTTTTTTTTCTTACCAGTACTCCCCGTACCTATAAGAATTAAAAGAGTAGCAACTAAACCTAAACAAACAAATGCAAAAATTACAATCATAATAGTGCCGTTTGTCCAAGAAACTAGTGGTAAATTAACCAATTGTGTCATATTGTATATATTTTAGACCAAAAATAAATGTATCAATTTGGTTAAAACATGATTTTTATCAGTTTTTAAAAAAAATAGAGCTAAAAGTTATTTTTATGCTTTTTCGAGTTTACGCCTTTGGATGGAACTCAAGTAATTGATGTAATTAAAACCATTTGTATTTTTAATTTAGTTTTTGCTTTGTGAAGCAATAGTTTAAAAATAATAGTTTTTTCTTTGTTAAGAACAATCAATTAATTCGGTTGTTACTCGTTTCTTTTTTACCTTTTTTAATTAAGTTATAAGTTTCTTCCTTCTCTTTTTTTGTTATATTTTTTTGGTTTTTTTTTCTATTAAAAGAATCAACACAAAAGGTACAACATATTGGAAAATGATCTGAGCCAATGTGCTTTAAAACACGTAGCTTTTTTATTAAAATAGTATTGTTATGAAAAACTAAATCTAAAGGAATTCTAAAAAACCAGTACTTAGCATGATAAGAGGCTAAAATACCTCGTCCACTTCTAGCATCAATTAAACCAGTATTTTTACGAAAAAGCTTAGAAATATTAGACCACGGTACGGTGTTAAAATCTCCAATAACAAGTATAGGTTTTTTAATTTTTTTTATATGCTTTGCAATGCACATTAAGTCACCATCTCGCTCTTTAGATGTTTTTTCTTCAGTAGGGCTTGGTGGAGGTGGATGTACACAAAAAACAACAAAATCTTCAGTGTTTTTAGTTTTAAAATGAGCTTCAATACTAGGAATATCATTAGCAATAAAATAATGAGTATTAATTTTTTGAAAAGGAATTTTAGCATATAAATGCATTCCATAGGTGTTTTCTAAAGTTATTTTTTGACTGTAAGGATATTCAATTTCTAATTCACGTATAGCTAATTCCCAATCTTTATTACTTTCGATAGTTACAAAAATATCAGGTTTTTCCTTTTTAATACAATCTTTAAATTGGCTAAAATTTTTATTATATTGATAAACATTAGCGGATATTATTTTAAAGTTTTGTTTTTTGCGAGTAGATAGTTTGCTTTTTTTAATAATTTTGCTCTTATAAAATTTAGTGTAGCGAGCTAAAAGGTATAAGTGATAGCTAATTAAAATAAATTGTATTACTAATATATACCAATTTTTATTATTTATAGTAGTGAAAATAAATATACCTACAGTTGCTATTATTTGACAAAATAATACTTGTATTTTAATAAATTCGGGCACTCTAAAAATCCAATGCTGATTTTTAATTAATGGCATTATACTTAATACAATAAGTAATAAAGAAAAAATTATAAAAAATAAACTCACATTAAATTTTTTAATCAAAGTTATTAAAAATATTAGTATGTAGTTTTTTTAATAGTATTTATAAATATTATCGTTTTAATTTAGTTGATAAAGTATCAATACTAATTTTATTTTCATCTTCTCAGTATTGTTCAATTCCACTTTGTCCTATTTAATTTTCCCAGTCAGACAGTTCGTTACGTTCTTATTTGTATTGGTAAAAAGGAATTGACATTTCATATGAGTTCTGTGTACTTTCAATAGTTATATCAAATATTTGATGTATTTCTGCTAGTTTTGGAAATAGCGTAATTAAGTTTTTACATTCCTTTAGGCGATAAATTTATATGTCCATTTTTTGGAGCTGTAGCAACAAAAAACACTTTTTGAGCTGCTATAAACTTTTGATCTCTTGCCATAATTATTCTTTTTAATCAATCTGATTTTTAGTATTTTAAAAATAGTTTCTTTTTTCTATAATTGAACATGAATACCCGCTAAATAAGCAGCTTTGATTATAGTGGTTTTTATAATTTTTAGATACTCAACCTTTGTATTTAAAATTATATTAAATAATTATTTGTAGAGTCTTTTCTATCAAATTTTAATTTAATCATATTATATTTTTGCATCATCTCATACAGTAATTATTGTTTGATGTAAAGGCATTTAAAGTAGCTTTTATTAAATTATTTTACTAGTGTTATGTGTTAAATAAAAAACGGCTTTACTAGTATACATATTTTAATACGATGTACCCAAACCTGTAAAAGTAGTAACTACAGACATAGTATTTTCTTCTGTTATTGTTTTAGTAAAGGTTTTACTTTTTTTAGGTTGTTTATAGTTTTTAAATAATCTCGTAGTCATTGAATTGTTAAGTCAGTAACAAATATACTATCTTCTAAGGCATAATATATACTGTTGTCAATTTCCTAAGAAATAGTTGTTGCTATTTAATATTGATTAACATAAAACAACCAGTATTATAAGTTTTTTTCTTTCTCAAGCAAGCTTTCCGAATAGTGCTACTTGTTAATCTCCTGTTATAGGAATTTGTTGTTTACTTAAGTTATAATTTCAAAAATGAAAAGATGATGGATTTATTTCAGGTAACATAGAGTTAGAAATATTAGGTACAGGTAGTAGTTTTTGCTCTGACTACATTATTTAAAATACAGTTTATTCTTGTTACTGAAATAGACCTGTAGTTTTTAGGATATGATTTTCTAGTTTTTTTTTAGTGTTTTACAAATACTAGCACTTCGTTTGTTTTGTGAAACAATGGTATTATAATGTTGGTTTACCTTTTTTATTCCAAATAATAGTAGTTTCTCGTTGATTTGTAATACTTATGTTTGTTTCTTGTATTTTTATGGAGTGTTAAGAACTATATTTTTAAAACTTTTTCGGTATTATGTTTTATTCAGTTTTTTTCATAAAAAATTGTGTAGCTTACTTTCTATGTTTGTTGCAATAATATTTTTTAGCCTTGTTAATTATTACTCAGTGAGAACTTGTTATAGTTTGATTTAGTGTAATAACATATTTTACCATTATTAAATAGTAATTTAAAAAGTAGTGTATTAAAAAACCTTTTTGATAATTTATCAAAAAGGTTTTTATTGATTTGTAAACAATACTTATATATTTGTAAAAAAACCCCCATTTTTTTTACTGTTTTATTTTTTACTGTTTTAAAAAATTTCCCCAAATTTTTATTCAAACCAACATTACAAATTTATATTAGTTTATTTCTTTTAAAAAGGGGATTTCCGCATTAAAAAGTGTATGTTTCCGTAAGTTTTTTCAATGTAAAAAACCTTCTAGAAATTTTCTAGAAGGTTAGCTTTTCCTAAAGTGTGTTAGCTTTAAGAAAGGGTTCTGAAAAAAAAAGTGAGTGTTTTCTTAAAAAAAATGTAACTATTTTAAAATAGTAAATAAACTTTTTCTTCTTAGTAACTGCTCCAAAACAATATTAAATTATACTGCAAAATTAGTTAAGTCCGTTGTTTTAAAAAAGGGGGTTTCCGTATTTTAAAATGCGGTTTACCGTAAGTGTTTGTATTTCAAAAAAACCTTCTAGTGGTGTACTAGAAGGCTAATGTTCTTTTAATTTTAAAAGAAATTTCTGAAAAAAAAGTGAGTGTTTTTATAAAAAAAAAATCTAACTATTTGTTATAGTAAATCAACATTTCAGCATGAGTCCGAATGTTATTTAACTTTTTCTTTTTAGTAACTGCTCTAAAACAATATTAAATTACATGATAAAATTATACAATAAAATTAGTTTTAAAAAGGGGATTACCGCGTTAAAAAGTGAGTGTTTCCGTGAATTTTTACGTAAAAAAACCTTCTAGAAACGTATCTAGAAGGTTTGCTTTTTTTAATTCCATTTTAAAAAAAAACAGCATGTGTTTTCTTAAAGAAAATAGATATTAACTGTAATTTAAAAATTTTTACAGTATGAACCTGAAGGGTTTAATTTTCTGTTAAAAGTTACTCTAAATTGAGTATTACTCATACTTGTGCAAAGTAACTTAATGTCGCCAATTTTAAAAAGGGGATTACCGCAATTTAAAATGTGTTTTTACGTAAAAAAAATTAATCAATAATACCAAGCTCTTTTGCTTTTATAACCAAATCTGTATTATTTTGTGCTTGCAAATCAGTACGAAGTTTTGATAATTTACCTTCTATAGATCTTACTTTAACTGTTGATCCGTCTAATTTTTTTATAACACCTTCCAGGTTGGCAATTTTAGGATGTTTAGGTAGTTCTTTTAAAATTTGAATAGCAATTTCATCCATTTGAATTTTTACTAAAGCTCTTTTTAAAAGCTTTTGATGTATTTCGTGTGTATAATATACTTCATTTTTCAAAATTTTTTGAATAGCAAATGTTAATTCATCTGTATTACAACTTTCTTTTAAAATAAAAGCGCAAGGTTTTAGGTTATGAATAACATTAAAAACACGATTGGTTTCAGAATGGCCGGAAATAACGGCGGTTTTAATATCAATGTTTTCTTTTTTAATTGCTGCAATTAATGCTTCTCCTCCATCTAAAACACTATTTTTTTTATTTTCATTAAAGCTTAAATCGGTAAAAACAATATGAAAAGGTGACGTATTTAAAGCTGTTTTTATTTTAAAAAAAGCTTGATCACATGAGTTGGCGGTTACTATTTCTAAGGTGTCAATATTTTTTAAATATGATACCATACCTTCTAGAATTAATTGATGATCATCAACTAAAAGTATTTTTGTTTTTTTATGCATTTCGGGGGATTTTAATTGATATTTGTGTTCCACTACTTATTTTGCTTTCTAGATAAAAAATTCCATTTAATTCCTCAATACGTTCTTGGAGGTTTTGTAGGCCGTCACCTTTTCTGCTAAGACTCGTGTCAAAACCTATGCCATCATCTATAATTGTTAAAAGCACGTATTTTTTATCTATTTTAAATGTTACGGTTATTTTTTTAGCTTGCGCATATTTTTTGCAATTTTGTATAGCTTCACGAGTGCACAAATATAGTAATCGTTTAATTGTGTTGTTAATAATTTTCCAATTGTGTTCCTGTAGGCCAATAACAGTAATTTTAAAATTAAGTTCGTAATAATCACTTACTAAGTTGATTATTTGGTTTTTAAAAGAAACTTTACTAAAACTAGTACTATTTAATTGATGTGATAAATTTCGTACATTCTCTTTAATAGTTTCTAATTTATCAGCTTCGTATAGTAGGTTAGATTTTTTTAGCCTTTGATGTAATAAACCTAAATCACCAGCAACCTCATCGTGTAAAGATTTTGCAATTTGTTTACGTTCGTGCGATCTTGCATCTATTCTTTCAAGCTGTGCTTGGTATAGTATTCTTTTTTTTCTGTAGAAGAAAAAAAAGATACTTATAAAAAATAATAATAAACCAATAGCTGCTGCCAACCAGCCAATAGTTTGTTGTTGTTTATGATACGCTACTTGTATTTTTGTTTTTTCGTTTTCACTTTTTAATATAACATTTTCTTTTTCTTTTTTGTTTGTTTGGTACTTTATTTTTGCAAACTGGTTTTTTAATTTACGATCTTTTTCAAATAAACTATCTTTAAGCTTAATATATTCTTGTAAATATTGTTTTGATTGCTCTCCAGAGGTTAATTCAGAAAGGCTTCTTAAGGCTTCTAACCAGGTTTTGTAGTTTCTAGCTTGCTTGGCGTAAGTTAAAGCTTTTTTTGAGTGGTATTTTGCTTTATTGTATTGCTTAGAATCTTCATAAAAGTAAGAAATGTTTGTATGAGTAATACTTGCGTCACTAATATCATATAGTTCTTCTCTAATTTTTAAAACTTCATGATATTGATTTAAAACCGCTCTTTTTTTATTTAAGTAATAATTACTAACAGCTAAATTTTCTAATAGTAAGCCGTATTGCCTTGGGTGCTTTTTTTTAATACTATCAAAATTTAATCCTTTATTAAAATAAGTAATTGCTTTTTTGTGCTGCTTTAAGCGTTGATATAATAGCCCCTTGTTGTTAATAACATTGAGCTCTAAGCCTATATTTTCAATAGAATCTTTTTTTAATTCTTCTAAACTTAAATCATAGTATTTTAAAGCTTCTTCTATATTACCTTGTTTATCAGATATTATTCCTAAGTTATTGTAAATTTGGTGTTTGTAGTTTTCTGAGTTTTCTTTTTCAAGAGCTTTTAAGGCTTCAATATGTGAAATTTCACTAGCTAATAAGTCATTTTGATTAAGTTGTATAAATGCAATGTAATAGAGTCTTTTTCCTGCGGTGATACTATCGCCAAGTTCTAATAAAATATTTTTAGACTCATTGTAATGGTAATAGGCACTATCTGATATTTCTTTGAGCTTGTAGTAAGTGGCTAGGTAATTGTGTGCCTTTTGTAAGTTTATAGGCTTTTTACTTTGTTTCAAAGATAATAGACTATACTTTTTAAAAGAGTCTAGTTTTTTCTCTTTATAAAAAAAAAGTGCTTTGTTTATTGTATTTTTAAACACAACAGAATCTTGCTCATAATTAAAAGGTATGGGCTTATTTTGGGCATTAGTAATAATAGAAAATAGAAATAAAAAATATAATAATTTCATAACAGTATAAAATCATCTTCTGATGATTTTGTTTTAATTTTAAAGAATAAATGATTTTATTCTTGTTTATATATTACTGTTATTACTTGTAGGTTTTCTAAAGTTTCGGAATTGGGTATATAGGTATTTATTGTCATTCTCTTTTTTTTTCAATTTAAGCTTTTTCAATTTTGATAACTTCAGAGGGGAATTATTATGACGCCACTAAATTAATACTTTTTTAGTGAATACGATGTTAAATTATTGTAAATTTTAAATAAATAAACGGTTAGTTTTTTGTTTGAAAGTATTGTTTAGGGGTAAGCGTTACTATTTTGTTTTATTTAGTAAGTCCCAAAGTACTATACCACAGCTTACCGATATATTTAAAGAATGTTTAGTTCCTAATTGCGGAATTTCAATACAAAAATCAGCTGCAGATACTACTTCTTGTTGCACACCCTTTACTTCATTACCCATAATAACTGCATATTTTTGGTTAGGTTTAGGGTTAAATGTATTTAACATGATACTTTTTTCAGCCTGTTCTATGGCTAAAACAGTAATGTTATCTTTTTTTAGTTTTTTAACTAAGTTAATGGTGTTTTCAACATGCTCCCACGCAACAGATTCGGTAGCTCCTAAAGCTGTTTTATGAATTTCTTTATTAGGTGGTGTTGCAGTAATGCCGCAAAGGTATATTTTTTCAATTAAAAAAGCATCCGAAGTTCTAAAAACTGACCCTACATTATTTAAGCTTCTAATATTGTCTAATACTACAATAATAGGTGTTTTTTTAGTTTGTTTAAACTCGTTAACAGTAATTCTTCCTAACTCATTATTTTTTAGTTTTCTCATAAAAAATGGTAACTTTAAAAGCGAATATTTATCTTCGCAAAACTAATTTAAAAAATCTAAAAACTTGTCAAAAACAAAGGTAAAAAAGGTAACTCCACTAATGAAACAGTATAACGGAATTAAAGTTAAATATCCGGATGCAATGTTACTATTTAGAGTGGGAGATTTTTATGAAACCTTTGGCGAAGATGCTGTAAAAGCGTCTCAGATTTTAGGAATTATTTTAACCAAAAGAGGAGCTGGAAGTGATAGTGAAACTGCTTTGGCTGGTTTTCCACATCATTCATTAAATACGTATTTGCCTAAGTTGGTAAAGTCGGGTTTACGGGTTGCAATATGTGATCAATTAGAGGATCCTAAAATGACTAAAACAATTGTAAAACGTGGTGTTACAGAATTGGTAACACCAGGTGTTGCTTTAAATGACGAGGTATTACAATCAAAATCAAACAATTTTTTAGCAGCCGTACATTTTGGAAAAAAATTAGTAGGTGTTTCATTTTTAGATGTTTCTACAGGAGAGTTTTTAATTGCTCAAGGAAATGAAGAGTATATTGATAAATTACTACAAAATTTTTCACCAAGCGAGGTGTTGGTTGAAAAAAAATATAAACAACAATTTTTAGAATTATTTACAAATCGTTTTCATACATTTTATTTAGAAGATTGGGTTTTTCAAAAGGAATATGGAAAAGAATTATTAAGTACTCATTTTAAAGTTAAAAATTTAAAAGGATTTGGTGTTGAAGAACTAGGGCAAGGTATTATTGCAGGTGGTGCAGCTATGTATTATTTATCGGAAACACAACATAATAAAATAGAACATATTCAATCGATAAGTAGAATTGCAGAAGATAATTATGTTTGGATGGATCGTTTTACCGTTAAAAATTTAGAGTTATACGGTGGAAACTCTGTAAATTCTATCACCTTGTTACATGTGATTGATAAAACAATTTCTCCTATGGGAGGACGCTTATTAAAACGTTGGTTAGCTTTACCTTTAAAGGATTTAGCTCAAATTGAAGAGCGTCATGAATTGGTGCAGTTTTTAATTGAAGATACTGCATTTTTACAAACAGTTACGTATCAACTAAAACAAATTTCGGATATTGAACGATTAATATCAAAGGTTGCCACAGGTAAGGTTTCACCTCGTGAAGTTATTTTATTAAAAAACTCATTAAAAGCAATTCTTCCAATTAAATCATCTGCAGAAAAAAGTAAAAATAAAACAGTTAATCAAATAGGAAAACAATTACATAATTGTGATTTATTAACTGCCAAGATTATTGAAACTGTTTTAGAAGAAGCTCCTGTAAATATTAATAAAGGAAATGCTATTGCAAGTGGTGTTTCTGATGAGTTAGATGAGTTGCGAAGTATTTCTAATTCAGGAAAAGAATATTTAGATATGATGTTGGCTCGTGAAACTGAAAGAACAGGTATTACGAGTTTAAAAATAGCTTTTAATAACGTTTTTGGGTATTATATTGAAGTTAGAAACAAATTTAAAGATCAAGTTCCTCAAGAATGGATTCGTAAGCAAACACTTGTAAATGCAGAGCGTTATATTACAGAAGAACTAAAGGAATACGAAACAAAAATTTTAGGAGCAGAAGAAAAAATTCAACAAATAGAAACTGAACTTTTTTCAAAATTGGTTCAATTTATTATTGGTTTTGTTAAGCCGATACAAGAAAATGCTCAAAATATTGCTAAAATAGATGTATTATTATCATTTGCAACCTTAGCAATAGATAATAATTATGTACGTCCAAAAATGGATAATAGTACGGATATTGATATTAAAAATGGGCGTCATCCTGTAATCGAAAAACAACTTCCAATTGGCGAAGAATATATTGCTAATGATGTAGTTTTAAATAGAGACACGCAACAAATTATTATGATTACCGGACCAAATATGTCGGGTAAATCTGCCATTTTACGCCAAACAGCTTTAATCGTTTTATTAGCACAAATGGGAAGTTATATTCCTGCTAAAAGTGCTAGAATTGGTATGGTAGATAAAATTTTTACCAGAGTAGGAGCAAGTGATAATATTTCGATGGGAGAATCTACTTTTATGGTAGAAATGAATGAAACTGCCTCTATTTTAAATAACATATCTGAACGTAGTTTGATTTTATTAGATGAAATTGGTCGTGGAACTTCTACTTATGATGGTATTTCAATTGCTTGGGCTATTGCCGAATATTTACATGAACATCCATCAAAAGGAAAAACGTTATTTGCTACGCATTATCATGAATTAAATGAAATGACTAGCACTTTTAAACGTATAAAAAACTTTAATGTATCGGTAAAAGAATTAAAAGACAGTATTATTTTTTTACGAAAATTAGTAGCAGGAGGAAGTAATCATAGTTTTGGTATTCATGTAGCAAAATTAGCAGGAATGCCTGCTATGGTAATTAATAGAGCTCAGAAAATTTTAAAACAATTAGAAGAAAATAATACTCAAAAAGAAGTTAAAGAGGTTTTAAAAGATTCGCAAAAAGAAGACATGCAAATGAGTTTCTTTCAATTAGATGACCCTTTGTTAGAAGATATTCGGGATGAAATTTTAGCAACAAATATAGATACGCTTACGCCAATTGAAGCTTTAATGAAATTGAATGAAATTAAGCGAATGCTAATAAAAAAGTAATTTTAGTACCCTTATCTCGATCGGAGTCGAGTTATTATTAACTATAGGTTTCGACTCCGATCGACCTAACTAACATTTTATGTTGTTAGATGTCACAAGATATTAGTTTTAAAAGAATAAATAAATTGGCCTTTCCGGCTTTAATTGCAGGAGTTGCCGAGCCTTTATTATCAACTACCGATTTAGCTATTGTAGGAAATATCAATCATAATGCAACCGAAAGTATTGCGGCTATTGGAATTGTTGGTGCTTTTTTATCAATGTTAATTTGGGTTTTTGGTCAAGCTCGTAGTAGTATTTCGTCAATTATTTCACAATATATTGGTGCTGATAAATTATCCGAAGTAAAAAATTTACCTGCCCAGGCTATCGCCATTATTTTAGTAACAAGTTTGGTTATTTTAGGTGTTACGTATCCGTTTGCTAAAGAAATATTTCAGTTTTATAATGCTTCAGATGCTATTTTAGATTATTCGATTGAATATTATAAAATACGAGTTTTTGGTTTTCCGTTTACATTATTTGTAATCGCTATTTTTGGAACATTTAGAGGTTTACAAAACACCATGTATCCGATGTTAATTGCTATAATTGGTACGGTTGTAAACATTGTATTAGATGTTGTTTTTGTTTACGGAATTGAAGGATATATTCCTGCAATGAATATTTCAGGAGCTGCTTATGCAAGTGTAATTGCACAAATAGTTATGGCATTTATTTCTGTGTATTTACTGATAACTAAAACAGAAATATCGTTAAAATTTGAGCTTCCTTTTAATAAAGAAATTCCGAAGTTTATTAATATGATGTTAAACTTATTTGTGCGAACCGTTGCTTTGAATTTAGCTTTATATTTTGCAACTTCTTATGCCGTTTCTTATGGAAAAGAATACATTGCAGCTTACACAATTGGCTTTAATATATGGCTAATGGGTGCTTTTATGATTGATGGATATTCATCCGCAGGAAATATTTTATCAGGAAAATTATTAGGAGCAAAAGCACATCAATCATTACTTAAATTAGGAAATAAACTGCTTCTTTATGGATTTGTATTTGGGGTGTTTTTAGCAATTATCGGTTTTATTTTTTATGATTTTATAGGACGAATTTTTACACAAGAACAAGCAGTATTAGAACATTTTTATAATACCTTTTGGATTATTTTAATAATGCAACCCATTTGTGCTATCGCTTTTATTTATGACGGAATGTTTAAAGGAATGGGAGAAATGAAGTATTTACGAAATTTATTATTGATATCAACAGCAGTTATTTTTATTCCTGTTTTATTATTTTTTGATTTCTTAGATTATAAATTGCATGCCATTTGGATTGCTTTTTATGCATGGATAATTGCACGTGCAGTTCCTTTAATTCTTAAATTTAGAAATACTTTTTTATCACGCTCTCAAAATGAGTAAATTTGAGAATAAAATAATTGAAAATGACAACAACAAGAGAAAACGGAAGTTTATATACCCATATTGATAAAAAAATAGCAACTATTGAATTTGGTCATCCTGCAAGTAATTCATTTCCGAGTGAATTATTAGCACGTTTAGCGAATGAATTTAACAGCTTATCAAATAATGATGAAGTAGCAATTATTGTTTTAAAATCCGAAGGAAATAGAGCTTTTTGTGCGGGTGCTTCTTTTGATGAATTGGTTGCTATTGATACTTTAGAAGCTGGTAAACAGTTTTTTTCAGGGTTTGCGAACGTAATAAATGCGATGCGTTGTTGTTCAAAATTAATTGTTGGACGTGTTCAAGGTAAAACTGTTGGCGGAGGCGTTGGTTTAGTAGCAGCTTGTGATTATGTTTTTGCAACAGAAAATGCGAGTATTAAATTATCAGAATTAAGTATCGGAATTGGTCCTTTTGTTATTGCTCCTGCAGTTACCCGTAAAATTAATGTAAGTGGTTTAGCCGAATTAACTTTAGATGCAACGAGTTGGAAAAATGCCTATTGGGCAAAAGAAAAAGGATTATACGCTCGTGTTTTTGAATCTATTGATGATTTAGACAAAGAAGTAGGTTTTTTTACAGAAAAATTAGCTGACTACAATCCTGTGGCTTTATCAGAAATCAAAAAAACTTTGTGGATTGGTACTGAACATTGGCAAAAATTATTAATAGAAAATGCTGAAATATCAGGGAAGTTAGTTTTATCAGAAGTAACTAAAAAAGCATTATCAAAATTTAAAAAATAAAAAATGTTTTTATTTCAAGATATAAAAAATATTCAAAATAAAACAGCAGGACAGGAAATTGCAAGCTGGATACTCGAGAATCAAATACTATTTTTACTAGTAGGAGTATTACTTTCAATAGGTTTCGTGTGGATATTAACAAAAGTTGTCAAACAAATTCGTACTTTCGGCAAATAAAAAATAAAATTATGGGTGGAGATTATTTATTTGCCATTTTAGCAGCAGGAGTAGCAATTGTGTACTTTTACAATAAATACAGAGCAAACAAAAAATTTAAGAGATAGTGAATAATATAAGAATTACAAAACAGTTTACCTTTGAAACAGGTCATGCATTGTATGGTTATGATGGAAAATGTAAAAATGTTCACGGCCATAGTTATAAGCTTTTTGTAACTGTAATGGGACAACCAATTACAGATAAAACTAATGTAAAGTATGGTATGGTAATAGATTTTGGCGATCTTAAAAAAATTGTTAAAGAAGAAATTGTTGATGTTTTTGATCACGCAACCGTGTTTAATCAAAATACGCCACATATTGAGTTAGCCAAAGAGTTAAAAGATAGAGGGCATCATGTTATTTTAGTAGATTATCAGCCAACAAGTGAAATGATGGTTATTGATTTTGCACAAAAAATTAAACATAGACTTCCTCAAAACATCAAACTACATGCAATGAAACTGCAAGAAACAGATACTAGTTTTGCAGAGTGGTTTGCTGGTGATAATTAGGTTTAATATTTATATGATATAGCTAAAAAATTAATAATTAAGGTGTTTTTTTAGCTATATTATGATTTAATAAAAATTTCATTTAATGACTAATGAGTGTTGTTTTATTAATAATTAATTTAGTAAAATAATATAGGTTATTTTCTGTGCTCACTTTCTGTAGAAAATTACACTTAAGTATTTTTATGAAGTTACTATGTTGTTAGTATAAATAATATTTATTTGCCGTTAAATTCATTCATAGTGTTAGCCATACCTGCTGTAATAAAAGAGGTAACCGCTTTAATTGAAGTAGGAATACGTTCAATCATTTCACTCTCTTCATCTTTACTCCATTGCCCTAAAACATAATCTACCTGTCTACCTCTACCATAATCAGCACCAACACCAAAACGAAAACGCGGGTAGGCTCCAGTATTAAATTTCTCCTGAATATCCTTTAGTCCATTATGACCGCCAGAACTTCCCTTAGGTTTAATACGAAGTTTACCAAAATCAATATTTAAATCATCAGTAATTATTAACAAGTTTTCAACTTGAATGTTTTCTTGTTGCATCCAATACATCACTGCCTTTCCACTTAAATTCATATAGGTACTTGGTTTTAAAACAATAACTGTTTTTCCTTTAACTTTAAGCCTAGCAATGTCACCCAATTTTTCAGTTTCAAAATTAGCATCATGATCTTTTACAAAAGCATCTACTATTTTAAAACCTATATTATGACGTGTATTGTGGTATTGTTCTCCAATATTACCTAAACCTACGATTAAAAATTTCTTCATCGGATTTTTATCTGTATCTGTTGATTGTATTTAATATAAAAAATATAAAATCAAAAATAAAAAAAAGCGTTACACAACGGTAACGCTTTTCTTTTATTCTACTACAATTTTTAAGCTTCAGCTTCAGTTTCTGCTGCTGCTTTAGCTGCATTACGAGACATACGTACTTGAGCAACTACAGTATTATCTGGGTGCAATAAAGTATATTTATCATTTCTTAACTCAGTAACATATAATTTACTACCAATAGCTAATTCAGTAATGTTAGCTTCAATGAAGTCAGGTAAATTTGCTGGTAATGCTTTTACTTTTAATTTACGTAAGTTGTGACGTAAAGCTCCACCTAACATAATACCTTTTGCTACACCTACTAAATGTACAGGAATATCCATAGTAAGTTCTTTATCATCAAAAATTTGATAAAAATCTACATGTAAAATAGCATCTGTTACTGGGTGAAATTGGATATCTTGTAAAACGGCACTAAATTTTGTACCATCTAATTCAATCGTAGCAGTAAATACATCTGGAGTAAATACTAATGGCTTAAACGATTTTTCTTCTGCAGAAAAGTGTATAAGCTTGTCTCCTCCGTATAATACGCAAGGAACCTTTCCAGCATTACGTAAGGCTTTAGTTGCTTTTTTACCTACGCTTTCTCTTTTTGATCCGTTGATTGTAATTGATTTCATTACTTGTTTATTTATTATAATTTATTTACATTAAAAATTCATCACTGATAGATATGTTTTCGTGAACTTTGCGCATAACATCAGCAAATAAAGATGCGCAATTTACTACTTTTATTTTAGATACAGCCTTTTTTAACGGAATTGTATCTGAAACAATTAATTCTGTTAATTTAGAATTTTGTATTCTTTCATAAGCATCACCAGAAAGTATAGGGTGTGTACATATAGCACGTACGCTCAAAGCTCCTCTTTCCATCATTAAATCTGCAGCTTTGGTAAGTGTACCTCCTGTGTCAATCATATCATCTACAAGAATTACATTTTTACCTTTTACCTCGCCAATAAGTTCCATATGAGAAATTACATTTGCTTTTTGTCGTTGCTTATAACAAATAACCACATCACTTTCTAGAAATTTAGAATATGCGTATGCTCTTTTTGATCCACCCATATCAGGAGACGCAATGGTAAGGTTATCTAATTGTAGGCTTTTTACATATGGAAGAAAAATTGTAGAAGCAAATAAGTGATCTACTGGTTTTTCGAAAAACCCTTGAATTTGATCAGCATGTAAATCCATAGTCATAATTCTTGTAGCTCCTGCTGATTCTAGTAATTTAGCAACTAGTTTTGCACCAATTGCTACACGAGGTTTGTCTTTTCTGTCTTGACGAGCCCATCCAAAATAAGGCATTACAGCTGTAATATGTCTTGCAGAGGCGCGTTTAGCAGCATCACACATTAATAGCATTTCCATTAAATTATCTGCAGACGGAAATGTAGAACCAATAATAAATACTCGTCTTCCTCGTACAGATTCTTCAAACGCTGGCTGAAATTCACCATCGCTAAAATGCGTTGTTTTTACATTCCCTAGCTCTATTCCATATTCTTTAGCAATTTCTTTAGCAAGTTCAGTACTTTGAGAACATGCAAAAATTTTTGGACTTAATTGATCTATAGGCATTTATAAATTTTTATTAGAGTTAGTGTTGTTGTTACTGCAAAAGTAAAACTATTTTAAGAGTTTAAAAGTTATTTTAAATGAATTTAATTAAAATTTTTTATAAATTTGCGTTTCTAAATTACTAATGCTCGAGTGGCGGAATTGGTAGACGCGCTGGATTCAAAATCCAGTTTTTTCGGAAGTGCGGGTTCGATTCCCGCCTCGAGTACATATTTACAATAAAAAAACTCCTAACTTTTAAAAGTTAGGAGTTTTTTTATTGTAATGTGAAAATACAATTTATTATACGTTGTTGCTTAATATAGCACTTTTATAATTCAGGTAAAATTATAAAAGGAACTTTACTATGAAAGGCAGCTTTTTTAACAACATTTTCTTCTAAAAGACTATTAAAAAAATTGTTTTTATGATTTATTAAAGAAAATAATTCACAAGCCGTTTTTTCTAAATGACTTTTTAAAGTATTAGTTTCAGAGTCATTCCAATCTAATTTTTTATACGTAACACTTAAATTTTTAAAAATTTCTCTTAACTGTACTTTGTATGATCGTTGTTTGTCGTTTAATGTATATTCTTCTGAATAATTAACAATTTCAATAGTGCATTTTTTCAAAATACTTAATTGTAGTAGTATTTTTAATTCATCTCTTTTAAAAGATCTTTTGTAATTTGTAGAAAAAACTATTTTATCAAAAAATTTATATTTATATGTTGTAGGAACTATCAATATAGGGCAATTATTAATGGTGTTAATTATTTTTAAAGTATTAGTACCTATAAATGTTTCTGTTAAACTTTTTGCTCCCTTAGTTCCAGATATAATCAGGTCTATACTTTTTTCACTAACTACTTTTTTTATAGCGTTTGTTAATGAAGTTGAATCAATAATAAAATTATATTTAAAAGTAGTATCTTCTTTAGTAAGAATATCTAATAAATATTTTGATTCTTCTTCTATCTCATTATCCATTTCATTATACCAATTATCGCTTTTTTCCTCGCTTACTAAATGTGATTTTTCGGTAATGTATACATCTAATAAATGAATAGAAACATTAGTTCCTTTAAAAAGTTTTTTAGTGTAATTTAAAGCATTAATAGCTGTTTCAGAAAAATCATAGGGTATTAAAATATTTTTCATAAGTAGGTTTATTAAAGAAAATTTTTAATAATAAAAATCAAATAAAAACATAATTTTGCAATAAAAATAATAATGAATAATTTATTTCTAAATAAATATATACTTCTTTTAATATTAATAATATCTGTATATCTTTTAGTTTTCTTTACTAAAAAAATCATTAAAAGTTATATCATTAAAAATGCTATTGAACCTCATAGAAGAAAAATAATATTAAATCTTTTTTATTTAGTTTATTATGTTTTTGCTTTTTTTTTATTCCTTTTAATTTTAGGTATAGAGTTTAAGCAAATAGGTGTTTTCGCTTCTTCTATTTTGGCGGTTTTAGGAGTTGGTTTTTTTGCACAATGGTCTATATTATCAAATTTAACGGCTAGTGTAATTTTATTTTTTTATCATCCTATAAGAATTGGTGATACAATAAAAATTATAGATAAAGAGTACGATTTAACTGGAGAAATTAAAAGTATTACAGGGTTTTATGTGTTATTATACATACCCGAAGGGAACAGAAAAATAACAATACCTACTACCGTTATTTTGTATAAAAGCATAGAGTTGATACAAAAATAAGTATAGCTATTTTTTATTTATTTAGTTAAATAAGCAGTACATTTAAAAAAATAATACAAATAGTTTTAAGTTTAGTAAATATGACATCTATATTTCATTTATCACTTCCTTGCATAGATATTAAGGAAACTAAAAGATTTTATACAGAAGATTTAGGTCTTAATTGCGGAAGAGAAACAAATAACTGGTTAGACGTAAACTTATTTAACAACCAGTTAACATACGTTTTGGTAGAGAAATTTAAATTTGAATGCCCTAATTATGTTTTTGAAAAAGATGTTTTACCATCTTTTCATTTTGGAGTTGTTTTAGCAGCTGATGATTGGGAAAAAATGCAGGATCGAGTTAATCATTGGTCATCAGAAACTATAATAACAAAAACATTTTTAAAAGATAAAAATGGAGAACATGTTTCTTTTTTTGTAAAAGACCCTAATGGTTATACAATAGAATTCAAAACCTTTATAGAAGAAGACGGTATGTTTATGATGTAACCCAAATCCATTTTATAGTTTAAAAAAATATGCTAATAATTATTAAATTAACCCTTATATTAAACAAAATATTACATTGAATAATTTAAAAATAGTAGGAAGCGAAGAGTGGTGTTCTTTCGATGGTTTTGGTATACCCGCCATAAAAGCAAGAGTAGACTCTGGTGCAAAAACATCATCAATACAAGCAAATAATATAACCCCTTTTTTTAAAGGAACTGAAGAGTGGGTACGTTTTGATGTAAATCCACTTCAAGAAAATAGAAGTATTAGTATTACATGTGAGTCAAAAGTTCACTCAAAGAGATCTATTAAAAGTTCAATGGGAATTTCTGAAGAACGATTAGTAATAATAGCTCCAGTAACTTTGGGTAATGATATTTTTGATATTGAATTAACACTTGCTAATCGAGATTCTATGGAGTTTCGAATGTTACTTGGTCGTGAAGCTTTAGCAAACGGTTATTTAGTAAACCCATCAGTAACTTATTTATTACCTGCTTTTACAGAGCAAGATATTGACGAAAAATATGCTGCTTTTAAAAAGGAAAAAACAGGCTTAAAAATAGCATTATTAGCCAGTAATCCATCGTTGTTTAGTAATAAGCGTATTATGGAAGCTGGACGCTCTAGAGGGCACGAAATGGTGTTTTTAAACGTACAGCAAGCATATATGAAGTTTGATGCTAAAGAACCTCAAATACGTTATCGTGGCGGAAATGTTATTGATGAATTTGATGCTATTATACCACGTATTAAACCCTCAATAACCTTTTACGCGTGTGCTTTAATAAGACAGTTTGATGCTATGGGAGCATACTGTTTAAATTCGGCCGATGCAATAAATCAATCAAGAGATAAATTATTAGCAACACAATTATTTGCTAAAAACGATATACAAATTCCTATTACAGGTTTTGCAAATTCACCTTTAGATACTAAAGATCTTGTAAAAATGGTAAATGGGGCTCCATTAATTATTAAATTACTAGAAAGCACACAAGGAAAAGGTGTTGTATTGGCAGAAACTACCAAAGCAGCTGAAAGTGTGATTAATGCTTTTAAAAGCGTTAAAACAAACATTCTTGTACAAGAATTTATTAAAGAAGCAAACGGGCAAGATTTACGCTGTTTTGTAGTAAACGGAAAAGTGGTGGCATCAATGCAAAGACAAGCTGAGAAAGGAGAGTTTAGAGCAAACATACATCAAGGAGGGTCGGCATCAAAAGTTAAAATTACTTCCGATGAGCGAAAATTAGCCATTAAAGCCGCTAAAATTTTAGATCTTCCTGTGGCAGGAGTAGATATTATACGATCAAACAAAGGACCTTTATTATTAGAAGTAAACTCATCACCAGGATTAGAAGGTATTGAAGGAGCAACAGGTTTAGATATTGCTAATATTATGATTGAAGCAATTGAAAAAAAGCTAAAATTTAAAAAATAGTAGCCAAGTTTAATAAAAGTAAATGACTCATTTTATTAAAATGGGTCATTTTTATTTAGAAAAAATATAAAATAGATGAAGCTATTTCCCGCTTTTCACACTCGCTTTTTTTAAGAAAAATAAAAAAGAGCTCAAACAAATGCTTCAATCGGGGCTATGCTTTTTTATAAATTTTAAGCGTATTTTACATAGCTATATTAATTTCTTTTTTAGCTATTTCAAATTCTTCAGGAGTATTAATATTTCTAATTAAATTATCATCAACTTCAATAATTTCAATATCAGAATTAATTAACATTTTTCGAGGACACGAATATCCTTGCGCTAAATATTGTAATAATTTAGAATATGCTTTTGGTTCATAAATGGTAATTAAAGGCTCAGGAAATTCTTTGTTTTTTCCTTTAATAGTAGTTGCTGTTTTACTCGGATTTCTTCTTTGTAAAAGTAATTGAATTAACTCCTTATTTACAAAAGGAACATCTGTAGCCACAACTAACCAAGCCGAATTTGGGTCTTTTTGAAAAGCAGAACAAATTCCACCAAAAGGTCCTAAATTTAAAAAAGAATCCTCAATTTCATCCGAAGTAATGGTTTTATCAGTAGCTACTTGTACTGAGTAAAATGTCTTTAAATTATTGTTTTCTAATAATTCTTTAGTGTATTCTTTTTGAGGTTTTCCGTAATATTTTAATTCCGATTTGTCAGTTCCCATACGAGTACTTTTTCCACCAGTCAAAACCAAACCTTTTACAGGTGGAATATGTTCTTGAATTAAAGAATTAATATGAGTTGTAATCTTATCAATTTCATCAATTTGGTAACAGGTTATATTTTTTATCTGTGGAAATTTTTCTAATAAACAGTCAAAATAAGGAACATCAGAAGTGCGTTTTATAATAAATTGAATATTGGTTATTTGAGATAATCGTTTTTTAATAGATGCTTTTTTTTCATTGTCTAAAATTAAAATTTGCTTTGCTCCTTGATAATGGTTTCCGTTGATAAAAACAAAATCATGATTTATAAATTGTAACCGTTGTTCAAAGTTATTAATAGTAGAAGTGGTGTTAATTTGTAAATTACCTTGCTGATGAAAAGTGTATTCGGTAAAGTCGTTTTTATCAACATTTTTGGCGTGAGAAGCATCAAAATAGGCTAAATTATAATTTGATAGTTTTAAAGAAACATCCTTTACTAAATCAGCAATAATACCGCAATTTGTTCCTAAAATAGCGACTTCATTTGTTGCGTAAGTATCGTTTTGTTTTCTAGTGATTTTTGCGTGTTTTTGATGTGTCATTTATAAATTATCTATCTTGTTTTTTGAAGCTACAATTCCTTGAATAATAGAAGTACTAAAGCCTTTCTGTTCCATTTTATTTAAACCTGTAATGGTAATTCCTTGTGGTGTTGTTACTTTATCAATTTCACTTTCAGGATGATTTCCATGTTGTAAAATTAATTCAGCAGCTCCTTTTAAAGTTTGCGCTGCTATTTTTTGTGATAACTCAGAACTAAAGCCTATTTCAATACCGCCCTGCATTGAAGCACGAAGATAACGTAAGGCAAAAGCAATTCCACTTGCAGCTAAAACGGTTGCAGAAGCCATTAAATCATCATCAATAAAAACAGTTTCACCTAAGTTTTTAAAGATGTTTTCTACTTGTTTTTGCTGAGTTTCATTACTATCAATAGTTGATATACAAGTCATAGATTGTTTAATTGCCGCCGCAGTATTTGGCATTGCTCTAAACAATGGAAGTTCTTTTTTAAGGATTCCTTTTAAATCGGATAGTTCAATTCCTGTAACCGTAGAAATAATTATTTGATCGGTTAGTTGTGGTGTTAATTCGGCTAATACTTCTTTAGTTTTTTGAGGTTTTACACATAAAATAATAATGTTTGCATTTTTAATAACATCATTATTTATAGTTGTAACTAAAGTTCCGTTATCAGCATATTTTTTTAACGCCTTGGTATTTCTTCTTGATAAACTTAAATCGGTTGGATGTAATCCACTTTCTAAAAGTCCATCTGCAATTGCACATCCTAATTTTCCTGCTCCAATGATTGCTATTTTATCCATTTTTTATATCAGATTTACCTCCTGTTTTTTCTAGTAATGTTATTTCTTTAATAATCATTTTTTGATTAATCGCCTTACACATATCATAAATGGTTAAACAAGTTGCCGATGCACCTGTTAATGCTTCCATTTCTACGCCTGTTTTTCCTTCAATAGTTACTTTACAAAACACTTCTAAATGTTCTTTATCAATAATATTGATGTCAATATCTACGCCATTAATTAATAAAGGATGACACATGGGAATAATATCCGAAGTTTTTTTTACAGCCTGAATACCCGCTATAATTGCTGTTTGAAAAACAGGTCCTTTTTTGGTGATTAAATCATCATTTTTAAAATGAGAAATAATTTCTGAACCTAAAAACATCGTAGCTTTTGCAATTGCCGTTCGTTTCGTGATTTTTTTATCAGAAACATTGACCATTTTAGGTTGGTTTTTCTCGTTTATGTGCGTGAAATTGCTCATTTTTTATATCTAATTACAGGAAAAATAGTTCCTTTTTTAAAATTGATTTGTTCAGTTGCTGGTATTTCTATAAATCCATCAGCATTTACTAAGCTAGCTAAATCTCCAGAACCATTTGCTTTTATTGGAGTTGCTAGTATTTGCGCGTTTACGTTTTCTAATTTAACTTGTAAAAAGTACGTAAGATTGGGTTTAAAAATAATATTTTCAGAAAGAACAGCAAATTGTTTATCTTCTTTATTTCCGATTGATTTATAATACCAATCATAAAAATAAACCAAACAATTTACAAAAGTAGAAATTGGGTTTCCAGGAAAAGCAAAGACAATTACATCATTTTTTTTAAGCTCTGGATAAAGATCTTGCTCACTAATACCTAAAGACGCTATGCGTCCGAACCAAAAAGGTTTTCCTGGGCGTTGCGCTACTTTATGAAATAATTTATTAACACCTAATTCAGTAAATACTTCGGGTAAAAAATCAAATTTACCTTTACTAACTGCACCGCTACATAATAACACATCGTATTCTTGTAAATAGTTACTTATTTTTTCTTTTAAAATTGATTTACTATCTGTAATATGAACAATTTCTGAAGGAATATGTAATTCCTTTAATAAGGAAACCAAGGTATAAACATTCGATTTTCTAATTTGATAATCTAGCGGATTTTCATTTACATCAACTAATTCATCACCAGTAGAAATAATTATTACTTTAGGCTGTTTTGCTACTTTTACAGTTGATTTACCAACCGTAGCAATCACGCCGATTTCGGCAGAAGAAATAAGTGTGTTTTTATGGATTAAAACATCGTTTTGTAATTTGTCTTTTCCTTTCGGATGTACATTTTGATTTGCATTAATTGTATCAATAGTAATTTTTGCAATTCCATTTTTGATAATAACATCTTCATATCTGATTACTGTATCGCAATTATTTGGTAATACTGCGCCCGTCATTACTTCAATACAATTTTCGGAATTTAGCATTGTTAATTTTTCGCTTCCTGCAGGTTGAATTCCTTCAATTTTAAAACTACGTTTTCCATTTTCAAAATGAAGGTAGTTAATAGCGATTCCGTCCATAGAAACACGATTGAAAGGAGGGAAATCTCTATCGGCAAGAATATTTTCTTTTAAAATTCGACCAACAGATTCCATAAAAGGAATATTTTCTGTTCCAAAATCTAACGTATTTTGTTGAATTATTTCTTTTGCATTTTTTACTGAAATCATATGTTTATGAAAAAGTTATCAATTTTGCTAAAACTGATGTTTTTATAATTAATTATCCACCAATTGTACTCATACTTTCAGAAACACTTCCTTGTTTTCTGTTTGCTTCAGCAATAAAACCATTTTCGGGTTTTTCTTTTATTAATGATAAAAAAAGTTCTTTTAAATCGTCATTAGAAGCACCATTTCTGATAAAATCACGTAAGTTAAAAACACCATCATCAAACAAACAATTTTTAAAAGTTCCTGTAGATGTAATTCTTATACGGTTGCAATCATTGCAAATAGTACGGGTAAAAGCAGGAATAATTCCCACAGTTCCTTGATGGTTTTTGATAGAGAAATTACGAGAAGTTGATGATTTTTCTGAAATTATATTTTCTACGGAATATTGAGATTTTATTTCTTCTAAAATTTTGTTATAATTCCAGTTTTCTTGAATATTTCGTTGTCCTTTTCCGTTAAAAGGCATTTCTTCAATAAATCGAATAGCAATATTTTTATCTTTAGTTAAGCCAACAAAATCATTAATTTCATCAGTATTAAAACCAGCTTGTATAACTACATTTAGTTTTAAGTTTAAAGAGCTTTTTTCTAATAATTCAAAAGTTTTATATACTTCAGGAAATACATCACGACGTGTAATTTTAGCAAATTTATCGGTATTTAGACTATCAAGACTTAAATTGATGTTTTTTACTTTATCCAATTTTTCTAAAGTTTCGATGTGTTCAGAAATTAATGCGCCGTTTGTTGTAATATTAATTTCATCTAATAAATCGTTATAAGAAAGCATTTCTAAAAACGACATAAAATCTTTACGAACAAAAGGTTCACCACCTGTTAAACGCACTTTATTTACGCCTAATTCGGTAAGTACTCGAATTAGGCGATACATTTCTTTATAAGTTAATAATTCTTTTCTAGGAACAATATCAATTCCTTTTGCGGGCATACAATATTGGCAACGAAGGTTACAGCGGTCAGTTACAGCCAATCGAATATAATTGATTTGTCTGCCAAAATTATCAATAAGTTTGTGCATATAACAAAGATACGGATTAATGAAGTAATTATTTCTTGTCTTTTATCATAGTTTTATGTTGATTTTTTTTCAAAAAAACTAAAAGTTTTATACAATATCCATTTTCTTTAATAAAAAAGAAGCATTCATATTTTTACATACTCCGTTTTTCATTTTATAATCAAAATGTAGCTCGTCATTTATAATTTCGGCATCAAAATAATAGTTTTTGATAGTGCTATATTCTGTAGCTAAATCACATAAACTTACATCGTGGGTAGCAATAATTCCGGTAGATTTTGAGTTGTTTAGTTTTTCAACGAATTTTTTAGAGCCACTAGCTTTGTCTTTACTATTTGTTCCTTTTAAAATTTCATCTAAAATGATAAAATAATTTTCATCTTTAATTTCATTTACAATAAATTTTAAACGCTTTAATTCAGCATAAAAGTATGATTCATCATCGTTTAACGAATCTGAAGTTCGCATACTTGTAATTAGTTTTATTGGGTTATAATAAATTTTTTCTGCACAAATTGGTAAACCTGTATTTGACATTACAATAGCTAGTGAAATACTTCTTAAAAAAGTACTTTTACCAGCCATATTTGCCCCTGTAACAATAAAAAACTCTTCATTATTGATAACAAAATCGTTATCAATTCTTTTTGTAGCATCTAATAAAGGGTGTCCTAAGTTTATAGCATTTAAAACAGCTTTTTCTTTAGTAATAGTAGGAAAAACATATTTAGGTTTGTTATAAACAAAGTTAGCTAACGAATTTTGCGCATCAAAAAAAGAAACTACATTAAACCATTCTTCTACAGTGGTTTTATAAGTAATAATCCATTTTTCTATTTTAATAGTGTTGCGAATATCTAACAGAAAAAGTCCGTTACCTGCAAGCGCAATCATTAAATTACTTCTTTGGTCAAAAGCATCTAATTTTTTAGAAAATTCTTTAAATATTGTAGAGGCTTTTTTGTTTTCTTGTTTAATTTTTTCTTGTTCACTTTTTAATTTCGAATTTGTAAATTCTTCATTTTCTATGTGAGCTAATAATTGATGATATTGATTAAATGTTTCTTTTGCTTTATCTGTTTCAGTAGCTAGTTCTTGAATGCTTTTAATATAAAAAGCTGTAATTGACAACCCAATTAAAAACCAAATTAGCACAATTGAAAAAGGAATAATACTAAAACTTAATAGGCTAATTAATATAATTGATACTCCAGAAAAACCATATGAAAATAACATCAAAAATGTAGGGAGCTTTTGCTTGTATGAATGTACCCAATTTACAATAGTAGATATGGCTGTTTTTGTATTTATTAAATTTGCTACCGCTGTAAAATGTTGTCGCCAAGTTATTTTTAGTGCAAGTTCTTGTGTAACTTTTTGTTTTTCTTCAATAGCCTTAATGTTATTACTACTTAAAATATTGGCTAGTAATTTTTTTCCTTCTGCAGTTGCGGTTCTGTTGAGGTATTGAAAGAATGAGCTGTTTCCAAACAAATCAACATCATTACTAAAATAATGCGCTGGATTGGTAAATTCTTTACCACTATCTAAATGTATATATTCTCCGTTTAAAACCCTTATTTCTATTTTATTAATATTCAGCTTAGCCTGAATAAGATTTTTTTGTTGTTTTAATTGAAGGTGTTTCGTTATTAAAAAAACAAAAACAATTGTTAAAAGGAAACTAACAATAAAAAATAAATTATTTTTTGTAACAGCTAAATAAATTGAAAACGAAATGCATAAAAACACTAAAAGTCTTAAAATACTAGTTGTTCGTAACCTTTTTTTTAGGTTAACTAATTGGCTATTTAAATTGTTTATTTCGTCTTTGTAAAACTGAATTGGTTCTTGCATTGGTTGTAAATAAATATTAATGTAAATGTACATATAGCAACTTAAATATCTTAATAAAATTGTATTTTCGTTGTATGCCAACTTCATTAAAAATTCAATTAAAAACATTGCCTGTTTTACCAGGGGTTTATCAATATTTTGATAAGGATAATGTAATTATATATGTAGGAAAAGCTAAAAATTTAAAAAAGCGGGTTTCCTCTTATTTTACAAAAACTCACGAGAATGGAAAAACACGTATTTTAGTAAAAAAAATTGTAAGAATTGAACATATTGTAGTTGATACAGAAACAGATGCGTTGTTACTTGAAAATAACTTAATTAAAAAATATAAGCCTCGTTACAATGTTTTGCTAAAAGATGATAAATCATATCCGTGGCTTTGTATTAAAAAAGAACGTTTTCCAAGAGTATTTACTACTCGTAGAGTTATTAAAGATGGGTCAGAATATTTTGGGCCATACACGAATATGAAAATGGTACAATCGCTTTTAAGTTTAATAAAAGAGCTGTATCCGTTGCGCACTTGCACGTATGATTTAAGTGAACAAAAAATTGCATCCTATAAATATAAAGTTTGTTTAGAGTATCATTTAGGTAACTGTAAAGGGCCATGTGAAGGGCATCAGCATGAAGATAATTACCAAGAAGAAATTAAAGCAATACGAAATATACTAAAAGGTAATTTTAAAGAAATTTTAGAAAAGTTACAACGTATAATGTTAGCTTTTGCTTCGGAAATGAAATTTGAAGAAGCTCAGAAAATTAAAGATAAACTAGCGTCTTTAAAAAATTATCAAGCAAAATCTACTATTGTGAATCCGTCAATTAATAACGTAGATGTTTTTTCAATTATTTCTGATGAAACTCACGGATATGCAAACTTTTTTAAGGTGATGAATGGTGCAATTGTACAATCATACACCACAGAAATAAAAAAGAAATTAGCTGAAACTGATAAGCAGTTATTAGAGTTGTTTATAATTGAAACACGCAGTAGGTTTAACTCATTATCAAGAGAAGTTTATGTGCCTTTTAAGGTTGACTTGGGAGAGCAAATAAAAGTTACAGTACCTAAATTAGGTGATAAAAAACGTATTGTTGATTTATCTGAAAGAAATGCCAAATATTACCGTATGGAGCAGTTTAAGCAAATAAAAATTGTTGACCCTGAACGCCATGTAAAACGTATAATGACTCAAATGCAAAAAGATTTGCGTTTACACGAAGAGCCAAGACATATTGAATGTTTTGATAATTCAAACATACAAGGTACTCATCCAGTAGCTGCATGCGTAGTTTTTAAAAACGGTAAACCTAGTAAAAAAGAGTATCGTCATTATAATATAAAAACGGTAGAAGGGCCTGATGATTTTGCGTCGATGGAAGAGGTTGTTTTTCGACGTTATAAACGATTACTGGAAGAAAAACAACCGCTACCGCAGCTTATTGTTATAGATGGCGGAAAGGGGCAGTTGTCATCTGCTTTAAAAAGTTTAGATATTTTAGGATTACGTGGAAAAATAGCTATTATTGGTATTGCAAAACGATTAGAAGAAATTTATTACCCAGGAGATTCAGTTCCGCTGTATTTAGATAAAAAATCAGAAAGTTTAAAAATAATTCAGTTTTTACGAAATGAAGCCCATCGATTTGGAATTACGTTTCATAGAAATAAAAGAAGTAAAAGTGCTATAAAATCAGAGCTTGAACAAATACCTGATATTGGTACACAAACCATTGCTACTTTATTACGTAAGTTTAAATCGGCAAAAAGGGTTAAAGAAGCTACGTTAGAAGATTTAAAAGAAGTTGTTGGGTTTTCAAGGGCTCAAAAAATACATCAATTTTATCAAAAAGAAAAAGAATGAAAAAGTTGTTAATTGTATTGTTTTTTCCACTGGTATTACTAGGGCAAAACCAACCAAAAGTTGGATTGGTGTTAAGTGGAGGCGGAGCTAAAGGCCTTGCACATGTATCAGTTTTAAAAGAAATTGAAAACTCTGGTATGCAAATAGATTATATTGGTGGTACCAGCATGGGCGCTATTATTGGTGGTTTGTATGCTGCAGGTTACTCTGCAGATCAAATAAAAAAAATTGTATTGAAAACTGATTTCATGAAAGTTGCTAGAGATCAAATATCAAGAAGAGAAATGCCTTTTTTTAGTAAGCAATATGGTGAAAAATACGCCATTACATTACCTATTAAAGAAGGTAAAATTGCACTACCTTTAGGGTTATCAAAAGGACAAAATGCGTTGAATTTTTTGACAGAATTGTTAGCGCCTGTTGATAGTATTCAAAATTTTTCAAAACTTCCCATACCTTTTTACTGCATTGCTACAAATATTGAAACAGGAGAAGAGGTAGTTTTAGAAAATGGGTCTTTGCCTTTGGCTTTAAGAGCAAGTGCTGCTTTTCCATCGTTGTTAAATCCTGTAGAAATTGATGGAAAATTAATGATTGACGGAGGAGTTGTAAATAATTTTCCTGTTGATATTATGAAAAAGAAGGTAGACTTTATTATTGGTGTTAGCGTACAGGGTGAGTTATTAAATAAAAAAGAGTTATCATCAGTAGCTTCTTTATTGATGCAAATAATTAATTTTCAGATGTATAAAAAATCTGATGAACAAGTTGGATTGCTGGATGTTTATATTCAACCAAATCTTTTAGAGTATAATGTAATTGCTTTTGATAAAAAAGAAGAAATATTAAAAGAAGGTTTTAAAGCTGTAAAGCCTTTTAAAGTAGTTTTTGATAGTATTGCTAAGCTTCAAAAAAATAAAAGGAAACCTTATGTAGTAAACTTAAATAAAAGTAAGTTTTTAGTAGATAGAATTGTAATTAAGGGGAATAAAAATTATACAAATGATTATATTTTAAATAAACTTCAATTATCAGAAGGTGATAGTGTTTCTTATAAAAGTATTTCTAGAAAAATAAATACACTCACGGCTTCTAAAAATTTTAAAAGAATTGATTATCATTTAAAAAAGTCTTTTAGAGGGAGAAAGTTGGAGTTGATTGTTAATGAGGAAGATACAAGGTCTTATTTGCGATTAGGGTTGCATTATGATTTGTTATACAAGTCGGCCGTTTTATTAAATTACAATCATAAAAAATTAATAAAACAAAATGATGAGTTGTCGTTAGATATAGCAATAGGTGACAGAATTCGATATGATTTACAGTATTTTATAGATAATGGAGCAAGGCCTAGTTATGGTTTTTCATCAAGGTACAATTCTTTTAAAAGCGAATTTTTATTTGATGAAAACCTTATTAATATAAAATATAATGACCTTATAAATGCGTTGTATTTAAAAACAACATTTGATAAGAAATTTGCTTTAGGAGTAGGAGTTGAACATAAAAGGTTACAAGTATCGTCAGAAAATATTTTAACTAATGGTGAAGAAATTTTTTTTGATAAAAGTAATTATATGAATTTATATACTTTTTTAAAATTAGATACTTACAATAAAGTAATGTTTCCTACCAAAGGATTTTATGCTAATATTGGTTTTAAATGGTTTCTTTGGTCAGATAGAAATAAAGGGTTAAAGAAACTAGCACCAGAAAGTGATTTGTTTAGTCAGTTTTCACAAGCATCAGTAACTATAGGTTTTGCAACAACTTTTAATGAAAATTTAACACTTGAGTGTACTTCAGATTTTGGCTATACGTTAGGTAAAAAAACATCTCAAATGTTTGATTACCGTTTAGGTGGTTATAACCAAAATTATATTAATAATTTTAAACCTTTGTATGGGTATGATTCGGGAGCTTTAAGTAACCAATCCTTTTTAAAGTCAGAATTTAATTTTAGATATCAATTAATAAATAAACATTACGCTGTATTTATTGCTAATTATGCCCGTATAGATGAAAATATTTTATCAGGAGGAAATGTTTTAAATAATACTAAGTCAGGTTATGCTATGGGTTACAGTTTAGAAACTTTCTTAGGTCCTTTAGAATTAAAATATACATGGTCTCCTGATCATAATCAAAAATATTGGTTATTTAACTTAGGTTTTTGGTTTTAAAGCATAAAAAAACCCGTTTCGAAAGAAACGGGTTTTTATTTCATAATAAGATTTCCTTACTTACTTTTTCTTTTTTAAGAGAAAATTATACTGTAAGTATTGGTAAGCATCTCGAGGTAATATTTTAATCCACTTTTTGTGTTCAATGAACCATTTTAAACGAATAGAAATTAGACCTTTTGTTAAATAAGCGGCTATAAAAGGATGCACATTTAGTGTGATTTCTTTATATTCTTTATCGCCATTAATAAGTCGCTCTAATTCAACTTCTATTTTGTCTATTAAAACAATAGGAGCTTCAACCTCTCCGTTTTTATTAGGATTTGGTTCACGTGTTTTTATTTCTAATTCAGGTCGTACACGTTGTCTTGTAATTTGTATTAAACCAAACTTACTTGGAGGTAATATTTTGTGTTTAGTACGGTCTAAAGACATTGCGTCTTTTAAATGTTGATATAATTTTTGTCTGTTTTCAGTACTTTTCATATCAATAAAGTCAACCACTATAATTCCACCCATATCACGTAGTTGTAATTGGCGTGCTACTTCTGTAGCAGAAATTAGGTTAACTTCTAAAGCAGTTTCTTCTTGGCTTAAAGCTTTGTTTGAGCGATTTCCGCTGTTTACATCAATAACATGTAAGGCTTCGGTGTGTTCAATAACTAAGTACGCACCTTTGCTCATAGAAACTGTTTTACCAAATGATGATTTTATTTGACGTTCAATACCATATTTTTCAAAAATAGGAGTGTCAGCCTTATGAAGTTTTACAATTTTTTCCTTTTCAGGGTATATTTCTTGTAAATACTCTTTAATTTCAATCATTAAAGTTTCATCATTGGTTACTATGCTTGTAAAAGAATCGTTCATTACATCTCTTAATATAGAAGATGCTCTGTTTAACTCACTTAATATTTTTGTTGGAGTATTTTGATTAGCAATACTATTGCACATTTTTTCCCAACGTTCAAGTGAATTTTGTAAATCTTTATCTAGTTCTGCTACCTTTTTGTCTTGGGCAACAGTACGTAAAATAAGTCCAAACCCTTTAGGTTTGATACTTTTTGCTAATTTTTTTAAACGTTCTTTTTCTTTTGGATCTGCTATTTTTTGAGATACAGATACTCTGTTAGAAAAAGGAACTAAAACTAAATATCTACCAGCTATTGATAGTTCCGAGCTAATACGCGGACCTTTGGTAGAAATTGGTTCTTTTACAATTTGTACTAATAAATTTTGACCTGATTTTAGTACATCATTAATACTTCCGTCTTTATTGATATCCTTTTCAGCGCGAAAGTTTTTTAAAGTGAAATCTTTATAATTACCTATGCTTACCTTCTTAATAAAACTATTTAAAGATTGTACTTGTGGACCTAAATCATGGTAGTGTAAAAAACCATCTTTAGGGTATCCAACATTAACAAAAGCGGCATTTAATCCTGTCATAACTTTTCCTATTTTAGCTAGGAAAATATCACCGACAGAAAATTTATTATCGCTTGTTTCTTTGTTTAGTTCAATAAGTCTACCATCTCTTAGTAAGGCGAAATCAATATCAGAAGAATTTGAACGAATTATTAATTCTGTTTTCATTCTGAATATAGTTTTGTGCCAACGTAATAATTTTACGAAGACGGATTAAAATTTGTAAACAGGTATAGTTTTTATACCGTTTTAAGGTGTTTAAACCTTAATGTCAATGAACTTAATAAGCTATAAAAGCAACGAAAAAGTAAGCGTTAGCTTACTTTTTCTTATGACGATTTGCTCTTGCTCTTTTCTTTCTTTTGTGTGTCGAGATTTTTGCTCTCTTTCTTTTTTTACCGCTTGGCATAATTAAAATGTTTTATAAAATCTTTAGAAATAAAGACTTTAGGTTAATAACTTTATTATTTTACAGATACTTTAGTTTTAACACCTTCTGTAAAAACCTTTGAAGGTTTAAAAGCAGGTATGTTGTGAGCAGGTATTTTAATAGTAGTGTTTTTAGAAATATTTCTACCTGTTTTTTCTGCTCTTGTTTTGATAATAAAACTACCAAAACCTCTTAAATATACATTGTCACCGCTCTCTAGTGCATCTTTTACTTCGTCCATAAACGCCTCAACAGTTGCTAATACATCCGCTTTTTCAATTCCACTCTTATCTGAAATTTTAGATACGATATCTGCTTTTGTCATCCTATATATATTTTGAATTTAATTTTTGAAATGAGGGTGCAAATATATGATAATTAATCTATTCGGAAAATAATAAGAATAAAAAAAACTAAATAAAAAACAGTAATTTTGTGAGTTCAATTTATAGAAGTAATGATTGCTAATCGTCTTGTTTACTGGTATTTAAATAATGAAAGAGATTTGCCTTGGCGTAAAACTAAAGATCCTTATTGGGTTTGGTTAAGTGAAATTATGCTTCAGCAAACGCGAGTAGCACAAGGAATGCCTTATTTTATAACCTTTACAAACGAGTTTGAAACCGTGTTTGATTTAGCAAAAGCTGATGAAAGTAAGGTGCTTAAATTATGGCAAGGCTTAGGGTATTACTCTAGGGCAAGAAACTTACATTTTACAGCAAAACATATTGTAAAGGAATTTAATGGGGTTTTTCCTAGTAGTTATAAAGAACTTTTAAAGTTAAAAGGAATTGGAGACTATACTGCTTCCGCCATTGCATCGATTAGTTTTAACGAACCAGTTGCTGTGGTTGATGGTAATGTGTATAGAGTTTTGGCACGCTATTATGGCATTAGTACACCAATTAATTCGTCTAAAGGAATAAAGGAGTTTAAGGTTTTGGCACAAACTTTAATTGATGAAACGCAGCCTGGAATTTATAATCAGGCAATAATGGATTTTGGAGCTTTACAATGTAAACCTCAAAACCCATTATGTGACTCGTGTCCTTTGTCGGCAAGTTGTGTTGCTTTAGAAAAGCAACAAATTAAAGATTTTCCAGTAAAAGAGAAAAAAAACAAAGTAAAAAAACGTTATTTTAATTATTTGGTAACCGTTACTGATGATGATAAAACAATTATTGAGCAAAGGTTAGGAAAGGGTATTTGGCAAGGGTTGTATCAGTTTCCTTTAATTGAAACTTTAACGCCAATAGATGAAACGGAATTAATATTACATCAACAATTCTCATCATTGTTTCCTAAAGATACCTTATTGTCATTATTTAATCAAAAAGACGTTGTGCATAAACTCTCTCATCAGCATTTATTTACCAAATTTTGGATTGTTAAAACCAATAATATTAGCCAAAAAAATATTTTATGGAAAAGTATTAAGCAGTTTCCGGTGCCGGTATTAATTGATAATTTTTTAACCGAATTTATAAATACCAAATAGTAAATTTTGTATATTTGGTTTTATGCAAAAAAATAAGTTATGGCAGGAACAGTTAATAAAGTTATTTTAATAGGTCATTTAGGTGATGAATTAAAAATGCATTATTTTGAAGGAGGTAATTCAATTGGTCGTTTTCCATTAGCAACAAATGAAACCTATACGAACCGTCAAACAGGTGAAAAAGTCACAAATGTTGAGTGGCATAATATTGTTGTGCGTAATAAGTTGGCCGAAATTTGCGAAAAATATTTAACAAAAGGCGATAAGGTATATTGTGAAGGTAAAATTAAAACACGTCAGTATGAAGCTGAAGGCCAAAAACGCTATTTAACAGAAATTCAGGTACAGGATATGACTTTTTTATCAACAAAAAAAGAATTGAGTAAAACACCATCTACTACTGGCGTAGTTGAGCAGCATAATAAAGCACCTGAACTAGCACCTCAAAAAGATGATGATTTACCTTTTTAGTTTACTTAAAATTTAAAAATTGGATATAGAACCCAGCTCCTTGTTTTTAGTGTTATCAAATGCTAATTTGTTAATTACAATAAACAGCTTATTATTACTTTTCTTACTAATTTGTTCTGCATTAGTTTCAGGTACAGAGGTGGCTTTTTTTTCTATTTCACAAACTCAAGTTGATGAGTTGTCATCTTCATCAAAAGAAAAAAGCACCGTTGTAAAACTACTTGAAGAGCCAAAAAAATTATTAGCAAGTATTCTAATAACTAATAATTTTATTAATATTTTAATAGTATTAATATTTGCAACGTTAGGAGAGGAACTTTTTATAGGTGTTTCTGAGGGAGTGAAATTTTTTATAGAAGTAGTTTTGGTAACTTTTTTAATATTGTTATTTGGAGAAGTTTTACCAAAAGTATATGCAACTAGAAAAGCAATGGAGTTTGCCAATTTTATGGCAAAACCAATTCAATTTTTAAATGTTCTTTTAACACCATTAAGCATACCGCTAATAAAATTAACAAGTGTAGTAGAAAATAAATTAGGAAATAAAAATAATAATTTCTCTGTAGAGCGTTTGTCGGAAGCTTTAGAGTTAACTTCTAGTGGTGCAACAACTAAAGAAGAACAAAAAATTTTAGAAGGTATTGTAAGTTTTGGAAATACCGAAACGGTACAAATAATGAAGCCAAGAACTGATGTTTGTGCTATTGCTGATGATACTTCATATGAAGAAGTTTTAAAAACAATTTTAAAAAATGGGTATTCTAGAAACCCTGTATATCATGAAAATATTGATAATATTATAGGGGTGTTATATGCTAAAGATTTATTAGCTCATTTAAATAAAAAAACACTAAAATGGCATAAATTAATTAGAGAGCCCTTTTTTGTGCCTGAAAACAAAAAACTTGACGATTTATTAAGCGAGTTTAAAGAAATGAAAATGCACTTAGCCATTGTGGTAGATGAATATGGTGGCACAAGCGGAATTGTAACCTTAGAAGATGTTATAGAAGAAATAGTAGGTGATATAAACGATGAGTTTGATGATGAAGATTTAACCTACTCTAAGCTCGATGAAAATAATTATATTTTTGAAGGCAAAATAACTATTAAAGATTTTTGTAGAGTTTTAGATGACGATGATGAAGAAAAGTTTGAACAGTTAAAAGGAGAAAGTGAAACCTTAGCAGGTTTTATTTTAGAAGTATCAGGCAAATTTCCTAAAAAAGGAGAGAAAATAAACTTTAGTAATTACACGTTTACTATTGAAGCGTTAGATAAAAAACGTATAAAACAAGTAAAAACAACCCGAAATGCGTAAATTATTATTACTAGTATCTCTAGCGTTATTAATAAGCTGTGGTGAAGATATTTTGCCAAAACCCAAAGCATATTTAAATTTAGAGTATCCAAGATCAGTCTATACCAAACTAAACAAAAATAGGCCTTACCAATTTGATGTATCAAAAAATGCAACAGTAAAAAATTTACCGAATAATTGGTTGAAAATTGAGTATCCAGCCTTAAAAGCGTCTATTGATATAACTTATCGCCCTGTAACTAATAATTTACAAGAATTATTAGTCGAAGCAGAAAAGTTGGTGTTAGAGCACACCGTAAAAGCAGATCATATTTCGTGGAGAGATTATGCCGATTCAAATAAGAAAGTATATGGTAAAATGTGCGAAATATCAGGAAACGCAGCATCTCAAATACAGTTTCATGTAACCGATAGTACCAATCATTTTTTAAAAGGATCCTTGTTTTTTTACACAAAACCTAATTACGATTCTATTTTTCCAGCAGTTGAATACATCAAAAAAGACATGATTCAAATGTTAGAAACCTTAAAGTGGAAACAGTAATTGTTTCTTAACAGATTTTTTTTGAAGCAATTTCCCGCTTTTCGCACTCGCTTTTTTTTGAAGAAAAATCAAAAAAAGAGCTCAAACAAATGCTTCAATCGGGGCTAGACATATTTACAAACTATAATTATGGTATTAATTTATTACACGACGACTTTGTAGTAATAAATAAAATTGCAATCCAAATAAAACAGCTCCAGAAAGTAAATGTATAGCTTGCGTACCTAATGGAAATTCAGCATAATACATTAAAATTCCTGTAATGGTTTCTAAAAATATTAAGAAAACAATCCAATTTACTAATTTGTAACCTAAATCTTTCAGTTGATTTAAGTAAAACATTCCTAAGTTTACCAATACTATAGCAATGGTAAATGAGCGATGAAAGTAGAATTTAAAATTAGGAGCCATTAAACTATAATGTTTATTTTCAAAACCAAATAATTTTACTTGTTCATCAATAAATTGACGAACCTGAGTTCCCATAGCTATTTGAATCAATGAAAATATCACAGAAAAAATCAATAATTTATTAAATAATGAGTTGTATTTATACGTTATTTTTTTACGTTCAGAAACTATAAATAATAACCATAATAATAAAGCTATAATAATTAAACCACCCACCATATGAATGGTAATAATAGTTGGTTTTAGATTAGAATCGACCACTGTTTTACCCAACCAAGCTTCAAAAAGCATTAGAGTGAAAGCTCCAAAAGATAATAGTGTAATTTTTTTATTTGTTTTCCAAAAAGAAAGCGAAACAAAAATTAAAAACAAAAACGGAATTCCTGCCAAAGCCGAAGATAATCGGTTAATATACTCTGTCCAAGTATGTAACTTGTTAAACTTTGCATAACTATGTTTAGTGTATTTTACCCAATTACTATTATTAAATTCTTCGGATGTTTTTAAATTGTTTTCGGCAACAAAAAGTACCTCATCTTTAACGATAATCATTCCTTCTTCATACTCTGTATTTGGATGCCAAGTAATTTGTGCTTCCGAGGTTGGAGGAATGTAATAACCAAAACATTTTGGCCAATCAGGGCAACCCATTCCCGATCCAGTCATACGAACTACCGATCCAGCTAAAAAGATAATATATACAGCTATTAATGATATTTTGACTAAGAGAGGAAAATGTTTTTTCATCAGAAGAAAAGTTTTTACAAAGATACTATAAACCCATAAAAAAGCTCCTCATTAGAGGAGCTTCCTTTTTATATTTTAAAAAAATATATTAGTCTTTTTTAGAGCAACACTCTTTCTTGCAATTTTTAGTACACGCTTTTTTATCAGCTTCATTTTTAGCACAGCATTCTTTTTTACAATCAGAAATACATGCTTTATTATCTCCTTTTTTCTTTGTGCAGGCTTTTTTTTTTGTAGCTGTTTTAGCATTGCATTCTTTCTTCTCAGCAGTAGTACATGTTTTTTTCTTACTACAACATGTTTTTACACTTACTTCAGAAGCTTTATACATATCTCCGTTACCAATTCCTTCAATAAAAGTAATTAAATCTTCTTTATTGGTAATATTAGCATCGTATTTTACGTTGGCAATGCTATCATTAAAAACAACATTGGCTTCTAAAACACCTGCTTTTTTAGATAAATCTGAAGCTATTTTTTTAGCACAACCTATTTCACAAGTCATTCCTGAAATATTTAGAGAAAGCTCTTTTTTATTAGCAACAACTGCTGTTTCTTCTACTTTAGTAGTAATTTCCTTTTTAACTTCATTTTTACATCCAATAGCTAAAAAGCTAACAAAAGCAAGTGCAAATATTATTTTTTGAATTTTCATCATTTTAAATTATTGAGTTATTTAGCAAAGTTATCAATAAAATCAATTTTATAGATATTAATAAACGAATTTTGTGCTTAAATGTATTGAAAATGAATAATCAACAACGTAAATGGATTTACTTAATAATACTAGCAATTGTTTGGGGAAGTTCTTTTATTTTAATGAAAAAAGCGTTACTTGTTTTTACGCCTATTCAATTGGGGGCGTTACGTATATTAATTACGGCAGCTTTTTTATTATTGATAGGATTTAAAAGTCTTAAAAAAATTCAAAAAAAACATAAGGTTTATATTTTATATACTGCTTTTTTAGGAACCTTTTTTCCTGCTTTTTTGTTTGCTTTTGCTGTAAAAAGTATTGATAGTTCTATTTCTGCTATTTTGAGTTCGTTAACACCTTTTAATACTTTTGTTTTAGGTGCTTTAATTTTTGGGTTTACTTTTAAGAAAAAACAATTAATAGGTATTTTGATTGGACTCATAGGAACACTTATTTTAATTTTAAAAGGTGCTGAATTAAATCCTAATCAGAATTATTGGTATGCTATTTTAGTTGTTTTCTCATCTATTGGATATGCTTTTAATGTAAATATCATCAAAAAATATTTATCAGATTTAGATGCATTAGCAATAACAACAGGTAATTTTTTAATATTGATTATTCCTGCATCTTTAATTTTATTATTTTCTGGATTTTTTACATCAATTGAATTAAACAATCAAACTACTAGCGCATTCGGATATATAATTGTTTTAGCTGTTGTAGGAACAGGAATTGCAAAAGTATTATATAATAAAATGGTGCACTTAACATCTCCAGTTTTTGCGTCATCTGTAACTTATTTAATTCCTATTGTTGCTGTTGCTTGGGGATTGGCAGATGGAGAAAAGTTAAGTTTAATTCAACTTCTATCAGGAGTAATTATTTTAGTTGGTGTTTGGTTGGTAAATAAAGTCAAATAAAACAGGTGTTTCAAGTAAGTAAGAAGCTTTTGTTGTTATAACAATTTTGTAATTTTTAAAATTTTAATTTATCTATCATATTAGTTAAAGTAAACATATAAAAAAGTATTTGTATTTTATTTAGATATTTAAATTAATAAAAAAGAAGTACTTTTCTGAGGTATAGGTTGTTTGTTGTTTTTAAAAACGTATATTTGCACCCTCATTTTCATTAAGAAAGTGTAAATTATAAAGTATAACGCAAAACAAAAAGTATGTACGCAATCGTAGAGATAGCAGGGCAGCAATTTAAAGTAGCACAAGACCAAAAGGTATTCGTACACCGTTTACAAGACGCAGAGGGATCAAATGTAACATTTGATAACGTAATGCTAATTGCAGACAAGGATAACGTAACTATTGGCGCCCCAGCTATAACAGGTGCAGGAGTAACTGCAAAGGTATTACGTCACTTAAAAGGTGATAAAGTAATCGTTTTCAAGAAAAAAAGAAGAAAAGGTTACAAAAAGAAAAATGGACATAGACAGTATTTAACTGAAATTCAAATTGAATCTATCGCTGCTTCTGGTACATCTAAAGCTGCTCCAAAGGCTGCTAAGGTTGCTCCAAAGAAAGCTGCAAAAGCTGATGATTTAAAGAAAATTGAAGGTGCTGGACCTAAAGCTGCTGAGGCTTTAGTAAATGCAGGTTTAGATACTTTTGCTAAAGTAGCAAAACAAGATCCTGCCAAGTTAAGTGAAATCTTAACAGCTGCTAGTTCTAGATTATCACATTTAGTTACAACTACTTGGCCAAAGCAAGCGCAATTAGCTGCTGATGGTAAGTGGGATGAATTAAAAGTGTTACAAGACAAGTTAGACGGAGGAGTTGAAAAATAAGCCCGTAAAAGTTTAATCTAAAAAAATCAATATAAGATGGCTCATAAAAAAGGTGTCGGTAGTTCGAAGAATGGTAGAGAATCAGAATCGAAACGACTAGGAGTAAAGATTTTTGGAGGACAAGCTGCAATTGCAGGTAACATTATTGTTCGTCAAAGAGGAACAACTCACAACCCAGGTGAAAATGTTTACATGGGAAAAGATCATACTTTACATGCTAAAGTTGACGGTGTAGTTGAATTTAGAAAGAAAAGAGATAATAGATCATATGTTTCTATAGTGCCTTTTGAGGCTTAAGAAATTATTTAATTATACATATTAAAGCTCAAGCAATTTATTGTTTGAGCTTTTTTATAGATATAAATGAAAATAAAAAAAGCATCATTTTTAATAAAATGATGCTTTTGTTGTTCTCATTATGATTAATCCCCCAATTTATCATAACAAATTTTCGTTTGTACTACATTGCAAATGTGCGTCTAAAATATATTTTAGACAATACTATATGTATGAATGGTGTAAATTTATGTGTAAATGGTGTTTTTGGTTTCGTTTTTAGTACTATTTTTTTGTGAAGTATTTAAAAGTAATTTTATCTAATTAGTTTATTAAGAAAATTAATTAAATATTTTTATAGAGCTTTAGAAGCTTAGAAGTTGTTTAATCTAATTTGTAATAAAAAAAGCATCATTTTATTAGAATGATGCCTTTGTTGTTCTCATTATTGATTAATCCCCCAATTTATCATAATGAATTCTCATTTGTACTACACTGCAAATATCTAGCTAAAATATATTTTAAAGAACAGCATATGTATGAATGGTATAAATTTATGTATAAATGGTTTTACTGGCATTCTTTTTCACATTATTCTTAATTTACATAGTTATTTCTAAATTTATAGTGTTTTATTATTAAGTTAATAACGGTTATATTTGATACAAATATGTGTATATGTTAAAAGCTGTGATTGTTGATGATGAACTTAAGGCCATTCAAGGCCTCTCATGGGAATTATCTAACTTTAATAATGATATAAAAATTATAGAAACATTTACTGATCCAGAAGAGGCTATAGTATATATAGATAATAATAGTATTGATTGCCTTTTTTTAGATATTGATATGCCAACTATGGATGGTTTTCAATTATTAGAAAGGTTGAAAAAAAAAGATTTTGCAGTAGTTATTACAACAGCTTATAATGAATACGCTATAAAAGCTTTAAAAAGTGAGGCTATAGATTATTTACTTAAACCTGTTGATTCTGATGATTTAGAAGCTACATTAAATAGAGTGAAAAATTATTATGCTAAAAATAATAGCAATGATATGTTTGATCAAATATTATTAAATTTAAATAAAAAATTTAATAAAAGAAAGATAACTATAAGTACTGATGGTAAACTGATTTTTTTAGATGAATCAGAAATTATTTTTATTGAATCAGATGGTAATTATTGTTCTATTCATACAGTTAATAATAAAAAAATTGTGCTAACTAAAAAGTTAAAGGAAATTAACTCATTGCTTCCCGAAGATCATTTTTTTAGAATCCATAACTCTTTTATAATAAACTTGAATAAGCTTAAGGAATTTCTTAGGTCTGACGGGTACGTTATTTTAGAAAATAATCATAAAATACCTGTTTCGCGTCAAAGGAAGTCAGAGTTTTTAGAAAAGTTTTAGTGATGAATACTTTCCGGATAACTTTATTATTTTTAATTACCACAAGTTTATGTTTATCACAAAGTAATGATGATAGCTTAATGATTAGTGCGTTAGAAAAAAGAGAGGTGGATTATGTTAAACTTAAGGAGTATTTTAATAGGGTTAGGTTTACGGATAAGGAAATCAATTTATTTTTAGAAAAAAATAAAAAAAGTAGTTATCGTTTAGATGAGTTATATGTAAAAAACACTCAAATATATTTATATAATACAACTACAGAATACACAAAAATTATAAATAAATATAAAAAATCATTATTTAAAGCTCGAAAAATAAATAATATTGAGTCTGAAATAGCAATTTTAAATGAGTTAGGACTTGTTTATAGGCAGCAAGATAAAATTAGATTAGCTTTAAATTATCATCAGGAGGCTTTAGAAATTATAGCTAAAATAAACAATCCTAATGTTGCTATAAAAATTAGTAGCGGAATTACCAATAATAGTATTGGTACAATATATTTAATGTTAAATCAATATGAAAGGGCTTTAAGGTTTTTTAATACATCCATAATTATTCAACAAAAAATAAATGATGTTAAAGGTTTAGCTATCAATTATCATGGTATAGGTCTTACTAATGAGAACATAGGTAATTTAGATTTAGCTTTACAAAATTATTATCAATCATTAGAATATTATATTAATGATAAGGATTGTTTAGGTAAAATAATTTGTCATAATAGTATTTCAGGAGCATTAATTAAACAAGGTAAGTATGATAATGCTTTTGAGTATATTATTGAAGTAATTGCCTTAACCGAAAAAATAAATGATCCTTATTATCTATCTGTAGTATATAATACATTAGGCTGGGTTTTTTTAAAAAAGAACTCATATATTGATGCGAAAGATTATTTAAATAGATCACTTAAAATAGGCTTAGAAAATAATATTTTGTCAAGCTTAATTGTTTCTTATAATCTTTTATCTGAATTATATGAGAAAGAAGGAGTGTATAAAGAGGCTTTATATTACTATCAAAGTTCAATAGAAATAGAAAAAAAAATGCTTATTAATGAGAATATTCACTATGTAAATAGTCTTATTAATAAATATGATACCGAAATAAGTACTCATGAAATAGAAAGCTTAGCTAAGGAAGCAGAAATAGCTAAACTTAAGTTGTTAAGAAACCGTAATGTTTTGATGATAACGCTAGTTTTAATAGCTTTATTTGGGGTTTTATTATATTTAACATATAGGCATCGTTTATTGAAAAACGATAAAGAAATATTGTTATTAGAGCAAGATGCTTTAAGAATTCAAATGAACCCACATTTTGTGTTTAATGCACTAAATTCTATTAAGTTATATATTATTAATAATGAACAAAAAAATGCCGTTCATTATCTCAATAAATTTTCAAAGTTAATACGTAATATTTTAGAATCTAGCTCTGTAAAAGAAGTAACACTAAGTGAAGAGCTTAAAACAATGAGTTTATATATGAGTATTGAAAATATACGTTTTTCAAATGAAATTGTATATCAAGAAAGTTTAATAGCTAATTTAAATATAGAAACAATTAAAATTCCGCCATTAATATTACAACCTTTTTTAGAAAATGCTATTTGGCATGGATTATCATCAAAAAAAGGAGTTAAAAAAGTAAAGCTATCTGTAAGTAAAATATCAAATGAATTTATTCAAATTGATATTGAGGATAATGGAATAGGAAGAAAAGAGGCGTTACGAATCAAAAGTAATAAAACTTTAAATAGAAAATCTATAGGTATTGATTTAACAAAGGAAAGGTTAAAAAATTTTTCTATTCAGTTTAAAAACAACTATTTGTTAAGTTATATTGATTTATTTGATGAAGTAGGAAATGCAAAAGGAACAAGGGTATCTTTAAAAATACCATTAATTTAAAATTTAAACTTTAATTGTACCCATATAGGGTCTTTTTTTATTAAGTTTAAATTACTGAATGAAATGCCTAATAAGCGAACAGAATTTTTTAAACTTTCTTGATATAAAAGTTCTTTAATAATAGGATAAAAAATTTCTTTTTTATCTATATAGTAATTTATTGTTTTACTTCTAGTTTGTTGGGTAAAATCGCTATATTTTATTTTTAAAGTAATTGTTTTTCCTTTTACATTTACTTTCTTCATTCTTTGCTCTAATTCATTTGAAATTTTATCAAGATGTTTTAACATAAAAATTTCTGAAGCTAAGTTTTCATTAAAAGTAGTTTCAGCGGCAATTGATTTTCTAATCCTGTTGGGTTTTACCTTAGCATTATGTATTCCTCTTACAATATTGTAGTAATGCAATCCAGATTTTCCGAATAATAATGTTAGTTCTTTAGCTGTTTTATTTTTTAAATCTGAGCCTGTAAAAATACCTAAATTATGCATTTTAGTAGCAGTAACCTTACCAACGCCGTAAAATTTATTGATAGATAATTGTTCTAAAAAAGGAATAACCTCAGTAGGGGTTATTGTTTTTTGCCCATTAGGTTTATTAATGTCTGAAGCAATTTTGGCTACAAATTTGTTAATTGATATTCCCGCAGATGCTCTTAATTCTAATTCATCCCATATGCGTTGTCTAATTTCTTGAGCAATTAAACTTGCTGATAAATTATTTTTTTTATTTTCTGTAACATCTAAATAAGCCTCATCTAAGGATAATGGTTCTACTAAATCGGTATATTCAAAAAAAATGGCTTTTAATTTTAAAGAAATTTCTTTGTAACGTTCAAATCTTGGGGGAACAAAAATTAAGTGAGGACATTTTTGTTTAGCCAACTTTCCGCTCATTGCAGATTTAACACCAAATTTACGAGCCTCATAGCTAGCTGCAGAAACAACTCCACGAATTTCATTACCACCAACCGCTACTGCTTTATTTTTTAAGAAAGGATTGTCTAGTTGTTCAACCGAGGCATAAAAAGCATCCATATCAATATGAATAATTTTACGATACGGTGGTTTAAAGGACATTTTATGCTTATTTATAATTATTGGATAAGTTTGTTAAAACGGAAATAGCTTTATCTTCATCTTTTTTATCAATAAAAATATGATCGTGATAAAATCCGGCAACAACATTACAACTAATATTATGTTTAGCAAGTTCTGTTGAAAAAATAGCTGTTAAGCCTACAGCATCTAAAGAGGAATAAATTTCTAAGGTAATCCATGAGGCTATAAAATTATATTTAAAATTTAATTTATCTGCTTTTTGCCGTTCTAAGATAAGTGTAATACCTTCATTTTCTTTAAACTGTCCAATAATGTCATTTACGGCTATTTTATTGATAGTATTAACAGTTGTAAAAATGTACTCACCATTATTTAAATGAGGCTTCATTTTTTGTATTAAAGTTTTTAATATTTTTTCTTCAGACATTTTATCTAATTTAGATTGTAAATAAAGATACTAACTATAAAATTTAAAAGCACTCTGAAAGAGTGCTTTTAAATTGATTTACTTTTTAAATTTTAGAACTTCAGAGCGCCCTTTTTTGAAAATTTTATTACTAGCATGTGTGCCTTTTCGTAATGCTTTTTGTTCTTCCCAAGATAATTGAATAACCTCTTGACAATCAGTAGAACATGTGTTTTCCATTTTTTCTGAACATTCATCACATTGAATAAATAATAAATGGCAAGCTTCATTTGCACAGTTTGTGTGTTCATCACAAGCCTTACCACATTGATGACAATTAGAAATTACATCATCAGTAATTCGTTCGGCCCTTCTATGATCAAAAACAAAATTTTTACCAATAAATTTATTTTCAATTCCTTCTGATTTTATTTGACGAGTGTATTCTATAATTCCGCCTTCTAGTTGAAAAACATTTTTAAAACCTTTGTGTTTGTAATAGGCTGATGCTTTTTCGCAACGAATACCACCGGTACAATACATTAATAAGTTTTTATCTTCTTTGTTATCTTTTAAATCTTCTTCAATAATATCTAAAGAGTCTCTAAAAGTATCAACATCTGGAGTTATTGCTCCATCAAAATGACCAATTTCGCTTTCGTAATGATTTCGCATATCTACACAAACCGTATTCGGGTCTGCTAACATTTCGTTAAATTCTTTAGCATTTAAATGAATTCCTTTATTCGTTACATCAAAAGTGTCATCATTTAATCCATCAGCAACAATTTTGTTACGAACCTTTACTTTTAATTTTAAAAACGATTTATTATCATGCTCAACAGCTACATTTAATCGAATATCTTTTAAAAATGAAATAGCATCTAATTGCTCTTTTAACGCTAAGAAATTTTCTGAAGCAACAGATATTTGGGCATTAATACCTTCGTAAGAAACGTAGGTTCTACCTAAAACATCTAATTCATTCCATTCTAAGAATAGTTTATCTCTAAAAAGTTGAGGGTTTTCTATCTTATAATATTGATAGAATGATATGGTAATACGGTCTTTTCCCGCTTCGTCGATTAAAGCAGCGCGCTCTTTTGCGCTTAACTTGTTGTACAGTTGCATGCTATACTTTTTTTAAGTTATACAAAATGTTACGATTTATTTAAAAATCACCACAAATGTACTATTTTTTTGTATTTTACTGTTTAAAAATATACTTTTAACATTAATTTGATATTTTTTAAACTTTACTTAAAAATATGCAAAAAAACAGGTGCAAATGATTCTATTTTTTAAATCTTTGTAAAGAGTATAGATTAGTTTTTAGTAACACATTTAATAATTAAAAAATGAGAGTAGCAGTTGTGGGGGCCACCGGTATGGTAGGTAATGTAATGTTACAAATATTAGCCGAACGTAATTTTCCTGTAACAGAATTAATTCCTGTTGCATCAGAACGTTCAGTTGGAAATAAAATTGAATTTAAAGGAACTAAATATAGTGTTGTTGGTTTACAAACAGCAGTTGATATGAAACCTGATGTTGCTTTATTTTCTGCAGGAGGAGATACATCATTAATATGGGCACCTAAATTTGCTCAAGTAGGTACTACTGTTATTGATAATTCATCAGCATGGAGAATGGATCCTACTAAGAAATTAGTAGTTCCTGAAATTAATGGACATGTTTTAACTAGTGAAGATAAAATTATAGCAAACCCTAATTGCTCAACAATTCAGTTGGTAATGGCTTTAGGTCCTTTACATAAGCAATATAAAATGAAACGTGTAGTAATTTCAACATATCAATCAGTATCTGGAACAGGAGTTAAAGCTGTTCAACAATTAGATAATGAAGAAGCGGGTATTGAAGCAGAAATGGTATATCCTCACCCAATAGGAAGAAATGCTTTACCACATTGTGATGTGTTTTTAGAAAACGGATACACCAAAGAAGAAATGAAATTGGTAAAAGAACCTAAAAAGATTTTAGGTGATGATTCTTTTTCTGTAACAGCTACAGCAGTTAGAATTCCTACTGCAGGTGGGCATTCAGAAGCTGTTAATGTTCAGTTTGAAAATGATTTTGATTTAGCCAAAGTACGTGAGTTATTAGGTAAAACTGATGGAGTAATTGTACAAGATGATGTACAAAATAATGTATATCCGATGCCAATTTTAGCACATAATAAAGATGAGGTTTTTGTTGGTAGACTTAGAAGAGACGAATCACAACCAAATACTTTAAACATGTGGATAGTTGCTGATAATTTGCGTAAAGGTGCTGCAACAAATACCATTCAAATTGCTGAATATTTAGTAGCTAATAAATTGATTTAATTATTTTTTAAATAAATTATTTTTTTATATAAATAAAATCCTGTGTTTTTAACATGGGGTTTTTATTTTTGAAACATGACTAAAAAAGAAGTAATAGAACGTACCATTACGTTTGTAAAAAAAATGTTAGCAGGAGCAGAAGGGGGGCATGATTGGTTTCATGTAGAGCGAGTATATAAAAATGCATTATTAATAGCTAAGGATGAAAATGTAGATATTTTTATTGTGTCGCTAGGTGCTTTATTACATGATATTGCTGATGCCAAATTTTATGATGGAGATGAATCTGTTGGTCCAAAATTAGCCCGTCAATTTTTAGAAAAGCAAAAAGTTAAAGAAGTAGTAATAGCTCATGTAGAAAATATTATTAAGCATATTTCTTTTAAAATGAGTTTATCTAATGAAGAAAAATTTAGCTCACCAGAATTGGCTGTAATTCAGGATGCAGATAGGTTAGATGCTATAGGAGCTATTGGAATAGCACGCTGTTTTAATTATGGAGGTTTTAAGAATAGAGCTTTATATGATACAGAAGTAAGCCCTAATTTAAATATGACTAAAGAAGAGTATAAAAAATCTATAGCGCCATCAATTAATCATTTTTATGAAAAGTTACTTCTTTTAAAAGATAAAATGAATACCAAATCAGCAAAAAAAATAGCTATAGGTAGGCATAATTATATGCAATTTTTTTTACAACAATTTAATGATGAGATTAATGGATTAAAATAGGTTTAAATCGTTATATTACTTAATAATAATGTTTTTTTATTGAAAATAATTTAATTTATTAGGATTGTTGTTAATAATATCTTATATTTATAGTGTGCGTTAGTAATTCCCCCACATCCCCCTTTTTACTAATGTTCAAAATTTTACAAAAAAGCATCTAAATTTTTAAATTTAGATGCTTTTTTAAAATAATTTACTTTTATTTACCTATAAAGTTTGGTTTTCTTTTTTCTAAAAAGGCAGTAGTTCCTTCTTTAAAATCCTCAGTAGCAAAAGAATCTCCAAATTCTATAATTTCAGTTTCAAAACCATTTACACCGTCTTTAAAATTATCATTTATGGCTCTAATTGCTGCGCTAATTGCTATTGATGAGTTTCGCTTTATTTTTTCTGCTATTTTTTCTGCTAGCGGTAATAATTCATCTTGGGTAATAATATGATTAATTAATCCCCATTGTTTAGCATCTTGAGCAGTAATCATAGTTGCTGTCATTATTAATTCCATTGCTTTTCCTTTACCTACTAATTGAGGTAAACGCTGTGTACCACCATATCCGGGAATTAAACCTAAAGATACTTCTGGTAGTCCCATTTTAGCAGTATCTGCCGCTATTCTAAAATGACAAGCCATAGCTAATTCTAAGCCGCCGCCTAACGCAAAACCATTAATTGCTGCAATAACAGGAGTTGATAAGTTTTCTATTAAATTAAATAAAGATTCTTGTCCAAGTCTAGCTAATTTTTCACCTTCTTGCGTTGAGAAATTTGCGAATTCTGAAATGTCAGCACCTGCTACAAATGCTTTTTCACCCCTCCCTGTAATAATAATAACTTTTATAGTTGCGTTATCTTCTAAAATTTTAAAAGCTGTACTTAACTCTTCAATGGTAGCGCTATTTAATGCGTTTAATTTTTTAGGTCTGTTAATCGTAATTGTTGCTAATCCATCAGTAATTTTTACTAAAATGTTTTTGAAATTCATTTGGCTAAGTTTTAGGTAATATTACAGTAAAAACAGTTCCAATACCTTCGGTAGAGATAAAGTTAATAGAGCCGTCATAGGCTTCAATTATATTTTTTATCATTCCTAAACCTAAACCCATTCCACTTGTTTTTGTGGTAAATTTAGGTTCAAAAATACGTTCTTTATTATTATCAGAAATTCCTTTTCCGTTATCAGATACGGTAATTTTTACATTGTTTCCTTCAGAAGTTACTTTTACTTCAATTCTAGGATTTGATTCATTATAATGAATAGCTTGTGTAGCATTTTTAACTAAGTTTGTTAAAATTCTAATTAGCTGTGTTTTATCTAAGTAAGCAAATAGTTGAGTTTCCTTAGGTATAAAATGAATATAATCTTCAGTAAAAATATCAAGTGAATGTTTTATAACGTCTACAACGTCAAGTTTTTCACGGCGTTGTGTCGGCATTTTGGCAAAGTCAGAAAAAGCCGATGCTATAGAGCTCATTACATCAATTTGTTGAATTAAAGTTTCACTATATTCGGTTAGTTTTTCTTTTATTTTAGGGTCTTCTGGGTTAAAGCGTCTTTCAAAACTTTGTACAGAAAGGCGCATTGGTGTTAACGGGTTTTTAATTTCATGTGCTACTTGTTTAGCCATTTCTCTCCAAGCTTGTTCACGTTCACTCTTAGCGAGCTTTACAGCACTTTCTTCTAGTTGATCAATCATATTGTTATAAGACTCTACCAAAGAGTTTATTTCTGAACTAGCTGCATTTAAAGTTATTTTCTCATTTTGCTTGTTTAAGCGAGTTTCTTTAATTTTTTCAGAAATTGTTTGAATTGAGCGTGTGATATAACTTGATAAAAAATAAGCTAATGAAATAGCAATAATAAACATCAATAAATAAACAAGTAATAAACGAGATATAAATTCGCGTAATTCTTGCTTTTGCTCCTCATTATCTTGTGCTATTTGTAGTTCTAAAATACCTATTCGTTTAAAACGAGGATCATTAATATAGGTATAGGATGATTGGTACGTAACTCCATTATCACTTCTACTTTTTAAAATTTTATGATTTGAATTATTGGCAAGTTCTAACATAATTGAAGCCGCTAAATTACCTCCTTCCTTTTTATCAAAATTATAAGGGATAGATGATTTTAAGAGGGTTCCATTCATATTATACATAGACACGGTAAGTTTATGTACATAAGCAATATCATAAATACGGTCTTGAAATATTTTAGCTAAATTTTCAGTTGTAACTGGGTAGGTTGTTTTACGTTTTAACTCAATTTCAATATCGTGTTTTGTAGCGCTTTCTTTTCTGTTAAATCGTTGTATATTATATTCTTCAGTTTGTTCACCGTATTGAAATATGGTAACTGTAACAATTAAAATAGATGCCAATAACACCAATAATATCATTGATAAGAAAATTCTAATACGTAGTGATATGTTGTTTATTTTAAGCAATTTATATTTTAATATTTTCCTCTTTTGTGTGTAAAAGGCGTGTTAATTTAATTGATAAATCTAATAAAATTATTTTTGCATTTCCATTTCTTTCTATATGGTATTGAGCATCACTTACCTCTTTTTCAATGATTAAAATATTAGCGCTATGTATAAATGGTGCAAATTTTGAAAGTTCAAAATTGGCAGATTTTGTTTCTAAGAAAACTAAATCGGGTGTTCCGTAATTTAATAGTAATGCTTGTCTAAAAAATTGCAAACAATATTGCAAAAATTGTTTTTGTGTTTCTCTACCAGATTTTGCAATAGTTTCTGACCACCCTATTAAGTCTTGAATAACAGCAGCATTTCCTTTTGCTTTAAAGGCAGCCCTAACCCAGGTAATAAACCATTCTTCAAAAACTAAATCATTAGAGTTGTTATTTAAAATATGAAGTGCTTTGTTATAATTTCCTTCGGATTGATGCGCTATTTTAATAGCTTCATTTTCTGAAGTATTTTCATTTTTAATTAAAGTATTTGCAATATCAGCGTCACTTAAAGAAGGAAAGTTCAATGCTTGACAGCGAGATTTAATGGTGTTTATTATCTGCTCTTCATCTTCAGTAATTAATAAAAATATAGTTTTACTTGGTGGCTCTTCAATTAGTTTTAATAATTTATTTGCAGCAGCAATGTTCATTTTTTCTGCCATCCAAATAATCATTACCTTAAAACCTCCTTCGTATGATTTTAATTGTAATTTTTTAACAATATCCTCCGCTTCATCAACGCCTATAAGCCCTTGTTTATTTTCTACGCCAATATGTTGAAGCCAATTAAAAATACTTCCATAAGGTTGTTTTTGTATAAAAGTTCTCCAATCAGCTAAAAATAAATTACTAACAGGGTGTTTTTTTACTGAATCGTTTGTGGTAACAGGAAATGCAAAATGTAAGTCTGGATGTTGTAATTTACTACATTTTATGTTACAAGCACCTATATTATTAGCACTATTACATAATAAATACTGCGCATAAGCAATAGCCATTGGCAGTGTACCAGAACCTTCTTTACCTATAAAAAGTTGTGCGTGTGGTATTCTATTATTTATAGCAGATTGCTGTAAATGTTTTTTAATATGTTCTTGCCCTATAATTTGATCGAAAGTCATACTACAAATATAAGATTTCATGTACACAGAACAACCAATAAAAAGAAACGTAATATTGTTGGGTACTTACTGTTTAGAATGGTTCTATTTTAGTATCTTTGTGAGTCAATTTATATATGTTATTTTGAATTCAATTGGAACTTTACAAATCGGAGAGCGAGGTATTATATCTGAAGAATGTTTAGATGTAATACCTTTAAAATTATTAGAAATGGGATGTTTGCCAGGCACAGAGGTAGAGTTGTTGCGGGTGGCTCCTTTTAAAGATCCTATGTATATATGTGTAAATGGAAGTCATTTAGCAATTCGAAAAGAAACGGCTTATAAAATTGTAATTACCAAAATTTAACAAATGAGTAAGCGTATTAAAGTAGCTTTGATAGGAAATCCTAATACCGGAAAAACATCCTTATTTAATCAATTAACAGGTTTAAATCAAAAAGTGGGTAATTACCCAGGTGTTACGGTTGATAAAAAAGCAGGAATATGTAAATTATCAGATACTACTTCTGCAATTATTACAGATTTACCAGGTACTTATAGCATTAACCCAACATCTATTGATGAAAGTATTGTTTTAAAAACATTATTAAGTTGTCCTGAAATTGATAAACCTGATGTAATAGTTGTGGTTGCTGATGTAGAGAATTTAAAACGAAACTTATTGTTATTTTCTCAAATTCAAGATTTAGAAATACCTACTATTTTAGTCTTAAATATGGCAGATCAGATGCAACGAAAAGGAATTTCTATTGATGTTGAAGCTTTAGAGGTTGCACTAAATACCAAAATAGTTTTAATATCAGCTAGGAAAAACCAAGGGGTTGATGCTTTGAAAAAAGTAATTGAAAATTATACCGCATTAGAAATTTATACTAATTTTAAAGAAATTTCAGCTAAAATTGATGTAAATTATTTTAATGAACTAGCTCAAAAAAGCACTAAATTTTTACCATATGAATTATGGATGATGCTTACAAAACAATATACATCTTTACTTTGCGACAATGAAAAAGAGCAATTACAATTATTTGGATTTGACGTGTCTAAACAAAAAAAATATCAGCATAAAGAAACCATTTATCGTTATCAAAAAATTAATTCAATTTTAAAACAAACATACACTGTTGATGCTTCTAAAGCAACAGACTTTCGCTTTAAATTAGATGCTGTTTTTACACATAAAATATTTGGATATCTTATTTTCTTCGGATTATTATTGTTAATATTTCAATCGGTTTTTGATTGGGCATCTGCACCAATGGATTTAATAGATGGTTTATTTGCCACTATTGTAGATTTTACAAAAGCTTATTTACCTGCAGGTATGTTTACCGATTTGTTAACTGAAGGTATTATTCCTGGTATTGGAGGGGTACTTATTTTTATTCCTCAAATAGCTATTTTGTTTTTATTTATAGCCATTTTAGAAGAAACAGGCTATATGAGTAGAGTGGTTTTTTTAATGGATAAAATAATGCGACGTTTTGGAATGAGTGGTAAAAGTGTAATTCCATTAATTTCAGGTACGGCATGTGCAATACCAGCAATAATGGCTACAAGAACCATTTCTAGCTGGAAAGAGCGTTTAATTACTATTTTAGTAACCCCTTTTACTACCTGTTCTGCACGTTTACCTGTATATGCTATTTTAATTGCGTTAATAATTCCTGATACCAAATTATTTGGTTTTTTAAGTTTACAAGGGTTAACCTTATTAGGGCTTTATGCACTTGGGTTTGGTGCTGCAATTATAGGTGCTTATATTTTACATAAAACATTAAAAATAAAAAACACCTCATTTTTTGTAATAGAAATGCCAAATTATAAACTTCCTTCAGCTAAAAATGTGTTTTTTGATGTGTTAGAAAAAACAAAATCTTTTGTTTTTGGAGCGGGTAAAATAATATTAGCAATTTCAATTGTGTTATGGTTTTTAGCGTCTAACGGACCTTCATCGTTTAAAAATGCAGAAAAAAAAGTAATAGCAAATACGGCTAACAAGCAATTGTCAGAAGCTGCGTTATTACAAAAAATAGCTTCTGTTAAATTAGAAAACTCTTATATAGGAATTGCAGGAAAAACAATAGAGCCAGTTGTAAAGCCTTTAGGGTATGATTGGAAAATAGGAATAGGATTAATAGCATCATTCGCTGCAAGAGAAGTATTTATAGGTACTTTAGCAACTATTTATAGTGTTGAAAATAATGATGAAAATATTTCAACTATTAAACAAAAAATGGCTGCAGAAATTAATAACGATACTGGTGAAAAGCGCTTTAATTTTGCTACAGGAATGTCATTACTGTTATTTTATGCCTTTGCAATGCAGTGTATGGCAACTTTAGCTATTGTTAAAAAAGAAACCAAAAGTTGGAAATGGCCAATGATTCAACTTATAGGTATGGGAGTTTTGGCTTATTTATCAGCTTTTATAGCTTATCAAATATTACGTTAATGCAAGAAATTATTACATATATAATAGTAAGTTTAGCAGTGCTTTTTTTAATAAAGAAATTTTTTATTAAAAATAAAAAAAATAAAGGGTGCGATACTGATTGTAATTGTTCTTAATATAAAAGAATGCATTATTTTGTTTGTAGTACATTATACAATTAATGTATTTTTGTGGTATTGTAATTAGCGGTTTGTAAAAAAAATAATTTATTTAAAATTTAAATATGAAAAAAATATTTTTAATAGCAGTACTCTTTATTAGTTCATTAACACAGGCACAGCAAGAGGTTAAGGTAGATATTTTAGACGCATTAGCGTTTAAAACATTAGAGTTTTCTTATGAATATTATACTAGTGAGCGTTCATCTATAGGTATTTCGGCATTATTTAACTTTGAAAAAAGATCGGCAGATTTTAAGTATAACGAAAAAAGCATGATTACTCCGTATTTTCGTCATTATTTTACAAGTAGTAGTAATTGGAACTATTTTGGAGAGGTTTTTTTAGGCGTAAATACAGGAGAAAATGAGGTTGATGTAGCTGATGGAAGTGAAAAAAAATATGAAAGTTATACAGATGGAGCTTTAGGTATTGCAATAGGTTCTAAATACACATCTTCAGGTGGTTTTGTTATTGATGTTTATGGAGGTTTAGGAAGAAATATGTTTAGTTCAGAATCTCCTTCTATTGTACCAAGAGTAGGTGTTAATTTAGGGTATCGATTTTAATACACATTATAAAAAACAAAAAGCACGCCTAGGCGTGCTTTTTGTTTTTTATAACACTATTTGTAATAATAAAACTTATAATTGCAGGTAATAACCATCCAAAATGTTGATTTGCAAGGGGTATATTATTTTTAATAGGTGTCAGATATTCTTTATCAATAATAAAATCTAAAAAATCAGGAATACTTAAAATTAAGGTACTAAAAACAACTATTTTAAAAACAATTTCTGAAGTATATTTATCAGCAATTAAGTTTAAAATAATTAAAACAATAGTTGTTGGATAAATAAGCATTAATACAGGTAAAGCAATATTTATAATGTATTTTACATCAAATTGCCCCATTAATATACCTATTAAGCAAGAAAGTACAGCTGTTATCATATATCCTTTTTGAGAGTTATTAGTAACTCCCTTTATATAATCAGCAGTACCTGTAATAAGACCCACGGCAGTTGTAAAGCATGCTAAGGCTACTAATACGCTTAAAAATGTAGTTCCAATGTTTCCTAGAGTTTGCGAGCTTAAAGTGCTTAAAACTTCTGGTCGAGTAGCATTATCACTAAATACTGTATTAAATAATGCACCATTGTAAATAAGACCAGCATAGATAACTAAAAGTCCAAGACCGGCTATAAGACCAGCTTTTGTAATTAAATCTTTTTTTGCTTGAAATGATGTATTTTTATTAAAATTCATTGAAACAACCAATACACCTCCAACAACTACGGCACCAATGGCATCAAAAGTTTGATAGCCTTCTAGTAAACCACTAACAAAAGGAGCATCAAATATGGATGGATTCATTACTGTTGGAGCAGAAAACATTCCAACAATAATAATGATAAGTAAAATACCAATAATTAAAGGTGTTAAAAATTTACCTAACAAATCTAATACCTTATTTCTATTCATAACAAAAATAAATACCAAGCTAAAGTAAATAGCACTTGTTATTAGCGAGCTAACTTTAAAATAAGGAGCTATAGCCATTTCGTGTGTAACAGAAGCCGTTCTTGGAGATGGTAAGGCTACAGCAATAATATATACTACAAGACAATAAGTACTGCTAAAAAATGGGGAAACTTTTTTGCCAAAATCATACATTGTTCCTTGTAATTTTGCATGAGCTAAAATGCCTAAAATAGGTATAAGCACAGCAGTAATAAAAAAACCTAAGGTTACCCAGTTCCATAAATCACTTGCATTTTTTCCTAAGTAAGGCGGTAAAATTAAGTTGCCAGCTCCAAAAAACATAGAAAACAAAGCAAAACCAGTAACATATATATCTTTAGTCTTATTCATTTTGATTACTTATTATCGCTTAAAATTAATGCGTTCAAAAGTATTGAAAAAATAGAAAGATTCTCTGTAAAATACTCCTACTTACAATAAAAATAGTGGTAATTTAAGTTATTAGAATAAATACAGTAAAAAGATATATATTTTTGCTGTATGCAAAAATATATTATCTATAAAAACAGTAAAATAGCATACTCAGATATTGGAAAAGGAAGTACTATTGTTTTGCTACATGGTTTTCTTGAAAATTCTACAATGTGGAACTTTATAGCTGAAAGTTTAGCTAAAAAAAATAGAGTAATTTGTATAGATTTACTAGGGCATGGAAACTCAGCATGTATTGGTTATATTCACACCATGACTGATATGGCATTAGCTGTAAAAGAGGTGTTGAAATTATTGCGATTACGAAAATTTTATATTGTAGGACATTCTATGGGAGGCTATGTGTCGTTAGCACTTGCTGAAAAATACCCAGAACAAATAAAAGGAATTTGTTTGTTAAACTCAACTGCTCAAGCAGATACTTTAGAGCGAAAAAAAATAAGAGTTAGAGCTTGTAAAGTGGCGCAAACTAATTATGAGAATTTGATAAAAATGGGCATATCTAACTTGTTTACAGAAACAGCCAAAAAACACTTTTTTATAGAAATTGAACAAGTGAAAAAGCAAGCATTAAGTATTTCTATTCAAGGATATATTGGTGCAACAGAAGGAATGCGATTAAGAGAAAATAAAGAGGCTGTTTTGCAAAAAATAGCAAAAAGATTATTTATAGCTAGTGTTAGTGATACTGTTTTAAATTTTCAATCTGTTGTAGCAGAATCTTATAGAACTAAAACCCCTTTATGTAAACTTGACGGAGGTCATATGAGTTATATTGAAGATACTCAAAGTCTTTTAAAATATATTAAACAATTTGTAGCAAGTTAATTTTTTAAACAATTAGATTCATGTTTTTAAATTATAAAATTACAAGTTCATCTTTTTTGTAATTTAGCTGTAAATTACTCAAATATGAAAATTCATCACTTAGCAACAGAAAATTCAATTTTAAATAAATTCTTGTCAGAAATAAGAAATATATCTGTTCAAAAAGACTCTATGCGTTTTCGTAGAAATATAGAAAGAATTGGTGAAATTTTAGGATACGAATTAAGTAAAAAATTATCTTTTGAAAATAAAAATATTATAACTCCTCTAGGAATTAAATAAATAGAAACCCCTGTTAATGATGTTGTTTTGTGCTCTATACTTAGAGCAGGATTACCTTTGCATAATGGTTTGTTAAATTACTTTGATGATGCTGAAAATGCTTTTATATCGGCTTATCGTTATCATCCTAATAATGATAAAGAGTTTGAAATTAAAGTAGAATATTTTGCGTCACCCATTATAGAAGGAAAAACATTGCTTTTAATTGATCCAATGATAGCGTCAGGTCGATCGTTAGTTGCGGTTTATGAAGCTATTAAAAAATATGGAACCCCAAAAGAAATTCAAATAGTTGCTGTTTTAGGAGCAGAAGAAGGGGTGCAATATATAGCAAAACATTTTCCGGTAAATACTAGTTTGTGGATTGCAGCCATTGATGAAGAGCTTGATAATAAAGGATATATTGTACCTGGTTTAGGAGATGCAGGCGATTTAGCCTATGGCGAAAAAATGTAGTTTTAAAACAAATAAATAAATATAGAACTTATTAAAATAATCGATAATAGTATGTTAGCTTGCCATTTATGTTGAAATAGTTCTAACCCGTTGGCTAAAATTATTGAAATAGGAAAGAAAATAAATAACATCTCACTTCCTGTTTTAGGAGTTATAAAAAGAACAACAATAAGTGATAGTAGAAGGTGAATACAAATTAAAATCCAGTTTTTTCTAAAGGTATTAAGTACCGCTAAAGCTCTTGGACTTTTTAAAAGTATAGCGGAAAACACTAAAAATCCAATGCATAAAAGCGGTATCATATACTTTGTGTTTGCATATGTATTAAGGTTGTAAGAAAAATTCCATTTAAAAAGTTTGTAAAAAACAATTGTTTTATCGTACCAAAAACAATACGTAAAAAACAAGAAAACAATACTGCTAAAACCAATTAAAGGAAGTAATAAGGTTTGATATGTAAAGCGTTGGTGTAAATAAATTGAAATATAAAATAACAAGGCAAAAAATACCGTGTAAGGTTCTATTAAAAAAGATATTCCGAGCCATAAACCACCATCATATAACTTAGAAAATACGTTTTTAGATGACTGTAAGCTATAAGCCTTACGTAAAAAAAGTAAGATAGTTAAAGAGGCGTAAAATATTTTGTCAACCTTTATTACATCCGGAAAAAAACCAATAAGTAATACAAAAATTAAAAAACCAAAAGAGTTGTCAAATGTTAATTGATTTTTAGCAATAATAAAATTAAAAATAGTAAAAATAATAGTAAACCCAATAAATTCTTTAGTAGCCTCTATTGTTAATTCTCTAGAAAATAAATGAAAAGAAAAGTAACATAAAAACAACGTAAAAAGAACAATGAAATTTACAGGTTTAGATTTACCGAAAAAATTGGCTAACATGGTTTCTTTTTATACTTTTGCAAACACAAAGATAATCAAGTTATGTTAGGATTAAATATTTTTAGATTAATTGGAGATTTATTTACTTTTATATTACAACCTTTTAAATGGTTGCGATTAGAAGTTGCTAAAGGAGATTTAGGATGGTGGACATCAAACGCAGTTAACTGGGTATTTGTTTTAGTTTTAGTTGTTTTATTGTCTTACTGGATGTGGCAATCAGTAACTTTCTTAAAAGAAGGAACTGAAGACTAAGCTTAAAACTACACATATACATTGGGAAGCAAAAATAAACTGAAACGTTTCAAAGAAAATGAAACGTTTGCAAACGTACTTCAACCTACGAGAGAAGAAGTAATAGGTGATTTTCCTTTAAAAGGAAAATGGAATACATTTTTTAAAAACAACAACCCTATTGTTTTAGAACTAGGTTGTGGTAAAGGAGAGTATACCATTGCCTTAGCAGAAAAAAATCCGAATAAAAATTTTATTGGTATTGATATTAAAGGAGCTCGTTTTTGGCGCGGTGCTAAAACTGCAATTGAAAATGACATGCAAAATGTTGCCTTTATTAGAACACAAATAGAATTAGTAGCTAATATTTTTGCAGAAAATGAAGTTGATGAAATTTGGATAACTTTTCCAGATCCACAAATAAAATATCAACGGACAAAACATAGAATGACAAATACATCATTCTTAAAAAAATATCACCACATTTTAAAAGAAGATGGTATCATGAATCTAAAAACCGATAGCGAGTTTATGCACGGTTATACTTTAGGTTTAATACATGGTGAAGGGCATGAAATTTTACATGCAAATCATAATGTTTATGTAAATGAAGGAGCTCCTGAAGAAGTAACTTCTACGCAAACTTTTTACGAAAAACAATATTTAGAAAAAGGAAAACCAATTACTTACATCCGTTTCAAGTTAAAATATTAACTTTACTGAGTGAGTAATAATCAAAAATTTTTCGAAAGAGTGTACGAAGTGTCAAGGTTAATTCCATACGGAAGAGTAACCAGTTATGGCGCAATTGCAAGGTATTTAGGAGCAGCTCGATCTGCACGAATGGTAGGTTGGGCAATGAATAACTCACATACCAAAAATGTTCCTGCACATCGAGTTGTAAATCGAATCGGTTTACTTACAGGAAAACAACACTTTGAAGGAACAAATCTGATGCAACAACTATTAGAAAGTGAAGGAATAGTTGTTGTTGAAAATCAAATACAAAATTTCGAAACCGTCTTTTGGAATCCTATTGATGAGTTGTAGCATTATTTTTCTTCTTTTTTTGAATATTACTGTTGATAATTCTCTTTTATCAGTATAAAAATCAGTAAATATTCAACTCGCAGATACTTTTTGAAATGTAAAACAGCATTATTTTATTATTAATTAGCGTTATTAACCTGTTTATTTGATTTTAGCTATTCTTATAACAAAACCGTTCAAAATTGATTCTCTTATCTTACTATAAATAAACACAATATAAACGCTTTATTTTCTGAGTGCTAAAATGTATCTTTGTAACTTAGAATCAATTAAATTGAATACTCTAATGAGTTTTAAAAAACAAGATATTTACAAGGCGTTAGAAACTATAACAGCACCAGGAGAAGGTAAAAGTTTAGTTGAAAGCGAAAACATAAAAAACGTAGTTACTTTTGGTAAAGAAGTAATTGTTGATGTAACCATTTCAAACCCATCTTTACAAGCTAAAAAAAAGGTAGAAGTAGAAATAACTAAAGCAATTCATACCAATGTTGATGATAGTATTGACGTAAAAGTAAATGTGAAAGTTGAGGTTGTTCAAAAAGAAAATCCAAATCAAATTAAAGGAAAAGAAATTCCTAATATTAAAAATATTGTAGCAATAGCATCAGGAAAAGGAGGTGTAGGAAAATCTACAATTACCTCTAATATGGCAGTTTCTTTAGCTAAAATGGGCTTTAAAGTAGGTGTGTTAGATGCTGATGTTTACGGGCCATCACAACATTTAATGTTTGATGTAGAAAAAGAAAAACCTTTAGCTGTAAAGGTAGATGGACGTTCTAAAATGAAACCTGTTGAAAATTATGGTGTAAAATTATTATCATTAGGATTTTTTACAGACCCAAATCAAGCTGTAATTTGGCGTGGACCAATGGCTTCAAAAGCTTTAAATCAATTAATTTTTGACGCAGATTGGGGAGAATTAGATTTCTTATTAATTGATTTACCTCCAGGAACAGGAGATATACATTTATCAATAGTACAAGCTGTGCCTATTAGCGGAGCAGTAGTTGTAAGTACACCTCAAAATATTGCTTTAGCAGATGCTAAAAAAGGAGTAGCAATGTTTCAGCAAGAAAGTATAAATGTACCCGTTTTAGGTATTGTTGAAAATATGGCGTATTTTACCCCTGCTGAATTACCAGGTAATAAATATTATATTTTTGGTGAAGGTGGAGCTAAAAACTTAGCAGCCGATATTGAAACAAGTTTCTTAGGTGAAATACCATTAGTACAAAGTATTCGTGAAGCAGGAGATGTGGGGCATCCAGTAGCTTTACAAGAAAATACTCCCTTAGCAAGCGCATTTACAGAGGTAACTAAACAAATGGTTTCTCAATTATTAAAAAGAAATGCTAACTTACCTGCTACCGAAGTAGTACGTATTACAACTATGAGTGGTTGTAGTACAAAATAATAAAAAAGTATGACAGCAACAGAAATAAAAAGTAACGTAGAAAAAGCCTTAGAAGAAATTCGTCCTTTTTTAGTAAGTGATGGCGGTAATATTAAGTTATTATCTATTGAAAACAATATTGTAAAAGTTCAGTTAGAAGGAGCCTGTAGTGGCTGTTCTGTAAATCAAATGACCTTAAAAAACGGTGTTGAGGCAACTATAAAAAAATATGCGCCATTAATTAAAGAAGTAATTAATGTAGCTTAGAAACTGATTTTTATCATTTTTAAAATAGTATATACATGTTATTTTTGGGCGTTCGAGCGTGCTTTTGCTACTCGCTTTTTTAAAATAGAAAAATATTTTAAAAAGAGCTCAAACAAACCGCTCAATCACTAACGCAAGCAATATATTTCCAAAAAAAAGACCTCACTAATTTTAAAAAACTAGTGAGGTCTAAATAACTAAAAAATGATACAAACAGATATATTAATTATAGGAGCAGGCCCAACAGGTTTATTTACCGTATTTGAAGCAGGATTATTAAAATTACGTTGTCATTTAATTGATGCCTTACCGCAACAAGGTGGGCAATGTTCAGAAATTTATCCTAAAAAACCTATTTACGATATACCAGCATATCCAGAAATTTTAGCAGGTGATTTAACAGATAAATTAATGGAACAAATTAAGCAGTTTGAACCAGGTTTTACCTTAGGAGAACGTGCTGATACATTAGAAAAACAAGCAAATGGTAGCTTTATTGTAACCACCAATAAAGGAACAAAGCACCAAGCACCAATTGTAGCAATTGCAGGAGGTTTAGGAAGTTTTGAACCAAGAAAACCACCAATTCCTAGTATTTTAGACTATGAAGATAAAGGAGTTGAGTATATGATAAAAGAACCTGAATTATATCGAAATAAAAATGTAGTAATTGCAGGCGGTGGCGATTCTGCTTTAGACTGGTCTATTTTTTTAACAGACATAGCAAAATCAGTAACCTTAGTACATCGTAGAAACGAATTCCGTGGAGCCTTAGATTCTGTAGATAAAGTACAAGAATTAAAAGATGCAGGAAAAATAAACTTAGTAACACCAGCAGAAGTTAAAGGAATTGTAGGTGAAACTAAACTTGAGGGGGTTGTAATTACTGAAAAAAATAAAGAAGAATACACTTTAAAATGTGATCACTTTATACCTTTATTTGGGTTGTCACCAAAATTAGGGCCTATTGGAAATTGGGGATTAGAGATTGAAAAAAATGCTATTAAAGTTAATAATTCTTTAGATTATCAAACCAACATACCAGGTGTTTATGCTATTGGAGATGTAAATACGTATCCGGGGAAATTAAAATTAATTTTATGCGGATTTCATGAGGCAACGTTAATGTGTCAAAGTGCATTTCAACGAATATATCCTGATAAAAAATATGTAATGAAATATACCACGGTTGGAGGGGTAGATGGTTTTGATGGTACTCGTAAAGAAGCTCCCAAGGCCGTTGTTAAAAAAATAGAATAAGCTTATAAAGTATATAGCGAAATTACTATAAGATAAACTCTTGTATTTTGCTTCGCCTATGTTTTTATATGTATGTTGTTTGAATATCAATTAGCAAAAGAAAGGGTCCAAAAAAATCATTATTAATAATGATTTTTTTGGTAATAATTGAGTTTATACCTAAGGTTTTAGTATTTGCTGTATTTTTTTATCTGTATCAAATAAGTCCTTTTAAAGATGTTGTTCAACGCCAATGGTGGGCTTGGATTTTATTATTATTTGCTGATGATATTTCTTGCTATTGGTTTCATCGTTTAAACCATGAGGTATGTTCATTTTGTGCAGGTCATATACCAAATTATTTATCAATATATATGAATTTAGGAACAGTATTACGCCAAGGTGTAGGCGAACGAGTTCATAAATTCTTTTTTTGGATATGGATTCCGTTATTAGGTTTCGATCCATTAATGATGTTTACAATAAAGGGAGTTAGTTTAATTTATCAATTTTTTGTACACACAGAATTGATTAATAAATTACCAAAATCAATAGAATTTATATTCAATACACCATCACATCACAGAGTATATCATGCTTCAAATATTCGATATTTAGATTGTAATCATGCAGGTATTTTAATTATTTGGGATCGCTTATTTGGAACTTTTTCAGAAGAGTTAAAAGAAGTTTAAAAACCTGTCTATGGGTTAACCGTAAATATTGAAACATCAAATCCTATAAAAGTTGCTACGCATGAATATAGCGCAATTTGGAAAGATGTTAAACGAGCTAATAAGCTTTCAGATAAGTTAAATTATATATTTAATTCACCTGGTTGGTCACACGATGGCGAAGATCATCGCGCGAAAATGTTACGTAAAAAAATGAATTTGTAAAAATGGATAATCAAGATATAACTATAAAAATAACCGATAGAGAAGGTGTATTACACGAAGTTGTTGCTCCAACAGATATGGCAATGAATTTAATGGAAGTTATTCGTTCTTACGAGTTGGCTCCAGAAGGAACAATTGGTATATGTGGTGGAATGGCAATGTGTGCTTCTTGTCAGTGCTATGTTAAATCAGTACATGAATTGCCAGAAATGGGTGATGATGAAGACGCTATGTTAGCCGAAGCATTTTATGTAAAAGATAATAGTCGTTTAAGTTGTCAGCTACCAATAAAGTCTGAAATGGATGGTTTAGAAATTGAATTAGCTCCTGAAAGTTAAAAATAAAATAGATGTCTACACAAGTATTTAGTCCAGAAGAAATAGTGTATCAAACATTAAATTCGAGTGTTAAAAAAGTTAAAAAACCATTTTTAATAAGTGTTTTATTAGGGCTGTTAGCGGGGTCTTTTATAGGGCTAGGTGCTTTATTTTATACTATTGTTAAATCTGACGAAACTTATAGTTTTGCGACCAAACAACTTTTAGGAGGTTTTGTATTTTCTTTAGGTTTAATACTTGTTGTAATAGCGGGAGCTGAATTGTTTACAGGTAATAATTTAATAGCAATTGCTTGGGCTGAAAAAAAAGTTTCAACTAAACAAATGATGCGTAATTGGGGTATTATTTTTTTTAGTAATATGCTTGGTGCTGTAAGCTTAGCAGTTATGGTTTATTTTTCAGGACATCTTAATATGAATAAAGGAGCAATAGCCGAAACTTATTTAAAAATGGCGGATGCAAAATGTGCTTTACCTTTTATGACGGCATTTTTTAGAGGAATATTATGTAATATTTTAGTGTGTCTTGGTGTTTGGATGGCAATGGGAGGAAAAACAATTACAGATAAAATACTAGCTATTATTTTTCCAATCACTTTATTTGTAGCAGCGGGTTTTGAGCATAGTATTGCAAATTTATTTATTATTCCACTAGGATTATTTATTAAAACTTTTGGAGATGTTCAAATTAGCACCCCATTTTTAAATATTTCAGGAATGGTAAATAATCTTATTCCCGTTATTTTAGGAAATATTATAGGCGGAAGTGTATTAGTAGGTTTAATGTATCATTTTATTTTTCTAAGAAACAAAAATATTACTTCGTAGATTTTTATTACAATATACATTTTTGTTTGATCTATTTATATATGAAATAATGATTGTTATAGCTATAAAAATATTTGATTTTAAATTTGTTATATTTGTTAGAAGGCTCTAATAATTTACCGATATGCATTGGCAAGATCTTCTAGCACATTTAAAATATATGATAAAACGCAAACCTGAATAACTGTTTTATGTAGTAATTAAAGAGTTTAAAATATTTTTAGTTTCATTTTAATTATTTCAAATGCCATTTTATCATAAATTAGGAAAAATACCTCCAAAACGCCATACACAATTTCGTAAAGAAGATGGAACTTTGTATTATGAGCAATTATTTGGTACTATTGGCTTTGACGGTATGTATACCAATTCATATCACGAATACAGGCCAACAATGGTAAAAGAAATTTGTAATCAGTATTCAGTAAAACCAAAAATAGCCAAGGCAAATAATATTCAATCGTATCGCTTTCGTGGATTTCAAGTACCGCCAGAAAATGATTATCTAGAAAGTAGAAAAATCGTTTTAACAAATTCAGATTGTAATATTATTTTAGCTGCTCCAAAAACATCAACAAAAGAATATTTTTATAAAAATACCGATGCCGATGAGGTAATTTTTATCCATAAAGGAACAGGTAAATTACGTACCATGTTAGGGAATATCAATTTTAAATATGGCGATTATTTAGTAATTCCAAGAGGTATTATTTACAAGCTAGATTTTGATGATGAAAACAACAGACTTTTTATTGTTGAATCTTATTCGCCTGTTTACACGCCTAAACGATACCGAAATCATTTTGGACAATTATTAGAGCACGCCCCATTTTGTGAGCGAGATTTAAGAAGACCAGAAGAATTAGAAACTTATAATGAATTAGGCGATTTCTTAATCAAAGTAAAAAAACAAGGCGAAATTATAGAAATGATTTACGCTTCACATCCTTTTGATGTGGTTGGATATGATGGTTATAATTTTCCGTACGCTTTTTCAATTCATGATTTTGAACCAATAACTGGGCGTATTCATCAACCGCCGCCAGTGCATCAAACTTTTGAAACCAATGCCTTTGTAATTTGCAGTTTTGTGCCTCGTTTGTACGATTATCATCCAAACGCAATTCCTGCGCCTTACAATCATAGTAATATTGATTCTGATGAGGTTTTGTATTATGTTGATGGCGATTTTATGAGCAGAAACGATATTGACCAAGGACATATTTCCTTGCATCCTTCAGGAATTCCCCACGGACCACATCCAGGTGCTACTGAAAGAAGTATCGGACACACAGAAACCGAAGAATTAGCCGTTATGGTAGATACTTTTAAACCTTTAAAAATTACCGAAGAAGCAATGAAAATTGCTGATGAAAATTATTATAAATCGTGGTTAGAATAATAAAATCAGATTTATTAAAATAATTATTAGAAGCTAATCCTGCTTTCACTACTCGCTTTTTTTTGAAAAAAAATCAAAAAAAGAGCTCAAACAAACCGTTCAATCAGGGCTAAACTAATTTACCAAGTTTAGTATTCTTTTAATAATTTATATAAAAACATAATAATCTATTAAAAATAAAAGATTTCCTAGGTTTTTAAAACCTGTGAAGTCTATAAAACATAAAGAATGAGTAAAAAAGAAGTAACATCAGTAAACTACGGTTTAGAAAAAATATTTGAAGGAGCACAAGATTTTTTACCACTTTTAGGAACAGATTACGTAGAGTTTTATGTTGGAAATGCAAAACAAGCGGCACATTTTTATAAAACTGCTTTTGGGTTTCAGTCACATGCTTATAAAGGCTTAGAAACAGGCTCGAAAGATTCTGTAAGTTATGTATTAAAACAAGATAAGATTCGTTTAATATTAACATCACCATTAAATAGTAAATCACCAATAAACGATCATATAGTAAAACATGGCGATGGTGTAAAATTTATAGCACTTTGGGTGGAAGATGCAAGAAAATCTTATGAAGAAACCATTAAAAGAGGAGCAAAATCATATTTAGAGCCAACTATTGAAAATGATGAACACGGAGAAGTAATTCGTGCAGGTATTTACACTTATGGCGAAACAGTTCATATATTTGTAGAACGAAAAAATTATAAAGGCGTATTTTTGCCAGGATTCGTAGAATGGAAGTCAGATTATAACCCTCCAAGTGCTGGTTTAAAATATATTGACCACATGGTTGGTAATGTTGGTTGGAATCAAATGGATGTTTGGGTAAAATGGTACGAAGACGTTATGGGGTTTGTAAATTTTTTATCCTTTGATGATAAGCAAATTCATACCGAATATTCTGCTTTAATGAGTAAAGTAATGAGTAACGGAAATGGGCGAATTAAATTTCCTATTAACGAACCAGCAAAGGCAGCAAAACGTTCACAAATTGAAGAATATTTAGATTTTTACGAAGGCGAAGGTGTACAGCATATTGCAGTTGCTACCGATGATATTATAAAAACAGTATCACAATTAAAAGCAAACGGAATAGAATTTTTACCACCGCCACCACAAGCATATTATGATGGGATTCCTGAGCGTTTAGGAGAACATATGAGTATGATGAAAGAAGATATTTCTAAATTACAAGAATTATCAATAATGATTGATGCAGATGAAGAAGGCTATTTATTACAAATTTTCACAAAACCAGTTGAAGACCGTCCAACGTTATTTTTTGAAATAATTCAACGAATGGGAGCTCGTGGTTTTGGAGCAGGTAATTTTAAAGCCTTATTCGAATCAATAGAAAGAGAACAATTAAAAAGAGGAACTTTATAATTATAAATAGTAATTATAAGATAAATAAATTACCATTTTAATAAGTACATGTACTTATTAAAATGGTAATTTTAATAATAATTTTTATATAAAATATAAAAATGGATAAAGAAGCGCTTTTAATAGCAATAGAAGATAAATACAAAAAATTAGGTGTTCCGTTAGAAACAATGTTAGAAGGATTACTTCATAGTACACCAATAACTTATTGGGATTATATTCAAACAGATGCTTTATTAGGATTACAAATACCTAGAACAACAGAAAAAGATGAAATGGTTTTTATCATGTATCATCAAGTAAATGAATTATTGTTTAAAATGGTTTTGTGGGAAATTGATCAAATTTCACTTAGTGAAGAAGCTATTACTGCTGAAAAATTCTCAAAACACTTAATGCGTATTAGTAGATATTTTGATATGTTGTGTAGTTCTTTTACCGTTATGCAAGATGGTATGGATGTAGAGCAGTATTTGAAATTCCGTAACACTTTGGCTCCTGCAAGTGGTTTTCAGAGCGCTCAATATCGTAAAATAGAATTTGCATCTACTGAGCTTATTAATTTAATAGATGTACGTTATAGAGACTCTATTGATAGAGCATCTTCGCTTAAAAATGCCTATGACCATTTGTATTGGCAAGCAGCAGGTGTAAATCATAAAACAGGAAAAAAATCAATTTTAATTAAATTATTTGAGAAAAAATATATGGGTGATTTTATTGATTTTATGGAAGATTACAATGATTGTAATTTGTCAAAAAAATTTCAAGAATTACCTAAAGAGGTTCAAAATAATGAAGATTTAATTAACGCAATGCGTCATTATGATTATACTGTAAATATAAAGTGGGTAATGGCACATTATAATGCTGCAAGTAAGTATTTGGGGGGTGGTGATAAAGATTTAGCGGCTACCGGAGGTAGTAGTTGGCGTAAATATATGCACCCTAAATATCAGCGAAGAATATTTTTTCCTTATTTATGGAGTCAAGAAGAATTAAAAAACTGGGGTGTTTTTTAATTTCAAAATAAAATAAAAAAAGACTGTTAGAATTTTAAATTCAAATAGTCTTTTTTTATTTTGGAACAATATTTGTCTATAATATTATTATAAGTTTGAATATCATGAAGAAACAACTATTTTTTATTTCCGTATTATTCTTTACCTTAATTACTTTTGGACAAGAAAAAAGCGTCACATTTAAAGATGGTGAGTGGCTAAAGTTTAAAATGAGTTATAGTGGTTTTTTAAAAGCAGGTAACGCTACTTTGTCATTAAAAGAAGAAAGTTTAAAAGGTAAAAAGGTATTTCATGCTACAGGTAAAGGTTGGACTACAGGCATGATTAAATGGTTTTTTAAGGTCAATGACAATTATCAATCATATTTTGATAAAGTGTCAGGGAAACCATATTTATTTAGAAGACAAATAGATGAAGGTGGGCATAAAAAAAATAAAAGAATAGCTTTTAATCAACAAAAAAACACAGCATATATTCAAGATTTTATCAAGCAAAAAGATACTATAGTTTCTGCAGTAAATGTGCAGGATATGATTTCTACTTTTTATTATTTAAGAAGCTATGATACTAAAAATATGCAGGTTGGAGAAGAAATAAATGTAGATATGTTTTTTGATAATAAAAGTTATCCGTTTAAATTACGTTTTTTAGGAAATGAAACGGTAAAAACAAAATTCGGAAAAGTTAAAACCCAAAAATTTAGGCCAATAGTACAAGCGGGTAGAGTGTTCAAGGCACAAGAGAGCGTTACTATTTGGATAAGTGCAGATCAAAATAAAATACCTGTAAAAATAAAAGCATCTTTATCTGTAGGTTCTTTAAGAGCAGAACTAGACGCTTATAAAGGTTTAGCAAATCCTTTTAACGTTTTTTAAATTAAAACTTAATAAGTTGTTTACTTATTGTTAAAGTACAATAATCAATAATTATTATTTGTATTTTTGCAAGCAAACTTAATTTTAAACAACTTTTTTTGAAAAAATACAGTCTCCTCCTTTTTACTTTTTGTTTATTTTTTTCTTGTAAAAAAGAAGAGAAATCAATTATAAAAAAACCAATACAAATTGAAAAGCCAAAACCGGTATATGCATATGGTTTTAATCTAGATGATTTCAAAATGATTAATGATACTATAAAAAGTGGAGAAAGCTTTGGTGTTATTTTAGATCGTCATCATGTTATGTACCCTAAAATTAATGAAATAGCAACAACAATTAAAGATACTTTTGATGTTAGGCGTATTCGTTCAGGAAAAAAATATACAGTACTTACTTCTAAAGATACTTTACAAAAAGCACGTATTTTTATATATAAGCATAATAATGTAGATGCTACTATTATTGATTTTAATGATTCTATAATATCTGCTTACAGGGTTAGAGAAAAAATAAAAACGATAGAAAAAGAGGTTGCTGGAGAAATTTCATCAAGTTTATCTGTAACTATGGATAGCTTAGGTTTAAAAGCAACATTAACTAATTCAGTTGCCGATATTTATGCATGGACACTTGACTTTTATAGGTTGCAAAAAGGAGATAAATTTAAGTTAATTTATGAAGAAAAATATATAAAAGACACTGTGTTTGTTGGTTACGGAGCAGTAAAAGCTGCGGTATTTAACCATAAAGGTGAAAATTTATATGCTTATAAATTTGTAGGAGATTCCATAAATAAAATTCCGGAGTTTTATAACGAAAATGGCGAAATGTTACGTAGAGCATTTTTAAAATCGCCAATAAAATTTCAATATCGAATTTCGTCACGTTATAATTTAAGAAGAAAAATTGCACTTTATGGAAGGGTTCGCCCACACAAAGGAACAGATTTTGCAGCAAAATATGGAACACCAATAATGACTACTGCAAGTGGAACCGTTATAGAATCAGCAAGAAGAGGAGGTAATGGAAATTATGTAAAAGTTAAACATAATAGTACCTATACAACACAATACCTACATATGAAACGACGTAATGTACGAGTAGGAGATTATGTAAAACAAGGTGCTATTATTGGTTATGTAGGCATGACTGGAAACACGAGTGGTCCACATGTATGCTATCGATTTTGGAAATATGGTAAGCAAGTAGACCCTTTTAGAGAAAAGCTTCCTTCTGCTGAACCTTTAGATCCTAAAATTAAACCAAAGTTTTTTGAATTTATAAAACCATTAAAAAAGCAATTAGACAGTATACAGTTTCCTAAAAGAGCTCCGATTTTTAGTTCAATAATCGAAAAATAATTATTAATCATACTTTTATTATGCCTTTACATAACATCAATCCAACTCAAACTGAAGCCTGGAAAAAATTAACGGATCATTTTAGTGAAGCTGAGCAGTATGAGTTAAAAACACTTTTTCGTAAAGATAAAGATAGAAAAGAGCGTTTTTCTATTTATTTAAATAAACTTAAAGTTGATTTTTCTAAAAATCATATCACTCAAAAAACATTAAATTTATTATTAGAGTTAGCAGAAGAAACTAAATTAAAGGATGCTATTGATAAATTTTTTTTAGGTGAAAAAATTAATGTGACAGAAGATAGAGCAGTGCTACATACAGCTTTGAGAAGTAATTCAGACACTCCTATTTTAGTTGATGGAAAAGATATTAAACCAAAAATTAAAACTACATTAAGAAAAATGAAAACCTTTAGCAATAAGGTTATTTCAGGAAAATGGAAAGGATTTACAGGAAAACCAATTACAGATATTGTTAATATAGGTGTTGGAGGTTCTGATTTAGGGCCAAGTATGGTGGTAGAAGGATTGCAGTTTTATAAAAACAGATTAACCTCACATTTTGTTTCTAATATAGATGGCGATCATGTGTTTGAAATACTAAATAAGCTTAATCCAGAAACTACTTTATTTGTCATAGTATCAAAATCATTTTTAACAGATGAAACTATAACAAATGCAAATACTATTAGAAATTGGTTTTTAAAATCGGCTATAGTTTTTGATGTTGCTAAACACTTTGTAGCAGTATCCTCTAATATTGAAGAAGCTATTAATTTTGGTATTGATAAGAAAAATATTTTTCCAATGTGGAGTTGGGTTGGAGGACGATTTTCTTTATGGTCGGCAGTAGGTTTGTCAATTAGCTTGTCAATAGGTTATGATAATTTTAAAGAACTATTGAATGGAGCTGAAGAGGTAGATAACCATTTTAAAACGGCTAGTTTTGATAAAAATATTCCAGTTATATTAGGCTTGTTAAGCATTTGGTCTAATAATTTTTTTAAATCTCAAACAGAGGCAATTTTACCATATAGTCAGTACTTATATAAGTTGCCAACTTATTTGCAACAAGCAATTATGGAAAGTAATGGTAAAGGGGTAGACCGTAATGGTTTAGAGGTAGATTACCAAACAGGTGGAATTATTTGGGGAGGAGCAGGTACTGATGTACAACATGCTTTTATGCAATTATTACATCAAGGAACAAAATTAATTCCAGCAGATTTTATTGGTTTTGAAGAATCTTTACATGGTTTAACAGATCAGCATAAAAAATTAATGGCTAATTATTATGCTCAAATAGAAGCTTTGGCTTATGGTAAGTCAAAACAAGATATTCATTTAGAGTTAAAAACAAATAATAAGCTACATAAGATAAATAAATTATTACCATACAAAGTATGTGTAGGCAACCGTCCAAGTACTTCACTTTTGTTTAAAAAGCTAACACCAAAATCATTAGGAATGATAGTAGCTATCTATGAACATAAAATTTTTACACAGGGTATTATTTGGAATATTTATTCTTTTGACCAGTTTGGAGTAGAGCTAGGTAAAGAACTTGCAAAGAAAATACTAGATGATTAGTTTAAATTTTATTGAAGTAGTATAATAAAAATATAAAAACTCACTTAAAAGCATCTAGCTTTTTATGCTTAAAATTTACTAAGTTTGTAATTAATAAAAACTAGCAAATCATGATTAAAACATTACACTCTTATTGGGCATATATAGTTGTAGCCGTATTAGTTTTTACGGTAATAAATGCGATTGTAGGATTAGTACAGAAAAAAGAATTTACACACAAAGAATTTCGTTTAGGCTTATTTAGTTTAATAACTACTCATATTCAATTATTATTAGGTTTCTTAGTTTATTTTGTAGGAGGTTTTCAAAAAGGATTAGGAGATATGAAAGATGCTAGCGTTAGGTTATTAGCATTAGAACACCCATTAATGATGATAATTGCTATCGTGTTGATAACAATAGGATGGTCAAAACATAAAAAACAAGTTAAAAGTGAAGCTAAATTTAAAACCTTTACTATTTTTTACGGATTAGCATTAGTTTTAATATTATCAAGAATTCCTTGGAGTAATTGGTTTTAATTAATAAAATATAGTCCCGCTTTCGCGGGATTTTTTATTTTAGCAACTTGTTAAATGATAATAATGAAATTTTTAAGTTATATAATCTCATCAATATTTGTAGTAGTCTTTTTTTTACTACTATTAATATTTCATCCTATACAATGGTTAGGACTGAAATTTTTTGGTCAAAAAGGACATCAGAATGTTGTAAATATTATGAATTGGTTTTTAATTCAATCATTATTAATTTTAGGAGTTCGTGTTCAAGTAGAGAACGAGCAAAATTTACCAGAAAATACTAGTTTAATATTTGTATCAAACCATCAAAGTACTTTTGATATATCGCCTATTATTTGGCATTTTAGAAAATACAATCCTAAATTTGTATCTAAAAAAGAATTAGGAAAAGGTATTCCAAGTATTTCATTCAATTTAAGACACGGAGGAGCTGCTTTAATTGATAGAAAAGATGCAAGACAAGCATTAACTGAATTGGCAAGTTTTTCAAAAAGAATAGAAAAAAATAATTGGTCTGCTGCTATTTTTCCTGAAGGAACAAGAAGTACAACAGGAGTACCAAAATCATTTTCACCAAATGGTTTAAAAATGATTACAAAATACAATCCTGGAGCATATGTTGTTCCATTAACAATTAACAATTCATGGAAAGTATTTAAATACGGGAAATTCCCATTAGGATTAGGAAGTCCTATAAAAATTATAACACACAAGCCAATAAAAGTAGGTAGTTTACCGTTTAATGAGTTGATAGCTAGTGTAGAAAGTACTATTAAAGAATCAATTTTATAATCACTTATAAAATATAATTATATATTTATGTCAATACAAAATATCCGAAAGGAAGTAATGAAAACGCTCGAAAAGAACATCGATATTTTCGTAGATAAATTTTTAATACCAGCAGAAAAAATTTGGCAACCAACCGATTTTTTACCAAACTCGCAAAAAGACACTTTTGTTACTGAAGTAGAGGAGATTAGAGAATTGTCAAAAGAGTTAGATGATGATTTTTGGGTGGTATTGGTAGGAGATACCATAACAGAAGAAGCTTTACCAACTTATGAATCGTGGTTGTTAGATTTAGATGGAATTACACAGCACCCTGATAATGGTTGGGCAAAATGGATACGTGCTTGGACGGCAGAAGAAAATCGTCATGGAGATGTATTAAATAAGTATTTATACCTTTCAGGAAGAGTAAATATGCGTGAGGTAGAAATTACAACACAGCATTTAATTACAGATGGGTTTGATATTGGTACCGCTAGTGATCCTTATAAAAACTTTGTATATACGAGTTTTCAAGAGTTAGCAACTTATATTTCTCATTTAAATGTAGGTAAAATAGCTAAAAAGCATGGGCATAAATCTTTAGCTAAAATGTCTAGAATTATTGCAGGAGATGAAATGCGTCATCACCAAGCATATACAGAATTTGTTAAGCAAATTTTTAAGATTGACCCTAGTGAAATGATGTTAGCTTTTCAACATATGATGAAGCATAAAATAGTAATGCCAGCATATCATTTAAGACATTCTTTTGAAGCAAAAGGAAGTTTATTTGATGATTTTTCTACAGTAGCTCAACGAGTAGGTGTATATACTGGTTTTGATTATGTAGACATTATTAAAAAGTTAAATACTGCTTGGGAAATTGATAAAATTACAGGATTAACGCCAGAGGCTGAAAAAGCACGTGATTATTTAATGAAATTACCAGACAGAATGTATCGAATTACAGAACGTATTGTAGTTCCTGATACAAAGTTTGAATTTAAATGGATGATTCCATCATAAATATAATAAAAAAGCGATCTTTACAAAGGTCGCTTTTTTATTTAAAGTTAAAAGCATCTTTATCATTTAAAAAACCAAACTTACTACGAATGTTATTTTGCTTCTCTTTATTTAATTCAATAATAATACAAGTTTCTCCTTTGGTGCTTTTTTTAGATATGCAAGTACCTAAGGTGTTATAAACTATAGATTTTCCGTTGTATTTATAACCATAAGCATCTGTTCCAACCCTATTTACACCAATTGTATAACTCATGTTTTCTATGGCACGTGCTTTTAATAGTATATTCCAAGCTTCAATTCTTGATTTGGGCCAACTCGCTATATAAAGTAGTAGGTCGTAGTTTTCGGTATTTCTAGCCCAAATAGGAAAACGTAAGTCATAACAAATTAAGGCACGAATTTTCCATCCTTTAAAATTAATTAAAGCATTTTTATTGCCAGGTGAAAAAACTTTATGTTCACCAGCTAACGTAAATAAGTGTTTTTTATCATAAAAATCAATTTTACCACAAGGGTGCACAAAAAGTAATCGGTTATAATAATTGTTATTTTCATTAATAATAATACTTCCTGTAATGGCACTGTTTTTTTTAGCAGCTAGTTTTTGTAACCAAACAACGGTTATGCCATCCATTTTTTCAGCTAAATAATTAGCTTCCATAGTAAAACCGGTAGTAAACATTTCAGGTAAAATAATAATATCAATATTATCAGGTAAATTTTCTATTTTTTGCTGAAAATTACTTCTATTTTGAGTAGGATTTTCCCAAACCAAATTAGATTGAATAAGGGCTGTTTTAAGTGTGTTATTGATATTCATTATTATAAAAATGAAGTATTTATTCATGTCAAAAATAAGATAAAAATTGTATTTTGGGTTGATAAAAAAACAGCTATGAATTCTTTTATTTCTGAAACGTTAGATGCTATTTTAGAAACCACTAAATCATTTGAAGATGTTGTATTTATACTTCCATCACAAAGAGCAGGCGTGTTTGCTAAAGAAACTTTTAAAAATAAAATTTTAGCAGGTTTTTTACCTCAAGTTGTTAATATAGGAAGTTTTGTTGAGGAAATTTCTGAAATAAATAAAGCAGATGCTGTTCAATTATTATTTCATTTTTATACCATTTATAAAAAAATAGAAAAAAAACCAGATGCATTTGATGTTTTTTCATCATGGGCTTTTACGGTTTTACAAGATTTTAATGAAATTGATCAACATTTAATTGATCCAAGCGCTATTTTCGTGTACTTAAAGGATATTCATCGTTTAGAAAAATGGTCGGTAAAAGGAACTTTTAAAGAAACTGAATTAATGAAAGACCATTTTTCTTTTATGGAAAAATTAGAGAAGTTTTATACCGTCTTTTATCAATTTTTACTTGAAAATAAAATAGGGTATCAAGGAGTTTTATATCGTGAAGCTACTAAAAAGGTTGGTAGTTTTATTGATGAAAATCAAGATAAAAAATATTTTTTCATAGGGTTTAATGCGCTAAATACAGCAGAAGAATTTATATTTCAACAATTCTTAACACAAGGAAATGCTCAGGTATATTGGGATATTGATAAGGCTTTTTATGAAGGTAATCATCAAGCGGGTAGTTTTCTTAGAAAATATAAGAAAACATGGAAATATTACGATAAAAACTCGATAAAAACCATTAAAGATTATTTTTCTGAATCAAAAAATATTCAAGTAATAGGAGCTTCCAAAAATATTACACAAATAAAGTATGCAGGTGAAATTTTATCAAAATTATCGAACCATAATAATACAGCTTTAGTTTTAGCAGATGAAACACTGCTTCCAATAACTTTAAATTCATTGCCAGCAAGTGTAGATGCCATAAATATTACTATGGGATATCCGTTAAAAGATATTCCAACAACCAGTTTGATTTTTGCTATTTTTCAACTGTTTAATAATCAAGAAAAATTACAAAAAAAAGAAGTAAATCAATTTTATTATAAAGATGTTGTAAGGTTTATAAAAGATGCAGCAATTTATAACTTATTACAAGTTGATGAGGTTAAGAATATAGCCGATGTTATTTCAGAAACTATTGTTAAAGAGAATAGTACTTTTATAACGCAACAGGTAATTAATAATTTTATTTTACCTTTAGAGGATAATATTAAGCAGGTTATTAGTTTAGTATTTAATCCTTTCACAAGTATTGCAGAGTTTTTAGCTAGAATATTACAATTAATAAATGTGTTAAAAGATAATGCAAACGATTTAGAGAAAGAATATCTATTTCGCTTTTACACTGCTTTTACACAGTTACAAAATTTACATAGTGAGTTTAATTATGTACAAGATTTAAAAACATTACATCAATTTTTTAGACAATTAATACAGTCTGAAAGTTTATCATTTCAAGGAGAACCTCTTCAAGGCTTACAGTTAATGGGGGTTTTAGAAACCCGTGTTTTAGACTTTGAAAACGTAATTATTACCTCTGTAAATGAAGGTGTATTACCTGCTAATAGTCAGCAAAATACCTTTATTCCTTTTGATGTCAAAATAGAATTTGGTTTGCCCACTTATAAAGAAAAAGATGCGCTTTTTTCGTATCACTTTTTTAGACTATTACAGCGAGCTAAAAATATTTTTATACTCTATAATACAGAGCATGATGTTTTTGGAAGTGGAGAAAAAAGTCGTTTTGTTACACAACTAGAAATGATGCGAAATGATGTTTCTGAAAAAATAATTAGTCCTAAAGTAGTAACGTCATCTACAAAGTTAAAAGTAATTAAAAAAGATACTCAGGTTTTTGAACGTTTACATGAGCTTGCTAAAAAAGGAATATCTCCATCTGCTTTGACTAATTATTTATACAATCCAATAGCATTTTATAAGCAAAAAATTTTAAAAATAAATGAGTTTGAAAATGTAGAAGAAACTATTGCGGCAAATACTATGGGTACTGTGGTTCATGATACTTTAGAGGCGTTGTATAAACCTTTTTTGAATAAATTTTTAGTAGTTAATGATGTAGTTGAAATGCAACAGAAAACAAAAAAATTAGTTACTTTTTATTTTACCAAACATTTTAAAAATGGAGATATTTCTAAAGGAAAAAACAGGTTAGTATTTGAAGTTGCAAATCGTTTTGTAGAGAATTTTTTAATGAATGAGAAAAAATTGTTGCAAGATGATACAAATCAATTAAAAATTATAGGAACAGAACAAAATTTAGCCGCTAATATTATAGTTGATGGTATTGATTTTCCTATAAAAATACATGGTCAAGTAGATAGAATAGATCAATTAAATGGGGTTATTAGAATTATCGATTATAAAACAGGAATGGTAGATGCAACTAAATTAAAAGTGGTTGATTTTACCAATATTAGAGACTTAAAATATCATAAAGCTATTCAAGTAATGTTGTATGCATTTTTATATACTCAAAACAAACAATTCGATTTTTCAAATACTTTAGAGGCCGGAATTATATCCTTTAAAAATTTAAATAGCGGATTTTTGAAGATGAATTTTTCAGCTAAAAGAGGTGTAAATGATAACTTAATCACAGAAGAAAAACTAGCCGATTTTATGGATGAAATAAAAACGTTTTTAATCGAAATATATAATCCTGAAGTTGATTTTATTGAACCTGCAGATTTGCCTTATTAAGGATGTGTATTTACCCAAACCTCTCCATCTTCAAAATACTCCTTTTTCCAAATAGGTACAGTTTTTTTTAAGGTATCAATAGCAAATTGACAGGCATCAAAAGCTGCATTTCTATGAGGTGATGAAACCGCAATAATTACAGGTACATCTTTTATTTGTAATAAACCTTCGGCATGATGAATGGCAATTTTTTTGATGCTGAATTTAGCGAGAGCTAAATCAGCAATTTTTTGCATTTCTTTAATTGCCATTGGTTTATAGGTAGAAAAATCTAATTGAGTTACGTTTTTATTTTGGGTTGAATTTCTAACAGTTCCAACAAAAGCAGCAATTCCACCGCAAGCGGAATCTTCTACAAAATCATAACATTCTTGTAAATTTAGTTTTTCAGCAGTTACTTTTATAGAGGTTGTGTTCATATCAAATAATAAACAATCACAAATATATATGTTTGAAAAGGTAAATAGTACAAACGAATCAGATTTAAATAATTATTTTTGTAATTATAAATAAAAGACGACACTTTTTAATAAAAAATATGAAAACACTAAACGATTTTAATTTCGAAAATAAAAAAGCCTTAATTAGGGTAGACTTTAATGTGCCTTTAAACGATAAATTTGAAGTAACAGATGCTACAAGAATTCAAGCAGCAAAAGCAACAATTATTAAAGTTTTAGAAGATGGAGGTAGCTGTGTGTTAATGTCGCATTTAGGAAGACCAAAAGGAAAAGAAGATCAATTTTCATTACGTCATATTGTAGCAGAAGTAACTAAAACGTTAGGTGTTCAAGTAAAATTTGTAAATGATTGTATTGGTAGTCAAGTTGCTGATGCCGTAGCAAATTTAAAAAGTGGAGAAATTTTATTGTTAGAAAACTTACGTTTTTATAATGAAGAAAAAGCAGGGGATGTTGCTTTTGCTAAAAAATTATCAAATTGGGGAGATATTTATGTAAATGATGCTTTTGGTACAGCACACAGAGCGCATGCTTCAACAGCTGTAATTGCTCAGTTTTTTACTGATAATAAATGTTTTGGTAACTTATTGGCCACTGAAATAGAAAGTATTGATAAGGTTTTAAATGATGCAGAAAAGCCTGTAACAGCTATTTTAGGAGGAGCAAAAGTATCATCTAAAATTGGAGTTATTGAAAATATTATTGAAAAAGTAGACCACATTATTGTTGGTGGAGGAATGACTTTTACTTTTATAAAAGCGTTAGGTGGAAACATCGGAAATTCATTAGTTGAAGATGATAAATTAAGTTTAGCGTTAACTATTTTGAAATTAGCAAAAGAAAAAAATACAGAAATTCACTTACCTGTTGATGCAGTAATTGCAGATGCTTTTTCTAATGAAGCAAATACACAAATAGTAGATACTACAAAAATTCCTGAAGGATGGATGGGACTTGATTGTGGACCTAAAACTTCAGAAAATTTTGCAGCAGTAATAGCAAAATCTAAAACTATTTTATGGAACGGACCTTTAGGTGTTTTTGAGTTAGAAAATTTTTCAAAAGGTACTATTGAATTAGGAAATGCTATTTCAAAAGCAACTGAAAACGGTGCATTCTCTTTAGTTGGAGGAGGAGACTCTGTAGCTGCAGTAAAACAGTTTGGTTTTGGTGATAAAGTAAGTTATGTTTCTACAGGCGGAGGAGCAATGTTAGAAATGTTAGAAGGAAAAAAATTACCAGGAATTGAAGCTATTTTAAAATAAGCTATCATTTTTGAGTTAAGCTTTTAAATTTTATGTTAATTAAATCGATAAAATGAAATATACCACACTGCCAAATACAAATACCAAAGTTTCTAAAATATGTTTAGGAACCATGACTTGGGGAAATCAGAATACAGAAGCTGATGGACACGAACAGATGGATTATGCTTTATCACAAGGAGTAAATTTTTTTGATACTGCCGAATTATATTCAGTTCCTGCAACTCCTGAAACTTACGGAGCAACGGAAAAAATCATTGGTTCTTGGTTTAAAAAAACAGGAAATCGTGATAAGGTAGTGTTGGCAAGTAAAATTGCAGGCGGTGGTGATTATACTAAACATATTCGTACTGGCGGATTTACAAAACAAAATATTATTGATGCTGTTAACGGAAGTTTAAAACGTTTGCAAACCGATTATATTGATTTATATCAATTACATTGGCCTTCTCGTGGCGTAAATTGTTTTGGTGTACGTGATTATCCGTATAAAACATCGGCAAAAGAGGCTGAAAATCATTTAGAAATTTTAGAAACTTTAAATGATTTAGTAAAACAAGGAAAGATAAAACACATTGGTTTATCGAATGAAACGCCTTGGGGAACAATGAAATATTTACAAACCTCTGAGCAACATAATTTACCAAGAATGAGTACAATTCAAAATTCGTATTCGTTAATTCATAGAGGTTATGATGTTGGAATGAGCGAAGTTTCAATGCGTGAAAATATCGGTTTATTGGCATATTCGCCATTAGCACAAGGTGTTTTATCAGGAAAATATTTAGATGGAAAACATCCCGAAGGGGCAAGAGGAACATTATTTCCACGTTTTATAGCACGTTATATGTCGGAAGGTTCTTTAAAAGCAGTTTCTGAATATTTTAAAATTGCAGAGAAACATGGTTTAACACTTGCTGAATTATCATTAGCATATATTAATCAATTGCCATATGTAACCAGTAATATTATTGGCGCAACAAAAATGCCTCAGTTAAAAGAAAATATCAATTCGATAAATATTAATTTATCCGAAGAAATTTTAAACAAAATTGAAGCTGTTCATGCTTTAATTCCGAATCCTGCGCCATAATAAATTGCAGATTTAATATTTCCATAAAAAAATCTGAAGTAAAATTTTACTTCAGATTTTTTTATGGAAATATTAAAAAAAAATATTAATACCCTATTTTTTTACGTACTCTTTGTAAAACATCAGTAGCCACAGTTTTGGCTTTTTCGGCACCAATTGATAATGCTTTATCTATTTCATTTCTGTTTTCCATGTAATACGCATATTTTGTGCGAATTTCAGCAAAATCTTCAATAATTAGTTCATATAATGCTTGTTTTGCATGACCGTAACCGTAATTTCCGCCTTCGTAATTAGCACGCATTTCAGTAATTTGAGCATCCGAAGCTAATAATTTATAAATAGCAAAAACGTTATCTGTATCAGGGTTTTTAACATCTTCTAGTGCTTTACTATCCGTTTGAATTCCCATTATTTGCTTGCGTAATTTTTTATCTGGTAAGAAAATATTAATAAAATTATTTCTTGATTTACTCATTTTTTCACCATCAGTACCAGGAACTAATTTGGTGTTTTCATTGGTTTTTCCTTGAGGTAGTACTAATGTGTCACCTATTATATTATTTACTCTACTAGCAACATCACGTGCCATTTCTAAATGCTGTAGTTGGTCTTTACCCACAGGAACAATTTGAGCATCATATAATAAAATATCAGCGGCCATTAACATAGGGTAGGTAAATAAACCACTATTTACGTCTGCTAAACGATCAGATTTGTCTTTAAAACCATGGGCTAGTGTTAAACGTTGATACGGAAAATAACAACTTAAATACCAACTTAACTCGGTTACTTGAGGAATATCGCTTTGACGATAAAAAACAGTTTTAGTAATATCAATTCCACAGGCAAGCCAGGTAGCTGCTACACTATAGGTGTTTTCTCTTAATTCGGTGCCGTTTTTAATTTGTGTTAACGAGTGCATATCTGCAATAAAAATAAATGAGTCATTTTTAGAATCATTAGCCATTTCAATAGCTGGTAAAATTGCACCTAATAAGTTTCCTAAGTGTGGAGTTCCTGTACTTTGTACCCCTGTTAAAATTCTTGACATAGTATCTGTTTAAAAAAATTATATAAGCAATGTTTACCATTGCTTTATAATAGCAAAAATAAGCTTTAAATTAGTTAAAAGAAAGAAATTACTACATTCGCATATATGAAATATATACTTTTTCCTTTTCGATTTGTTTGGCGTTTATGGTTTTATTTATTGATGATGATTTCGGTTATTATTATGTCGCCTTTTGTATTAATACTTTTATCAGATGAAAAATATTATGGTACTTTTTGGAAATTAATAAGAATTTGGGCATTTTTTTTAATTTATGGAATGGGTTTTAGGCTAAGGTTTGAAAAACAACAACAAATTGAAGGTGAAAAAAGTTATATTTTTATTGCGAATCACACTTCGTTATTAGATCCATGGATAATGATTGCATCGAGTAAAAATCCTATTTTGTTTGTAGGCAAAAAAGAGTTGTCAAAACTACCTTTATTTGGTTTTTTTTATAAAAAAGCAGTTATTATGGTAGATAGAAAAGATCCTGCAAGTAGAAAAAAAGTATATGCTCACATAAAAAAACGATTAGATACTGGTTTAAGTATTGCTATTTTTCCTGAAGGATTAGTGCCTGCTGAAGATGTTATTTTAGCTCCTTTTATGAACGGAGCATTTAATTTAGCAATACAGTACCAAATGCCTATTGTGCCACAAGTATATTTTGATGGAAAACGTTTGTTTTCTTGGAATATTTACAAGGGGTACCCAGGTGTTTTTAGAGTAAAACAATTACCTTTTATAGAAGTGTCAGGTTTAATTATGAAAGATAAAAAAGTTTTAAATAAAAAAGTTTTTGATTTGTTATATAATGAATTATTAAATGACAAGTTGTATATGAAAGATACTAATCGATTAAGAAATGAGCGAGTACATAAATAATAATTATAGTAGTACCGAAGAAAAACTAAATATTTTAACCCATGGTTTTGGTTTATTGTTAGCAATAATAGCGATGCCTTTTTTAATTTTAAAATCGGTAAATTATCAATCCTTTTTTAAAATAGCTAGCTTTAGTATTTATGGATTGAGTTTAATTATTTTATATGCGGCATCTACTTTTTACCACGCAGCCCAAAAACCTAAACTTCGTAGAAGACTTAATATTTTTGATCATGCAGCAATTTATGTTTTAATTGCAGGAACTTATACACCATTTTGTTTAGTAACACTTCCTGAAAAATCAGGTTGGTATTTATGTGTATTTGTGTGGTTGTTTGCTTTAATAGGTATTGTTTTAAAGTTTTTTTTTACTGGAAAGTATGATAAATTGTCAACAGCTTTATATTTAATAATGGGTTGGCAAGTAATTTTTTTAATACAACCATTAATAAATAACTTACCGTACAACGGCTTATTTTATTTAATTATAGGAGGTGTTTTTTATACGGTGGGTGCTATTTTGTATTCTATTAAAAAAGTACCTTATAATCATGCCATTTTTCATGTGTTTGTACTTTTAGGAAGTTTTAGTCATTTTTGGGCTATATACATGTATGTGTAATTTTACCACTCTGAAAAAGGAAGTTTACTTAAATTAGAATTATAGTATTTAATAACTCCAGTTACTTCAGTGCCAAGCCAATTTGGTTTACAAAATTTTTCATGTTCATGCTCTAGTTCTATTTCAGCAACAAGCAAGCCTTTGTTTTTGCCTAAAAATTCATCAACTTCAAATGTATGATTATCAACTTTTACTAAATAACGATATTTTTCAATAATACCTTTTTCGCATAAATTTAATAACTCTTTTGCTTCTTGTAAGTCAATTTCTTTTTCCCATTCAAACCTAGTTGTACCACTTTTATTAGAAGTACCTTTAATGGTTAAAAAACCAGTATTATCTTTTATACGAACTCTTACAACACGCTCTTTTTTAGAGTTTAAAAAACCTTGCTTTATGTAGTTTTTTTGATAAGCTACTTGTTTATACTGATTGGATGTTACTAAGAATTTTCGTTCTATTTCAAAAGCCATAAAAAGTTGAGTCAAATTTTTACGAATGTATCATTTTTGTAGTTATTATTAAATACCTTTGAAGTTATTAATTATTAAAAACTTCAATTTAATGGCATTAATTACAACAAAAGCAATTGTTATTAGTGTTATAAAATATGGCGACACTAGTTTAATTGTAAAGTGTTTTACTTTAGAGGAAGGTATTCGATCGTATATGATACGAGGTGTTTTAAAATCTAAGAAAGGAAAGCTTAAAAAAGCTTATTTTCAGCCATTAAACCAATTACTTATTGAGGCCAGTCATAATAATAAAAATGCATTAAACTCTATAAGAGAAGCGCAAGTTATTAATCCTTATGAACATATATATACCTCTGTAGTCAAACAAACCATTGTGCTTTTTTTATCAGAAATACTATCAAGTATTATTAAAGAGGAAGAAAAAAATGAAGTATTGTATGAGTATATTGAAACAGCTTTAATTTGGTTAGATACACATAATCAAATAGCTAATTTTCATTTACTGTTTTTGTTGAATTTATCGAGGTTTTTAGGTTTTTATCCTGATGTTTCTGAGTCTCATAAAGCAGCTTTCAATTTACTAGAAGGACGGTTTGTAGATGCCGAGTATGAGAAATTATCACTAACAGGAAATGATTTAACTCTTTTTAAGAGGTTATTAGGCATAAATTTTGATGCAATAAATACAGTTTCGTACCATAAAAACGAAAGACAAATTATACTTAGAGCTATAATTTTATATTTTGAATTACATTTAGAGGGGTTTAGAGAGCCAAAATCATTAAATATTTTAGAAACCGTATTTAGTTAATTTATGAAGCAAGTTATTACAATATTTTTTCTATTTACATTTGGTGTTCTTTTTTCACAAACTCTTACTATAATTGATGCTGAAACAGGTAAAAGAATTAATAATGTTACGGTTTTTAATAAAAATAAAACAACAGTAGCAGTTAGTAATTTTCAAGGTGTTGTTTCTATTACTGATTTTAAAACTGCTGAAACTATTATTTTTTCACATGTTAGTTATACCGAATATGAAGAAAAAAAAATAACGTTACAGCAAAATAATTGTCAAGTTTATTTATCAAAATATTCTGAGAAATTAGATGAAATAGTGGTTTCTGTTTTTAAAAATAAAGAAAAAGCTAATAGAATAGCTGAGCAAATAGCAGTAGTTTCATTAAAAGATATTCAAAAAATATCTCCACAAACTTCGGCAGATTTATTAGGGTGTATTCCTGGAGTTAAAATACAAAAATCGCAATTTGGTGGAGGTAGTCCTGTGCTTAGAGGAATGGAAAGTAACCGTGTTTTGTTGGTGGTTGATGGAGTACGAATGAATAATGCCATATACAGAAAAGGGCATTTACAAAATTCAATTACAGTCAATCCAAATTTACTAGAACGAACAGAAGTGGTTTTTGGACCTTCATCTGTTATTTATGGTTCTGATGCACTTGGAGGTGTAATTCATTATTATACGAAAGCTCCAAAAATATCTAGCGAACAAAATATTAAAGGAAGTAATTTTTTACGATATAGTAGTGTAAATAATGAAGTGACCAATTCGTTAACAGCCGAATTACAATTTAAAAAGTGGGCATCGTTAACAAGTATATCCCATAGTAGTTTTGGTGATTTAAAAATGGGGCAAAATAGCACTCATGGTTTTGATGATTGGGGTAAAGTATTTTTTTATTCAGATAATTTAAACGGAAACTATACTGATAATCCGAAGGAAAATAAGGATGTAAATTTGCAGAAAAATACAGGGTTTAGTCAAACTGATTTTCTTCAAAAGTTTTTTATTCCTTTATCAAAAAATACTGATTTAAACTTCAATATTCAATACTCAACATCATCAGATATACCAAGATTTGATAAATTAACGGAGTTGAAAGATAGTAATTTAAAGTTTGCAGAATGGTATTACGGTCCTCAAAACCGTTTATTAGTTTCATCTCAGTTAGAAATACGTCCGAATAAAAAATTGTTAAACAAGGGTACAGTTACCCTTGCATATCAAAATATTGAAGAAAGTCGTGTTCAAAGAAAATTTAATAGCATTGAACGATCGTATAAATTTGAAGACGTAAATGTTTTTAGTGTAAATGCAGATTTTATGGTTCCATTAGCAAAAAAACGCGATTTAGGCTATGGTTTTGAAGTTACTTATAATGATGTGAAGTCTAATTCTTATGGAAAAACATTAAATATTATAGATGACAAAATAAACGGATTTAATGATAGTTTTGTAGTACAATCTCGCTATCCTGATGGAGGCAGTAGTTACTTTAGTACTGCAATGTATTTAGATTATCGCCAAGATATTACTTCAAATTCTACTTTAAATACAGGAATTCGATTAACCAACACGAAATTAGATGCTAGATGGGTGGATGAAACATTTATAAAATTACCTAACAATGATATTAGTCTTAACAATACCGCATTAACTGCAACTGCTGGTTATGTGTATAAACCTGTTAAAAATTGGCAATTAAACGCTGTATTATCATCAGGATTTCGTTCGCCAAATATTGATGATGTTGGAAAAGTTAGAGAAAAAAATAAGGAAGTGACCGTGCCAAATATCAGCTTAAAACCAGAACATGCTTACAATGCCGAAATTGGTGCTCAAAAATATTTTAATGATAAAAAGTTTCAAATCGGTGCAAATATGTATTATACTTTACTGAATAATTATATTTATCGAGAAGCTTTTATATTAAATGGTAGTCCTAAAATTTCTTATGAAGGAGAAGATATAATTACTGTAGCAAATGTAAATAAAGGAACAGCTTATATAACGGGTGTAACGGTAAGTTATCAAGGAAAATTTTCTAGACATTGGAAAACATCAGGTTCTTTTACATATACAAAAGGAAGGTCATATGATACTGATTTGCCATTATCATCAATACCACCACTATTTGGTCGTTTTGAGTTAAATTATTCAAATAATAAGTTTCAAACAGGAGTTAATTTTATTTTTAATGCTAAAAAAAATATCTCAGATTATAATTTAGAAGAGGGTATTGATAACTACGAACAAACACCAATTATAAATAAAAATGCAGTAGAAGTTACTGATAAATACTATGGTACTCCAAGCTTTACTAATGTTGGGGTATATGCAAAGTATATTGTAAATTCGAATTTGTTAATACAAACACAGTGTACTAATTTATTTGACAATCATTATAAAGAATTTGCTTCAGGAGTATCAGCTCCTGGACAAAATATTTCAATATCATTATTAACCAATTTTTAACCAAACACATGATTAATATTTTTAAAATAGTAAGTTTATTAGAAGGAGTTTCTTATTTATTATTGCTTTTTATAGCGGTGCCTATTAAGTATTTTCAAGGAAACCCAGAATATGTAAAAATGCTTGGAATGCCTCACGGATTGTTATTTGTAGCCTATATAATTATGGCAATTATGTTAAAGTTTGAGTTGAATTGGAATGCTAAAACTTTCGGAATAGTTTGTTTACTTTCTGTTTTACCTTTCGGAACTTTTTTTGTTAGTAGGTATTTAAAAGCTTAATACTAGTACTTTTCGTATCATAATTAAAACACTTAAAAGCAGGTACTTACTTATTTTTAAGTGTTTTTTATTTTTTAACATTTTGTTAACGTTTTTATTTTTTTATTTCAAAATAGGGTTACCCCTTAAAACGTTAACATTTTTTAAATAAAAATTTTATAATTTTATAAGAGTATTAAAGAACAGATCATTTTTTAGTACCTGCTAGCTAGTAAAAAGAAGAAGAATGTTTATAAATTGCGCGCATTTTTCTTTTTAATTTTTTTGATGTACTATCCTTGTTTATAAAATATCAAGGAGTAAAAATTAATGAATAAACTTTAAAATTTAAAAAATAAAAAAGGCAATTTTAGTAGTAGCAATGGTGTTTGCTACAGGTAGTTTTGTAAATGCGAATACTAGTGAAATAGTTGTTAGTGAAGTAAGTGAAGGTCCAAAAGGTGATTGTGCTACGGACGCATTGAATTTCGGCTCAATGTTTGGCGGAAGTTACACAGCTACTGATTGGTATTATAGTACTTTTTGTTAAAATAAATAAGGCTAGTAGCATAATTTTTTATGCTACTAGTTTTTAAATAAATTTAAATATGAAAATAAAAGCACTATTAATTATTGTTTTTTTTACAATAACAGTAAAAAGTCAAATAATAAAACAAGGAATTATAACATATGAAAAAAGTTATATAGAAAAAATATTTACAAAAGATAAGGATAAAACTCCTAGTTTTGCTAAGTTTAAAATGATTGAAGAAAAAACTATTGATGTTTTAAAATCAATTAGGTTTAAATTGAAATTTACTAGAACAGCAAGTACTTTTTCAGTTGTACCTTCTTTAATAATAGAAGAGAATATGTTTTCGGGAATGGCTTTGATTCCTGAAGGTAAAGGACAGTATTATAACGATGAAAACAATATATTATCAGAAAAAAACACTTTTGGAGAAGATTTTTTAATAACAGATGAACCATTAAAATGGGAGTTAAAAAATGAAACAAAAAAAATAGGAATTTATTTATGTTATAAAGCTACAGCAATAGAGAGAAAACTAAAGAAAGGTAAAATGAAAGAATATCCTGTTATAGCTTGGTATTGCCCTGAAATAAATGCTTCTTTTGGTCCTGTAGGACTTGCTGGTTTACCTGGTTTAATTTTAGAAGTAAATAAAGGTAGATTGAGATATACAGCTACTAAAATTAATTTAAATCCGAAGAAGAATATAAAAATAACAAAAATAACAAAAGGAAAAAAAGTTACTCGCAAAGAAATGAATCAAATGTTAGATGAAGCGATGGGTAATTTCAAGAAAAATAAAGGGTATTAAAAAGATAAAAATAGATGTTAAAAAAAGTACTATTAATCTTGCTAGTTATTGCATCTATTTTTACTTTAAATGCTCAAAATATTGTTCTTAAAGGAATTGTAAAAGATAGTTTACAAAGCCCATTGTCGTATACTAATATTATTGCAAAGCCAACTGATGTTAGTAAAAACATCAGTTTTGCTATTACTGATGAGCAAGGTAGGTATCGTTTGAAACTTGTTAAAAATAAAACATATACTATTGATATTAGTTATGTAGGCTATGAAAAAATAGCTTTCGAAATTACGCCGACAGAAAATACGCTTAAAAATTTTATTTTAAAAGAAGCTAAAAATCGGTTAGACGAAGTTATTATAGAATTACCAATAATAGTAAAACAAGACACCATTATTTATAATACCGATAAGTTTGTAAATGGTAGCGAACGTAAACTTCAAAATATTCTTAAAAAATTACCAGGTGTTGAAGTCGATAAAAACGGAGGAGTTACCGTACAAGGTAAAAAAGTAACCAAATTATTGGTTGATGGAAAAGCTTTTTTTGGGGGCGGTACAAAATTAGGTGTTCAAAATATACCTGCAGATGCTGTTAATAAAGTTGAAGTTATTGATAATTATAATGAAGTATCATTTTTAAAAGGTTTCACAGATTCTGATAAAATGGCCATGAATATTCAACTTAAAGAAGATAAGAAAAATTTTATTTTTGGTGATGTTGAAGCAGGAACAGGTGTTGGTTATGAATCCTCTTATAAAGCTAATGCCAATTTATTTTATTATTCGCCTAAAACCAATGTGAATTTTATAGGAAATACCAATAATATAGGAGAAAAAACATTTACGTTTGATGATTATATGAATTTTCAAGGAGGCGTAAATGCTGTTTTTAACAGTAATTTTAATTGGAAAGGTGGTGATTTATCACAATTTTTAGAAAATAAAGATGTTTTGAAAAGTACCCAGCGTTTTGCGGCTTTAAACATTACAAAAACAGTCGCAAGTAAATTAGATGTTTCGGGATACGCTATTTTTTCTCATAATTTAACAAATAGTTTTACGCAAGGATTGAATCAATATACTACTTTTTTAGAAGAAACAAAAAATGAAACTACTTCAAAAAATATTTTAGGATTCGGTAAATTAAGCCTTGAATATACACCTAATTTTAAAGAAAAGTGGTATGTAAGAACTCAGGTTAAAAAATCAACTCTAAATAATAATAAAACGATTTTATCGACAATAAATACGGAGATGGATAATATAAATACTATCAAAGAAAATGATATTTGGTATGTAACTAAAAATATAGAATGGCATAAAAAACAATCACAAAAACATACTTTTTCATCTGTAGTAAATTATACTTTTGATAAAAATAATCCACTTACTTTTTGGAATGCTTCAAAGCCTTTTTTAGCCCGAATTAAACCTATTATTCAACCTTTAAATATTGATCAAGAATTTTTACAACTTCATCAATTAAATAAAACCGAAAAACACTATTTACATACCGTTTTTAAACATTTTTGGGTGTTAAATAGCAATCATCATATGTATACAACTGTTGGAAATACATATCAACAAGAAAAATTTATAAGTGATAATTTTCAAATATTAGATAATACTACAATTAATAATTTTTCAAAAGAAGGTTTTAATAATAACACTGTTTTAAAACATAACGATTTTTTTGCAGGATTACATTATAAGTTTAGAACCGGAATATTTACTTTTAAACAAGGTACGTATCTGCATAATTATAATTGGAAAGTAAGTCAAGAAAATAATTTTAAAAAAAATAAATGGGTTTTATTACCTGATTTTTTAATGAAAATAGCCTTTACTAAATCGAAAAAAGTGGAATTAAATTATAATTTAAAAACTAATTTTTCTGATGCTTCTAAACTCGCTAATCGTTTTTATTTACAATCGTATAATTCAGTATTTAAAGGAAATTCAACGTTAGAAAACGAATTATTTCATTCGGCACGTATACGGTACAGTCGTTTTAGTATGTACAGAGGTTTAATGTTACATGCTAGTGCTAATTATATAAAAAAAATTAAAGGTTTTAGTAATTTAGTTAATTTTGATGGAATAAACAGGTTTATATCTCCCGAAATTTTAAATAACCCTAATAAAAATTGGAGTGCTACAGCATCACTTAAAAAGCGTATCAAAAAAATAAGATATAATCTGACAGGAAGTTATAGTAATTCAATTTTTACGCAGAAAATAAATACTACTTTGACAACTAATAAAAGTGATAATTATTCTTTTGATGTAGGCTTTGAAACCTTGTATGATAATTTTCCAAGATTAGAAATTGGGTTTAAAACAGCTATTGGAAATTATACATTAAGTAACTCAATATCAAAATTTACCACCAATGAACCATACGTAAATATTGATTATGATTTTTTAAAAGGATTTATATTTAATTTTGATTATACACTTTATAATTATAAAAATCAAGAAATTTATAATACATATGAAATTGCAAATGCTGTATTATCTTATCAAAAAGAAGATAGCCCTTGGTTATTTAAACTCACTAGTCAAAATTTATTTGATACCGCTTTTAAACAAAGTAATAGTTTTTCTGATTATTTAATTACCGATTCTAAAACTTATATTATGCCAAGAGTGGTATTGTTTAGTATTGGGTATAAATTATAAAAAATATTTTAGCCGCCACTAACAGGTGGAATAATAGCAATTGTACTGTTTTCTTTGATTATAACATCATCTTTAGCATAACTTTCATTAATAGCTACAGCAAATGAGCTCATGCTCTCTAACTTAGGTTCTTGTTTTACAAGTAATTTTTTAAAATCACTAACAGTACAATTAATAGGAAGTGTTACTTCTAAAGAAGCGCTTCCTATTAAATCTGTAGCAATACCAAAAAGTAATACGTTTGTCTTCATAAATCAAAATTACAATTTAATTCTAAATAGTACACGGTTTTCAGATTTTCCATTAAAATTAGATTTAGTAAAATCGACACGTAAAAAACGCCACTTCCCAAAACCGATGTTATCTAAACCAACAGCAAATTCAGAATAAGGTTTGTTTTCAGCTGTAAATAATCCTTTTGCGCCAGTAACTAAATGAAAATTTAATTTATTAATTAATGGAATTTTACTTAGTAAAGCACCTTTAAAATTATATTCTCCATGCAGTTCTCCATATTTATCATTAGTACTTAATTGATAATAAGGTAGCATATAAAAGTTATCTAAATAATTATCTTTTGGAGCAATTAATAAGCGATTTCCATTAAAATGAACATAATCTATAAACGGAATATCTTTTTTCTTTAAAAATATGCCTCCTTTAGCTTTATATTTAAATTCTCCCCAATTACTTAAATTCATTTTTTGAGTTAATTGAGAATAGAATATATCAGAATTTAATGTGGTATTTCCTGAACCAAATTTTTTAGTATATCCGACAAATAAAGTAGGGTATTTATTAGTTTCTACATTGTATTTCCTATCAGGATATGACATATACTTTTGTTCGAAATTTATATTGCTACCTAAGTTAAATGACCACATTTGATGTGGGGTAAATGAATTTGTGAAATTTGCAGGCTCTTGCGGATTGTTAGCTGTATAATTAACATCGTTTTTAGGAAACATAACATAATCGGTTGTGTTAAATAAAGGTTTTCTGTCTGCGTATTCTAAGGAAGAATAGAAACGAATGCCGTTGATTACTTCTTTTGAAAAGGCAATTTTAGCAAATTTTTTCTCATAAATTTTCATGTAATTTCTTTCAAATAATACAGAACTTATGGTATTCCAAAATTTAGAAATAGGTTTTTTAGCATTAAATTGTGAAGTAGTAATACCTATTGAAGCAGTTAAAATAGGTTTATTTGTATTGTTCCATTTGTAAAAAAAGTTTGCTATTGGTAGTACTTTTTTATCAGAAAAAGCATAATTTATTTTTGTACCAATATTAAATCGTTCTCCTTTTTTGTTGACTCTTTTAGAATATTTAATTCCAATAGAAGAGTTCCAGCCTTGTACAGTGTTAAAGTTTAAATTTTCAATAGGTGAAGAAATATCGATATTCCATTTATCATAAGTATTATCATAAGAATATCCTGAAATAATATTTATAAGATTAAAATTATTATGTTTTGTATCTGTAGAATCTAAATATTTTTTAGATTTTCGAATAGTCTTAATACTGTCTTTTAATTTATAATCTGCATTTTCTTCGGATGTCAATGTAATAGGTCTAATTTTATGCCAATAAACGCTATCTTTTTCTGTTGCATTTTCAGCAAAAGATAAAACTTCATTACCAAATGATTTTTTAGTAAAATTAGGTATGAAATTATAATTTGAATAAGCTGCAGAAAAGCGTCCATTAAAATTAAAACCAAAAATACCAGCTTTAAAATCGATTGTTTGTGTAACAGGAATCCAAACTTTGTTTTTTAGCGAATAGTTATAACTTTGTTTGACGTGTAAAGTATCAATCATAGGTGTATTAGCTTGTGCACCTGTAACGAAAACATCAGTTCCATAAATAGCCCAATCATCTTCTGATATATAAATAAATCCGCTAAAAACACGATCGTTTTTTCTCTTCGGAAGTAATTTTATTTTACTGATTAATTTTTTGTTTTTATCATAAAAACTTCCAGTTAATTGATACTTGTAATAATTAAAAGCTTCGTTAGCAATTGGCGAAATCATTTGAGCATCTGCTAAATTAAAAGAGTTTTTATAAAGGTTAAAGTCAACTTCTTTAGCTTGATTAAAACTAATTCCGTTATTACTTCCTGAAACTTTTGAGGCAATAATGTGTTCTTTAAAATTTGTTGGTTTTTTTTGATATGAAATTTTAGAAATGGTTTCTGAAAGATATACAATTCCACTTCTTGTAGTATCTAAACCACCGCCCATATCATCAATTTTATTGCCTAAAAATTTTTTGGGAAGATTTTTTACTTTAAACAATCCTCGAGAATAAAAGTCGGCTGTGTATTGAGAAAATTTAGCTGTATTTTTCTTTTTAGAAGCAATTACATTTTGAATAATTTTATTTGCAGGGTTTTCTTCGGATGAAATTAAAACTTCATTTAAAGTAACTTTTTCTTCAGAAAGAATAATATTTAGAGTGGTAGGAAAATTTTTAACAATAATATTTTTCTTAATTGTTTTGTATCCTAAAAGTTGAAAAATAACGGTGTATTCTCCTTTTTTATTTACTGATAATTCATAATCACCATTATTATTTGTAGTAGTTCCTGTAATTGTATTTTCTAAATAAATACTAACAAAAGATAAAGGTTGATTATTTGTATCGATAACTTTTCCTTTAATTTGAGCAATGGCTATATTAGTAAAAATAACAAATAACAGTATAATTACTCTTTTCATTTTTTACTGTAAACATAAAAAAAACAGGTTTTAACTAACTGTTAAAACCTGTTAAATGTTTTATTTAGAGTGTTTAAACTTTTAATTTAAAAAGGAATACTAAGGTTTAATTACTTTCTTTTTTCTTCTTTTTACTAAATAAACCACCTAAAACATCAGTTACTTTTTTTACAGTTTCTGTTGCTTTTTCTGTTTTAGTGGTATTTGTTTTAGTAGAATCTGTTTTTTTATTTCCTAGTAAATTTTCAAGTGTATTATTTACTAATTTGTCTTTTTGTTGTTGAATTAATTTTTGACTCAATTTAGTTGCTGATGATGATATATCAGTTTTTACAGAGGGGTTTTTCATATTACCAGTAATATTAGCTGTAATTGGTACTGTAATATTTTGGTCTTTTGCACTTACTTTAGAAAGTAATCCTTGAACTTCACTTCCTAAATATTTAGCAGGTACATTTAAATTTATATTGTAATTGATGTTTTGGTCAAAACTGTGGCTTCCACCAACATTTATATCAATGTCTTTATATTTTAATTTAAAAGGTTTTACGGTTACCTGTCCTTTATCAAAAGTAAGTTGTGTTTTAATATCAGATAAATCTAATTTGTTTAAATCAATAAATGATAACTTATCGCTTAATAAGCTTAAAACTTTAGTGTTTTTAGCATCAATTTTTGTGTTTAATAGCTCAGCCAATGCTTTACCAGAAATAGATGTTAAAATAGGGGTAAAGTTGTTGTTTAAATTTCCTGACAAATTAATATCAGAATTTAAATTACCATTCATTGCACTAGCTATCGGACTTATTGATTTCAGTAAATCTAATCCTTTAAAAGATTGTGCAATATCAAATGATTTTATCCCTAAATCCATATTAAAAGAAGGTATGTTTTGTTTAGTATTTACAGTACCGTTTAAAGAAATGTTTCCGTTAAAAAGTGCTGCGTTTACATTTTTAAGTGTTGCTTTTTCATCTTTTAAAAACAAAGTTCCTTTTACATTTTTAAGTGTCAAATTATCATAATAAACAGTTTTTGCATCTGCTAAAATGGTACAATCTAAAAAAGCAGGTATTTTTAATGATGCAGCTGGTTGTTCTTGTTTATCTATTTCTTTTTTATCTTTATTAGCAGTAGTATTTTCCTGCATAAAATCATTTAAATAAAAATTATTAGAGTTTAAATTAAAAGTTCCTTGTAGTTTTTTATCAGCAAGTAAAAAACCTAATAAATTTTCAATTTTACCAGTTGCATTTAAATCACTTTTACCAGTTTTAGCATCAAATTTATTTAGAGATATTAGTGTTGGAGTAAAATTTATTTTTGTGTTTTTTATGGTAATTGGGTTTACTAAATCATCTGAAGAAAAAACAAAATCATTTACCTCAATATCTCCTTCGTTTTTAATACGATTCACAATATTGTTTTGAATTGCTTTTACATCAAATTTGGTATGTAAATTAGCTTTTAAAACACCTTGCAATTTGTTTTTTAAATCAACAGGGTATGCTTTACTAATGTTTGCTAAATTTAAGGTTCCGTTTATTTTTGCATCAACGGTTGGGTTGTTTGTTATATTGTAAATGTTTCCATTTCCTGAAAAAATATCTTCATCAATTTTAAAAGACAATTTGTTAATAGTTACAAATGTTTTATCAATATATCCTGTGGTGTTTTTTATTTGTGCATCTATATTAATGTTACGAACGCTTTTAGGTAAGTCAGGATATTTAAATGAAGCGTTATTCGATTTAAGACTAATATCTAAAAGCGGAATAGTGTTGTTTGTAACAAGTCCTTTAACAGTTCCTGCAACACTAAAATCGCCACTGGTTTTTACATTTTCAATACTTTTAGTGTATGTTTCAGGTACTAACCCTAAAAAGTTTTTAAAGTTTGATGAAGGCGTTTTAAAGCTAAGGTCAATTTCTTGATTATTGTCGTTTATTTGAACGTAACCATTAAATATTAAAGGTAAATTATTAAGTTTAGCTTCGTTTTTTAAGAATGAAAACTTACTATTAACCAAATCCATTCCTAAAATAGCATCTAAAGTTATTTTTTGATTTTTAGCATATGAAGCGCCGTCCATTTCAAAAGAAACTAATGTTGATGTATTGGTGTTTAGCTCTGAATTAGTTTGAGAAAAATCGCCACTTCCGCTATGATTAAAATCAGTTAATTGTACTTTTAGTTTTCCTTTTTTATCATGATATTTTATCAAAGCATTATTAATTGCATATGAATTTATAGAAAGCCCGAAATTAGAAGGGGTTTCATCAGTATTTTCAATTTTTACATCCGAAGGTTTTGTAATATCATAATTTGCAATACCAATTTCGTTGACTAAAATATTAAGGTATGTATCATCAATAGAAAATGATTGAATGTTAAGTTGCTCTGAGGTTTTTTTGAATAACTCGGTAAGTTTTAGTTCTAAATTAATTTGTTTAGCAAATAATAAAGTATCTCCTTTAAAAGGTTTTTCGTTTATAATTGAAACATCAGAAAGTTGTAAAGAAGCATTCGGAAAATCTCTTAACAAACTAAGGCTCGCATCCGAAAAATTTAGCTGTGCAGTAATGTTGTTATTCACAGTTTTTTTAACCAACGAAACAATTTTATCTTGAAATAAAAAAGGAGTTAAAATTAGTATAACTATTAGTGTAACAAATATAGTTAACAGTATTTTATATGTTTTTTTCATGAGAACAGTGATTTTATATTGTAAGTATTACAACAAGCAAAGTTCAGTAATTATTTGTTAAGTAAAAGATAATAAAACTATAAAATATTTTTTTTGTTTTTAAGAATTATGATGTCTTTTTATTACTTATAAAAAGTCGCCAAAGAAAAACCAGTTTAAACCTTTTTTTATTTTATTTTCTTCTAATTTAGGAGTAGAGGCTATTTGTTTGTTTTTTTCGTTATTTAAAGATTCTTCTTTAAATAAATTTACTACAAAATCATCATAACTTTTACCAGCTTCCTCTTTCAAGTAACATTCAAAGTATAATTCACTTGCTTTTTCACCTTTTATTTTTTCAATTTCTAAAAGAGTTTGGTAAAGTGGTTCAATTTTTTCAATAACACTATTAGGTACTGCTTTTCTGCGCCCTGTATATCCTGTAATTTTACCATTTTCATCTTTATCAATAGTAAAATCAGTAATAACCCAGTAATACCTACCTGTTCTAGTAAGGTTTTTAACAATAGCATGGTAGTTTCTACCTTCTTTTAAGGCATTCCATAATGCTTTAAAAGCAACCTTTGGCATATCAGGGTGTCTAATAATGTTGTGTGGTTCTCCAATTAATTCAATAGCATTATATTCACAAGCATCAGTAAATGCTTTATTAGCGTAAAGAATAGTTCCTACAGTATCTGTTTTACTAACAATCGTTTGAGTTTTATCCCATTTTACTTCTTCGTTAATTATTTGCATTCGGGGAGTTTTCATTAAAAAAGGTTTTTAAATTTTAAAAGGGATACAAATTTCTTTAGAAAATTATTTTCAAAATATGATTTTAGTCATATTTTTAATTTTTAACTAAATAACAAAAACGTATCTTTGTGAGTTCAAACAAACAACAACGAAACTTATGAGTGATTCTAGAAAAAGACGTGAAGCTTTGTTATATCATGCCAAGCCAAAACCAGGGAAAATAGCCGTAGTGCCTACCAAAAAATATGCGACACAGCACGATTTGTCATTAGCATATTCTCCAGGAGTTGCAGAACCTTGTTTAGAAATAGCAAAAGATAAAAATAATGTTTATAAGTATACAGCGAAAGGAAATTTAGTAGCTGTTATTTCTAACGGGACAGCTGTTTTAGGGTTGGGAGATATAGGTCCTGAAGCCTCTAAGCCAGTAATGGAAGGAAAAGGATTGTTGTTTAAGATTTTTGCAGATATTGATGTTTTTGATATTGAAGTAGATGCTACTGATGTAGATAAATTTATAGAAACTGTTAAAGCAATTGCTCCAACCTTTGGAGGAATTAATTTAGAAGATATTAAAGCTCCTGAAGCTTTTGAAATAGAAAGAAGATTAATTGAGGAATTAGATATTCCTGTAATGCATGATGACCAGCACGGTACGGCTATTATTTCAACAGCAGCTTTAAAAAATGCACTTGAAATTATAGGTAAAGATATTGCAGATGTAAAAATTGTAGTAAATGGAGCTGGAGCAGCAGCTATTTCTTGTACACGTTTATATTTAGCATTAGGTGCTAAAAGAGAAAACGTAGTAATGTGTGATAGCAAAGGTGTTATTAGAGCTGATAGAGATAATTTAACATCTCAAAAAGCAGAATTTGCTACTGATAGAGACCTAAATACTTTAGAAGAAGCAATGCATAATGCAGATGTTTTTATAGGGTTGTCAAAAGGAGATGTTGTAAAACCTGCTATGTTGTTAGCTATGGCAAAAGATCCTATTGTTTTTGCAATGGCAAATCCAGATCCTGAAATTGAATATCAGTTAGCAATAGATACGCGAGATGATATAATTATGGCTACCGGAAGATCAGATAACCCAAACCAGGTAAACAATGTATTAGGTTTTCCATTTATTTTTAGAGGTGCTTTAGATGTTAGAGCAACTAAAATTAATGAAGAAATGAAAATGGCAGCAGTACATGCTTTAGCTGATTTGGCTAAAAAATCTGTGCCAGAGCAAGTAAATATTGTATATGATGAGGTAAGCCTTTCTTTTGGTAGAGAATATATTATACCAAAACCATTTGATCCAAGATTAATTTATGAAATTCCTCCAGCTATTGCAAAAGCAGCTATGGAATCAGGGGTTGCTCAAGAACCAATTACTGATTGGGAAGCATATCGTGAAGAATTAATGGATAGATCTGGTAATGGTAATAAAGAAATACGTTTACTACACAACAGAGCTAAAAAAGATCCTAAACGAGTTGTTTTTGCTGAAGCAGATCATATAGATGTATTAAAAGCTGCACAGCGCGTTTCTGATGAAAAAATAGGAATCCCTATTTTATTAGGTAGAAAAGATGTTATTTTAGAACTAAAAGAAGAGCTTGGTTTTGATGCCGAGGTTTTAATTATCGATCCTAAAACAGATGAAGAAACAGATAGAAGAAATAGATATGCAGATTTTTTCTGGAAAACACGACAACGTAAAGGAATTACCTTTTTAGAGGCTCAAAAATGGATGCGTGAACGAAATTATTTCGCAGCAATGATGGTGAATACTGGTGAAGCAGATGCTTTAATAACTGGTTATTCTAGGTCATACGCATCTGTAGTAAAGCCAATGCTAGAATTAATAGAAAAAGACAAAGGAGTTACTCGTGTAGCAGCAACTAGTATGATGCTAACTAAACAAGGGCCTATGTTTTTAGCAGATACGACTATTAATATAAATCCAACCGCAAAAGATTTAGCAAAAATAAGTCAGCTAACATCATCATTAGCAAGAATGTTTGGCATAACACCTCATATTGCTATGTTAGGCTTTTCAAACTTTGGGTCATCAAAAGCTGAAAGTTCTCAAAAAATAAGAGAAGCGGTATCATATATTCATCGTAATCACCCAAACGTGATTGTTGATGGAGAGTTACAAGCTGATTTTGCCTTAAACCCTGAGTTGTTAGCAAAAGAATTTCCTTTTTCAAAATTAAACGGTAAAAGAGCAAATATTTTAATTTTTCCAAACTTAGAGTCAGCAAATATTACTTATAAGTTAATGAAACAGCTAGATGGAGTAGAGTCTATAGGTCCAATTTTATTAGGTATGAGTAAACCGGTGCATATTTTGCAACTAGGAGCTAGTGTTGATGAAATGGTTAATATGGCAGCATTAGCGGTTGTAGACGCTCAGAATAAAGAAAGAAAAAATAAGAACTAATATTTTTAAACTAAATATTTTGTCTATTTTAGATGCGTTAAAAACTACCTAAATGATAACACAACTTAAAGGGAAACTTGTAGAGAAAAGTCCAACGAATGCAGTAATTGACTGTAATGGTGTAGGATATTTATTACACATTTCTTTAAACACCTATTCATTATTGCCTGATAATGAAAATGTGTTGTTGTATACTCATTTATCTATTAGAGAAGATGCTCATACATTGTATGGCTTTTTTAATAAAGTAGAGCGTGAAATATTTAGGTTACTTACCTCTGTTTCAGGAGTAGGTCCAAGTATTGCTAGAACAATGTTATCATCAATGACATCTGAAGAAATACAACAAGCTATTGCTTCAGAAAATGTAAAAGCAATTCAATCTGTAAAAGGAATTGGAATAAAAACAGCACAACGCGTTATTGTTGATTTAAAAGATAAAATTGTAAAGATTTTTGATTTAAATGAAGTTTCAATTACTCAAAACAATACAAATAAAGAAGAAGCGTTATCTGCATTAGAAGTACTTGGTTTTTTACGTAAGCAGGCAGAAAAAGTTATAGCAAATATATTAAAAGAAACACCTGAAGCAAGTGTTGAAACACTGATAAAGCAGGCGTTGAAAAATTTATAAAAAGGGTTGGAAAAAACAGTCATTAATAAATTACTAACAACACTTACCTTATTGGTAAGTGTTGTTTTGTTTTCGCAAAACGTTTCGAAAAAGAAAGAAGATTTTATAAGAAAGGATACCGTTATACCACTTAAGTATAATTTTAATAATACTCAAAATGGAAGTCTTTTTTTAAATAATCCATCAGAAAAAATTATTACATATGATGAGGTTATAAATAAATTTGTGTTGGTAGAAAAAATTGGTGATTATTATGTTGGAACACCTATTTTTATGACTCCAGAAGAGTATAAAAAGTATCGTTTAAAAAACGATTTGAAAGATTATTTTAAAGAAAAAGTAGATGCTACAAACTCAAGAAAAAAAGGAAATAAAAAAGCTAGAAAAAATTTATTGCCAAAATACTATGTAAATTCAAAGTTTTTTGAATCTGTTTTTGGTGGTAATACCGTTGAGGTAAATCCAACCGGACAAGTAAATATAAAATTAGGAGGTATTTATCAAAATAATGAGAACCCACAAATTTCTATTGAAAACCAAAGTAGTTTTACGTTTGATTTTGATCAGCAAATAAGTACTAGTTTACAAGCAAAAGTTGGTACTCGATTAAAGGTTACTGCAAATTATGATACACAATCTACATTCGATTTTCAAAATATTATTAAGTTAGAATATACGCCAACTGAAGATGATATTATAAGAAATATTGAAGCGGGTAATATTAGTATGCCAATAAAAAACTCGTTAATAAATGGGGCGCAAACATTATTTGGGGTAAAAACAGAATTACAGTTTGGTAAAACTTATATAACAGCAGCGTTTTCACAGCAAAACTCTCAAACCAAAACGGTGGTTTCAGAAGGAGGTGCTACTATTGAGCCTTTTGAATTAAGAGCTTCGGATTATGATAATGACAGACACTTTTTTTTAGGGCAATATTTTAGAGAAAATTATAAAGAGGCTTTAGGTAATTATCCATTAGTTAATAGTCCAATAAATATAACCCGAGTAGAGGTTTGGATAACTAACAGAAATCAAAACGTAACTGATTATCGTAGTATTGTTGCGCTTGCCGATTTAGGGGAGTCTAATGATGCTAATGAGGTTGATCCAACAAGTATTATTACAACTCCTGGAGCTATAGCTGCTAATTCAAAAATTTTACCCTATAACGGAGTTAATAATTTAAACTCATTATTAGCTGAAACCGATGCAGGTATTAGAGATGTAGCAAAGGTTGATGTGGCTATTAATTCATTAGGAATTACTCCAAAACAAGGATATAATTATTCGTACTTACAAAACGCTCGAAAATTACAAACTAATGAGTTTAAAGTACATAATCAATTAGGTTTTATATCTTTAAATAGAAGATTAAACGATGGAGAAGTCTTAGCAGTAGCTTATGAGTACACCGTTGTAGGTGCTTCTAGTTCAGAAACAGTATTTAAAGTAGGTGAATTTTCTAATGATGGAGTTATAGCGCCTTCAAATTTAGTGGTAAAATTATTACGTAGTGAAATTTTAAACACAGTACGTCCTAATACAGCTACGGCTACAAGCCTTGGAGAAGCATTTCCTACTTGGCGTTTAATGATGAAAAATGTATATGCATTAGGTGCTTTTCCTTTACAACGTGAAGGTTTCCGTTTTGAGTTATTGTATAGAGATGATACAACAGGAACTTTGCAAAACACTTTTCAAAAAGCATCAACAACAGGGGTAACAGATAAACCACTATTGCGAATATTTAATTTAGATAAATTAGATCAAAGTCAATACGTTGTAAAGAATACCGCAAATGAAATTATAGGAGATGGTTTTTTTGATTATGTAGATGGAATAACTGTAAATTCTCAAAGTGGGTATGTACTGTTTCCTGAACCTGAACCTTTTGGGAATGATTTAAAAGATGTACTTACTTCTTCTACAGATCAAGAGAAGTATCTTTTTGAAGAGTTGTACTTGACTACTAAAATTCAGGCAAAAAATGAATATCAGAATAAAGATAAATTCTTTTTAAAAGGATATTTCAAGTCAGAAAAAAGTAGAGGAATATCATTAGGAGGGTTTAATATACCTAGAGGTTCAGTTCGTGTAACTGCTGGAGGCAGACAATTGGTAGAGGGTATTGATTATGTAGTAGATTATCAGCTAGGGCGTGTTCAAATTTTAGACCCAGGTTTAGAGGCGTCAGGAATACCAATTAATGCAACTACCGAAAGTAATACGCTATTTAGTCAGCAACGAAAAACTTTTATTGGGGTTGATATTGAACATCGTTTTTCTGAAAAATTTACCTTAGGAGGTACTTATTTAAATGTAAGTGAAAAACCAATTACACCAAAAGTGAATTTTGGTGGAGAACCTATTGATAATACTATGTTAGGTTTAAATTTAGATTATTCTTCTGAAGTTCCTTATTTAACAAAATTAGCAAATAAACTACCATTTGTTGAAACAGATGTGCCTTCAAACGTATCTGTTAGAGCAGATATGGCTTATTTATTACCAGGATCTCCAAGCGGAATTAATATTGATGGAACGGCAACATCTTATTTAGATGATTTTGAAGCTTCTCAAATACCTATTAATTTAAGTTCACCACAACAATGGTTTTTAGCAAGTACACCTGAATCACCTGGTTTTAATGGGGGAGTAAGTGATTTATCATATAACTACAATAGAGGTAAAATAGCTTGGTATAATATTGATCAGTTATTTTACGGTAGTGGAAACAGGCCTAGTAATATTGATGAGAATGAATTATCAAGAGCCGAGGTTCGTCAAATTAGGTACAATGAATTATTTCCAAATACCGATTTAGATATTACGCAACAAAACTTAGTACGAACGTTAGATTTAGCCTATTATCCGACAGAAAGAGGACCTTATAATTATAATGTAAACCCCGAAACTTCTGAAGAGCGTTGGGGGGGGATTATGCGACCATTAACAACTAATAATTTTGAACAAGCCAATGTAGAGTATATTCAGTTTTGGTTAATGGATCCATATCAAAATTATTCAATAACACAGGCCGAAGGTTTACCTACGGATATAAATCCACAAGATATAAGCAATCAGGTGGGTAAATTATTTATTAACTTAGGAAATGTATCTGAAGATATTTTAAAAGATGGTAGAAAACAGTATGAAAATGGTTTGCCAGAAGATGGAAATAAAGATTCAGGAGTAAATGTAAACTCAACAACTTGGGGTAATACACCAATAAATCCATCTATTTTATATGCTTTTGATAACGATAACGAACATAGAACAAATCAAGATATAGGTTTAGATGGGTTAAATGATGATGATGAAAAAACACATCTTAAAGAACGTCATAATTTTACTGATACTCAAATAGCTACTTTTGGAACTGACCCTGCTGGAGATAATTTTCAGTATTTTAGAGGAGGTGCTATTGAAGCATCAAGTCCATCAGTTTTATCTCGATATAAAAATTTTAACGGTACAGAAGGAAATTCTCCGACCGCAGCACAATCAACTGAATCGTATCCAACTTCATCAACAGCATATCCTGATACTGAAGATATTAATAAAGATCAAACAATGAACCCTGTTAATAGTTACTTTGAATATGAGGTTTCATTAAATCAAAGTGATTTAAGAAAAGGGCAAAATCATATTATTGATGTTAAAGAAGGTGAAGAAATTACTTTAGCTAACGGACAAAAAATAAGCCCTAGGTGGTATCAATTTAGAATACCTGTTAGGAATGATGCTAAGGCAATTAATGGAATTACCGATTTTAATAGTATTCGTTTTATAAGAATGTTTTTGACTGAATTTAAAATGCCTGTAGTTTTAAGGTTTGGTGAACTTGAATTAGTTCGCGGAGATTGGCGTAGGTATACAAAAACGTTTCCAAAAACAGGTACTCCTGTAAATTTAGATAACACTCAACTTAATAATTTTGAGGTTGGAGTTGTAAGTATTGAGCAAAATCAAGAAAGATATGAGCTTCCACCAGGTATTCAAAGAGAGCAGCTACAAGGAACTAATAGAATACAGCGTCAAAATGAGCAATCTGTAACAATTAAAATCACAGATTTACCTGCAGATTCATTAAGAACTATCTATAAAAATATAAGTATAGACATGCGTAGGTATAAGAAAATGCGTATGTTTTTACATGCTGAAGATCCTGATGGGTTAGCAGCACAAGAAGAAGATGCTAATGCAGTAGCAATAATTCGTTTAGGTACTGATTTGAATGATAATTACTATGAAATAGAAAAGCCTTTAGTATATAGTAAACAAAACATAGGTTCAAAGCCTATTTCAGATCAAGTATGGCCTGAATTAAATAATTTAGAAATTCCATTAGAGGAATTAGCAAATTTAAAAATAGAGCGACCTATTAACGCAAGTATTAACGAAGTTTTTTCATTGGTAAGTTCAAATGGTTTAAAAATATCGGTTAAAGGGAATCCTACATTAGCTCAAATAAGAACCGTAATGTTAGGTGTTAAAAATACCTCAAACAACCAAAAAAGTATAGAGGTTTGGTTTAATGAATTACGAGTAGTAGGTTTTGATAATAAAGGTGGGTGGGCTGCTGTTGTAAATGCTGATGCCAACCTTGCAGATGTAATGGATATATCTTTAGCAGGAAGAATGTCAACCATTGGTTTTGGAAATGTTGAAGATAGAGTACAACAAAGAAGTATTGAAGAAATTAAACAATATAGTGTTGCAACTAATATTCAGTTAGGTAAAATGATGCCAAAAAAATGGCATATACAGTTGCCTATGAGTTATAGTTATGGAGAGGAGTTTAGAGATCCTAAATACGATCCGCAATTTCAAGATATTGAATTAAAAGATGCTTTAGATAAAAACCCTAACAGTAAAAACGCACAAGATTACACACGTAGAAAAAGTATAAGTTTTATCAACGTTAAAAAGAATAAAAATCCAGAAAGCAAGAAGCAACCTAAGTTTTATGATGTAGAAAATGTTTCCGTTTCCTATGCTCATAATGAAGAGTTTCATAAGGATTATAATATTGAAAAGTTTGAAAATAAAAATGTAATGGCAGGAGCAAGCTATAATTTTAGTTTTAAGCCTTTTGTTATAGAGCCATTTAAAAAATCAAAAAAATTTCAAAGTAAATATTTACGATTTATAAAAGATGTTAATTTTAACCCTGTACCTAATTCGATAGCATTTAATTCAAGGATTAATAGAAATTATAACTCACAACAATCAAGAAATTTAATAGAAGGGTTAACAGCACAACCAGAATTAGTTCAGCGCCGATTTTTGTTTAATTGGGATTATACTATTGGTTTTGACTTAACAAAGTCACTTCAATTAAATTTTAATGCGACTAATAATTATATTTATGATAGTTTTGGAGATGATGAAGAATTAGAAATTTATGACCAGTTTTTTACCGTAGGTAGGCCAGATAATTACCATCAAAAGCTAAATGCAACCTATAAATTACCACTTAACAAGTTGCCATATTTTAGTTTTATGACTGCTGATTATGCTTATACTGCCGATTTTGATTGGAAAGCTAGTTCGCAAAGTAGTTTAGAGTTACCAAATGGTGATAATGTAAGTTATGCAGATGTTGTTGGTAATATGATTCAAAATGCAAACACACATAATGTTAACGCAAATATTGATTTTGGTCGATTTTATAAAACCTTAAAGCTTGATAAGTTATTATTAAAAGGAGCTAAGAAAAATGCGCAACAAAAAGAAACCGCAGCTCTAGGAACTAATTTTACAAGAAAAAAAGCAACGTTAAAAAAGAATGCTTCTTTAGCTCATAAGGTAATGAAAGGAATGTATGATGTTTTAACATCTGTAAAAAAAGCAAAAATTAGCTATTCTCAAAATAACGGTACTTTATTAGAAGGGTATAAGCCTTCTGTAGGTCTTTTAGGTAGAAACAGTTACGGTGGAGGATTAGCACCAAGTTTAGGGTTTGTATTTGGTAGTCAAACAGATATTTTAAATCAAGCTATTGAAAATGGTTGGTTAGTAACAAGAACAAGTCAAACAGATGAAAATCAACCTTATTATAGTAAAAATTATAATAAAACAAACTATAAAAAGTTAGATTATAACATATCTGTAAAACCCTTTAAAAACTTAACAATTGATTTAAGAGGAAATAGAATTAAAACAAGTAATTTAAGCCAGCAATTAGATGTAATATCTGATGGAAATGGAGGTTTTGAGCAAGATCCTAAAATTAAAGCATTTGAAACAGGTGACTATAGTATAAGTCATTTTATGTTAGGTACTGTTTTTACAGATAGTGAACAATTATATAAAAATTTCTTAGAAAATAGGACTACAATTTCAGAGAGATTAGCAGCTGCATCTGGATTAACAAATACAGCAGGAGCTGGTTTTAAAACATCAGGACAGCAAGTAATGTTACCAGCATTTATTGCGGCATATTCAGGTACTAGTGCAGCATCAGTAAGTACAAATATGTTTAAAAACATACCAATACCAAATTGGACTTTACGTTTTAATGGGCTTATGGAGTATAAATGGTTTAAAAAAACATTTTCTTCCTTTACGCTATCTCACGGTTATAAATCATCGTACACACTGGGTAATTACACAAATAATTTACAATATGATGCTTCTGCGCCAACAAATACAAATAATTCTGGTAATTATCATCCAGAACTATTACTTTCGTCAGCAACTTTAATAGATGAATTTTCTCCATTAATAAAAGTTGATTTTAGAATGAAAAATTCATTCTCGTTTAAAGGAGAGGTAAGAAGAGATAGAAGTTTAACATTAAACTTTAATAATAATACTTTAACAGATATAAAAGGAACAGAATATGTTTTTGGCTTTGGTTATAAAATTAAAGATGTTAAATTTGTAACTAGGTTTACAGGAAGAAAAGAAACTTTAAAAGGAGATATTAATTTAAGAGCAGATGTTTCTTTAAGAGATAATTTAACTTTAATACGTAGTGTTGATAAAGAAAATAGTCAAATAACAGGAGGTGAAAAATTATTTGGGTTAAAATTTATTGCTGATTATAATTTAAGTAGTAGTTTAACAGCATCATTATATTATAACCATCAAACGTTTCAATATGCGGTGTCAACAACGTTTCCAAGGCAGTCTATAAATGCAGGAATCAATATAATATATAACTTAGGAAATTAAAACAAACACAATAAAAACAGTACAATGAACATTCCATCAGAATTAAAATTTACAAAAGACCACGAATGGGTTAAGATTGAAGAAGGTGTAGCTACAATAGGTATTACTGATTTTGCGCAAGGTGAATTAGGAGATATCGTTTATGTAGATGTTGATACTTTAGATGATGCTTTAGATATTGAAGAAGTTTTTGGTTCAGTAGAAGCAGTTAAAACGGTATCAGATCTTTTTATGCCTTTATCAGGAGAGGTAGTTGAGTTTAACGAAAAGTTAGAAGACGAACCAGAATTAGTAAACTCTGATCCATACGGAGAAGGTTGGATGATAAAAGTAAAGTTATCAGATAATTCACAAATAGCAGATTTGTTAAGTGCTGAAGCATATAAAGAGCTTATTAAAGGATAATTTAAAAAAAATAGCAATACTAGTAACAATTAGTATTGCTATTCTTAGCTTAATTAAAATTGGAAGCCAACCTATTCAAGTTAAAAATATAGATAAATATGAGCATATTATAGCTTATTTTTTTTTAACTTTTATATGGTTACTAGCTTTTGGTAAAACAAAAACTAATCAATTTATTATTGTTTTTTGCTGTTTTTTTTACGGCATAATTATTGAAGCTCTTCAAGTTACACTCACTACATACAGAACTGGAGACGTTTTAGATGTAATAGCAAATACGACGGGTATTTTAATAGCCTATATTGTATATTTTATTTTTTTAAGAAAAATGTAGCTATTTAAAGATTGGCTTGTAAAAGTTAGAATAAATTAATTAAATTAGCAAACTATTAAAAAACACTTAGGATGGAAATTAAGAAAAATCCAAAATCAAACTTAGAAAATTATAGTAAACTGTTTATGCAGTTAGGTTTGGTTTTAGCTTTATTTGTAACATATGTTGCAATAGAAAATAAAACATATGATAAAGAATATGGAAATTTAGGAGTTGTTAATATGGCTGCCGAAATTGAAGAAGAAACAATTGAACTTCAAATTGAGCCACCAAAACCAAAACCAAATACACCACCACCACCAGCACCAGAAAAAATTAAGGTAGTAGAGGATGAAAAAGAAGTTGAAGAAACTGTAATTGAATCAACTGAAACTGATGAATCTGAAGCCGTAGAGGTTGAAGATATACAAGAAGTAGAGGAGATTGAAGAAGTAGTAGAAGATGTACCTTTTTCTATTATTGAAGAAGTACCTGTTTTTCCAGGATGTACAGGTTCAAAGGCAGAAAAAAAAGCTTGTTTAAATAAAAAATTACAAAAGCATGTACAGCGTAATTTTGACTCTGATTTGGCTGGTGAATTAGGTTTAACTCCAGGTAAGAAAAGAATTTATGTTCAATTTAAAATAGATAAAGATGGTTCTATTACAAATGTAAATGCAAGAGCACCACACCCAAGGTTGAAAAAAGAAGCTATTCGTGTAGCAAATAAAATACCAAAAATGAAGCCAGGTAAGCAAAGAGGGCGACCTGTAAGGGTAGGATATACTTTACCTATTACTTTTAATGTAGAGTAATTAAGTATTTTAAATAAAATTAAAAAAGCAATCTAAAACGGGTTGCTTTTTTTAATGGCATGTTTCTTGTTTTAACATAATTTTAACTTAAATAATTATAATTATGAAAAAATTCAAGAAATTACCAAGTAAACAATTAGAGAAATTCTCTTCAATTTTTACACAATTAGGTTTAGTGTTAACATTATTTATTGTTTTTGTTTCATTAGAATATGAAACAGAAAAAAAAACAGCCGAAATTACCATACCGTATCATAATTTTGAAGAAACAGCCTTTAGGTTTTCGCGTGATATTGTAATCAAAAAAAATAAACCAGTAGTTAAAAAAAGAAAAGTTAAAACAATTATACCCCCTCAAGTTGTTAAAAATAATGAAGTTGTAATTCAAACGGTAGTTAAAAATTTTAATAAAAGTAAATCAATAATTAATACTGTACCTGTTAAAAAAAATAAACCAGTAACCGAAAAGGTATTAGATAATGTTATATCTATAAAAAATGTTCAAAAAGTACCCATTTTTAAAGGATGCGAAGAGTTATCTGAAGAGGAAAATAAGTTATGTTTTGAGCGTAAAATCAATAAACATATTCAGCGTTATTTTAATTCAGACATTGCTCAAGATGTAGGATTAAGTTCAGGAAAATATAATATTATTACGCAATTTATAATTGATAAACAAGGCGCTGTTACCGATATAAAAATTAGAGCCCCTCATAAAAAATTAGAAAAAGAAACTAATTATGTTATTGGTAAAATACCAAATTTTATACCAGGTAAACAAAATGATAAGCCTGTTAAAGTAAAATACACTTTACCTATTACTTTTAAAGTAGAATAAAAACTTGAACTATTAAGGTTAAGTTTTTTATTTTTGTTTTATGGATACACAAAAACTTTTTTTTGCACACGAAACAGCAATAATTGATGATAATTGTACTATTGGTTTAGGTACTAAGATATGGCACTTTAGCCATGTAATGCCTAATTGTACTATAGGAAATCATTGTACTCTAGGACAAAATGTTGTTGTTTCTCCAAAGGTTATTATAGGAAACAACGTAAAGGTTCAAAATAATGTATCTATTTATACAGGTGTTATTTGTGAAGATGATGTATTTTTAGGCCCCTCAATGGTTTTTACAAATGTAATTAATCCTAGAAGTGCAATCGTTAGGCGTAATCAATTTTTAAAAACAATTGTTAAAAAAGGAGCAAGTATTGGCGCTAATGCAACTATAATTTGTGGTAATACTATTGGTAAATATGCATTTATAGGTGCAGGAACAGTTGTAACTAAAGAAGTGTTACCTTTTGCTTTAGTTGTAGGAAACCCATCAAAACAAATAGGTTGGGTAAGTGAATACGGTCATCGATTAGAGTTTAATGAGGCAGGGGAGGCCGTTTGTATTGAAAGTAATGATAAGTATTTGTTAAATAATAATAAAGTTATTAAAATATAATTTTTTTTATATTAAAAATTTTATATATATATTTGAGTAGTGGTTTTAAAACCACTACTTTTTCTTTTTCATAGCAATTTTTCCCACTCAATTTTTTGAGTGGGTTTTTTTATAAATAACTCCCATATTAAGTAGCTATAAACAATTGTATATTCTAAAATAATAAACCACAGGTTTTCTTTCCAAGGCTCATTTGAATACGCTTGATAACTTAAAATTATCACTATGCTCCATACTATAGGAAATTGATATTTGGTAAATATAGATAGTATTAAAAGTGTTGCTATATACCAAGGATGCATTGTTGTTGTTGTAAAATAATAAAAAGATAAACCGAATAACATTGCTGTAATTAATTCGATCATTGATTTATTTTTCCTTAAAAAGGTAATTATCATTAAAAATAAAACAGTCAAAAAAGGAGTTATTTGTCCAATAATAACTATTTCATTATACCCCCTAAACAAATAGCCTATTTCTCTAAATATATAGTAAAAGCTAGCATTAAATTCGAAATTTCTAAACCATAACCCAACAGAGTTAGAATAATTAGAAGTCAATATAGGTGAGTAAAATGGTAAAAATAAACCAATGATTATAATAAAAATAATTCCGTAGAAGGTTATTAATTTTAGTATGCTGACATCTAATAGTATATTTTTTATTGATTTATTTTTAAAAAATACATGAGTATCACTTTTTATAAACCATTGAAAAAAGAGTGGTAAAAATAACAAAGGAATTAATTTTACTGTAACTGAGCAGGCTAATAGTAAAGCTGCCCATATCCATTTTTGTTGTTGTAATTGATATAAACTCCAAATTAAAAAAAGTAACATTACAGATTCAAAATGTAAATTACCTGTCATTTCTATTATGATAAATGGATTTAAAGCATAAAAAAAGATGTTTTGAATAGGTAACTTTAATTTTTCTAAGAGTTTTTTTCCAAAATATAATATTCCTATATCAGCTAGAATTATAATTATTCGCATCACAATTACACTACCTAAAATACTTTTGTTAGCAAAAATAGCAGCTATTAAAAAACATAATTGATTTATTGGAGGGTAATTAGTATAATGACTTCCGTTCATTTCGCCCATTCCTTTATATAAAGAAAGGGCTTCATTTACAGGATATTTTTGTTGTTCTATAAAATTTTCAGGTAATGATAAATATGGATTTAAGCCTTCTAAAATCATTCTTCCATCCCAAATAAAACGATAAAAATCTTGAGATAAATTGGGTGTTGCAAAAAGGAAAATCAACCGAAATAAAATAGAAATTCCAACTAAAAGTTGAAAATTATGTTGATTTTTTTTCCATAAAAAATAAGTGCTACCAAATAATGCACACCATAAAAAAAGCAGTATTGAAAAGTTTGCTCTTTCTAAAAAGTAAGCAGTATAAAAATAAAGAACACTACTAATAACAGTTAGTAGTACTGTGTTGTGTTTTTTCGAAAAAAGCATTATGCTTTTGAAAAAATTGATTTGAAAAACACGTATCCAAAACCAATAAACAACATTAAATGAAAAGGAAACAACCCAAAATCACCACCTTGATCACCAACAATAAAAGCACTATACATTCCAAAAACAAAATATAAAGCTAATAAACCTTCAATAATAACGTTTATAGAAACTTTTGTGCGAATGTATTTATTGTTTTTCCAGCCATCTTTAATACTTTTAATATTAAATTTTGGCGTACGAACAAACTCACTTTTTTTACCAAAATGTCCTTCTAAAACCGCAATAGTATTATGTAAAGAAAAACCCATTACTATGGTGAAAAAAGTAAAAAAAGCACCTATGTATTTAATGAAATTTTTAAAACCAGTACCATATATTTTTTTATACATAAACCAATAACAGATAAAAAAGATGACTGAACTTAATACAAAGAAGCTCATCATATAAAAAAAAGGCTTTAAATGAGCATATTCATTTTTTATATATAACATAGGTACACTCAAAACGGCTACCAAAAAAATACAGGTAAACATAGAGCTGTTTAGTAAATGTAATAATCCATGAGTTTTAGTTTTTATAGATATATTTTTATTGGTAATGATGCTTTTTAACATTTTCTGAAAATTTTCAGCCCCACCTTTATTCCACCTAAATTGTTGCGTTCTTGTAGCGCTAATAACAACAGGAAGTTCAGCCGGAGTTTCAACATGCTCTAAATATTTAAATTTCCAGTTTTTAAGTTGTGCTCTATAACTTAAATCAATATCTTCAGTTAAAGTATCACCTTCCCAGTTTCCAGCATCTAAAATGCAGGTTTTACGCCAAACACCTGCTGTTCCGTTAAAATTGATAAAATGACCTCTACTATTTCTACCTACTTGTTCTAAAGTAAAATGTGCATCTAAGGCAAAAGCTTGAATTTTAGTTAAGGTAGAATAATTTCTATTAATATGTCCCCATCGAGTTTGTACTACACCAATTTCAGGATTTTTAAAATAAGGAATTGTTTTTTCAAGCCAATCATCTAATGGTAAAAAATCGGCATCAAAAATAACTATGAACTCTCCTTTAGCAACTTCTAATCCTTCTTTTAAGGCGCCTGCTTTAAATCCTTGTCTGTTTTTTCGGCAAATATGCACAATATCTAACCCTGTTTTTTGAAGCCTTTTTATATGTTTTGCAGTTGAAATTACCGACTCGTCTGTAGAATCATCTAAAACCTGAATTTCTAACTTATTATTTGGATATTTTATTTTGGCTATGTTTGTTAATAAACGTTCCATAACGTATAGTTCATTAAAAACAGGTAATTGTATGGTAACAAAAGGAATTTCTTCAGGGTTTGAGAAATTAAACTTAGGAGCGTTATCTTTTTGTTTTTGAGCTTTTAAATAATTAAACAATAGGTTTAATTGTGCTAAAGCATACATAAAAATTAAAATCAATGAAATAGCATAAACTACTATTATAATATACTGTATAATCATTATTTAAAACTATATTTAAATATCCAACTTAAAATTTTAATGCCCGCAAATATACTACCTTTTACTGTTCCTGAAACCTTTGAAACGCCAATTCTGTTTCTATATTTCATTGGAATTTCTATGTAGCTTAACTTTTGTTTTAGGGCTTTTAATTGCATTTCTACTGTCCAGCCATAGGTTTTATCTTCCATATTTAAGGATAGTAATTTATCGTATTTAATGGCTCTAAAAGGCCCTAAATCGGTGAATGTTGCTCCAAAAAGTAATTTCATTAAAAAGGTAGCCAACCAATTTCCGAATATTTGTTGTGGTGTCATAGCGCCATTTTCTTGTAATTCTTTTACACGAGCACCAATTACAAAATCTATATTTTTATCTATAATAGGAGTAATAAGTTCGGTTAATTGTTCAGGATAATCAGAATAATCACCATCTAAAAAAACAATAATTGTTGGTTTTTTTTCTGATGAAGCAATATAATCCATACCTTTTAAACAAGCGTATCCATAGCCTTTTCTGTTTTCTTGTAGAACAGTAGCACCTGCATTTGTAGCGTTTTCAACTGTGGCATCTGTAGAATTATTACTAATCACAATTATTTCATCAACAATTGATGGAATATCGTTAATAACTTTTGCGATAGAATCTTGCTCATTATAAGCAGGAATAATCACTTTAATTGATTGCTTCATTTATCTTAAATCGAACAAATTATTTTCTTTTTTAAAAGATTTTAAATTTGTCCATTCTTTTATTTTTTTCCTGCTTGATATTTTTCGGCGCGAATTAATTTTTTATCATAATAGCGCAAACAATACCTATTTTTCTGGTTACTTTTTAATTAACATTTATGATTTACATTTCCTTTGCTATCATAATATAACCACCATTTCCTTTGTTTTTTGTCAATAAAATGACTTTACTTTTTCAATTGTTCTAATTTGTTGGTAAAAATACCAATATTTTACGGAGCGATTTTGCTTAAAATTACCTTCTTTTTTTAATTGTCCATTTTTATAGTAAAATTTCCAATAATCAGATGTAAAAGAATTTTTAATCCAGCCTTCTTGTTTCAAATTATCATTTTCAAAATATTTTTTTGATATGTTTTTTGCGAAAATATCATCATCGAAATAAAAAACAAGAAGATGAATAGTTTATTTTTTATTGATTAAATCCATTAAATCAACATGGTTTCCTAATAATATTTCAGTTGGATTAATTCTTCCTTTTTCAGGACCATTTTCTAATTTTAAAACTCCTCTTGGGCAAACTGCCGAGCAAACTCCACAACCAACACAACTAGAACGTACAATGTTTTCGCCTTTTTGAGCGTAGGCTCTTACGTCAATTCCTTGTTCACAATAAGTAGAACAATTTCCACAAGAAATACATTGCCCTCCGTTTGTTGTAATTCTAAATCGAGATTTAAAACGTTGTATAAAACCTAAATAAGCAGCTAAAGGACATCCAAACCTGCACCAAACACGATTTCCAAAAATAGGATAGAAGCCTGTACCAATTACACCTGCAAAAATAGCACCGATTAAAAAACCATAAATATCTTGAATTGTTTGTGTTTTAATACCGATAATTTCATTTGCACCTGAAAAGAAAGTATATAAAGCAAATCCTGTCATCACCAAAACAAAAATAAGTACTGTATGAATTATAATACGTTCTACTCTCCAAGAAAGTAACGTTTTACTTGATAATTGTCTGTAAGGGTCTCCTAGTGTTTCTGCTAATCCACCACAGCCACAAACCCATGAACAGTACCATCTTTTTCCGAAGAAATAGACCATTATAGGAACTACTACAACGGTTAAAACAACTCCCCAAACCAGAATAAATAAACCCAAACCACCGCTGGCTAATAATTCATCTAAATTCCATTTGAAGAAAAAATCATAATCTAAAGGAAAGGCATTTTTAAAGTCGTACCAAGGTTTTTCGAAGCGAACTAAAATTTCTGGAATTAAAAAAGCAAATACAATTTGAAAGAATAAAACAGAAGTTGTTCTTAAAATTTGATATTTATTATGACGGTATTTAATATACATTCTTACTGCCATTACAGACATCACGGTACAATATAAAAATCCGTATAAAAACCATTGACTTGCAGGGTTTCCACTAATAGATTTGCTAATCGGATCAACTAAATACACCCAATTTACTATAAAATCAGGATAAAAATATAACAGTATATAAAAAGTAACCAAAAAGATAAAAGCAAACCAACCAATCCAACCACGATTTGTAGCTGCGTTTAAAAATATTCCATCATTTTTGATACCTGCATTTCCTAATAAAACCACATCAGGAACGATAAAAAGTAACGCACCAATAATTCCTAAACCGAATGTTAAAAACCACATCAAACCTGTATTATCAGTAGCAAGTCCGTTTCCTGCTTTTTTAGCAAGCGCAAAACTTAAACTATGCGGTTTTCCTGATATTTTATATTGAAATTGAGTTCCTTTTTTATCCCAATTTTTTTCAGCATCATATTTTGCAATAAGTCCGTCATAATGTGCATTAGAATTTTTATAAGCTTTTATAACACGACTCGAAAATTGAAAAATATTTAAATCTTCTGAAGTTACAACAGCCTTGCTTAATTCATCATTTATAACCGTACTTTTATACTGTTTTTCTTTGATAAAAGAATCTAATTCGGCTTGTTCTAAACGGAAAGAACCTGTAAAAATAGTTCCTATAAAGATACTTAATCCGATTAAGAAAATTATTAGACCTGTTTGTTTTATGATTTTCATATATATTATGATTTACTAAAAATTCGTGTCCAACTTTTCTTTTTTAGTTGAATAGTAGTATTATTTTCTTTGTTGAATTGAGCAATTATTTCTGGTTCGTGAAGTTTATAAAATTCAGGATCAAAATTAGCATCGGCTAAATGTTCTAAGACATATTCTATAGAACGTTTTTCGGTTAAAATTTTATCAAAAAATTCATGACGCATTCTAATTCCGAAGGTATTTATTCCGATAAATTGATGTGTTTTTTTATCATAATTAATATGAATACATTTTTTCCCGCTTTCATGTTCCCAATAAAAACGAGCTTCATTTTCTTTTGTTTTTGCCCAAACCCATCCATAAGTTTGATATTCAATATCCATAAATTTGGCAGAGTTAAACCAATGCCCAGGCTTATATTCCGTTTTATTATCGCAAATAGTTTGCGCAATAGTTTCGCCCATCATTCTTCCTGTGTACCAAACGGCTTCAATAGGCGGACGCTGATTTATGGCATTATGTTGTTGGGCACAATCGCCAATTGCATAGATATTTTTAATATTTGTTTCTAAAAATCGATTTACTTTTACGCCTTTCCCTATTTCAATTTCAGATTTTTTAATAAAATCAATATTAGGAGAAACACCTGCTGTTAATCCAACAACATTACATTCAATTTCTTCACCTGTTTCTGCAATAATTATTGATTTTACCTGTCCGTTTTCATCGGATTTAATTTCTTTTAAATTGACTCCTAAACGTAAATCAATATGATTTGCTAAAATTTCTTTGTTAAGCATTGCTGATTCTTGAGCAGGTAAAACACCGTTCCAAAAACTTTTATCACGAACCAAAAATGTTACAGGAATATTTCTGCTGTGCAACATTTCTGCTAATTCTATTCCAATTAAACCGCCACCAACAATTACAGCTCTTTTACAGGTTTTATTATCGGGAGCAAATTTTTCTAATTTTTCTAAATCTTGTTTATGATACATTCCCATAACACCTTCTAAATCTTGTCCTTTCCAACCGAATTTATTGGGTTTACTTCCTGTGGCAATAATTAATTTATCATATGCTAGAGTTTCATTGTTATCAAAAATGACTTCTTTATTAGCTGTATTTATCTTAGAAACGAGTCCTTTTTTAAGTTCGATTCGGTTTTTTTTCCAAAACCAAGGTTCATAAGGTTGTGTATGCTCGAATTTTAAATGCCCCATGTACACGTACATTAAAGCAGTTCTTGAGAAAAAATATTTAGTTTCAGATGAAATAATAGTAATTTTTTTGTCTGATAATTTTCGAATATGTCTGGCAGCAGTAACACCAGAAATTCCATTACCAATAATAACAACATGTTCCATAAAAGTTGATTTGCAGTTAGGTCGTTGTTAAAGTTAATACCTTAATGGGATAAATAAATTTAGAATGAATTTAAATAGTAGATAGCTTATGTAAAATTATGTAAGAAAAAGTATCAGCTCTTTTTTTTATTTAACGGATATATTTCTTGATTGATAAAATCTTTCGGAAAATATTCATCTCCATTAAAACCAATTTCAATATTTCTACCAGAATGTGGAATGTAATTTGTTTTAAAAATATAATCCCAAATGCTTAGAGTAATTCCGAAGTTTACACCAGTTCTTCTTTCTTTAGGTAATTTTTTTGCATGATGCCAAATGTGCATTTTTGGATTGTTTAAAACATATTTTAAATAACCATAATCCCAATTAATATTTGCATGATTTAAGTGTCCGATAGTAATATTAAAAAAGTGGACTATTGCAATATCTTTTGCTGTAAATCCGCCCATAATAGCTAATGGAATATATTTCATTGAATTATAAAGTACAGGTTCCATCCAATGATAACGTAAATGTGCAGCAAATCCCATCTCTTTTACTGAGTGATGTACTTTGTGAAAATTCCATAAAAATTCATACTTGTGTAAAAGCGTATGTGTAAACCATTGTACAAAATCAATAATGATAAAAAAGGTAAAAACTCTTAGCCAAAAAGGGAATTTATTAATGTCAAAAAGCTGAAAATCAGCAATTGATAAATCAGCAATACTTAAAATATCATTAAAAAATTGTGCTGTAGAATTTGATAATGCAATCAGAATAATAAGATTCAATAGAAAAAAATTGAAGAACATATAGAAAACATCTAGCCAAAAATCTTTTCTAAAAATAGCCTGATTTTTACGCCAAGGAAAAACCATTTCTAATATCCAAACAACTAAAGAAATGATAATTAATCCGTAGAAATAATTTTCCCAGTTCAATTCCATTAAAACAGATTTTTTTATATAATTCCAATAATCAGAATAAGAATTTTTGATAATGTTTAGATAGCTATCCATATAAATTATTTGCTTAAAAATATCCTTTAAAATAAGAAAATAAAAGCAATACTTTGTTATCGATTAAATAATTTGAGCTGTTATTGAGTTTTTTAACAAAAAATTTTAATTTAAAAGATACTGAGGTAATTATTGGTACAAAAAAACCATCAAAAATTTTGATGGTTTTGTAATCGTTTAAAAAAGTATTATTACTTTTTATTATTTTCTTTAATATATTTATCTAAAGCCATAGTCATTGAAGGAGTTTCAGGAGTTGGTGCAGCAATATCTACACGTAAGCCTCTGTCTTCAACAGCTTTTATAGTTGAATTACCAAAAACAGCTATTCTTGTTTGATTTTGTTTAAAGTTAGGAAAGTTTTCAAATAAGCTATCAATTCCTGAAGGACTAAAGAATACTAAAACATCGTAAAAAACATCTTCTAAGTCAGATAAATCACTTACTACTGTTTTATATAAATCTGCACGTTTCCAGTCAATACCTAATTTATCTAATTCTTCAGGAATTAATGGTTTTAATTTATCTGAAGAAGGCAATAAAAATTTTTCTTCTTTATGTTTTTTTATCAATTTAATTAAATCAGGAAAAGTTCTACTTCCAACATAAATTTTACGTTTCCTGTATACAACATATTTTTGTAAATAGTAAGCTACAGCCTCTGATTGACAGAAGTATTTCATGGAATCTGGTACTGTAAAGCGCATTTCTTCTGCAATTCTAAAAAAATGGTCTACTGCATTTCTACTTGTTAAAATAATTGCAGTATAATTTTTTAAGTCTATTTTTTGAGCTCTAACTTCTTTTCCATCAATACCTTCAACATGAATAAAAGGACGAAAATCAATTTTCACTTTTTGTTTTTCTGCTAAGTCAAAATACGGAGAAGTTTCCGTTTTTGGAGCAGGTTGAGAGACTAAAATAGTTTTCACTTTCATATATTTTTCTCTTTACGTAGTAGTTGTTATTTTATAAACAATTAATAAGGGGGCTATTTCAAGGGTGCAAAAGTACAAAATAAAATAAAATAACTTGTGGATAACTATTTTTTTGTTATTAAATAATATTAAAAAAGCCCTGAAAATAAATAAGATACCAAAAGAAACAAGTAAGAATAATGAGTTTGTAAATGCATATTGATATATAATTATAACAGGAAATAACCATAAACTAAGACTGTTTAAGTACCCTATTTTTGAAGAAACAAAATATTTAGTAGCGTAAGTAGCCCCTAAAATATTAGATAAACTAAAATCTAAAAGATATTTTACAGTAAAAAAAATAGTAACAGTGCTTAGTGTAAGTATATAGTTTAAAAAGTTGTGTTTATATATTTCAGGTTTAATAAGTAAAAATAAAAATAATGATATTGTTATTGTTGAGAAAATAAATAGAAAAATATGAAAAGTTGAATTGAATGAAGTATTGTCATCTACTTTTTTTTTTATAAAACTAGGAGTGAAAAAAGCAAAAGCATAACTACGTAACTTATTTGGTTTTAAAAGTTTTATGTAAGCCAATACAACAATAGCAAATATAATTACTATAGTAATCCAATTATTATTAGTTATAATGCGTTCAATTGCTTGCAAGTGTATTTTTTTAGGCTATCAATTTAACACAAAATTAGTGATAATTTAGTGTATATTTGCTTAGATTTAGATGAAAATTACATGAAATCAGACGCTTTAGTTATAATACCAACTTATAACGAAAAAGAAAACATAGCGGCGATAATACAAGCAACCTTTAGTCAGGAAAAAGAGTTTGATATTTTAGTTGTTGATGATAATTCTCCTGATGGTACTGCTGGTATTGTGGAGCAATTACAAAAAACATATTCTAATAAACTTTATATTGAAAAAAGAACAGGAAAAAATGGATTAGGTACTGCCTATATTCATGGTTTTAAATGGGCTATAGCTAATAATTATGATTTTATAATTGAAATGGATGCTGATTTTTCACACAATCCAAACGATTTAATTAAATTATACAATGCTTGTGCCATTGATGGAGCTGATGTTTCTGTAGGCTCTAGATATTCAATTGGTGTAAATGTAGTTAACTGGCCAATGCGTAGAGTGTTATTATCTTATTGCGCATCTAAATATGTGCGTTTTATTACAGGAATACCTGTACATGATACCACAGCAGGTTTTGTATGTTGGAAGCGTAAAGTGTTAGAAACCATTCGATTTGATAAAATTAAATTTATAGGCTATGCTTTTCAAATTGAAATGAAATTTAAAGCATGGAAGCATCAATTTACTATAAAAGAAGTTTCTGTTATATTTACAGATAGAGTTTTAGGAACTTCAAAATTAAGTTCAGGTATTATAAAAGAGGCAGTATTCGGAGTTATAAAAATGAGATTAAAAGGTTTACCAAAATAATTATGAAGTTATACTTAATAAAAAATGCAAATATTGTTAATGAAAACAAGGTTTTTAAAGGCGATGTTTTAATAGAAGGAAATTATATAAAAGAAGTTTCAACTGAAATAAAAGCAACATCTGATGCTGAAGTTATTAATGCCGAAGGAAAATATTTAATTCCAGGTATGATTGATGATCAGGTACATTTCCGTGAGCCAGGTTTAACGCATAAAGCAAATATAGCTACAGAAAGTAAGGCAGCTATTGCAGGAGGAATTACTTCGTTTATAGAAATGCCTAATACAGTTCCGCAAGCCACAACGCAAAGTTTATTAGAAGATAAATTTCAAATAGCTTCTAAAACATCATACGCAAACTATTCATTTATGTTTGGTGGAACAAATGATAATTTAGACGAGTTGTTAAAAACAAATCCGAAAAATGTAGCAGGAATTAAATTATTCTTAGGATCATCAACCGGAAATATGTTGGTTGATAATGAAGAAACTTTAGAAAAAATATTTTCTTCTACTGATATGTTAATTTCTGTACACTGCGAAGATGAAGCAACAATTAGAAAAAATACAGCAAAATATGTAGCTAAGTATGGTGATGATATTCCTTTAAAATACCACCCAATAATTAGAAGTGAAGAAGCTTGTTATTTATCATCATCAAAAGCAATTGAATTAGCTAAAAAAACAGGAGCTAGGTTACACGTTTTTCATTTGTCAACAGAAAAAGAAACGCACTTATTCAGAAATGATATTCCGTTAGAGGAAAAGAAAATAACATCCGAAGTTTGTGTGCATCATTTATGGTTTACGGATAAAGATTATGATAAAAAGGGAACTCATATTAAGTGGAATCCTGCTGTAAAATCACAAAAAGATAAAGACGGGTTATGGAAAGCTTTATTAGATGATAGAATTGATGTTATTGCAACCGACCACGCACCTCATACTATAGAGGAAAAAGACAATGTATATACAAAAGCACCAAGTGGAGGGCCTTTAGTTCAGCATGCGGTAACGGCAATTTTAGAAAAAGTAAAACAAGGAGTTTTACCAATTGAAAAAGCGGTAGAAAAAATGTGTCATAATCCTGCAAAATTATTTAGAGTTAAAAAACGTGGCTTTATTAAAGAAGGCTATTATGCTGATTTAGTGTTGATAGATAGCCGCAAAAATTGGACAGTTTCAAAGGGTAATATTTTATATAAATGTGGCTGGTCTCCTTTTGAAGGAGTGGAATTTTCAAATAAAATTACCCATACTTTTGTTAATGGAAATTTAATGTTTGCAAATGGTGTTTTTGATGAAAAAACAAAAGGCAAGCGTTTAGAATTTAAAATATAGATGAAGCATTTTTTATACATACTTTCTTTTTGCTGTTTACTTTCTTGTACTACTAGTAATACAATATATAAGAAACCAAAAAATCTTATTCCAAAAGATTCTATGATTGCTTTGCTAACAGATATGTACATAGCATCAGCAACATATAATATTAAGGATAAATTTTTAAAGAGAGATGAGAATTATACATTTTTAGTATATCAAAAGTATAAAATAGATACTACACGTTTTACTACGAGTAATGTGTATTACACCTCTAAAACAGAGGAGTATAGTGATATGTTAAAAAAAGTTAAGTTTAATATAGATTCTTTAGAGCGTTTTTATAAACAAAAAAACATAATCAAAGATTCGTTAAATAAAGCATTTTCAACATTAAATAAAAAAGATTCTTTAAAATAATAGCCCTTGGTTAACGTATAAAATTTTTACTAATTTCATTAATTTGATTTTTAATTACTTTAAAAGTAAAATTTATTTTTGTTTCAATTTTAGAAGAAGAATAATACGATATATTATGTGAAGCCTTTGCACTATTTTTAGTAAGCAAGGGCTTTTTTTTGGTTATTATTGATATTAAAAAGCTAAGCCTCCAAACTATAGAAGTTATAATTTTTGTTACTTTTATAAATGGTCTTTTTTTATGTAAACTATCAGCAATGGCAACTAATATTTCTTTAAATGATTTGTTTTCTGCTACTAAAATAAAGCGTTCATTTTTAATATTTGATTGCATTAATAATATCATTGCTCTTACAACATCTTGAACGCCAACAAAGCCAGTAATACCATTAGTATAAAATTTTAGACCATTGTTTATTTGGGTAAATAACTCACCTGATCCTTCATTCCAAAAACCACTACCTAAAATAACACCAGGGTTTACAATAATAACATTTAATCCCTCTTGACTTCCTCTCCAAACTTCCATTTCAGCACCATATTTAGTAATGGCATAACCACTACTATCGCCGTTGTCTGACCATTCATTTTTTTCGGTAATTGGTTTAGCATTTACAGTCTCGCCAACGGCAGCAATTGAACTAACAAAACATAGTTTTTTGATGCTATTTTCAATCGAAAAATTAACAATATTAGCCGTTCCATCAATATTTACCTGACGCATTTTATCATAATATTTCGGATTAAATGAAACCAAAGCAGCACAATGATAAACTTCCGTGATATTTTTAAAAACATTCTCTAATGAAGGAATATCTGTGATATCAGCTTGTATCCAAATTATTTTAGAAAAAAGTTGTTCAATATTATCAGTATAAAAAGAAAATATTTTTTTCACATACTCTTTTTTTTCCGTTGTTCTATAAATAGCTTTAATAGAATCATTTTTTAGGGTTAAACGATATAATAAATGCGACCCCACTAAACCTGTACCACCTGTAACTAAAATCATAGTACGAAAATAGAATTTTTTAAACGATAAATGTATCTTTGTTGCTTTAAAACCTATAAAAATGACCAAAAATTTAGTAGAAGAATTACGTTGGCGTGGAATGATTCACGACATGATGCCAGGAACAGAAGAGCAATTGCAAAAAGAAATGACGGCGGCATATATTGGTTTTGATCCAACCTCTGATTCGTTACATATTGGAAGTCTAGTACCAATTATATTACTTGTGCATTTAGAAAAATCAGGGCATAAACCTGTAGCTTTAGTAGGAGGTGCAACAGGAATGATTGGTGATCCTTCAGGAAAGTCAGATGAGCGTAATTTGTTAAACGAAGAGGCTTTAGCTAAAAATGTAGCAGGAATTCAACGAACCTTAGCACGTTTTTTAAATTTTAATAGTTCTGCTAAAAATGCTCCTTTGTTGGTTAACAATTACGATTGGATGAAAGATTTTTCATTCATTGAATTTGCTAGAGATGTAGGTAAACGAATTACCGTAAACTACATGATGGGAAAAGAATCTGTTAAAAAAAGAATTTCAGGTGAAGGTGCTGGAGGGATGAGTTTTACAGAATTTACTTACCAATTAATTCAAGGATACGATTTTTATCATTTATATAAAAATCACAATTGTTTATTACAAATGGGTGGTTCAGACCAATGGGGAAACATTACTACAGGTACTGAATTAGTTCGTAGAATGAATGTTGGTGAAGAGGCAAAAGCTTACGCAATGACTTGCCCGTTAATTACCAAAGCTGATGGTTCAAAATTTGGAAAATCTGAAGGAGGAAATGTATGGTTAGATGCTGATAAAACATCTGTTTACAAGTTTTATCAATTTTGGTTAAATACTTCAGATGAAGATGCTGAAAAGTATATTAAAATTTTTACTTTTTTAGATCAACAAACGGTTGAAGATTTAATTAAAAAACATAAAGAAACACCACATGAAAGAGCGCTTCAAAAAACATTAGCAAATGCCGTTACTACTTTTGTACACTCAGAAGAAGAATTAGGAAAAGCAATTGCAGCTTCTAATATTTTATTCGGAAAATCTACTGCTGATGATTTAAAAGGTTTAGATGAACAAACTTTTTTAGATGTTTTTGATGGAGTTCCACAAGCAAAAGTTTCTAAAGATGATATTTCAGTAGGATTATCAATGATTGATGCTTTATCAGGAAAAACAAATTTCTTGAAATCAAATGGAGAAGCTAAAAGAGCCTTGAAAGAGAGTGCTGTTTCAGTAAATAAAGAAAAAGTAAAAGAAGATTTTTTAATTACTTCAGAGGAGTTAATAGCTAATAAATACGTGTTATTACAACGAGGGAAAAAGAGTTATTTTTTATTAAAAGTAATTAATTAAGAAGCTATTTTTATATTAAAAGTTAAAGGGCATCGCTTACAGTTGATGCCTTTTTTTTGGTATTTATTGCAACATTTATTTTTAGGCTTTAAACAATTTGAAGTACAATTCGAATTGCATATAGCTTTTTTTATAGTATTTTTTTGTATTGTAACACTAGACGGTGTTTTTTTGTTTTCTTTATAAAATATAATCATAACAGAAAATAACTTACTTAGCTACAAATATAATTATTTATTTAGAATAAATAAAAATAATTTATAAAACTAATTTATAATCAATAAAAACTTTACTTAAACTATCTTTGTTGTATTATTAAAATGTGAGTTTTGTTACAAAAACTAAGTGTATATATATTTATTTTACTGTATCTGGTTGCTATGTTACGTCCTGTAGCTCCTTTTGTGGAGTATGCAATAAATTATGATTATATATCAAAAGTATTATGTATTAATAAAGACAAGCCAAAACTTCAGTGTAATGGTAAGTGTCAATTAATGAAAAAAATAGAAAAGCAACAAGAAGATGATTTTAAATCTCTTCGCATTCATATGGAAGAATATCCTATTGGTTTTGTTCAACTATTAACTTTAGCACAAGACAGGTTGATAGAAATTTCTAGGGTTAATCAATTTTTTCATAATGAAGTGTATTCTTACTTATTTGAAACAACTACTTTCCATCCACCCAATACTTTCTTTTTATATCGGTTAGCTTAATAAAAGCTTGTGTTTTAATACAAGTTTAGTAAGTTATTTATTAATTTTTAAAAATATAATTTTTTTGATGCTTTTACTAAAGCATCAAAATATAAACGCATATAAAAATGAAAAAAATAGTCAGTTTAATAGTAGTAGCTATTGCTTTTACATTCACATCTTGTGATGAAGTTACATCAGAATTAGAAGGAGAAAATAATGTGTCAATTGATTTTGACGCTAGTTTTGCAGGAGAAAACTTAGCTTTAGGAGTAGAGAAAACTTTAATTGATGGAGATAGTAAACAAAAACTAACCATTAATGCATTTGATTATATTGTTGGTAACTTTGTGTTAGTAACAGAATCGGGTGAAGAGTATGTATATCCAAAGGAAAAAAGTTTTTTTATAATAAGTGAAGGAGGAGAGAAATATAATAAAACCACAAAGGAAAACAGTATATTACCATCAAAAACAGAAGTTAATTTAACAGATATCCCTGCTGGAAAATATACCAAAATTAAGTTTGGAATAGGTATTGATGAAGATACTTATAAAGGTGGAAAACAATTTGCAAATAACCTTTGGGAAAGAGCTGAAGAATACTCATTAGTTTGGGCTTGGGCTACTGGGTATAAGTTTTTAGTATTGGAAGGAACAGTTTTAATAGAGTCAGATTTACAAAGTACTAAAACTTTCAAATATCATGTAGCAGCAGCAGCAAACGATGGTGAGTATGCTGCAGGAAAAGAGTTGTATAAAGAAATAATTATTGATTTAACTGATAATCCATTCTTAGTTGGAAATAATAAATCTCCACAGGTACATCTTCGTGTAGATGCTAGTAAAATGTTAACTGGTACAAATACTATTGAGGTGGTTGAAACACCTGTTTTGATGGGGCCTAAAACAGCTCCTATTTCAGAAAACAGTATGAAAATGTTTGCTTTCGATCATTTACATTATAACGAAGAAAATCATTAATATTAATAAAACAGTTATTACAGAAGCAAAACTGTAGTAACTGTTTTTAAAATTTTACAAAATGAAAAATTATTTTTTTGTTTTAGTAGTTTTTGTATTGTTATTTTTTAGTTGTAATGAAGAAGAAAATATATATACAAGAATACCCGTTGATTTTGAAAAACCTAGTAATTTTCCTGAGTCAACTTATGCTTTTGAAAATAATCCACTTACCGACAAGGGAATTGCTTTAGGTAAAAAGATTTTTTATGATGGCGTACTGTCTTCAGACGGAACAACTTCTTGTGCCTCTTGTCACGAACAAACCTTTGCGTTTACGCATCACGGACATCAATTTAGTCACGGCGTTGATGGTAGAGAAGGAACACGAAATACACCGCCAATTCAAAATATGGCGTTTCAAAAACATTTTGCTTGGGATGGAGCCACATCACATTTAGATATGTTTCCAATCGTGCCAATTACCAACCCAAACGAAATGGATGAAACTGTTTCGAATGTTATCGAAAAGTTGAAAAAGAAAGCTCCGTATAAAAAAATGTACGAAGAAGCTTTTGATAACGGCGAAATAACCTCAGAAAATACTTTTAAAGCATTATCGCAATTTATGCTGACAATGGTTTCTGCAAATTCAAAATATGATACATATATCAGAAATGAAACTGACAGCAATTTTTCATCAGAAGAAAAAAAAGGACTAAAAATTTTTCAACAAAAATGCGCAACCTGTCATCAAACCGATCTATTTACAGACGATTCTTTTCGAAATAATGGATTATCAATAGATCCAAAAATTCAAGATGTTGGACGCATGGAAACAGCTTTTGATAGCAAAGAAAAATATAAATTTAAAGTGCCAAGTTTACGAAATATCCAAGTAACCGCACCCTATATGCATGATGGAAGGTTCTTAACACTCGAAGCAGTACTTAATTTTTATTCCGATGGCGTTCAAAATACTGAAAATTTAGATCCAATTTTAAAACAAAACGGAATACTCGGAATACCATTAACAACACAAGAAAAACAAGCAATTATTGTTTTTTTAAAAACACTTACAGATGATACCTTTCTTACAGATAAAAGATTTGAACCTTAATAAAATAGTATTTTTAATAAGTATATTTATAGGAACACAGTGTTTTTCTAAAGATATTTTCCCGCCTTCGTATAAAGCTTTTTTAGAAGAAGAATGCGATGCCTGCGGATGTAGTAACAACGGAGGAAGTTTAGGAATGGGAGGTGTTATCGATAATAATTTTGTAGGAGTTCGATATTTACATCAAAAATACCAATCAAAAGATGGAATTTTTAGCGATTCTCCCAAAATTAACGAGTTCTTTAATACTGTACAAATTTGGTCAAGAATCCCAATTATCGAAAACCTAGAACTGCAAGTTTTTGTACCATATCATTTTCATCATAGAGAATATATCACTAAAAAAACATCCATAAATGGACTCGGAGATATTAGCCTATTTGCTAATTATTCAATAATTAATCAACAAAAAGCAACCTATAATAAAATAACAGATAGAGTTCATTCAACCAATCATGTCGTAAAAATAGGAGCAGGAGTTAAATTACCAACAGGAAATTATAATGAAAAAATTAATAATTCGGTAAATCCTAGTTTTCAGCTAGGTACGGGAAGTGTCGATTATATCGCAAACCTACAATATGTGTATAAATACAACAATATAGGCGTTACCAATTATGTAAATTATTACTACAAAACAACCAACGATAAAGAATATAAATTTGGAAATCAATTCAATTTTAATAGCGCCTTCTTTTATGTTTTTAAAGATAATAAAGCACATGCTTTTGTGCCTTCTTTAGGAGTATCAGGTGAGTTTTATCAAAGTAATGAAAAATATAATTTACCCGTAAAAAATACCGATGGTCATGCTATTTTTACCAATATCGGTATTGAATATAACAGCGAAAAACTAACTTTTGGAGCATTAGCAATGTATCCAATTGACCAAAATTTATCACAAGGAATTATTGAAGTTCAATACAGAACAAGTGTATATATAAACTATAACTTCTAAAAAAATAGTTTAAAAAAAATTCAACAAATTTACAATAATGAAAAAAATACTACTTTTATTCATAGGACTTCTAGTGCCTATATGTAACGTTTTTGCACAAAAAATATATAAAGGAAAAATTACGGATGAAAATAAAAACCCAATTATTGGAGCTTCTATTGTTTCTACGATTGATAAAAATATAGGAACAGCTTCTGATTTAAATGGTGATTTTATAATTAAATTAACAAACTCAAAAAATCAGAAAAATGTAAAAGTAACAATTACAACAGTCGGGTATCAAACAAAAATTGTAACACTTCTTGATAAACTAAACAGTATTCAGTTAAAAGAAAATCAAGAAAGTTTAGAGGAGGTTATTGTAACTGCTTACGGAACGTCTAAAAAAAGAAGTTTAATCGGTTCGGCAAATAAAGTAAGTAATAAGGTTCTTAAAAGAACAGCTTCTGCAAGTTTTGAAACAGCTTTACAAGGAAGTGTTGCAGGGGTTAATATTTATACGACAGGTCAGCCAGGAGGAAGTTCTAATGTTCAAATTAGAGGAATTGGTTCTATTAATGGAGTAACTCAACCTCTATATGTTTTAGATGGGGTTGTTATTAATTCTGATAATAATTCTCGTATCGGAGGTAATGGGGCTGTAAATAAAATGAATCCGTTATCTACGTTAAATTCTAATGATATAGAGAGTATTACTGTGTTAAAAGATGCAGCAGCAGCTTCGTTATATGGGTCTAGAGCAGCTAATGGAGTTATTGTAATTACCACAAAAAAAGGAACTAATGGCGATACAAAAATGACGTTTTATACAGAATTTGGACCTACGTTTAATTTAACCGAGGAAAAAACAATAACAAATACTCAATTTAAAAATCTTTGGGAAGAAGGACAGTTACATCAGTATATTCAAAATAATGAAAATAGTGAGTTTTCTAGAGTCTATAAAGATGCAGTTCTGTATGCTAAATATAAAAAATCTTCACAAAACGATTATGAGTCAATTTATGGAAATAAGCAGGTTAATTCTGATTGGCTAGATGCTATTTATAGAACAGGTTCTGTACGTAAATATGGTCTTTCCGCTAGAGGAGGTAATGAAGATACAAGGTTTTATGCATCAGGTAGTTATTTAGAAAGAGAAGGAACTATTATTAAATCGGATTATAAACGTTATTCAGGAAGACTTAATATTGAAAATAAAGCTAAAGATTGGCTTACTATTGGTATGAATCTTTCTGTAGCAAAGTCAGAAAGAAATACAGGGCAGTATGATGGAACGTATGCAGGAGGATTAAACCCATTATATATGGCTCGAGTTTTACCTCAAGCAGCACCTATTTATGATGCTAAAGGGTATATGGGAATTGCAAATTTACCAAACGGAATTGAAAAAAATGCCAATCCTATAGGTATTATAAAAGTAGGAGAATATATTAATAATGAATTTAGAGTTAGAGGAAATGCTTTTGCTCAAATCAATTTAACGAAAGAATTTAATTTTAAAACAACTTTCGGAATCGACCATCAAAATAATGAAGAATCTTTATATGATAATAAAGAATTTGGAGCTGGTGGAGGTAAATGGAATGGTGTTTTATATGTTTCACAGGGTAAAGCTTTTCAATATACATCGTCTAATTTATTAACGTTTAATAAAGAAGTTAATAAACATGCTTTTGGAGCTTTATTAGGATTTGAATCTCAAGTATCAAAAATGAAATCAATAAATAATTCAGGGTATGATATTTTAGATAATGAGTTATTATCTTCAAGTAGTATCGGTTCGTTATGGTCTTGGAAAGGACATTCTGAAAACTATGCTTTATTGTCTTATTTTTCTCAATTCAATTACAATTTTAATAAAAAATATTATTTAGCAGGAAGTTTTAGAAAAGATGGTTCTTCTCGTTTCGGAAAAGATTCTAAATGGGGTAATTTTTGGTCTGTTTCAGGAGGCTGGATTATCAGTGAAGAAAATTTTTTAAATATAGATGCACTTAATTATTTAAAACTTAGAGCTAGTTATGGAACAAATGGTAATTTACCTCCAGAACATTATGCTTCATTAGCTTTTTTCGATTCTGCTAAAAAAGGATACGGAGGTTCATCAGGGCTTTCATATGGACAGTTAGCAAATCCTAATTTATCGTGGGAGTTAAGTAATAATTTTAATATAGGAATTGATGCTGTAGCATTTAATAAGTTAAATATTTCGTTAGAATACTTCTCAAAGAAAACGAAAGATTTACTCTTAAATATTCCTGTATCAGGAACTACGGGTTTTAGTAATCAACTACAAAATTTTGGAGAAATGAATAATTCTGGTTGGGAATTGGAGTTAGGTTATACACCTATTTCTAGTACTGATTTTTCATGGAATACCAAATTAAATCTATCATTACTAACCAATGAGGTAACCAAGTTAAAAGGAGATTTAACACCAACGTATAACTCTAAATATGGTCAAAATCCTACAATTGTTAAAGTAGGAGAAAGTTTAAATTCTTTTTATTTAAGAGATTATGCAGGAGTTAATAAAGAAAATGGATTGGCTCAATATTATGTTTTAAATCAAGGAAAGCGAACAGGAGAAATAACAACAGATGCAAAGTCTGCAGGATTTGGAATTTTTGGAAAAGCACTTCAAAATATTCAAGGAGGGTTTTACAATCAGTTTACATACAAAAACTTAAATCTAGATTTTTTATTCACTTTTGGATTAGGAGGAAAAGTATATGACAGAACAGCTTTTAAAAGAGATGATGATGGACATGCTCCACAATTTACAAATACGACAGCACAATTAAATCCATGGAATCCAAATAATCTTAGTTCAGATGTGCCTATTAGAATTAACGGTAATAATACTTTTTCAAATGATGTTTCTACAAGACATTTATATAGTGCAGATTATTTAAAATTAAAGAACGTTAAATTAAGTTTTAATTTACCTAAAATGAAAATAATTGACGGTGGAAGTGTATATATTCAAGCAGATAATTTATTGATGTTTACAGAGATGAATGATTATGACCCTGAAGCAATATCTAATGGTGTTAATTTCTTTCAAACACCAACAGCAACTAGTATTCTATTAGGATTTGAATTAAAATTTTAAAAATAAATTAACGATGAAAAAAATAAAATATATAAAGATAGCAATATTGCTTGTCGGAATCTTTGTACAACAAGGTTGTAGTGATGAAATATTAACCCAAGACCCTGACCATGTAATTTCAGAAGTATTAGTTATAAAATCAGTTGATAAACTACAAAGTTTACTTAATGGCTCATATAATGAAATATCAAAAGCATCATATTTAGGTCGTAATTTGTATAAGAGAGCAGCTGTAAAGGGAACTGATTTTAGGTTTGTAAAAACAACATATAATCCTAGAGATTACGAGCAAACCGAATATAAATATAATGAAAGTAGTAATAATAATGGTGGTGCAGAAAGTTTATGGCTACAGTCTTACAAGGCAATAGGAAATCTTAATTTAATATTAGATAATATAGAAAATGCTGAAGGAAGTAATATTGATAAAAAACAAATTAAAGCAGAAGCCTTAGCACTTCGTGGAATGATATATTTCGATTTAACAAGAACATTTACCTATCCTTGGATTAAAGAAGGAGAGAAATCACAAGGATTGCCATTAAAATTATCTTCTTCAGAAATTGTTATTGAAAGAAGCAATTTAGGTGCAACTTATAATCAAATTATTTTAGATTTAAAACAAGGGCTACAATTAATTAAAAATGATTCATGGGCAGAGGGTAGCACCAAATATATTACTAAAACAGGAATTAATGCTTTATTAGCTAGAGTGTATTTATACAAGCAAGATTGGAATAATGCCCTTTTTTACGCTAAAAAAGTAATAGCTGTAAGAGGAGAAAGTTACCTTATGGGAATTGATAATTATCAATTTAATGATTATACATCAGAATCGCTTTTTGAAATTAGTATAGATAACCAGAACTCAGTAGGAAGTAATGGTTTGGGCGCTCAATTTGATTTTCGTGAAGGAGGACAAGGCGATGTTATTGCTACTCAAACTTTTGTTAATTTATTAAAATCGTATAAAGGAGACCCCCGAAAAAATTTATTAACAGATGATAAAGAAGGTACAAAGATGGGCTTTGTAAAATATATTAATAGAGAAGGAGGTTCAGGGTTAAGTATTCATAATGTTCCAGTAATACGTCTTTCTGAAGTTTATTTAATAGCTGCAGAGGCTTGTGCAAATGGAGCTTCTGGACTTTCTGAAGCTAGAATGTATATTAATACTTTAATAAGAAAACGAACAACAGATTTTGATGCTCATAAAGTAACAGCGTCAGGGAACGTTCTTAAAAAACGAATACACGAAGAACGTAGAAAAGAGTTGGCGCTTGAAGGACATGGAGTTTATGATTATATAAGAACAGGTACAAATATTAATCGCCTTATAACAGACCATATCAATACAGGTTTAAAATCTAATAATTTGAATATAGTCGCATTTTCACCACAAACAATATACCCGATACCTGCAAGTGAGGTAAAAGCATCAGGAATGAAACAAACAAAAGGGTATTAATTATTTTTATTTTTAAAAAAAAGGGTCTCAATTTTTTGAGACCCTTTTTTTTGATATTTATTAAAAATCACTTAAAAGTACATAAGCTGTTTTTATACTTGGCGTTTTATTATGGAGCGATGTCCATGCAAAATATACTTTATCTTTAACTACTTCCATTTGAGGAAATCCAGATTTTCGAGAGCTATTTATTTCACTAATAATAATAGCTTTAGATTTATATCCTGAATTATTTACTTTTACAGCCATTAAATAACTTTTATCATTCAATAATTCAATCCAAGAAACTAAGGCGTTTTTGTTGTCTAGTAATTTAATATCAACCCTACCTAAAGTTTCTTTATTATTGATTAAAACAGGTGGAGAAAAATTAGCACCACCATCTTGAGAAAAAACAACTTTAACAGTCGGTTTATCGTTTACAGCAGTGTACCAAGCTACTGCCACATCATTTTTTAAAGCATCAACTTTAGGGCCATTTACAGGACATCCTTTAATCATCCATTGGTCATTATAAATAGGTTGAGGTGTAATCCATTTACCATTTACATATCTTGTTATAGAAATATCTCTAATCTCATTATCAGTCCTATCACGATATAAAACTATGGGACCATTTTTAGTAATCGCAGCGGTAGTTTGGCAACAACTACATGTTTTTGAATCTAAAAGAGTTCTATTTGTTATTTTACCATCAGAAGAAACCTCTGCCGATCTTAGGGTCATAGTCCCTTGATGCCCTGCGTGTCCATTGTTTTTGTTAGCATTTATTGAAGCTGTATTTCTTCCGTCTAGCCAGGTTATAAAAAAATGATTATTATAAGGAATCATTGTTACAAATCCATGTTCAGTTTTAGTCGTATCATCATGAAGCGGTAAATTTACTAGCCACTCTTTTTTTTCTTCAGATAATACATTTAATTTGATATCATAAGAATAGGTTTCTTCGGATGATTTTTTTAAAAAATGAGATAAAATAGTATTATTGTTCGCAGAAATTGAAGGGAAATCAGCCCAGTTTACAAACCAATTTTTACCTTTTATTATTTCTTTTGATTTCTCCCAGTTTCCTTTTTTTAGTTGTGAATAATTAAGCTGATTTATAGAGTCGTTTATTTTTTTGTTCCACGATAACAATAGTGTTCCTTTTTTAGTTGTAAATAGATAGGGTAAACTAGTTTGATTGTTATCATCTAAAGTTATAAAATTGGTTGTTTTTTTTTGATTAGAATTACATGATATTAATGTAGAAATAATTAATAATAATATATATGGGTTTTTATTTTTCATTTATTTCTTTATTTGAGTGTGTATTTTTAAGTTTTTTTAAATCTAAAACACCTATGTTTTTAGAAACTTCTATACCTTTTTCATTATATATAAAAGTAGTGGGTAGTGAGTAAATTTTTAAATTAATAAGGTTTTCTTTATATTTAATAAATTTTAATTTAAGATTATTTTTTTCTTTAAAATTTTTAATTTCCTCTATACTTTGATCCGAAATAAAAAGAAGAATGTAGTTTTCTTTTTCAAAAAAGGCTTTATTTTGGGAAAATAACATAATTTCACTTCTACAGTTTTTACACCAAGTTGCCCAAAAATTTAATACTACTTTTTTACCTTTATAATCACTTATATTTATGGTATTTCCATATAAGTCGATATATTTTTTTGTTGTATATGCTTTGTTATATTCGTTTGATTTGTTTTCTTTTTCAGTTGTTTTACAGCTTGTTATAGTACTTGTTGATATAAATAAACTAACTAATATACTCTTTTTTATATAGTAGAGGTACGTCATAAACTTAATAATATTTCCTAGTCAAAAATAAGAATATCTAAAAGAATAAAAATTGATTAATACTGTTTTAAATTTAACATAAGTATAGGTAATTATTAAGGTTTTTTTTCTGTAAGGATTCGTAATTTTGAAGACCAAATAGTAATAATAGCAATTTAAAAATAATTTAGAATGAAAAAAAGTCTCTTAGTAATAGCTGTTTTAATGCTAACAATATTATTTTCTAATCAAGTAAAAGCACAAAGTTTTGCAGGATTAGATAAAAGTCCGATGGATGCGGCGGCATATCCTAGTAGTTATCGAATTTCAGATAAGTTGGTAAAAGTAATTTATAGTCGTCCGCAATTAAAGGGAAGAGCCGTTTCTAAATTAGCACCCAATGAAAAAGTATGGAGAACAGGTGCTAACGAAGCTGCCGAAATTACATTTTATAAAGATGCTAATTTTGGAGGAAAAGAAGTTAAAGCAGGTACTTACACATTATTTACCATTCCTGGAGATAAAGAATGGACGGTAATTTTAAGCACCGCTAAAAATGTATGGGGTTCTTATCTTTATAGTGAATCGGAAGATGTGGTACGTGTACAAGCAACGGTTTCTAAAGCGACTAAAAAAACAGAAGTATTTTCTATTGCCTTTGATGGAAAAGATACTGATTTTAATATGTATTTAGGATGGGGAACAACGATAGTTGAGGTTCCTGTAAAAGCATAATTTTTTTATATTTAATTTCTACAAATAGGTTTGAAAATCAATTGATTTTTAAACCTATTTGTATTTATTTAAGAAGATTTTTGCTAATAAAAAATAAACAAATATAGTATTTAAAATAAACGTAAATTTGTCGCTTCTTAAACGAAATACAATGCAATATAATCATCAAGAGATAGAAAAGAAATGGCAACAGTTTTGGGCAGATAACCAAACATTTAAAGCCAGTAATGAATCAGAGAAACCTAAATATTATGTGTTAGATATGTTTCCTTATCCTTCAGGAGCGGGTTTACATGTTGGGCATCCTTTAGGATATATTGCATCTGATATTTATGCACGTTATAAGCGTCATAAAGGATTTAACGTATTGCATCCGCAAGGATATGATTCTTTTGGTTTACCAGCAGAACAATACGCAATTCAAACAGGTCAGCATCCAGCAATTACTACCGAAACAAACATTAATACGTACCGTCGTCAGTTAGATACTATTGGTTTTTCTTTCGATTGGTCTCGTGAGGTGAGAACTTCTAGCCCTGAATATTATAAATGGACACAGTGGATTTTTATCCAATTATTTAATTCTTGGTATAATAAAGATTCTGATAAAGCTGAAGATGTTTCAACTTTAATTTCAGTATTTGAAACGGAAGGAAATGCATCTGTAAATGCAGTTTCAGAAGAAGATATCGCTATTTTTTCTTCGGATGAATGGAATGCCTTTTCTGATAAAGAAAAAGAAGCTGTTTTATTACAATATCGTTTAACCTATTTATCTGATACCGAAGTAAACTGGTGTCCTGAGTTAGGAACAGTATTGGCAAATGATGAAATTATCAACGGCGTATCAGAACGTGGAGCGCATCCTGTAATTCGTAAGAAAATGACACAATGGTCTATGCGAATTTCAGCATATTCACAACGTTTATTAGACGGATTAGAAAACATCGACTGGCCACAACCTTTAAAAGATAGCCAAACAAATTGGATTGGTAGAAGCCAAGGAGCAATGGTAACTTTTAAAGTAGATGCTTTAGAAGTAGAAGCTGGAGTAAAATTATCATTCAAAGAATTAGAGGCATTAAAAGAAATGCGTTTAAACTTATCAAAGGCGGAAGAAGTACTTTGGAATGAATTAAAAAATAAAAAAGGAGCATCAAAATTTAGAAAAAAATATACCATCGGTACGTTTTTAGTAGATTATGTATGTTTAGCAAAAAATATTGTTGTTGAATTTTCTGGTAAAGAAGATGAAGCAGCAAGAACTACGTATTTTGCAAACGAAGGACTTCATATCGTTCGCTTTACAAATGAAGAAGTATTAGAAAATGTTTTAGGTGTTGTATCTAAAATTAATAATACCATTCAATTTGCAAAACCTCTTGAAAAATCAACAGTTGAGGTAGCAGAAACAGCAGTACAAAACGATTATGTAATAGACGTTTTTACTACAAGACCTGATACTATTTACGGAGTATCTTTTATGACATTAGCTCCAGAACATGAGTTGGTAACTAAAATTACAAGTGAATCTCAAAAGAAAGCTGTTTATGCGTATATAAAAGCAACAGCAAAGCGTTCTGAACGAGATAGAATGGCAGATGTAAAAACTATTTCAGGAGTATTTACAGGAGCCTATGCTTTACACCCATTTACAGGAAAACAAGTACCAATTTGGATTGGTGATTACGTATTAGCAAACTACGGTACAGGTGCAGTAATGGCAGTTCCTTGTGGTGACCAACGTGATTATGATTTTGCAAAAAACTTCGGATTAGCAATTCCTAATATTTTTGCTGATGTTGATATTTCTGAAGCTGCACATGCAGATAAAGAAGGAACTAAAATTGCAAATTCTGATTTCTTAGATGGTTTATCATATAAAAAAGCCATGAAATTAGCTATCTACGAAATGGAGAAGCAAGGTTTCGGTTTTGGAAAAATAAACTACCGTTTACGTGATGCTGTATTTAGTCGTCAGCGTTATTGGGGAGAGCCTTTTCCTGTATATTACAAAGATGGAATGCCACAAATGATTGACGCAAAATATTTGCCAATTGTTTTGCCAGAAGTTGAAAAATATTTGCCAACACAAGATGGAAAACCACCTTTAGGAAATGCGGAGGTTTGGGCTTGGGATACTGAGAAAAATGAAGTAGTTTCTAACGATTTAATTAATAACGAAACTATTTTTAACTTAGAATTAAACACCATGCCAGGTTGGGCAGGAAGTTCTTGGTATTTTAACCGTTATATGGATGCTACAAATGATGGAGAATTTGTAAGCAAAGAAGCGGCTGATTACTGGAAAGAAATCGATTTATATATTGGAGGTTCTGAACATGCAACAGGACATTTATTATATGCTCGTTTTTGGCAAAAATTCTTGTTTGATAAAGGCGCTTTACCTGTTGATGAGTTTGCTAAAAAACTAATCAATCAAGGAATGATTTTAGGAACATCAGCACTTGTTTATGAAGCGTTGTTTGACGGTAAAAAACATAATTTATATGTTTCTGCTGATTATTTCCAAGGAGAAAATCAAATAGAAGATACAGAAGCTGATGATAAATTAGGTTCTCGATTACATAAAAAATTAGTAGAAGCAGGTTTAACAGAAGAAACAGAAGCATCTTTAACGTACAGACCAATTCATATTTGTGTAAGTACTTTAGAAGGAGATATCAATGTAAATATTGATAAATTAAAAGCTTGGAGATCAGAATTTGAAACTGCTGAGTTTGTTTTTGGAAGAGATAATCAATTTGTATGTTACAGAGAGGTTGAGAAAATGTCAAAATCTAAATACAATGTTGTAAATCCTGATTTAATTTGTGAAGAATTTGGAGCAGATGCATTACGTTTATTCGAAATGTTTTTAGGTCCTTTAGAACAAACGAAGCCTTGGAAAACTTCAGGTATTTCAGGAGTATATTCTTTCTTAAAGAAATTATGGAAATTATATGTTGGCGAACAAGGAGTTATTATAACTGAAGAAGAACCAACCAAAGAAGAATTTAAAATTTTACATAAAACCATTAAAAAAGTAGCAGAAGATATCGAGAATTTCTCTTTCAATACTTCGGTTTCTACTTTTATGATTGCGGTAAATGAATTAACTGCTTTAAAATGTAATAAACGTGCAATTTTAGAGCCTTTATTAGCTTTAATCTCACCATATGCACCACATATTGCAGAAGAATTATGGAGTCAATTAGGGCATGAAGGTTCAATTTCAACAATTGATTTTCCTAAATTTGAAGCTTCTTATTTAGTGGAAAGCTCAAAAAATTATCCAGTTTCTTTTAATGGAAAAATGCGTTTTACTTTAGAATTAGCATTAGATTTATCGAAAGAAGAAATTGAGAAAATTGTATTAGCAGACGAGCGTACAATTGCACAATTAAAAGGACAAGCACCTAAAAAGATAATTATTGTTCCTGGAAAAATTATTAACCTTGTAGGGTAATTTTATTTTATACTAAAAAACTCCTTTGTTTATTCATTTAAACAAAGGAGTTTTTATTTGTTTAAAAACTGTAATTTACACCCAAAATACAACTACATCTGTGCATATTTTATCATATAAAAAAACTACTTTAAATGTTCAATACTTTAATAGTATAGCTGAAATATCGAATGATATTTGGCGTGAGTTAAACTGTTCAGATAACTTATATTTTAGTCCAGAGTATTTAGAAGCTTTACAATTAAATAATCCGGCAATAAAATTTGCTTATATTATTCTATTCAACAGTACTAACAAAGCTATCGCTTTGGCAACTATTCAAATTATAGATTTTAATTTAGATAGTATTCAAAATAATATTGAGTCTGTAGTAGATTGGGTAAAGTGTGTGGGCAGAAAATTAGGGTTTTTATCTTCAACAAAAATTTTAAAAATACTTACCTGTGGCAATGTTTTTGTTAGCGGTGAGCATGGTATTTTTATAAAAAACAATCAGAATAAAACTGAAATAATAAAACAGATAGCTAAAGCTGTAGTTGATTTTTCTAACATTAATTCTGAAAATATGGTTGATGTTTTTATTTTAAAAGATTTTGAAAATGAGTCATTATCAATTTCTTCTGTATTAGTTAAAGAGGGTTACAATTCGTTTAATGTAGAGCCTAATATGGTTTTAAAGCTTGATAGTAACTGGGAATCTTTAAATGATTATTTAGGGGTTTTAAAAACAAAATTTAGGGTTAAAGCAAAAAAAGCGCTTAAGCTTAGCGCTCAGTTACAAGTAGAGGAGGTTACTGGTAGTAGACTTATAGAATTATTTCCAGAAATGACCTTGCTCTATAAAATGGTTTCTAATAAAGCTACTTTTAATTTAGGAGATTTTAATTTACAAACTTATCAAATGTTAAAGCATAATTTAGGGGATGCTTATTTTTTAAAGGCATATTGGTTAGAAGATAAATTAGTTGGTTTTTTATCAGGAATTATTAATAATAGCTCTTTAGATGCTCATTTTGTTGGAATTGACTATGATAATAATAAGCAATATGCTATTTACCAGCGTATGCTATATGATTACATATGTTTAGGTATTAATAAAAAAGTGCAAATGATAAATTTTGGAAGAACCGCTAGTGAAATAAAAAGTTCAGTTGGAGCTGTTCCGCAAGATTTAACCATTTATTTACGTCACAAAAAAACAATAACAAATGGTATTTTAAGCCTATTTTTAAAACGCATACAACCTCAATACTTTATTCAAAAAAATCCATTTAAAAATTAATAATTAAAGCAACGTTACTTTATAGCAATGAGAAATATTCGAGAATTATTAAAATTATTAACGTTAAAACAATTAGAAAACAATAAGTTTAAAGGGGTTAATAAAGATATTGGAAGCCCAATTGTTTTTGGTGGGCAAGTTTTAGCACAGTCTTTAAATGCTGCTTACAGAACCGTTTCTGATAAGCGAATTTTACATTCTTTACATTCTTATTTTTTAGAAGCGGGTGATTTAGACTTACCAATAATATATGATGTACAAGTTATTCGTGACGGAGGTAGTTTTTCTACCAGAAGAGTAACAGCATCTCAAAATGAGACAACTATTTTTATTTTAGCCTGTTCTTTTCATAAAATAGAAGAAGGATATGAGCATCAAATATCAATTAACAAGAGTATAAAACAACCCGAAGAGTTGTTTAGTTGGGTGGATATGCTAGATCAATTTGGTGATTTTTTGCCTAAAAAGTTAAAAGATTTTTTAAGTGTTGAACGGCCAGTAGATTTTAAACCTGTACACATTATAAACCCTCTTGACATGAAAAATTTACCTCCTGTTGTTGATATATGGTTTAAGTTAAAAGGCAATTCTGATGATTTATCTTTAGCATTAAAACAGCAAATTTTAACATATGTTTCAGATTATAATATACTAACAGCTTGTTTAAACCCAAATGCAAGTATTGCTAATTTTGGAAACACACAAATGGCAAGTTTAGATCATTCTATGTGGTTTTACCGTGAGTTTGATTTTAATGATTGGATGTTGTTTTCAATAAAAAGTCCTAACTCTTATGGGGCACGTGGATTTGCAAGAGGTAATATATATACTAGAAAAGGTGTTTTAGTAGCTTCTGTAGCTCAAGAAGGGTTAATACGACCTATTAAAAAGAAGTATTAGATTCTAAAATTATATAATAAAAAAGCCGAGTAAATTTACTCGGCTTTTTTATTATAAGAAATAGCAGTTAAATGTTTTTACTACTTATATGAAATTCTTCATAAATTTCTAGTAAACTCATAAGAGCAGAAACTAAGTCTTGTGTTTCAAGTAAAACACTAAAGTATAAGGTTGTATTTTTAGGGCTTGTCTCATCAGTTCTAATACGGGCTACTTGTTTTTCGATAGAGTTAGAAACGTCTTTTAATAATTCTTTCTTCTCATTAATAATAAGTTCTAAGTTATCAAAACTTCTATTCTCAAAAGTAGTACTAATATCATCTAGTAATCTAGATAGTGTTGTGTCAATATGCTTTAAATCTGCTAATTGATCTTTCTTTAAATTTTTATGATTATTATTTACATGCTTAAAACTTGCTCTTGAAATGTAACTAATTGATTGTGCTACATCTTGTAAATATCCTAAAACTAATATATAAAATCTACTTGCTTGAACAGAAGTGTCGTCAAGTGACTTGATAAAGTAGAACACTCCATCTTTTAAGCCATCAATTTCGTCATTTAATTTACCTACATGCTTATCTGTTTTACGTAATTTATTTAAATCATGATTACCTAAATCATCTACTACGTTTGTATATAATTTATTAACACGAGTTGCAACTCCTGCAATATGATCAGCACTTTCTTCGATTACTCCATTAATAGTAATTAATTCAGCTCTTTCAAAATGCATTTTAGTTTCAACATCTTTTGATTTTTTTCTATGGATAAGAGTATTTCTACCTATTAATATAGCAACAACTAACAATAAAACAGGTATCATAACCATATTAAAGCTAATTAAGTAAGCAACTAATGCAGCTGCGAAAAATGCCGTTATTGCTGTTAAAAACCAACCTCCAATAACGTTAATCACTCCAGCAACTCTATAAACAGCACTTTCACGCCCCCAAGCTCTATCAGCTAAAGATGTACCCATTGCTACCATAAATGTTACATACGTAGTAGATAAGGGTAATTTCATTGAGGTGGCAATTGATATTAAAATACCAGCAACAACTAAGTTGACAGATGCTCTTATTAAATCAAAAGCAGGCATCTCATAGGTCTTGTCTTTAGGTAGTTCAATTACTGGTTTTTGAAATTTAGAATCTATATAAGCAAGTGCTTTTGGAGGAGAAATGATTCTAATACCAGTATTTAAAACCATTGCAGCTCTTACAACAATTCTAGATAATGGGTTTGGTTGAAATTTCTCATGTCCTTCACCTTGTCTAGATAAGTTAATACCTGTTTTAATTACATTTTGAGCTTTACTTGAGGTCCATAAAGTTATAACCATAATTGCACCTGCTAATAAAAGCAAATAAACATTTGATGGAACTTTTTTAGCTAAAATACCCATTGAAAAACTGTCTGCAGATATTCCTGAAATTTTCCAAGCTTCGTATGAATTCCAAGCAGCAATTGGTACACCAACAAAATTCACTAAATCATTTCCTGAAAAAGCCATTGCTAAAGAAAACGTTCCGACTCCAATAATTAATTTTAGAACATTTACTTTAAAGAAACTTATTAATGCTTGAGAAATTAAACTCCATATAGCAAAACTTCCGGCAATAATTAATAGCGTGTTACCTTCAATTAAATGCTTTATGTCTTTGTAAAAAGGAGTTCCTTTCATTCCTTTTATAATAATAAAATATGTTATTGCTGTAATTGCAAATCCACCAAATAAAGCACTTATATAACTTGCTCTTTTTTCAAAGTTAAAAGAGTAGATTAATCTAGATATGAATTGAACAATAGCTCCTACAGAAAAAGCTACAACAACGGATAGTAGTATTCCGAAAATAATTTTAATTGCTTGTTCATGATTGATATAATTCCAAATATCAGAAAATGATTGAGTACTGCTAGATGATATTTTTAATAATGATATACAAACAGCTGCACCTAATAGTTCAAAAACGATAGATACTGTTGTAGAAGTAGGCATCCCTAATGAATTAAAGATGTCTAATAATAAAACATCAGTAATCATAACAGCCATGAATATAAACATGATGTCTTGAAACATAAACATGTTAGGGTTAAAAATTCCCTTACGTGCTACTTCCATCATTCCACTAGAAGTAATTGCTCCAAAGAACACACCAATACTAGCTATTATCATTATGTTTCTAACCTTTATTGCTTTAGATCCAATTGCTGAATTTAAAAAATTAACGGCATCATTACTAACTCCTACAACTAAGTCAACAACAGCTAAAATAGCTAAAGCAACAAGCATTAAAATATATGGATCTCCCATCTTTATTTATTTGATTTTTGTTAGGCAAACTTATTAACATAAAATAGGCTTTATGTTACGTTTATGTTATGTTATTGTTTGTTAAAAATGAATATCAAGCTGTAACCTGTACATTAATTCATTAGTATTATTAGCTATGTCTATATAACTAACGTCAGTTTGAACTTTTAGTTTATGTCCTGAAATGTATTTTGATAAACCTAAAGTATATTGGTTTTTAGCATTTTTATTTGTAATTTTATCTAAGCTAATATTTGTGTAACGACTAGATATTTCCCATTTCTTTGAGAGTAAATAACCGGTTTGTAAGTTTAACCCACTACCTACTTGTACTATTTGATTAGTTAAGTTACCGTCTTTATCAGTAGCTAAACTACCATCAGAATTTTTTGCGATAGGATCTTTAGCGTTTCTATACGCATATTCTCCCATAAAAGAGAAACCTTTGTATTTAAACATTGCATCCACAAAAATGGTAGAAATATTTGTTTCATAAAAACCTATGTCATTTTTCATATAAGAGCCTTGGTTACTTCTGTTTTTAACCGCATTGTTATTAAAATCGTAACTAGTACCAATAGCTAATTTTGGAGTTGCTTCTTTTTTTAAATCAGCTCCTTTATAATCGCCTTTACTTTTAAAGTTGCCAAAAGGTAAAAATTCAATACGTGCTGTATATTGATATCCACCAAGGTTACCCGTTGTTACATTTCGACCTTCTCCTTGTGCAATAGATAAAGCTTCACGTATAATAAAACTGTTTGATATATTAAAATGATGTTTTAGTTGTAACCCCATGTCTCTGTCAATATTAAAACTTTTATTTAATAATGATCGATCTACCATTTGTAAGTTTCCAGAAGAAACTATACGTTCTCTATTTCCTGGTAGTTTAGTTTGTCCTATCCATAATTCAAAATTTTCATGAAAATTCCATTTAACAATTGCGTCTAAAATATATCTTGGTGCGTTGTTTGTAAATTCAGAAGTTCCTCCAATATCATTATTTGTAAGTCCTAATTCTAATTTATATTTTAATTTTGGTGAATAAGCGAAACCTTTAAATTTTAAACGAGCTCTTCTTGCTAAGAAAGAAGATGAGGGGTTTGATAATCCCTTTGAATCGGAATCCCATTGCGATGTACTTAGAAATTGCATTCTTGCACCAATTTTCATAGACCAGGTACTGTCTTGTCCTATTAAATTAAATAAACCTTGTCCAAATTTAGGTGCATTTGTTTGTTGTGCATATGTATAAGTAAGCACAAGCATACTTACAATTGTAAGCGCTTTTTTAATATTCATCAGTATTTATTTACTAGTTTTTGTCGATGCAAATAACTAATACTAATGTTAACTTATTGTAAAGATGGTGTTAAATAAAAAAAACTGCCTTGGCCAGAGGCAGTAAGTCTGATAAATAGTCGACAAAAACTAATAAATATCTAGAAGACTTTTCTTTTATTCAGAATAATATCAAAAGTATTATTTCTTTTTTGTTTTAATATTAAGGGGGCTTTAATAAACTGTTATTAAAATTTAAATATATTGTAAAATAGACTTAGGTCCTTCTAAAACAGTTTTTATAATTTGCATTGTTCCATTTTTTTTAGTGATAACATGCCATTTAACAAGTGTAATTTTTAAATTTTCTATTTCAAGACCTGTAATACATCTAGGGTGTACACAACTTCCATCATTAAAGTGAGGAACTTTACCTGGTGACGGAAAACGAGGACGGTGTGTGTGTCCTGTAATTGTCATTTGATTATTATTTTTTATCCATCTTTCGAGCCTACTTTCAACTTTTATGAGTTCTTTAAAATTTTGAGCAGGACTTGTAGGGTCATTGATTCCTACTAACTGTAAAGGTCTCCATAAAACTCTAACTAAAAGACGACTTGTTTTCCAGAAAGTATAATTAAACCAATCAGCTTGGTGGCCGTGTATTAGAAATATTGATTTTCCATTTTCTTGTTCTAATCGTATGGCTTCAGAAAATGATGCATTAGGAAGTAAATCTTTTTTTTTACCTGTTGCAGAATCAATATAGGTATTTAGGTTTTTTGCTACATTTTTAGGGTTCTTATAATACATATCATGATTTCCCCAAATAAAATATAGTTGTTTTTTTGAATGAAATTCTTTTAATAAAAGATATATATCTTTATTGGCATTAAAAATATCAACAAATTTATTTTCCCACAGTTCATCACCATCACCTAATTCTATATAAGTAAAATTTTTTTGTAAATACTGTGATAGGGCAAAGTGAAATATTTTTCGATTATGTGAAAAATCATCAGCAAAACTATTATCGCCTCTATGACAGTCTGAAAATAAAATATATTTGACTTCTTTATTTAAAGATAGTTTTTTAGCTTGTTTAAAAGCATTTGTAATTCTTTTGTTTGATGACATAACTATTATTTACTAGATAAATATCAGTGAAAAAATATTATTATTTGTTTGTAATATTATTTAATAAAAGTATTGTTTTTTCCTACGGATGTAAAATCATCTTCATTTTTTACTTCCCATTCAGAATTTGTAGTGTTGGTTCCTGAGCTAGTAGTCCAATCTACATTACCTTTTGTTACGGTTGTTTTTCTAATTAAAGTATGGTTTTGTGTAGCATTTTCGATTCCTGCAACTTGCCATCCTTTACCAGGGTCTTCTCCAATTTGTCCTATTACATCAATTATTGTGTTGTTTTTCTTTAAAATAACAGTATCATCTCCATTAAATGAGGTTACTCCTGACGTAATATCTCCTTCGTTTTTAATTAAATCTATAGCTTTTACATTATATATAACAAGTACTTCTTCTTTTTTTAGCTTAGTGTTTGTTAAGGTGCTTAAGTCTATTGACCTATATATATCGGTTCCTCCATTAATATATAATTCTACTTTATAGATTGATAGGTCTACTTCATTATTAGTACCATTATAAATTTCAATATATTTATTATTACTAGTACCTTCTGCATATTCTGAAAAAAATAAATCATTAGATATTGGATTGGTATTTACAGGTGTGCATTCGTAATCATTTATAAAATTAATATCATATTCGGCTCTAATATGCAAGTAAGTACCATTGTTTTGTGTTATTATTCCTGTAATGGTTCCTTTTTTATTACTTACGTTATTATTTGAAAATGTAGCATTTGTTGTTACGGGTAGTACTCTTAATTCATTATCACAATCAGAAGTTAATGTATTTGCGCCTACATATTTTTTTGTAGTATTTTTAAATTGAACACTTTCAATTTTAACCAGTTTATTTTCATAGTTTCCTGTTAATGCCTGTGCTATGGTAATTTGTTCAGGCATCGGTAGTGTGCCAGGAGTAGTTGTTAGTATATTTTTAGTAGATAGGTTTAATGCTAATTTGCCATTTGTTTTTGTTAATAGTAACCCCCCAACTGCTATTTCAATTTCATCACCTAAATTTAAGTTGTAAGTATCTGTAAAATTTAAAGCAATTCCGGCAGAAGTATCTTGAGCAAATGCTTTTTGGTTTGAAATGTTTCTATTAGTAATATCAGAGGTTATTACTATTTTTATTTTTAAATTTTGAGATATAGGGGTTTCTTCGTTACTATATAGTTCTATAATTTCTGATATGGATGCTAATGTAGGATTGTTATTACAACCATATTCTTGTGTGAAATTAATATCATTAATATCTCGAATAGTTATTTGTTTTTGATTTTCGATAATATTAAAAACTCCAGTAACACTTCCTTTTTTATCAGGAATTAATAATGCACTATAGGTTGCAAAAACACTATTGACTATATTTATTTTTTCTAAATTTAAACATGAAACCATTGTTCTATTTACTGTATATATAGAGTTTCCTGGTTTAGGAGATGCGTATTTTAATCCTTTAGTTTCTGATTGAAGATTATTTATTTTTACAAGTGTATTTAGGTTTTTTTCGGTTAATTGATTACTATTTATTACAACGGGTATTATCGTAGCAATTTCAGAAGCTCTATCAATATAGCGTACATAATCATTTACACTAATTTCATTAATACCATTACCATATATGTTTTTAGTACCTAGTTGGTAACTACCCTCTGTATTTTTGTTTAAGAATAAGCCTTTTAATTTTATAATAATTTTACGTCCTACAGCATATCTGGCATTTAATTTTGTGTCATTTATTTTTATTTCGAAACCAATTGTTGGGTTTTCAGGGGAGTCTTGAATAAAGAGTGATTTGTAAAAATTTCCTTCTCTATCGTTTGACACTACATAGCCGTACGTAGTAATTTCTTCATCAAAGGCCACTAATTTACCTTTATATAAATCGGCAATTTCACCTAGTGATTTTACGTTTGTATATTCTTCATTATTATTTAGATCAGGAATTGTAAAGTCTCCATCCTTTATACAAGAATATAAGCAAAAAGTTATAAGAATAATAGCAGTGAGTTTTAATTTTTTTAGTTTTTTCATTTTTCAGGATTTATGAATTTTTTAAAATCTATATTTTATGTTAATAAAATAGGTAGCTCCTCTTCCATACCAATATTTAGTACCAAAATTTGGTGTTTTATTCGCTTGATCTACACTTTGTAGAGCGTAGTTAGCGGTTCGTCCTTGTTCATAACCTCCTGTTTTATACTCTTTATTTAATATATTGTTAGCACTTACAAAAAAGCCTAGGTATTTATTTTTACCAACGAGCCATGTTTTACCTCCAATAGCATTTAAAGTATAATAACTGTTAATTTTTTCTTGAGATAAAAGCTTTTTAGCAATAATTGGATCATAATTTGGGAAATACTGACTATCGTCTGTAATAAAAGAGGTTGTTCTTTTTATAGGTGAAGGGCTTATATAAGCTTCACTTAAAAAATTTCCTGTTATACCCATAAACCAATATTCAGGGTCTCTATACTCAAACCCTAAGGAATATACTTTCTGAGGGCCTGAAGCAATTTTATAGTTTTTTAGATTTGTTTTTCCGTAGTTTTTAATACCATTGTTATCAAAACCAGCAAGTTGTGAATCAGAACTTATTTCTGAAGCTAATGTTATATTAGGGTTATTAGCATAGGTATATTGACCTATGTTTGCGGCAGCTTTTACCTTAAAACTTGATAATAACTGAGCTTCAATCCCTAATTCTGTGCCAAAATGTTGTTTTTCTATTCCTGTTAGAATTTCCTGAACAAAAAGATTGTCAGCACCGGTAAAATAAAAAGAAATATCACTAGCATCTTTAATATAAGTGTAATATCCTGTTAGTTTTGCTTTTATAAATGGTAATCTTATAATATAACTAGTATCAAAATAGGTTGTTTTTGAATTATTTAGACTACTAATATCATCAATTGTTAAGTTATTAACCCTTGAATTAGCAAAAGAATTACGAATTGATGGTGCTTTATTTATATATGCTCCATTAATATCTAATAAATGCCGTCCAGAAATTTTATAAGTAAAACCTGCTTTTAATCCGTAACCAAAAAAAGTTAGTTTTTTTGATTTACCTAATGAGTTAGGTATTTTTGTATTTGATTTATCACCTGGGTAAATACCGTTTTTATACAGCCCATTTCGTTGATAGCTAGTGTTTTTAATGGTTCCTGCAACAAAAAAATCTACTTTATTGTATTTAAATTGTAATTGAGTAAAGCTGCTGTATATTTTAGCCGCTAATTGATAATTATATTTAAATCGATCTCCTTTTTTTACAATTCTGTTAATGTTTAATAAATCATTTTGGTAATTATCCTTTCCTAAATCACCAAATTTATTAATATCTAAATAGCCAGTAGCTCCAAACAAATCTAATACAGTTGCAAAGTTTTCTGAATCTAATTTTTGATAAGATACACTTGCTGAAGCATAAATGTTTGGTGAAATCTCGGAGTTTAATACTGAGTTGATACTAAGTTGCTTGTCGTCATTTCTGTCCTCATAGAGTGTAAATAAAGCATTATTACCACTATTTTCATTTCCAGCATATAGATGTTTCCAATCTAATTGACCATTATTTTTAAAATTTATAAGTGCCTTATAGGCATTTTCATAATCAGCACCATAAGGATCATTTAAAAAATAATTAGGTAGTTTTCTGTAATACGTTGGATTTGGATCATTACCTCCATTAAAATCAATACGGCTATTACCTATTTCTCCAAACTGATAAGAAACTCCTGTGTGTAGGTTTGTTTTTTTACTGATATTCCAATAATAATTTAACATTAGTATAGGTTCATCGACTCTTTTTATACGAGCGTTTCTAATTTTTCCGTTTTGATATCCCCAGTAAGGATTATATTGAATTCCTTTAATATTGTAAACTTCTTGTGTGTTAGCGGCCGATTTCCCTCTATGGTTTTTAGTGTAAATACCTGTGAAATTAAGGCTATGTTGTTTATTTAATATTTTTTCTGCTGAAATAAAAAATGAATTTGCATTGTAGTAGGTTCCTTTTATATATCCTTCATCTGCATGCCTTTTACTTGCTGAAATTGTAACAGCCCAATTATTTTTTAATAAACCAGTAGCATACATTGCCATTAAACGGTGTGAATAACTTCTATTGGATGAGGCATATGATATACTACCAGTTTCTTTATATTCAGAAGCACGCGTATTCATATTGGTAGTACCTAAAACACCACCAAAAGTATAAGTAGAGGGTAATAAACCGTTAGTAAAATTTTGGTTTCTTAACACATCGTTTAAACCACCCCAATTACTCCATTGTGGGCTACCATTGTATAGTTTATTCATTTCAATACCATTGATAAGTACCTTTGCATTTTCAGAACCTAGTCCTTTAATTTTGTAAAAAGAAGAGCTCCATTCAAAAGCAGCAGCACGTAAATATGTGTCTTTTGTAGCTTGTAATAACCCAGAAATGTTATCTGAGGTACTAGTATCGTCATTTAGTTCATCATCGGTAAGTATAATAATACCGGTATCTTCATATTCAATACTGTTTTTGTATAAAAAAATAGTACCTAAGCTTATAGGTTTTCCTACTAATTTTATGGGAAAGTTTTGAGACTCAAATCCTTTTAAAGAAATAACAATCATTTTATTTCCTTCAGATATTTCTTTTAAGTTAAAAGTACCTGTAGTATCTGTTTTAGTAGCAACTGTTGAGTTTTTTATATTAACGTAAACGTTTTGTAATGGTTTTTCAGAATCTCCATTAATTATTTTTCCGCTTACATTGCTCTGTCCTTTTAAAAGTGATGTACTTAAAAAGAACATTACTATTGTCACCGTAATTTTTTTCATAAATACTTATTAAGGTATTATTTAAAAATAAAAAGGAGGAGTGTAAAAATAATGATTTTTAGTTGAAATACTATTTTTTACGGTGTATTTAGTTGTTTGTTAGTATTTTGTGTTAATTTAGAGTTGTAATTTTATATTGTATGAAACAACTAACATTCTTTTTGGTTATAATATTTATAACAGAGTACTCTTTTTCACAGTCAAATTCAAAAAAATATAAAATACGTACAATTGCTTTTTATAACCTTGAAAATCTTTTTGATACAATAAATAATGTAGCTAAAAATGATGAAGCAAGTCCTATAATGGAGATTAAGCGAGGTAGATCAAAAATATATAGTGATAAAATTGCTAAATTAGCGAGTGTTATAGAGCAAATAGGGGTAGATAAATCAAATACAAGTCCTACTATTCTTGGAGTAGCAGAGGTAGAAAATAAAAAAGTCCTACAAGATTTAGTGGATTCTCAACCATTGAAACGAAAAAAATACGCAATTATTCATTTTGATTCACCAGATAAACGAGGTATTGATGTTGCTTTATTATATCAAAAAAAATATTTTAAACCAATTCATTTTGAAGTTTTTAATCCTAATATTTATAAAGAAAATAAAAAAATAGACACTCGTGATATACTATGGGTTTCAGGATATTTAGATGATGAGCTAATTCATGTGCTTGTAAATCATTGGCCTTCTCGTAGAGGGGGAGAAGCTAAAAGTAGACCATTACGCGAAAAAGCAGCATATAAAGTAACTCAAATTATAGAAAGAATTAAAGAAAATGATCCAACTCCCAAAATTTTAATTATAGGTGATTTTAATGATGATCCTATAAATACTAGTTTTAAAAAGGTGTTAAAAGTTAAAGGAAATAAACGTAACATAACCAAAAATGATCTTTACAACCCTTTTGAAAATATGTTTCGCCGTGGGTTTAATACTTTAGGATATAGAGATAATATTAATTTATTTGATCAAATAATTATTACCTCTCCATTGTTGGCACTTGATAAAAAAGATTTCAAATCATATAAAATGTTTAAATCTGGTATTTTTAATAAATTATTTTTGACAGAAAAAAAAGGGCGTTATAAAGGATATCCTTTTAGAAGTTTTTCTTACGGTAAATATACAGGTGGTTATAGTGATCATTACCCTGTTTATATGTATTTGATAAAACAGGAGTGATATTTGGTTTGTAGTATATTAATTTTTACATAAATTGTCTAGATAATTATTCATTCTTATTTGAAATAAAGTCCCTTTTAGTAAATCATCTATTTGGCCTAGTTCAATATATGAAACAGCCATGCTTACTTTTTCTGAAGGAGTTTGTAATAAAATTGATTTACAGTTTTTTCCCTTTATACAAGTAGCACAGTTTTTTTGATTTTTAGAATCAATTACTTTTTCTAAAAATTGCTCAATTTCATTTTTAGTTAAATGAAAACCAGTATCTCTAAATATTATTTGAATTAAATGATTGCTAGTGCCTTTCCAACAAAAAGAAATTCCAATTTTATTATCGTATATTTTTATGATGTCTTCCATAATCAGTTTATTAATATGAAAGCAAATATATAATTTATTTAGAATAATTCTAAATAAATTACTTTAAATCTTTTAAAAGCAACTGTATAGAGGTGTTTCCATTCCATGTATTTTCATCTAGTGCGTACACAATATCAAATTCATTTTGAATTAAAGGCATTTTTTTACCTAAATTAAAGCCAATAGCATTGTAAGTTCTTTTATCAGCTCCATAAATAATATTTAATTTTAAATGTGTTTTATCAGCACCAACCTGCTTGCCGTAACCATTATCTCTAACTGATAAGGTTGAAAAAGTAGGTTTCATATTTAGGGGACCAAAAGGGGCCATTTGTTGTATAATTCTATTAAATTTAGGAGATATTTCAGCTAAATCTAATTCGGTATCAATACTAATTTCAGGAATTAATAAATTTTTATCAATACTTTTTGCTACAACTTTTTCAAATTTATTTTTAAAATTTAGATATTGCTCAGGAGCTAAAGTTAAACCTGCTGCATATTTATGACCTCCAAATTGTTCAATAAATTCGGTACATTGTTCTAAGGCATTGTATACATCAAACCCTTTTACTGAACGGGCAGAGGCAGCAAGTTTATTGCCACTTTTTGTGAAAACCAAAGTAGGTCTATAATAAGTCTCAATCAATCTAGATGCTACAATTCCAATAACTCCCTTGTGCCAGTTTTTATCAAAAACAACTGAGGTGAAGTTTGCTTTTTCGTTATTGTTTTCTATTTGAAGTAAGGCTTCTTGTGTAATTTTTTTATCAAGCTCTTTTCTATCTGAATTAAATTTTTCAATTGCAGATGCAAATTCAATAGCCGAATCAAAATCCATTTCAGTTAAAAGTTCTACGGCATAATTACCATGTTTCATTCTACCTGCAGCATTTATTCGCGGAGCAATTATAAAAACAACATCGGTAATGGTTAATTTTTTTTTATCTAATTGATGAATTATTGCTTTAATTCCGTTTCGTGGTTTCGAATTAATTACTTGTAACCCCCAATAAGCTAAAGTTCTATTTTCGCCAGTCATTGGTACAATATCAGCCGCAATTGCAGTAGCTACCAAATCTAAATACGGTATTAAATTATCAATAGTTTGATTTTTTTTTGATGCTAATGCTTGTACTAATTTAAAACCAACACCACAGCCACATAATTCATCATACGGATATTGGCAATCTACTTGCTTCGGATTTAAAACAGCTATAGCTTTCGGAATTTCTTTACCAGGTTTATGGTGATCACAAATAATAAAATCGATATTTTTATTAGCAGCATAAGTAACTTTATCAATGGCTTTAATTCCGCAATCTAAAGCAATAATAAGTGAAAACCCGTTATCATCAGCAAAATCAATACCCATGTAAGATACACCATAACCTTCGGCATATCTATCAGGAATATAGGTGGCAATATTAGGGTGAATTGTTTTTAAATAAGAAGAAAGTAATGAAACAGCGGTTGTTCCGTCTACATCATAATCGCCAAAAACCAAAATATTTTCGTTGTTTGCAATGGCTTTTTCAATACGCAGTACAGCAATATCCATGTCTTTCATTAAAAACGGATCATGCAAGTCGTTTAAAGATGGGCGAAAAAACTGCTTAGCTTTATCAAAAGTATCAATTTTACGTTGTACCAAAATTTTAGCCAATGTTTTTTCAATAGCTAATTCTTTAGCTAATTGATTTACTTTTAATAAATCGGGTTCTTTTTTTAAAGTCCAACGCATTTTTTAATACTTGTTTGTTATTGGTTATGAAAATGTGAAGTAATTTTTATCTCTGCAAATTTTCTAAACATTTCCATTACGCCACAATATTTATCTACTGATAGTTGTACTGCTTTATTAATTTTATCTTCATTTAAATCAGTTCCATAAAAATGATAATCAACTGTAACTATATGATAATACTTTGGGTGTTCTTCGGTTAATTGACCAGTAACCTCCATTTTAAAATCAGTAATTGATGTTCTCATTTTATTTAATAGTGAAATAATATCTAGGCCAGAGCAACCTGCTAAGGCAGATAACATCATTGCTTTAGGTCTTAAGCCATCACCTTTTCCTCCACTTTCTTCTCCAGCATCTATAAAAACTTTATGTCCGCTAGGATTGTCAGTTTCGAATTGCATATTTTCTTTCCAAACTGTTGTAACTGTGTGTGATGCCATATTCTAATTATTTTTTTGTTTCTTGTGTCTGTAAGTTTGTATGTAGCTATAACAATGTTATAGCTACATACAAACTTACAGTAAAAATTTATTAATAAAACATAAGATATGCCATTAGTAACACCATTATCTGCAGATCATGACTCTGAGACGAAAGAATTAGCTAATTTTTTTAATGAAACACTTGGGTTTTGTCCTAATTCAGTTTTAACAATGCAACACCGTCCAGCAATATCAAAAGCTTTTATCAATTTAAATAAAGCTGTTATGGCTAATGAAGGTCGTGTGACTTCTGCTTTAAAAAGAATGATCGCTTGGGTTTCTAGTAATGCTACAGGGTGCAGGTATTGCCAGGCACATGCAATTAGAGCAGCTGAACGTTACGGAGCGGAACAAGAACAATTAGATAATATTTGGGAATATAAAACACATACAGCTTTTTCTGAAGCAGAGCGCGTGGCGTTAGATTTTTCTTTGGCGGCTTCTATGGTTCCTAATATGGTTGATGAAAAAATTAAAGTAGCGTTATATAAATTTTGGAATGAAGGAGAAGTTGTAGAAATGTTAGGTGTTATTTCTTTATTTGGGTATTTAAATAGGTGGAATGATTCTATGGGAACTTCAATAGAAAAAGGAGCTGTTGAAAGCGGAAATAAATACTTAGGAAAGTATGGTTGGGAAAAAGGCAAACATCTTTAAATAACAAAAATGAAAAATGCGAGAAAATTAATTTTCTCGCATTTAATATAGTAGTTAGTAATTATTTACTTTTTTAATAAATCTCTAATTTCAGCTAAAAGATCTTCTTGACTTGGTCCAGCAGGAGCAGCAGCTTCTTCTTTTTTCTTCATTTTATTATATGCTTTAATCATCATAAACATAACAAAACCTACAATAATTAAATTGATAATAGAATCTATCCAGGCACCATACATAATTGCATTTTCAGCTAGAGTTACTTTTCCTGTTGCATCTATAACAGCTTCAGATAATACAAGCTTTTGATCAGTAAAACTAACACCTCCGGTGAATACACCAACAATAGGCATAACAATGTTACTTACAAAACCTTTTACAACAGCTCCTATAGCACCTGCCATTATAACTGCTACTGCAAATTCAATAACATTACCCCCGGTAATAAACTCTTTAAATTCTTTTAACATATTTTTGTTTTTTATATAGTTAATATAATGCAATTTAAGATTTTTTTAATTTTTAACCAATCTTTTTATTCGTTGTGATATTGCTGTAAGTGTTTCATATGGAATGGTTTCGCATTTATGAGCAATATATTCAATGTGCTGTTGATGATTAAACACAACAACTTCGTCACCTTCATTGCATTTTAAATTTGTAACATCAACCATAATCATATCCATACAAACATTTCCTATAATAGGTGCAGGCTGATTATTGATAAAAACAAAACCTTGCTTGTTACCTAGTTTTCTAGAAATTCCGTCAGCATGTCCAACCGGTATTGTAGCACTTCGAGTTGGTTTACTAGCAACAAAAGATCTGTTATAACCTACTGTTTCACCTGGTTGAATTATATGTATTTGAGAGATGATTGATTTTAACGTATGTGTGTTTTTTAATTGAGAAGTTTCATGTTTGTTGTTTCCAAAACCATATAAACCAATACCTATACGAACCATGTCAAACTGAGCTTTTGGATAATTGATAACACCAGAAGTATTTAAAATATGAATCATTGGTTTGTAGCCTAGGTGTTCATAAATTTGTTTAACTATATAAGCGAAGTTATTTATTTGCCCTATAGTAAATTCTTGTTCATTAGGGTCTTCACTTGCTGCTAAATGAGAAAAAATAGATTCTACTTTTATGTTGTTAGATTTTTTTAATTCAGCAATAAGTGCAGGTGTATCAGTATGCCAAAAACCTAGTCTATTTAAACCAGTATTAAACTTAATATGAATAGGGTAGTTCATCAATGGTTTTTCATCTGCTAATTTTAAAAAAGCATCAAATATTTTAAAGTTATATAAGTTTGGTTCTAATCTGTATTTTACAATATCTTTTAAGTTTTGAATCTGTGGATGTAATACTAAAATAGGTGTTTTAATACCTGCTTCTCGTAAAATAATTCCTTCGTTTGAATAAGCTACCGCAAAATAAGCTACTTTATTTTCAAGTAATTTAGCTATTTCAACAGCCTCGCTTCCATAGCCAAAAGCTTTTACAACTGCTAAAATTTTGGTGTCAGCTTTTAATTTTTGCTTAAAATAAGCAAGGTTGTGTAGTATTGATTTTGCATCAATTTCTAAAACGGTCACATGGTTATTCATTAGGTGTATTTTGTTTCTTATTATGTTGTTTTTGCATTGCTTTGTAATAAGCAGCACTACTTAAAGGTTCATATTCTTGGTTTTCACCAAGTAAAACTAAACTATTATTTGTAGCTTTCCTATAGCTATAATTAGCTAAGTTTCCAGTTTTTGTGCAAACAGCATGTACTTTTGTAATGTACTCAGCAGTAGCCATTAAAGCAGGCATTGGTCCGAAAGGGTTTCCTTTATAGTCCATATCTAAACCGGCTACAATTACACGAACACCTCTATTAGCTAAATCGTTACAAACAGCTACTATTTCTTTATCAAAAAATTGAGCTTCATCAATACCTATGACATCTACATTATTTGCTAATAGTCTAATATTTGATGAGCAAGGAACAGGTGTTGATCTAATTTTTGTAGCATTATGAGAAACCACATTGTTTTCATGATAACGAGTATCTATTGCTGGTTTAAAAATTTCAACACGTTGTTTTGCAAATTGCGCACGTTTAAGCCTACGAATTAATTCTTCAGTTTTACCAGAGAACATAGAGCCACATATAACTTCAATCCAGCCAAATTGTTCTGTGTGGTTTACAGTATTTTCAAGAAACATTTTGTAATTTTAGGCGCTAATTATTGATTTTTGTGTTACTTTCGAATAAGGAACAAATTTATTAAAATTTAATAGTAAAAATTAAAATCAAAGAACAACTTATGCACAAAAAACTAGCATCAGATTTAACTAGTATAGCACACAGTATTTTACAGATGAAAAATAAGGAGGATGTGTTTGTGTTAAAGCAGAAAGCATATGAAGTTTATGAAAAACTATCAGTTTTAGCATATGTAGAAGAATATATAAATAATACACCTAATTCATCTAAAACAAAAGAACAATTATTAAATTCTATTTTGTTAGCTGAAAAAAATAGGATAGAAAAAAGTAATAGTATTACGCATATAGTAGAGGATAACAAAATAATAAATCAATTAGATCAAGCGCCTATAGTAGCAGTTACTAAGTATAAAGATGAGGATGAAGTAAAGTTTGGTCAAGATGTTGAAAATACTTTAGAAAGTAATAAAGAAGTTAAAAAGGAGGTTGATTTTAATGAGCAATCTGAAATAGCGTTAGATGATGAATTAACTAGTACGAACTCTAAACAATTAGACAAGCAATCAGTTGTTGAATTAAATCAATCTAATCAGCAAAGTGTAAGTTCTCACAAAGACTTACATGAGCGTGTTGATGAAAAGTTAAAAGATGCAATAGATCAAAGTATTGATGAGATAGTAGCAAGTAAAGTAGCTTTAGAAGAAGTAGAAAAAATAATAGAGCAACCATTTGATGAAATAGAGGAATTGCTATTTAAGGATGCTGATGTTAAGAGTAACTTAGAAGAGGAAGTTGAAAAAAAAGCACCTACTCTTGAAGAGGAGTTGTACGGAACAATATCTGTAGATATAATGGCTGATTTATTTGAGAAAAGAGATGTTAAAAAATCATTAAACGATCATTTACAAAGTAGTATTCAAATAGATTTAAATGATAGAATTGTTTTTGTAAAGCATTTATTTGATGGTAATCAAAATGATTTTAACAGGGTTGTGTCACAACTTAATACTTTTAAAACTGATGCAGATGCTAAAAATTTTATTTTCAAAATGATTAAACCAGATTATGATTGGACAGGAAAGGAAGAGTATGAAACACGTTTGTTAGAAATAATTGAAAGAAGATTTGCCTAAATATAACTGAAAATGAATAATGATAAAAAAGAGCAGAAGTATATCTTTTGTATGAAATGGGGTACTCTATATGGGGCAGAATATGTAAATAGGCTATATTCTATGGTAAGTAAGAATTTATCATATAAATTTAAAATGGTTTGTTTTACTGATGATAGAAATGGTATTATTGATGAGGTTGATTGTTATGATATTCCTCAAATGGGTATCCGTACTGATATTCCTGAAAGAATGTGGAAAAAGCTAACAACATTAAAAAGTGATTTATACGGGTTGAAAGGAACGGCTCTTTTTTTAGATTTAGATATTGTTATAGTAGATAATATTGACTGTTTTTTTGATGTTGATGGTGTTTTTAGAATAATAAAAGACCATAGTTGGAGGTCTTGGAGAATTACCGGAAACTCATCTGTTTATCGTTTTGAAATAGGTAAGCATGGTTATGTTTTTGATGATTTTTTAAAGAATTTTGAAGAGATAAGAAAAATTCATAGAAATGAACAAGAATATTTAACGCATAGTATTAATGATAATTCAAAACTAGAATATTGGCCAAAGCAATGGTGTCCTAGTTTTAAATATGACTGTGTTTCTCGGTTTCCATTAGCGTTTTGGAAAAAACCAACAATACCAAAAGGTTCAAAAATTATTATTTTTCATGGAGAAATCAATCCGCATAAAGCTATAAAAGGAGGAAGAGGTAAGTGGTACAGGTATGTTAGGTCTGCACCATGGGTTGAGCAATATTGGCAATAATACTCTATGTTTTTTTGTTAAGTGCGTTTGCTAGATTTGGCTTCTAGTATTAATGATAATAATCAGTTTAATTAGAGTTAAGAAATAGTAACGTCTTAACTCTAATTTAATTTAAAAGTATTATATTTTAAATGTAAGAACAGGTTTTAGTACATTTTTAGATAAATTTATAGATATACTTTCATTAAAAAAACGAGATAAACCACTTCTTCCATGTGTTGCTAATGAAACCATGTCAATATTATTTTCATTAGAAAAATTTAATATTCCGTTTTGTATTGATGTGTCATTATATACATTTATGGAATAATTTTTGATTTTATATTTTTCTACAAAATCTTTTATTTTATTTTTAGAATCCGTGCTGTTTTCAAATTTTTGAGGGGTATTAACTTTTAAAAAGTAAATTTCGCTGTCAAATTTGTTTGCAAAATTTAAAAAACCTTCAAGAGCTTTCTCTTCATTATTTTCAAAAGTAGACGCAAAAACAAGTTTGTTAAACTCAAAGTTGTCGTTGTCTTTTTTAGTTATAATTACTGGTATTTCTGAATTTCTAACTGTTTTTTCAGTATTCGAACCAATTAATATTTCTTCTAAAGCAGTTTGTCCTTTAGATCCCATAATAATTAAATCTGCATTAATTTTTTTAGCATAATCTCTAATACCTTCATAAGGGTTTTGAAAACGAATAGCATGATGAATATTGTCTAGTTCTGAAAAGAATGTTTTTTTATAACTAAGTAATTTGTCTTTAATTTTTCTAATATATAACATGCTTTCTGGAATACTTACATTTGTGCCAGATCCCATGTCTTTAAAGCCACTAGGTAACTCTACCATATGTACTAAATGTATTTCACTATTAGTTTTCAATGCTACTTTTTGAGCTAGTTTACAAGCGTATTCAGAATGTTTTGAAAAATCTACAGGGAGTACAATTTTTTTCATAGTAAAAAGGTTTTATATAATTAATAGTTTATTAATATACGAAAAATATTCTAAACTAGAAAACTTAAAGACACTTGCGTGTTAATGAATAACTTACTATATTTGCACCAAATTTATTAATTAGATAGATGAAGGGGACGTGAGTCCCCTCTTTTTATACCTTAGGATGGATCAAGAAAAAGTTAAAGAATTATTACAAGAAGCACTACAAGAAAATGAATCATTATATTTGATTGATTTACAGTTTTTAGCAAACAGTAAGATTAAGGTTATTGTTGATGGTGATTCAGGCGTTTCTTTGAGTGAGTGTATGCGTATTAGTAGAAAAATAGAGCATAATTTAGATAGAGAGGAAGAAGATTTTTCATTAGAGGTAACAACGCCTGATATTGCGCACCCTCTTACTGTTAATCGTCAATATAAAAAGAATATCAATAGAATTCTAAAAGTTAAAACATTAACTGAAGAATTTGAAGGTACATTAACTGAAGTAACTGATGATCATATTATGTTATTTTGGAAAGCAAGGGAGCCAAAGCCGATAGGTAAAGGTAAGCATACGGTAGATAAAACAAAAGTTTTGACGTATGAAGAGATTATAGAAGCAAAAGTGAAGATCATATTTTAATAAGAGAATGAAATGGAAAATATTGCGTTAATTGAGTCATTTTCAGAGTTTAAAGATAATAAAAGTATAGATAGAGTAACTCTAATGTCTATCTTAGAAGAAGTGTTTCGTGCTGCGCTTAAACGTAGGTTTGGATCAGATGAAAACTTTGATATAATTATAAATCCAGATAAAGGAGATTTAGAAATTTGGAGAAATAGAGTTGTAGTTGCAGATGGGTTTTCAGAAGATGATAATGAAGAAATAGAGCTTGCAGAAGCTAGAAGAATTGAACCTGATTTTGAAATAGGTGAAGACGTATCAGAGGAGGTGAAGTTAATAGATTTAGGAAGACGTTCAATTTTAGCATTACGCCAAAACTTAATATCTAAAATACAAGAACACGATAGTACCAATATCTTTAAACATTTTAAAGATTTAGAAGGAGAAATATATAGTGCAGAAGTACATCATATTCGTCATAATGCCGTAATTTTGTTGGATGATGAAGGAAATGAAATTGTTTTGCCAAAAAGCGAGCAAATTCGTTCAGACTTTTTTAGAAAAGGAGATTCTGTTCGTGGAGTTATAAAATCAGTAGAATTAAGAGGTAATAAACCTGCTATAATTTTATCAAGAACTTCACCTGCATTTTTGGTGAAGTTGTTTGAGCAAGAAATTCCTGAGGTTTTCGATGGGCTAATTACCATTGAAGGTGTAGCTAGAATTCCTGGAGATAAAGCAAAAGTTGCTGTCGATTCTTACGATGATAGAATTGATCCTGTAGGAGCTTGTGTAGGCGTAAAAGGATCTCGTATTCATGGAATAGTTCGTGAGTTAGGAAATGAAAATATTGATGTAATTAATTATACTAAAAATGAAGCATTATTCGTTGCAAGAGCATTAAGTCCTGCTAAAGTAACATCAGTAGATATAAAGCCTTACGATGAAGAGAAAAATGGTAAAAAAGGTCGTGTAAGCGTACTTTTAAAACCAGAAGAAGTATCAAAAGCAATTGGTAGGTCTGGTGTGAATATTCGTTTAGCCAGTGAGTTAACAGGCTATGAAATAGATGTTCAGCGTGAAGGAATTGAAGAGGAAGATGTTGAGTTAACAGAATTTTCTGATGAAATAGAAGCTTGGGTAATAGCTGAATTTAAGAAAATAGGTTTAGATACAGCAAAAAGTGTTCTCGAAAAAGATGTGTCAATGTTAGTTCAAAGAACAGATTTGGAGGAAGAAACAATCTTAGATGTTCAAAGAGTTTTAAGAGAAGAATTCGAAGAATAAGCGATATATAGGAAATCAGTCTCCTGCTAAATTGATGATAATCAATACAAAATCTGATAAAAAAAGAAAAAGGACATAACTACACTAACAGGTAAAGTGTGTTTTTTGAATATAAAGTATAAAATAATTTATGGCTGAAGGCAACAAATTAATAAGACTTAATAAAGTATTAAGAGAATTAAACATTTCTTTAGATAGAGCTGTAGAACACTTGGCTAAAAAAGGTCATAAAATAGAAGCACGTCCTACTGCTAAAATTTCTGATGCAGAATATCAAATATTATTTGATGGTTTTCAAACAGATAAATCTAAAAAAGTAGCCTCTAAAGAAGTTAGTGAAGAAAAACGTAAAGAGAAAGAAGCTATACGTTTACGTGCTGAAGAAGAACAAGAGAAGAAGAGGTTAGAAGAAGAAACTAAAAAGCATGAAGTTTTAAAAGCCAAAGCTAAAAGATTAGAGTTTAAAACTGTAGGTAAGATTGACGTTAAAACTGGTAAAAAAGTTGAAGACGAAAAAACACCTATAAAAGAAACACCAAAAGAGGTGTTAGAAGCCCCTAAAAAGGAAATACCTGTTCAGGAAACAATTAAAGTTGAAAAGCCGAAAGTTGAAAAGCAAACGGAAAAGGTTGAAATTAATAAAACAGCGCCTGTTAAAAAAACAACTATAAAAATAGAACAGCCTAAAGAAAATAAGATTAAGGAAGTTAAGCCTGAGGTAGTGAAAAGAGAAACACCTAAAAAAGTTGAAGTAAAGGAAGTTAAAAAGGTTGTAGAAACAAAACCTGAGGAAATTAAGGCTGAGAAACCTGTTGAGGTTACAGCTGAAAATGCTGAGAAATTAAAAACGCAGTATAAAAAACTTGACGGTCCTAAAATTACGGGTATAAAAATTGATTTAAAACAATTTGAAAGACCTAAAAAGAAGAAACCAGATGCTAAGGCAGATGTAGATAAAAGAAAACGTAAACGAATTAGCAAGCCAGGTACTGCTAAACCTGGAACACCAGCCAGACCATCACAAAGTAGAGGTACGGCTCGAGGAGGAGCTGCTCGTACACCTTATAGAGGTAGAGTGGCTCAAAGACCAGCAGTTAAAAAAGAAGAGCCTACAGAAGCAGAAGTACAAAAACAAGTACGTGAGACTTTAGAAAGACTTCAAGGTAAATCTAAAAGAGGTAAAGGAGCTAAATACCGTAGAAATAAAAGAGATGCTCATAGAGAACATACTGAAGCAGAATTAGAAGCTCAAGCTTTAGATAACAAAATATTAAAAGTAACAGAATTTGTTACTGTAAGTGAAGTTGCTACGATGATGGATGTTCCAGTAACAAATATTATCTCTTCATGTATGATGTTAGGGATGATGGTAACAATGAATCAACGTTTAGATGCTGAAACATTAGTTATTGTTGCTGAAGAATTTAATTATAAGGTAGAGTTCGTTGGAGCGGAAGTTGAAGAGTCTATTGAAGAGGTTATAGATAAACCAGAAGATTTAATAACACGTGCACCAATTATTACAGTAATGGGACACGTTGATCATGGTAAAACATCATTATTAGATTACATTCGTAAGGCTAATGTAATTGATGGAGAATCTGGAGGTATAACACAGCATATTGGAGCATATTCAGTACAAGTTGGAAATCAAAAAATCGCATTTTTAGATACACCAGGTCACGAAGCTTTTACGGCAATGCGTGCTCGTGGAGCTCAAGTAACAGATCTAGTAATTATTGTAGTTGCGGCGGATGATGATGTAATGCCTCAAACAAAAGAGGCAATATCTCATGCTCAAGCAGCCGGCGTTCCAATCATATTTGCAATTAATAAGATTGATAAACCAAATGCAAACCCAGATAATGTTAAAACTCAGTTATCTTCAATGAATTTATTAATTGAAGAATGGGGAGGTAATATTCAATCGCAAGATATTTCTGCTAAGACAGGGGAAGGTATTCCTGATTTATTAGAGAAAGTTTTATTAGAAGCTGAAATTTTAGAGTTAAAAGCAAATCCTAATAAAAATGCAACAGGAGCTGTAGTTGAAGCATTATTAGATAAAGGTAGAGGGTATGTATCTACAATTCTAGTACAAGCAGGTACTTTAAAAATTGGAGATTATATATTAGCAGGTAAGCATAGTGGTAAAGTTAGAGCTATGTTTGATGATAAAGGTAAAAAAGTATTAGCAGCAGGGCCATCAACCCCTGTATCTATTTTAGGGTTAGATGGAGCACCACAGGCAGGTGATAAGTTTAATGTATTTGAAGATGAGCGTGAAGCTAAACAAATAGCAGCAAAACGTTCTCAATTACAACGTGAACAATCTGTAAGAACTCAAAAAACATTAACATTAGCTGAAATTGGTCGTAGAATAGCGTTAGGTGATTTTAAAGAATTAAACATTATTTTAAAAGGAGATGTAGATGGTTCGGTAGAAGCTTTAACAGATTCATTCCAAAAATTATCAACCGAAGAAATTCAAGTAAATATTTTACATAAAGGAGTTGGTGCAATTACAGAATCTGATGTATTATTAGCAACTGCTTCTGATGCTATTATTGTTGGGTTTAATGTACGTCCACAAGGTAATGCTCGTGTAGTAGCAGATAGAGAAGAGGTTGATATTAGAACTTATTCTATTATATATGATGCTATTAATGACCTTAAAGATGCTATGGAAGGAATGTTATCTCCTGATATGAAAGAAGAAATTTTAGGTAACGTTGAAATTAGAGAAGTATATAAAATTTCAAAAGTTGGTAACATTGCAGGTTGTATGGTAATAAGTGGTAAAATTACTAGAGATGCTAAAATTCGTATTATTAGAGACGGAATTGTAGTGCATGATGGATTATTAACTTCATTAAAACGTTTTAAAGACGATGTTAAAGAAGTAACTAAAGGTTATGATTGTGGTGTTCAAATAAAAGGATATAATGATATTATAGAAGGTGATGTAATTGAAGCTTATACTGAAATAGCAGTTAAGAAAAAGCTTAAATAAATCATTTAAAAATAAAGTAATAAAAAGACACCTTTAAAGAGGTGTCTTTTTTTGTGCGTAATATATTATAAAATAGGCTATTTCTCTAAGTGTATTTTTTTTACTATAAAATAAGAATTATACATAATTATTAATGTAGCTTTATAAGTTTAATAATAAGCTAGATATTTATTAATTAGTTTTTTTAAATAGACTATTTTCTTGTACTCTTTAATATTTGCTTAAAAAATAGTTTAAGATCCTCTAAGAGGCTCAATTTTATTTGTCATAGGATCTAAATGATTTATAATATCTTTACATATTGCCATAATTCGTGTTTGTCAATAATATTCTGTAACTTATCTTCAAAATAATGATGTTTTTTATTAATTTATACTTTGCTATTAAATAGCATTATTAGTGTTATGATTATTACTATAATAGATTATTTAACAATCTTAAATATTTTACTATGAACATATTAATGACTAGAAAATTACTTTAATAGTTATTCATTTTTAAACTTACTAATTCTATTTTTAATTCCCTTTTCTATGAGAGTTTCTTATAATTATCATAATAAACTCTCATAATTTATTATCTCTCATATTGTTATTCCTGCACCAAAAAAATTAAGTTTTATTTGAATCATTAATTTTTAACTACGTGTGATATTTCATACTTTGTTAAAAAATAAGTATTTTTCTCTCTTTTTAGAATATAAAAAGTTAGACTAAATTTATGTATAATTGTGTATCTAAGTTTAAGTTAGATAACTAATTTTTTTTATGAAGTTGCAATTTTATTTTTTCAAACAGTTCATTATAATTATAACATTTGAGTAATTATTCATAAAGTTAAAAGTTATTTAGATGATTTTATTTATAAGAAATAAAAAATCCAGAAAAGCTTAGCTTTTCTGGATTAATAAAGGTATTCTAAAAATTTTATATTTGTCTTTAATTTTTATTCTCTAGTCCAACCTGCTCCCCAAGTAGCGTAATCTGTACCTGTTGCGTTATTATTTTCAGATAGAAAATCAGTTTCAGAAAAAGCAACACCTGTATCATTTTTTACTTTAACAGTTACATCATCAAATTTAACATTGGTAGCTTTTAAATTTCCTTCAGTAACACCTTTACCAGTAGGATTATCTGTTGCATCACCATCAAGATCAAAACCTTCTTCAAAACCAACTAATAAAATGTTTGTAAATATACCTTGAGTACCTGCTCTTAAACGAATAGCTTCATTACCTGTTCCTGATCCTAACCCTTCAATAGTAACATTTGTTACTGTTGGTTTTGAAAAGAATTTATTTGTAGATAAGTTACCTATGTCAGTATTATAACCATCACATTCAAATCCTTTATCATGATCAGTACCATGTTTTACATAAGCATTTGTAATAGTTCCTGAATACCCTTCAGTCCAATCAATAGAGTCGTCTTCTGCATTAACTACAGAAACATTACTAACGTTTACTGTACCTCCAAAAAATTCAACTCCATCATCTTTTCCTTCAAACATTTGAATATATTCTACAGTAGTTTTATTACCTACGCCGTAGAAAGAAAATCCATTATTTTCAGAGGAACCATCAGCCTTACCACCTGAATATTCTACTCTTACATATCGTAATATACCTGAGTTATCATCTGAAATAGAACCACCATATGGTAAGCTTGCAATTTCTGAAGTAGAAGTATTATCACCACCAGTAACTGAGTTTATAGGTGCTTTACCTAATAAGATTAAGCCTCCCCAATCACCAGCGTTTTGAGTTGTTGCATTGGATGTAAAAATAATAGGTTGATTAGATGTTCCTTCTGCTATAATTTTTGCACCTTGAGCAATTGCTAAATAAACATCTGCACCTGTTGCAGCTGCTTTTATAATTGTTCCAGCAGGTATTGTTAATGTAGCACCGTCTTCAATAATTACAGGGCCAGTTATTAAGTAAGACTTGCTAGCATCTAACATTAAATTATTAGCATAATTTCCTTTTAACTCAATTGATAAATTTGTATCAGGGTTACCATCTCCATTGGTGTTATTAGTAACACTGTTATCATTAATAATAATGTCTGCAGTTTCATCATCTCCACAAGATGTTAATAAAGTAGCAGCTAAAGCTAATCCTAGTAAAAAATTATTTTTCATCGTTTTAAATTTAATTGTATTTTAAGTTATAATATGTTATTAAAATTTATATTTAAGACCTAAGCTAATATTTGTACCTCTTTTATATTGTGATAAAACAACATCGCCTATTGGTGTTTTTTCTCGTACTCTTTTTATTGAAGGGTCTAAAATGTTTTTAGCTTTTAATGTTATATCCCATTTATCACCAAATTTATTTTTCCATACAAAGTCTAAATTAGGAACTCCCTTTTCTATAATATTTCCTAAGCTACCAGCACCAAGAGCATCAATTCTGTCAGAGAAGTATGAGAAAACTAAAGAGGTAATTGGCGTGTAATTTTTATAATGTGTTGGTGTATAGTTGATGTTTGCATTTATTAAGAATGGAGATGCTCCTTGTAATTCATCACTTTTCCTATTAAAATTAGTACTGTAACCAGAAATACCACTTACATTTTCTTTTAAATCTTGGTTTGTATACATGTAAGTAAAGTTGAAGCCAGTAGATAATACACTTATATCATTTTCATCTTTAACTAAATTTTTACGAAGCTCAAGTTCTATACCTGCAACATTTGCCTTATTACCTGATCTAAAATATCGTTGATCTCCAGCTGCACTATTTGCAATAACTAAGTTAACTGGATCATTAATTTGTTTACCGAATATAGCTACAGACATTAATTCGTCTTTGGAAATAAACCATTCATACTTTAAGTCTAAATTAAATATCTTAGAATATGAAGGATTGTTTAGTAAATCTGGATTACCCCCCACTCTTTGTCCAATACCTTCATAAATAAAAGGAGCTACTTCTTTAAATTCAGGTACCGATACTGTTTGACTAAAGTTAAAACGTATATTTTGGTTATTTTTTAAAGCATATTTTACGTTTAGGTTTGGTAAGAAAAATGTTTCAGAAGCGCTTCTTTTACCAGGATCATTAGGGTTAATATTAATTACTTCATATGATATTTCTTGATTAAAAGACTCAGCCCTTACTCCAGGAACAAGCATCCACTTTTCACCGAATTTAATTTCAGCGGATGCAAAACCAGCATGTATATTTAATTGACCATTATAGGTGTTTTCATTTAACCCCGGTAAGCTTACAATATTACTATTCTGAAAACCTGGTAATTGTCTAAACACATCTAGTTTAAATATTTTATTAGTTTGATTTCTAAATATTTGTGCATTATTAATATTGAATACTTCATTTAAGTTGTTAGGATCTTTTACAGTATATTGTTGATTAAGAATGTCGTAACCATATCTAATATTTTTAAAATTTCTTTCCTTTGTTCTTCCGTTATAACCAAAATTATAAGTAACATTTTCATTTGCTTTGTAAGCAATACTAACACGGCTGTTTAATTCCTCATCAATAATTTTCTGGAAATAACGTTGATTATCAAATGAATTATTTGTGTAAAATACAGCGTTTGTATTTGGATCATTATCTAATATGTTTTGAAAATTCTCAATACTTACTCTCTTTCTATCAGGTTCATGAGCAAATACATTATTGTATCCAATACCCCAACTTACTTTTAGTTCATCATTATCAAATTTGTGTTCACCTGTTAATTGATTAACAAAAACTAAATCTTGGTTGTATTGAACATTCATTTGATAAAAACCTTTGTCAGTGTTTCTTAAGGCATCTCTATTTTTACCTAATCCCTTAAATCCATAGTAGCCAACTTCATCGCTAGAGTTGTTTAAGAAAAGAGAAGTGTATTTTATTTTATTCTCACTATTTAGCCTGTATAAAGCGCTTATCATTGCTGTTGTAGAGGTTGAATACTTATATTCTTTTGCATTCGGAAATTCTTTTTTAAATACATTTGAAAAATCAGCTATAGGACCTTCTCTGTATTCAAAATTTCTATCAAAAGAAGCAGTCCCGAATAAACTTAGTCTTGTACCATTTTTAAAATCAAATGATTTACCAGCATTAAAACTAATTGAATTATTAATAGGCGTACCTGTATTTATTGGATCTACACCATGTGAAATTACTACAGAAAAAGGATTATGTTTAAAACGATTATAATAACCAAAGTTACCAGTACCTTCACTTTTTTTAAAATCCTCTCCCATTGCTCTTGAATTTATACCTGAGCCAATACTTAACTCAGCAAACCCTCTACCATTATATTCTTTTGAGGATACGTTTATGTTACCTGCAGCAAAGTCACCGTAAAAATTAGATGAGTATGCTTTACTAATAGAAACGTTTTGAATAATGTCAGAGGGAAATAAATTTAAATCGATATTTTTCTTTGAAATATTATTTGAAGGAAGTGAAAGACCATTAAGAGTTGTATTTAAATACCGATCTCCTAATCCACGAACATATACATTACTAGATCCTTCTTGTTTAGAAACACCTGATATTTTAGCAACTGCACCTGCAGCATTAGAAATACCTTTAGAAGAAAGTTCTTCAGCACCAATACTCTCTTTAATTATTACCGCCTTCTTTTGATCTAGTAATAAAGCACTTGATTTCTCTTTGTTGATAGTTGCTTTTATTTCAACTTCGTCTAAGGCAACACCCTCATTAGCGCCCAGCTCTTGATTTATAATTACGGGTTGATTCAGTTTTACAATAATATTTTTTTCTATTGTTTTATATCCAATAAAACTGAATACTAAAGTTTGATTTCCTAAAGGAACATTCAGGCTATATTTACCGTCCATGTCTGATGTACCTCCAATTGATGTTCCTTTAATAAATACATTAGCGAAAGGTAGTGGTTCTCCATTCATCTCTTTATCGGTAATTGTACCTGATATAGTTCCTTTGTCTTGTGAGAAAACAAAATTACAAAGGCTTAAAAGAGTAATAATTATTAATTTTTTCATTGTGTTTACTTAGTTTCTTAAATACATTGCAAATCTGGTGTTATGTTGTAAAGCTAATGTTAGGTTAAAATTATAGTTATTTTACTAGAGTGTTTATTTAATGTTAACTAAAACCAGTTATGTTAATTTATAGTTAACAGGTTATTGTTGATAAATCATAAATGTTCTGTAACAGTGGTTGTATCTTATAAGTTTATTTAAATATCTTAACACCTAAAGTATATGTTATAGGGGCTGTAGGGCCATAAATAAAATTACTATCACGTTCTTTACCTATATCGAATGATGTTTGGTATTCGTCAAGAATATTTTTAATACCTGCAAAAACTTCAATATTTGTTTTTAGTTTCTTTAATTGAAATACATAACTTGTTTTAACTCCTACATTAAAAAATGATGGAGATTTGAAATATTCATCATTTTTTAAATTATCTGTAGAAGCTAAATGTAGTACATCCATTTTACCAGTATAAACTAAGTTTAAAGCTGTTTTAAATTTTTGATTTGGTGTATAAGTAGCAGTTGCATATCCGTAAGTAGTCGGTGTGCGTAAAAACTCTTTTTTACTTTCAAGAGCATCTGAATTGTTTACTGCAGTATTATATTTGCTTGATTGATAGGTAACTCCAGCATCAAACTGAATAATTCCATCGTAATTTAAACGACCTTCTAAAGTAATTCCGTTTACAACAGCACCGTCACCATTTCTTTTTTCAAAAACTTCTCCAAATTCATCTTCTCCAATTCCTTCTAAATAAAAAGCATCATTTAATTCGGTATAAAAACTTTCTAGGGTAAATCCATAAATATAATGTTCGGTTGGTTTATCATAATTAAAAGATACGGTATAACTATTAGAACGTTCTCTTTTTAAATCATCAGCAAGTTGAACTCTTGAAATTCCACCACCAGCAAAAGCCATGTGTAAATCGGTATCAAAAGCTTGAGGCGCTCTAAATCCTGTTCCCCAAGTGGCACGTAATTGTCCATTTTCAAAAGGTTTGAATAGTACAGAAACACGTGGACTTGCTACATTATTGATAATAAATTTTCTTGTTCCATCCTTTTTTAAGGCATCTAATTTATGATGATCATAACGAACACCTGCTAATAAATTCCATTTATCGTTAATTTTCCAATCACTTTGAAAGAAGAAACCATAATTTTGAGTAATTTGATCAACTACATATTTATATGCCGAAATTTCATCAAAAACATCATCTTGTACAAATTCCCCACCAATGGTAAGTACATTATTTCCTTTTAAGAAATCTTCTAATTTATGATTGAATTGAAGTCCTCCTTGAAAAGTAGTTGTTTCTGAATTTCCGTAAGGTGGATTTGCCAAATGTTTAGTATCTTCTATTGGATTTTCAGTTCCAGGACGAATTCCTGTATAATGATCTCTTCCTGTATATTGAGAAGAAAAATACGTAATTAACGAGCTTTTATCGTCATTAAAATTAATTTGATAATCTACATTTCCTACATATACGTCATGGATTCTTTCTTCGGCTTGTAAAGCGAAATGAGGCACGTTTTCAATCATTTCACCACCATAACGATATTCGTTCATTTTACTAAAATTAACTTCTATTTTTTGATCATCCGTAGGTAAGAAAAATAAATTTGCACCAAATGAATTATTTTTCAATTCTGGAATTTCTGAATAATTATCGCGATTATGATCGTAAATTTCACGAGTTCTATTATTGATAAAAAAAGAAATTCCTGCATTTTTATCTTCATTTACAACCGTTGCATTTCCTGCAATAATCTGATCAGAAGCACCTTTAAAATTTTGATACGTATAACCAATACTATAATCATCTTTTTTAGGAATATTTGTAATTACATTTACAGTACCACCAATAGCACTTGAGCCGTACAATGCAGAGCCACCACCACGAACTACTTCAATTCTGTCAATCATATTGGTTGGGATTTGCTCTAAACCATACAAACCAGTTAGCGGACTAAAAATTGGGCGACCATTTATTAATATTTGTGAGTATCCGCCAGATAAACCATTCATTCGCAATTGCGTATAATTACAAGTTTGACAATCAGTTTCTACACGTAAACCTGTTTGAAATTTTAATCCTTCCGATAAATTACACGCCTGTACATCGGCTAAAGTTTGGCTGTTAATTACGTTAACAATCACAGGGTTTTTTGTACTTCGTCTGTCGGTTCGTGTTCCTGTTATGGTAATTTGATCTAATAATTCAGCATGTTCGGTTAGCGTAAAATTAATAATATTTTCTTTTGTTGTAGATACTGTTATTCGTTTTTGAGATGAAATATACCCTGTAAAAGAAGCGACCAACGTTACTTTTTTAGCTTTAACATTTTCTAAAATAAAATTTCCATTTTCATCGGCATTTACACCAGCGCTATTATTTTTAATAGAAATATTGGCAAATGATAATACTTCACCCTTTGATGTAGTTACTTTTCCTGTAATAGTTTGTGCTTTACTATAAATGGTGATTAGTAAAAATGCAACTAAAATTACTTTTCTCATAATTTATTGATATTATTTTTAGTGATGTCTTTTTTAAAATTTTAGCAAATGTAAAATAATTTTTAGACTTGTCTAAAGATTATTTTATGTAAATGAAAACACATATATTTGTATCATCAAAAAAAGAATATGTTTAGTCAATCAGAAGAAAACTATATTAAAACAATTTATCATTTAGCATTATTATCTGATAAAGGAATTTCGACAAATGCTATTGCAAATATGTTAGCGACTAAAGCTTCTTCGGTAACAGATATGATTAAAAAATTATCGGATAAAGAAGTTGTTATCTATAAAAAATATCAAGGAGTTACTTTAACTAATTTTGGTAAAAAAACGGCTGCTAATATTATTAGGAAACACCGTTTGTGGGAAGTTTTTTTAGTCGAAAAATTAAATTTTTCTTGGGATGAGGTGCATGAGGTTGCCGAGCAATTGGAACATATTCAATCGCCAAAATTAATTGATGAGTTAGATGCTTTTTTAGGACACCCAAAAACAGATCCGCATGGTGATCCGATTCCTGATAAAGAAGGGAATTTGCCTCAAATCCAAAAAAGTTTATTATCAACATTAAACAAAACAGAACAAGGAGTTTGTGTTGGTGTTAATGATACTTCTTCCGAATTTTTACGCTTTTTAGATAAGCAAGAAATAGGATTAGGACAACATATAGAAGTCTTAGATAAAGAACCTTTTGATGATTCTTTTTTAGTAAAGATAAATGATAAAGAAATGACGATTTCAAATAAAGTAGCCAATAATATTTATATCCAGAAAAAATAATATGAAAAAAATAATAATATTACTTATTGTTTTAACAGTTGTAAGCTGTAAAACAACTGAAAAAAAACGAAATGGAAAATTAAATGTAGTTACAACAACTACTATGATTACCGATTTAGTAAAAAATATTGGTGGAGATAAAATTGATATAAATGGTTTAATGGGTGCAGGAGTTGATCCGCATTTATACAAAGCAAGTGAAGGCGATGTTTCTAAATTATTTAATGCCGATGTTGTTATCTATAATGGTTTACATTTAGAAGGAAAATTAGAAGAAGTATTTGAAAAAATGCAACATCAAAATAAAAAAACAATTGTTATTTCTGATGTTATTGCTAAAAATAATTTAATCGAATCAGCACTTTTTGCTTCAAATTACGATCCGCATATTTGGTTTGATATTACTAATTGGACAAAAATGACAACTTATGTTGCTGATAAATTAGGACAAATAGATGTTGAAAACGCATCATTTTATAAAAAAAACGCAAAAATATATTTAGAAAAATTACAAGCATTAAATAAACAAGTGGCGAATAAAATAAATGAATTGCCTCATGAAAAAAGAATTTTAGTAACCGCACACGATGCCTTTAATTATTTCGGAAGACAACACAAATTTAATGTTGTTGGTTTACAAGGTTTATCAACAGCAACGGAAGCGGGTGTTCAGGATGTTCAAAAATTAGCAAAGTTTATTATTGATAACAAAGTGAAAGCAATTTTTGTAGAAAGTTCAGTTCCAAAACGAACTATTGAAGCTTTACAGGCTGCTGTAAAATCGAAAAATCAAGAAGTTGTTATTGGCGGAACTTTATATTCTGATGCTTTAGGAAGCGCAGGAACAATTGAAGGAACGTATATTGGAATGTACAACGCAAATATAAATACGATTGTAAACGCCTTAAAATAATCAACAGATAATACAAATGAGTGAAACAAAATATGCAGTAACTGTTGATGATTTAACAGTTGCTTATAATTACAAACCTGTACTTTGGGATATTGATTTAGCCATTCCTGAAGGTGTTTTAATGGCAATTGTAGGGCCGAATGGAGCAGGAAAATCTACGTTGATAAAATCTATTTTAGGAATTATAAAACCTATTGCAGGAAGTGTTTCTATCTACGGAAAATCGTATGAAAAACAACGGAAATTAGTAGCCTATGTTCCACAAAAAGGAAGTGTAGATTGGGATTTTCCTACAACTGCTTTAGATGTTGTTATGATGGGAACTTACGGGAGTTTAGGTTGGATTAAAAGACCTGGAAGAGCTCAGAAAAAAACAGCTTTAGAAGCGCTTGAAAAGGTAGGGATGTTAGCTTTTAAAAGTCGTCAAATTTCTCAGCTTTCAGGAGGACAGCAACAGCGTGTTTTTTTAGCCAGAGCTTTGGCACAAAATGCGGCTATTTATTTTATGGATGAACCTTTTCAGGGAGTTGATGCAACTACTGAAATTACTATTATCAATATTTTAAAAGAACTTCGAAAAGCAGGAAAAACTGTAATTGTAGTACATCACGATTTGCAAACTGTACCCGAATATTTCGATTGGGTAACTTTTTTAAATGTGAAAAAAATAGCCACAGGTCCTGTTAAAGAAATTTTTAATGATGATAATTTAACCAAAACTTACGGAATTAATTATAAAGTAAGTGTGCAACAATAATGGATTTACAAGAATATTTTAAACTCGTTTTTTCAGATTATACCCTTCGAACTATTACCATTGGAACGGCAATTTTAGGCGCTATCTGTGGAATGTTAGGGAGCTTTGCAGTTTTAAGAAAACAAAGTTTACTCGGCGATGCGATTTCACATGCTTCACTTCCTGGAATTGCGATTGCATTTTTAATTACAGGAACAAAAGATACGAATGTTTTATTATTAGGTGCTTTAATTAGCGGATTAATCGGTGCTTTTTGGATTCGTGGAATTGTAAAAAACACGCATTTAAAAACCGATACTGCTTTAGGATTGATTCTTTCTGTTTTCTTCGGATTTGGAATGTTACTTTTAACCTTCATTCAAAAACAACCGAATGCAAATCAGTCAGGATTGGATAAGTTTTTATTCGGTCAGGCAGCAACTTTATTAGTTAAAGATGTTTGGTTTATGGCAATTGTAACCGCTGTTTGTTTAGGAGTTTTATTACTTTTTTGGAAAGAATTTAAACTTTTATTATTTGATGCTGATTATGCAAAAACCTTAGGTTTCAACGTTAAATTTATCGATGGATTAATTACAAGTTTTATTGTATTGGCAATTGTTTTAGGTTTACAAACCGTTGGAGTTGTTTTAATGAGTGCAATGTTATTAGCTCCGGCGGCGGCAGCCCGTCAATGGACAAATAGTTTGAGTACCATGGTTGTTTTAGCGGCAATTTTCGGTTCGGTTGCTGGTGTTGTTGGAACAGGAATTAGTGCAAGTCAAGCAAATTTATCTACAGGACCTGTAATTGTATTAGTTGCGGCTGTGTTTGTGGTGTTTTCTTTTATTTTTTCACCATCAAGAGGTTTGCTTTTTAGTCAGATACGTTTTTTAAAAAATCGTAGAGATTTGAAATTACATAAAACCTTGTCTTTTATGTTTGATTTGGTAAAAACACATGAGGATAAATCGCATCCGCATGCGATAAAAATTTTAAATAATTTTCAAGGATATACAAAAGGAACTTTAAAAAAGTTAGAAGAAAAAAAATATATCAAATTATCAGGCAGAATGTGGTCAATGACCGAAGAAGGATACGAATTTGCAGGTAATTTATACAATCAAAATATAGAAAATGAGTAGTGCTCAAATTGAAATACAATTAATTGCAAGCCTAGTAGCAATAGCTTGTGCAATACCTGGTGTGTTTTTGGTATTGCGAAAAATGGCGTTAATTAGTGACGCAATTAGTCATTCTATTTTACCAGGTTTGGTAATTGGTTTTTTTATTACTCACGATTTAAATTCGCCTTTATTAATTTTAATGGGTGCTTTATCAGGAATTTTAACCGTGATTTTAGTAGAGTATATTCAGAAAACAAAATTAGTAAAAGAAGATACTGCAATCGGATTGGTGTTTCCTGCTTTATTTAGTATCGGTGTGCTTTTAATTGCTAAAAATGCCAATGATATTCATTTAGATGTTGATGCCGTTTTATTAGGGGAATTGGCATTTGCTCCGTTTGATAGATTATTAATTAATGGAATTGATATAGGTCCAAAATCATTATGGCTTATAGGAACTATTTTACTAATCACTTTAACACTTTTAATCGCCTTTTTTAAAGAATTAAAAGTAAGTACGTTTGATCCTGGTTTGGCAACAGCTTTAGGATTTTCTCCAATCGTAATTCATTATGGATTAATGAGTGTAGCCTCGATAACAACTGTCGGAGCTTTTGATGCAGTTGGGGCAATTTTAGTAGTCGCGTTAATGATTGCACCTGCAGCCACAGCATATTTATTAACTAATGATTTAAAGAAAATGTTAATGTATGCCGTGTTTTTTGGAATGTTTTCGGCTATTTCAGGTTACTGGCTAGCACATTATTTAGATGCTTCTATTTCTGGTTCAATGATAACAATGCTTGGTTTTGTGTTTTTTCTGGTTTATTTATTCGCTCCAAATAGTGGTTTGATTGCTGTTTTATATCGAAATAGACAACAGCAAAAAGAAGTACAATTACTTACTTTTTTATTGCATTTAAATAATCATAAAGAAGAAAGAGAACGTCATGTAAATCATTTAAATGAACATATTAATTGGCATAAATTAAAAGCAAAATCTATTGTTGAGTTGGCTGATAAAAATAATCTAATTTTTATTGATAATAATATTATATCGCTTACTGAAAAAGGTAAAATGTTTACTGAAAAAGCAATCGATTATATTATTACTAATGATGATTCTGAAATTGAATCAATGAAAAAAGACTTCTTTTTATTTAGAGGATAAAAGTCTGTTAAAATTTTAACTAAAGTTTTTTTTAATATTTAAACGTCATGCTGAATTTATTTCAGCATCGCATAATGCAAAGAAATACGGCAAATCAGGATGCGAAACTGAAATAAATTCAGTTTGACGGATTCGGTTTTTTAGCTATAAAATGTTTTAAATGAAACATGAAATAGGCTCTAAGTTTTATCTGATAGCTATTTTAAAATTTCATCTTTTTAAAGTAGGATGTAAATAGTTTTTTCTAAATATCAAAAAGAGTAAAAATTTTTAGCCCCGATTGTAGCAATTGTTTGAGCTCTTTTTTGTTTTTCTTTTTAAAAAACAAAAAAAGCGAGTGCGGAAAGCGGGAAATTGCTTCAAAATATTTTTATTCTTATTAATTATATTGTTAAGCTTCTATCTTGTTTGATGTGCTTTAAAAAGGTATTTTGCATTAAAAATTATTCTGTGCAAAATCCATCAAATTTTCAAGTATATAATGCATCCGCAGGTAGTGGAAAAACTTTTACTTTAGTAAAGGAATATCTTAAAGTTTTATTGAACTCGGAAGATGTTTTTAGGTTTCAAAAAATATTAGCCATCACATTTACCAACAAAGCTGCTGGTGAAATGAAAGAGCGTGTTTTAGAAAATTTACAAGAATTTTCGGAAGGAAAAGAAAATGATTTGTTTCAAATTATTATTAAAGAAATTTCGATTGATAAAGAAAAGGTACAAGAACGAAGTCAGAAAATATTAGATGCCGTTTTACAAAATTATTCAGCTTTTTCAATTACTACTATTGATAGTTTTACGCATCGAATTATAAAAAGTTTTGCCTACGATTTAGGGTTGCCACTGAATTTTGAAGTAGAAATGGACGCGGTTTCATTATTAAATGAAGCTGTTGATGTGTTAATTTCTAAAATTGGTACCGATACTGATTTAACAAAATTACTAATAGATTTTTCTTTAGATAAAGCAGATGATGACACTTCTTGGGATATTTCGGTTGAATTAAATGAGTTTTCAAGAATTTTGTTAAATGAAGATGATACTAAGTATTTTAGAAAACTAGCAGATAAAAAATTAGCCAATTTTACAGTATTGAAAAGTAAGTTGGTAAAGTGTCAAAAAGAAATTAAAACAAGGTTTGTAGAAATTGGGAGTAAGGGTTTAGAAATTATAGCAGCGTCACAATTAGAAGCAAAAGATTTTTACTATTCGATGTTGCCAAAGCATTTTTTGGCATTGTCTCAAAATCCGATAAAAGCAAAGTTTTTTGATGAAAATAAACTTCGAGAATATATTGAAGAAAATAATTTTTATTCAAAATCAAAATCTGACGATATAAAAAGTGCAATTGAAGGAATTTTGCCAGAACTTTTAACTTTATATATGGAATCTGAAAAACTGTATCAGCAGTTTTTAATGAACAGGTTGGCATTAAAAAGTGTAATTCCGTTAGCTGTTTTAAATTACATTAATGTAGAATTAACAAATATTAAAGAAGAAAATAATATTCAATTAAATGCCGAGTTCAATCAATTAATTTCAGATAATATAAAAGGCCAACCTGCGCCGTTTATTTATGAACGCATCGGTGAGCGATTTATGCATTATTTTATTGATGAAATGCAAGATACGTCGGTATTACAATGGCAAAATATTATTCCGTTAATAGACAATGCTCTAGCACAAGAAAATAGCAATTTGCTATTGGTTGGTGATGGTAAACAGGCTATTTACCGTTGGCGTGGAGGAAAGGCAGAGCAGTTTATTGCATTAGGATCTGCTTCTAAAAATCCGTTTCACGTTCCAAAACAAATAAAAACGTTAGATACTAATTTTAGAAGTTATACAACGATTGTTGATTTTAATAATCAGTTTTTTCAGCACACCTCAAATTTTCTCAAAAATGATAACTACAAGCAGTTATTTATTGAGGGTAATAAGCAGTTAACAACGGCTAAAAAAGGAGGCTTTGTTTCGTTATCTTTTTTAGATAAGGAAGAGGATGCTGCTGACGAGGTTTTAAAATATCCGAAGAAAATTTTAGAAACAATTAAAAGTCTAGAAAACAATTTTTGTTTAAATGAAATTTGTGTGCTAGTTCGTAAGAAAAAAGACGGAATTGCGGTAGCAAATTATTTATCTGAAAATGGTATTAGTATTATTTCTTCAGAAACCTTATTGTTAGAAAATAGTTCAAAGGTTAATTTTATTGTTAATGTATTACAGGTAATTCAGCATCCAAATGATAAGGAAGCTTTATTAGAAATGTTGTACTTTTTACACGATCATCTACAATTAGATGTAGCAAAACATTCGTTTATTTCATCAGTCATTCATCAGCCTATTGATACTGTTTTTAAACAATTAATAAGGTATCAGTTATTTTTTGAATTAGCTGTTTTTCATCAATTACCGTTTTATGAAAAGGTAGAGGAAATTATAAGAAGTTTTAAGTTGATTAATTTATCGGATGCTTATGTTCAGTTTTTTTTAGATGTAGTTTTAGAGCAACAACGAAAAGGAACTAGCATTCAAGAATTTTTAGATTTTTGGGCAGATAAAAAAGCAAATTTAAGCATTGTTGCTCCTGAAAGTGGTAACGCAGTTCAGGTAATGACCATTCATAAATCGAAAGGGTTAGAATTTCCAGTGGTTATTTTTCCGTACGATTTAGAAATTTATCGACAAATAAATCCGAAAGTTTGGTTGGATGAATTGCCAGCTGATTTTGAAAATTTTAAAGATTTATTGGTGCCGTTTAATAAAGATTTAAAATTTATAAATAATCGTGGTGCTCAAATATACAATGAACAACGAGAAGAATTAGAGTTAGATAACTTTAATCTTTTATATGTTGCATTGACACGTGCGGTAGAGCAATTACATATTATTACAGAGTATAGAATATCATCAAAAGGAGAAGAAAATACTAATTATTATTCAGGAGTCTTTATTAATTATTTAAAAGAGAATAATTTATGGAGTAATGATTTACTAACTTATTCTTTTGGAGAGTTTGTAAGGGTAAGTAAAATAAAAGAAATTGAGTCATTAGCCGAAGTTCAAGAAAAATTTATATCAACACCTTGGCAAGATCATAATATTCATATGTTGGCTAGTGCATCAAAATTATGGAATACCGAACAAGGTAAAGCTATTGAGTTTGGTAATTTAATTCATGAAATGATGGCTAAAATTATAACTCAACATGATGTTGCTAGAGTTGTTCATCAATATGAACAACAAGGTGTTGTAGATAAACAACAATCGTTAGTGATTGAAGATGATATTAATAAGATAGTTAACCACTCTATGTTAAGTAAATATTATTCTGAAGATGTAACTATATATAATGAGCGTGAAATTGTAGATGTTGATAATCAAATTTTAATTCCAGATAGATTAGTTTTTAAAGATAATAAAGTAACAATTATTGATTACAAAACAGGAAAACCATCAAAGAGTTATCATCAACAGCTACTTAAGTATGAACGTGTTTTGAATTCAATGGGTTTTAAAGTTGACAAAAAAATACTCATATATATAAATGGAGAAAAAATAATTGAGGAGGTTTAGATTTTTCATTTATCTTATAAGGCTATTAATATTAGTTTTAGCAAATAACTAATCTTAATAAAAATAATTATTTTAGAAGCGTAGGTAAAGAGGTATATGTGATTTAAATATATTAAATTAAAAAACTTGCTTTTGTTATAAGTTTTTGTAGATTTGCTTTTGTAAATAAGTTATAACAACTTACATTTGCGATATATATAAAACGAACTTTTAATTTAAATTATTTTATAATGAAACAAATCAAATTAGCTGTGATAGCTTTGTTTACGTTTGCTACTGTAGCAACGACAAACGCACAGGATTCAAATAACCCTTGGGTTGTTGGTTTTGGAGTTAACACTGTAGATGTAAGAGCTTATACAGATGACTTTGGAACTAATTTAGAAGATTATGTTGGTACAACAGAATGGGAAGGTAACACTATTCCATCAATTTCTAGAATTTCAGTAGATAAGTACTTGAAAGATGGGTTTTCTTTACAATTAGCAGGTTCTTTAACAAAGCTTAAAACAATTGTTAATAAGGATGATGCGGATGATTTATATTACTCTATTGATGCGGTTGTAAAATACGACTTAAATAATTTATTTGGTGAAACTTCATGGTTTGATCCTTATGTAGCATTAGGTGGAGGTTACCAATCTATTGATGATGAAGGAGATGGTGTTTTAATTGGAGGATTAGGTTTTAATACTTGGTTTAATGATAACTTAGGTTTGAATTTTCAAACTGGTTATAAGCATGGTTTTAATGATGAAGGAAGAGATGTATTTCAACACTCTCTTGGTTTAGTATTTAGATTTGGAGGTACTGATACAGATGGTGATGGTATTTTTGATAAAGATGATGCTTGTCCAGAAGTAGCAGGTTTAAAAGAATTTAACGGTTGTCCTGATACAGATGCTGATGGTATTAAAGATGCAGATGACGCATGTCCAGAAGTTGCAGGTTTAGCTGCTTTAAATGGTTGTCCTGATACTGATGGTGATGGGATTGCTGATAAAGATGATGCTTGTCCTACTGTAAAAGGAACAAAAGCAAACAACGGATGTCCTGATACAGATGGTGATGGTGTTGTTGATGCTAAAGATAAGTGCCCTACAGTTGCAGGTCCAGTTGATAATTCAGGATGTCCTTATGTTGATACAGATGGAGATAGTGTTTTAGATAAGGATGATAAATGTCCTACGGTTGCAGGTGTTGTTTCTAACAACGGTTGTCCAGAAGTGTTAATTACTAAAGCGGCTGAGAAAAAATTAAATGACTTTGCAAGAGCTATTTACTTTAACTCAGGTAGAACAACTTTTAAGCCTGGTGTTATTGCTAATTTAGATAGAATTGCTTCAATTATGAAAGAATACCCTAAAGCTAACTTTAGTGTACAAGGTCATACTGATAGTCAAGGTAAAGCTGCGAGTAACTTAAGGTTATCTGAAAAAAGAGCTAAAGCTGTTTTAGATTACTTATCTGTTAAAGCGGGTATTCCAACTTCAAGATTATCATCTGCAGGGTTTGGTGAAGATTATCCAATTGCTGATAACAAAACAAGAGAAGGTAGAGCTCAAAACAGACGTGTTGAAATTAAATTAGTTAAATAATTTAATCAAACATTTATAAATATCAAATGCCTCACGTTAGTGAGGCATTTTTTTGTATAATATATTTATTAAAAATAGGGTAAAACGTTTTTTAAATTCCACTAAAAAAATTACCTTTGCACCTTTGAAAAAGGGCTAAAGCTCGCATAGAAAATTAAATAACTTTAATTACATATAGTAATGTCTACAATAACAGGTAAAGTTTCTCAAATTATTGGTCCAGTTATCGATGTTGAGTTTAATACAGAAAATGCTGAATTACCAAAAATTTACGATTCATTAGAAATTAAAAAAGCTGATGGTTCAATTTTAGTATTAGAGGTTCAACAACACATAGGGGAAGATACAGTTCGTACTATTTCTATGGATGCGACTGATGGCTTAAGCAGAGGTACAGAAGTAATTGCTACTGGTAATCCTATTCAAATGCCTATAGGTAGTGATATTTATGGACGTTTATTTAATGTTACAGGTGATGCTATTGATGGTTTAGGTGATTTACCTAAAACCGGAGATGCAGGTTTATCAATTCACCGTCAAGCCCCAAAATTTGAAGACTTATCTGTATCAACAGAAGTTTTATTTACAGGTATTAAAGTAATTGATTTAATTGAGCCGTATGCAAAAGGAGGTAAAATTGGATTATTTGGTGGAGCAGGAGTAGGTAAAACCGTATTAATTCAAGAGTTAATTAACAACATTGCAAAAGGACATGGAGGTTTATCTGTATTTGCAGGAGTAGGTGAAAGAACTCGTGAAGGAAACGATTTATTAAGAGAGATGTTAGAGTCTGGAATTATCAAATATGGTGATGATTTTATGCATTCTATGGAAGAAGGAGGATGGGATTTGTCAAAAGTTGATAAACCAGGAATGAGAGGTTCGAAAGCTACTTTTGTATTCGGACAAATGAACGAACCACCTGGGGCACGTGCACGTGTTGCATTATCTGGATTAACAATTGCTGAGTATTTCCGTGATGGAGCAGGAGAAGCACAAGGAAAAGATGTACTTTTCTTCGTTGATAATATTTTCCGTTTTACACAAGCAGGTTCTGAGGTGTCGGCATTATTAGGTCGTATGCCATCAGCAGTAGGATACCAGCCAACATTAGCTACCGAAATGGGAGCAATGCAAGAACGTATTACTTCTACTAAAAAAGGATCTATTACATCTGTACAGGCAGTTTATGTACCTGCAGATGATTTAACAGATCCAGCACCAGCAACAACATTTGCTCACTTAGATGCAACAACGGTATTGTCTCGTAAAATTGCAGAATTAGGTATTTATCCTGCAGTAGATCCTTTAGATTCTACCTCAAGAATTTTATCTGCTGAGGTTTTAGGAGCTGAACACTATGACACAGCAACAAACGTAAAAGAAATTTTACAACGATATAAAGAATTACAAGATATTATTGCCATATTAGGTATGGAAGAATTATCTGAAGAAGATAAGTTAGTAGTTCACAGAGCGCGTCGTGTTCAACGTTTCTTATCGCAGCCATTCCACGTAGCAGAACAATTTACTGGTATTCCTGGATGTTTAGTTGATATTAAAGATACTATTAAAGGATTTAATATGATTATGAATGGAGAGTTAGATAAGTATCCAGAAGCTGCATTTAACTTAAAAGGGTCAATTCAAGAAGCTATTGATGCTGGTGAAAAAATGTTAGCTGAAGCATAATTCAAGTAACAATTAACAACAATTAATCCTATTTAAATTATGTTTTTAGAAATTGTAACTCCAGAAGCTATCTTATTTTCATCAGAAGTTGATTCGGTAACTGTACCGGGTATTAATGGAGAGTTCCAAATGTTAAATGATCACGCTGCAGTAGTGTCTATTTTAAGTAAAGGGATTGTTAAAATACATGTACACACAAAAAATCATTTAATTTTTGATGATTTAAATGGAAGTATTGCAAGTTTACCAGAAGATGATAAGGTGTTAACCTTAGCCATCAAATCAGGAACTTTAGAGATGAAAGATAATAAGGCAATTATTCTAGCAGATTAATTACTTATTTATATAAATAAAAAAAGCCAAACATAATGTTTGGCTTTTTTTATTTTAAAAATCATTTTAACTATGTATTTTAATTATCTTTGTTATGATGAAAGTAGTATTTTTATTTATAGGGGGTCCAGAGATTTTTGTAATCTTATTAATAGTTGTAATGTTATTTGGTGCAGATAAAATTCCTGAAATAGCTAGAGGTTTAGGAAAAGGTATGCGTCAACTTAAAGATGCAACGAATGATATTAAGAAAGAAATTAATGATAGTGCCAAAAAACAAGGTGTTGATACTGATTTTGTAAGAGATGTCAAAAAAGAAGTAACTAAAGTCAAAGATAATATTGATGATTTTACAGGGTCTATAAAGCGAAAATTATAAATTTTATTTTACTCTACTTATTGTTAAGCCATCTCGTATTGGTAATAATATAGTTTCTAAACGATTATCCTCATTAAGCTTTTTATTGTATTCTAAAAGTACTTTTGTATCATTATCTTTAGGGTTTAAAGGCTCTACAACTTTACCATTCCATAATACATTGTCTGAAAGAATTACACCTCCAGGGTTCATTTTATCAATAATTAAATCAAAATAATTAAGATAATTTGATTTATCAGCATCAATAAAAACTAAATCAAATTTAATATTTAAGGTTGGTATAATGGTTATTGCATTACCTACATACTGCTTTATTTGTTTTTTATAGTCAGAACTTTGAAAGTATTTAGTTTGTAACTCTTCTAATTCTTCATTTTTATCAATAGTATAAAGTGTTCCGTTTTCATGTAAACCTTCAGCTAAACAAAGCGCTGAATATCCGGTATAGGTGCCAATTTCTAATATATTACTAGGGTTTATTAATTTAGAAATTATTGATAAAACTCTTCCTTGAAATGCACCACTTAACATTCGTGGGTTCAATACTTTTTGCCAAGTTTCTTTAGTTAAATCTTGTAATATTTTTGGTTCTATTTGTGAATGATTCACAACATAGTTGTCAATTTTATCTGGTAAAAAATGCATAGGTAAATTTTAAATCAAAGGTATAAAAAACAAAACTTATTGTAAGGCTATTTCAATTTGCTTCTAAATAACATTGATTACGTACTTAAGATTATAATTGAAATTTATTCAATTGCTTTTTTAAAGTTTCTTTTTCTTCTAGTGATAAACAAGGAAGTTTCTTTTTATATGAGTTCATGTTTATTTTAATGATACTTGATATTTTAGTGTTTTGCTTTGAGTATAAAGTGCAAATTTTGCAAACAATTAAATGTATATAAAGTTGTGTTTTTTCTAAAAATGAAGCTTCTTTATACTGTGATTTATCACAAATAGTAGTAGCTTTATTACATGTTATTATAAATTTTTTAAACATTTTATTTATTTATTAAACCAATTTTTTTCCATACAGCTTCTTAATTGAGTCCTTGCTCTATGAATAATAACCCATAAATTTGACGGTGTAATATTTAATTCCTTACAAATCTCATCGGTTTCAAATTCCTGAATAGTTTTCATTCTAAAAACGATAGCATATTTTTTAGGAAGACTATCTATGCATGCTTCTAATTGAGTTTTTAACTCTTTATTTTCAATGTTTTTTTCAATTTCATTACCCCAGTATTGTGGTACTCGTTCTTCAATCCAATCACCCTCATCATTGTCGTAAAAATTCATTCTAATTTCAGCTTGTCCTTTATTCGAATTTATTTTCCTGTAATAATCTATTATTTTTCTTTTTAATATGGCAACTAGCCAGGTTCTTTCAGTTGATTTCCCTTCAAATCTTTTAGCAGATTTAAGAGCTGCAAAAAAAGTGTCTTGTACTAAATCTTTAGCAATATTAGTGTCATTTATTCTAACTAAAGCATAGTTAAATAAATAATCTGCGTAATTATCTACCCAATTATTTGGTGACAATATGTTGGAGTTATTGGTTTGGCTCATTACTATCAAATATAAGTTATTTTAATTTATATAATCTATTACTGGTTTTGTTATTTGTCATAATAATTAACTTAATTATTAAACGTAAAATAATTGTGTAACTTTACTTTAATAGATTATTCAATAGAATAATTATGTACTTTTACTGTCTATAAAACATTTAAAATGTCAGTAGCCAAAAAACAATATAAAAGAGTAACCACAAAGTCATTGGTAGAAATGAAAGCAAACGGAGAGAAAATTTCTATGCTTACTGCTTATGATTATACGATGGCAAAAATTGTAGACGGAGCAGGAATTGATGTAATTTTAGTCGGAGATTCTGCATCAAATGTAATGGCGGGTCACGAAACAACTTTGCCTATTACACTTGATCAAATGATTTATCATGCAAGTTCTGTAATACGTGCTATTGAGCGTTGTTTAGTAGTGGTTGATTTACCTTTTGGTACGTATCAAGGAAATTCTAAAAATGCTTTAGATTCAGCAATTAGAATAATGAAAGAATCTGGCGGACACGCTGTCAAATTAGAAGGAGGAAGTGAAATAGGAGAGTCAATATCTAGAATATTAACCGCGGGTATACCTGTAATGGGGCATTTAGGATTAACGCCACAATCTATTTATAAATTTGGAACCTATACGGTTAGAGCTAAAGAAGAAGAAGAAGCTGAAAAGTTATTAGAAGATGCAAAATTATTACAACAATTAGGTTGTTTTGCTTTAGTATTAGAAAAAGTACCAGCAGCTTTAGCTACAAAAGTAGCCCAAAACTTAACAATACCTGTTATTGGAATTGGAGCAGGTGGTGGTGTAGATGGGCAGGTTTTAGTAACTCATGATATGATTGGTATGACCCACGAATTTAATCCTCGTTTTTTACGTAGATATTTAGATTTGTATACTGAAATGACAGGTGCTTTTGAAAGTTATATTGCCGATGTAAAATCAAAAGACTTTCCGAATGAAAAGGAACAATATTAATTACATAAGCTTTCTTTTTAGGAGGCTTTTTTTATTTAAAATAGCATGAAAATACTGCACTTAGATTCAAATCATCAATTACTTTTAAATCAATTAAACGATTTAGGTTTTGTAAATGAACAAGATTATATAGCATCAAAAGAAATAATAGAAGCTAAAATTAATCAATATGATGGAATAATTATCCGAAGCAGATTTACTATTGATAAACAATTTTTAGACAAAGCAACTAACTTAAAGTTTATAGGTAGAGTAGGAGCTGGTCTTGAGAATATAGACTGTGAATATGCGAATCAAAAAGGAATTTACTTAATTTCGGCTCCAGAAGGAAATAGAAATGCTGTTGGTGAACATACTTTAGGAATGCTATTATCACTTTTTAATAAATTTAGAAAAGCAGATAATGAAGTTAGAAACGGAAAATGGTTACGAGAAGATAATAGAGGAATTGAACTAGATGGAAAAACTGTTGGTTTAATAGGCTATGGAAATATGGGGAAATCGTTCGCTAAAAAATTGAGAGGTTTTGATGTAAAAGTACTTTGTTATGATATTAAACCTAATGTTGGCGACGAAAATTGTACACAAGTTTCTTTAAAAGAATTACAAGCACAAGCTGATGTTTTAAGTTTACATACACCTCAAACAGCATTAACCATAAATATGATTAATACCCATTTTATCAATGCTTTTTCTAAATCATTTTGGTTAATTAACACAGCAAGAGGAAAATCGGTAGTTACTTCGGATTTAGTAGATGCTTTAAAAAATAAAAAAGTTTTAGGAGCAGGATTAGATGTGTTAGAATATGAAAAAAAATCTTTCGAAAACTTATTTGTAAATAAACAGATGCCCGAAGCATTTCAATATTTAATAAGTGCTAATAACGTACTATTATCACCACATGTTGCAGGCTGGACGGTAGAAAGTAAATATAAATTAGCGCAGACTATTGTTGATAAAATTAAAGTAAAATTTTGCTAGTTCATAGTAAAGGAAATAAAGTTTTACTACATTTAACAACAAATAATTAATAAAAAAGTAAAATGAATGTAATTGATGAAAATGGATTAACAACTTCAAACGAAGAAAGTAAACGAATTTTAGCAGGTGTTTTAGGTTTGATATTAGGTTCTTTAGCTATTCATAAATTTATATTAGGTTATACTAAAGAGGGTATTATTCAGATTGTTTTAAATATACTTACATGTGGTATTGCAACTATAATACCCTTTATAGAAGGTATTATTTATCTAACAAAATCAGATCAAGAATTTATAGAAACATATCAAGTAAATAAAAAGGGTTGGTTTTAAATTAAAAAATAGTATATAATGGAAGAAGGAAAAACAGCTTTAAATAAAAATTTAAAAGAAAGTTTAGGTAAGGCAAAAGAGGTTATGGATACTGTAACCGAAAAAGCATCAGAATTAGCTGGAGAGGCAGGAGAACATGTTGTGGATACTGTAGAGGATGTAAAAGAAAAAGTTAATGAAGTTTTATCTGATGAGTCTATTAAAAAAATAAAAGATAAAGCTACTGAATTTGCTGGTGAAGCTAAAGAAGCTTTAGAAGATGTAACCGAAAAAGCCTCAGAACTAGCAAGTGAAGCAAGTGAACACATTGCCGATTTTGCTGAAGATGCTCAAGAGGAGTTAAAAGAAACTACTACAAAAGCAAAAAATTTTTTCCAACGTTTGTTTGTAAAATAAAAATAAAAAGAGTTGTTAAAATTTAATTTTAACAACTCTTTTTATTAAAAAAGTATACTTTTTTATTTTTTACGTAATTCTAAAGCCTCTTGCTTTTTCTCTTCGTTACGTTCAATTTTATGTTTAGGTCTTGTCCATTTAGGTTTTTCACCTAAGTTTTCAAAAGCAGAATCTTTTGCTTCTACAGTTTGTGGTTGTACCTTTTTTGTAAAAGGTTTCTGAGGATTTAAACCTAACATTTTAAACATTTTCATGTCTTCATCAACATCAGGATTTGGCGTTGTTAATAATTTATCACCAGCAAAAATAGAGTTTGCACCCGCAAAGAAACACATTGCTTGTCCTTCTCTACTCATTTGTGTTCTACCAGCCGATAAACGAACCTGAGTTTCAGGTAAAACAATACGTGTAGTAGCAACCATACGCACCATATCCCAAATTTCAACAGGTTTTTGATCTTCTAAAGGAGTTCCTTCAATAGCAACTAAAGCGTTAATTGGTGTAGATTCTGGTTGAGGACTTAAAGTAGATAAAGCAACTAACATTCCTGCTCTATCTTCTGCATTTTCACCCATTCCAATAATTCCACCAGAACAAACAGTTACATTTGTTTTACGTACGTTACTAATCGTATCTAATCTATCTTGATATCCTCGAGTAGAAATTACTTCTTTATAATATTCTTCCGAAGAATCTAAATTATGATTATATGCATATAAACCAGCTTCGGCTAAACGTTGTGCCTGATTTTCGGTAACCATACCTAAAGTACAGCAAACCTCCATATCAAGTTTATTTATGGTTCTCACCATATCTAAAACTTGGTCAAATTCAGGACCATCTTTTACGTTTCTCCAAGCAGCACCCATACAAACACGAGAACTTCCGCTCGATTTAGCTCTTAAAGCTTGTGCTTTTACTTGGTTTACCGACATTAAATCATTTCCATCAACATTGGTATGATAGCGAGCTGCTTGCGGACAATATCCACAATCTTCCGAACAACCACCAGTCTTTATAGATAACAATGTAGAAACCTGTACTACATTAGGGTCATGACTTTTTCTATGAATTGTTGCAGCTTCATATAAAAGCTCCATTAATGGTTTATTATATATTTCAAGAACTTCTTCTTTCGTCCAATTATGTCTTACTTCACTCATAAAAATCAAGTTATTTGTAATGTCAAAAATAAAAAAACTAATTGGCTTTCTATTTCTTTTTAGAAGCTATTTCCTGCTTTCACTACTCGCTTTTTTTATTTTTTCGAAAAGAAAAATAAAACAGCGCTCAAACAAGCCGTTCAATCAGGGCTAAACCACTAAATAAAGTTTATAGTTTAGAGCTTCTTTAAATTTTATCTGAAAAAAATATCACAAGAAAATAAGAAATCGAATCCGTCAACCTGAATTTATTTCAGGTTCGCATCCTGATTTGCCGTAGTTCTCTTTTTGATGCGATGCTGAAATAAATTCAGCATGACGAAAATAGATAAGGCATTTAAAATCTAAATTAATATTATTTTGATATTAATACCGAAACAGCATTTCCACCAAAACCAACAGCATTCACTAAAATGTTTCTTATTTTTTTAGGATGATTTTGTTTTTCAGCAAACGGAACTTCAATAACTTTCTGATGTTGTAATATCAGTATTGCTAATTCTAAACTAAGTAATCCAGAAGTACCAAAAGTATGTCCGACTTTCCATTTATTGGTGGTTAAAAAAGGTTTTTTATCGCCAAAAACTTCATGAATCGCATTAATTTCAGATTGATCTCCTTTAATAGTTCCAGGAGCGTGCATCACAATAACCTCAATATCATCCATAGAAATATCAGCTAAAGCCATTTTCATAGATTTTTGAAAACAGTCAGCATTTGCCGAAACAGACGTATTATGTTTTAAAACTTCCGTAGCAAAACCGATGCCTTTAATAACTGCAATCGCATTTTCTTGAACACCTTTTTCTAAACAAAAAACAGCAGCAGCTTCACCCAAAACCATGGTGTTTTTCTGTTTCTCTAAATCAAAAGCTTTACAAGGATATTCATCTGTTTCTTTCGAATAGACTTTTAAAGCTTGCATTTGTGCGATAGTAAAATCGGTTAAAGAAGCTTCACTAGCACCAATCATAAATTTCTCTGACATATCAGCTTGTAACCAAGCAATTCCATTTAATAACGAATGTAAGCCAGTAGAACAGGTAATAGAATGTGAAATTTCAGGACCATTTGATTGTAAATCGTGCGCAATCCAAGAAGAAATATTTCCTAAAGTGGTGGTTGGCGAACTTAAAGTTGCTGATTTTCCTGTTTCTAAAAACTCTTTATGATATTTTTCAAACAAAGAAGTTGCACCTCTTGACGAGCCAATATTAATTCCAAAGTTATCTTCTGATGTCCAATTTGTTTTTTCAATTGCTTTTCTGGCAACATAAATTGTGTATAAAACCGAATCATCTAAACTTTTGTATTTATTATCTGAATTTCTTATAGCTTGAATTGCATTTTTATCATCAGAAGTTAATCTTCCTGCCCAAATGTCATTTTGCTGTGATAAGAAATGATTGTCATTTAAATAATTTTCCCAAATTTGTTTAGTAGTGCTACCAAGGGCAGAAACCGAAGCAAAAGAGGTGATAGAAATAGGTTGTTTCAATACATTTAATTTTGTACAAAAATAACGGTAAAATCAAGTATAACGAAATAAATAAATATTAATATTGTGAAATAAATAAAGTAAATGGAAGTACGAGAACAGAAAAGTTGGTTTGCTAGAAATTGGGGCTGGGTTGTGCCTGTGGGTAGTTGTGGATGTGGTTGTTTAGCTATTATTTTAATTGCTTTTTTTGGAATTGGTGTAACTATTTTTAGTGTTTTTAATAGTGTTACAAATCCAACACCTGTTGCTTATGCTATATCAAAAGCTAGTAAAAATGAAGAGGTACGCTTGGTTTTAGGTTCGCCTATTCAAAAAGTAGGGATAGCATCTGGAACTATTATTGTAAATAATGAAAATGGTGATGTTGATTTTTCTATCGCTATAAAAGGTTCGAAAGAAGCAGGAACTTTAGTTGTTCGAGGAATGCGTTTTAATGCTGAATGGATTTATGAAGATTTATATGTACGTGTTGAAAATACAAGTCAAATTATTAATTTGTTACCTAAACAAACAATTAAGGAAGATACTATAGATAAAAACAATCAAAATAACCATCAAGAAAAAGTTAAAGAAAATAATAACCAAAAGGTTTTAGAACATATCTAAAACCTTTTCAATAGTTATATACACTTTTTGTAATTGTTTTTCTGTAATTATATAAGGTGGCTGAATGTAAATTGTATTTCCTAACGGACGTAAAAATACGCCATCATTCATAAAATATTTTAATAATTGATCACGTAAAGTTCCGTAACGATTTGCGTTTGTTTTTAAATCAATAGCTAAAATAACGCCTTTCGAACGTGTTGAAGCTACTTTTGGATGTTGCTTAATTTTATTTTCAAAAGCTTTATGAGAATTTGAAATAAACTGAATACTATCTTTAATTTCTTTAGTTTGTAATAATTCGATAGTAGCTAAAGCGGCACTACAAGCTATCGGATTTGCTGAATATGTATGACAGTGAAAAAAACCTTTAGAAATATCATTACTTAAAAAAGTACTATAAATTTCTTCGGTACAAGAAGTAATTGCCATAGGAACTAATCCGCCAGTTAAGGCTTTACTTAAACAGATAATATCTGGTTTTGTAGCCACTTCATCCGAAGCAAAATTGTTTCCTGTTTTACCAAAACCAGTCATTACTTCATCAGCAATTGTTAAAATATTATTTTCTTTACAGAATTTTAAAATTTCGTTTAAATCGGTAGCTTTATGAATTTTCATTCCCGCTGCACCTTGCACTAAAGGTTCGTAAATGAAACCAGCAATATCATTTTTAGAAATTATTTCTTTTAATTGCGATAAAATTTCATCATTATTTGAGCCATCAGGAACAGAAATACGCTTAATATCCATTAAAAAATCTTCAAAAGGACCATTGTAAGCCGATAACCCAGAAACTGACATTGCGCCAAAAGTATCACCATGAAATCCATTTTCAAAAGCAATAAAAGTGGTTCGTTTTTCTTCTTTATTAAAATAGTATTGCAACGCCATTTTAATAGCTGCTTCAACTGCTGTTGAACCGTTATCGTTAAAGAATATTCTATTTTGATTTTTAGGAAGAATTTTAATCAGTTCTTCGGATAATTTTACAGCAGGTTCGTGCGTAAAATCGCTAAACATTATTTGATCTAATGTTTGCATTTGTTTGTAAACACGACTGGTGATAAAATCGTTACAATGCCCAAACATACAAGTGTACCACGATGAAATTGCATCAATATATTCATTGCCTTTTTCATCGGTTAAAATACATCCTTTTGCTTTTACAATTCCTAAGCTATCAGGGTGTGTTTGATGTTGTTTTAACGGATGCCATAAATGTTTTTTATCTCTTTCTTGTAAATTCATAATTTATGTTTTGGCTAGGTTTTCTTTCTTTTCGTCATGCTGAATTTATTTCAGCATCGCATCAATATCCAGTGTAATTATTTTTTATCGAAATAGAGCGTTCTCATGTTGATGCGACCCTGAAACGAGTTCAGTGTGACGTATATTTTTAGACTTTCAGCATCGCATCAAAATTCATCAATAATTTAACGTATCTAAAGTTGGGTTTAATTTTTTAATTAAATTAATCTTCCATTCTTTACGCCAATTTTTTAATTGTTTTTCTCTTGAAATAGCTTGATTTATATCTGTAAATTTTTCAAAATAAATTAAATCACTTGTGTTATATCTTTCAGTGAATTTTGATGCTATTTTTTCTTTATGTTCTATCATTCTTTTGGAAATATTAGCCGTGATTCCGATATAAAATGTCGTTCGATATTTATTTGTCAATATATAAATATAACTTTCTTTCATAAAATTATAATTTCCGTTATGCTGAATTTATTTCAGTATCATATCAAAATTCAGCATATTTTTTATCAAAATAGAATGTTCTTATGTTAATGCGACCCTGAAATAAATTAAGGGTGACGAAGTTTATTTTTAAAAATTTCGGCATATTCTTTAATCACAGTTTTATCAAAATATGGTTCTTCATCAATTCGACCAATTACAGGAACACCTGTCATCTTTTTGATTATTTCTTCCGTGGTTTTATGTTCATCACCAGAAAAAATAATAGAAACGTCAAAACCTTTTTCTTTCAATAAATTTACGGTTAATAGGGTATGATTAATACTTCCTAAATAATGACGAGAAACTACAATTACTTTATAAGTAGGTTTTATAATATTTAAAATAGTGTCTGTATTATTTAAAGGAACAAATATTCCGCCAGCACCTTCTATAATTAAATTTTCGTTATCGGTTTTTGGTTCGATAATTTTAGCTAAATCAATAGTAATATTATCTATTTCGGCAGCAGCATGCGGACTCATCGGTGTTTTTAACGCATATGAATTTGGATGAATTATTGTTTTTTTATTAGAAATAAATTTCTTGATTTTATGAGAATCAGAATCATCTAATTCACCAGCTTGTATAGGTTTCCAATAATCAGCTTCTAATGCTTCGGTAAATATTGCCGACGCAACTGTTTTTCCTACTTCTGTAGAAATTCCTGTAATAAAATATGTAGCCATTTAAAAGATTTTTTACTTTAAACAAAAGTAGCAAGATGTTCTAAAACATTGGTGATTTCTTGTGTAGAATTATAAGAATGCAAACAAAAGCGTAATCTTTCTTCTCCTTTATTTACTGTTGGTGATAAAATTGGCTTTACATCAAAACCTTTTTCTTTAAGTTGTTTGGCAATTGTTTTTACTTTTTCATTTCCAGGAATGATACAACAATGAATTGCTGAATTACTTGCTATGAAATTAAGTTGCAATCTGTTAATTTCTTGTTTGAAAAATAAAATATTTTTCTGAAGATTTTCTGTTGCTTTATTTCTGATTAATTCGGAATATGCAAATTTTATGGTTGCTAATGAATGAGGAGATAATCCTGTGGTATAAATAAAGCTTCTCGAAAAATTGATTAAATATTGTTTCAATTCGTTACTTCCTAAAATAACAGCTCCATGGCATCCCATTGCTTTTCCAAAAGTGATTATTCTAGCAAAAACGGTACTTTCTATGTTTAATTCTTGTACTGATCCTTTGTTGAAAACTCCAACAGCATGCGCTTCATCTACAATAAAATGGGCATTATTTTTTTTGATGATTTTTGACATTGCTATTAAATCAGGCGCATCACCATCCATCGAAAAAATAGATTCTGTTACTACATAAATTTCAGCATCGCTTTTTAAGTGATGTTTATTTATTTTATCTTCTAAATTATGTAAATCATTATGCTTGAATTTAAAAGATTGCGCATTTGATAACTGAATTCCATCACGAATAGAAGCGTGAATAAATTCATCATATAAAATAATATCACCTCGTTGAGGTACTGATGAAAAAAAACCAATATTAGCATCGTAACCCGAATTAAAAATTAAAGCTTTTTCAGAATTATGAAATTGAGCGAGCTCTTTTTCGATACTATTATATAAATGATGATTTCCTGAAAGTAGGCGAGAACCCGTTGCGCCATTTTGCAAAATACTATTGTTAACTAAAAATTGATGTGTTTTATTAAAAATTATTTCAGATTTAGCAAATCCTAAATAATCATTGGATGAAAAATCAATTAAAGTAGTAGTGATGTTTACTTGTTCAAGTATTCTTAATGATTGGTTTTTAGTTCTATGAAGTAATTTAGCTGTTAGTTTTTTTGGAAATAGCATATCGTATAAAAATAAAAAAGACTTACAGGTAAATGTAAGTCTTTTCTTTTAAAGCTCCTCCTTTAGGACTCGAACCTAAGACCCTCTGATTAACAGTCAGATGCTCTAACCAACTGAGCTAAGGAGGAATGTTCATGTAGAACAAATATGTATGTTGTAGAAATTATCGGCTTCTACGTTGCCTTTATTTAATTTGCTCCTCCTTTAGGACTCGAACCTAAGACCCTCTGATTAACAGTCAGATGCTCTAACCAACTGAGCTAAGGAGGAATTTAAAACAAATAGTTTTAAAATGCGAGTGCAAATTTAAGTACTTTTTTAATATCTGCAAGCTTTTTTTAAAAAAAAAGTATAATTATTTTTTAAGGTAATGGTTTTTAGTTGTTTGTAGAGGTTGTTTGTATTTTAAAGTGGTTTTTGATTTTTGTTTAAAAAAAATAAAGCTGTCAAAATAAGCTTGAAATAAAGTTTTTTTTTTAGTAAAAGTTGTATTTTTGTAGCCATTATTCTTATTGACAGAAAAGCATAGTAAAATATATGGACAAGTTTTCGTTCTTGAACGCAGCACATACAGGTTTTATAAGTGATTTATATGAACAGTATCAAAAAAACCCTGATACAGTAGAGCCTAGTTGGCGGAGTTTTTTTCAAGGTTATGATTTAGCTAATGAAAATTATTCGTTAACAGATGAAGAAGTATCTGTAGAAGTGCCAGATGCAGTACGTAAAGAGTTTTTGGTAATTGATTTAATAAACGGTTATCGTACAAGAGGACATTTGTTTACTAAAACAAATCCTGTACGTGATCGTAGAAAATATACTCCAACATTAGATATTGATAACTTTGGGTTGAGTAATTCAGACTTATCTACTGTTTTTAATGCAGGGGGTACTTTAGGTATAGGTTCAACAACCTTATCTAAAATAATTGAACATTTAAAAGCTATATTTTGTGATAGTATTGGTGTTGAGTACATGTATTTACGTAGTCCAGATGAATTAAAATGGTGGCAAGATCGTTTAAGTAAAAATGCTAATCATGCTAATTATGATGAAGAGGCTAAAAAATACATTCTTACCAAACTAAACCAAGCTACCACTTTTGAAAGTTTTTTACAAACAAAATATGTGGGTCAAAAACGTTTTTCTGTAGAAGGAGGAGAAACATTAATTCCTGGAGTTAGTGTAGCACTTCGTGATGCAGCCGAAAAATACGGCGTAGAAGAATGTGTATTAGGAATGGCACACCGTGGTCGTTTAAATACTTTGGTAAACATCTTTAAAAAACCAGTTCGCGATTTATTTAGTGAATTTGAAGGTAAAGATTTTGAAGACCAAGATATTGATGGAGATGTTAAGTATCATTTAGGTTTAACTTTAAGTAAAGAGTATAAAGGTGGGCAAAAAATGAAGATGAATTTGGTTCCAAATCCATCACATTTAGAAACTGTTGATGCAGTTGCTGAAGGTATTGTTCGTGCCAAAGTAGATTTAGATTACAATGGTGATAATGGTAAAATATTACCAATATTAGTACACGGTGATGCTGCAATTGCAGGACAAGGTATTGTGTATGAAATAGCCCAAATGATGACCTTAAATGGTTACAAAACAGGTGGTACCATTCATGTGGTGGTAAATAATCAAGTAGGGTTTACAACCAATTATTTAGATGCACGTTCTAGTACTTATTGTACTGATGTTGCTAAAGTAACCCTGTCACCGGTATTACACGTAAATGCTGATGATGCAGAGGCTGTTTGCCATGCTATGGAAATAGCTGTTGAATATCGAATGAAATTCAAAAAAGACATTTACATTGATTTATTAGGATACCGTAAATACGGGCATAACGAAGGTGATGAGCCTCGTTTTACGCAGCCAGAATTATATAAAGCAATTTCGAAGCATAAAAATGCTAAAGAAATATATGCTGCAAAATTAATAGAAGAAGAAACAATTACAGCTGATTATGTAAAGCAAATTACAGCTGATTTTAAAGCACATTTAGAAACAGAATTTACAGAGTCTAAAAAGAAAACAACTTCTAAAATACAAGAATTCATGCCTGAGGTATGGGATGGATTTGTACGTAAACAGTTAAAAGACATGTTGCAACCAGTAGATACTACATATTCGGTTGAAGCATTAAAAGATATTGCTAAAGTAATTTCTACAACTCCTGAAGGGCATAAATTTGTTCGTAAAGCAGAGCGTATTTTACAAGGACGTCAAAAAATGGTATTTGAAGAAAATACTTTAGATTGGGGAACTGCAGAAAATTTAGCATACGGAACTTTACTAGAAGAAGGGTTTAATATTCGTATTTCAGGTGAAGATGTAGAAAGAGGTACATTCTCACATCGTCATGCAATTATGCGTGATGAAGAAACTTTAGAACGTGTTAATTTATTAAATACCAATACGAAGAATAAAGGAGAAATGACCATTTACAATTCCCATTTATCTGAATATGGTGTTTTAGGATTTGATTATGGATATGCCATGGCAGCTCCAAACACATTAACTATTTGGGAAGCGCAATTTGGTGATTTTGCCAATGGTGCACAAATTGTATTCGATCAATATATTTGTTCGGCAGAAGCAAAATGGAAATTACAAAACGGACTAGTAATGTTATTACCTCATGGATACGAAGGTCAAGGTCCTGAACATTCATCTGGTAGAATAGAACGTTTTTTACAGTCTTCAGCAATTGATAACTGGACCATAGCAAATTGTTCTACACCAGCAAATATGTATCATATTTTGCGTCGTCAAATGAAACGTGAATTTAGAAAACCTTTAGTAGTTTTTACTCCTAAAAGTTTATTACGTTCGCCAAAAGCAGTAAATTCGATTGAAGATTTAGCAAACGGAAGTTTTCAAGAAGTAATTGATGATAACATCGAAACTTCAAAGGTGAAAAAAATGGTATTCTGTACAGGTAAATTTTATTACGATTTACTAACAGAACGAGAGCAATTAGCAAGAGAAGATGTTGCTTTAGTAAGAATAGAGCAATTATTTCCATTACATAACGAACAAATAAAAGAAGTGATGGATAAATATCCTAATGTTGAGCGTTATGTTTGGGCACAAGAAGAACCTAAAAACATGGGGTCTTGGAGTTATATGTTAGAACGTTTTGAATTTGCAAAGTTAGAATGTGCATCGAGAGGTTACCATTCAGCACCAGCAGCAGGTTCAAGTGCACGTTACAAACGTCGTCACCAAGAAGTGTTAGACCAAGTTTTCGATTAAAAAGTAAAAAATAATTTCAGATATATAAAATTTAGTACTGATGATTTTAGAAATGAAAGTTCCTTCTCCGGGGGAGTCAATTACAGAAGTAGAAATAGCAACGTGGTTAGTTGAAGATGGTGATTATGTTGAAAAAGATCAAGCTATTGCCGAAGTAGATTCTGACAAAGCAACGTTAGAATTACCTGCGGAAGAAAGTGGAATTATCACTTTAAAAGCAGAAGAGGGAGATGCTGTAGAAGTTGGAGCCGTAGTGTGTCATATTGATATGAGCGCTGCAAAACCAGCAGGTGAATCTTCAACTGCAACAAAAGAAGAAGCTCCTAAAGTAGCGGAACCAAAAAAAGAAGCTCCTAAAGCTACAACCTATGCTACAGGAACAGCTTCTCCTGCAGCTAAAAAAGTGTTAGCGGAAAAAGGAATTTCAGCTGGTTCTGTAAAAGGAACTGGTAAAGATGGTCGTGTAACTAAAGAAGATGCTGTAAAAGCGGTACCTTCTATGGGAACGCAACCTACAAATGGTTCTCGTGGAACTGAGCGAAAAAAAATGTCAATGTTGCGTAGAAAAGTAGCGCAACGTTTGGTAGCTGTAAAAAGTGAAACGGCAATGTTAACTACGTTTAACGAAGTAAACATGCAACCAATTTTTGATTTGCGTAAGCAGTATAAAGAAGATTTTAAAGCAAAACACGGTGTTGGATTAGGGTTTATGTCTTTTTTTACTTTAGCAGTTGTTAGAGCGTTAGAATTATACCCTGATGTAAACTCTATGATTGATGGAGATTACCAAATTAAAAATGAATTTCAAGATATTTCTATTGCAGTATCTGGTCCAAAAGGATTGATGGTACCTGTAATTAGAAATGCAGAAAATTTAACCTTTAGAGGTGTTGAAAGTGAGGTAAAGCGTTTAGCTTTACGTGCCAGAGACGGACAAATTACGGTTGATGAAATGACTGGTGGAACATTTACTATTACCAATGGTGGTGTTTTTGGTTCTATGTTATCAACGCCAATTTTAAATCCTCCACAGAGTGGAATTTTAGGAATGCACAACATTGTAAACAGACCTATGGCTGTTAATGGTGAGGTAGTAATTCAACCAATTATGTATGTTGCATTATCGTATGATCATAGAGTTATTGATGGTCGTGAGTCAGTAGGATTTTTAGTAGCTGTTAAAGAAGCTTTAGAAAACCCTGTTGAGTTATTAATGAACAACGATGTTCATAAAGCGTTAGAAATGTAAACCAAATATTGGTTTTATATATATTAAAAAATCCTAAGTATGTTATTTACTTAGGATTTTTTTATATCTTTTAATCTACAATAAAAATAAAGATGAATTTATCTGAAAGCTTCTGGGATAATAAATACTTAAACAATAAAATAGGTTGGGATTTAGGTGAAATTTCACCTCCATTAAAAATGTATTTTGATCAACTAAAAAATAAAGAATTAAAAATATTAATTCCAGGAGGTGGAAATTCTTACGAAGCAGAATATCTTTTTAATAATGGATTTAAAAATGTTTTTGTGGTTGATTTATCTAAAACAGCTCTAGAAAATATAAAAAAAAGAGTACCTAATTTTCCAAAAGGTCAATTAATTTTAGGTGATTTTTTTGACCTAAATACTACTTTTGATTTAGTAATTGAGCAAACATTTTTTTGTGCTTTAAATCCAAATTTAAGACTAAATTATGCTAAAAAAATGAATGACCTACTAACTGAAAAAGGAAAATTAGTAGGCTTACTTTTTGATGCTATATTAAACGATAGCCATCCTCCTTTTGGTGGTAATAAAAAGGAATATATTACATACTTTAAATCTTATTTTAAATTTAATGTTTTTGAATCGTGTTATAATTCATATCAAAACAGACAAGGAATGGAGTTGTTTATGATATTTCAAAAGTTATAATTTATTTTTTTGATAAAAAGTATTTAATTCCCTTTTAATCGAGTCCATAAATCAGTTATTAATTTTTTTCCATCACGTTTGTCTTTAGGTTCTTCGGTAAAAATTACGTTACCAGAATTATCAATGGTAATTTTATACTTAAAAACAAAATTTTCAGCGTTTGGATTCATGCTTAAAAGTCCGAATCTTAAATCATTATAATAAAGTTCTTCATTTTCTTTATTGATGGTAAACCAACCTTTGGATATCGAAATCATACGTTTAACAGTTTCATTTTTGGTAAGACTACCTAATAGATGGTGATTTTTTTTATGTTTTGTAAAAGTTATTGGTTTTGTATCAAAAAAAGAATAATTAGCTAGTAAAAAAGCATCTTCTTTTTGTACGTTGGCACTCCAAAGTATGGTGTTTAAAGGAGAAGGTCTGGTGTCAATTTGTAAATATTCGATATTTTGATTTTCTAAAGCTTTTTCAAATTGATTAAAAGCCAACCATTTTAATAAAAAAGTCAAGACTAAATAAGATGAACTGATAATTAATCCCATTTTATTGTAAAAAGCACGTTTTTTATGAACCCGCTTTTGTGTCATGGCAAAAATAAGAAAAACTAAAAAAGGAATAGTATAAAGCGGGTCAATAACAAAAATGGTTTTAAAAGCCAATCGAATATTAAAAGGCCAAAACAATTGTGTTCCCCAAGTAGTATGTGCGTCTAAAATAGGATGTGTAACAAAAGCTAAAAAGAATAACCATGTCCAATCTTTAAAGTTTTTATATTTTTCGTAACGCTTTACAATCCATGCAAAAATAGGCGCAAAAAGTACCGAAAACACAATAGAATGTGTAAAACCACGATGTATATATAGTGCGGTTACTTTATCTGTAAACAATGAAGCAAGCACATCTAAATCAGGAATTGTACCTGCAATAGCTCCGTAAAACATAGCTTTGTTTCCAATTTTTTTTCCTAAAACTGCTTCGCCAACCGCAGCACCTAATATAATTTGAGTTAATGAATCCATATAGTACAAAAATAAATTAAGTAGCTTAAATAGGGGGTAGAATTAGTAGTTTTATAAAAAAAGTCTCGAAGTTTTAACTTCGAGACTTTATCTGATAGTAAATTATTATGGTTTAATTAACTATTAGTTTTTTTGAATATATATAGCCTGTATTTGTTTGGTATCGTACTATATAGAATCCTTTTCTTAATTTCCGAGTATCAAAATTAACTCCTCTTTGGGTTTTAGAATATAAGTTTTGGCCATAGTAATCACTAATACTAATTATGGTGTTTTCAGTTTCATTATTAATACCTCTAGCACCTCTTCTATTGTCACCGCAATCAGGAAAGATAATACCTCTAATACCTTCGTTATTAATAGATCCTGATAAGTTTTGATATGAGCTATAATTGTTATGGCAAGGGAGTGGTTTATCTGGTGAAATTTGTCTATATATAGTTGTTGTACCACATGCATTGGTAGCTGTTATTTTAGCCTGAATATTGAAATTTAAACAAGTTCCGTATGCCATGGCTCTAAAATTAGAACCATTAAAGCTAACATGACAACCGTAATTTGAAATTTTTTCCCAAGTTGTAGTAGTTATTCCTTGGTTTTTAATATTGGTATTACCTTTACTTACCAAATTAACTCCAACTAAGTTATAATTAGGGTCTAATTCTGTTGTTATACTTGGTTTACCAACCCAAATTTGTTTTCGTATAGTTTGTGTAAAATTGTTACAACGTGTACTAGAAATTGTACCTTATAAAGTTATGTTGCCTGATAAAGTAGTGTTACTAGTAGTAGTTAAACTAACCGTATTGGTATTAGAATTATTTATAGTAGCTAAATTTGTGCCCGATGTAATTTGCCAAGAGTAATTTTCTGCTCCTGCAGGTAAGGTGTAGGTATTTGTACTAGCATTGCATATTACCTCATTTCCTGAAATTCCAATTTCTGATGTACTACATACAAATGAACAATCTTCAATTAAGTTAGTTTCTTCCTCTAGTTCATTTGCCAACCAATTACCATTTCTTGGTTGAAATGAAATATGTTTATTAGTTTATTGTGTAAATAAGGTATCAAAGCGTCCTTCTCTAATCTCAACTATTTCTCCTGTGGTAGGATGCTCAATATCAAACCAAAACTTACCCGAAACAATATTGTTTGTAAAATCTAGCTTAGTTATGGTTAATTCGCCTGTATACTGTGAATTAGTATATGAAAAATTCCCATTGGTTGTTGAGAAAACAAAGCCACAACCTGCATAAGCATTACCATCAGCAATTTCATCAAAAACTAAAGTTTCATTTTCAGAGATAGACTTTTCTTCGGTTAATATATATATATATACTGAGGGATTAAACCATCATCGTTTCCGCTTACGCTAAAAAAATATTTTCCATCAATAAATTGATAAAAACAATTAAAGTAGCCACCACTGGTATCAATAAAGCTTTGTCCATTTACTTTACAGGCAAAAGTACCTGCTCCTGTTTGTGTGGCTGGTGGTAGTGCTTCTGTATTATTGTCATCATCGTTTTTGCAACAACTAAGCGTTGCAATTAGTATTATTATATAAAATATGTTTTTCATAAGGTTTTAATTTTATTGTGTGAATTGAGCGTCAAAGCGTCCTTTGCGTATTTGTTTTATTTCTCCAGAATTATTAACGGCATCAAACCAAAATGTACCCGATACAATATTTTTGGTAAAGTCTAATTTGGTAATTGTAAGTTCTCCTGTGGTTATAGTATTAGTATCATAAGAAAAAGGTTCTGTAATACCAATATTATGTTCTCCACCATAACCAGAAGCGTCTTGCTCATCGCTTATGTTTAATGTGTAAGTATTTCCTTCTGTTATTTCAGCTCTTCGAGAAAAAACGTTACAATATTTTGAGAATTCACCAGTAGTGTCATAAAAAGAAATACTAAAATAGTAGTCACCGTTAATAAACTGATAGTAGCATTGAAAATTATTACCGTTTCCTTTAGGTATAAGTACGTCACCATCTATTAAGCATCCTGCTGTATTTTCTCCTGTTTGTGTGGCTGGTGGTAGTGTTTCTGTATTATTGTCATCATCGTTTTTGCAACAACTAAGCGTTGCAATTAGTATTATTATATAAAATATGTTTTTCATAAGGTTTTAGTTTTATCGGTGTCTTTCACTCCATTTTTTTGTAGTAAAACTCTGTTCTATTTTAATCTTTGTTCTTGAGTATAAAATAGTCCCATTTGTTAATGTAGTTTTAAATATCCAATCATATATTCCATTTTGGGTATAGTTGGCAAATATTTTTTTACCGCTAGCAAGTGTTTTATAACCACTACCATCGTTAAAATTTATTTGAATACTTTTAATAGTATTAGAGCTATTACTCAGTAGTAAATTTTGAGGTAATATAACTCCAAAATTTAATTTATTATATGATTTAACAGGAGATGCAAAAGCAACGGTTTGTTTGGTTAAATAAGGATTTTGCCATACACCATTAATATATCTGTCATAATATTTGTTGTTACTCACCGTAATTTTATTAGTACTTAAAGCATTTGGATTTAAAGTTGCATATTTGTAATACAAACCTGTAAGAACAATAGTACTTTTTTCTGTTTGATTGTACTTTTGACGTTGCGTTACCCAATTACTAGCAATATCTTCTAGTTTAGGAAAATATTGTGTGCTTGTGGTTACCTTCCCCATAAATAAGGTTTTGTATATATTTCCTAAAACACTAGCATCTACATATGTGCTATCTGTTAATGTGCCATTATAAGCAGGAACATTGGTAAATTCCATAGCATAGTCTAATAAAACTTTGTGTGGTATTCGGTTTTTATTTAAGCCTTGAAAAACAGAATTGATTTGGTTTTTCCAATTATTATTAACTTCTGTTTGTGCATTTAGCATTGAGTTAAAAAGAACAACACTAAGAAAGAGTAATACTTTTTTACTCACTAATTGATAGAATCTTAAATTTAGGAGTTCGTGAATTAAAAATTTCATAATTTTGTAATTGATTTTTTAGACATTTTTTTGTTTAACTTTTTAATTAACTGTTTTATTTCTGTAAAACGGTTTTAATTACTGCGTAAATAAGGTATCAAACCTACCATCTCGTATTTCAACCGTTTCTCCTGTAATAGGATGTATAACATCAAACCAAAATATACCTGATACAATATTTTTGGTAAAATCTAATTTGGTTATTGTAAGTTCTCCAGTATATTTTGAGTTTGTTTGACTTCCTTCACCTTGAGTAGATGATATGCTGAAAAATGCACTTCCAGAAGCATTACCATTTATTGATTCTAATAAAAATAATGTTTCTTCTTGACTGATCGTTCTATGAACAGTTCCTAATGAAATGCTCCAAGGTAAATTGGAATTTCTATAATTTTTATCTTCGCTACTAATCCCAAAATAGTATCCTCCTCCAGTAAGTTGGTAAAAACAATTAAAATAGCCACCACTGGTATCAATAAAGCTTTGTCCATTTACTTTACAGGCAAAAGTACCTGCTCCTGTTTGTGTGGCTGGTGGTAGTGTTTCTGTATTATTGTCATCATCGTTTTTGCAACAACTAAGCGTTGCAATTAGTATTATTATATAAAATATGTTTTTCATAAGGTTTTAATTTTATTGCGTAAATTTCATATCAAATCGACCGCCTCGGATTTGTCTTAAATCTCCATTGTGGTCAATGACATCAAACCAAAAAGTTCCTGATACTATCTGATTATTTAAATCAAGACGCATAATTGTTAATTGACCAGTTTTATTTGAATTAGTAAAACTAAAAGTACCATTAAAACCATACGCCCCACTAGTATTTCCCTCAGACTCTTCGATTAAGTTATATGTTTTTCCTTGTACAATTTCTTTAGCTATAGTAGAGAGAGAGTACATTAAAATTTTCATTTTTTTTGTTTCCTTGTAATGCAAAATAATAGCCCCCATTTACAAATTGATAAACACAATCTAATGGGTTTGTACCTCCGCGGGGTATAAAAGCCTCTCCGTCTAATAAAGCTCCAAAGGTATTTGCTCCTGTTTGTGTAGCAGGAGGTAAGGCATCAATTGGGTTTTTTAGTTCATCGTCTTTATTACAGTTTATAAATAATAGTGTAATTGTTAAAAGTATTAGTGATTTTTTCAGAAGTAGTATATTTTTTATAAAAACAAAAAAGATATACTGATAATCAAAGCTTTATGGATGTTTTGTTATTTAGCAATAAAGTTATGTAGTTAAAAAATGTAAAGGTATTTAGATAGATAATATTCTTCATGGTAACAAATGTTACTAACGATTATTTATTATGCTACTAACTTTGCAGTAACTTAATTGAACTGTAGCATGAAAAATAAATTATTAATACTATCCTTTATATTATTTTCTCTTTTAGTAAAAGCACAAGAGGTAATCCTTATCACTAAAAATGAGGTTCTTACTAAAGTAAAAGAAAATAACAATACTATAAAAATGTCTAATCAAGATGTTTTAGTTGCTAAAGCTGATTATAATCAAACTAACGCTATTTTTTTACCAAATATTACGGCATCACACACGGCAATGGCAACGACAAATCCGTTGATGGCTTTTGGTTTTAAATTGAATCAAGAAATACTAACACAAAATGATTTTAATCCTGCTTTATTAAACAATCCTTCGCAAACAAACAATTTTGCGACTAAAATAGCAGTAGAACAACCGTTATTTAATCTTGATGGAATTTATCAGCGAAAAGCAGCCAAAGCAAAATTAAAAGCTACTACTTTTCAACAAGAACGAACGAACGATTATATGCAATTGGAAGTTGAAAAAGCTTACATGCAATTGCAATTAGCTTATAAAATGTTATCAGTTTTAGAAAAAACACAAGAAACAGTCAACGAAAATAAACGAATAGCTATCAATAATTTTAAACAAGGGTACTTGCAAAAATCAGATGTATTAGCGGTTGAGGTTCGTGTTGCTGAAATAGCAAATCAATTGCAATATGCTAAAAGTAGCATTGAAAATACGTCTAATTATGTATCTGTTTTAATGAATGATAAAATGACGGTAATTTTAAAACCATCAGATTCATTAACTATAATATCAGATGTTATTGCTATTGAAAAATTACCCGAAAATAGGGCTGATATTAAAGCGATGCGTTTGGCAAAAGAAGGTTATAAAAATATTCATAAAGCAAATAAAATGAGTTTTTTACCTCGATTAAATGCTTTTGGAAGTTATGAATTGTATGATGATGAAATTTTTAAAGCCGATGCAAACGGTTATTTAGTTGGTGTTGAATTAAGTTGGGATATTTTTAAAGGTTCAAAACGCTTTGGGAAAACTCAAAAAAGTAAAGCCGAATTAGAAAAATCAGAAATTGCATTTGAGCAGTATCTTGCTAAAAGTAACATGGAACTTAATAATGCAAAACGAATGTTAATAGATGCTAAAAATAATTTAAATCTGACACAATTAGCATTATCACAATTGGCTGAATTATTGCGAATTAAAAAAAACAGGTTCGAACAAGGTTTAGAAAAAACTACCGATTTATTATCCGCAGAAACCAAATATGCACAAAAACAATTAGAATATTATCAAACAGTTTTTCAGCATAATTACGCAAAGGCTTATGTACAATTTTTAACCAAAGAATAATTTTAAGATGAAAAAATATTTATACACAATCGCACTTGTTTCTATATCTTTTTTAATAACAAGTTGTGGAAACGATACTAAAAAAATATCAGAAGATACTTCAATACCAATTGCTGTAAGAGTCAAAAAAGTGGAAGCAACAAATTCAAGTTTATTTGTAACTGCAAGCGGAAAAACTCAAGCCGTACAAAGTGCCGATTTAAGTACTCGAATGATGGGTTTTGTAAATGAAGTTTATGTAAATGTTGGCGATAAAGTAAAGAAAGGACAATTATTAATTGCCATCAATAATGCCGATTTACAAGCAAAACGTGCGCAAGTAAATGCAGGGATTACTCAAGCAAAAGTAGGGTATAAAAATGCTGAAAAAGATTTTACACGTTTTAAAAATTTATTAGCTGAAAATAGTGTTTCTCAAAAAGAAATGGATGATATGACAGCTAATTTTCAAATGGCAAAAGCACGTTTAGAAGCGGCAAATCAACAAAAGAATGAAGTTAATTCTCAGTTTAAATATACAAATATAACGGCTCCTTTTTCAGGTGTAATAACTAGCAAAAATATTGAAAAAGGTGCGATGGCAAATCCTGGAATGTCATTATTATCAATTGAAAAACCGAATGAATTTGAAGTAATTGCAATGGTTTCAGAAAGTGAAATTTTGAAAATTAAAAAAAACTCGGAAGCTACTGTTATTGTAAAATCAATTAATCAAAAAATAAAAGGAAAGGTTACTGAAATTAGTACATCAGCAAAAAATACAGGAGGACAGTTTTTAGTAAAAGTAGCGTTAGATAAAACACCAATTAAAATTTTATCAGGAATGTTTACTACGGTTCAATTTTTTACTTCAGAAACAACATCGAAAATTACTGAAAATACAAAAATAAACGCCACAAATAAAGTGTTAATTCCTAAAAATGTTATTGTTACTAAAGGTCAACTTTCGGGAATATATACGCTAAGTCAAAGTAATACAGCCGTTTTACGTTGGTTGCGTTTAGGACGCTCTTTTGGTGAAAATATAGAAGTATTATCAGGTTTGTCGGCTGATGAAACTTATATAATCAATGCAAAAGGAAAACTTTATAATGGAGTTAAAGTTACAATTCAATAATTAAAAATTGCGTTAGGGATAGTAGTGGAAATCCTTTTTTTGCTGCCATATATGGCAAAAAAAGATTGCAACGGATAGCCCGTTTAAACGCCCAAAAATAATAAATAATATGAAAGAAGGTTTAGCTGGTAAAATTGCCAAAAGCTTTATAGGTTCTAAACTTACCGTGCTTTTAATGATCGTTTTTATGGTTGTTGGAGTGTATAGTTCGTTTTTAATTCCGAGAGAGGAAGAACCGCAAATTGATGTACCAATGGCAGATATTTTTGTTGGATATCCTGGTGCGAGTCCTACGGAAGTAGAATCGAGAGTGATAAAGCCTTTGGAAAAATTAATTTCGAATATCAAAGGAGTAGAGTATGTGTACGCAACAGCAATGAACGAGAAAGCAATGGTTATTGTTCAGTTTTATGTTGGCGAAGATATTGAACGTTCGTTTGTGAAATTATACAACGAAATTAATAAACATATGGATAAAATGCCGAAAGGTGTTACGTTTCCGTTGATAAAAACAAGAGCTATTGATGATGTGCCAATGTTGGGGTTAACGCTGTGGAGTGAAAATTATACAGGATATCAGTTAAGCCAAATGGCAGAAGAGCTTGAAGGAGAAATTAAGAAGATAAATGATGTAGCGATTACGCATAAAATTGGTGGTAGCGATAGGCAATTACGAGTTGTTTTAGACAAAGATAAATTAGCTTCATCAGGTTTAGATTTTTTAACGGTTTCTGAAATGATTAAGGCGAATAATAGTCAGTTAAGTTCGGGAAGTTTTATTAAAAATGATACAGAATTTTTAGTGCAAACAGGTAATTTTTTAGCTTCTGTTACTGATGTAGAAAATTTAGTAGTTGGCGTTCAGCAAAATAAACCTATCTATTTAAAGCAAATTGCAACGATTATTGATGGTGCTGAAATTCCTCAAAATTATGTGAGTTTAGGTTTTGGAAAAGCAAGTGAAAAATCAACAAATTATAAATCTGAATATCCTGCAGTTACTATTTCGGTAGCAAAACGAAAAGGAGCTGATGCTATGAAAATTGCCGATGTAATTTTAGCAAAAGTTACACATTTACGTTCAACTTTAATTCCTGATGATGTACATGTTGAGGTTACCAGAAATTATGGAGAAACTGCTTCGCATAAAGTATCGGAATTATTGTTACACCTTATCGGTTCTATTATTGCGGTTACTTTGGTAGTAATGTTAGCGATGGGTTGGCGTGGTGGTTTGGTGGTGTTTTTATCTGTTCCAATTACTTTTGCATTAACGTTATTGAGTTATTATATGCTTGATTATACGTTAAATAGAATTACACTTTTTGCCTTAGTTTTTGTTACAGGAATTGTAGTGGATGATTCCATAATTATTGCCGAAAATATGCACAGGCATTTTAAAATGAAGCGTTTGGCGTTTAAAGAAGCTGCTTTATATGCGATTAATGAAGTTGGGAATCCTACAATTTTGGCAACTTTTACAGTAATTGCCTCTGTTTTACCAATGGCTTTTGTATCTGGATTAATGGGGCCTTATATGGCACCAATGCCAATTGGAGCATCTATTGCAATGATCTTGTCATTATTTGTGGCTTTAACAATTACGCCTTATTTAGGGTATATTTTCTTGAGAGAAAAAGATAAAAAAGGAGCAGTTGAAAAAGTTAAAAAACCTTTAGAAGAAACCTTAATTTATAGAATTTATAATAAATATGAACGTCCTTTATTAGAGAATAAAACAAAAAGGTGGGCATTTTTAGGAGGTACTTTTATCGTTTTATTAGGAACAATGGTATTGTTTTTTACAAAATCGGTAGCTGTTAAAATGTTACCTTTTGATAATAAAAATGAATTTCAAGTAGTAATTGATATGCCTGAAGGAACTACTTTGGAAAGAACAGGCGTGGTTACACAAGAAATTTCACAATATTTAGCAACCCGCCCAGAAGTTGTAAATTATCAAAACTATATAGGAACTTCTGCACCGATAACTTTTAACGGTTTGGTACGTCATTATGATTTACGTGGCGGAAGTAATATGGCAGATATTCAAGTTAATTTAATTGATAAAGGAGAACGAACTATTCAAAGTCATGATATTGCAAAATTATTTCGTCCTGATATTCAAAAAATAGCTTCAAAATATAATGCCAATGTAAAATTAGTAGAAGTTCCGCCAGGACCTCCTGTTTTATCGACCATTGTTGCTGAAGTTTATGGACCTGATTATAAAGAGCAAATTAAAATTGCTAATAGTATTCAGAATATTTTAAAAAATACAGATGATGTAGTAGATATTGATTGGATGGTAGAAGATGACCAAACAAAATATCAATTTGAAATTGATAAAGAAAAAGCGATGTTGTACGGAGTTACTCCTAAACAAATTGCTTATACCATGAATATGGCACTTTCTAACCGAGCAATTACGAATTTATATGATGAAAATTCGGTAAATCAAGTTGGTTTGGTTTTAGCTTTAGATGAAAAAGAAAAATCAAGCATTGCTGATATTTCTCAATTGAAAATAAAATCCAAACAAGGAAATATGGTGCCAATTTCCGATTTAGTAAGCATCAAAAAAACAATTGCAGCAAAAAGTATTTATCGAAAAAATCAAAAAAGAGTAGTATATGTAATGGCTGATATGGCTGGAGAATTGGAAAGTCCTGCGTATGCAATTTTAGGAATGGAAGAAAAATTAAAACAAATAAAACTTCCTGAAGGTTATAAATTAAACGAAATGTATTTAGGTCAGCCAGCTTATGAAGATGATTACACCGTAAAATGGGATGGAGAATGGCAAATTACGTTAGAGGTTTTTAGAGATTTAGGAATTGCATTTTTAGGAGCAATTATCTTAATTTATATTTTAATTGTTGGATGGTTTCAAAACTTTAAAGCGCCAATTGTAATGATGGTTGCAATTCCATTATCATTAATTGGAATTGTTTTAGGACACTGGATTATGGGCGCATTTTTTACCGCAACTTCATTTATTGGGATGATTGCCTTAGCAGGAATTATGGTGCGGAATTCTGTTTTATTGATTGATTTTATCAACCTAAGAATTGCTGAAGGAGTGCCTATAAAACAAGCCGCAATTGAAGCAGGAGCTGTGCGTACAACGCCTATTTTATTAACTGCAGGAACAGTAGTTATTGGAGCATTTGTAATATTATTTGATCCTATTTTTCAAGGATTGGCAATTTCATTAATGGGCGGAACAATTGTATCAACAATTTTAACATTATTAGTTGTGCCATTAGTGTATTATATGATTGAGCGTAAAAATTACAAATAAGTATAAATTTAAAAAAAGAAACAAAATGTTAAATAAATATTTCAGAATTATAGTAGGAACTTTTGTATTGTTAAGTGTTGTATTAACCGTTTATGTGAATCCAAATTGGATGTGGTTTACCGTATTTATTGGTGTGAATTTAATTCAATCAGCATTTACAAAGTGGTGCTTATTAGAAACCATTTTATCAAAAGTATTTAAAATTAAATAAGTTAATATCATTTATTATAATAATTAAACCTCATGCTTTTTGTATGAGGTTTTTTGTTTTATCAGAATTTTAGTAACATCATATTTAAAAAAGTACTTTTACATTTGTAAAAATGTGTAGTATAATTTTAAGATGACAGAAAACAAAGAATTAGATCTTGCCGTTCAGTTTATAGAAAAAACAGATAGAAATCTTTTTATCACAGGAAAAGCAGGTACAGGTAAAACTACTTTTTTGCATAAAATAAAAAATGAATCCTTAAAAAGAATGGTTATTGTGGCGCCAACAGGTGTTGCCGCAATTAATGCAAAAGGAGTAACGATTCATTCTTTTTTTCAAATGCCATTTGGTCCTATTTTACCAAATCAAATTTCTAATACTACTAATCAGCAACGTAAGTTTAATAAAACAAAAATTGATATTATTAAATCATTAGATTTAGTAATTATTGATGAAATTAGTATGGTTAGAGCTGATTTATTAGATGGAATAGATCAGGTATTAAGGAAATATAAAAATAGAAATAAAGTTTTTGGAGGAGCACAGGTTTTAATGATTGGTGATTTACAACAATTATCTCCCGTTGTGAGACCTAATGAATGGAATTTATTAAAAGAACATTATAAATCTGTTTATTTTTTTAGTAGTAAAGCTTTTCAAGAATCGAATACAATAGGTATTGAACTAAAAAAAATATATAGACAGAAGAATGATGTTTTTATCAAAATATTAAATGAAATTAGAAATGATTCTTTATCTCCTGATTCAGAAAAAATATTAAATGAAAGGTATAATCCTGATTTTGAACCTCAAAAAAATGATGGATATATAACATTAACAACTCATAATAAAAGAGCAGACGCTATTAATACCTTAGAATTAGATAAATTAAAACAAAAAAATAAAGTTTTTACTGCTGAGATAACCGGTAAATTTAGTGAAAGTGCTTACCCAAATAGTAAAAAATTATTGTTAAAAGTAGGAGCGCAAGTAATGTTTATCAAAAATGATAGTTCTCCTGAAAAACGATACTTTAATGGTAAAATAGGTAAAATAACCCTTATAGATGATGATGTGATTTATGTAAAATGCCCAAATGATAGTGATGAAATAGAAACAAAAAAAGAAATTTGGGAAAACATAAATTATTCAATTGATAATGAAACTAAAGAAATAAAAGAAGAGGTTGTAGGGGCGTTTACACAAGTACCTCTACGTTTAGCTTGGGCAATAACCATACATAAAAGTCAGGGTTTAACATTTGAAAAAGCAATTATTGATGCTGAAGCTTCCTTTGCTCATGGGCAAACCTATGTTGCACTTAGTAGGTGTACTAGTTTAGAAGGCATTGTTTTAAAAACTAGAATTGGTAATAATTCTATTATTAATGATAAAACGGTAGATTCTTTTAACAAAAATGTAAATGAAAATGTACCTGATGAAACTGTTTTAAGTGAATCAGAAAAAACATATCAATTAAATTTAATATCAGAATTATTTGATTTTAAAGCTTTTTTATACCCAACAACACGAGCTATTGATATTTTTTATCAAAATCAAACTAGTTTAAATGGTATTATGATAAATCATTTAGAAACTATTAAAGATAAAGGAGTTATTCCTTTATTAAAAGTAGCTAACAGTTTTAAAGTACAATTAAAACAACTTTCTGAAGATAATATTTTAGCTGAAAATAGTGATGCTATTAATGACCGATTTATAAAAGCAATTACATATTTTATTAAGCAAACAGAAGAGTTTATAAAAAAACCATTAAGTGGAATTTCATTTTCTACCGATAATAAAGCAGTTCAAAAAGATTTAGAAAAACAAATTTATACACTTCAAGATTTAGTATCAATAAAATTATTTTGTTTTTTAAAGTTACAAAATGGTTTTGATGTTAAAAACTACCTTAAAGTTAGAGTAAATGCTATACTTCAAAATATTGAAAAACCTAAGAACAAAACAATTTCATCGAGAGATCCAGTTTTAGCATTAAGTTTACGTGAACTCAGAGATCAAATTTCTAAGAGAGATGGTGTTGCTCATTTTCAAATTTTTACACAAAAAACATTATATGCAATTTGTGATGCTCTTCCAAAAACAGCTCAAGAATTGTTAAAGGTAGATGGAATGGGTAAGGTAAGAGTGCAAAAATATGGGGGTCAAATTTTAGATGCTGTTGAGCTATATTGTAAAAAACAAGGTATTAAAAGCGTAATTAAACTAGGTGTAAATAAAGAAGTTGTAAAGACAAAAGAATTAAAAATTTCAACAACAGAAATAACTTATAAATTTTTTAAAGAAGGAATGTCTGCTCATCAAATAGCTACAAAAAGAGGTTTAACATTAAATACTATTGAAAAACATTTAGCCAATTATGTTGCTATTGGCGATATTGATGTGCTAGATGTTATTCCTTTAAAAAGGTATAAGAAATTAGTCCAATCAATAGAAGAAGCAGACTTTAAAACCTTAGCAGAGTTGAAGAAAAAAGTAAACAAAGAGTTTTCTTTCACGGAGTTAAAAATGGTTTTAAAATCATTAGATTTATAATAGTAATTAACTCTAAGTAATATAAATAAATGCATAACTTTGAAGCATATTCCTGCTTTTCGCACTCGCTCTCTACGAGGAGCTCAAACAATTGCTTCAATCAGGGCTAAGCCTTTTAATTAAATTTAAAGATAACATCAATGTATTTTATTTTTTAAAAACTAGTATCTAGTTTACATAAAATACTACAATAAAAAACCAGTCAATATTGACTGGTTTTTTATTGTAGTAAGCTGTTTTTATAGTTCTTACAAATTAAAACCGATGTTTACACCAAGTTTTTCAGCAATTATAGCATTAATTCGTTTTTTAACCTCCGGTATTTTTACACTTTCTAAAACGGTATTAGCAAATGCATACATTAATAATGCTTTTGCTTCTTTTTTAGGAATACCACGCTGTTGCATGTAAAATAAAGCGTTTTCATCTAACTGTCCAATAGTGCAACCGTGTGAACATTTTACATCATCAGCAAAAATTTCTAGCTGAGGTTTAGCATTTATGGTAGCCTTATCACTAATCAAAACATTATTGTTTTGTTGATATGCATTTGTTTTTTGAGCTTCTTTTTCAACAACTACCTTTCCATTAAAAACAGCTGTAGATCTACCACCGTAAATACCTTTGTAGTCTTGATGAGATTCACAGTTAGGTTCAATATGATGTACTAAGGTATGATGATCTATGTGCTGTTTACCTTCACTAATGGTAATTCCTTTTAAAATAGAATCAATATGTTCTCCTCTTTGATAAAAGTTTAAGTTGTTACGTGTAATATTTCCTCCAAATGAAAAAGTATGTACTGAAACAATACTGTTTGATTTTTGCTCTACATAAGCATTATCAATCAAAGAAGCATTTTCATTATCATTCTGAATTTTATAAATATCTACTGTAGCATCTTTAGCGGCAAAAACCTCTGTTACTGCATTTGTTAAAACAGGATTAGCCGTTAGGCTTTGATGACGTTCAATAATTTGAACATGAGCATTTTGTTCTGCTACAATCAAATTACGGGGTTGAGTCATAACAGCATTATCAGAGCCTGTAGTAAAGTAGATAATTTGTATAGGTTTTTGTACCTCTATATTTTTAGGTATAAAAATATAAGCCCCTTCGTTAGCAAATGCCGTATTTAACGATGTTAAATTGTCTTGCTTAGCTATTTTATTGAAATGTTTTTCAATAACAGCTTTGTATTTAGGTTTAGTTAATGCTGATGACATTAAACAAACATCTATAGTATCGTGTGTAGTTTCAGATAAAAAAGAACTATATTTTCCGTCAATAAATACAATTTTATAAGTATCAATATCGTGAATAAAATATTTCTTTACATCTGCTAATTCTACAGCCGTATTAGAATTCGGAAAAATACTATAATCTTGTTTTAATACCGTATTTAAAGAAGTGTATTTCCAAGCTTCTAATTTTTTAGTAGGAAAACCTAGTTCTTCAAAATTTTGTAATGCTTTCGTTCTAATATCATGAATATCAGAATCCACATCTACGCCATTCTCAAATGCTACGTATGATGCGGTTAGTTTTTCTTTTAATTCCATTTTCTTAAGAATTAACTTCTTCTTTAATCCAATCGTATCCTTTTGCTTCTAATTCTAAAGCTAAAGAAGCATCACCAGATTTTACAATTTTACCATCGTATAAAACGTGTACAAAATCAGGAACGATATAATCTAATAAACGTTGGTAATGTGTAATAACAATTACTGCGTTATCTTTAGATTTTAATTTATTAACTCCGTTAGCAACAATACGTAAAGCATCAATATCTAAACCAGAATCAGTTTCATCTAAAATAGCTAATTTAGGTTCTAACATTGCCATCTGAAAAATTTCATTACGTTTCTTTTCACCACCAGAAAATCCTTGGTTTAAAGAACGTGATAAAAATTTACGATCTATTTCTAATAATTCTGATTTTTCACGAATCATTTTTAACATATCCTTTGCTGGCATGTCTTCTAAACCTTTAGCTTTACGGTTTTCGTTAATAGCTGTTTTAATAAAATTAGTAACAGAAACTCCAGGGATTTCTACAGGATATTGGAATGATAAAAACACGCCATTGTGTGCTCTTTCTTCCGGGCCTAAATCACTAATATCTTCGCCATTTAAAGTTATTGATCCGTTAGTAACTTCGTATTCTTCTTTTCCTGCAATAACATTTGCTAACGTGCTTTTACCAGCACCGTTAGGGCCCATTATTGCGTGAATTTCACCGGCTTTAACTTCTAAATTCAATCCTTTTAAAATTGATTTATCTTCTATGTTAGCGTGTAAGTTTTCTATTTTTAACATTGTAATATATGTTTGTTATTGGCTATTAACCAACGCTTCCTTCTAAACTAATTTCTAATAATTTTTGTGCTTCTACTGCGAATTCCATTGGTAACTTATTTAGTACTTCTTTACTAAAGCCGTTTACGATTAATGCAATTGCCTTTTCGGTATCTATTCCACGTTGGTTACAGTAAAATAATTGATCTTCACCAATTTTACTTGTAGTGGCTTCGTGTTCTATTTGTGCCGATTTGTTTTTTGTTTCAATATATGGGAACGTGTGTGCTCCACATTCATTACCCATTAATAAAGAATCACATTGAGAAAAGTTACGTGCATTTTCGGCACGAGGTCCTATTTGAACTAATCCTCTATAACTGTTTTGTGATTTTCCTGCCGATATTCCTTTTGATATAATGGTTGACTTAGTGTTTTTACCTAAATGAATCATTTTAGTACCAGTATCTGCTTGTTGATAATTATTGGTTACTGCTATTGAATAAAATTCACCAACCGAATTATTTCCTTTTAAAATACAACTTGGATATTTCCATGTAACTGCTGAGCCTGTTTCTACTTGTGTCCAAGAAACTTTTGCATTGGTTTCGCAAATAGCTCTTTTAGTTACAAAATTGTAAACACCACCTTTTCCTTCTTTATTACCAGGATACCAGTTTTGAACGGTAGAATACTTAATTTCGGCATCGTCCATAGCTATTAATTCAACAACTGCGGCATGTAGTTGATTTTCATCTCTACTAGGAGCAGTACACCCTTCTAGGTAAGAAACATAACTTCCTTTATCAGCAACAACTAAAGTTCTTTCAAACTGCCCTGTTCCTCCTTGATTAATTCTAAAGTAGGTTGATAATTCCATAGGACATCGAACACCTTTTGGAATATAACAGAAAGATCCATCAGAAAATACTGCTGAATTTAATGCTGCATAAAAGTTATCAGTAGTTGGTACAACGGTTCCTAAATATTTTTTAACTAATTCAGGGTGTTCTTGAATAGCTTCAGAAATAGGCATAAAAATAATGCCTTTTTTACCTAATGTTTCTTTGAAAGTAGTGGCAACAGAAACTGAATCCATTACAATATCAACAGCTACGTTGGCTAATTTTTTTTGTTCATCTAAAGAAATTCCTAAACGTTTAAAAGTATCTAATAATTCAGGATCAACTTCATCTAAACTATTTAATTTTGGTTTTTCTTTTGGTGCCGAATAGTAAGCAATATCTTGAAATTTTGGTTTTTCATAATGAACATTAGCCCATTCTGGTTCTTCCATTTTTTCCCAAACTCGAAAGGCTTCTAAACGCCATTCGGTCATCCATTCAGGTTCGTTTTTCTTTTTAGAAATTGCACGAACTACATCTTCACTTAACCCTTTTGCAAAGGTTTCACTTTCTATATCTGTATAAAAACCATATTCATATTCTTTGGTTTTTAACTCTTCTCTTAAATCGTCTTCGGTATACTTGCTCATAATTGAGTTGTAATGTTATAAAGAAAAACTTTCTCCGCAACCACATGTGCGGTTTGCGTTAGGATTGTTAAATACAAAACCTTTTCCATTTAAACCTCCAGAATACTCTAAGGTAGTTCCTACTAGGTATAGAAAACTTTTTTTATCAACAATAATTTTTATGTCGTTTTCTTCGAAAATTTTATCGTTTTCTTGCTTGTTTTTATCAAAGGTTAAGTCGTATGATAGTCCTGAACAACCGCCACTTTTTACCCCAACTCGCACAAAATCTGTTGTAGCATCAAAGCCGTCATCAGTCATTAACTCGACAACTTTTTTCTTTGCTGTGTCTGAAACTTTTATCATTTTTTTTAGGTGGATTAACTCTAAATAAGTTACAAATATACAATATAAGTATCATTTAATTACAGAACATTTGATAGGGTTTTGTAATACCTTTATTAGAAAAATTTATTATTCTTGAAATTGTGTATTGTTAACAAATTCATTATCAGAAAGAGAAAGAAGAAAGGTTTTTAAATCGGCTTTATCTTTTTCGGAAAGTTGTACACCTCCAGAATTTACTTTTTTCATTAACGGGTCAATGGTTGGAGAGTTTTTTAAGCCTGTTGAATAATGATTTATAACGGCTTCTAAAGTAGCAAAACGACCATCATGCATATATGGAGCAGTAAATTTTAAATTACGAAGTGATGGTGATTTAAATTTTCCATTATCATTAGGATCACCAGTTACGTTTCCTAAGCCTAAATCGGTAAAAAAAGTGTCTAAACCATTATTGTGAAATTTATTATCAGTCCATAAAGGATTGTTATTACTTCCGTGACAATGAAAGCAATCTCCACGAGTTTCATCCATAAAAACATCAAATCCATTTTGTTCTTCTAGTGTTAATTGTGTTTTTGCTAATAGGAATTGATCAAATTTAGAGTTGCCCGAAATTAAAGTTCTTTCAAACTGTGCTAGTGCTTTGGTTATTAAAGTTGAATCTATTTTTGAAGTTTGAAAAGCTTGTTTAAAAAGTGTTGGGTATTCAGCGTGATTTTTAATTTTTTGAGCAACATTTGTCCATTCACTATGCATTTCGATGGGGTTTCGAACGGGTTCTAGTGCTTGGTTTTCAAGGCCTATTTCTTTTCCGTCCCAGGTAAATTTATCGTCAAAATTCCAAGCTAAATTAAATAGAGGCATTGAGTTTCGTGTGCCAAATTTACCATCAACACCATCACTAAACTGAGTACTATCTGTAAAGGCTTTTTTTGGGTCGTGACAGCTAGCACATGATTGTGTGTTGTTTTTTGATAATATAGGATCAAAAAAAAGTTTTTTACCTAGCGCTATTCCTTCTATAGTTAAAGGGTTATTTGTAGGAATAACAGGAGTAATTAATTTTTGTTGAAATAGTTCGGGTATTTTTAAAGCTACAGGTGTAGGTGTGTATACATCTACTTCTTTTGACGAGCAATTAGCCAAAAGAAGTAATAGTAAAATGTATATACTTTTTTTTATCACTTTTGTTTTATTGAGAGATTGTACCTAAACTAAAAACGCCAGTTTTACCGTTTTCATTCATCAGTTTTTGCGCATCGTAATTCATCATTAAATTAATGTTTTTATCATTTAAATCCCAATTATAAGGGTCTTTAAACCATTCTGCAATATTCATCTTAATTTCAATAGTTGCATTATTTTTAATAGTAATAGAGCCTAGGTTTATAGAAAAAGAAGTGTCTTCAGCTTTTTTTGTAGCAGTGTTATAGGCTCTTATTACGTGGTAGTTATATGCTTTTTGTACGCCTGTAGAATTTTTATATTTACCATCTAGTTGCATAAAATGATAACCACCACCTAACATAATTGGTACATTCCAGGAGGCAGTGTTTAAATCTTGATAATTCCCATCTATATTATCATTTTCATTGAAACCAAAAGTTACAGTTAAATTATAGCTTCCTTCTTTTATTTTTTCAGGTAAATTATGAATCAAACTGTTATTATCACTTAAATCGACTAATTGATAACCATCAAAAATAGTTGCTTTTTCATTACCATTAGTTAACGTGATTTTTGAAATTAAATAACGAAGCCTGTCAATAGTAAGCTTGGTGCCCAGTTTGTTGGTAAATTCAGTTGTACTTAAATCAGATTTTTCAATGGTGGTACCATCCCAATTTTGAGAAAAATTTACCTTAACAGTAACCTCTTTAATTGGTTCATCATTATCAGATTTAATTGGTTCATCATTATCAGAACTACATGAAAAAAGGATTATACTTAAACATAGAACTAAATATCGTTTCATTTTTATTTATTTTAATTTTATTATTAATAGGTCAGAAAAGCCTTTATTTGTTATAATGTCTCCATTACTACTATTGCTTTCACCGACAGCAATTATATTTCCGTTAGCTAATTGAATAGCATCGTAACAAAAATCTATAGCCGTACCACCAATTGTTTTTTGCCAAAGTTGATTTCCATTGGTGTTTATTTTAAGAAGCCAAGCATCATTTTGACCTTTATTAGTTATGTTATTGTTATCACTTCTAGAGCTACCTGCTATTAAAAAATTACCGTCACTAGTTTTATTAATTGAACGCCCAACATCAAAATTAGCACCCCCATAATTTTTTTGCCAAATTAAATTACCTTCAGAAGTTATTTTTATAGCCCATAAATCGGCTCCTCCATTATTGTTTGTTACATCTTTGGTGTTGCTACGAGTGTCTCCTATAATAATGAAGTTTCCATCATTAGTAGTAGTTATAGCTCTTGCTTTGTCAATTTCGTTGCCTCCGAAAGATTTTTCCCAAAGTAGTGTACCTGTTTTGTTTATTTTTATCACCCAAAAATCGTAGCTTCCTTTATTATTTTTAATATCAACATCAACACTATCTGATGAGCCAATCATTAAATAACCATCAGGTGTTTGGGTAATACCATAACAAGTATCTGTATTTGTACCTCCAAAATAGTTTCGCCATTCAATAGCTCCATCAGTATTTAATTTTAGAGCCCAATAATCACCACCAGCATGTTTTGCTGCTGATCTAGCGTTTCCTGAGCCTCCTGAAGCTGTAACATCTAAAATACCTCCGATAAAAAATCCACCATCATTGGTTTGAATAATACTAAGCCCTTGGTCGGTTCCTGCAAAACCACTAGTTGTTTTCCATAAAATGTTTCCTGTGTTATTTAGTTTTAAAATCCAAACATCTTCAAAGCCTTCATTTGAGTTTAAATCACCATCAGCACTTTTACTGTATCCTATAATAGCAAAACCATTGTCGCTGGTTTCAATAATTTGATACCCTTTGTCATCTTTTGAACCTCCATAAGTTTTTTGCCATTGTAAGGTGTCGTTTTTATCAAATTTTAACAACCAATAATCGTACTGAATATTATTTTTTGTAGTTGAAACATCACCATCAATACTTTGTGTAAAACCTAAAACAGCATAACCATTATCAGAAGTTTGAATAATACTTCTACCACTTTCGTTTTTTGAGCCTCCGTATGTTTTTATAAAATCAACAGTTGGTTGCTTGTTTTTAGACGATGGAGTGTCATTATTACAACTAATAAATATTACAAATACAGGTAAAAATATTGAGATTGCTTTTAGCATTTATTGTTTTTTAACGATAAATAAACCACTATTAATATCACTAACCACTATTTTTCCACTGTCAAAATAAGGGTATACATTCCATACGCCATTAAAATTAGCACCATTGTTATTTGGATAGGTGTCAAAAAAACCAGTTTCTGTTATTGATTTACTAGATATATTTGAGATATCAATAAAACGAACACCAGCTGTATAGTTTGCTAAGTAAAAGGTGTTGTCTTTTGTATAGCCGTTATGATCTATAGCATTAGTTGCACCAGTATATGTAAAATGCTCTTTAGGATTGTCTAAATCTGTAAAATCAAAAATAATTGTTCTTGTTTTGTTACCAAATTTTTGTTCGTCTAGCTCATCGCCTAAAATAAAATATTTTTTATTTTCAGTAAACCAACCTTGATGGGTGTAACCAACATTTGCATATGCTATTTTAGCAATGTTTTTAGGGTTTGATTTGTTGCTAATATCTACTATTACAATTTCATTTTCGTTACTACCTATTAAAATTTCTTTACCTGTATAATCAGTATCAGGACCGTTATAATTTATAACCTGTGCATCATGACTGTAATTATCTGTTCCCCATCCACCTTCTGTTTTAGGGTTTTTAGGGTCTTGTATATTAATAAATAACGGGCCTCCTTTGTAAGGGCCAGATTTACTGGTTCCTACCGGATATGCATACCCTGAATTTTCGTTAATGACCATGTTATGAGCGCTACCAAATTCTGTAAAATGTGTGTCAGGACTAAAAGTTTCTGGAGGGCTAGGTACATTTCTTAATCTAGTTAAATCAAAAACTTGCATACCATGGTTGTAAGCTTCACTTACTATAAAAGCATGGTTTTTGTATACTTTAACATCTCTCCATGAACTGTTGTTTGTTGCTGTAGGTACTTTACCTAAGTAAATAGGGTTGTTTGTGTCTGAAATATCTATAAAAACGGTTCCGTTATTTACACACATTATTGCATATTCTTTATTAGTAGTAATATCTGTCCATCCCCAAGAATCATTTGCTTCTGTAGCACCAAAAGTACTTAATGGCATGTTTAAAAGTAAATCATACTGTTTACAAGGGTATATTCCAGCCATACCTGCGGTACATGGAACTTTGTTTCCATTAGGTGAACTGTCACATATATCTCCTACACCGTCGTTATCCGTATCTTTTTGATCAGAATTGGCATCAGTAGGGCAATTATCTAATGCATTTATAATTCCATCGTTATCATCATCTTCACACACATCACCTACGCCATTATTATTACTATCTTTTTGATCAGAATTAGCAGTATTGGGGCAGTTATCTATATTGTTGTTTATTCCGTCGTTATCAGTATCATCATTACCATCATCACATAGATCACCTATACCATTGTTATTACTATCTTTTTGATCTGGATTAGCTATTAAAGGACAATTATCATCAATATCTTTAACGCCGTCGTTGTCATCATCATCATCACATGCATTACCTTTTCCATCATTGTCAGTATCTAATTGGTTTTGATTAGCCATATTAGGACAGTTATCTAAAGAGTTTTCAATTTCATCATCATCGCTATCGTTATTAATTTTTATAGCAGCAGGAGAACATGAAAGTAACAGTAAAAATAAAGAGAATAAAGTAGTTTTTTTTAAGATATTACTCATAGTTAGTTTTTTAAAGGGCTAAAGTTAACGAATTAACTAGTTATAGAATAGTTAATAACTAATAAACCATATGTTTATTTTAATGGTACTTGTTTATTTATATTATTTTGTTTCCTTGGTAGTTGTTATATTTGTAGTATGTTAGAAGATAAAAACCAAGAGAGAACTTCATTAGCTAAACTAGGAGAGTTTGGATTAATTAACCATTTAACAGAACATTTTAAGTTGTATAATTCATCAACAGAAAAAGGAATTGGTGATGATGCAGCTGTGTTAGATGCTTCAAAAAAAGAGCGTTTAATAACTACTGATTTATTAGTAGAAGGTGTACATTTTGATTTAAGCTACATGCCTTTAAAGCATTTAGGTTATAAGGCTGTAATGGTAAATTTGTCAGATGTTTATGCTATGAATGGTGTTGCAGAGCAAATTACAGTATCTATTGCCGTTTCAAATAGATTCCCGTTAGAGGCATTAGAAGAATTGTATGCAGGTATTCAATTGGCCTGTGATACTTATAAGGTAGATTTAATAGGGGGTGACACTACATCGTCAACAAAAGGGATGTTACTATCTGTAACGGCAATAGGAACAGCTAATAAAGAGGATGTTGTTTATAGAAATGGAGCAAAAGCTACAGATTTAATTGTTGTTTCAGGTGATTTAGGGGCAGCTTACCTCGGATTACAGGTTTTAGAAAGGGAAAAACAAGTATTTCAAGTTAACCCAGAAAATCAACCAGATTTAGATAATTATACATATTTAATAGAACGTCAATTAAAACCAGAAGCTCGTAAAGATATAGCGGAGTTGCTAAAGAAATTAGAAATAAAACCAACAGCAATGATTGATATTTCTGACGGATTATCATCTGAAATAATGCATATTTGTACACAAAGTAAAATGGGATGCAAAATTTATGAAGATAAGTTGCCTTTAGATCCGCAAGTTATTTCTACTTCAGAAGAGTTTAATATGGATAGTACTATGATTGCTTTAAGTGGTGGAGAAGATTATGAACTGTTATTCACGGTTCCTATTGCTGATTTTGATAAAATTAAATCAAATCCACATTTATCAATTATAGGTCATATAGTTGAAGAAAATCAAGGAATGAATTTAGTTACGCGTGCTAATCAAGAAATTGAACTAAAAGCACAAGGGTGGAATTCTTTTAAAGATTAAAACCTAAATTAAATTATAGTTTAAAAACTACCCCAAAAAAGGGTAGTTTTCTTGTTTGTTTTAAAGCTATTAAACTTTTTATTACCAATAATTTTCTACTTAAGGTAGTACGTTTCTTTGATTAACCCAAACAATTATTTTAACCGCAGCTAGTTGTGTTTGCTAAGTTTTTTTTTGATTAAAATAAATAGATGCATTTTTTTTTCAATAAAAAAAGTAGCTTTAAAATAAAATATGGTGTAAAAATTGTATATTAGTAATCGAAAAGTAAAATTATTAATTAACTAAAAAAAAACAAAAAGAGAATGGGAATTTTTTCATTTATTAAAAATGCTGGAGCCAAAGTATTTGGTATCGGAAAAACAACTGAAGAAGAAGCTGCTGAAAAATCTGCAAAATTAGTAGATGCGGTAAATAAATTAGACTTGTCTGTAGAAAACTTATTAGTGTCAATCGATGATGATAAAGCAACTGTTTCAGGAGAAGCTGCTGATTTAGCAACTAAAGAAAAAGTAGTTTTAGTAGTAGGAAATACCGAAGGTATTGCGTCTGTAGAAGATAATATGACAGTAGCAGAAGTTGAGGTAATTGAAGAGGCTGAAATGGCACAATTTCATACTGTAGCAAGTGGAGATACTTTAGGTAAAATAGCAAAAGAGTTTTATGGAGATGCAATGAAATATCCTGTAATTTTTGAAGCAAACAAACCAATGTTATCGCATCCAGATAAAATTTATCCAGGTCAAGTATTAAGAGTACCACCTTTAATGGACTAATTAAGAGTATAAAAAATCACAAAAAGCACTATATTTATAGTGCTTTTTTTTTGATTAAAATTCAACAATATTCTCGACCTTTGCTTGTTTGTTAAATGTAAAAAAATGAATCAAAGAACACTTGCTTTAGTAGCATTGTCAGTAGCAACTCTTATTTATGGAGTAACCTTTACTGTAGCAAAACAAGTAATGCCAATGTATATTAAGCCTTTTGGTTTTATTGTAATTCGTGTAGGTGGTGCTGCTATTGTTTTTTGGTTTTTAGGCCTTTTTGTAAAAGAAAAAAATATTGAAAAGGCAGACTATAAAAAAATTGCCATCGCAGCCTTTTTTGGAGTAGGTTTAAATATGCTTACTTTTTTTAAAGGACTAAGTTACACAACGCCTATAAGTGCCTCCGTAATGATGGTTACAGCACCTATTTTAGTATTAATATTTTCAAGCATTCTTTTAAAAGAGCGTTTAATTTTACAAAAAATAATAGGAGTCATAATTGGTTTAATAGGAGCCATTATTTTAATTGCCTATGGAAACTCATCAAATGCTGGTGCTAAAAACATAATGCTAGGTAACTTTTTAGTATTTATTAACGCAGCTTCTTATGGAATGTATTTGGTTCAAGTAAAAAAATTAATAGCAAAATATAATCCAATCGTATTTGTAAAATGGTTGTATTTATTCGGTTTGCTCTTTGTGTTACCTTTTGGTTCATTAGAACTAACTCAAGTTGAGTGGGGTTTAATGCCTACGTCAATTTATTTAAAAGCAGGCTTTGTAGTATTATTTACCACCTGTATTACCTATTTATGTAATTTATACGCCTTAGCAAGATTAAAACCAACAACGGTAAGTGTTTTTATTTATTTACAACCCGTAATAGCATCTATTTATGCTTTAATTGTAGGTAGTGATAGTTTTAATACAGTCAAAATAGCAGCTACACTTCTGATCTTTTTAGGTGTCTTTTTGGTAACTAAACAAGTAGCTGTTAAAAATAAATAAATGTATCTTTGCAGTTATTAAAATGATGATATGATACAGTCTATGACGGGTTATGGAAAATCCGTATTACATTTACCTACCAAAAAAGTAACCATTGAAATAAAGTCTTTAAACAGTAAAAATTTAGACTTAAATACAAGAATTCCATCTTATTACAAAGAAAAAGAATTAGCCGTTCGTAAAAAGTTAGCGAGTAGTTTGGTAAGAGGTAAAATAGATTTTTCTATTTATGTAGAAATGACTGCAGATGAAACATCAACAACAGTAAATAAAGCAGTAGTTGCAAACTATGTAGCACAGTTGAAAGACACTATGACTGCTGATAGTACTAATGCTGTTGAGTTTTTAAAAATGGCAGTAAGAATGCCAGATGCTTTGAAAACCGAGCGTGAAGAGTTAGATGAAAATGAATGGGTTCAAATAGATACCCATATCGATGAAGCTTTAAAAGAAATTATAGCATATAGAACCGACGAGGCAAAATCATTAGAAGATGATTTTAAATTAAGAATTGCAAATATTCAATCGGCATTAGAAGAGGTTAAAAAGCTAGATGGCGATAGAATAGAAAACGTAAAAGAACGTTTACAAAAAGCATTAACAGATTTAAAGGTTGAAATCGATGAAAATCGTTTTGAACAAGAGTTAATCTATTACCTTGAAAAGTTAGACATAAACGAAGAAAAAGTTAGGCTAGCTAATCACTTAATTTATTTTTTAGAGCAATTAAACACTGATGATTCTAATGGTAAAAAATTAGGATTTATAGTTCAAGAAATAGGAAGAGAGGTAAATACCACCGGATCTAAAGCTAATTTTGCGCCAATGCAAAAAATAGTTATTCAAATGAAAGATGAATTAGAAAAAATAAAAGAACAAATTTTAAACGTTTTATAAAATGTCTAAAAATTTTAAAGGAAAATTATTTGTATTTTCAGCACCTTCAGGATCAGGAAAAACAACTATCGTTCGCCACTTACTAAATCAAAAAAAATTTAATTTAGAGTTTTCAATATCAGCAACATCAAGAGCCCCAAGAGGCTCTGAGGTTCATGGAGAAGATTATTATTTTATATCTGCAAATGAATTTAAACAAAAAATTAAAGCAGATGAATTTTTAGAATGGGAAGAAGTATATCGAGATAATTTTTACGGAACTTTAAAAACTGAAGTAGAACGTATTTGGGCTCTAGAAAAACATGTTATTTTTGATATTGACGTTGCAGGAGGCTTACGTATTAAAAACAAATTTCCAAACGAAACTTTATCTGTTTTTGTAAAGCCACCAAGTATTGATGAGCTTAAAATTCGTTTAAAAAAGCGAAGTACCGAAAGTGAAGATAAAATAAATATGCGTATTTCTAAAGCATCTGTAGAATTAGCAACCGCTCCGCAGTTTGATAAAATTATAAAAAACTATAAATTAGCAGTAGCTTTGAAAGAAGCTGAAAATTTAGTGGCAGATTTTTTAGGTATTACTAATACAGTATCAAACGAAGAATAGTTTTAAAGCTTAAAGAATAGTTATGAAAAATATTGGGTTGTATTTCGGAACTTTTAACCCTATTCATGTAGGTCATTTGATTATTGCAAATCAAATGGTTGAAAACTCTGATTTAGATGAAATTTGGATGGTTGTTACACCTCATAATCCATTTAAAAAGAAAGACACCTTGTTAGATAATTATGATCGTTTAGAAATGGTGTATTTAGCAACCAAAGAATACGATAAAATTAAACCATCCGATATTGAATTTAGCCTACCACAACCTAATTATACAATCAATACTTTAACACATATTACAGAAAAACATCCTAATTATAAATTCAATTTAATTATGGGTGAAGACAATTTAAAAAGTTTTCATAAGTGGAAAAATTATGAAGCAATTATAGAAGATTATGATATATACGTATATCCACGAATTTCAGTAGGAACTGTAGAAAGTCAGTTTAAAGAACATAATAAAATACATAGAGTTGACGCTCCCATAGTTCAAATATCCTCTACAATGATTCGTAACGGAATAAAAAACGAAAAAAACATTAAGCCCTTAATAGCTCCACAAGTTTGGCAATATATAGATAAAATGAATTTTTATAAAAAATAGTATTGGTCTTATTTGAAGCTATTTCCTGCTTTTCGCACTCGCTTCTCGCAGAAAAAGCGAGAGAGCTCAAACAAATGCTTCAATCAGGGCTAACACATTTATTAATTTAAAAGCTATTATTTAGAGTTTTTTTAATAATTTAAAAGTGAAACTTAGTATGTGTACTAAGTCCATGTAAAAAATAGTTACACAAAATTTTCGTTGTATATTTGAATTCCAAACTAGTAGTAACGTGGCTAAAATTCAAAAAAAGCGAAAGCTTAAACAAAAACTTGTAGATAAATACCGATTGGTAATTTTAAATGAAGACACATTTCAAGAAAAATTTTCATTAAAATTATCAAGATTAAACGTTTTTGTTTTTGGCGGTGTATTTTCAATAGTACTTATTGCATTAACAACATTATTAATAGCCTTTACAGGGCTAAGAGAATATATACCAGGATATTCATCAACCTCCTTAAAAAAAAAAGCTACCCGTTTGGTTTATGAAGTCGACTCTTTGAAAACTCGACTAGCAGTTATTGAGCGCTTTACAAAAGCTTTAAAACCAGTTTTAACAGGTGAAATAAGTCCTGATAAAATAGATTCGATACAAACAGAAACACAAAATATACTAGTAGACCAAAGTAAGCTAGAAGCAACAAAACAAGATTCTTTATTTAGAGAAAAAATTGAAGGAAAAGATCGTTTTCCTTTATCTGAAGGAGCTGAAGGAAGGGCTAAAATAGTATTCTTTTCACCCTTAACAGGTACTGTTTCTCAGGCTTTTAATATGAGCGACAAGCATTATGCAATAGATATTGTAGCAAAAAAAGGCACTCCTGTAAAAGCAATTGCTGATGGAACTGTGATTTTAGCCGAATGGACTGCAGAAACAGGTTATGTTATAACAATACAGCACTCTAACGAGTTTATATCAGTATATAAACACAACGGAACTTTATTAAAACAACAAGGAGATATTGTTAAATCAGGAGAAGTAATTTCAAGTGTTGGCTCTACAGGTGAGTTAACCACAGGTCCACATTTACACTTTGAGTTATGGAATAATGGATTTCCTGTAACTCCGACAGATTATATAGATTTTCAATAATTAAAATAATGTACAATGAGCATCAAGTCAATACTCGCAATTCCTTTTGCAAAACAAGTACAAAAGCAGGTATATAAGTGGGCTAATGCACCTCATAAAACGCAAGAAAAAGTATTTCAGTATTTGATAAGCGAAGGGTGTAAAACAGTCTTTGGTACAGATCACGATTTTGTGTCTATTAATAATTATGAAGATTTTAAGAAACGCGTACCTATATCAGATTACGAAGGATTACGTAGTTATATAGATAGAATTGTTGAAGGCGAAGAAAATGTGCTATGGAAAGGTAAACCATTATATTTTGCTAAAACTTCAGGAACAACCTCGGGGGCAAAATATATTCCAATCACAAAAGAGTCAATGCCAACACATATAAAATCAGCGCGTAATGCCTTGCTATTATATATTGTAGCAACAAATAACGCTAGTTTTGTAAATGGGAAAATGATTTTTTTACAAGGAAGCCCTATTTTAGAAGATATGAACGGTATTAAATTAGGGCGATTAAGTGGAATAGCAGCGCATTATGTGCCAAATTATTTATTAAAAAACCGCTTACCAAGTTGGAAAACCAATTGTATTGAAAATTGGGATATTAAGGTTGATAAAGTGGTTGAAGAAACCATAAATGAAGATATGTCTGTAATTAGTGGAATTCCATCTTGGGTACAAATGTATTTTGAAAAGTTAATAGCTAAAACAGGAAAACCGATTTCAGAAACCTTTCCAAATTTTAATTTTTTCGTGTACGGAGGTGTTAACTTTGAACCTTATAAAAATAAATTTGAAGCATTAATAGGTAAAAAAATTGATTATATAGAATTATATCCCGCTTCAGAAGGATTTATTGCTTACCAAGATTCGCAAACCGAAAAAGGAATGTTATTGCAATTAAATTCAGGGATTTTTTATGAATTTATACCTGCAATTGAATTTTATGATGAAAACCCAACACGTATTTCTTTAACAGATGTAAAATTAGGTGTTAATTATGTTATCATTTTAAATACTTCGGCAGGTCTTTGGGGTTATAATATTGGCGATACAGTTGAGTTTACTTGTATAAAACCATACAGAATAAAAGTTACAGGGCGTATAAAGCATTTTATATCAGCCTTTGGCGAGCATGTAATTGGTAAAGAAGTAGAAAAAGCATTAAATGATGCTATTGTTGGTACAAATATAAATATAAGTGAGTTTACTGTTGCTCCACAGGTAAACCCAGAGAGCGGTTTACCATACCATGAATGGTTTATTGAGTTTGAAAATGAACCTGATAATTTAGATGAATTAGCAGCTAAAATAGATGCTTCTATGCAAAGTCAAAATACATATTATTTCGATTTAATTACAGGTAAAATACTACAACCATTAATTATTAGAAGAGTTAAAAAAGGTGGTTTTCATGAATATATGAAATCGATAGGTAAGTTTGGAGGACAAAATAAAATTCCACAATTATCAGATAATCGTAATATTGCTGATGTATTAAAAGAATTTTTATTGTAGATTTAAAGCCTAACCAAACAATATAAAATGAGTACAACAATTAACGGAGTAACTTTAGAGTTAATAAAGTTTGAAAAATTTGAAACTAACATTCCTGAAGTTAATAAACCAACAGGGCCTTTAGTAAACATATCAGGAGCAGAAGGCAGTAATAGTACACCTTATACAGTGACTGTTTTAGCTTATTTACCAGATAATACTACTTTAAACCCTATAAACAATACAAGTGGTTTGCAGTTGCAAGGAAACGAAATTTATTTAAATTACTATGGAATTAACCCTGTTAGTATTTTAAATAAAGAAGGTGGAGTTGATATTGTACAAGGAAGAGATTTTCGGGTAGAGTTTAATATTGAAGAAGTAGCTGCTAATTTTGATTTGTATTATATTCAGTTTACATATAAGGTAGAAGAGGGTGCATCTGCAGATGTTATTTGGCTTAAACAGGCAAATGAATATACAGGAGCTAACAACAACTTAAGAGGGCCTATTGGAGATAGAGGTACTGTAACAGCACCTGCAACATCACCCCCTGGAACATTTTAATTATATGTTTAACAAAAACATATTAATGCTATTTTTAAGTGTAACCTTATTCGCTTTTTCTCAAAAAGAGAAAACGAATAAGGTTAGTTTTATTATAAATAAAGGTACTGAACTATGTTATGAAAATAAAAATATTTGCAAAGCATTTATTTTTTATAAGGATGAACAGTATGACTCCTGTTACGCTTATTCAAACAAAACATTATTATTAACCAAAAAACTAGAAGAAAAAAATTTCTTAAATTATATTCTTGCTTATAGCGCCTATCGTAAAGGTTTTTATAAAAAGGCTTCAGCAAGCTTAGCATTAATTTCTAATGATCAAAACTATGAGCCGAAAAAAACATATTTATTAGGCAGTGTTTATTTAAACTTAAAGGAATACGATAAAGCTATAACTAATTTTGAAAAATGGGAAACTAATACAGCAATTGCAAGTATTGATGAAAAAAAAGCAATGCACCATAATTTAGGATTATGCTACTTAGGGAAAAAAGAATTTGAAAAAGCAACTCTTTTTTTTAATAAAGAACTGTCGTTGATTAAAAAGAGTGACACACTTTTTATGATTAGAACAAAAATAGACTTAGCAAATGTGTATTATCTACAATATTTAGATAAGCAAGCTATTCCGCTGTTTAAAGAAGCGTATGATTTAGCTAAAATATTTTCTGATATAAAACTAAAACAGCTTACAGCTCAAAATATGGCAGCTGTAGAACGTAATAGAAAACGGTATAAAGAAAGTGTAGCGTACTATTTAGAGCACGATAAATATAAAGACTCTATTTGGAACAGAGACCGTATTTGGGAGCTTACAGAGAAAGATAAAAAAATAGCTGTTGCACAAAAACAGGAAGAAATAGCAGTTCAAAACCTAGAGATAAAACATCAGAAAGCTATTCAAAAAGAATTGCTTTTTGGAGCTATTATATTATTATTTTTTTTAGGAATTTTAGCTTTTTTCTATAGAAAATTACGTAGTAGTAATAAGTTAATTATTGAGCAAAAAGAAGCTTTAATTATAGCAAATAAAACAAAAGATTATTTGTTTTCGGTAGTATCACATGATTTACGTTCACCCATTAATAGTATAAAAAAACAACATCAGAAACTAGCAAAACATATTGCTAATAACAATTTTTCAGCAATTAAGGAAGCTACCAAATCAGCAATTGCAGTTACTGAAAGTACTAGCCATTTACTAAATAATGTATTACATTGGTCTTTAGAGCAAAGTAATCAGTTAAATTTTACAAAAGAAGAACACGTGTTGCAACACATTATAGAGCATGTGTTATTTGATTATGAAGATTTAGTAGAAGCTAAAAATATTTCAGTTTCTAGTGATTTTGAAGAGGAGATAATTGTTTTAACGGACAAAGAATCTCTAAAAATTGTAATTCGAAATTTAATAGATAACTCAATGAAATATATGAATGGTTCTGGAAGTATATTAATTAACACAAAAAAATATTCTGAAACTACAGCACAAATTGAAATTAAAGATACGGGTATAGGAATATCTAAAGAAAAACTTCAAAAAATAAATGAATTAAAAGATTTATCTATTGATAAAATAGATAGATCTAAAGGTGTAGGGTTGGGTTTATTATTGTGTCAAACTTTGATTAAAAAAAATAATGGCACATTGTTTTTTAAGAGTGAACAAGGGGTAGGTACAACAGCAATTATATTATTACCTTTAGTTTAATAATATGTCTTTTTTTAATGATTTTTATAATTAAAGCTATTCATTTTGATTAAAAATGAATAGTATCTTCACAAAACCCAAATAATATAAATATTTAAGCTAATGAATAATTTAAGATTACTCCTTTTAGAGGATTTAGACGAAGAAGCTACGGATATAATTGAATTTTTAGAAGATAATAATTACGAAGTTATTCGTGTAAAAAAAGCTGTAGAAGCTGAAAAGGAGATAAAAAACAGATTTTTTGACATTATACTTCTTGATATTATGATTGATGGAAAGCCAGAAGGTATTTCATTAGCACATCGTTTAAATAAACAGCATATAGAAACTCCATTTTTGTTTTTAACAAGCATGCAAAGTAAAGCAGTGTTTGATGAAGCTAAACTAACAAAACCATATACTTATTTATTAAAGCCGTTTAATAAATTAGAGCTTTTGTACTCTTTAGAGTTGGCTTTAGAAAAATTTCATGAGCAGTCAAGTAGTATTAGTTTAAGTGATAAGAATGCTATTGTAAGTCCATCTTTTTTATTTGTAAAAAAGAAGCGAAGCATTATGAAAGTTGACACAGCTTCTATTATTTATATTGAGGTTAAAGAAAAATATTGTAAACTTGTTTGTAATGAAGGTGATTTTTTAATAAAACTTTCTTTAACAAAAATTAAAGAGCTACTTGGTGATACTAATTTTACGCAAACACATAGAAACTACTTAGTAAATACTAATAAAATTAAAGAAATTTATTTTGAAGATAATTTATTAATTTTAGAAAATAGTAATAAAATATTATTTAGTGAGCGTTTTAAAAATCAGTTTATAAAAAGTAATACTATTTTTAGATAGTAGTTTTAAAAAAAGGTAGAATATAAAACATAACCTCCCCTTTATGGATTATATTCTATAACTACCTTTTTTGAACGTTTTTGGTTAGTAATATTGTCATGAATATAGTAACCCCTTTTAGTTAAAAAAAACCCTTCCTTTTTATTTTAACTGGTATAAATATAATTTGGAATACTTATTGTATATTAATTTTAATACTTTAGTGTTTTAAAATAGGTAAGAAGCGTATTTAAAACAAGTATAAGTGTTCTGTGAAAGAGTAATTAATTTAAAGCTGTTTTTTTACAAGGTTTAAAAAAATAACTCAAACATATTTTTGAACTATTTTACTTCCAATTCAAATACTTTTTGAAGCATTTTATCATCCGTTTGATTTACTTTATATAAACCTTCATCACTAAAAAGTTCTCTAGCAATTAATGTTTTTAAGTTTCTTTTTAATTGTTTTTTTGTTTTTTTAGAAAACTTATAGTTTTTAATTTCTTTTAAAAACATAGAAGAAACTTCGCTATTGTTATCAAAATTTTTGATAAATTCTTTTACGGTTAGGTTTTCTAGTTTTTTTCTGTTTGTATCTACATAGTTAAATGCAAAGTTATTCAAAGGTCTAAAAAATATGGTAGGAATATAGGTTGTTGTATCTACAGCAATAAAATAATCAGGAATTATACCGCCGCCACCATATACGGTTTTACCTTTTGGAGTGGTGTATTTTAAGCTATCAATAGTTTTTATGCTATCTTTAGTAAAAAATTCTCCATTTTTTAATCTATTATCAAAATCATTATTATAATTTTCGTTAGCCTCTTCTTTTTTATATGGTTTTTGAATAGAGCGTCCTGTTGGTGTGTAATAACGAGCTGTTGTTAAACGAACTGCAGATCCATCTCCTAAGTCCATTTCTTGTTGCACTAATCCTTTACCAAAAGAACGGCGTCCGATAATAATTCCTTTATCATTATCTTGTAAAGCACCTGCAACAATTTCTGAAGCAGAAGCAGAATTTTCATCAATTAAAACATATAAACCACCTTTTTCAAAATTACCTTTTTCTGACGCAAATGATTTATTAATAGTTCCTTTATTGTTTTTGGTAAACACAATTAATTTATCATCTTCTAAAAATTCATCAACAATACTGTTAGCAATATCAATGAAGCCACCACCATTTCCACGAAGATCAAGTACTAAATCGGTCATTCCATTTTTTTTAAGAGTCATTAAGGAAGTTTTAAATTCTTTATAAGAATTGCGTGCAAAACGATTTAGTTTTATATAACCAATACTGTCATTTAACATGTAAGCAATATCAACACTTTTAATATTTACTTTATCTCTGTTTATGTTTACGTTAAAAATACTATCTGTTGTTTTTCGGTAAACTTGTAAGGTAACCTTTGTGTTAGGTTTACCTTTTAAAGATTTCATTATTTGGGCAGTTTCTAAATTTTTACCAAACAAGGTGTCTTTATTAGCTATTAAAATTCTATCTCCAGCTTTAATCCCAGCTTTAATGCTAGGGCCTCCTTTAATAGGGGAAATAACAGTAATAGAATCACCAATCATACGAAATTGCACACCAATACCAACAAAATTACCTTGCATGTTTTCAGTAATCAATTGAAGATTTTCTTTAGGGATATATACAGAGTGCGGATCTAATTTAGCAAGTATTTGTGTAATAGCGCCATCTAATAAATCATCAGTATTTACATTATCAACATAATCGGTTTGTATGTAGTCAATCAACCGTTTTATTTTTTTTTCAGTTGATGAGTTTGTTCCAATAAAATTGGTAGTGCTTCCTTTACTAAAAAAATTTCCGATAAGAATACCGAACACAACAGCAATTGATAAGTATATAGGTAAATTATTCTTGTTCATAAGGCAAATGTAATAGTTCAATACCCGCTTTTGCTAAAAAATCTACTCCAGATGAATCTTTATACCCTTCAGCATATACTACTCGTTTTATACCAGCCTGATGAATTAATTTACTACATTGTTGGCAAGGAGATAAGGTAATGTATAACGTTGCTCCTTTACAAGATTGTGTTGAAGCAGCAACTTTTAAAATAGCATTAGCTTCGGCATGTAAAACGTACCATTTTGTATATCCTTCTTCGTCTTCACAATAATTTTCAAAGCCTGAAGGCGTTCCGTTATAGCCATCAGAAATAATCATACGATCTTTAACTATTATGGCTCCTACTTGTTTACGTTTACAATGAGATAATTTACCCCATTCTTGTGCCATTTTTAAATAGGCTTTGTCGTATTTTAATTGTTTTTTACTCAAAATAATAAATTAAGTGATGTGCTAAGGTAGTTAGATTTAAAAAGTTGTGTAGTTAATTGTTTACCAAAAAACGCGATTTATCATCATTTGAAAGGCAAAACCGATAACGATAGAGGAGATTATTAAAATCCAATCACGACGATTTACTCCAAATATAGCTTGTACTATTGTTCCTATTAATAAAATTCCTAAAACAATAATAATTTGTGCTGCCTCTACACCAATTGCAAATTCTAGAAGTGGTATTAGTTTATCAGATGTTTTACCTATCATTATTTTAAAATAGTTCGAAAAACCTAAGCCGTGAATTAAACCAAAGAATAAAGCTAAAAATAAATTCTGATTTTCTTTACCTACCGATGCTTTTTTAGCTGTTAAAACATTCATTAAACCAGTAATAAAAATAGTAAGCGGAATTAAAAACTCTACTAAATTTGCGTTTACATTTAATATTCCGTAAGCTGATAAAGCTAAAGTAATAGAGTGACCAATAGTAAATAAGGTAATAAGCCATAAAACTTTAGTCCATTGTTTAAATTGATACACAACGGCAAGTACTATTAAAAATAAAATATGGTCGTAAGCTTTAATATCAAGTACATGAAATAAGCCCATTTTAAAGTAGAAGATAAATTCGTTCATTAGAGGGTTTTAAATTTTTATTTGTCGATCTATTTGTTGGTCTAAAGATATAAAAGTTTCGGTTCTTGAAACTCCTTTTATATTTTGAATATCCTTGTTTAATAAATGCATTAAATCTTCATTGTTTTTACAAAGAATTTTAATAAAAATGGCATAATTACCAGTAGTATAATGACTTTCTACCACTTCAGGTATTTCTTTTAATCTTTTGATAGCAGATGAGTATAAGCTAGATGAATCTAAAAACACCCCTACAAAAGCAGTAGTGTTATATCCTAAAGCTTTAGGATTTAGTACCATTTTGTAACCATCAATTAAATTAGAAGCATCTAATTTACGTAAACGTTGATGAATAGCAGCTCCTGAAATACCTACTTCACGTGCAATACTTAAAATAGGGGTACGGGCATCTGCAACCAATCGTTTGATAATGATTTTGTCAATTCCGTCAATTTTTAATTTCTTAATCATAGTACAAAAATAAGGAAAGTTGATTAATGTTTTTTGAAGATGCCTTACCTTTGTAAACTATGTATGCTCTTGTTGATTGTAATAATTTTTACGCTTCCTGTGAACGCGTTTTTAATCCTACTTTAGAAGGAAAGGCAGTTGCTATTTTAAGTAATAATGATGGTTGTGTAATAGCAATGAGTGATGAGGCTAAAAAAACAAAACTTCCGTTTGGCGCACCTATTTTTAAATGGCAACAGTTTTGTGAAGAGAATAATGTTACGGTGTTATCATCTAATTATTCATTATATGGTGATATGAGTTCGCGGGTAATGAAAATACTAGAACAGTTTTCTCCAGATATAGAAGTATACTCTATTGATGAAGCTTTTTTACAATTAAAAGGTTTTGAAGTTTATAATATAGAAAATTATGGAGCCAAAATAAGAAGTAGAGTTTTACAATGGACAGGAATTCCGACCTGTGTAGGAATTGCACCAACCAAAGCATTAACTAAACTGGCTAATAAAATAGCGCGTAAATTTCCTGAAAAAACAAAAGGAGTGTATGTTATAGATTCTGAATTGAAAAGAATAAAAGCATTACAATGGATGCCTATTGAAAATATTTGGGGTATTGGTAGTGCCTTAGCTAAAAAATTAAAAGCAAAAGGTTGTGTAAAGGCGTATGATTTTACTCAACTTGATGATGTTTGGGTGCGTAAAAACTTATCAATTACTGTTTGGAGGCTTAAAAAAGATTTAGAGGGCATTTCTAAAATAGGTTTAGAAACTCCTGTAACTAAAAAAGCAATTGCTACTACTAGAAGTTTTGAATATACTTTTTCTGATATAGATAATATAAAAGAACGAATAGCTACGTTTGCTGTAAATTGCGCAGAAAAATTACGGAAACAAAAATCATGTTGTCATATGGTTATGGTATTATTGCAAACTGATCGGTTTAACAAAGATACTCCGCAATATAATATTAGTAAAACAGTAGTTTTTTCTTATCCAACAGCTTCAACATTAACTATTGCCAAAGCAGCTGTAGCTGCTGTAAAAACTATTTTTAAAGAAAACGTAAAATATAAAAGAGCCGGTGTAATTGTTACAGGCTTGGTGCCTTCAGATAATTATCAAATAAATATATTTGAATGTGAAAATGCTAAACATAAACCTTTAATGCAAGTAATTGATAAATTAAATAGTTCTTTTAAAGCAGATAAGGTTAAATTAGCCAGTCAAGATTTAAAACGTACTTGGAAAATGCGTCAAGAGCGATTGTCGCCAAAGTACACAACCAATATTAACGATATTATTAGCGTAAAATAAATTATGAGTACATCACAAGCATTAACATTTTTGTCGCCCAAAGAAGCTAGTGATAGCGATGGTGCAATTTTTATGGATATTGGTATTTCTGCTGGGTTTCCATCTCCTGCCGATGATTTTAGAGAAACTCGTATTTCTTTAGATGAAGAGCTTATTAGAAATAAAGAAGCTACTTTTTTTGCTAAAGTTAGCGGACAGTCTATGATAGGTGCAGGATTAGATGATAATGATTTATTGGTTATTGATAGGAGTATTAACCCTACCAATAATAAAATAGCTGTTTGTTTTTTAGATGGTGAATTTACCGTTAAAAGATTAAGAGTAGAAAAAGAGGAGGTTTGGTTGCAACCAGAAAATCCTGATTATCCTATAATTAAAATTACAGAAGAAAATAATTTTATTATTTGGGGAATTGTTACTAGTGTAATAAAAAGAGTATAATATATAATAAAAAAATCCAGCAATTTTACTGGATTTTTTTATTTATAATCAATTGCTTTTAGCAAAATTCATCATAAGCAGCGGCTAAATTTTGAGCAATAGCTTGAGCTGAATGACCTTCAATATGATGACGTTCTAAAATGTGCACTAAGTTACCATCTTTAAATAAAGCAATGGCTGGTGATGATGGAGGAAAAGGCACCATGTGTTCTCTTGCTCTAGCTGTAGATTCTTTTTCTACACCTGCAAATACCGTAGTTAAGTTTGTTGGTGTTTTTTCTGCTCCTAAAGAGGCAATTGCACCTGGTCTTGCAGTACCTGCTGCACAACCACAAACAGAGTTTACCATTACTAAAGTTGTTCCTTTTTTAGCTAAAGCTGTATCAACATCTTCAGCAGTATATAAAGCGTTAAAACCGGCATCAATTAATTGATCACGCATTGGTTTTACTAATTCTTCTGGGTACATATTTTTTGTGTTAAATAGTTTAGGGCAAAGATACTTTATTTAGAAACAAGAATCAAACCTAAACAATTGATGCTTTTTATATAGTATGTTTTTAGAAAAAGGCTAACTGTTTTTAGCAATAACTTAGTAATTACACTTAGCCCCGATTGAAGCATTTGTTTGAGCTCCTTGCAAAGAGCGAGTGCGTAAAGCGGGAAATAGCTTCAAATTGTTTTTATGTTATTTATAAGGTAATTTTTAAATATCTTATTTTTTTAAAACGAAATAATTACTTAAAAATCGTAATAATGGTATATTTACATCTTTTAAAATTTATAAATGGGAAAATTTGCAAAATGGTTAGGAGCCGGAGTAGGGTTTACAATGGGAGGGCCAATAGGTGCTATTATTGGTTTTGCTGTTGGTAGTTTTATTGATGGGGTTTCTGTTGAAGATTTTACAAAGGAGCAGAAAGAATATCAACAAGATACGCAACCGCGAAGAGGAAGGGCTACTTCTGGTGATTTTGAAATAACGTTACTAATTTTAGCATCGGTAGTTATTAAAGCTGATGGCAGGGTTGATCAACGAGAGTTAGATTTTGTTAGATTGCACTTTGTAAAAATGTATGGTAAAGAGCGTGCAAACCATGCTTTTAAGTTGTTTAGTGGTATTATTAAAAAACAAATATCAACACGTCAGGTATGTATGCAAATTCGTCAGCATATGTCTCATTCGTCTCGTTTACAGTTACTACACTTTTTGTTTGGTATTGCAAATGCCGACGGACAAGTAACAGCGTCTGAAGCAGAAGAAATAAGAAAAATTGCAGGTTATTTATATATTAATAACCATGATTATGAATCAATAAAAGCTATGTTTTATGATGAATCTGATAGTGCTTATAAAATTTTAGAAACTACAAAAGTAGCTACGAATGATGAACTTAAAAAGGCTTATAGAAAGATGGCTAAAAAGTATCATCCTGATAAGTTAGAAGCCTTAGGTGCTGAGCATAAGGAGGGGGCTAATGAAAAGTTTCAGAAAATTCAGGCAGCTTACGAACAAATAAAAAAAGAAAGAGGTATTTCTTAAATAAAAAAAGGAGGTGTTTTAGGGGTGATAAAAAAGCTTTTAAAAAAAGCTTTTTTTTAGTGTCAACTACTACAATTACAAGAAAATACGTAATTTCGCGAAATCAATAAATATAATTACAAAATGAGTACGAAGTTTACTGAATACAAAGGGCTTAACTTGCCAAATGTTGCAGATGAAATATTAGATTATTGGAAAGAAAACAACATTTTTGAAAAAAGTATAACTACGCGTGATGATAATAAACCATTTATCTTTTTTGAAGGACCACCTTCAGCAAATGGTTTACCAGGTATTCATCATGCAATGGGACGTACCATTAAAGATATTTTTTGCCGCTATAAAACTTTAAAAGGGTTTCAAGTAAAGCGTAAAGCTGGTTGGGATACCCATGGTTTACCTGTTGAATTAGGCGTTGAAAAAGAATTAGGAATTACCAAAGAAGATATAGGAACTAAAATAACGATAGAAGAGTATAATATTGCTTGTAAAAAAGCAGTAATGAAATATACCGATATTTGGAATTCACTTACCGAAAAAATGGGATATTGGGTAGATATGGAAGATCCGTATGTTACGTATAAACCAAAATACATGGAAACGGTTTGGTGGTTGTTAAAGCAAATCTATAATAAAGATTTGATGTATAAAGGGTATACAATTCAGCCATATTCACCAAAAGCAGGTACAGGTTTGAGTTCTCATGAGGTAAATCAGCCAGGAGCGTATCAAGATGTTACCGATACAACTGTAGTTGCTCAATTTAAAGCAGTTACTGAAACTTTACCAAGTATTTTACAAAATGGAAATGATGTTCATATTTTAGCTTGGACAACAACTCCTTGGACATTACCAAGTAATACGGCATTAACAGTAGGTCCTAAAATTGATTATGTTTTAGTAAAAACATTTAATCAATATACATTTGAGCCTACACAAGTAATTTTAGGAAAACCTTTAGTAGGAAAACAATTTGCAGGGAAAAAGTTTAAAGCTGTTGAAAATGAAGCTGATTTAGCAACGTATAAAGCAGAAGATAAACAAATACCTTATTTAATAATTGCTGAATGTAAAGGTGCTGATTTAGTTGGTACTAAATATGAGCAACTATTACCATATACTTTACCACACGATAATCCTGAAGAAGCTTTTAGAGTAATTCCTGGAGATTTTGTAACTACTGAAGATGGTACTGGTATTGTACACACCGCGCCAACTTTTGGAGCAGATGATGCTTTAGTTTGTAAAGATGCAGGTGTACCACCAATGTTGGTTAAAGATGTAAATGATAATTTAGTTCCTTTAGTTGATTTACAGGGTAAATTTACCAAAGAAATGGGTGAGTTTGCAGGCATGTATGTTAAAAATGAATATTATGCTGATGGTGAAGCTCCTGATAAGTCGGTAGATGTACAAATTGCCATTAAATTAAAAGAAGAAAATAAAGCTTTTAAGGTTGAAAAATATGTCCACAGTTATCCACATTGTTGGAGAACTGATAAGCCTATTTTATATTATCCGTTAGATTCTTGGTTTATAAAAGTAACAGACGTTAAAGACCGTATGCACTCTTTAAATGAAGAAGTTAATTGGAAACCAGAATCAACAGGGACAGGTCGTTTTGGAAATTGGTTGAAAAATGCCAATGATTGGAATTTATCTCGTTCTCGTTTTTGGGGAATTCCTTTACCTGTTTGGAGAACTGAAGATGGTAAAGAAACCAAAATAGTAGGCTCTGTAGCTGAATTAAAAGAAGAAATGGCACTTGCTGTAAAAGCAGGCGTAATGAACGAAGATATTTTTGCTGATTTTGTTTCAGGAGATATGTCTGATGAAAATTATGATACCATTGATTTACATAAAAATGTAGTTGATAAAATTACATTGGTTTCAGCTTCGGGTGAACCAATGCAACGTGAATCGGATTTAATTGATGTTTGGTTCGATTCAGGTTCTATGCCGTATGCACAATGGCATTATCCGTTTGAAAATAAAGAATTAGTAGAAGATGGTTGGAAAACTGCCGATTTTATTGCCGAAGGAGTTGACCAAACTCGTGGATGGTTTTATACCTTACACGCTATTGCTACAATGGTTTTTGATGATAAAGCCTATAAAAATGTAGTATCTAACGGATTAGTGTTAGATAAAAACGGGCAAAAAATGTCAAAGCGTTTAGGAAATGGTGTTGATCCGTTTACAACCTTACATAAATATGGTCCTGATGCTACCCGTTGGTACATGATTTCAAACGCAAATCCTTGGGATAATTTAAAGTTTGATTTAGACGGAATTACCGAAGTTAGTAGAAAGTTCTTTGGAACACTTTATAATACGTATTCGTTTTTTAGTTTATATGCTAACTTAGATAACTTTAATTATAGCGAAGCTGAGGTGCCATTAGCTGAAAGACCAGAGATTGACCGTTGGGTGTTGTCAGAATTAAATACGCTTGTTGAAAAAGTAGATGTGTTTTATGCTGAATATGAACCAACAAAAGCAACAAGAGCTATTTCTGATTTTGTACAAGATCATTTAAGTAACTGGTATGTTCGTTTATGTAGAAGACGTTTTTGGAAAGGTGAATATGCGCAAGATAAAATTTCAGCATATCAAACTTTATATACTTGTATGCTTACAGTGGCTAAATTAGCATCGCCAGTAGCACCTTTCTTTATGGATAAATTATATAAAGATTTAACAAGTACAACAAAAGGCGAAGGTTTTGAAAGTGTACATTTAGCAGAGTTTCCTGTTTGTAATGAGGCTTTAATTGATAAATCATTAGAGCGTCAAATGAAAAACGCACAAACTATTTCTTCTTTAGTTTTATCATTAAGAGCAAAAGAAAAAATTAAAGTACGTCAGCCATTACAAAAAATAATGATTCCTGTTTTTGACGCTACTCAAAAAGAAGAAATTTTAGCGGTTGCTGATTTAATAAAATCAGAGGTAAATGTTAAAGAAATTGAACTTTTAGATGATGCTTCTGATATATTAGTGAAGCAAATTAAACCAAATTTTAAAGCGTTAGGGCCAAAATTTGGTAAAGATATGAAGTTGATTGCAGGAGAAATACAAAAATTTACACAAGACAATATTTTAACAATTGAAAAAGAAGGAACTATTTCTATAAAAGTTAATGGTAAAATGATTACTTTAGAAACCGCTGATGTAGAAATTTCTTCTAAAGATATTGAAGGGTGGTTAGTAGCTAATGCAGAAGGTTTAACTGTTGCTTTAGATGTTACTATTAATGATGAATTACGAAAAGAAGGAGTTGCTAGAGAGCTTATAAATAGAATTCAAAATGCTCGTAAAGAAACAGGTTTAGAGGTTACTGATAAAATAAAATTAACTATTTTAAATGTTGCTGATTTACAAGATTCTGTAAAAGTGAATGAAAATTATATAAAGGCGGAAACATTAACTAATGAATTGGTTTTTGTTGATGAATTAGTAAATGGTACAGAAATTGAATTTGATACCATAAAAAGTAGAATGTTAATTGAAAAAGCATAGTATTATGGATGAGATTAAAATAAGATACTCTGATAGTGACTTAGCAGAGTTTAAAGCTATTATTTTAAAAAAAATTGAACACGCTGAAGAAGATTTAAAACTAATACAATCTTCATACAAGAATGATTCAGATAATGGTACTGAGGATACTTCACCAACGTTTAAGTCGTTTGAAGAAGGGTCAGACACCATGGCGAAAGAAGCAAATATGCAACTAGGTATTCGCCAAGAAAAGTTTATACGTGATTTAAAAAATGCTTTAATTCGTATTGAAAATAAAACATACGGAGTTTGTAGAGTTACTGGTAAATTAATTCAAAAAGAGCGTTTAAAATTGGTGCCTCATGCAACTTTAAGTATTGAAGCAAAGCGTAAGCAATAAATTTTGAGATATTAAATATTAAAAAAGCCTCTTTTTAGAGGCTTTTTTCTATAAAATAGCTAAAAAAAACGCTATTATAATGCTGTTTAAATATAGAATAAAAACTAATACTTTTCTTATTTTTGTTACTATTAAATTTAAAAAATGTCTAAAAAAAATATAGCAATACTTACCATTATTTTGGCAATTTTAATTGATCAAATTAGTAAGATATATATCAAAACTAACTTTCAGTTAGGAGAGGAGATCGTTGTTTTTAATGATTGGTTTAAAATTCATTTTACTGAAAATAACGGTATGGCCTGGGGTTTTGAATTTGGAGGTAAGGCAGGAAAACTATTTTTAACACTTTTTAGAGTTGTTGCAGTTTTTGGTATTGGGTATTGGTTAAGGCAAACTATAAAAAAACAAACTCATATAGCTGTTATAATTGCTATTGCATTAATTTTAGCTGGTGCTGTGGGTAATATTATAGATTCTGTTTTTTATGGAGTAATTTTTGATTCTTCCTATCATAATATAGCAACATTGTTTTCAGACAAACCTTATGGTGAATTGTTTTATGGTAAAGTGGTTGATATGCTTTATTTTCCGATCTATGAAGGTGAAAGTTTTACTTTTTTTAATGCTATTTTTAATGGTGCTGATACTTGGATAAGTATTGGTGTTGTTTTATTGTTTTTATTTAATAAAGAAGCTTTTCCTAACGAAGAAAAAGAAGTATAACATTATTTTTAATTTAATTTTATAGAAAAACACAACTATGCGGTTTTTTAAATACATAGCCATTTTTTTATTAGGTTTTTTAGTGTCAAAATTTTGGTATGACAAAAATCAACAACAACAGCAGCAAGAAGATATTAAGATTGTTTTAGAAGGTATACAAAATTTAAGTAAGCTGGTAGTGTCAGAAGGTAGTTTTTCTGAGATTTATAGTTTTTCTGATAGTAAAAAATACTTTTATGAGTACTTTTCTTTTGAAAAAAAAGCTATTGTCTCGGTAAATGCTAAAGTAGAGGTTGGTTATAATTTATCTGATTTAGAAATTGAAATAGATAGTATTGGTAAGCAAATTATTATTCATAAAATACCTGCTGAAGAAATTGTTATTTCTCCTGATATTAAATATTTTGATTTACAACAAAGTCGGTTTAACACTTTTTCAAAAGTAGAACTCAATAATATTAATAGTAAGGCAATAGAAAATATAAAATCTACAATTACTGTATCACGATTGCAAACAGATGCTAAAATACGTTTATTTGAAGAATTATCTAAAATATATTTGCTGTCTAAAACTTATAATTGGAAAGTAGTTGATAAAACTAATTCTAATATTTTTGATGCTGTTTTATTGAAAGATTAAATTTAAATATTTTTATAATTATTAAAATAGAGTACAAAATTTTAGTCCCGATTGAATTAATTGTTTGAGCTCTTTTTTTGATTTTTTTTCAAAAAAAAGTGAGTGGGGAAAACGGAAAATAGCTTCAAATAATCTTTATTTTTTTAAACTTAGAGCCTGTTTAAATTTTATTTAAAAACATATTATTACTGAAAAATAGAATCCGTCAAACTGAATTTATTTCAGTTTCTCATCCTAATTTTCTACCATTTTGTCAATTCGAGTGATTTTAATGACTAGAAGGAATTAAAATTGTATCGAGAATTTTATTTTGATTGATTTTGATGCTAAAAAGTTCTCGATATAATTTTTTTGAAGGAAAAAAATTACTCGAACTGACAGGTTATTAGTGAATTTTTGTAATAAAATTTTATTGACTAAAACTTAAATTTAAACAAGCTCTTAATTAGGTAACTTTTTACTTAGCAATCCGTAGATAAAAGCTCCTAATATTGCTCCTAGTAAAACAATAATAATTGGAAATACTCCATGACCAATTAATACAAAAATAGGACCAGGGCAAGCTCCTGCTAAAGCCCAACCTAAACCAAAAATGGTTCCACCAATAAGAGTTCTTATAAATCCTTTTTTCTTTTCTTTTATATTGATTTGATTACCGAGATAATCTTTAATTATACCTTTTTTAAAGAAATACATAAAAACCATAGAAACAGCAACTGCCGAACCAATAATTCCGTACATATGAAAGGATTGAAATTTAAACATTTCATAGATTCTGTACCATGAAATAGCTTCGGATTTGGTCATTATAATTCCGAAGAAAATACCAATTATTAAAAATTTTATATTTTTCATCATGTTTTTCAAAAATTAAAGACCAAAAATTAAAGGGAAAAAAATCCATGTCATTAATAAACCACCAATAAAAAAACCGATTACGGCAATTAAAGACGGCAATTGCAAACTACTTAAACCTGTAATTGCATGACCTGAGGTACATCCGCCAGCGTATCGAGTTCCAAAACCAATTAAAATTCCTGCAATTAATAAAATTGAAAACCCTTTTATAGTAAGCATATTTTCAATACTAAAAATTTCGTGAGGAACAAAGGAGTTTCCAGCATTCATAAAACCTAAATCAGCTAATTCTTGTATTGTTTTAGGGTTTAGTTGTATTGTTTTTGTTGCTGATAAATAATTAATTGCTATAAATCCGCCAATAATTAATCCGACTAAAAAAACAAGCGCCCAATCACGTTCTTTCCAATCTTTTTTAAAGTAGTCTGAAATTTTTCCCGCACCAGCAATAGTACACATCGTTTCTAAATTTTTAGATACTCCAAAGCTTTTTCCGAAGTAAAAAAATAAGAAAAGTACTGAGGCTATTAAAGGTCCTGATATATACCATTGCCAAGGTTGTAAAATAGTATCCATTATAAGATTTTTTTAATGTAATCCATTATTTTTTTGGTAGCACCAATGTTTTCAGAAATATATTTTTGGTTGATGCTTCCTAATTTAGTTCTGAATTCTTTTTTATTTTTAAAAGAAGTAAAAATAGTGGTAAATTCTTGTTTATTTACAACAGTTTTAGCACCACCTAATTTTAACAAATCAGTAGCTTCTTGAAATTTTTTATATTTATTTGCTCCAAATACTATTGGTACTCCAAACGTTGCAGGTTCTAATATATTGTGTAAACCCGTTGCTAATCCTCCGCCTACGTAAGCAACATCGGCATAGGAGTAAATTTTGGTTAATAAACCGATAGTATCAATAATAAAAACTTTATTTTCCGACAAGTTTTTACCTTCTTTTTCAGAATATAAAATTGTTTTTTTGTTGATACTTTCTTGCAATTCTTTTATTTGTTTTTGATTGATATTATGCGGTGCTATTATAAATTTCTCATCGGCTGAAGCATAATTATTGATGTAATTTACTAACAGTTTTTCATCTTCTTTCCAAGTACTTCCTGCAACTATGGTGTAATTTTTGTTTTTAAAATCAGCTATAAAATCGAGTGAATTATTTTGTTTTAAAATATCATGAACTCTATCAAATCGGGTATCTCCAGCAATGGTTGTATTTTCAAAACCAATAGTTGAAAGTAGTTCTTTAGATTCTTTATTCTGAAGATAAAAATGATTAAAAGCATTTAGTTTATTGCGCATAAAACTGCCATGCCACTTAAAAAATGATTGTTTTTTTCTGAAAATCCCTGAAATTAAAATAGTATCAATTCCCTGTTTTTTTAATTCAGATAAAAGATTTGGCCAAAACTCATATTTGATAACAATGGCTATTTCTGGATGTATTTTATCAATAAATTTTTTAACATTCGATTTTGTATCGAAAGGTAAATAACAAACAACATCGGCTAAATTATAATTTTTTCTGATTTCATATCCCGAAGGAGAAAAAAAAGTAACTACTATTTTATGATTTTTATAGCGTTCTTTTAATGCTTCAATAATTGGTCTTGCTTGTTCAAATTCGCCTAATGAAGCAGCATGAAACCAAATAACTTTATCGGTTTTCTGAATGCTATTTAATTTATTGAAAGTTTGTTTTCGTCCATCAACAAAAAGTTTTATTTTTTTATTGAATAAAGCGATAAAGCGAAGTAGTATTGATACTTTAAAAAGTAATAGGTTATAAATAAAATTCATAACGCAAATTTATGAAATAAAAAAATCAGTGAGTTTAATCACTGATTTTTTTTATTTTGATATTTTATTCAGACTTCATCTCAAAATCTTCCATAAATTTTGTGGTATAATTACCAGCAATATAATCAGGATGATCCATTAATTGTCTATGAAAAGGAATGGTTGTTTTTATACCTTCAATAACATATTCATCTAATGCGCGTTTCATTTTGTTAATTGCTTCTTCACGAGTTTGTGCAGTAACAATTAATTTAGAAATCATTGAATCGTAGTTTGGTGGAATCATATAACCAGCATATACGTGGGTATCTATACGAACTCCATGGCCTCCTGGAGCATGATATGAGGTTATTTTACCAGGAGAAGGTCTAAAACCGTTATAAGGATCTTCTGCATTAATTCTACATTCTATAGAATGCATTTGAGGGAAATAATTTTTACCAGAAATAGGTACACCTGCTGCTACTAAAATTTGTTCACGAATTAAGTCATAATTAACAACTTCTTCAGTAATAGGGTGCTCTACTTGAATACGAGTATTCATTTCCATAAAGTAGAAATTACGGTGTTTATCTACTAAAAACTCAACCGTTCCGGCACCTTCGTATTTTATAAATTCAGCAGCTTTTACAGCAGCTTCTCCCATTTTATTACGTAATTCATCCGTCATAAATGGAGAAGGGGTTTCTTCTGTTAATTTTTGATGGCGACGTTGTACTGAACAGTCTCTTTCAGATAAATGACAAGCTTTTCCGTAAGAATCTCCAATAATTTGAATTTCAATATGGCGAGGCTCTTCAATAAGCTTTTCCATATACATGTCATCATTACCAAATGCAGCCTTAGATTCTTGACGTGCAGAGTCCCATGCGTCTCTTAAATCTTCAGCTTTCCAAACAGCACGCATTCCTTTTCCACCACCACCAGCTGATGCTTTAAGCATTACTGGGTATCCTGTTTCAATTGCTGTTTTCTCACAATCTTCAAAACTTTCTATAACTCCCTCACTACCAGGTACACATGGTACACCTGCAGAAATCATGGTAGATTTAGCGTTAGCTTTATCTCCCATACGGTCAATCATATCAGGAGAAGCTCCTATAAACTTTATGTCATGTTCTTCACATAATTTAGAAAATTTAGCATTTTCTGATAAAAAACCATAACCGGGGTGAATAGCATCTGCGTTTGTAATTTCAGCCGCAGCAATAATACGATCCATTTTTAAATAAGATTCGCTACTAGCAGCAGGGCCAATACAAACTGCTTCATCAGCAAATCTTACGTGTAAACTTTCTGCATCTGCTTTTGAATAAACAGCTACAGTTTTGATGCCCATTTCTTTACAGGTTCTAATTACACGTAGTGCAATTTCACCTCTATTGGCAATTAATATCTTTTTAAACATACGGTGTAAAAATTTTAAAACTCCAAATAATAAAGTGAATACTTTTATTTGGAGTTATATGTTAATTAAGATGGATCTACTAAAAATAAAGGTTGATCAAATTCTACAGGAGAAGAATCATCTACTAATACTTTAACTATTTTACCTGAAATTTCAGATTCAATTTCGTTAAATAATTTCATTGCTTCAATAACACATACAGTGTCACCTACTTTTATTTCAGAACCTACTTCAGCAAAATTAGGCTTGTCAGGAGCTGGTTTTCTATAAAAAGTTCCTATAATAGGAGATTTAACAGTAATATATTTAGCGTCTACTTCTGCGCTTATGGTGTCATTTGAAGGTATTGCAGTAGCTAAAGGAGCTTGTGCAGTCATTTGAGGAGCTACTCCCATAGTAGTTGGAGCTGCCTGAATAATTGTAGTTTCAGGTGTTTCGCTTCCAGTTTTAATGGTGATTTTAATATCTTCCATTTCTAACTTTACTTCACTTGCGCCTGATTTTGCTACAAATTTTATAAGACTTTGAATTTCTTTAATATCCATTTTCCTAATTTTAGTTGTTTGGTTTTTTATGAATTGTATGCCCATTTTAAATAGATGGCCCCCCATGTGAAGCCTCCACCAAATGCAGCAAAAATTAAATTATTTCCTTTTTTCAATTCTTTTTCATAATCAGCAAGTAGTAATGGTAGTGTTGCTGAGGTGGTATTTCCATATTTATGAATATTCACCATAACTTTTTCAGAATCTAAACCAACTCTATTTGCAGTTGCTTCAATAATTCGGTTATTTGCTTGGTGCGGTACTAACCAATCTACATCATCTTTAGAGAGATTGTTTCTTGTTAGCATTTTTTCTGAAACATCAGCCATGCTAGAAACAGCATATTTAAATACAGTTCTACCTTCTTGAGTTATAAAATGCTCTCCGTTTTTAATAGTTTCTTCAGATGCTGGGGTAATAGAACCTCCTGCATGAATTTTTAAGAAATTTCTACCAATACCATCACTTCTTAAATATTCATCTTGTAAACCTAAGCCTTCTAAATTTGGTTCAAATAGTGCAGCACCGGCTCCATCGCCAAAAATAATACAAGTTGCTCTATCAGTATAATCAATAACTGATGACATTTTATCAGCACCAATTAATAATACTTTTTTGTAACGACCACTTTCTATATATCTAGCTGCTGTTGACATTCCGAATAAAAAACTAGAACAAGCTGCTTGTAAATCATATGAAAATGCATTTACAGCACCTATTTCAGTAGCTGTATAAGCAGCAGTAGAGGCAACTAACATATCTGGTGTTGCAGTAGCTACAATTACCATGTCAATCTCTTTAGGGTCGATATTAGATTTTTTAATTAAATCTTCAGCAGCTTTAATAGCCATATATGAAGTACCTACTCCTTCTTCTTTTTTTAATATTCTTCGTTCTTTAATCCCTGTTCTACTAGTAATCCATTCATCATTGGTGTCTACCATTGATTCAAGTTCTTTGTTTGTTAAGGCGTACTTAGGAACAAATTTTCCTACTGCGGAAATCGCTGCAGTTATTTTAGTCATAGTTGTTTGTTTTGTTATAAAACTAGTTTTCAAAAGTAAGGAAAAATATTCCACTCTTTTTAAGATAAAACATCTAAAATGTAATTTTTTAACGAAAAAGCACAAAAAAACCCTCAAAAGGAGGGTTTTTTTGTGTTGTAAAAACTACTTTTTAAGCCTCAACAGCTGCGCTTTCTAATACCACTTGGCCTCTATAGTACAATTTTCCTTCGTGCCAGTGAGCTCTGTGGTATAAATGAGCTTCTCCAGTTGTAGGATCAACAGCTATTTGAGGTACAGAAGCTTTATAATGAGTTCTTCTTTTATCTCTTCTAGTTTTCGATATTTTTCTCTTTGGATGTGCCATTTTATGTTTTATTTATCTGTTAGTAAATCCTTTAATTTATCCCACCTTGGGTCTGCTGAATTTTCCTCAACAGTTTTTTCTTCGTTTATTCTTAATTCGTTTAATCTTTGTAAAGCGTCTGATTTCATAGTGCCATTTAATACATCAGGATGTACTCTTCTGCTAGGAACTGATAAAACAATTAGCTCATATATATATTGAGCTACATTTATTTGATATACTTCATGTGGAAGTATTAAAATTTCATCATGTTCATCATTGTATTCAGGACCAAATTTAACTACTAAGTTCAAAACACCATCAATTTCTAAGTCAAATGGTTCATTAGTTGTATCACAAGGCACATTTACTGTACCTTTTATTGTAAAACAAAGTTCAAAAAGAGTACTTTTTTTTACAAAATTAATAGTCGCTGTTAGATTTGAGTCGTTAAATTCATCAAACTGAAATGCTTCAAAGAACTTTTTGTCAATTTGATACGTAAATAAATGACTTCCTTCTTTTAAACCTACAAAAGGTATATTGAATTCTTTTATGTCTTTCATCTGTAAGATCAATTTGAGCATGCAAAGATATAAAAAATGTTTATATTTTTATATTTTACTTAAAAAAAAATACTATTTTACTTTTAAGATGTTTTCTGTTAGTTTTGAATACTCTTTTCTGTTCTTAAATATTTGTAATGAGGTAAATAAAGCTTCTTTGAATGATGATGGGTTCGCTTTGTTTTTACCAGCAATATCGAAGCCAGTTCCGTGATCAGGAGAGGTTCTAACTTTGTTTAAGCCCGCAGTAAAATTTACGCCATTTCCAAACGATAAGGCTTTAAAAGGTGCTAATCCTTGATCGTGATACATTGCTAAAACACCATCAAATTGCTTATAGGTTTCAGATCCGAAGAAACCATCAGCGGCATAAGGACCAAAAACTAACTTCCCAGATTCTTTAATTTCGGCTATTGTTGGACGTGTAATCATGTTGTCTTCTTTACCTATAAGTCCGTTATCTCCACAATGAGGGTTTAATCCTAAAATTGCTATTTTAGGTTTGGTGATGCCAAAATCTTGCTTTAATGAGGTGTGCATAATTTCCACTTTCTCTTTAATTAATTCAGGAGTGATGCTTTCTGCAACTTTTGAAATAGGAATATGACCTGTAATTAAACCAACTCTTAATTTTTCAGTCATTAAAATCATTAAACTTTTCCCTTCTAAATTTTCTTCTAAATATTCGGTGTGCCCTGGAAAGTTAAATTCTTCTGATTGAATATTTTCTTTACTGATAGGTGCCGTAAGTAAAATATCAACATGATTGTTCTTTAAAGCATCGGTAGCTGCTTCAAGAGATTTGTATGCAAATTTACCTCCAGCTTTGGTTATTTTACCTAATTCAATTTTAACTTCATCTTTCCAAGAATTCATTAGATTGATTTTATCATGGGCTATTTTGTCAATTGAATTAATTACATAAATATTATTATTAAGTTTAAGGTTTTTCTTATGATAAGAAACCAACCTATTAGATGCAAATAAAACAGGAGTACAAAACTCAAGCATACGTTTGTCTTCAAAAGTTTTTAAAATAATTTCAATACCAATACCATTTATATCTCCAACTGAAATTCCAACAATTATTTTGCTTGTGTTATCCATAGTTATTTTTGTACGTAAAGTTGTATTTTTGATGTTAACAAAAGTAATTAAAATTTAGAGAATGTTTACAGGAATAATTGAAACTCTTGGTGTTGTGAAATCAGTAGTAAGAGATAAAGAAAATTTACATATTACCGTTTTAAGTAATATAACTAATGAGTTAAAGGTAGATCAAAGTGTGGCACACAATGGAGTTTGCTTAACTGTTGTTAATATTGATAATAATGAGTATACTGTTACAGCAATAAAAGAAACATTAGCTAAAACTAATATTGGTGATTTAGAAATAGGAAGTGAGGTTAATTTAGAAAGAGCTATGAAGTTAGGGGCTCGTTTAGATGGGCATATTGTGCAAGGGCATGTTGATAAAATAGGTGTTTGTAAAAATATTAAAGATGAAGAAGGAAGTACGGTTTTTACTTTTTCTTATAATTTTGAAGGAGATAATATTACTATTGAAAAAGGTTCAATTACTGTAAATGGTGTAAGTTTAACGGTTGTAAATTCAAAGAAAGATGAATTTAGTGTTGCTGTAATTCCATATACATTAGCACACACCAATTTTAAAAATTTTAAAATAGGAACTAAAATAAATTTAGAGTTTGATGTTATAGGTAAGTATGTTGCTCGTTTAACACAGTTAAAATAAAATAAAAATACAACACATTGTTTTAAAAGTTAACTGTTAGGTACCGGTTTGTTTTCTATTAGCAGCTATTTTTAAGTAGATTATTTAATTGGGAAACCTAAATAATTTATATTTGAATAATAGTCATTTGAAAAGAGAGTATGGGAAATAGATTAGACAATAAAATTGCCATTGTTACAGGTAGTGCAAGAGGTATTGGAAAGGCAATTGCAAAATTATTTATGCAAGAGGGGGCTACTGTTATAGCAACCGATAAAGATGTTGAAGAGTTACAAAAAACAGCAAAAGAATTATCGTTAATAAAAAATGGTAAAATAGTAACCTACGAAGTAGATATTACAAATAAACTTCATATTGAATCGGTCGTTAAAAAAACAATTGAACAGTTTAATCGTATTGATATTTTAATTAACAATGCAGGTAAAAATGTTTTTGAAGATCCGATGAGTATTTCTAGTGAACAATGGGAACTTTGCTACAACTTAAACTTAAAAGGAAGTTGGAATTGTTCACAAACAGTATTGCCTTTTTTTATTAAACAACAATATGGTAATGTGGTTAATATTGCTTCAGTACATGGGCATAAAATTATAAAAGATTGTTTTCCTTATCCGGTTTTTAAACACGGACTTATCGGTTTAACAAATTCTTTAGCAATTCAATATGCTTCACAAAATATTCGTTTTAATTCAATTTCTCCAGGGTTAATCTTAACGCCTGCGATTGAAGATAGTTTTAATGCATCACCAAATCCTGAAGCTGAAAAAAAAGCACAAGAAGATATTTTACCTTGTAAAAGAATTGGTACACCAGAAGAAGTTGCACATACAGCATTATTTTTAGCAAGTGATGAAGCTCGTTTTATAAATGCTACTGATATTTTAATTGATGGTGGACGTTCTAAAGTTTATCATGATTAATTAAAACTTCTAAAAAATGATACATAATATTAGTGTGGTTTCTCATTCGCCACAAAATACTTTAGGAGAAACACCTATTTATTGTGATTATCTTCAAAAAGTTATTTGGGTAGATATTTTAGAAAATAGTATTTATACATTAGATATTGCAACATTAAAAATCAATAAAATAAAACTTCCTTTTTTATGTAGTGCGGCATTGCCAACTACTAAAAAAGGAATTTTGCTTTTAGTTACTGAAAACGGAGTTTTATCTTTTGATTTATTAAAAGAAACAGTTGTTAAAAAATGGATTGATTTTCCTGAAAAAGATACCCGTCCAAATGAAGCACAAATTTCTCCAAATGGTGATTTGTTTTTTGGAACTATGGATTATGATGCAACACCCAATAAAGGAGCTTGGTATCGTTTTTTATCAAAAGAAACCAAATTAAGATTATTAGAAAGTAACGTTAGTATTCCTAATACATTAGCTTTTTTTAATGATGAGGTTATTTTTGGAGATACCGCTACTAATCAGTTTTTTATAGATAAAGCCAATGCACTTCATTGGAATGATAAAAAAAGTTGTACTCCTAAAATTGAAGCAGGAGGTATGGATGGTTCTTATTTTTCAGGTGATAATTATTTAATAAATGCTCGTTGGGGATTATCAAAAACTACTGTTTTTGATGTTTTTAAGAATATGAATATTCATGCTGAATTTGAATTGCCAGTAAAACAACCTACAAGCTGTGTTATTTATCCATCAGAAAATGGAAATAAAATACTTTTTACCTCTGCAAAAATAGGATTAGAAAATCCATCAGAAAATGAAGGTAAAATTAGTATTGCAGATACTACTTATAAAATAAGAACTATAAACAGATTTAAACTTTAATGAATACATATATAGCCATAGATTGGGGGTCGACAAATTTACGTGGATACTTTATTGAAAACAATACGGTAATAAATACATATTCATCAGAAAAAGGAGTGAAAAATATCGTTGATAAATTAGAATACACTACTATTTTATCAATAATTATTAAAACTTTTTCAGCTTCTGAAAATACGCCAATATTACTAAGTGGTATGGTTGGAGGTGCTGCTGGTTGGGTTGATACCGCTTATGTTACTTGTCCTTTTAGTATCAATAATACCTCAAAAAATATTATTAATATAGAACAGGATATTATCAATAATCCTGTTTATATGTATCCAGGGCTTTGTATTAAGAATAAAGAAGATGATACCTACGGTGTAATGAGAGGTGAAGAAATTCAGCTAATTGGTGCTTTAAAAAAGGAAGCATACGACCTTTTAATTTTACCAGGAACGCATAGTAAATGGGTTCATGTTGTAAATAATGATTCAATACCAATTATTGATTCATTTTCAACAGTAATGACAGGTGAATTATATGAAGTTTTATTACATAATTCTCTTTTAGGAATGGTTGAGGATAAAAAAATATTCTCATTAAAGGGATTTCAAAAAGGACTTCAAACAGCAAAAGATTCAGACGCTATTATAGCATCATTATTTTCTACCAGAGCAAAACTATTGTTAGGTGGTATTGATAAAACTGAAGTACCAGCCTATCTTTCAGGAACGCTTATCGGTAATGAAGTAAAAAGTCAATTAGCTCAAATTACATCAGATCAAAAAATAGGCGTAGTTGCTAGTAAACATCTTAGTGAGTTATATAAACTAGCTTTTCAGTCATTTAATTTAAACAACGTTAATTTCTTGGATGTTCAAGAAGTTACTATTCAAGGATATAATACCATAGCGCATGATTTCACTAGATAAAATTGAATTACCATTAATTGCCATTTTAAGAGGAATTAAACCAACAGAAGTACTTGAACATGCGAAAGCATTATTTGAGGTAGGTTTCCGATTTATTGAAATTCCTACAAATTCGCCAGATTGGGATAAAAGTGTTGCTATTTTACAAAAACATTTTGATAATACTGCTTTTATTGGTGCAGGTACTGTTATTACAGAAGCACATCTTGACACCTTAATTTCGTTAGATGCTAAACTGATGGTAAGCCCAAATGTTAATCTTGATATTTTAGCTAAAAGTGTTGCTAATAATATGGTTAGCTGTGTAGGTGCATTATCGCCTACAGAAGTAATTGCAGCAAGCCAAGGAGGTGCTACTGTTGTGAAAATTTTTCCAGCAGGTACTATGGGAATTAATTATTGTAAAGCAGTAATGGCAATAGCTCCTAAAAATCAACAATATTATTGCGTTGGAGGAATCAATCCAGCAAATTTAAGCGATTATCTAAAGTTAGGATTTCACGGTGCAGGATTAGGTGGTGATTTATACAAACCAAATCAATCAGTTGAAGTAACTAAAGATAAAGCAACACAATTTTATAACGCATATATAAATTACAAAAATGAAAATAACAGGAATTAGATTATATAAAGTTGCGCCACGCTGGCAGTTTTTAGCCATTGATACTGATGAAGGTATTACAGGTTGGGGAGAACCAGTTTTAGAAGGTCGTGTAGATACTGTTCAAGCAGCAGTGAAAGAATTAAGCCCTTATTTAATAGGGAAAGATCCAAGTAGAATAAATGATATTTGGAATGTACTTTATAGAGGTGGATTTTACAGAGGTGGAGGTATTTTAATGTCTGCTATTTCAGGAATTGACCAAGCTTTATGGGATATTAAAGGTAAAGTGATGAATCAACCAGTATATGAGTTACTAGGTGGTTTGTGTCGTGATAAAATGAAATTATACAACTGGGTAGGGGGAGATAATCCTTCTGATGAGGTTGCTGATATCAAATTATATCAAGAAAAAGGTTTTGACACCTTTAAATTAAATGGAACAGGAAAATTAAAAATGATTGATTCCAATAGAGCAATTGATCAAGTTATTTCAAGAATAGATACTATTCGTGCTGCTTTTGGAAATATCATTGATTTTGGATTGGATTTTCACGGAAGAGTAAGTACACCAATGGCTAGTGTATTGATTAAAGAGTTAGAGCCGTACCGCCCTTTATTTATTGAAGAACCTGTTTTGCATGATTATTCTGAAAACTATGCACGTTTAGCAGCTAAAACTAGTATTCCTATTGCTGCAGGTGAAAGAATGTTTAGTCGATATGATTTTAAAAGAATTTTTGAGCAAGGAGGATTAGGTATTGTTCAGCCAGATTTATCACATGCAGGAGGTATTACAGAATGTTTAAAAATAGCATCAATGGCTGAAGCTTATGATGTTGCTTTAGCACCTCATTGCCCGTTAGGACCTGTTGCTTTAGCAGCTTGTTTGGCAATTGATTTTGTATCACCAAATGCTATTATTCAAGAGCAATCAATGGGGATTCATTATAATAAAGGAACTGCTGAACTTATTGATTATGTTAAGAATAAAGAAGATTTTGAATATATTGATGGATACATCAAGCCTTTACCAAAACCAGGATTAGGGGTTGTTATAGATGAAGAAGCGGTTATTGAAGCCGATAAGAAATTTGATGTTGATTGGAAAAATCCTATTTGGAGACATGAGGATGGTTCTTTTGCTGAGTGGTAAAAAACTTATTTCATCATAAAAATAAAAAAACCGCTAACATTTATCTAAAAGATATTTGTTTGCGGTTTTTAAAATTTTGTCAAGGTGTTTTAATGATATTATAAAAAAAATTACTTCATCATCCAAGAACCACCAACGCTTATTACGTTTGATAAATTTTGATAATCAGCAACAGTTTTTTCATTTACGCCTCCTGTAGGGCAAAATTTCACCTGTGGAAAAACATTATTATATGTTTTTAAAGCAGCTGTTCCTCCAAATAAATTGGCTGGAAAAAATTTAAAAGTATCCCATCCTAATGATAAACCTAACATAATTTCACTAGGTGAAGTTACTCCAGGAATAAAAGGAATACCACTTTCTTCTAATGAACTAGCCATTTCTTTAGAAATTCCAGGGCTTACTATAAAATCAACTTTTAAATCTTTTACTTTTTGTATTTGATTTTTATGAATAACAGTTCCTACACCAACCTGTAAAAGAGTTCCGTATTGTTCTTTAACTTTAGCAATAGCATCAAATGATATTGGTGTTCTAAGTGTTATTTCAATACATTTTATTCCTTTTTTTAGTAGTTTTTCAACAGTTTGTGGTATTTCATCTAAACTATTAAAAGTAACAACTGGTATTACAGGATTATTTTTAAGAACTTCTCTAATATTATTTTGAATCATAATTTTCTTTTTTTAGAATAAGAAACTAGCGCCGTCTTGACTAGAACTTACTATGTTTCTAATATTTACGAATAATTCTCTTCCAGAACCTTGATTGTTTTCAATGGTTTTTATAGCTGGTTTTCTTGCTAATACAACCGTTTCATTTAATACATTAAGTTGTCCTGTTAGAGCATTTAAGCTTAGAATATCACCTGTTTTTATTTTAGAAATAACTCCACCATCTAAAGCCTCAGGAGATAAATGTATTGCCGCAGGTACTTTTCCTGAAGCACCCGACATACGTCCGTCAGTAACTAAAGCAACTTTAAAACCTCTACGTTGTAAAATACTTAACGAAGGAGTTAGTTTGTGTAATTCAGGCATTCCGTTAGATTTAGGTCCTTGAAAAGGAAGTACTGCAATAAAATTTTTATCGAGTTCTCCTTTTTTAAAAGCATCCATTAAAGCTTCTTGTGTTAAAAAAACTATAGCAGGCGCTTCTATAATTAAATATTCATCTTTAACAGCTGAGGTTTTTATTACAGATTCGCCAATATTCCCTTTTAATACTTTTAGACCACCATCTTTAGAAAAAGGGTTTTCTACATCTCTAATTACATTTTTATTTAAGGGGGTTTTAGATCCTTCAATCCAAATAAGTTTATTATTTTTTATTCTAGGTTCTTTGGTATAATGAGATAACCCCTTACCTAAAATAGTGTTTATATCTTCATGTAATAATCCGTTTTTTAATAAAGTATTTACTATAAAACCAACACCACCTGCAGCATGAAAATGATTTACATCAGCACTACCATTTGGATATACTCTTGCTAAAAGTGGTATAACTCCTGATAAATCAGAAAAATCTTGCCAGTTAATTATGATACCAGCAGCTTTTGCCATTGCTATTAAATGAATGGTATGATTTGTAGAACCACCTGTGGCTAACAAACCAATAATACCATTAACTACTGTTTTTTCACTATATATAGAAGCTAGTGTATTATTAAAATTTTTTTCTTTACAGTTTTTACTGATGATTTTTACAGCCTCTTCATCAAGTAATTTTCTAAGTTGTGTATCAGGATTTACAAAACTAGCCCCGGGTAATTGTAATCCCATAATTTCCATTAGCATTTGATTACTATTGGCTGTTCCAAAAAAAGTACAAGTTCCTGGAGAGTGATAAGAATCTGATTCTCCTTTTAATAATTCATCTCTATCGATTTTTCCTTCCGCAAAATTTTGACGAATTTGTGCTTTTTCATCATTACTAATTCCTGTTTCCATAGGACCACTAGGCATAAATATGGCAGGTAAATGACCAAATTTAAGTGAACCGATTATTAATCCAGGAACTATTTTATCACAAATACCAAGATTAATAACTCCGTCAAACATATTATGAGAAAGTGCTATTGCAGTAGATAATGCTATAATATCTCTACTAAACAAAGATAATTCCATGCCGTCTTGTCCTTGAGTTACCCCATCGCACATTGCAGGCACAGCTCCAGCAACTTGTGCTGTTGCCATATGCTTTTCAGCATATTCTCTAATCATTTGAGGATAATTCTCATAGGGTTTGTGAGCAGATAACATATCGTTATATGCTGTAACAATTCCTAAATTAGGAGTTATATATTCCGATAATTCATTTTTAACATGTGTACTACAAGCAGCAAATCCATGTGCTAAATTACCGCAACTTAAAGTGTTTCTTGAAACTTCTTTAGAAAAAGCCTTTTGCATTTGTGTTAAATACAGTTGACGAGAATTTTTACTTCTTTCAATTATTCTATTGGTAACTTCTGAAATTATCTTATTCATTGTTCTTGAAATTAAATACTATAATACCACTCCATATCATCCTTATTATCAATAAAGTTAAATATCGGAAGTGTTTGTTTATTGTTATTATTTAATACCTCATATTTATCTTTACCTGTTGTCATCAAGAATACTTTATTTGCATTTAATAACATTTGTTTACTACACGTTATTCGTTGTACAGGTGCTTTTGGTGCTTTGGTACTAAGTACTCCTACTATTTTTTCTTGTAAACTTTTTTCTGATGCTGGGTCAGAGGGAAATAAAGAAGCGGTATGTCCATCTCCTCCCATACCTAACAGAGTAACAGTAATATCTTTAAAAACTTCGTTATATTTTTGATTAATTAAAGTGATGTTATCTTTTTCATCAGTAATATTTGCTATCATTCCATGAAAATTAGCCACGGATGCTTTAGCAATTAAAAGATGTTCTTTAATCATTTTTTCATTACTGTCGCTTGAATCTGTCTCTACAAATCGTTCATCAACTAAACCAATATGCACTTTTTTCCAAGGGATGTCTAATTGTGCTAATTTACTGTACATGTTTTTAGGTGTACCACCTCCAGAGACTAGTAAGTAAGCTGCATTATTTAGGATAATAGCATCTTTCAGGGCATTTGCTATTTTAATAGCCAATTCATTTTCAAGCACTTCGGTTTTATCAAAATAAAATTCTTTCATAATTTAGCTATGTATTTCCCAAGTATCTCCATCAGCCATAACTGAATCTCTAGGTCCATTTGTTCCTGCTTCATAAAGTACTATAGACTGTTTTATTTTGTTCCAACTTTTCGTAATCGATTCAATCCAAGTCCATGCGGCTCTTAATTCATCTTCTCTCATAAACAGGGTTTGATTACCTCTTAATACATCTATTAAAAGACGTTCATAAGCTTCAGGAAGCCTTTCTGTAAAAGAATCTAAATAATCTAGTTTTAAAGAAGTAGGTTTATATCGATAGCCTCCAGGGCCTGGAATTTTTGTCATTTGAACTATTGATATTCTCTCTTCAGGTTGTAAACGAATAATAAGTTTGTTATTAGGAACTTTAGTTTTAGAATTAAAAATATTATGTTTAACAGGTTTAAAGTTGATAACAATTTCAGAATAATGCTGTTCTAATCTTTTTCCTGTTTGTAAATAAAAAGGAACTCCTTTCCAGCGCCAATTATCTACATAAGTTTTTAATGCAACAAATGTTTCTGTATTAGAGTTGTATTTATTAATATCTTCTAAATAAGAATTTACTTTTACGTTGTTAACTTTACCTTTTATATATTGCCCCCTAACAGTATTTTTTAGAACTGTTTTAGGTGTTAACATACGTAATGATTGTAATACTTTTAATTTTTCGTTTCGCATTTTATCAGCTTCAACAGATACAGGCGGTTCCATGGCTACTAAGCATAAAAGTTGTAATAAGTGATTTTGTACCATGTCTAACAAAGCACCACTTTTATCGTAGTAAGCACCTCTAGTACCAACACCTAAGTTTTCTGAAACAGTAATTTGAATGTTGTCAATATGTTCACTACTCCAAGATTGTTCAAATAACAGGTTAGAAAATCTCAATACCATGAGGTTTTGTACTGTTTCTTTACCTAGGTAATGATCAATTCTGTATATCTGATGTTCGGTAAATGTTTTAGTTATTTGCGTATTAATTTCTTCAAAGGTTGCTAAGCTATTGCCCAAAGGCTTCTCTAAAACTACCTTACTACTTGGTTTTACTATAGTAGCTTTTCTTAATGTATCACAAATTTCTACAAACACAGAAGAGGGGGTTGAGAAATAAAAAACATCTTGTTTTTTTGAGCTTTTCTGTAAAATATTAGCTAACGGTTCATAATCTTTAACTGTGTGCTTTTTTATAAGGATAACGCTAATTTTAGCAATAAAATCAGTTACTGTTTTTTTGTCAAAACTAATTTTCTGATCAGCAATTATAATTTTTTCTTTTATTTTATTTAGTAGTAATTCTATCGGAATTTCATCTCTTAGAATAACAATAATACTAAAGTCGCCTCCAATTTGTTGTTCTACAAAACGGCAAAATAGAGCAGGATAAATTTTACGCATTGCTAAATCTCCATCACCACCAAAAATCACAAAATTAAATGCTTTTAACATATTTTTTTTTTTGCTCATTTATTAAATAAAGTAAATGTAAATAGATAATACTAAAATGCAGATAATTATTCCTAAAGAGTTTGTTAATTTCCAAGGTGTAATAGAAACTTGTTTAGTATATACCTGAATATAGGCTTCTTTACGAGGTTTTAATTTACCTACTAAAAGCATTATTAATACATTTAAAACAAAAAGTATTGCCATAACATGTAAAAAGTGAGGGTAATTTTCCGCACCTATATACGGTTTAATTATAAATTGACTTATAATATATAAAATAGATCCTGAAATAATTCCGATTTTAGCCGCAATTGCTGGTACATATTTTGTTGAAAAACCTACTACAATAATTGTAAGTATTGGAATACTATAAATTCCATTCGCTTCTTGTAAGTAACCAAATAACCCATTTGAAGCATAAATTAATAGAGGAGCAATACACATGGCTATTAAAGCAAGTCCAATACCAAATGTTTTTCCAACTTTTATAACGTTGGTTTCATTAGTTCCTTTTTTAAAATATGATTGATAAATATCAATACTAAATAAGGTAACAGAACTGTTTAATGCAGAGTTAAAAGAACTTAAAATAGCACCAAATAATACTGCTGCAAAAAAACCAAGCCACACTTTTGGTAGTACCTTAGAAACTAACATAGGGTAAGCTTCATCAGGGTTTACTATTTGGTCACCAAACATATGGTAGGCTATAATACCAGGTAGCACAACAATTATAGGGCCTAGTATTTTAATAAAAGAAGCTAAGAGTAAACCTTTTTGGCCTTCTTTTAAGTTTTTAGCACCTAATGCACGTTGTATTATAGCTTGATTGGTTCCCCAGTAAAAAAGTTGAACTAACATCATACCAGTAAAAATTGTTTCTACAGGAATGGAAGATTTTGGTCCTCCGAGCGATTTAAATTTTTCAGGATGTTCAGTCATTAAAACAGTAATTCCTTCAAAAACATTTCCATCACCCACGGCCATTAAACCAAAAATTGGTATTAACATTCCGCCTATTAACAGTCCAACGGCATTTATTGTATCAGAAATAGCTACTGCTTTTAATCCTCCAAAAATAGCATAAATACCACCTATTATCCCTATAATCCAAACTGTTATCCATAAAGCTACATTTTTAGAAACTCCGAGTAACTCAGGAACATCAAACATGCTGTTAATTGCTAATGCGCCAGAATACAGTACTATGGGTAGTAATACAATTGCATAACCACTTAAAAATAAAATAGATGTTATTGTTTTAGTTGTTTTGTCGTATCGTTTTTCTAAAAACTGAGGAATTGTTGTTATTCCTCCTTTTAAATATTTAGGTAGTAAAAATACGGCTGTAAGTACCATTGCTATAGCTGCAAGAGTTTCCCATGCCATTACTAAAATACCATCTTTAAAAGCAGCTCCATTTAATCCTATTATTTGCTCTGTAGAAAGGTTTGTAAGCAATAATGACCCTGCTATTACAACACCGGTTAAGCTTCTTCCTCCTAGAAAATAATCGTCATTTGTTTTTTCATTTGTTTTTCTAGATTTATAATAGGATATAACCGCTACTAAAACGGTGAATGCTAAAAATGTAATTATTTGCATATTGTTTAATATTAAAATGTATTGTAGAGTTAGTTTGTGATTTTAGTAGATTATTTTAACTAATTTTATTAAATAGAGTTTCTTAAAATTAAATTATTTGGATTTTCTATTCGTATATTTTCTTTCTGTGTAACCATTTGCGCTAAACGTTTTCCCATTGCGTTAAAATCTGTAGATATTGTTGTTATTCCTCCTTCAACAACTTCTTTTAATAAGGTATCATTGTAGGATATAATTCCGATATCTTTGGCTAGTTCTAAATTAGCTGTTTTTATCATTTTAATAATGCGAATAAGATTTCTGTCATCAGGAATTAAATATACTTCACCTTTTGAAATTTTTCTGTCATCAAAACTTTCAATTACTTCATTATCAAATTGATGTTTTTCACAAAACTGCTTAAAACCTTTTAACATTCCACTAGGCTGTTTATTATTTATGAAGAGAAATATTAACTTATTATAAGGTTTTAAATGTTTTAATCCAGATTCTAGAGATTCTAAAATATCTTTTTCGAAATTTTGATAAATTGCAGCGTATTTGGCATGTTCTTTACCTACTTGATCTAAAATATATACATTATTTTTAGGTAGTAAATCTATTGTTAAATGAGTTTTTTTTAAGTTAGCAGGCATAATAATATAGGTATTATAAATACCAATATTATCATGTATTAGTTTGCTGAAAATATTTTGATTAAAATGGTGAAAAAAGATATCAACCTTATCACCTTCTTCTAAATTTGACAAAAAAGAATTATATAAATCTTCCTTAAAAGCATTTAGCTCATCAAATAATAGAAATATTTTTTTAGAAGCACTTATATTTTTGCTTTTTACATAATAACCTTTTCCTGGAACTGACTTTATAATTCCTCTAGATTTTAGTAAGCCATAGGCTAATAATACGGTATCTCTAGAAATAGAAAACCTTAATTTAACTCTATTAATAGAAGGTAACTTATCACCTCTTTTATAATGACCATTTAAAATACCGTCTTCGATAGATTTCACTATCTGTTTGTATTTTGGTATTCCATTATTTTCTTCAACAATCATAAAACTCATAAATGCTAAGTTATATAATTAACTATTAATAAACCAACTGGTACCTACTAGTATGTGTTTGATTGTTAAGTTAAAGGAAGTGATGAGTTTTTATTTTTTTAATAAAGAAAATTTGTAGGTAAGAAGTTAAAGAGATGGTTAAAATATAAGCATAAAAAAAGCCTTACATTTCTGTAAGGCTTTAGAATTAAAGTGGTCCCACCAGGACTCGAACCTGGGACCACCTGATTATGAGTCAGGTGCTCTAACCAACTGAGCTATAAGACCGTTTAATTACGGGTGCAAAAATACACATTTTTTTTAAATAAAAAAGTTTTTTTAAACTTTTCTGCTCATTAAATTTTCACCGAACAAACGCAGTCCTTTTTTACCAGCCTCGTTAATGTTTAAAAATGCTAAGCTTTCAAAAGCCTTATTAGTATAGTATTCAATAAGTTCGTGTGTAAAATAAGGTATATTATTTTTTGTAAAAATACTTGAAACTGTACTTATTTTTTCTGATATATTTTTTTGATTTTTATTATATAAAGCACTCAGTTTTTCTTTGTCAGCCGTATTTGCTATTTCAAATGCCTTTAAATATAGGTATGTTTTTTTGTTTTCGATAATGTCGCCACCAATTTGTTTTCCGAAAGTTTCAGGGTTTCCGTAGGTGTCTAAATAATCATCTTGTAGTTGAAAAGCAATTCCTAAATTTAATCCGTAGTTGTATAAGTATTGTGCTTGTTCTTCACTAGCATTGGCTACAATAGCGCCCATTTTTAATGCCGCGGCAACTAAAACAGATGTTTTTAAGGTAATCATTTGAATATACTCATCAATAGTAACATCATTTCTTGTTTCAAAATCAACATCTAATTGTTGTCCATCACAAACTTCAAGTGCTGTTTTACTAAATAATTTTGCTAATTTTTGAAAAACAATAGGTTCGTAATTTTCAAAATATTGGTATGCTAAAATTAGCATAGCATCACCAGAAAGTATCCCTGTATTAATATTCCACTTTTCATGAACTGTTTGGTTACCTCTCCTTAGAGGTGCATCGTCCATAATGTCGTCATGTACTAATGTGAAATTATGGAATACCTCGACAGCTAAAGCAGCTGGCATTGCTTTTTTATAATCGCCAGAAAAAATATCAGCAGCAATAAGTGTTAGTATAGGTCTAATTCTTTTTCCCCCTATTTGAAGAATGTAATCTATAGGTTGGTAAAGGTTTTTAGGCTCTCTTACAATTTTTTTAGAATCTAGGTAGGATAAAAAGTCTGATTGATATTTTAGTATGTCCAAATCTTAAATTTTTTGTAAAAATAAGACAAACAAAAATTGTAATTGTTAGGGAATGTTAAAAAAACATTAAAACTAAAGAAACTTTTATTGTTTTTAAAGTTTCCGCTCGTACATTTGCAAAAGATTATGAGAGATAAAATATTAAATAAAGCAGGAGAAATGTTTTTAAACTTTGGGTTTAAAAGTATTACAATGGATGATATAGCAAAAGAGTTAGGCATCTCAAAAAAAACATTGTACAAATATTTTTCAAAAAAATCAGTGTTAGTTGATGCGAGTACTAAAGCAGTTCACAATACTATAAGTGAGGCTATTATAAAAATTAAAGCTCAAGGCTATAATGCTATTGAAGAGGAGTTTGCAGTAAAGGCAATTTTTAAAGAGATGTTTAAAAATGCACAAACGTCACCAATGTATCAGTTAAAAAAATATTATCCAGAAACGTATATTAAGTTAATGGAGCGTGAGGTATGTATGTTTAGAGATTGTAATATTGATAATTTAACCAAGGGTATTAATGAAGGATTTTATCGAGAAGACTTGAAAATAGACTTAGTTGTAAATTTCTACTTTACATTAATTTTTGGTATTTATGAAAGCGAAATGTATAGTAATGAGGTAAAAGAATTAATAAAAGTTGAGTATCAAATTTTAGAATATCATATACGAGCTATCGGAACTTCTAAAGGTATAGATGAATTAGAAAAACAATTAAAAATTATAAACCAAAATTAGTAACAATGAAAAAATACATATACAGTGTATTTATATTCTTTTGTACGGGCTTTTTATATGCTCAAGAAGAACTTAATTTATCAATGCAAGAAGCTATTGATTATGCTATAGAAAATAATTATGAAAATAAAATTGCTTTAAATAATGTTGAAGCAGCTAAGCATAAAAAATGGGAAACAACAACTATAGGATTACCACAAATTAATGGCGTGGTAGATTATCAGAATTGGTTAAAACAACAAGTGCAACTGGTTGATTTCAATGATGACGGAATTGATGAAGAGCTTATTTTTACTAAAAAGCAAACAGCAAAAGCATCCATAACACTATCTCAATTAATATTTGATGGTTCTTACTTGGTGGGGTTACAGTCAGCAAAAACATATTTAAAAATATCAGAACAAGCAAAAGAAAAAACAGTTCTAGCTACACGTGAAGCTATTATAAATGCCTATGGAAATGTATTAGTTACTGAAAAAACGATAGCTATTTTAAAGAATAATCACAAAATACTAGAAAAAAATTTATTTGAAACACAAAAAATATATGATAATGGTTTAACAGAGTTAGAAAATGTACAGCAGTTACAAATTACCTTAGGTAATGTTGAAAGTAATTTACGAAATGCTTTGCGTTTAAAAGAAATAGCATATCAAATGTTAAATATTTCATTAGGAAATTCAATTGATGTTAAATTAAATTTAACATCAACGTTAGATAATTTAGTTGTTAATAATACCGATTTAAGTCTGTTAGCAACTCAATTTAAAATTGATCATCATGTAGATTTTAAAATTGCTCAAAACAATAGAGAAAGTAAGCGTTTGTTAATGAAATTAGAACAAAGTAAGTATTTACCAAGCTTATCAGCATTTGTAAACTATGGTGTAACAGGTTTTGCTGATTCATTTACTTTTTTTGATAATGAACAGCGTTGGTTAAACTCTTCTTTATTAGGAGTTAGTTTAAATGTACCTATTTTTAGTTCTTTTGGAAGAAACTCAAAAGTACAACAAGCAAAAATAGCTTTAGAAAATGCTGATATTAGATTAGAAGAAGCAAAACAAAAATTAAATTTACAGGTAGAAACAGCTCGGAGTGAATATCAATTAGCAATTGAAAACTACGAAACAGCAAAGAAAAACTTAGCACTTGCAGAGCGAATAGAAAAAAAACAACAGATTAAATTTTTTGAAGGAATTTCTTCAAGTTTTGATTTATTACAAGCACAAAACCAATTATATACACAACAAAATAGTTACGTACAATATATGTTGAATGTAATTGCTAAAAAAGCAAAATTAGAAAACGCATTAAACATACCATTAAAATAAAAAAAGGATGATCAAAAAAATATATTCATTATTAGCAATAATGCTAATTTTAGTTTCCTGCGGAGAAAACAAAAAGCAATCTGTAGAAAAAGTAATAGCTTCTAATGATTTAGTTAAAATACGTGCTAAAAAAACGGAGTTAAACACACAAATACAAATATTATCAGAAAGTATTAAAGCTTTAAATGCTAAAATTGCAACTTTAGATGCTACTAAAAAAGTTCCGTTGATAACTGTTGTATCTGCAAATAAAACAGTATTTAACCATTATTTAGAATTACAAGGAGATGTAAAAACAAAGCAAAATGTTTTAATATATCCTGAAATAGCTGGGCAGTTGGTTAAAATTTATGTAAAAGAAGGTCAGTTTGTAAAAAAAGGACAATCATTAGCTAAAATAGATGATGGAGGTTTGTCTAATCAATTAGCACAAATAGAAGTTCAAACAGCATTAGCTGCAACCACTTATGAGCGTCAGAAAAGATTATGGAATCAGAAAATAGGATCAGAAATACAATTTTTACAAGCAAAAACTGCTTATGAAGCTCAAAAAAATGCAGTTTCTCAATTAAGAAAACAAGTAGCAAAATCAGTAATAAAAGCTCCTTTTTCTGGAATTATAGATGATGTAATAAAAGAACAAGGTGTGGTTGTGGCACCAGGAGTAGGAGCTGAAATTTTTAGAATTGTAAACCTTTCTAAAATGTATATTGAAACGGCAGTTCCTGAAAGCTATATTGTAGCTATTGAAAAAGGTAAAAAGGTTGAGGTAGAATTTCCTGTGTTAGGTAAAAAAATGAACTCAACAGTGCGTCAGGTTGGTAATTTTATTAATCCAGCAAATCGTACTTTTAATGTTGAATTAGCAGTTGATAACCAAGATAAAAGTATAAAACCAAATTTAACGGCAAAGTTAAAAATTAACGATTATACGAATAATGAAGCATTATTAATTCCACAAAGTATTATTTCAGAAAATGCAAAAGGACAACAATATGTCTATATAGTTGTTGACTTAAAAGATAAAATTGGTACAGCAAAACAAGTAATTATTACTACTGGAAAAACTCAAGGAGATGTTGTTGAGGTTTTAAATGGTGTTAAAGATGGTGATAAAATTGTTGTTGAAGGTGCTCGTAGTGTTCAAAATGGTCAGCAAGTACAGGTTTTAAACTAATTCACCAATAAAATTATAAATATGTCTAAAAAAACCAAACAGGTGGATAAGGAATTTGGCTTATCATCTTGGGCTATCAACAATAAAACAACAATGTATGTTTTAATAGCACTGATACTTTTCTTAGGTAGTTCGGCTTACTTTGGTATGGCTAGAGAGAATTTTCCGGAAATAAAAGAAACTAAAATATACATAAGTTCTATTTATCCTGGAAATACTGCAGAGGATATAGAAAAACTGATTACCGATCCTATAGAAGATAAACTAAAATCTATTAGTAATGTTGTAGAAATTACTTCAACATCTCAAGAAGACTATTCAATTGTTGTTGTTGAGTTTGATGAAAAAATAACTGTAGATGCTGCTAGGCAAAAGGTAAAGGATGAAATTGATACAGAAACCTCAGGTGAAGATTGGCCAACTTTTAATGGAGCTAAAGTAGAACCAAATATTTTTGATTTAAGTATATCAGAAGAAATACCAATATTAAATATTAATATTTCTGGTGATTATCCTATAGGTAAACTTAAAGAATATGGAGAATATCTTGAAGATGAAATTGAAGGGTTAACAGAAATTAAGCAAGTAGATATTCGAGGCGCACAGGAGAAGGAGGTAGAAGTAGCTGTAGATATTTATAAAATGATGGCTGCTCAGGTAAGTTTTGATGATATTACCAATAGTGTAGGTAAAGAGAACGTAACCATGTCGGCAGGGAATTTAATTTCTAGTGGACAAAGACGTACTATTCGAATTATTGGTGAAATTGGAAAACCAAAAGAATTAGAGAATTTTGTAGTAAAATCTGAAAAAGGAAATGCTATTTATTTGAGGGATGTAGCAACTGTAACATTTAAGGATGAAGACAAAACTACCTACGCCAGAGAGTTTGGAAAAGAGGTAGTAATGTTAGATGTTAAAAAACGTTCAGGAGAAAACATGGTTGCTGCTGCAGAGCAAATACGAGAAATTGTAGAACATGCAAAATCAAACGTATTTCCTCCAGATTTAAAAGTAACAATTGCTAATGATCAATCTTCAAAAACAGTTGGTCAAGTAGATGATTTAGTAAATAACATTATTTTTGGAATTATACTAGTTGTTACTGTTTTAATGTTCTTTTTAGGGTTTAAAAATGCATTATTTGTTGGATTTGCCATTCCAATGTCTATGTTTATGTCATTAATGATATTAGATCTATTTGGATATACTTTAAATACCATGATTCTTTTTGGATTAATTATGGGACTCGGTATGCTGGTAGATAACGGTATTGTAGTTGTTGAAAATGTTTATAGGCTAATGGCCGAAGAAGGTTTGAGTCGTGTTGAAGCAGCTAAAAAAGGAATTGGTGAAATAGCGTTACCTATTATTATATCAACCTTAACAACTGTTGCAGCCTTTGTGCCACTTGGTTTATGGCCAGGTGTAATGGGGCAGTTTATGAAATATTTTCCTATTACGCTTTCTGTTGTATTGGGGTCATCATTATTTGTGGCAATATTTTTTAATTCGGTATTAGTATCACAATTTATGACTACTGAAGATAAGGATATGCCTTTAAAACAGGTTCTTAAAATATCAGGAGTTATTGGAGTTATTGGTTTATTAATTTTATTTTTTGGAGGAACTTATAGGGTGTTAGGTACTTTAATGTTAGTAACTATTATTTTACTTTGGGTGTATCGATTATTTTTACGTAGTTGGGCAAATGGTTTTCAAAATAAAATATTACCTCATTGGGAGCGTCTTTATGAAAAAACGCTTCGTTTTGCACTAAGTGGAAAAAAACCAATAATTATTACTATTGCTACAGTTATTTTATTGTTTATTGCCTTTATGGGGTTTGGAGTGTCAGTAGGAAGTCAACGTACTAAAGTTGAGTTTTTTCCTGATACAAAAGCCAATCAAATTACGGCTTATATAGAGTATCCTGAGGGTACAGATATTAAAAAAACCAATGAGATTACCAAGGCTATCGAGCAACGAATGTTTAAGGTAATTAATGATAGTGGTTATATTAAAGATGGTGAAAATTTTTTAACAGAAAGTGCTGTTTCACAGGTTGGTGAAGGTGCAGGGAATCCGCAAACAGACGGAGGTTCGGCAGCAGAAATGCCACATCGTGGAAAAATAACAGCAACCATGCGTGAATTCAAATTCAGGCAAGGTGAAGATAGTAATGAATTATTGAAAAAAATTCAAGAAGATTTAAAAGATGTGTATCCAGGAGTTTCTATTTCTGTAGAAAAAGATGCAGCAGGTCCACCAGCAGGATATCCTATTAATGTAGAATTAGAAGGAGAAGATTATTCAGAACTTATTGCTACTGCTCAAAAAATGCGTGATTTTATTAATACCAAAAATATTCAAGGTATAGAGCAATTAAAAATTGATGTTAATAAATCTAAACCAGGAATAGAAGTAGTAGTAGATAGAAAAAAAGCAGGAGAGTTAGGGGTAAGCTCTGCTCAGGTAGGAAAACAATTGCGTAATTCTATTTTTGGAGCAAAGGCAGGTGTTTATAAAGAAGATGGTGAAGATTATGATATCTATGTTCGTTTTAATAAAGAAAATAGATATAATACCAGTGCTCTTTTTAATCAAAAAATTACGTTTAGAGATATGGCTTCTGGTCAAATTAAAGAAGTTCCTATATCTGCAGTTACCAAACAAAAAAACTCTTCGGGCTTTAGTGCTATAAAGCATAAAGATGTTAAGCGTGTAGTAACATTATATTCTGCATTAGCACCAGGGTTTACAGATGCAGGGGCTATTGTTTCGAAAATTCAAAACGAAATGCAAAATTTTAAGGAAAAGCCAGCTGCTGTAAAAATTGATTATACAGGTCAAATAGAAGAACAAAATAAGCAAATGCTTTTTTTAATGGGAGCTTTTTTTACAGGTTTAGGGTTAATCTTTTTTATATTAATTTTTCAGTTTAATTCGATATCAAAACCAGGCATTATAATGCTTGCTATTTTTTTAAGTTTAATCGGTGTATTTGGAGGTATTGTAGCAACAGGAAGTTCTTTTGTTATTATGATGACCATGATGGGGATTATTTCTTTAGCCGGAATAGTTGTAAATAATGGAGTGGTATTACTTGATTATACACAATTATTAATAGACAGAAAAAAACTTGAACATAATTTAGATAATAACGAATATATTGAAGAAAATGAGCTTTTTGAAGCAATTGTAAAAGGTGGAAAAGCACGTTTGCGTCCTGTATTATTAACTGCAATTACTACTATTTTAGGATTAATTCCGTTAGCAACAGGGTTTAATATTAACTTTTTCACCTTGTTTAGCGAATTTAATCCGAATATTTATGTTGGTGGAGATAATGTTATTTTTTGGGGCCCATTAGCTTGGACAGTAATTTATGGACTTTTTATAGCTACTTTTTTAACATTAATTGTAGTGCCAATTTTATTTTACTTGGTAACAAAGTTTAAAATGTGGTTAAAAAGAAACGTATAATAGGTTTTTTTTAGTTAAAAAGAGTTGAAAGTGTTAAAACTTTCAACTCTTTTTTTATTTTTGAACTTATGAATAAGCAGGTGTTTACAGTTGAGGAGATAAAGCGGAAGGTGGAGTATTATTGTGTGTACCAAGATCGCTGTCATAAAGAGGTTGAGACTAAGTTAAGGGAGTATAATGTAGTGCCCGAGGCTAGAGAAATGATTTTGTTGGGTTTAATGGAAAATAATTTTTTAAATGAAGAGCGTTTTTCTAAAAGCTTTGCAAGAGGTAAATTTCGTATTAAAAAATGGGGGAAACAACGTATTGTAAGAGAGCTAAAATTTAGAAACATATCAGCATATAATATAAAAACAGCGCTAAAAGAAATTAACGAGCAAGACTATATGACTACCTTGTATAGTTTACTAGAAAAGAAAAATAATCAGGTTTCTGACACGAATGTGTTTAAAAGAAAAAAGAAAATAGCAGATTATTTATTATACAGAGGTTTTGAAAGTAATTTGGTATACGAGGCATTAAAGCTTATTTAAAAATTAAATAGGCTATCTAGCTTTATAGCTTTGTCGAATCGCTTTTTAGCGTAAACGGTATTTATTTTAGTATTTATTCCTCCAAAAAGTAAATGTATTTTTTTTATATGATTGTTTACTTCTTTTGATGTAATAGAGGAGATGTATGTTATATCTGCTAGCCTTAAAACTTCATTTTCAAAAACATTTATACGGGCTTTAAAAGCGGGTGTTTGCAATGTTTTTATATTTAGACTATCTTTTAGTTGTTTGGTTAATGTTTTTAGTTCTAAAGCATTGTTTAAGGCTTCTGTAGGTGTGGTGTTTTCTAATTGCGTAATAAAATCAGCTACTATAAAATATTCTTTCCATTTTTTAATTTCTTTACTAGAGGTATTGTCTAATTGTGCTGGTTTAGCGTAGGTAACTGGTATATCCATTCCTGTTTTTTGAATAGGAGTGTTGTTTTTTTTGTCTTCTTTTTTACAGGAAGAAATTAGGAGTAGAAATGAAATTAAGACGAATATATAGTGTTTCATTAGTAGTAATAATTAAAAGTATAAAAGTACATATTTTACTCGGTTTATGAGTAGTGTGATTTGTATCTTTTAAAATGGATTTTATTTTTAGTAGATGATTTTTTTTTGATGATTGCATACATTATTGTAGCTGTATTTAGCCCCGATTTAAGCGCTTGTTTGAGCTCTCTTGCTATATTTAGCAAGAAGCGAGTGCAGAAAGCGGCAAATAGCTTCAAGTTATTTTTATTTTAAAGTAGCGTAATTGTAAGTTTTTAAGTTTACAGTCGTCTATTATACTCCACTTTTGCCACGTAACTTAAGTTAGGTAGGTTCTAAGGAGAAAGAAATATATTTGTACTAAAGATTATTAAGATGAAAAAAATTATAGAGAATAGTTTAGAAAAAGCAATTTCATATGGAGCGTATAGGGACTTGATTAAGGATTTGTTAGATGCAGGAAAATCGACAGGTCCAAACCAGTCAGATGATTTATTGAATTATAGTTTGTTAAATGATAAGCGTATGAAGCGTTTGGATAAAACTATAAAATTATCAGATGAGGTTTTGGTAAAGGTTAAAGATGTAAATGAACCCCAAACATGGTTAGTTTTAACCGAGGGATGGTGTGGTGATGCCGCTCAGAATTTACCTGTTATTAATAAAATAGCAGAAGAGAATTCTAATATTCAGTTAAAAGTAGTTTTAAGGGATGAAAACTTACCGTTAATGGATGCTTTTTTAACAAATGGAGGTAGGGCAATACCAAAGTTAATTGCTTTAGATAAAAATAATGAGGTAATTGATACTTGGGGCCCAAGGCCTGATGTGGCTACAAAAATGGTGAATAATTATAAAAAAGAACATGGAGCTTTAGATGCTAACTTTAAAGAAAGTTTACAGGTTTGGTATAATAAAAATAAAGGTTTGAATGTTCAGGAGAATTTAATTTCATTGTTAAAATAATAATTATTTTTTTTGATAAATAAAATCTCCTTATTTGATTATCAATAAGAAGATTTTGTTTTCTGTATATTTGCGGCACGTAAATAATAGTTATGTTAGTAGATTTCGAAACATTATCAGAAGAATCAAAAGTTTGGATTTATCCATGTAATAGAAAGTTTTATCCGCAAGAAATTGATGGGTTAAATGAGCAGTTGAAAGCATTTATTGATGGATGGAAGTTAGATGATGAAAGTTTTAAAGCATCTTTTGAAGTACGATACAATCGTTTTATTATTTTCTTGGCAGATGAAGATACTGTTTTATTAAATACAGATATTGATGTTAAGGTTGGTTTTATTTTAAAGTTACAAGAACAATATGATGTTGAACTTTTAGATAGAATGAATGTATGTTTTAAACAAGGAGAGTATACGCAGTATAAGGAATTAAAAGACTTTAAGAAGTTAATTAAAAATAAAGCGGTAACTGAAAAAACAATTGTTTTTGATAATTTAATTCAAACAAAACAAGAGTTGGAAAATTATTGGGAAGTACCAATTTATGAAAGTTGGTATAATAGGTTTTTAAAGAAAAAGAAAGCGTAATTTTTATTTTATTTATAAATTATTCTGATAAACTTTCAATAAAATTTTCAACACTTACGGCGTTATCAACATGAAAATCACCAATTTTAGTTCTTCTTAGTGCTGATAAGTGAGCTCCTGAGTTTAATGCAACTCCAAAATCGTAAGCTAAAGAGCGTATGTAGGTTCCTTTGCTACAAATAACTCTGAAATCTAGATTATTGCCATCAATATTTGTTATTTCAAATACAGGAATGGTAACTTCTCTTGTTTTGATTTCGGTAGTTTCTCCTTTTCTAGCTAATTCGTATAAACGAACCCCCTCTTTTTTTATCGCTGAAAAAATAGGTGGTTTTTGCTGAATTGCTCCTGTAAACTGCTTGGTTGCTTCATGAATTAATTCTTTTGTAATATGTTCCGTAGAAAAAAATTCATTTATTTCAGTTTCTAAATCGTAACTAGGCGTTGTTCCTCCTAAGGTTATGGTACCAGTATATTCTTTTATTTGCCCTTGGTATTCGTCAATTATCTTGGTTTTTTTACCTGTACAAAGTATCAATAAACCTGTTGCCAACGGATCTAAAGTACCGGCATGCCCAACTTTAATTTTTTTAATGTTAAAGCGTTGTTTAATGTGCCAACGAAGTTTATTAACTACCTGAAAAGACGTCCATTCTAAGGGTTTGTCAATTAATAAAACTTGTCCGTTTTTGTAATCTTCAGCTGTTTTCATAATTAATTTAATAATGAGTATCCTATTGCTATTACTCCAATAATAGCACAGTAGATAGAAAAATAAGATAATTTACTTTTTTTAACTAAAGCAATCATCCAATTGCAGGCTACTAAACCTGCCAAAAAAGCAGCAATAAAACCTGCTGATATTGGTGCAATTTCAGAAGACTGAAAGTTAATATTTCCACCAAGAAAATCTTTTGCTATTTTTCCAAAAATAAGAGGTACTACCATTAGAAATGAAAAACGTGCTGCTTTACTACGATCTATACCTAATAAAACAGAGGTAGAAATAGTTGCTCCTGAACGAGAAATACCAGGTAGCATTGCAATAGCTTGTGAAATACCTATAATTAATGAGTTATTAAAGGAGACGTCTTTATTAGTGTTTTTAGCTTTATCTGCAAAAAGTAATAAAACTGCTGTAACTAATAGCATAATACCTACAAATAATATTTTTCCGCCAAAAAAAGATTCTAATTGTTTTTCAAACACTAGTCCAATAATTACGGCAGGAAGCATCGAAACTATAATTTTTAATGAAAATTTCATTTCTTGATTCCATTTAAATTGGAATAATCCTTTGAAAATTTCAGCAACTTCTTTTCTAAAAACAACCAAGGTACTTAATGCCGTTGCAAAATGTAAAACTACGGTGAAAGTTAAACTCTCTTCAGGTACAGAGGTATCTCCTAAAATTGCTTTTACTAATTCTAAATGACCGCTAGATGATACAGGTAAAAATTCTGTTAGTCCTTGAATAATACCAAGGATAATAGCTTCTAATAAATTCATGCTTATTTTTTAGGATTGGCTAAAATAGCATAAATTTCAATACCTAAGCCAAGTATTACTAATGTTGGAGCTAAACGAATTCTACGCCAGCTATAAATTTCTTCATTAAATATATTAGGGTCATCGCTTCCGCCACCAGCCATTAAAACAAAGCCTAAAGCAATAATAGCTAATCCTATTAGCATGATTATATAATTTCGTTTACCAAATAAAAATTCTTGTTTTGAAATAGTATTTTTTTTCATAAAAAATATTAATAATACAAATCGTTTGTTTGTGAGTTTAAAAAACGTTGTGTAGCAAAAAAGGTACTTATCCAAGTTATAAAAAAGGCGATACCTAAAACGCTTCCACCTACATAGCTTAATGAAATATAATCAGTAAGTAAAGCTAGTGAAGGTATATGTTTATCAGTATAATATACTACACCTGCTAAACCTAGTAAAGCAATAAATGCACCTAAAAAACCTAATTTTATACCTTGCCAAATAAAAGGTTTACGTATAAAACTTTTAGTAGCGCCAACCATTTGCATGGTTTTAATATTAAATCTTTTAGAGTAAATAGAAAGTCTAATAGAACTATTAATTAAAATAATAGCAATTACCCCAAAAAAACCACTAACTATTAACAGCCAAAAAGTAATTCTTTGAATATTTTTAGTTAATAATTCAACTAACGGTTTATCGTAATTAACTTCAGCTACAAAACTATTTTTAGTAAACTTTTTTTTGATCTCATCCATTTTCTCAGGGGTCACAAAATCAGCTTTAATATAAATATCAATTCCATTTTTAAGAGGGTTATCTCCTAAAAATTCTAAAAAATCTTCGCCTAAGTCTCTTTTATAAATTTGCGCAGCTTCTGCTTTTGTTATATAAATAACTTTATTAGTAAAGTTTTCTTTTTTTAGCGATTCTTTAAATTTTTTGGTTTGGGTTTGAGTAACGTTATCTTTTAAAAATAGTGTCATAACAACCTTTTCTTTAAAATGATTTGCTACTTTGGTAGATTTTAGTAGTACCAGTCCTAAAATTCCCATCATAAATAAAACCAAAGCAATGCTTACTACCACAGAAATATATGAAGACTGTAGACGGCGTTTTTGAAAAGAATCAAAAGAAGTTGACATTTTTTGCTATTAGTTTTAGATTTTGCAAGATACAAATATTTGCGAAGTTTTAAATAAAAGCGTTATTCGATTTCTTGACACAATTCAATTAAAACTCCGTTGGTACTTTTAGGATGTAAAAACACTACTAGTTTATTGTCGGCGCCTATTTTAGGTGTCTCATTAACTAAAGTAAAACCTTCGCTTTTTAAACGTTTTATTTCGGCTTTTATGTCTGTAACAGCAAAAGCAATATGATGAACTCCTTCTCCTTTTTTAGCAATGAACTTAGCAATAGCACTTTCAGGTTTTGTAGCTTCTAAAAGTTCTATTTTATTGCCTCCTGATTTAAAAAAAGAAGTTTTTACACCCTCACTAAGTACTTCTTCAATTTTGTAATGTGGTTTTCCAAAAAGAGTCGCAAATAATTTATTTGATTCTTCTAAGTTTTTTACTGCAATACCAATATGTTCAATATTATTCATATGGTAAAAGTAAAAAATATTGATTTATATTATAAATTTTCTAGTGCTATTTTGTCAGCCATAATAATTATAACGTCAGATTTGTTGATTGATAATAATATTTGTGTACAAATGCCTTTTAGCTGTTCATGTCCAGCGCAAAAATCCCAAATTCGATTTAAAAAAAGAGTGAAATCTTCATTTTTATTATAACTAAAGCCTTTTGTTTGGTATATAACACTTAATAATTGATTGATTAAGGTTGAAGCATTTTCTAGCTTTGTAGCGTATATTGAATAAGTATCCCATAAATCATGTTGTGCCTGTGTTAATAGTTGCGATGCAAGTTGCAGGTGTTCCTTTTTCTTGTTTCCAGTACTACTTGGAATAAAAGAAGATAATTCACCTCTTTTTACTGAAAATTTAGAAGATTCAGGCAAGTTAAGGTTTTGCAATAATTTTTCTGTACTATATAGCCAGTCGTTAATTTTTATTATACTTTGAGAGTTTTTTTTACTTATTAAATTAACTATATGATGTATTTCTGAAAACTGTTTGTTTATGTCAGTAGTTATTTTTGTTATTGACTTTCGCATAATTACTCAGGTAATAATTTTGATTCTTTTTCACCTTTTTCATTTTCTGATGTATACCATTCTAGACTTTCTTCATTCAAGGTCATTTTTATTTGAACAATATTTTCGGACTTAATTTCATTTAGTTTATGAGCTTCAACAATAACTTTTGTATTTTGCTTAATTAGTTGTTTTGTTTTAATAGCAGGTTTAAGTTCATCGGTAAGTTTTTTAACTAACAAATTGTAATCAACCTTTTCTTTAGAAACAGCTACAAATTTTTCTGCTACTTTTTCAGAGAATTGTTGTAGCCAAATAGTAGCACTTTCCGTAGCTTTTATATTTTTTTCAAGCTCATCTGTTTCTTTTGCAATTACAGACCGTATGCTTGTAGATGTTTTTCTGTCAAAAGAATTAGTTTTAGAAATATCTTTTAAAATAGTGTATGTTTTTGAGTTGAAATCAATATTATTTATAGGTTGATAATTGTTCTCATAACTGTTTTCAAGACTACCTATAGCTACAGGAATTGTTAATTCAATTTTTTGAGCTTTAAAACGCGGTACTGAAAAATATTTTAAAAGATTATGTTGTGAAAATTTTTCAGCAATTTCTAACGATTTTAAATCAGACATTAATCGAGCTTCTGCTATACTGGTGGCAATTCCGCCTAAATATTCATTTAAATTTACCATAATAAAGTGTTTTAAAAAGAGGTTGTAAAGCTTTTACACACTACAACCTCATTAATGTTGTTTTATGCTACTGAAGCAATACTATCTTCTAACATGTTTAATATTCTACTTAAACCCTCTGGTAATTCATCGTTAACAGCTCTTACTTGTACGCCTAAATTATAGGTTTTATCTACTTTTACTCCTTGAGAGGTGTTTCGTTTGTAAGATGCAGATGCTTTAAAGTTTACAATTTTATAATTGATACCTAATTCTGCGCTAGCGGCAAATTCAGAAGAAACATTACTAGTTTCTGTAGAGCTTAACCTTGCATTAAAATCAATATTTACCTCGTCAATACGAATTGAAGGAATGGTAAGCATTGTTAAAAAAGGAACTTTAATTTCTATTTCGCTTTTTATAAATTTTTGGTTGTTGGGTCCTGTTATAGCATTTGCATCGTAATCAGGATTTGGAACCGATTTTTCATATTGAAAATCTACATAGCGTAGTTGATCAGGAGTATTAGGGTCATTATCTTTTTCAAAACCAACCTCTTTAATAAAGTTTACAGTAGCCATAGAAGCAGCTGTTTGTGCTTGTATAGCGGCTTGTAAAGGGCCTCCAATATATACATTGAAATCTAAACTATTTAACTCTGGAACTAAGTTTGGCATAATATTTATTTTTTTACCTACTCTATTTATTTTTAGGCTTTTCGGTTTTCGCCTTTTAGTATTTCGAAATAACTAATAGCAAAATTGAACTAAGTACGTTGAGTTTATGTAGGTAAAACAGCTGAAAATAACACCATATTAGCTGTTTTTTTTAGGTTATTTTCCTGTTAAAAAAGCATTTTTTAAATAGGTAACTTACATAATTAAATACTTAAGTGTTAATTTTTATCAAATAGTAGTACCTTATTTTGTGAAGCGTGGTGAAACACTTAATTGTGCAACGGGGTATTAACTTTAAGTTAAAGGGGGGTTTTCCTGAATATTTAGATAAAAGTGTCGGTTTTATTGAGGGTTAGTGAAATGAGATTTTTTTTAAAAAATCAGCACAGTATATTTGGTGAACATTTAACCAAATAATATTATGAGTAAAAAAAACATGTTTCAGGAATTAGCAGCATTTTTCAAAAATATATTTAGCAATAAGTGTACACTCGAAGAATGTTTAAAAGAAGCAAAAGAGAAAGGTATTTTTTATTATACAGACGAAGGGCGAACAAAAGAAATGCTGAGTTATAATGAAATTATTAATATGCTAAAGCATTATGATAGTACAAGAATAGCGCCTGTTGAAAAAATATTAGGTTATGAAGATTCTCGTGTTAATACATTTAATTTTGTACAGTTTAAAAAGTATTTAGCACACGTTGAAAATTTAAGTAAAAAATCAGGTGTTGAAATTACTGGTATTAGTTTTATATCTGTTGTAAAATCTAATTATAACGGAAAAGAAAAAGGATATAGTAGTTTAATATATATACCTTCAACAACTTTAAAAGGAGTACAAGTGTTATTTGACCCTGTTCAGACTGCTGAACAAGGTAAATTAGTAACTTTTAAAGAAATGTTATTGAAACATGGATATAATTGGATTTATGATTCAGAACGAGAATATGAAAAAGGAAAAAGGAAAGATAATAATTATAATTTGCAATCAGAAAATAATCAAATAGCAAATTCAGCTAGAGGTCCTCAAGGTGATGCTGGTAGTGGTGCAGGGAATTACAGTCAAATATGTCCTCCTTATAAATAATATATCTATGAGTTTGATGTCTTTTTTAGTAATGTTGTTACAAGCAATAACAGCAATAACAGCTATATTGTTATATGGAAAGTTTAAGAATCGTTTTTTTTTAACTCTTCGCTTAATTCTTGTTGTTAATGTTTTAGTAGAGCTAGTTGGAGCATACTATAAATACATAGAAAAAAATGCATTTACTATTTATATTATTTATAGTGGTATTGTTTTTACATTGATTACTCTCATGTATTTACAAATTATTAAAGACATCTTTTGGAGAAAATACTTGAAGTTAATAACATTCTGTTTTATTTTATTTTGCTTTTTTGCTTTTTTAACAAAAATTAATTTTACCTATGTTGTTGTTTTTGGAGCATTAATTACTGTTTTTGGAGCATTTTTATATTTAAAGGAATTATTAGTTTCTGATAAAATTTTAAATTATAAAAAAATGCTCCCTTTTTGGGTTACTGTAGGTTTTTTAGTTTTTTATTTACCTTCTATTCCTTTTTTTACATTATTAAAACATATGACAGATAGAGGATTGTTTTTTATCTTAAATGCTTTAGTTATATTAATGAATATATTTATTTTATACGGTTTATTATGCAGCAAGAAGGAAGAGATGTATTAATAATAACAACATTAGTAATTATAGTAATTGTTGTTTTTTTAATAATTTTGTTCACAGTTTTTCAACGACGTAAAAACAAATTATTGCAAGAAAGAGAAGCAACTAAAAAACGCTTTGAACGAGAAATTGCAGAAACACAAATAGAAATAAGAGAAGAAACTTTGCGAAATATTAGTTGGGAGTTGCACGATAATATAGGGCAACTTTTAACCTTAGCTAAAATACAATTACAAAATACATCGCCTAATAATTTACATGAAATAAAAGAAACTATTACTAAAAGTTTAACTGAAATTAGAGCACTCTCAAAATCTATTAATCCGGAGTTTATAAATAATATGGATTTTACAGCTGCTTTGCAACTTGAAATAGAACGCTTTAATAGATTGAATTATATAGATGCTAGTTTAACTATTCTTGGTAAAAAAATAGGTTTAGATCAAAAACCTGGAATTATTATTTTTAGAATTTTACAAGAATTTTTTTCTAATACAATAAAACATGCCAAAGCAACAAAATTAGATGTAGTAATGAATTATAACAATAATAAATTAGAAATTATAGCTAAAGATAATGGAGTAGGGTTTGTTTTAAATGATGTAACAATAAATGGTATTGGTTTAGAAAATATAAAAAATAGAGCTAAATTAATAGGAGCTCAAGCTAATTTAACATCAGTACTTACAAAAGGTACTACATTAACCATTAATTATTATTTTAATAAAAAAACCAACAACTAATTTAATCAAAAACTATATTAAAATGAAATACTCAGTTGTTGTTGTTGACGACCACACATTATTATCTCAAGCCATTGAAGGTATGGTAAATACTTTTGATAAATTTAAGGTATTATACGCTTGTAAAAATGGAAAAGAACTTGTCGATAAATTTAAAGCATCACCAAAAAATATACCCGATATTGTTTTAATGGATATAAACATGCCTGTTATGAATGGTATTGAAACCACTGCTTGGATTTCAGAAAACTATTCATCCGTAAATGTAATGGCATTATCAGTAGATGCAGCTGATGCTACCATTTTAAAAATGTTAAAAGCAGGGGCTGTAGGCTATTTACTAAAAGATACCGAAAAAACTGTTTTAGAAAAGGCTTTGTTAGAAATGATGAATAATGGTTTTTATCACACAAAAAACGTAACAACATTATTGTTAGATTCTGTTTTAGGTAAAAACGCTAAAAATAAAGTTTCTTTTAAAGACAATGAGTTGGCTTTTATGAAGTTGGCATGTACAGAGTTAACATACAAAGAAATTGCTGATAAAATGTTTTTAAGTCCTAAAACAATAGATGGTTACCGTGATAGTTTGTTTACCAAGTTGAATGTAAGAAATAGAGTTGGATTGGTAATTTATGCCGTGAAAAATAAAATTTACACTCCGTAATTTTATCCTTAAATTTGCAACATGGAAGAAACTAATAGACAACGTAAAATTGCAGGAGTATTGCAAGAAGATTTGGTAGATGTTTTACAACGTGCTGCACAAGATGGAATGAAGGGGGTAATTATATCGGTATCAAAAGTTTCGGTAACTGCCGATTTAGGAGTCGCTAAAATATATTTAAGCGTTTTCCCTTCTGATAAAAGAGATGAAATAGTAAAAGGAGTGGTGTCTAATACACCGTTAATTCGTCATGAATTAGCAAAAAGAACAAGAAATCAACTAAGAAGAATGCCAGAGTTGTTGTTTTTTGGAGATGATAGTCTTGATTATATTGAAGAATTGGATAAATCATTAAAAGGTGGTGATGTAGATCCTATTCAAAACCCAGATGTTTTACCACGACGTCAAAAACGTTAATAGATTTTATTTACATTGCTAATTAAGATTTATTAAAAAGTGAAGTTTTCTTTATACATAGCTAAAAGGTACCTATTTTCTAAAACAAGCACAAACGCCATAAATATAATTACATTTATTGCTGTTTTTGGCGTTGTAGTAGGTGCTTTGGCTTTATTTGTAATTTTATCTGGTTTTTCTGGGTTAAGAACTTTTAGTGAATCTTTACTAAATGCATCAGATCCTGATATTCAAATTACAACAGTAAAGGGTAAATCCTTTAAGTATTCTGAAGATATTCATCAAAAATTAATTCAGCATACTGAAATAAAAACAATTTCAAAAGTTATTGAAGAACGAGTGTTTTTAAAATATAAAAACAAAAGTCAGGTAGCTTACATAAAAGGAGTTGATGAAAATTATAAAAATATTATTCCTGTAGACTCATTATTAACCGTTGGTACTTGGATTGATACTGAGTTTAAAAATACCGCAGTTATTGGTTACGGAATATCTTACAAACTTTCGTTGGGGGTTTTAAATTTTGGCGAGCCTTTGCAAATTTTAGTACCAAAGCCAGGAAAAGGACTTATTAATGTAAATAATGCTTTTAGAGTTGTATCGGTACAAATTATCGGAGCGTATTCAGGGTCGGAAGAATTTCAAAATAAATATGTTTTTACAGAGTTGTCTTTAGCGCAAGAGTTATTAAATTATAACGAAAATCAAATTTCAGGAGTAGAATTAAAATTAAATTCAACAGAAGGTTTAGCTAAATTTCAAGAAAAATTGCAAGTTGTTTTAGGTGATGATTTTCAAGTAAAAACAAGAGCTCAGTTAAACGCTATGTATTATAAGGTTATTAATACTGAAAATTTCATCTCTTATTTAATATTTACATTAATAATAGCTATTGCCTTATTTAATGTGATAGGCTCAATAATTATGATGATTATTGATAAGCGTAAAAACTTAAAAACGTTATATAATTTAGGAGCCAGTATTGATGAAATTAAAAAAATATTTGTGTTACAGGGATTTTTATTAACACTTGTAGGAATGCTTGTTGGTATTGTTTTGGGAGTTTTACTCGTTTTAATTCAGCAACGTTACGAACTATTTATGATTACTCAAAATTTAGCATATCCAGTAGAGTTTAGGTGGGTGAATTTATTAGTTGTAATTTTTACCATTTCAATACTTGGTTATATTGCAGCTAAAGTAGCAAGTTCGAGAATATCGAAAACGTTTATTGAAAAATAAAATTTTCATAATATTTTAAATTTTAGTTTAGTAAATTAAGGTTTTTTATTTTGGAAGTAATTTTTTAGGTACTACATAGCTTGCTGAATTTTTTAGGTTTTTTTTAGTTATTTTGAAGTTATCAAATGCTTCTTGATACCATTTTGAATCAGCAGAAAAAGTATCATAAAATTCTACTACAGCAGGAACATAAAAGCCTCCATTAATACAAGGTTGAAATTTTGTTATTCCTATTCCAAGTTTTTTAACTCTGTTTAATACTATTTGAAAATTTGATTCTGAGAAATAATATATCCATTTAGAGTCAAATCCATCATTTACATTTTTAAGTTCGTTAAACACATTGGTTTTTAAATATTCATCTTTTTTTATTTGGTATTCTTTGCTATAATTTTTAAATTTTAGCATTGCCTTTTCTAAGGTTTTTAACTTAACTTTCTTTTTAGGATTACTAATCACAGTTTTAATTTTTTAGTTAATCTTATTTTAATAGTAGATTAGTACTAGTAATTTTTAAAAGTCAGTGAATTCCTAATTAATATCTCCTAAATCTATTTTTTTATGCATTTCAAACTCAAGATTAGAGACTCCCGCAAAATAATTAGATACTTTAAAACTTAAATCAGTCAATGTTCCTGTTTCTATATTTAATTTAGAGCATCTTTCAATTCTATTTTTAATATTTAAATACTATTCATCACTTAATGTTATTTCTATTTTTTTTATTAAAATTTATCTTAAATGATTATAATTTAGTGTGATTTTCAGGTAGTTAATTTAGTAAATAAATAAATAAAAAACCCTCGCTTATTTAATAAGCGAGGATTGGTTTTTTAGAGACCTTTATTTAATTTTTATAAAGTTTAGGTGTTACCGAAATTTCGGTAATAAATTCACCATTTTTATCATAGTATTTATAGTCTAATGTTATATTATTGTCTCTGTAAATCTTTAAGTCAGTACTATTTTTTACGTTCTCAATTATATTTGGTCTAATATATTTATTTACAGTGTCTATGTTAACTTCAGTTTTTTTTACTTCACTAAGGGTATAATAATAAATTAAATTTGTTTTTCCTATTGCAGAAGCACTATCTAATATTGAAAATTGGTCAATTTTCATAGGTGTTTGTTTATTTAATTCTAATGCAACGCTTTTTAAATCAAGCTCTAAGTTTTTTTTAAAAAGTTTTTGAGTTCCATAGTACGCTAGTGCAAAAAAGATTACTCCAATTATTATTTTAATTGTTTTTCTTTTTTTTGTTTCTTCTTGCTTATTCATTTAATTTATTTTTTAAATCTATTGTTAATGTTTGGGTAATAGAGTTGCTGAAAATTTACGGACGTTTAATATTTAAAGGAGTTTTTTCAAGTGAATCAAAACAAGCAATTAAGTTTATGTGTTATATTTCTTTCTTACAAAACCTTACTTATTCGTATTTGTAGTTAAAGTGTCCTTCGGTAACATTAAAATCTATGGTAGCAGAAGGGTTGTTAGGGTCATCAATTGTTGTAAACTCGAAAGTTCCTTTAATATTTTTTGAAGAAGTATCAACATCTGTAATTATTATAAACTCCTTGTTTAGTATATTCAGATATATCATTGGAATTATCTGTTAAATCAATGAAATGTGATGGTGGTGTGTCAAAAGTATCTTGTTCTATTTGATAAGTTCCAACAGCAATGTCACTTTTTTTTAACCAAATATTGATTTCTGGTGTGCCAATAATACCTCCTTTTCGTCCTTGAAGCATTACAAAGTCGTCTGTTGGAAAATAATTCCAAATATTTGTACTTGAAAATTCATTGGTTCCAAAAGGATTATTTGCTTGAAAAGTAACTCCATTTAGTTTAGCAGTCATAGCAAATTCAGGGGTTTTATGTTGATTTTCAGTGTTATCTGTAGAAGAACAAGAAGAAATAATTAAAGCTATAATTAGAGTTTGGATAATTTTTTTTATTGAGTTTTTTTTAAAATTATTAAGTTATTTAATTGAGCATTTATTTGACAAACTTTATAGCAATATACTAAATTCTGGATTTATAACTTAACCCCGTATTAATTATAGCTATTTTTTTGTTATCAGTTTTTTTTATAACGAATTGAAAAGTTTCCTGTTTTTAATTCTAACTCTTTTCTTTTGATTTTTATTATATCATAACTAAAAACAACTCCTTGTATAATTTCTTTTCTTTCAGGATGATCTTTTAATATTATTTCAATTTCGTAGTTTTTATCAGGTATAATAATTAAGGGGTAGCTTTCTTGTCCTATAGCTGTAACTTTAAGAAAATAATTTGATTTTGAAAATGGAATTTTAATTTTATTACTTCCACTTAATGATTTTATTTGTCCAGTTAAATCTGAGGTTCCCAGATGATTTGTTCTATTACTTAAGTAAGAATAAAAAAAAGGATTTTTAATTTTATCTAATACTTTTATTTTAATATTTATACTATCTTTTCTACTAGTTGCTGTTGTTTTTATAATTTTATGTGAACTAGAATAATATTTAGAATTAAATTCAGTAGTTCGATCGTCAAATCTTAAGTGAAGTTTTTTATTTCTTATTTTATAATTACTTTTTCCATAAAATTCATTTACACAACCTCCAGAAAAATATTCAAAAGTGAAATCTTTCTTGAAAATAATAGACTTATAATTATAACTATTTCCGTTTGAGTACTTTCCTTTTATTTGAGAGCTAATATTAAGATTAAATATTAAAAATGTTATCAGAAATTTATACTTCATAATAATTACTGTCAACTATCCAATATCAGGAATAATCATATTTCCAAATTTAGCTTCAACTTCATCAAAAGCAGCAAAAACATCTTTTGGAGCATCTGAAGTTACCATTTTCATTCTATATTCTTTAAAATGTGGAATTCCTTTAAAGTAATTAGTGTAATGCCTTCTTGTTTCAAAAACGCCTAAAACAGGTCCTTTCCAATCAATAGCCATTTGTAAATGTCTACGAGCCATTTCTACACGTTGAGCAATTGTTGGTTTTGCTAAATATTCCCCTGTTTTAAAATAGTGTTTTATTTCGTTAAAAAACCAAGGGTATCCAATCGAAGCTCTACCAATCATACAGCCATCTAAACCATAAACATCACGCATACGCATAGCTTTTTCAGGAGTATCAACATCACCATTACCAAAAACAGGAATGTGCATTCTTGGATTGTTTTTTACCTCGGCAATAGGTGCCCAATCAGCTTCACCTTTATACATTTGTGCTCGGGTTCGTCCATGTATAGAAATTGCAGCACAGCCAACATCTTGTAAACGCTCAGCAACTTCAATAATTTTAATAGAATCATGATCCCAACCTAAACGTGTTTTAACAGTAATAGGTAATTTTGTGTGTTTTACCATAGCTTTGGTAAGTGAAACCATTAAGTCAATATCTTTTAAAATTCCTGCACCAGCACCTTTAGAAACTACTTTTTTAACAGGGCAACCAAAATTGATGTCAATAATATCAGGGTTTGATTTTTCAACAATTTCTACAGATTGTAACATTGAATCTAAATTAGCTCCAAATATCTGTATTCCAACTGGGCGTTCTTTTTCATAAATATCTAATTTCATTACGCTTTTTGCAGCATCACGAATCAATCCTTCTGAAGAAATAAATTCAGTATAAACCACATCTGCACCATTTTCTTTACATAAAGCTCTAAATGGTGGGTCACTCACATCTTCCATAGGTGCTAATAATAGCGGAAAATCAGGGAGTTCTATATTTCCTATTTTTACCATACTGCAAAGTTACCTTTTTATTTTTTATTGAATAAATTTTTAATTGTACAACGTTTTTCAATAAAGTATCTTTGTCAGTCATAAGAGGTTAGAAATACGACGAATGAAGAAAATTAGAAATTTTTGCATTATTGCACATATTGATCACGGTAAAAGTACACTTGCCGATAGATTACTAGATTATACAGGAGCTGTAACTGAAAGAGAAAAAAAATCACAGTTATTAGATAATATGGATTTAGAGCGTGAACGTGGTATTACCATTAAATCGCATGCAATTCAAATGGACTACACTTTTGAAGGTGAAGACTATATATTAAATTTAATTGATACACCAGGTCATGTAGATTTTTCTTATGAAGTATCTCGATCTATTGCCGCCTGTGAAGGTGCCTTGTTAATTGTTGATGCAGCACAAAGCATTCAAGCACAAACAATATCTAATTTGTATTTAGCTTTAGATAATGATTTAGAAATTATTCCTGTTTTAAATAAAGTTGATTTACCGTCGGCAAATCCAGAAGAGGTTACTGATGATATTGTAGATTTGTTAGGTTGTGATGCTGAAGATGTTATTCATGCAAGTGGTAAAACAGGTTTTGGTGTTGATAAGATATTAGCAGCAATTATAGCAAAAGTTCCACCGCCTCAAGGAAATCCAGATGCGCCTTTAAAAGCTTTAATTTTTGATTCAGTTTATAATTCTTACAGAGGAATTGAAACCTACTTTAGAGTTATTGATGGTTCTATTAAAAAGAATCAGCGTATTAAATTTATGTCAACCGGTAAAGAATATAATGCAGATGAGGTTGGTACTTTAAAGTTAGAGCAGGTTGTAAAGCAAGAAGTAAAAACAGGAGATGTAGGGTATTTAATCACCGGTATTAAAGTTGCAAAAGAGGTAAAGGTAGGAGATACAATTACTGATTTTGAAAATCCTACAGAAACGCATATAGATGGTTTTGAAGATGTAAAGCCAATGGTGTTTGCAGGAATTTATCCTGTAGATACAGAAGATTACGAAGAATTGCGTAATTCAATGGAAAAATTACAGTTAAATGATGCTTCTTTGGTGTTTCAGCCAGAAAGTTCGGCTGCGTTAGGTTTTGGTTTTCGATGTGGATTTTTAGGAATGCTACACATGGAAATTATTCAAGAACGTTTAGAACGTGAATTTAACATGACTGTAATAACTACGGTTCCCAATGTTTCTTACCATGCATATACCAAGAAAAACCCTGAAGAAATTGTATTGCTAAACAATCCAACTGATTTACCCGATCCATCACGATTAGATAGGGTTGAAGAACCTTTTATTAAGGCATCAATAATAACAAAATCTGATTTTGTAGGGCAAGTTATGTCACTTTGTATTGAAAAAAGAGGAGAGATTGTAAATCAAACCTATTTAACAACCGAAAGGGTAGAGCTAACTTTTGATATGCCTTTGGCAGAAATAGTTTTTGATTTTTATGATCGATTAAAAACGGTGTCAAAAGGATATGCTTCATTTGATTATTCTCCAATAGGAATGCGAACATCTAAATTAGTTCGTGTTGATATTTTATTAAATGGTCAGCCAGTAGATGCACTTTCAGCTTTATTACATGCTGATAATGCTTATACAATAGGTAAAAAAATAGTTGAAAAGTTAAAGGAACTAATACCTAGACAACAGTTTGATATTCCTATTCAGGCAGCAATTGGAGCTAAAATTATTGCCAGAGAAACTACAAAAGCTTTACGTAAAGATGTAACAGCAAAATGTTATGGTGGTGATATTTCACGTAAACGAAAATTACTTGAAAAGCAGAAAAAAGGTAAGAAAAGAATGCGTCAAGTAGGTAATGTTGAAATTCCTCAAGAAGCATTTATGGCAGTTTTAAAATTGAATGATTAGGTTTTAAAATAAAATTAAGTATAAAAAAAGCAGGAATTTAATTCCTGCTTTTTTTATACTTAATTTTTAGTATTTTTAAATTATTGCTTAATTTTAATTATTTCTATAATCTCTAGAGTGTTATTGTAATTAGTACAATCAATATTAGTTCCTTTAGAAATATTTTTTATAGTAGAAGAAACTTCTTTTCCGTTAGAGTACTCAGTAATAGTTACAGTAGCATCTTCGTTCGAACATATTTCTACATAGCTTTCAGCTTCATCTGTATCAATGGTATTTTTAGAAGCTTTTTTAATATTCTCACATTTTTCACAAGGATTAACGTTATCATTATCAGAACAAGAAATAAAAGAAATAGACGCTAGCACAACAATAGCTAAAATAATTTTTTTCATAATATATAATTTTAAATTAAAAATAATTAGGCGAATTTAACTATTTTTTTTTGTAAAATAAATACTATTATGAGCTGTAAAGGCTATTTCTTATTGTTGTTTCTGAAAGAGTTAAATAAGTGAATGTCTTATGAATTTTTATATTTTTATATGAAAAACATTAATCTCGGTTACCTAAAATACGTAATCCCCAGTATAATAACATTGCTAAAGAACCTAAGGCTGCAACTAAATAGGTTCTTGCGGCCCACTTTAAAGCATCTTTCGATCCAGCTAATTCATTACGAGTGACAATATGTTTATCCTCTAACCATGCTAAAGCTCTATTACTAGCATCATATTCAACCGGTAGGGTAATAAAACTAAATAATGTACCTATTGCCATAAATATTAAACCTGCAATTGCAATATAAAATCCAATACCACTATTTCCTGAGGCAGCTCCAAAAGCAATACCACCAATAACCATCCATTGCGAATATTTGGAGGTAATATTTACCATTGGTACTAGTTTAGAACGCATTTGCAGATATTGATAAGCTCTAGCATGTTGTACAGCATGACCAACTTCATGAGCAGCAACAGCAGCAGAGGCTGCATTACGTTCGTTATAAACTCCTTCACTTAAATTAACAGTTTTATTTTGTGGATTATAGTGATCAGTTAACATTCCTGGCGTAGAAATAACTTTTACGTCATTAATACCATGATCATTAAGCATTTTTTGAGCTATTTCTGCGCCGCTCATTCCGTTTCTTAAATGTACTTGTGAGTATTTTTTAAATTTTCTTTTAAGTGTATTGCTTACTAACCAGCTACATAAAGATATAATACCAATTAAAACATAAAAGCCTATCATAATTTATTTTTTTAAAAAGTTTGTGTCATTTTTGTTTGATAAATTTACAACATAAATTATTCCATAATTAAAATATTTATAATAAAATTTTCATAATGTCAAAGAAGCCTAAAATTTTAATAGTATATACAGGAGGAACTATTGGTATGGTTAAAGATTATAAGACAGGAGCTTTAAAGGCTTTTGATTTTAGTCAAATATCAAGTAAAATTCCAGAATTAGAGCAGTTGCATTGTGAAATTACAACAATTTCGTTTGATGAACCTATTGACTCTTCAAACATGAATGTTAATTATTACATTAATATTGCAGAAATTATTGCAAATAATTATAAAAAGTTTGATGGTTTTGTAGTACTTACAGGCTCTGATACTATGTCGTATACATCATCAGCAATTAGCTTTATGTTAGAAAATTTACAAAAGTCAGTTATTTTTACAGGTTCTCAACTACCAATAGGAGATTTGCGTACTGATGCAAAAGAAAATTTAATAACCTCAATACAAGTTGCCTCTACCTATAAAAACGGAAAGCCTGTTGTACAGGAAGTAGGGTTGTATTTTGAATATAAATTATACCGAGCTAATAGGACAACTAAAATAAATGCCGAACAATTTGAAGCTTTTGCATCTATGAATTATCCACCGTTAGCAGAAAGTGGTGTGCATTTAAATTTTAACAATCGATTGTTATTAAGATCCTCAGGTAAGGATAAAAAACTTATTTTAAGAAAAACATTAGATAATAATGTAGCTATTTTAAAATTATTTCCAGGAATAACCACATCTGTTGTTGAGGCATTTATAAATATACCTAATATAAAAGGTATAATTTTAGAAACTTATGGCTCTGGAAATGCACCTACAGAAAAATGGTTTATAGATTTATTAGAAAAAGCAATAGTAAAAGGCATACATATTGCGAATGTTACTCAATGTGTAGGTGGAAGTGTTATTTTAGGACATTATGAAACAAGTTCTAATTTAAAACGTATAGGAATAATAGATGGTAAAGACATTACAACCGAAACAGCTGTAGCTAAAATGATGTATTTACTAGGGGAAAAGCTATCGGAAGAAGAGTTTAAGCATTATTTTGAAATTTCATTACGTGGTGAAATCAATTAATTTATTGTTTTTAATGTAATAATGATTTATAACTACTTGAAATAGTTGAAGAAACCTTAAATAAGTTGTAATTTAAATTTTTTTTTAATGTCCCAACATTTTTTTGTTACTTGGCAGTCTGAAATAAAAAGTTTTATGAACACAAGTATAAAATCATTTATTTGTGTTGATTTAAGTTTTTTCTAATAAAAATTGTATTTTTAACCCGTTAACTATTTAAAATTAATTATAACAAAATGAAGAAAGTAGTAAATTTCCTAACTGTTGCAGGATTTATGTTTTTAGGGGCTATTCAGTCAACTTATGCTCAAGAGGCAGAAAAAACTTTTCACCAAGAGTTAAAACAACGTTTTATTGAAGGAGATCCTCAGTTTATGGGTATCGTATTGGTTGCTTTAATTTTAGGTTTAGCAATTGCAATTGAAAGAATTATTTATTTAAATATGGCAACAACTAATACTAAAAAATTAGTAGCTAGTGTAGATGATGCATTAAGTTCTGGTGGTATTGAAGCTGCTAAAGAGGTTTGTAGAAATACAAAAGGCCCTGTTGCTTCTATATTTTATCAAGGATTAGAAAGAGCAGATGAAGGTTTAGATGCTGCTGAAAAAGCGGTAGTAGGTTACGGTGGTGTACAAATGGGATTGTTAGAGAAAAATGTTTCTTGGTTATCTTTATTTATAGCATTGGCACCAATGTTAGGTTTCATGGGAACTGTAATAGGTATGATTGAAGCTTTTGATAAGATTGCGGTAGCAAATGATATTTCTCCAGCTGTAGTAGCAGGTGGTATTAAAATTGCACTTTTAACAACTGTATTTGGTCTTGTTGTAGCAATTATTTTACAGATTTTTTATAATTATATCGTTTCTAAAATTGATAGTATTGTGAATAACATGGAAGATGCTTCAATTTCATTAATCGACTTACTTGCTAAGTATAAAAAATAATAATTCATATGAATAATAGAATATTAACATTGCTTACAGCTGCGTTATCACTTATAGGTGCTGCGTTATTTGTAAACGTTGTAAGAATAGATAAAGAAAATACAGAAGCGCTTTCTAACGCTGTTTCTCCTTTAGTAGGTTATTCATATTGGTTGCTAATAGGAGTAGTAATAGTAGCTATAGTTGCTTCTTTATGGGGTATGTTTAAAAACCCAGCAGCATTAAAGAAAACTTTATTGGGTTTAGTAGCTTTAGGTGTACTTTTCTTAGTTTCTTATATTTTGTCATCAAATGGACAAGTAATTGGAGCTGATGGGGGAGTATTGGCTGTAGCAGGAAGTACTTCTAAATGGGTAGGAACAGGAATTACTTTTAGCATGATTTTAGGTGCTATTGCAGGAGGTTTCTTCATCGTAGATTTATTAAAAGGAATCGTTAAATCATAAGTTAATATGGCAAGAAGAGAAAACCCAGAAATTAATGCAGGTTCGATGGCAGATATTGCATTCTTGCTACTTATCTTTTTCCTGGTAACAACAACAATGGATGTTGATTCAGGTATCCCTAAAAAGTTAGCTGAAAAAACAGATGTTACGCCACCTATTGTAAAAGAGAAAAACATTTTTCAAGTAAGTATTAATAGAAATAACCAATTGTTTGTTGAGAATCAGGTTATGGAATTAAGAGACTTAAAAGATGCAGCTGTTAAATTTATAGATAATGGTGGTGGTGTTGGTAACCCAATGCCTGGAAAAGAAGTGGGGGCAACCTGTAATTATTGTAAAGGAGCCAAAGATCCTAGTTCATCAGATCATCCAAATAAAGCTATTATTTCTGTTGAAAGTGATAGGGGTACAGAGTTTGGTATGTATGTTTCTGTTCAAAATGAATTGTTAAAAGCATATTCTGAATTACGTAATAAATTATGCCAAGATAAATATGGTATGAGTTTTACTGAATTAGAAAAATCTTTTACCGCGGGAGCAAGAAAAGATGATGCATTAAGAAAAAAAGTAGAAGATATTAAGAGTAGTTATCCTCAAATTATATCTGATACTGATCCAACTAATGTTCAATAATATTAAAACAATTTAAGTATGTCTAAGTTTAAAAAGAAGAAAAAAGAGATGCCGGCAGTGAATACATCTTCACTACCTGATATTGTTTTTATGTTATTATTCTTTTTCATGGTAACAACTGTTATGAGAGAGAGTGATTTAGCCATTGAAGCACCACGTTTACCTAGTGCAAGTGAAGTTAAAAAACTTGAACGTAAAAGTTTAGTAAGTACCATTTACGTTGGTAAAGCAAAAAATGCTAAATACGGAACAGGTTATAATAGAATTCAGTTAAATGATAAGATTGCTACACCAGATGATGTACCTTCTTTTATTTTCTTAGAAAGAGGAAATGTGTCTGAAGCTGAAGTTCCTTTTATGACTACTTCTATAAAGATGGATAAAGAATCGAGTGTTGGAACCTTATCTGATATTCGTGAGAAATTAAGAGATGTTAACGCTCTTAAATTAAGTTTATCAACTCATAAATCAAGTGATATTAAAAAGTAATAACTTTTTTTATAAATTAGATTATTATATTTATTCTATATTATGAAAAATAGTATTGTATTATTTCTAATTTTTTTATCAATTAACTTGTGTGCTCAAAAAGATTCTTTACAAGTAGGAGAACCTTATTGGGAAGACCAATTGTATTTAAATATTTCATTTAATGCATTAACTAATCAGCCAAAAAAAATAGATAAAAGTGGTTTTTCATTTGGTTTTTCTGTCGGCTATATAAAAGATATTCCTATTTTAAATAATGGTAAAATGGCAATAGGTATTGGTTTAGGTTATAGTTTTGATTCTTTTAATCATAGTTTAAAAGTAGTAGAAGGAAATCCTACTGGTTTTAAAATAGATAAAAGTGTTACAAATAATAAGCTTAAAATACATAACATTGAAATGCCTATTCAATTTAGGTTACGAACCTCAACAGTAAATAGTTATTCTTTTTGGAGGCTTTATACAGGTGTTAAGTTAAGTTATAATTTAAAGAATACATTTAGTTATATAGAATCTAGTTCAAAAGTTAGCTTGTCTAACTTAGAGGAGTATCATAAATTACAAACAGGATTAACACTATCTGCAGGCTATAAAACATTTAATTTATACATATATTACGGTTTAACACCTATCTTAAAAAATACTTATTTAAAAGAAAATAAGATAAAGAGTAATATTGTTCGAGTCGGATTGAGTTTTTATTTATTATAATATATAATAAGCTAAAAAAGGACTTATAATACCAATACAAAAACCAATAAATACTTCATTTATTGTATGAACTTTCAAATTAAGTCTAGCACTAGCTAATAAGCCTGAGAGTAATATAAATACTATAATTATTGGTAGTGTGTACACATTATGTATTAGTTGAAAAAGTAAAAAATATCCTGAAGCTATTCCCATTGAAAGTAGGTGCAAGCTAACTTTAACGCTTGCTGTAAAAAGGATGTAAATAAAAATAAGACCAATTACTACACCAAAAAATAAATAGCTTAAATCATTTATTATGTCTATTCTTGAAAAAAATCTACCTAATAAAAAATATAACGATATCATAAAAAATATAGGAACTTTACGCTCTTTAATGCTATTTACCTGATATGAGTTTACAAAGCCAATTGCTTTTAATAGGATTAATAAAAGGATAGGAATAATATATGTTAAAGTAAATACAATAGCTAACATTTTGTATTGTTGATAGCTATCTAAATTAATAGGTATTAAAATAAAGTAGAGTAATACTCCTATTGTAGGCATCACAATAGGGTGTAAAATTATAGATATAAAGTTAGACCATCGCATTATATTTCTTTACGTAGTCTAGCTACTGATATATCTAGTTGTTCACGATATTTAGCAACTGTTCTTCTTGCAATAGGATATCCTTTTTCTTTTAAAATTATTGATAATTTTTCATCAGTAAGAGGCTTTCGTTTATCTTCTTCTTGAATAACAGTTTCAAGAATTTTTTTAATTTCTCGAGTTGATACATCTTCGCCTTGATCATTTTTCATTGATTCAGAGAAAAATACTTTTATTAATTTCGTTCCATAAGGAGTGGCTACATATTTACTATTAGCAACTCTAGAAACTGTAGAAACATCCATATGTATTTCATCAGCTATATCTTTTAAAATCATAGGTTTTAGCTTACGCTCATCACCAGTTAAAAAATATGCTTCTTGACGTTGCATAATTGCATTCATAGTTACTAATAATGTTTGTTGGCGTTGTTTTATTGCGTCAATAAACCACTTAGCAGCGTCTAGTTTTTGCTTAATAAACATAACAGCATCTTTTTGTGTTTTGCTTTTCTTTTTAGCATCATTATAGCCTTTAAGCATATTGTTGTATTCACGAGAAACATGTAATTCAGGGGCATTACGAGAATTTAATGTTAGCTCTAAATTACCGTCAATAATTTGTATTGTAAAGTCTGGTACAATTTGCTCAGCAATTTTATTATTACCAGCATATGAGCTACCAGGTTTAGGGTTAAGTCGTCCAATTTCTGCAATAACTTCTTTAAGTTTATTTTCATCAATAGAAAATTTTTCAAGGAGTTTTTTGTAGTGTTTTTTTACAAAATGATCAAAAGCATTTTCAAGAATATTAATAGCTAAAACTCTTGTTTCTTTTGCAGATTTTGATTTTAGCTGAATAATTAAACATTCTTTTAAATTGCGAGCTCCAACACCAGTGGGATCTAATTTTTGAACAACGTTAGTTAAAACATTTTCCACTTTTTTTTCTGTAGTAAAAATATTTTGTGTAAAAGCTAAATCATCAACTAAGTCTATAATGTCTCTCCTTATATATCCACTATCATCAATACTTCCTACTAAAAACTCAGCAATAGCACGTTCTTCTTCATTAATTCGATAAGTGGTTAATTGATTATTTAATGATTGATGAAAACTTGTTCCGGCAGCATAAGGTACTTGTTTATCTTCATCATCTGCTGAGTAATTGTTAGCTTGTGTTTTATAGCTAGGAAATTCATCATCACTTAAGTATTCATCAATATTTATATCGTCAGTATCAATTTTTTCATTCCCTTCATCGTAATCTTCTGCATCGGTTAAGGTATCTTCAAAGTTTTCAGGTTCTTCTTTACCAGTATCTAAAGCCGGATTTTCTTCAATTTCTTGTTTTAATCGTTCTTCAAATGCTTGTGTTGGCAATTGAATTAACTTCATCAACTGAATTTGTTGAGGAGATAATTTTTGAAGTAATTTATAATGTAAACTTTGTTTTAGCATACTTACAAATATATGAAATTAAGTGCAAAAAAAATCGTCATTCTATGAGGAATGACGATTTAGAGTTATATTTTTTATTATCTAAAACTCTGCATTTTGAGGTGTTCTAGGAAAAGGAATAACATCACGAATATTACTCATTCCAGTGGTAAATAATACCAAGCGTTCAAAACCTAAACCAAACCCTGAGTGTATTGCTGTACCAAATTTTCGAGTGTCTAAATACCACCATAATTCTTCTTCTTCAATATTTAATTCTGCCATTTTAGCTTTTAAAACATCTAAACGTTCTTCTCTTTGTGAGCCACCAACCATTTCTCCAATACCAGGAAATAAAACATCCATTGCGCGTACTGTTTTACCATCGTCATTTAAACGCATGTAAAAAGCTTTAATTTTAGCTGGGTAATCAAATAAAATTACTGGGCTTTTAAAGTGTTTTTCAACTAAATAACGTTCGTGTTCTGATTGTAAATCAACTCCCCATTCGTTAACAGGAAACTGAAATTTTTTCTTTTTATTAGGCTTTGAATTACGTAAAATGTCAAAAGCTTCGGTGTAAGAAACACGTTTAAAGTTGTTGTTAGCTACAAAGTTTAATTTTTCAAGTAAGCCCATTTCACTACGTTCAGCTTGTGGTTTTGATTTTTCTTCTTGAGCTAAACGATTGTCTAAAAATGCTAAATCATCTTTACAGTTTTCTATTACGTATGTTAAAACTGATTTAATAAAATCTTCAGATAAGTCCATATTGGCATCTAAATCATTAAATGCTACCTCAGGTTCAATCATCCAGAATTCTGCTAAATGACGGGTAGTATTTGAGTTTTCTGCTCTAAAAGTAGGTCCAAACGTATATACCTTACCTAGTGCCATAGCATAGGTTTCTGCTTCTAGCTGCCCAGAAACTGTTAAGTTAGTTTCTTTACCAAAAAAATCTTTAGAATAATCTATGTTTCCTTGTTCATTTAAAGGAGCTTGGTTTGCTTCAAAATTTGTTACATGAAACATTTCTCCTGCACCTTCAGCGTCAGAACCTGTAATAATGGGTGTATTTACATAGTTGAATCCGTTTTCTTGAAAGTATTTATGCACAGCAAATGATAAAGTTGACCGAACTCTCATTACCGCACTAAAAGTATTTGTTCTAATACGTAAGTGTGCATTTTCTCTTAAAAACTCTAAACTATGTTTTTTTGGTTGAATAGGATATTCATCAGGATTTGAGTCTCCTAAAATTTCTAAGTTCGAAACTTTAATTTCTACTTTTTGTCCTTTTCCTTCACTTTCTATCAAAGTACCTGTAATGCTTACTGCGGCACTTGTTGTTATTCTTTTTAAAAGTTCTTCATTTGTATTTTCAAAATCTACAACACATTGAATATTATTAATGGTTGATCCATCATTTAAAGCAATAAAACGATTGCTTCTAAAGGTTCTAACCCATCCTTTTACATGTATTTCTTGTAAAAATTTATCAGAATGTAATAATTCTTTAACGCTACTTCTTTTCATCTTTTAAAAATTGAGAAGCAAAGATACTTTTTTGAAATAAAAGAATCAACGTAGTTGATAATTGATTTATTATATAATTATTAAAATAAGTATTTATATCTTATGCTGATGAATAAAATTAAGAGGACAATTATTTTTAATCAATTTAAAAAAGATTTGATTGGTAAAGATTCGCATAGGGGGGTTACCTTAACTTATTCTTGGATGGCTAATCAATTTGGGCATATTGCCTTAGGTTTTATGCCTGCTTTTATTTTACATGATAATATAAAATATATAATTACATATAAAAACCCATTATATGCAAGTGTTATTGTGAGTTTGTTTTGGCTTTTTTTTGAAATTTATAATTTTTTAGGACCTTTATTAATTAGCAAGCCTTATATTAATAACTTATTATTTAGAAATAAAAATGATAATAATATTTTTAAACCTAAATGGTTCAATATAGCATATGATACTTTTACAGATGTATCCTTTTTTGCACTTGGTGCTTTTGCGTATAGTTTTTACATAAATAGATTTGAAGACAAGATAACTTTATTTGTGCTTTTTTTCCTTTTTGTTTATTTAATTAGAGCATCTAATTATTGGTATTTAACAAAAATGTATCAACATTATGCAAATTTACCTTTTCAAATTCGTTTAAGTCAATGGGACTATAAAATAGATGTAGAACAGCAAAATAAAATATATACTTTCATTACATCAAAAAATACAGGTAAACATTTATTGGTTTATGGTTCACAGTTTAGTGGTAAAACAAGTTTAGGGGTTAGTATTTTAAACGAACTTTCAATAAAACATAAGGTTTGTTTATATATGAGTGCAATAAAATTATTTAGTTTTTTCTTTGTTGAAGAGAATACTTTATTAAACTCTCACAGAATTTGGTCATGGAAAGAAACTGATTATTTAGTTATTGATGATATAAACCCCGGGGCACCTATTAATAAAGAATTAATAAATCCTGAAAATATTTTAAACTTTTTAGATCCGACTCAAATAGGATGTGTTAATAAAGAGAGTTGTACTCTTATTGCAGAAAAAAATATAATTTGGATTTTAGGAAGTGAATGTAAAAAAGCGAACAAATGGTTTGATATGTTAATTCAAATAGGGGTTCAGAAAAAAAACATAAGTAAAATAAACTTAATAGATTAATTTATAGAATATGATTTGTGTAAGCAAAACTAATTAAGTGAGGTAAACTTTTTACATTGAATCTTTTGTATAAAGGAATAATACGCTTTTCAATTGCTGATTGGCTTATGTTTAATTCGAAAGCAATTTCTTTAAAAGCCATACCTTTAGCAGCCATAGCTAGTGCTTCTTTTTCTTTTCTAGAAATAGCATAATGTTTAAATAATTCTTTGTTTAAACTTTCTTCAAAGTCAGATTTTGCAGGTCCGTAGCCTGCATATTGCATTACATTACTATGTTTAAGTGATTTTATAATTTGAGAAACACCTATTATTTCTTCAACCTGACCATTTGAAGCTTTAAAAACACCGACTCTTGAAAATAACGGTACTATAGTTCCGTTCTTATGAATTTTTTCAACTTCTAAAGTAAAACTATATTTTTCTAGATCTTCAGTTTTTGTTTTTAAAAGCTTTAATGCTTTGTCATTTAGTTCATTAGAGAAGTTGAAATGTCTTTCGGAAGTTGAGCTAACAATTTTAAGCATTGTTATTTCTTCATTTTTATACCCTAATAACTCTTCCCAACCATGAGCATATAGCATTTTATTTTCTTTAAAGGAATATATGTATAGAGCTTCTCCAACAAATTTAGGGATTGTTTTTTTATAGAATTTGTAAGATTCTGAATCTTTATTTAAAGGAATATTTGAAACACTTTCTTTAGTGTATTTTCCAATAGTATAATTTTTTATAATCATAGTGTTAAAAAAAACTGCGGAAAGACGCAGTTGTTTAAGTTTTTTATTCAAAGTATATTTGTATCATACTTTAAGGGAATAAAAGTAAAAAAAAATACTGTATTAAAAAGTATGTTTGAAAAAGAAAAAAAAGTTATGAAAAAGACTTAAAAGAAGGGTAGCTATCGCTACCCTCTTTTTTGTTGTTAAAAGTTTTTATAATTCTTTACTTTATATCTTCTTTTGGAGGTAAAATTTTGAAATTAGTTTCTTTTAAAACTTTCTTGTTTGCTATCTTTTTTTCAAACGAAAGTAAAAGAGAAGGAAGTAGTATCAAATTTGATATCATAGCTAATAGTAATGTTACTGAAACTAAACCGCCCAATGCTATTGTACCTCCAAAACTAGAAATAGTGAAAACTAAAAAACCAAAAAATAATACAATAGAAGTGTAAAACATACTTACACCTGTTTCTTGTAAGGCAGCATAAACAGCTGGTTTAATTTTCCAGTTATTTGCAAGTAATTCTTGACGGTATTTTGCTAAAAAATGAATAGTATCATCAACAGAAATACCAAATGCAATGCTAAATACTAAAATAGTAGATGGTTTTATCGGAATACTAAAAAAACCCATTAATCCAGCTGTAATTAATAATGGAAGCATATTTGGTACTAATGATATAAAAATCATTTTATATGAGCGAAACATCCATGCCATAAAAATTGAAATCAATAATATAGCTAGTGATAAGGAAATTACTAGATTTTTAATCAAATAATTAGTTCCTTTTAAAAAAACCAAGGCTTTTCCTGTCATAGAAACTGTGAATTTTTCTCCAGGAAATTGTTTTTTTATGACAGCATTTAATCTTTCTTGAATAGCATCCATCTTATCAGTACCTACATCTTTCATAAATGTAGTGATGCGAGCATAACGACCAGTACTATCTATAAAGTTTTTCAACATATTAGAATTACCATTTGAATTTTTAGTATAAGCAAAAATATGTGCTTTTTCCTGATTTGTTGGTAATTGATAATATTTAGGATTTCCTTTGTAAAAAGCTTGTTTAGAGTATTTAACTAAGTTGGTTATTGAGATTGGTTTAGATAGCTCAGGGAAAGTCTCTATAGTTTCATTTAGTTTTTCCATTTTTTTTAAAGTGGAAAGCTTCATTACCCCTTTTTCTTTTTTGGTATCAATTAAAATTTCTAGCGGCATAATTCCCCCAAATTCCGTCTCAAAAAATTTAATATCTTTATAAAATTGCATCCCTTTAGGCATGTCTTCAATTAAGCTACCAGAAACACGAATTTGAAACAACCCTATCATGCTTAATATTATTACAATAACAGTGGTAATATAAATTGTAATTCGTCTTTCCTTAACCATTTTTTCCATCCAAGAAACTACATTATTCATCCATTTGTTTTCTAAATGATTCAGATGTTTTTTTTCTGGAAGAGGCATGAAACTATAAATTATAGGAATAATTAATAAGGCAAGTATAAATATGCTGATAATATTTACAGAAGCTAAAATTCCAAACTCTCTTAATAATTGACTTTTAACAAAAACAAAGGTTGCAAAACCAGATGCTGTTGTAATATTAGTCATTAACGTTGCATTTCCAATTTTTGAAATTACACGTTGTAATGATTTTGCTTGGTTACCATGTTTTTTTATTTCTTGTTGATATTTGTTAATAAGAAATACAGCATTTGGAACTCCTATTACAATAATTAATGGAGGTATTAGTGCTGATAAAACGGTAATCTCATATCTAAATAACCCAATAAAACCAAAAGCCCAAATAACACCTATACCTACAACTAGAAGGGTAATAAACGTAGCTCTAAAAGATCTAAAAAAGAAAAAGAAAATAATAGCTGTTATTCCTAAAGCTCCTAGTACAAAAAGGCTCATTTCATCTATAATGTTTTGAGAATTTATGGTTCGAATGTAGGGCATACCAGATAACCTAACATCTATTTTATATTTTTCTTCAAATGACTCAACAGCAGGGATCAATATATTAGTTATAAAATCTCTACGAGCAGGAGTATTTATAATATTTTTATCAATATAAATAGCTGTTTGTAAGGTTCCTTTATCATTGTATAACAAATTATCATAAAAAGGAAGGTTTTCGAATAATTGTTTTTTTATTTTAATAACTTCTTCGTTAGTTGTAGGATTTTTATTAAATAAAGGTTCAAGAATAAATTTTCTATTTATTCGGTCAGCTTTCAATTCTTTAACATCAGCTATTGAAACTGTAAAATCGACTTGTGTTGCCTTATCTAAATTTTTAATAAGTTTATTCCAAGCATTAAATTTTACAGGGGTAAATATAGTACTGTCTTTAATACCTAAGATTATTAAATTACCTTCTTCACCAAAAATATCTAAAAATTTGTCGTACTGTATGTTTGCCTCGTGGTCTTTAGGTAGTAAGTTAGCTTCAGTATATGAAAATCGCATATACTTCATTTGAGTGATTAAAAGTCCTGTAACAATCGCTATAGCGATTAAAACCAAATATCGGTTTCTTAATATAAATCCTGCGATTTTAGTCCAAAAAGTCATTCAAATATTTTTTGCAAAGTTATGCTAAATGAAATTATTAAACGAAAAAAAGAGTGTCTTTAATAAAGACACTCTTTTTTTTAATTTTTTATAGTTAACTAATTAAACAGTCATAATTTCTTTTTCTTTTATTGCTACTTTTTCATCAATTACCTTACTATAATTATCTGTTAATTTTTGAATACTTTCTTCTGCAATTTTTTTCAAATCATCAGAAATATCAGTTTTTTTTATATCGTTGTTTGCCTCTTTACGAGCGTTACGAACACCTACTTTTGCATGCTCTGACTCTGCTTTTGCCTGTTTAGCTAATTCCTTACGACGTTCTTCTGTTAAAGCTGGTACGTTTATAATAATAACATCTCCATTATTCATAGGGTTAAAACCTAAGTTAGCATTCATTATAGCTTTTTCAACTTCTTGTAGCATGTTTTTTTCCCATGGTTGAATGGTGATTGTTCTAGCATCAGGCGTGCTTACATTAGCAATTTGACCTAAAGGAGTTGCAGCGCCATAATAATTAACCTGTACGTTAGCTAACATTGAAGGTGATGCTTTTCCAGCTCTAATAGTACGCAATTCTTTTTCTAAATGTACTATTGCATTATTCATAGCCTCTTTGGCTGTACCTAAAATAAAATCAATTTCTTCGTTCATTTTACCTGTGTTTATTGTCCTCTGAAAAATGTATGAGGTTTTATTTCTATTTATTAATTGTCAACTATTGTTCCAATTTGTTCACCAGAAACTAATTTTAATAAGTTCCCCTTTTTATTCATATCAAAAACGATAATTGGAAGTTTATTTTCTTCACTTAAGGTAAAAGCAGTCATATCCATTACTTTTAATCCTTTATCAATAACATCTCTAAAGGTTATGTTATCATACTTTATAGCATCTTTATCTTTTTCTGGGTCAGCATTATAAATACCATCTACTCTTGTTCCTTTTAAAATGGCATCAGCATTTACCTCAATAGCTCTTAAAACAGCAGCTGTATCCGTAGTAAAGTATGGGTTTCCTGTACCTCCACCAAAAATTACTACGCGTCCTTTTTCTAAATGACGATTTGCACGACGTTTAATATAAGGTTCTGCTATTTCTTTGATTTCAATTGCTGTTTGTAAACGAGTATGTATACCTTCATCTTCCAAAGCACTTTGCAGCGCTAAACCATTAATGCAGGTAGCTAACATTCCCATATGATCTCCTTGCACACGATCCATACCTTGGCTCGCACCAGCTACACCTCTAAATATATTTCCACCACCGATAACAATGGCTATTTCAATATTTTTAGCTACTACTTGTTTAATTTCTTGGGCATACTCTTTAAGTCTTTTAGGATCAATACCATATTGACGATCACCCATTAATGATTCTCCGCTTAATTTTAAAAGGATTCTTTTATATTGCATAGTCTTGTTAAAAGTTGTGCAAAATTACGCATTTTTTTTGAGTTTGAATTTTGATAAAATAAAAAACCATCCAAAAAATGGATGGTTTTAATTATTTTATGATGTTTTAAGAATTATCCCAAAGTAACTCTTACGAAGTTTTTAACTTCTACGTTACCAAAAGAAGAAACATATTCTGCAACAGTTTTCTTTTCATCTTTGATAAACTTTTGATCTAATAAACATTGTTCTTGATCTAAAGTTGTATTATCAGAAATAAATCTTTCCATTTTTCCTGGTAAAATTTTATCCCAAATTTTTTCTGGTTTCCCTTCTGACTTTAATTGCTCTTTGGCATCTTGTTCAGCTTGTGCTAAAACAGTATCAGTTAATTGTAATCTAGAAACATATTGAGGAACGTTCTTTAAAGTTTTACCTAAACGAACTAATTCTTCATTATCTTTTACAATAGCAGCAATTCTTGCTTCAGTTTCAGACGCTACATAAGCAGGTTCAAAACCTTTGTAAGATAAAGAAATTGCTCCCATTGAAGCAGCTTGCATTGCTAAATCTTTAGCTAAAACAGCAGCATTATCTACAACAGCAGTTAATCCAACCATAGCAGCAATTTTACCAATATGTGTATAAGAACCTACGTAAGGCGCTTCTAATCTTTCGAAAGAAGTAATATCGATTTTTTCACCAATAACTCCAGTTTGCTCGATTAATTTTTCAGCAACAGTTATACCACCAAAATCAGCAGCTAAAAATTCTTCTTTAGTTTTAGTATTAAAAGCAATATCAACAAATTGAGCAGCTAAATCTTTAAATGAATCATTTTTAGATACAAAATCTGTTTCACATGCTAATACAATAGCAACACCATAAGTATTGTCATCACTAATTTTAGTAATAGCTACACCTTCAGTAGACTCTCTATCTGCTCTTTTAGCAGCAATTTTTTGTCCTTTTTTACGTAAAATATCAATTGCGTTATCAAAATTTCCTTCAGCTTCGACTAATGCATTTTTACAATCCATCATACCAGCTCCGGTAGTTTCTCTTAATTTTTTTACGTCTGCAGCGCTAATTTTTACTGACATATCTATTGTTATTTTTTAGTTGTAAATTTTTTAGTTGTAAAAAACTTAAAGGTTTCAAATTAATGAAACCTTTAAGCTAAAATTATTTTGCCTCTTCTGTAGCTGGTGCTTCAGGAGTTACAGCTTCTGCTTTAGCAGGAGTAGCTTCTACTTTTACTTTTTCTTTGTCAGCTTTTCTTTCAGATAAACCTTCATTGATAGCGTCAGTAATGTAAGATAATACTTTGTCTATAGATTTTGAAGCATCATCATTAGCAGGAATTACATAATCTACTGGTCTAGGATCAGAGTTTGTATCAACTAATGCAAAAATTGGAATGTTTAATTTTGTAGCTTCAGCAATTGCAATGTGTTCTTTTTTAACATCAATTACAAATACAGCAGCAGGTAAACGAGTCATATCAGAAATAGAACCTAAATTCTTTTCTAATTTAGCTCTCTGGCGATTAATTTGTAATTTCTCTCTTTTTGATAATGCATTAAAAGAGCCATCTAACTTCATTCTATCAATAGTAGCCATTTTTTTTACAGCTTTACGAATAGTAACAAAGTTTGTTAACATACCACCAGGCCAACGCTCAGTAATATAAGGCATGTTAATGTTTTTTGCTCTTTCTGCAACAATATCTTTCGCTTGCTTTTTAGTTGCAACGAATAATATTTTACGACCAGAGTTTGCTATTTTTTGTAAAGCTAATGCAGCTTCATCAATTTTAGCAGATGTTTTATACAAGTCGATGATGTGAACACCGTTACGCTCTGTATAAATGTATGGAGCCATGTTTGGGTTCCATTTTCTAGTTAAGTGACCAAAGTGCACTCCACTTTCTAATAATTCTTGAATGTTTGCCATTTTAATAAAATGTGTTTACGTTCTGTTTTCACAATATTTCAGTAGTTATAATAAGTCTGAAATATTTAGATACTAAACTGTTAAAAATAAATTTATAAATAACAGTCTCTTTTTGAAAATAAATAACAATGCCTTTTTCAAGGTATTGAAAATTGATATTAACGCTTAGAGAACTGGAATTTCTTACGTGCTTTTTTCTGACCGAATTTCTTACGTTCAACCATTCTAGGGTCACGAGTTAATAAACCTTCTGGTTTCAATACAGCTTTGTGCTCTTCGTTAATTGCTACTAATGCTCTAGTAATTGCTAAACGAATTGCTTCTGCTTGACCAGTAATACCACCTCCAAAAACGTTTACTTTAATGTCGTAAGACTCTAAGTTCTCAGTTAACATTAAAGGTTGTTGAATTTTGTATTGTAAAGTTCCTGTTGTAAAGTAGTTTTTATAATCTTTCTTGTTAACAGTAATGTTTCCTTTACCTTCTGAAAGATAAATACGAGCAACTGCTGTTTTTCTTCTACCTATTTTGTGTACAGTTTCCATTATTTAAGATCGTTAAGGTTAATAGCTTTTGGATTTTGAGCTGTTTGTTGGTGCTCAGTACCTGCATAAGCATACAAGTTTTTGTATAAAGCGCTTCCTAATTTATTTTTAGGTAACATTCCTTTTACTGCTTTTTCGATTAATCTTGTAGGATCTTTTTCGAACATTTCTGTAGCAGTTAATGATCTTTGTCCACCTGGATAACCTGTGTGACGGATATAAGATTTATCTGTCCATTTTTTACCAGTTAAAACAATTTTTTCTGCGTTGATAACTACCACGTTATCTCCACAATCTACGTGAGGAGTATAATTTGGTTTGTACTTACCTCTAATTAGCATTGCTATTTTAGAAGCTAGACGACCCAACGTTTGCCCGTCCGCATCAACTAAAACCCACTCTTTATTAACAGTGTTTTTGTTGGCTGATACTGTTTTGTAACTTAATGTGTTCATAATTACACGATTAGTTTTTGTTTATTAATATATAATTTTATCCTTAAAAAAGGTGTGCAAATGTACGGTTAATTATTTGATTAGCAAATAGCGCGTTGTTTTAATTTTCTTACAACAAAAAAAACGTGCTTTTACACGTTTTTTTTGTTGTAGAATATTCATTAAGTATAACTACTCTGTTTTTTGTTCTAGTAATTCAAAAAATTGATTTAATCGAGGAAGAATAATTATTTTAGTTCTTCTATTTTTAGCTTTGTTTTCTGGTGTATCGTTAGCTACTAATGGTACATAGCTACCTCTTCCTGCAGCAATTAATCTGCTAGGTGCTACGCTATATTTATTTTGTAATTCACGAACAATAGATGTTGCACGTAAAACACTTAAGCCCCAATTGTCTTTTAATGTTGATCCTTTAGAAACAGGAGTGTTATCTGTGTGCCCTTCTATCATTACATCCATTTCTGGCTGACCATTTACTACGGTTGCTACTTTTCCTAAAACTTTAGATGCTTTATCAGATATGTTATAGCTTCCGCTTTCGAATAATAATTTATCAGAAATAGAAATAAATACTACTGTTTTTTCAACATTTACTTCAATATCTTCATCATCAATACCTTGTTGTAATTCTTTTTTTAAGTGAAAGGCAACTACTAAGTTTAATGAATCTTTCTTAGAAGCTGCAGCTCTAATTCTATTAATATATTTATCTTTTTTACTTAGTTGAGTTAAAGTTTCTTTAATGTTGTCGTTAGCTCCTTTTGTTAAAACAGTTAAGTTTTCTACTTGTTGAAGTGTGTTTTGCTTGTCTTGCTTTAAATCACCTACTGAAGATTTTAGTGATGAAACCTTTTCTTCACAACCTTCTTTTTCTACCAAGCATTTAGTAAGGTTTGCTTTTACAGCTAATAACTCATCTTTAGTTTTTTCATGTTTTGTTTTTAAAGCGTTTAATTCTTTAGTAGAAACACATGATGTTAGTAAAAAAGAAGCGGTAATAAATAAAAATATTTTCTTCATTTTATGCTGTTTTATTTAGTTTGAAAAATTAAAGAGACAAATTTATGAAAATCAATGTGTAAAAAAATACAATTAACAATCTTTTATGAAGTGATAATAAATTATTTTTGAGCTAAATTTTTTTAAGATGATTCAAAAAGTGTTTTTTATAGTTTATATATTGTTTATTTTTATTGGTTGTAAACAACCAAAAGACTCTAAGGAAGCTAAGCTTAGTGGTTTTGTTTTTGGAACTACTTATCATATTACGTACTTACCAACCGAAAATTCGGTTTCTTATCAAAAGCCTATTGATAGTTTATTTAATTTAGTTAATAATTCATTATCAACTTATTTACCTACTTCGGATATTTCAAGAATTAATAAAGGAGATAGTACTGTTGTGGTTGATGATATGTTTATTGAAGTTTTTGCTAAAGCAAAAAAAATCTATAAAGAAACAGATGGTTATTTTGACCCTACAATTGGTAAATTAATTAATGCTTATGGATTTGGATCAGGTAAGGAACGTGAAAATTTATCATCCGAAGAAATTAAAAAATTGATGGTTGGCGTTGGTTTTGATAAAGTGAAATTGGAAAATAACAAAGTATATCGTGAATCAGATCAGATTGAGTTTAACGTAAATGCTTTTGCTAAAGGATACGGTGTTGATATAATTGGTCGATTTTTAGAAAGTAAAAAAATTAATAATTATTTGATAGAAATAGGTGGTGAAATTAGGGCAAGAGGAAAAAAGAAAGATAAATTATGGAAAGTTGCCATAGAAAAACCAAATATTGATGGAACACGTTCTCTTCAAAAAGTAATTTTATTGGATAATGAATCGATGGCTACTTCAGGCAATTATAGAAAGTTTAAAATTAATGAAAAAGGTGAAAAAATTGTACATACTATTAATGCTAAAACAGGTTTGGCGCAGGAAAGTAATTTACTAAGTGTTTCAGTGCGTTTAAAAGGAGATTGTGCTGATGTAGATGCGTATGCGACTGCTTTTTTAGCAATGGGATTAGAAAAAACAAAAGACTTTTTACTAAAACACCCTGAGTTAAAAGTCATTCTACTTTATAATGATGAAAATAATGAATTGAAAGAGTTTGAAAATTAATTTTTAAAACATACAGGCAAAATTTCGCCTTTCATTAAAGCAAATCGTTCTAGTTTTTCTGGAGCGATTTTTTTTGTAAAATCAACTTCATCAACTTTAAAACCTATTGAGCGAAGTTTGTCAAAATAATCACGCCCGTATACACGAACATGATCGTATTGTCCGAATATTTTGGTACGTTCCTTTTCATCTGTAATTGAATCGTCTTCAAAGGTTTTTTCTCTTGATAAATCTTGTGGAATTTGAAAAATACCAAATCCGCCAACTTTTAGCACTCTGTATAATTCTTGCATTGCTTTAGTGTCATCAGAAATATGTTCTAAAACATGATTGCAAAAAACAACATCAAATTCATTTTCTTTAAAAGGTAAATCACAAATATCAGCTTTTACGTCAGCAATTGGCGATTCTAAATCAGAAGTAATATAATCTAAGTTTTTTTGCTTTCTGAAAATATCTAAAAAGCATTGTTCAGGAGCAATATGAAGTACTTTTAATTTTTTATCCGAAGAATTATTTGAAGATAAAAAAGTAGTTTCATTTTGTAAGTATAACCATAATAAACGATGTCTTTCTAAAGATAGTGTAGAAGGTGAAAGTGCATTTTCTCTTTGAATTCCATATCCGTAAGGCAAAAATTTTCGGAATGATTTTCCGTCAATAGGATCGGTAAATACATCACCTTTTAACCACCACGCAATTACTGGACGTACCAAATAACTGGCTTTAATTAATAAAGGACGTGGAATGGTATTTAATATGGATTTGAATATTTTCAACTAGTAATAAATTAAAAAAATGAGCCTTTATTTACTTTAAAGGCTCATTTTTAGTTTTTTTATGCCCTAAATTCATCTTCTTCGTTAGTTTCAATACCTAAAGCTTCGTGTACGTATTTAAAGGTAGAAAGTAATTCGGGTTTACCATTAACAATAGCAACATCATGTTCAAAATGAGCAGAAGGTTTACCATCTAAGGTAGTAATTGTCCAGCCATCATTATGTTGTAGTATTTTATGAGTTCCCATGTTGGTCATTGGTTCAATAGCAACAACCATACCTTCAATAAATTTTTTACCACGACCTCTTTGACCGTAATTAGGCATTTCAGGGTCTTCGTGCATTACACGTCCTAATCCATGTCCAACTAATTCACGAACTACTCCGTAACCATGATTTTCAGTAAAATTTTGAATAGCAAAACCAACATCGCCAACACGGTTTCCTACTTTTAATTCACGAATACCAATATATAAACTTTCTCTAGTAACGTCTAATAGCTTTTGAGTTTCATGAGCAATTTCACCAACAGCAAATGTGTAGGCGTGGTCTCCATAAAAACCATTTTTAAGGGCTCCACAATCAATCGAAATAATTTCACCTTCTTTTAAAGGGGTTTTGTTAGGAATTCCGTGAACTACTTGTGAGTTAGGACTCATGCAAAGTGTATTCGGAAAATCATATAATCCTAAAAAACCAGGAATGGCTCCTTGCTCACGAATAAAATCTTCAGCAAGTTTATCTAGATATAAAGTAGAAACACCAGGTTTTACTTCTTTAGCTAGCATTCCTAAAGTTTTTGATACTACTAGCGCACTTTCACGCATTATTTCTATTTCTTCTCTAGTTTTCGGTTTAATCATGTTAAAAATATTGAACGGCAAATTTACGGTTATTTTTTATAAGGTTGTGTTTATGGATTATTGGAAAGTATTTTTAATATATCTTTTTCTATAGTGCTATTAAGAGTAGGATGCTCTATAAAACGACCGATTTCTTTACCTTCTTTGTAAAAAATAAAAGTAGGTATTTGAGTAATATTAAGGTTTTTTTCTAATCCATTTCCTTTTTTTTTGTGATTTACAGCTACTATTTCAGAATTTATATAGTTAAAATTAGCTTCGTCTAAAATTTTATAAAAACTAGGAAGTATTTGTTGACTATCCTCACACCAAGTTGCTACAAAGCCCCTTATTGTAACATCTTTTATGAAAAATTTTAGTTTATTAATGATTTTTTTATCTGTTTCATATTCGTTATAAGAATTATTAAACCAGTTTGAGGCATAAGGTTCTTGTTGAAAATTTTGCTTGGTTATAATTCCGACCAGGTCACCTTGTTTATTTTTGGTTGCGATTTTTCTTGATACTGAAGCACAAGAAATAATTAATAAAGTAACAAGTATGTATGTTATTTTTTTCATTAATATTGTTTTAAATTAACGAATGTTGCGTCATTTCTATAGGTTGCGCTACATTCATTAAATTTAAAATAGTAGGAGCAATATCACCTAAAACACCATTTTTTATAGCTTTTAAATCTTTGTCTATTAAAATAACAGGAACAGGGTTTGTTGTGTGGGCAGTATGAGGCGAACCGTCAGCATTCATCATTGTTTCACAATTACCATGATCTGCAATTAAAATAGTGGTATAATTATTTTCTAAAGCCGTTGTAATTACATCTTTCACACAATTATCAACCGTTTCACAAGCTTTTACAGCAGCCTCAAAAACACCTGTATGACCAACCATATCGCCATTAGCAAAGTTTAAACATACAAAATCAACAGTACCTTCTTTTAATTCAGGAATAATAGCATCACGAATTTCGTAAGCACTCATTTCTGGTTGTAAATCGTACGTTGCTACTTTTGGTGATGGACATAATAAACGTTTTTCACCTTTAAATTCTTGTTCTCTTCCTCCGGAAAAGAAAAATGTTACGTGCGGATATTTTTCAGTTTCAGCAATTCTAATTTGAGTTTTACCAGCGCTTTCTAAAACTTCACCTAAGGTGTTTTCAATATTATTACTGTTGTAAATTACTTTAATATCATTAAAAGTTTCATCATAATTTGTCATGGTAACAAAATATAATGGTAATTTTTTGGTATTAAGTTCAGGGAAATCTTTTTGATTTAGCATTTCGGTTAATTCACGACCTCTATCAGTTCTAAAATTAAAAAAGATAACTACATCATCTTCTTTAATAATTGTTTTAGGTTGATTTTTTTCATCAACCATAATAATAGGTTTTACGAATTCATCCGTAATATTTTCATCATAACTTTTTTGAATACTTTGGGTAGCATCAGTAGAAAATTCTCCTTTTCCGTTAACTAAAGCATCGTAAGCTAATTGTACTCTTTCCCAACGGCTATCTCTATCCATAGCAAAATAACGACCTGTAATTGTTGCCAATTCACCAGTAGTTTTTTGCATGTGTTCTTGAATATCGTTGATAAAATATTTTCCAGATTTAGGGTCACAATCACGACCATCAGTAAAAGCGTGTAAAAAAACATCGGATAAACCAAAATCAGCGGCAGCACTAAGCAATCCTTTTGCATGATTTATATGTGAATGAATTCCTCCATTAGAAACTAATCCTAAGAAGTGCACATTTTTATTGTTTTTCTTAGCGTAGTCAAAAGCATTTAATAATTCAGTTTCTTGCGCTAATGTACCTTCATCAACAGCTTTGTTGATTTTTGCAAGATTCTGATATACAATTCTACCAGCACCTAAATTCATGTGTCCAACTTCCGAATTTCCCATTTGTCCTTCAGGTAAACCAACATGATTTCCATCGGTACGTAATTCTGCGTGCGGAAATTTATCGTATAATGAATTTATAAACGGAGTTTTGGCATTGTATATAGCAGATACTTTAGGGTTTTGAGTAATTCCCCAGCCGTCAAGTATCATTAAAATAACTTTTTTGTTCATTTTTATTGAATTGGACGGTAAAAATAAGAAACATTTTATCGTTTTATAAAAAATAAACAAATGGATTATTTACTATAAAAATTTTTTGAAGCTATTTCCCGCTTTCCGCACTCGCTTTTTTTTGAAGAAAAATCAAAAAAAGAGCTCAAACAAATGCTTCAATCGGGGCTAGGGTTTTGTGCTAAAAAAATGCTTTCAGAAATCATCTAAAAGCATTTTTAGTTATTTTTTAATAATTATTTACGATACTTACGAATAGCACTTTTAATTTTTTCGATTCTATTTTCAGGGTCGGGGTGTGTGCTTTGAAACTCAGGAGTTCTGTTAGGTCCTGCGGCAGCTTTTAAAATTTGCATTACGCCAATTAAACTTTCAGGATTATAACCAGCATCCAACATTAATTTAACGCCAATTTCGTCGCTTTCTAATTCGTCACCTCTACCATATTTCATGTTAATAACATTTGCAATTCCTGCCATTCCTTGTGCGGTACTTGGGTCAAAACCAACAGAAGCACCAGAAAGTAAACCTTGTGTTAAATCTTGTTTTGCCATACGAGCTGCAGAATGTCGTCCGATAACGTGTCCAATTTCATGACCTAAAACCCCTGCTAATTGATCTTTGTTTTTTAGTTTAGAAAACAAAGCGTAGGTTATAAAAACCTGTCCGCCAGGTAAAGCAAATGCATTTATAGTTCTGTCATCTCTTAATAAATGGAACTCAAAAGGATATCCAGATTCTCTAGCAATGCTATTAACAACTAATTCTTTACCAATTTTATCAACTAATAATTGAGCATCTTTATTAGGATGTAAACCACCATGTTGTTGTGCCATTTGTGGGGCACTACTTAAACCGATGGCAATTTCTTGTTTTGGAGAAATTGCAATATGTTGTTTTTTACCAGTATACGGGTTTATTTCTGCACTAGCACAATATTTTACCAAGGCAAAAATAGCAATAGCAGCTCCTATTAATAGTCTGATTTTTAAACTTCTGCGATTTCTCATTTTAATATAATTTACAATAGTAAAGATACGAATTATATTAATTTAATAAATATTGACTTTTTGTAAACTATAAATAAGTTAAATTAGACCCAGTTAATAATTAATTTTAGGGTATGGAATCTCATTTAGAGTTAAATGAAGTAACTAAAAAGTTACCAAAGCACTTACATAAATTTATTGTAAAACAACCATACAACGAATATACCGCCCAAAATCAAGCGGTTTGGCGTTATGTTATGCGAACGAATGTTAGTTATTTAGCTAATGTAGCACATGCGTCGTATTTAAAAGGTTTAAAACAAACAGGGGTTTCTGTTGATGATATTCCGCGTATGGAGGGTATGAATCGTATTTTAAAAGAAATAGGATGGGCTGCTGTTTCTGTTGATGGTTTTATTCCTCCAAATGCTTTTATGGAATTTCAAGCATATAATGTATTGGTAATAGCTTCGGATATTCGTACCATAAATCACATTGAATACACACCTGCACCAGATATTATTCATGAAGCGGCAGGACACGCTCCAATTATTGCAAATCCTGAATATGCCGAATATTTACGTCGTTTTGGTGAAATAGGTTCAAAAGCAATTTCATCATCAAAAGATTATGAAATGTATGAAGCAATTCGATTATTATCTATTTTAAAAGAAGATCCTAATGCGACTAAAAAATCAATAGATGACGCACAAGAAAAGGTAACTTGGTTACAGGATAATATGGGCGAATTATCTGAAATGGCACAAATAAGAAACTTACATTGGTGGACGGTTGAATATGGATTAATCGGAACTACTGAAAATCCGAAGATATACGGTGCAGGCTTATTATCATCTATAGGAGAAAGTAAATGGTGTATGCAATTGGAAGTTACAAAAGTACCGTATTCAGTTGCCGCGGCTACTCAGAATTTTGATATTACAAAACCACAACCACAGTTATTTGTTACGCCAAATTTTGCGTATTTAAGTTTAGTTTTAGATGAGTTTGCTAATACAATGGCACTTAGAACAGGAGGTTTAAAAGGTGTTGAAAAGTTAATCAATTCTAAAAATTTAGGAACTGTTGAGTTAAGTACAGGAATTCAAATATCAGGAATTTTTACGAATGTAATTGAAGATCAAAAAGGGAAAATCGCCTACATACAAACAACAGGAAATACTGCCTTATCAAACAGAGATAAAGAATTAATTGGTCACGGAATTAGTTATCATGCTGAAGGTTTTGGAAGTCCTGTAGGAAAGTTAAAAGGAATTAATTTACCTATTGAAGATATGAGTCCGCGTGATTTAAAAGCCTACGGAATTTATGAAGGCGAAATAATAAATCTAGAATTTGAAAGTGGTGTAATTGTTGCTGGTAAAATTATTACAGGAACACGCGATTTAAGAGGTAAAATTTTAATTGTGTCTTTAAAAGATTGTACCGTTACTTATAAGGAGCAAATTTTATTTGAACCATCTTGGGGAATTTACGATATGGTAATAGGAAAAGAGTTAGTTTCAGCATATTCAGGACCTGCGGATGTTGATTCTTTTGATGATATAGGGAAAGTATCTGAAACTAAAACACATAAAATTCAATATTCAGAAGCTGATAATAAATTATATCAAATGTATGCTGATGTAAGAAAGTGTAGAGAAAAAGATACTGTTAACGAAAAGATGATTGAAACAATTTTAAAGATACTTAAAAATGAATATCCAAAGGATTGGTTATTAGTTTTAGAGTTGTACGAATTAGCTTTTAATAATGATTATTCCATGAAAATAACCTTAAAAAAATATTTAGAAAGCTTAAAAAGTAACAATGGTTACAAAGCATTAATAGAAAACGGATTATATTTGTTGTCAGATAAATAGTACAATAAATGGGATTATTTAATTTATTTAGAAAGAAAAACATGGGTAAAGAAATACAAGAATATTTAGGTAACGAAGCAGTTATTTTAGATGTAAGAACTATAGCAGAGTGGAATGAAGGGCATTCTGAAGGTGCAAAACACATTGTTTTAAATTTTATTCCTGAGCAAGTTGAGCAAATTAAAGCATGGGGAAAACCTGTAATTGCTGTTTGTAGAAGTGGGGCTAGAAGTGGTCAGGCAACTGATTTTTTAGTAGCACAAGGAATTGATGTTATTAATGGAGGTCCTTGGCAAAATGTAGATCAGTATTTAACAAAATAAGTACTGTTTTTAAAATTTAATAAAAGGAAATGCTTTTTGAAGTGTTTCCTTTTTTTGTTCGATATTTTTTAAAAACTTCTGATGTGCTTCTGATGTCGGATTAAAAGAACGATGTGTTAATCCTTTTTGTATCGTTGCTACTTTTTGCATGGTTTCTTTACTTTGTTCAGAAATCCAAACTTCTATAAATTTTTCCCAAATATAATTAATTGCTGTATTATTTGGATGAATCATATCTTCAGTATAAAAACGATAATCACGTAATTCATCCATCATAATTTCATAGGAAGGAAAGTAATAAACGTTCTTTTTAGTATCAATAATTGAATGAATTGCACTTAATAAATGCGCTTTACTTTGTTGATTTTCAATAAAACCATCTTTTATATGACGAACAGGTGAAACTGTGAAAATAATTGAAATATTTGGGTTAACAGATTTTGTTAAAGCAATAATAGCTTCTAAACTTTCAGTAACTTCATCAATAGTTAAAATTTCTTTTAAAAAATTTTTCTGCGGAATTTTATGGCAATTTGCTACAATAGCACCCGAAGAAATTTCACGATATACCCATGAGGTTCCTAAAGTAATTATAAGGTGACTACTGTTTTTTAAATGCTCAAATGTTGCTGTATTTGCCGTGTTTAAATTTTCTAAAACTTCATATTTGTTTGAAGTACTTAAACTAGAATGTGTATCAAAACAATGCCAAGATTCATTGTGATAAAAAATATCTTTTTCCGTATATTTTTTTTTGTTAATAGTATCTGTAATTAATTTTTCAATAGCCTTTGGGTGAAATAAAATTCCAAAAGGATTTTGTGTAGATTGAAATTTAGAGTATGATAATTTATTTCCAATATTTTTAGAAAAACACGATCCTAACAATAATAGTTTAGAGTTATGATTTATTAAATTGTTTGTTTGTTTTTTGAAAGGAATTTGTGTTTGAAGTTTCATTTTATAAAATAAAGCGTACCAAAAGTAAATATAAAATGATCAAATAAAGAAGTTTTAATTTAAATTCAATGAAAAATGTATATTTGTCTAATTTAAAACGCAATAAATTGAACAATATTAAAAAAACTTTTACCATAAAAGATCTTGAGAATATTTCAGGTATTAAAGCACATACCATTCGTATTTGGGAAAAACGATATAATTTATTATCGCCCGAAAGAACAGATACTAATATTCGGTATTATTCATCAGAGAATCTTTTGAAATTATTAAATGTTGTTTTGTTGAATAAAAATAATTTTAAAATTTCTAAGATAGCTGCAATGTCTAATGAGTCTATTGTTATAGCAGCCAGGGAATTAGCTTTGAAAACTGCGTTGAATGATGAGGCTATTAATTCTTTAAAACTATCTATGTTTCAGTTTGATAAAGTTTTATTTAATAACACTTATAATCAATTATTAAATAAAAAAACGTTTAGAGAAATTTTTAAAGACGTTTTTGTACCCTTTTTAAATCATATAGGTTTATTGTGGCAAACAGATACTTTACTGCCTGCTCATGAGCATTTTATATCAAACTTAATAGCTCAGAAAATTCAAATTAGTACTGAGGTGTTAGAGTATAGTGTTGGAAGTTCAAATATTATGTATGTGTTGTTTTTGCCAGAAAATGAAATACATGAGTTAGGATTAATGTATTTGAATTATGAATTGGTTTTAAGAGGTAATAAAACAATTTATTTAGGGCAAAGTTTACCTTTAAATAATTTAAACTACTTTTTTGAGAGCGATAGCGAAGTTCGTTTTATAACTTCATTAACCGTTCAGCCTTATGATGATAAAATTGCAGATTATTTTCATGAAATTGAAAACGCATTAAAAAACACAAAACATCAATTGATTGCTGTAGGAAGTAAAACAGGAAAAGTAAAAGATATTAACTTTAAGTCAAATATTTTATTGTACCCGTCAGTTATAGATTTTTTAAAAACACTTTAATTTTTTTTAGTTTTTATGTAGTTGTTATTTTGTTTAATAAAATATTGCATAAGTTAAACAGAATATGTAAATTTGATTACTTGTTAAAGTGTATACGCTTTATTGAAAACTATTAGTATTATATTGGTAATTCGAAAAATAAAATAAAATTGAAAAAGACAATACATATAATTGGTTCCGGCTTTTCATCTTTGGCAGCTTCTTGTTACTTAGCAAAGGAAGGCTATAATGTTGTGGTTTTAGAAAAAAATGCAACTGTAGGAGGTAGGGCTAGACAGTTGGTGAAAGATGGATTTACATTTGATATTGGTCCAACATGGTATTGGATGCCAGATGTTTTTGAAAAATTTTTTGCAGATTTTGGTAAAAAACCATCAGATTATTATGAGTTAGAAAAGTTAGATCCGGCATATCAAGTTTATTTTGACACGGCAGATTCTATCACAATTCCTGGTAGTGTTGAGGAAATTTATGAAATTTTTGAAGCAGAAGAAAAAGGAAGTTCTGTTCATTTAAAAGAATTTTTAAAATCAGCAGCATATAATTATGATGTTTCAATAAATGATTTAGTATATAATCCGGGAGTTTCGCCTTTAGAGTTGGTAACTCCTGTTACTATTGGAAAAATAACGCAGTTTTTTTCAAGTATTAGAAAAGAAGTTCGTAAAAAAATAAAAAGCAAAAAGTTAATTCAAATTTTAGAATTTCCGGTATTATTTTTAGGAGCAAAACCTAGTAATACTCCCGCTTTTTATAATTTTATGAATTATGCTGATTTTGTTTTAGGTACATGGCACCCTAAAGGAGGAATGTATAAAGTTATTGAAGCAATGGTAACTTTGGCTAAAGATTTAGGCGTAACTTTTAAAACTGAAGCCAATGTTGAAGAAATTAAACTTAATCAATCAGGAGAAGCTATTGGTTTAGTAGTAGATGGTAATTTTATTGCTTCGGATATTGTTTTAAGCGGTGCTGATTATCATCATACAGAAACATTATTACCTAAAGATTATAGACAATATTCTGAAAAATATTGGGATAAAAAAGTTTTTGCCCCATCATCATTATTATTTTATGTTGGTTTTGATAAAAAACTAAAAGATGTTTGTCATCATACATTATTTTTTGATACTGATTTCGATGTGCATGCGGCATCAATATATGACAATCCAAGTTGGCCAAAAGACCCGATGTTTTACGCAAGTTTCCCTTCATTAACAGAAGATTCTTTTGCACCAATTAATAACGAAGCAGCTACTTTTTTAATTCCGATAGCTCCAGGTATTGACGATACTCCTGAGCTTAGAGAAAAGTACTTTGATTTAATTATAAATAGATTAGAGAAATTAACGCAGCAATCTGTAAAAGAAAATGTTATCTTTAAAGAGAGTTTTTGTGTGAACGATTTTGTGAACGATTATAATTCGTATAAAGGAAATGCCTACGGATTAGCAAATATTTTAACACAAACTGCTTTTTTAAGACCAAAAATAAAAAGTAAAAAAGTAAAAAATTTATTCTTTACTGGGCAATTAACGGTTCCAGGACCGGGTGTACCACCGTCATTAATTTCGGGTAAAATAGCTTCAGATTTAATTTTAAAACACCATTAAAAATGAAACAATTATTTGATGAGGTTTCTTATGCTTGTAGTAAGTTAGTTACTGAAAAATATAGTACTTCTTTTTCTTTAGCTACCAGAATGTTATCGCCAAGCATACGTGCCGCTATTTATAATATTTATGGTTTTGTGCGTTTTGCTGATGAAATAGTAGATTCTTTTCATACATATAACAAAGAGAGTTTATTAATTAGGTTTGAAAATGAGTATTATCTTTCAAAAAAAGAAGGCGTTAGTTTAAATCCTATTTTGAATTCATTTATTCAGACTGTTGAAGAATATAAAATTACAGATGATTTGATACAGGCTTTTTTAAAGAGTATGAAAGCTGATTTACATCAAACAGAATACACTACAGAGGAAGAGTATAAACAGTACATATATGGTTCGGCAGATGTTGTTGGATTAATGTGTTTGCGAGTTTTTGTAAATGGTGATGCTAATCAATACAACGAATTAAAAGATGCAGCAATGCGTTTAGGTTCAGCATTTCAGAAAGTAAATTTTTTAAGAGATTTAAAAGATGATATTCAGGTGTTAAATCGTTCTTATTTTCCTAATGTAGATTTGAATGAGTTAGACCAAGCATCTAAAGAAATTATTATTAAAGATATTGAAGCTGATTTTGACTATGCCTACGAAAATGGTATTTTAAAATTACCTGTTGAAGCAAAATTTGGTGTTTACATGGCGTATCGATATTATAAAAAATTGCTTAATAAATTAAAAGCAACGCCATCATCAGAAATAATGGACACAAGAATTAGAATATCAGACCCAATGAAAATTAATTTATTGGCAAGAAGTTATGTGAAATATAAACTAAATCTTATTTAAAATGTTATTTATAATTACAACCCTGCTAACTTTTATAATAATGGAAGCCGTTACTTGGTTTACTCATAAATATATAATGCACGGTTTTGGATGGTATTTACACGAAGACCATCACCAGCCAGGATACCCGAATGTGTTTGAAAAAAATGATGCTTTTTTTGTGGTTTTTGCCATACCGAGTATGTTGTTGTTTTACTTCGGAATTAATCCAGCATTAAATTATTTATTTTTTATTGGATTAGGAATTTTGTGTTATGGAATTGCATATTTTTTAATTCACGATGTTTTAATTCATAGGCGTTTCAATTGGTTTAAAAACACCAACAATCAATATTTAAAAGGATTACGAAAAGCACATAAAATACATCACAAGCATTTAGGAAAACCAGATGGAGAGTGTTTTGGAATGTTATTTGTTCCGTTTAAATATTTTAATAAAAAACAATGATTTAATAAAAAATAATGAGCGAATATCTTTATCTTATATTGAATTTAGGAAGTTTGAGTGTGCCTTTATTGTATAGTATATTCGAAAAAAAGTTTCATTTTATACAATACTTTAAAATTATATTTATAAGTATTTTATTGATAGCTATTCCTTTTTTAATTTGGGATGCTTTTTTTACAAAAATTGGTGTTTGGGGTTTTAATCCTGATTATTATTTAGGAATAAAATTGCTTGAAATGCCTATTGAAGAATGGTTATTTTTCTTTTGCATTCCGTACGCTTGTTTGTTTACGCATGAGGTTTTAAAATATTTAGCACCTCAATTTAAGTTATCTAAATCGATAACTGTATTGTTAAGTTTTTTATTGATTTTAATAGCATTTATACTATTGGTTTTGAATTTTGGAAAATGGTATACAACTGTAAATTTCAGTACTTTTTTGCTATTAATGTTCTTCGGATTAAAAAATAATTTAAAAGCTTTACAAGAATATTATCCTAGTTTTTTAGTTGTTTTAGTTCCTTTTTTATTAGTAAACGGAATTTTAACAGGAAGTTTTATTGATGCTCCTGTGGTTTGGTATAATAATGCAGAAAATTTAAATTTTAGAATTTTCACAATTCCTTTTGAAGATGTTTTTTATGCCTTTACTTTATTATTTTCGATACAATTAATTTTTAATTATCTGAAAAAACAAAAAAATGAAACAAAATAAATATATACGATTTTTAATCTTTTTAGTTGTCAATTTTTTAGCATTGGCAATTGGTGTTGTATTAATGGAAGATGGTCCAAAAACAGATTGGTATCTATCTTTAAATAAAGCACCTTGGACACCTGCAGGGTGGGTTTTTGGAGCAGCTTGGTCAACAATTATGCTATTATTTGCTTTTTATATGACAAAGTTGAGTTTTAAATTTCCTTTTTTAGATAAAAAATTGACAATACTTTTTAGTGTTCAGTGGATTTTAAACGTAGGTTGGAATTACTTTTTTTTCAATCAACATTTAACTCTTATCGGATTAGTTGTTATTACTTTATTATGGTTGCTAATCGGATATTTTACCTTTAAAAATTTAAGAGAATTAAAAGGGATTACATTATTTATACTTCCATATTTAATATGGATGACTATTGCAACAAGTTTAAACGCCTACATCGTATTTTATAATTAAAATTATGGGAAATCAAGAAATTATTACAGAAGATAAAATTATAGAATTGTACATGGATACGGTTTTAATTTCAGGAAAACCAGCCTCTATTTACGCTTTTGCTCAAAAAAATGAATTTGAAGAGTCTGAATTTTACAAATATTTTTCAAGTTTTGAAAATTTAGAAAAATCAATATTTGGAGTTTTTGCAAAAGAAACAATTCATTTGTTACATAAAACAGAAGCTTATAAAGATTATACATCAAAAGATAAATTATTGAGTTTTTACTACACTTTTTTTGAATTACTAACAGCAAATAGGTCATATGTTTTGTTACAGTTTCAACATATAAAATCAGATTTTTCAAAACTATCAGTTTTAAAAGAATTACGTTCAGAATTTCTAAAATATGTTAGTAATATTGAATTAGAAAAAATTGATTTTAAGAATGATAAAATCAATAAAATTCAAGATAAAACAATAACCGAAGCTTATTGGGTGCAGTTATTAATGATTTTAAAATTTTGGATTGATGATGAATCTTCAAACTTCGAAAAAACTGATGTTTTTATTGAAAAAACAGTCAAAGCTGCTTTTGATATTCAGCAAATAACCCCCGTAAAAAGCGTTATTGATTTAGCGAAGTTTTTATGGAAAGAAAAAGGAACTTCAGTATGAAAAGATTAGATAAAATACCGACATCAAAAATAGAAAGAACAACTAAATTAGTAACAACAGGACTAAAATTAGGTGTAAACTATGCAAAGTATTACGGAAATAAAATCACAAAATCAGAAGCAGCAGCAAGAGCGCAGTTAAATGAAGATAATGCAACTGATATTTATGACGGTTTAAAAGAATTAAAAGGTTCGGCATTAAAAGTAGCGCAAATGCTGAGCATGGAAAAGAATTTACTGCCAAGTGCGTATGTTGAAAAGTTTTCTTTATCGCAATTTTCTGTTCCGCCACTTTCAGGACCTTTAGTAGTCAAAACTTTTAAAAAATACTTCAACAAAACACCTGAAGATGTTTTTGACACGTTTACAGCAGAATCTGTAAATGCGGCAAGTATCGGACAGGTTCATAAAGCTACGATAGGCGAAAAAATATTGGCTGTTAAAATTCAATATCCTGGTGTTGCAAATAGTATTTCTACGGATTTAGCATTGGTAAAACCGATTGCTATGAAAATGTTTAATATAAGGGGCGAAGGTTCTGATGAATATTTTAAAGAAGTTGAAAGTAAGCTATTAGAAGAAACAAATTACGTTTTAGAATTAGCACAGAGTAACGAAATAGCGAATGCTTGTGCACATATTCCAAATTTAAAATTCCCAAAATATTACGAAGAATTTTCTACGGATAGAATTTTAACAATGGATTGGATGGACGGAATTCATTTGTCGGAATTTACATCAAAAGGATATGATGAACAAACGGCAAATAAATTAGGACAAGCTTTATGGGATTTTTATATGTATCAAATGCATGTGTTAAAAAAAGTACATGCCGACCCTCATCCTGGTAACTTTTTGGTATCTAAAGAAAATGATTTAATTGTTATTGATTTTGGATGTATGAAGGAGGTACCTCAAAATTTTTATATACCGTATTTCGAATTAGCTAAACGAGAAAATATTGAAAATCCTGCTTTTTTTGAAAGTAAATTATACGAATTAGAAATTTTGAAAAAAGACGATTCCGAAGAAGAGAAAGCCTTTTTTAAAGAATTGTTTTACGAAATGTTGTATTTATTTACATCGCCTTTTCAGCAAGAAGATTTTGATTTTTCTGATGGTGTTTTCTTTGGTAAAATAGCCGATTTAGGACAGAAATATGCAAAAAGTACTGAGTTGAAAAAAATGAACGGTAACAGAGGTTCGAAACATTTTATTTATATCAACAGAACATTTTTTGGTTTGTATAATTTAATGCACGATTTAAAATCGACTCATATAAAAATTAATAATTATAAGAGTTTATAATATTTTATAGCGTGTAAGTTTAAAGTATAAATTAATAAGTATGTAAAACATCAAGAAAATGAAAATTTTAATCACAGGAACAACAGGATATATTGCAAAAAGATTGGTGTTAAAATTGTTAGATGCAGGTCATGAATTAATATGTTGTGTCCGTGATTTAAAACGAATTCCAGATGAAATAGAACATAAAGAGAATATCTCGTTTATAAAAGTTGATTTTTTACAAATCGAACAAATTGTTTTTCCTTCGGATATTAATGTTGCGTATTATTTAATTCATTCAATGGCTACGGATGCTACTAATTTTGAAGATTTAGAGCAAACTTGCGCTAAGAATTTTAAAAATATTGTCGAAAAAACAAACTGTAAACAAGTCATTTATTTAAGTGGTATTGTAAATGATAGTTCTTTGTCTAAGCATTTGGCTTCTCGTTTTCAGGTAGAGAAAAATTTAGCTTCAAAAAAATATGCACTTACCACTTTTAGAGCAGGAATTATTGTTGGAAGCGGTAGTGCATCCTTTGAAATTATTAGAGATATTGTTGAAAAGTTACCCGTAATGGTTACGCCAAAATGGTTGAATACAAAATCGCAACCAATTGCAATTAGAGATGTATTAACTTTTTTAGAACGTGCCGTTGGAAATGAAAAATTGTATAACAAATCCTTTGATATTTGTGGTACAGAAGTGCTTACTTATAAAGAAATGCTTTTGCAATTTTCAGAAGTAAGAGGCTTTAAACGTTACATTTTAACACTACCACTTTTAACGCCAAAATTATCATCATATTGGTTGTATTTTGTAACTTCTACATCTTTTAATTTAGCACAAGCTTTGGTGGATAGTATGAAAGTTGAGGTAATAGCAAAATCGAGTAATATTAATCAAATTTTAAATATATCGCCTATTTCTTATAAAGAATCGGTCGATTTAGCTTTTCAACGAATAGAACAAAATGCGGTAATATCAAGTTGGAAAGATGCTATTAGTAGTGGTGTTTTTCAAGCTCAATTATCGGATTATATTCAAATACCACAATACGGTTGTTTTATTGATGAGCGTACTGTAAAAGTTACTGATGATGCTTTTACCCTTGATAAAATTTGGTCAATTGGAGGAAAAAATGGTTGGTATAGTTTTAATTGGTTATGGAAAATAAGAGGTTATGCTGATAAAATTTTCGGAGGAGTTGGCTTGCGTAGAGGAAGAACACATAATACATCTTTAGAAGCTGGTGATCCGTTAGATTTTTGGCGTGTTTTATTGGCTGATAAAAAAGAAAAAAGACTTTTGTTATTTGCTGAAATGAAATTACCAGGAGAAGCTTGGTTAGAGTTCAAAATAGTAAATGATACTTTACATCAAAAAGCAGTTTTCAGACCCAAAGGGGTTTTAGGACGATTGTATTGGTATTCCGTTTTACCGTTTCATGCTTTTGTTTTTAAAGGAATGATAAATGCTTTGGTAAAAAAGTAGCTTTAAATAATAAATAGCGAATCATAAATATATAAAATATGAAAAAAATTGTAGTAGTAGGAGGTAGCTCGGGTATCGGAAAAGCTATTGTAAATAAATTAAAATATACACATAAAATCATCAATATAAGTAGAACAGTACCCGAAGAACACGAAAATGTAACGCATTATTCATGTGATGTTTTAAATGATGAACTACCAGTTTTAGAAAATATTAATGGATTGGTTTATTGCCCAGGAAGTATCAATTTAAAATCATTTACGCGACTTAAAGTTGCTGATTTTAAAACTGATTTTGAAATAAATGTTATAGGCGCAATCAATACTTTAAAAGCATACGAAACTAGTTTGGCAAAAAATAACGGAAGCGTGGTCTTATTTAGTACAGTTGCTTCTGCTTTAGGAATGCCTTTTCATGCAAGTATTGCTACGAGTAAATCGGCTGTTGAAGGCTTAACAAAATCGTTAGCGGCAGAGTATGTAACTAAAATTCGTTTTAATGCTATTGCTCCAACTGTAACAGATACGCCACTTGCAAAGCGTTTATTAAGAAACGAAAAGCAACAAGAGAGTATGCAAGACAGGCATCCGCTAAAAAAATATTTAACACCACAAGAAGTAGCAGGTTTGGCTAGTTATTTATTATCAAACGATGCAAGTTCAATAACAGGGCAAATTATTCCTATGGATGCAGGAATTGTAAGTGTAAAATTATAATTGTACTCGAATGAAATGGCTAATTTTATTCACTATTTTTTTATGTATGAATGATGAGGTAATAATTTTTGATAAAAATACAATTCCCCAAAACTGGATTATCACAAATGATGATGTTATGGGAGGAGTATCGACATCATCTATGAAATTGAATAACGATAAACAACTTGTTTTTTCAGGAGCTGTTTCTTTAGATAATAATGGTGGTTTTGCAATGACAAGATTACCTATCGCTATTAATTTTGATGATAAAAAAACAAATCTAGTTATAAAGTTAAAAGGCGATGGTAAAAATTATCAGTTTAGAATAAAAGCCAAAGAAGACCAGCGTTTTTGGTATGTTCAACCGTTTGAAACTACTAATAAATCAACAGAAATTGTTTTGCCTTTACATAAGTTTTATGCTTCGTCTAGAGGTAATTTAGTTGATGTACCAAATTATTCAGCAACTACCATTTCAGAAATAGCAATTCTGATAGGTAACAAAAAGAACGAAAAATTTAATGTATCAATAGAAAAAATAACGCTTCAGTAAATGAAAATAGTTAAAATAACTTTACTTATAACTTTATCAATAATACTACTTATGACATTATTTAGTTTTTTATCAAATTCAGAAATAGTAACTCCTAATCAACCTTTATACGATATAGAAATTAAAGGAATTGATGGAAAAAGATTAGATTTAAATCAATATAAAGGTAAAAAAATATTATTTGTGAATGTTGCCTCTAAATGTGGATTTACCAAGCAATATGATGGATTACAAGAATTATCATCAAAATATACTGATAAATTAGTAGTCATCGGTTTGCCGTGTAATCAATTTGGAGAACAAGAACCTGGTGAAGCATCAGAAATAAAATCATTTTGTAAATTAAATTTTGGAGTCGATTTTCCATTAACCGAAAAAATAGCCGTTAAAGGAGTTGACAAACATCCGTTATATCAATGGTTAACAGAAAAAGAAAAAAATGCAAAAATGGATTCGTCTGTAAAATGGAATTTTCAAAAATATTTAGTTGACGAAGAAGGAAGATTAATTGATGTTTTCTATTCAATTACAAAACCAATGAGTACTAAAATAACAAGCCTTTTATAAATGATGAATTTTAAAAAACACTCAGGAATTTATACGCTAGAAACAGCACAAGAATTAAAAATGCCGTTAGCAAAAGCGTGGGATTATTTTTCATCACCAGAAAATTTAGCGAATATTACCCCAAAATCAATGGGTTTTAATATTACCTCAAAAGTTGATAAAAAAGCCTATCCAGGACAAATAATCACATATAAAGTAGCACCAGTTCCGTTTGTAAAAACAAATTGGGTAACAGAAATAACGCAAGTAAAAGAACAAGCTTTTTTTATTGATGAGCAACGTTTCGGACCTTATTCAATGTGGCATCACGAACATTTTTTTGAAGCCTTGCCAAACGGAAATACGCTAATGAAAGATAAAATTTCCTATAAAATACCGTTCGGTTTTTTAGGACATATAGCACAAGCTCTTTTTATCAAAAAACAATTAACAAGTATTTTTGAATATCGATTTATAATTTTAGAAAAAATGTTTAATGGCAAATAAAGTCGCGATATTTTGGTTTCGTAGAGATTTGCGTTTAGAAGATAACGTAGCTTTATTTAATGCTTTAAATTCATCAAATAAAGTACTGCCAATATTTATTTTTGATGAAGAAATTTTAGATAAACTACCAGAAAACGATGCCCGAGTTTCATTTATTTATCAAACATTAGAGCAATTAGATACCGATTTAAAAGCAGTTGGTTCATCTTTATTGATAAAAAAAGGAAATCCTCTTGAAGTATTGAAAACAATAACATCAGAATTTGATATTTCAGCAGTTTATACAAATAAAGATTACGAACCGTATGCCTTACAAAGAGATGCAGAAATTTGTCAATTTTTGAAATCAAAAAGTATTGATTTTTTAAGTTATAAAGACCAAGTTATTTTTGAAGAAGCTGAGGTTACCAAAAATGACGGATTGCCATATACAGTTTATACGCCCTATAAAAATAAGTGGTTACAGAAATTTAATGCCGAAGAAGATTTAAAAGATTTTGAAATAAATTTTGATAATTTTCATCAATTTACATCAGAAATTCCTTCTTTAAAATCAATAGGATTTAATGAAAGTAGTATAAAAGTACAGCCTTATAATTTATCAAATCTAACGAATTACGATGAAGTTCGAGATTTTCCTTTTATCGATAAAACATCATATTTATCGCCCTATTTCCGTTTCGGATTGGTAAGTGTTCGTAAAATGGTGCAATTTGCTTTAAAAACCAATGCTACTTTTTTAAACGAACTGATTTGGCGAGAGTTTTTTATGCAAGTATTATTTCATTTTCCGAAAGTGGTTACGAATAATTTTAAGCAAAAATACGATGCCGTTCCGTGGAGAAATAACGAAGCCGAATTTAAAAAATGGTGTAAAGGCGAAACTGGGTATCCGATGGTTGATGCAGGCATGCGACAGTTAAATAAAACAGGGTATATGCACAATCGGGTACGCATGATTACGGCAGGTTTTTTATGCAAACATTTGTTAATTGATTGGCGTTGGGGTGAAGCGTATTTTGCCGAAAAACTATTAGATTATGATTTGTCGGCAAACAACGGAAATTGGCAATGGGCAGCAGGAACAGGTTGTGATGCTGCGCCATACTTTAGAGTTTTTAATCCTGAAGCACAATTAAAAAAGTTCGATAAAGACTTACAATACATTCGAAAATGGATTGAAAATTTTGATGAATTAACCTATCCACAGCCAATGGTTGAACATAAGTTTGCCCGAGAAAGAGCAATTTCGACTTATAAAGAAGCCTTAAATTAATTACAAAATAAAAAGGTTCAAAGAATTAAATCTTTGAACCTTTTTAATATTATTTTTATTTGAAGCAATTTCCCGCTTTCCGCACTCGCTCTTTTTTGAAGAAAAATCAAAAAAGGAGCTCAAACAAATGCTTCAATCGGGGCTAGAATTTTTTGCTATCTTTTTTAATATTGTCATTAAACAATATATTCTTTAGCACCTTCTATGGCTTTTTCAATTCCGTTAGGATTTTTACCACCAGCAGTAGCATAAAATTTTTGACCACCACCGCCACCGTTGATTAATTTTCCTAATTCTCTAACAACTTTTCCTGCATCATAACCACGTTCTTCAACTAATTCTTTCGAAATATAACAAGTTAACATTGCTTTATCTGCTTTTTCAGAAGAAGCAAAGAATAAGAATAAATTTTTAAAATCTTTTCCTAAAGCAAATGCTAAATTTTTAATTCCGTTGGCATCTAAAGCAACTTTAGTCGCTAAAAACTGAACACCGTTTATTTCTTGCAATTGATTTCTTAATTCACCAGATAAATTTTCAGCCTTTTCTTTAAGTAACTGCTCAATTTGCTTTTTTAAAGCAGTGTTTTCGTCTTGTAAATTAGTTACCGATTTTACAACATCTTTAGGATTTTTAAATAATTGTTTTATATCAGTAAAGTTGCGTTCAATATCTTCAAAATAATCACCAACAGCTACATTTGTAATTGCTTCAATTCTTCTAATTCCTGAAGCAACAGCGCCTTCTGATTTTATTTTAAAATACCAAATATCACCAGTTTGTGGTACGTGAGTTCCTCCACATAATTCCATTGATTGACCAAATTTAATGGCTCTTACGGCATCTCCATATTTTTCGCCAAATAAAGCAATAGCCCCTTCATTAATAGCTTGTTGCATCGGAATATTTCTTCTTTCAATTAAAGAAAGATTTTCACGAATACGAGCATTTACAAAATCTTCAATTTCTTGTAATTCATCCGAAGTTACTTTAGAGAAATGAGAAAAATCGAAACGTAAATGTTTTGGGCTAACTAACGAACCTTTTTGCTCAACATGAGTTCCTAAAATTGTACGTAATGCTTGATGTAATAAATGCGTAGCAGTATGATTACTTGCAGATAAATTTCTACTATTTTTATTTACTACAGCTTTAAACCTTTCTGTTAAATTAGAAGGTAAAGTTTTAGTATAGTGAATAATTAAGTTGTTTTCTTTTTTTGTATTTACAACATAAATTAAATCTCCGTTAGACGTTTCAATATGCCCAACATCACCAACTTGTCCACCACCTTCAGGATAAAAAGGAGTCATGTTAAAAACTAATTGATATTGTTCACCATCTTTTTTAGTGGTTACTTTTCTGTATCGCGTTAATTTAACATCAGCAGTTAAAGTATCGTACCCAATAAATTCCTCTTCATCATCTTCAATTAAAACATTCCAATCGTCAGTTTCAATAGCTGTTGCAGCTCTTCCTCGGTTTTGTTGTTGTTTTAAAGCTTCTTGATATTCTTCTTTATTATAATTTAATCCTTTTTCGGATAAAACTAAGGCTGTTAAATCTTCAGGAAAACCATACGTGTCTTTTAATTCAAATACTTTTTTACCAGAAATTACTTTGTTTCCAGCATTAGCTGTCATAGTATCTAGTAATAATAAACCTTGCTCTAATGTTTTTAAGAACGATTGTTCTTCTTCTTTAATAACATTTTTAGCTAATTGTTCTTGTGCTTTTATTTCAGGAAAAGCATCGCCCATTTGGTCGCTTAAAGTGGCAACTAATTTATATATAAAAGGTTCTTTTTGATTTAAGAATGTAAATCCGTAACGAATAGCTCTTCTTAATATTCTTCGGATAACATAACCAGCACCAGTATTACTTGGTAATTGTCCATCGGCAATAGAAAATGCTACGGCACGAACGTGGTCGGCAATTACACGAATTGCGATGTCTGTTTCTTCATTTAAATTTTCAGTATTTTCATACTTTACGTTTGTAATAGTTTCTATTTCTCTAATAATCGGAGTAAAAACATCGGTATCATAATTAGATTGTACGCCTTGTAACGCCATACATAAACGTTCAAATCCCATACCAGTATCGATATGTTTTTTAGGTAAATTATCTAAACTTCCATCAGCTTTACGGTTGAATTGCATAAAAACTAAGTTCCAAACTTCTACCACATGCGGATGGTCTAAATTTACCAAAGATGCTCCCGAAACTTTTGCTTTTTCTTCTGCAGAGCGAATATCAATATGAATTTCAGAACAAGGCCCACAAGGTCCTTGTGCGCCCATTTCCCAGAAATTATCTTTTTTATTTCCTAATAAAATACGGTCTTCAGCAATATATTGTTTCCAAATATCATATGCTTCTGTATCTTTTTCTAAGCCTTCTTTTTCATCACCTTCAAAAATAGTAACATATAAAATGTCTTTATCTATTTTATAAACTTCGGTAAGTAATTCCCAAGCCCAAGCAATTGCTTCTTTTTTAAAGTAATCGCCAAAACTCCAATTTCCAAGCATTTCAAATAATGTGTGGTGATAGGTGTCTTTTCCAACTTCTTCTAAATCGTTATGTTTTCCAGAAACACGTAAACATTTTTGAGAATCAGCAACTCTAGCATCAACTATTTTTTTCTGTCCTAAAAAATATTCTTTAAAAGGAACCATACCTGCATTTACAAACATTAAAGTAGGATCATTCTTTAACACCATTGGTGAAGACGGAACAATAGCATGATTTTTAGATTTATAGAATTCTAAAAATTTTGATCTTATTTCTTGAGATTTCATATGTTTTGAGCTCGAAAATTTTGTTAAATAATCATTAAAAAACAGCTAATTAGAAGTAGTTTTAAAATAGTTATTATATTAGTTGCTAAGTATTTTATTACTTAATTGAAAAAGACAAAAATAAGATATTTAGTAGTATCAAAGCAAAATGTTTTTTAATCAGCTTGAATAAAAATAAGATAAAATGAATTTTATTTAAATGTATTTAAAAGAACGTATTAAATGAATTTTTAGCATAAAAAATTGATGAAATTAAAAGAAAAGGTAGATTTTTCAGCGTTGTTTGATACACACTATGAAAGATTATATAATTATGTGATAAAAATAGTAAAGGATGAAAGTATATCAAATGATTTATTACAAGAGACTTTTATAAAACTATGGGAAAATATAGATTCTATGAAAATAAATCATCGATCTATAGAATCTTTTTTAATTATAACGTTAAAAAATAAAATTGTAGATCATTTTAGAAAAGAAAACGTAAAAAATAAACATTTAAATCTGTATGTTTTAAATAAAGATATTGAAGAAGAAATAAATAATGAATGGGATTTACAAAAAACAATAGAAGAAGTATATACGTTACTTCCTCAAAAAACAATTGAAATATTTAAGCTTTCAAGAGATAAAGGGCATACTTATGCCGAAATAGCATCTATCAAAAATATATCAATAAAAACTGTAGAAGCTCATATTTCAAAGGCTTTGCAAGTTTTTAGAAAAGAATTAGTGAATTTTTTATAAAAAAATAGGGTACTTGTTGTTTAGAAACGTTTTATAATAAATCTCATATTATTATGAAGCGAGACAAAATTGAAGAAACAGACCTTTGGGCTTATATATCAAACACAGCAAGTGTTGCCATTAAAGCTAAGGTTGAGCGATGGAAAAACTCAACAGAATATGATGAACAATTATTTGAGAAAATAAAAAAAATCAATCAAATTACTAAAGAAAATATTAGTGTAGCTACACCTAATATAGAAAAGAATAAAACCGCCTTTTTCAAAAAGATAGAAAGTAGGGAAAAGAAAAATAACTTTAAAAAGCTTTTCTTTAAATATGCTGCGGCAGTAATAATAGTATTAAGTACTTCTTTTTTCACCTATTTTATAACACAATCTAAAGAAATACATATAGCAACAACTTACGGAGAACAAAAGGAAGTAACGCTTTCAGATGGATCTGTTGTTTGGTTAAATGCTTCAAGTAAAATTTCATATAAAGAGAATGCTCCAAGAACCATCCGTTTAGAAGGAGAAGCTTTTTTTGAAGTAGCAAAAGATAAAAAGCATCCGTTTACGGTAGAAACTCCAGATAATGTTATAGTTAAAGCTTTAGGAACTAGCTTTAATATTAAATATTATAACGAAAGTGATTATTATGAAACCGTTTTATTTACAGGGAAAGTAGTGGTTAGTGCTACAGATTCTAAAAAAAATAAAATGATAATGTTACCTAATGATAAAATAAGAATTCTGAAGAAAAATAAACAAGTTTTAAAATCTGTTATAACAAATAAAATGAATACTATTTCTTGGAGAGAAGGTAAAATTCAATTTAAGAACAAAGCATTTAAAGAAATAGCAACAGATTTTAAAAATCAATATAATTTGAATTTTCATTTTGAAAATGAAAAAATAGCAAACGTAAAATTTACCGGAACTTTTGAAAAAACAATGCCTATAAGAGAAATTTTAGAAATATTAAAAATAACAAAACTTTTTGAGTATCATTTTAATACTCAAAAAAACACTTGGATTATAAAATAAAAAATAGGAGAACGGCAATTCTCCTATTTAATAATGCTGATAAATTTAATTTTAACTGAACAAAACCATTTAACAACATTCAAATCTATGAAAAACAAACAATTTATAACCTCATTGGGGTTAAAAAATGTATCAAAAAAACATTCGTTTTTAATGAAACTCACCTTATCAATTTTTTTGTTTTGTTGCTTGCAAATAGCGGCAACTAATACTTTTTCTCAAAATAACGTAACACTTAATTATAAAAATAAAAGTTTAGATGTTATTTTAAATCAAATAGAAAAACAAACTAATTATAATTTTGTTTTTAATAATGATGAAGTTAACATTCAGAAAAAATTTACAATAAACGTAATTAATAAAAATGTTAACAAAGTAATGAAATTATTGTTTAAAAATACATCAATAAAGTATCAAGTAAAAAATACATTAATAATTTTATCTAAAGAAAAATACATTTATCAAAACGATATCTTAAAAAAACAGCAACAAAAATATACTATTAGTGGAGCCGTAAAAGATGCAACTACTGGAGAAACATTATTAGGTGCAAATGTAATTGTGAAAAATCCTTTAAAGGGAACGGTTACCAATGAATATGGTTTCTATTCGATGACACTTTTAAAAGGTATTTATGTTGTCGAAATTTCTTATATCGGTTATAAAAGTAAACAACTTGAGGTTGTTTTAAATAAAGATATTAAGAGAGATTTTGAGTTAACTTTAGCCGAAAATGCTTTAGAAGAAGTTGTTATAAAATCAATAAATACTAGTAAAAGTCAACTAAAAACAATTTTAACGGGCGTTTCTAGTTTGAAAGCTTCTGAAATAAAAAAGCTTCCTGCATTTTTTGGTGAACCAGATATTACAAGAGCAATTTTAACTCAACCAGGCGTTAGTACAGTAGGGGAAGGTGCTAGTGGATTTAATGTTAGAGGTGGAAATATTGATCAGAATTTATTATTGTTAGATGAAGCACCATTGTATAATTCATCTCATTTATGGGGGCTTTTTTCGGCAATTAACGCCGATGCCTTAAAAGATATAAAATTTTACAAGGGAGGTATTCCTGCACGTTTTGGAGGTAGAGCTTCTTCAGTATTAGATATGAGACAAAAAGAAGGTAGCTCTAAAATTTTTAAAGGAGAAGGAGGTGTTGGTTTGTTATTTTCAAGAGTAACCTTAGAAGGCCCCATAAAAAAAGATAAGCTTAGTTTTTTAGTATCGGGACGTAGAACTTATTTTGATTTGTTTTTTCCATTAGCAGGAGAGGATTTGAAAAAACAAAAAATGTATTTTTATGATTTAAATACAAAATTAGCATGGAATATAAATGATAATAATAAATTATTTTTATCAGGATATTTTGGTCAAGATATAATGAAATTTAAAGCAACAGAAGAAACGGTATATGATAAGAAAACACAAAAAGACAAAAAAGAACCTGCAGGTAAAATAGATTTTTCATGGAACAATGCTACAACAAGTTTACGCTGGAATCATATATTTTCTAGTAAATTGTTTATGAATGTATCAACAATTTATAGTTCTTATAAATATAAATTAGCGGCTGAAAATGAAGGTCCTTCACAAACAGATTCAGGTAGTTCATTTGAGTGGACATCATCCGTAGAAAACTATATTTTTAAACCAGATTTCACCTATTACTTGAATCCAGATACAAAAATGAGGTTTGGAATACATGGAACGTATTATAGATTTACACCCGCTAAAGTAACTAGTACTGAAAAAGGAGTTAATGATATTGATTTTTCAGTAGAAAAAGGCTTGGAAATAGCACCGTATTATGAACTAGAAAAAAAATGGAATAAGTTATCACTAAATTTAGGAGTGCGTTATTCTACCTTTAGAAATCTTGGTCCGTATGAGGTAGCTTCATATGTTTCAGGGCTTCCAAAAACACTAAGTACAGTAACGGGGCAAATGAAGTATAAAAGTGGTGAAACTATAAAGGAGTATGCTGGTTTTGAACCTCGTTTATCATTAAAATTTGATGTTGATGATAGAAAATCATTAAAAATAGGGTACAATAAAATGTATCAGTATATACATTTAATGAGTAATAGTAGTGCTGCACTACCATTTGATGTTTGGAAGCTTTCAGGGAAATATGTAAAGCCACTAGAGGTAAATCAATATTCTTTTGGGTTTGCTTTTGATAGTAAAAATAGAAATTATAATTTTTCGGTAGAAGGGTATTATAAGGATTTTAAAAACTTGGTAGAGTATGTAAATAATGCCGATTTATTTATCAATAAAAATATAGAAACTCAATTATTACCTGCAAAAGGATATGCCTACGGAACAGAATTTTCGGTACATAAAACAAAAGGAAAACTAACAGGTAATTTAAATTATACATACTCGGTTTCTAAAAGAAAAACTGTTAGTGAGTTTTCATCAGAAAATATAAATAACGGCGCATATTTTTCATCAAATTACGATAAGCCTCATATATTTAACGCAACGGCTAACTATAAGTTTAGCGATAAATGGACTATGGGAACTTTTTTTACATTTCAATCAGGAAGACCAACTACAATAATAACAGGGAGAGGTGTTTACGGTGATAATCAAGATGAAACTGTTTTTACCTATTCTGATAGAAATGCTTATAGAATGCAAAATACACATCGTTTAGATGTTTCTTTGACATATACACCTGTTAAAAAAACAACTTCAAAGTGGCAGGGAAGTTGGAGTTTTGGTGTCTATAATATTTATGGAAGAAAAAATGCTTTTTCTAATTATTACACTTTTTCTAATAAGCAAAATCAAAATGTAGGAATATCTAAAACATTAAATAAAAAACAATTTTCGATGTTTGGAGCTCCAATACCATTTGTTACATATAATTTTAAATTTTAAAAAAATGAAATTACTATATACATTATTCATATTGACTATAAGTACGGTTGCTTTTTTTAGTTGCTCAGAAACAATTCCGTTGGATGATATACATGAACCTCACGTTATAATAAGAGGAGGCATGACAAAAAATAATATAATTTTTGTAGATATACAACAAACTGTACCTGTAGATGTAACTACTAAAAAACCAATAAATACAGCAAGAGTTTCTTTATATACAAAATTAACAGATGGGGCTAAAGAGAAAGTTGCAGACCTATTAATTTTGGCAGAAAAAAATGGCGTGTATGAAATAGAAAATAAATTTAATCCGATAGAAAATAATTATTATTGGGTAAAAATAATTTTAGAAGATGGAACTGTTTTAGAATCATCTCCTGAATTATTTAAAGAAAAAGTTGAGGTAAAAAGCATCACTATAAATAATGAAAATACCCGAGTAACTTTTAAGGATTCTTCAGTAACTCAAAAAGATTTTTATTTGATAATCTATAAATTTTATAATGAAAAAGGAGATTTCCTTTTTACTGAATTTTTTGTTGAAAATGATGTTTTATTTCAAGGAAATGAAGATGCTTTTACTGAAATAGAAGATACAGCAAAAAGTGTAGAAGTAGAAATTTCAAATATAAGTCTTAAAAATTATAATTTTTTTAGAAATTATCTAACTCAAACAGAGGTACAAGATGTTGATGAAGACGATTTTTTTTCACAATTATTCTCCGGGCCACCGGCTAATTTAGAAGGAAATATTTTCAACAAAACAACAGGAAAAAGAGCTTTAGGTTATTTCGGATTATTTAATAAAACTATCAAAAAACAAGAGTTTTAAAAGCTTTTTTTTAAAAAAAACAAATCTAAATAAAAGGGACGCTTTAAAAAATGTTCTTTTTTATTTAGATTTTTGTTAAATAATCATTAAAAAACAGCTAATTAGAAGTAGTTTTAAAACATTTTGTAAATTTGTGTGTTTACAATCAGTACTTCATTAATAAAGTTGCTTGTTCAACGAACATAAAAATAGTACATTTAGCATTATGGCGAAAGTAAAATATTATTACGATCCTGATACGTTATCATATCGTAAAATAGAGTCAAAAAAAAGTGAAAAGTATAAAAAAACCTTTTTAGGTATTGTTGGTATTTTATTAATAGCCTTCTTTGGTTTTATAGGTTTTAGTCAGTTTTTAATGTCACCTAACGAAAGGTCACAGAAAAGAGAGCTTGAAAATTTTAAGTTGCACACGGAGTTGATGTCTAAAGAACTAGATATGTTATCAGAAAGGTTATCTGAACTTCAAGAAAGAGATGATAACATTTATAGAACCTATTTTGAAGCAAACCCAATACCAGATGAACAACGTAAAGCAGGTTTTGGCGGTGTTAACAGGTATAAGCATTTAGAGGGCTTTAAAAATAGTGCCATGATTACCAACGTAACTAAACAAATAGAAATTTTGTCTAAACAAATGGTAGTACAATCTAAGTCGTTAGATGAAATTGTTAGTTTAGCAAAAGAAAAAGAAAAAATGTTGGCATCTATACCAGCTATTCAACCAGTAAAAAATGAAGATTTAAAAAGAATGGCTTCTGGTTACGGTATGCGATTACATCCTATTTTAAAATCGTGGAGAATGCATAATGGAATGGATTTTACTTCACCAACAGGTACTCCTATTTTTGCATCAGGTAATGGGAAAATTAAAAAAGCCCACCGTAGCTCTTCTTATGGTAAAGTGGTGTATATAGATCATGGTTATGGGTATGAAACTATTTATGCTCACATGAGTAAAATAGTAGCAAAAAAGGGGCAAAAAGTAAAACGTGGTGATTTAATTGGTTATGTAGGTAATACAGGCCGTTCTGCAGCGCCACATTTACATTACGAGGTGCATAAAAATGGAACACCGGTAAATCCTATTTATTATTATTACGGAGATTTATCGCCAGAAGAATTTGTAGCAATGCAAAAGGCATCACAACAAAAAGGACAATCATACGATTAATTACAATTAGGCACAAAATGTATGTAGAGTTACCTGAAAAGAGATATTATAAGATTGGAGAAGTTTCTAAAGCATTTGGAGTTAATGTATCGCTAATTAGGTTTTGGGAGCAAGAGTTTGATGTAATTAAGCCTAAAAAAAATGCAAAAGGAAATAGGTTATTTACGAAAGAGGATATTGAAAATTTTAAACTAATATTTAATTTAGTAAAAGAAAGAGGTTTTACTCTAGATGGGGCTAAAAAAAAGCTTAAGAGAAACCCCGAAGATGTTATAAATAATCACGAAATTATTAGTAGATTAGAGGTTGTAAAAGCAGCTTTACAAAAAATTAAAAATCAATTATAAAATTAAAATCAAAAATTATGAAAAAATGGTTAGTGCCTTTAATTATTATTGCAATAGTAGCATTCTCAGTATTTAAGTGGGTTGTAGGTTTTAATAATACAGCTATTAGGTTAAATGAAAATATTGCTGAAGCTTGGGGTAATGTAGAAACGGCTTATCAACGAAGAAGTGATTTAATTGGCAATTTAGTTAAAACAGTACAAGGGGCTGCTGATTTTGAAAAAAGTACCTTGGTAGATGTTATTGAAGCAAGAGCAAAAGCAACATCTATAAATATTGACCCATCTAAAATTACACCAGCGCAATTAGCACAATTTAATAAAGTTCAAGGAGGTTTAAGTGGCGCGTTAAAAAGTTTATTGGTAACCGTAGAGCGTTATCCTGATTTAAAAACAAATCAGAATTTTTTAAAGTTACAAGATGAATTAGCAAGTACCGAAAATCAAATACTTACTGTTAGAACTCGTTATAACGAAGCTATAAAACCTTATAATAATCACGTTAAAGTATTTCCCAATTCAATTTTAGCAGGATGGTTTGGTTTTGAAGCGAAACCTTATTTTGCATCAGAAGAAGGAGCAGATAAAGCACCAGATATTAAATTTGATTTTGGTTCTAAAAAGTAATAATTTTTAAATGTCTAAAGTAGAAGATTTTCTTTCTAAAGAAGAAGAGCAGGAAATTATTTTAGCTATTAAAAAAGCTGAACGAAATACTTCTGGTGAAATTAGAGTTCATATAGAAGCATCTTCTGGTAAAGAAGATGCTTTTAAACGAACACTAGATGTGTTTAAATCTTTAAAAATGTTTAATACCAAACAGCAAAACGCGGTTCTAATTTATGTAGCCGTTGAAGATCATACATTTGTTATTTATGGTGATAAGGGTATTAATAACGTGGTGCCTGAAAATTTTTGGGATACAACAAAGAATGTTATGCAAGATCACTTTAAAAAAGGTGATTTTAAACAAGGTATTGTTAACGGAATTTTAAAAGCTGGAGAAGAATTAAAAAGTCATTTTCCATGGCAAGTTAATGATAAAGACGAATTGTCTAACGAAATATCTAAAGGGTAAATTAGGTTGAAAAAAGCTATACATATTTTATTATTTGTTATTGGATTGTTATTTGTTCAAGTAGCATTTTCTCAGGGGTTTAAAATTCCTGAAAAACCTAAAGAGGAAACTAGTGTTTACGACTATGTTGGGTTGCTTTCAGAAACACAAAAAATTACTTTAGAGCATAAATTAATTCAATATTCTGACACTACATCTACACAAATAGTGGTAGCTATTATAAATAGTACCAATGGTGAGAGTATTGGTGTTTTAACACCAAGATGGGCACATAAATGGGGTGTTGGACAAGCCAAAGAAGATAATGGTGTTTTTATATTATTAGCTAAAAATGATAGAAAAATATGGATTTCTCCTGGGTATGGGGTTGAGCATAAATTAACAGCAGGGATTGTTGGTGAAATAACAAGAAATGCTATAATTCCTCATTTTAAGCAAGGGAATTTTTATGCAGGGTTAGATGATGGGGCAACTGAAATTTTTAAAGTATTAAATGGACAATATAAGGGAACTAGAAAACAAAAGGATACGTTTGATCCGAGCTTTATTATTTTTGTAGTTATTTTAATTGTATTTTTTATTATAATATCACGAGGTGATAAAGGAAACGGCGATGATGGTTCTAGAGGCTATAGAAAATCTGATTCAAGAAGCCTTTTAGAAACCATAATTTTAAGTAGTGCCGGTCGTGGAGGTTTTGGTAGCGGTGGCTTTGGTGGCTCTTCTAGTGGAGGTTTTGGCGGCGGTGGCTTCGGTGGAGGTTTTGGTGGTGGAGGTTTTAGTGGAGGTGGAGCTGGTGGTAGCTGGTAAAAGAAAATATTTTTATGAATAAAATATTAATATTTTGCCTATTTATTATATTGATTAGCTGTGAAAATTATAGTAAATTAACTTTAATAAATAATTTACCAAAAACTTTAGAAGAGGTTTCTGGTATTGAAAAATACAATAATACAGCTTTGTTATGGATGCTTAATGATGGCGGAAATAAACCCTTTATTTACAAAGTTGATAAAAAGGGAGATATTGTTAATAAAGTAGCTGTAAATGCTAAAAATAATGATTGGGAAGATATAACTTCTGATAAGGAAGGGAAATTATATATTGCAGACTTTGGTAACAATAATAATAAACGAAAAAAATTAAGAATACTTAAAATTAAGTATCAAGATTTATTAGTTAAAAACCTTGTTGAAGTAACTACGATTAAATTTGGGTATTCAGCTCAAAAAAAGTTTCCACCAAAAAAGAAAAATCGCTTTTTTGACGCGGAAGGTTTGGTGTATAAAAACGGGTTTTTATACATTTTTACCAAGAGTAGAGTTAAAGGTAATTACGGCGTTACAAGCTTCTCATATACCTGCTAAAAAAGGAAACCATATTGCACAATATATTACTACTTTTAAAACGTGTACTAATTTAGCTAGTGTTATTACGGGTGCTACAATATCACCTGATGAAAAAAAAGTAGCTTTGTTAAATCATCAATCGGTTTTTGTGTTTTCTAATTTTATTGGCGACAACTTTTTTTCTGGAGATGTTAAAGAGTTTTCACTAGAACATATTTCTCAAAAAGAAAGTATCACATTTAAAGATAATATGACACTTTATATTACTGATGAAAAAGCACATTCAAAAGGTGGTAAATTATATGAATTTTCGCTTAAATAAAAGTTAGCAATAATTGTATCCAACCAGCTACTAGTAATAAACCTCCTAATGGTGTTACGGGACCTAAGAATTTCATTTTTTTACCTTTAGCGTCTGACAAAATTAATCCGTAAATACTAAAAGAAAAAAGAATAGTTCCTATAATAAATGATAAACTCATAAACTGATTTGGATTGGAAAATGAACTTCCAATAAATAATAAAACAAGGGCGTGATATATTTGATATTTTACGCCTGTTTCAAACGATTTTAATTGATCATCTGATAAAATTTTTTTTAAAGCATGTGCGCCAAATGCACCAAAAATTACTGCTAAACCTCCGAATATAGCACCTGATATTAGTACTAGTTGTTGTGTTATCATTTTTTTATTATTAATTTTTTTTATTTTTTTGAAGCTATATTTTAGTAGCATAATTTTATAAAAAAGCATAGCCTCTATTGTAGCATTTGTTTGAGCTCTCTTGCTTTTTTTGTAAGAAGCGAGTGCAAAAAGTAGGAAATAGCAGTTAATGTGTTTTATAAATAATGTGTTAAGAACTACAGCTTAAAGCCGAGCAACCAATTTTATTACGAGCCCATTCTGGACGTTTTGCAAACCATTTTTGATGTTTTGGTTGTTCAGAGTATGGGTTTTTTAACAACTCATATAATTCATCAATTAAATTATAATTACCATTGTTAGCATCATCAATAGCTAATTGTGCCATGTAATTCCGCAATACGTATTTCGGATTTATGGCATTCATTTTTTCTTTTCTTGTAGAATCAGATAAGGTTTCTTGTTGCAATCTTTTCAGGTAACGATTAAACCAATTTTGCCAATGGTTTTTGATTTCACCTTTAACTTCGATAATCGTATAAAATGCAATTTTTATTTTATCGAAAGCAGTTTCAAAAGTATCATCTGAAGAAATTAGGGCTAAATTTCTAAAGAAAAGCGTCATGTCGGTTTCCGTTAATTGTAAAGTTTCTTCTAAACGACCAATTAATTCTTTATCATTCGCATCCTCAGAAAATAAACCAATTTTCGATTTCATCATTTTTAATTGTTGCTTATTGTAAATATCAGCATATTCATCTAAAATTTCTTGTAAAGGCGGTGCTTCTTCAATAAGTGGAAACAGGGCATTTGCTAATTGAAATAAATTCCAAACACCAATTTGCGATTGATTTCCAAAGCGGTATCGCTTGTGTTGATTGTCAGTTGTATTTGGTGTCCAGCCAGCATCATAGCCTTCTAACCATCCGTAAGGACCGTAATCGATGGTTAATCCGAGGATAGACATATTGTCGGTATTCATAACGCCATGAACAAAACCAACACGTTGCCAATCGACAATCATTTCAAGAGTTCGGTTTCTTATTTGGGTTAAAAAATCAAGATATTTTTGTTTTCCTTCGGATTTAATTTCAGGATAAAAATTAGCAATCGTATAATCTGCTAACGTTTTTAAAGCAGGATAATTTTTTCTAGATGATAAAATTTCAAAACTTCCAAAACGAATAAAACTAGGAGCTAAACGGCTTACAATTGCCCCTTTTTCATAGGCTGCATTTCCGTTGTATAGCATATCTCTTAATACTTGATCGCCAGATAAACTTAATGATAAAGCTCGAGTTGTTGGAACACCTAAATGAAACATTGCTTCGCTACATAAATATTCTCTTATTGATGAGCGTAAAACGGCTAATCCGTCAGCATTTCTTGAGTATGGAGTTTCTCCAGCTCCTTTTAATTGTATTGCCCAGCGTTTGTTATTATGTACAACTTCAGTTAAATTGATGGCTCTACCATCACCTAATTGCCCTGCCCAATTTCCAAATTGATGTCCGCTATAACACATCGCAAATGGATGTGTGTTTTCTAAGACTTTATTTCCTGTAAAAATGTTTACAAAATCTTCTGATTTTGCATCTTCTTTAGTTAATCCAATTGCAGTTAACATCTCTTGGGAAACATGAAGTAACTTCGGATTTGCTGTTTTTTTAGGTTCAACAAACGAAAAACAAGCATCTAAAACCTGTCTTCTTGTATTTTTTAAAATTTTATCGGCAGGTAATTCTTTTGTAAAAGTATCTTGAATGTTAAGCTTCATTTGTGTTTGGATAAATGGATTGACAAAATTACGGTAAATTACTTTAATTTATGAGCATGCAATTTTCGAAGTGTTGCTAATTTTGGCGAAATAACAAAACTACAATACCCTTGTGTTTGGTTTTGTCTGTAATAATTTTGATGTGCTTTTTCTGCCTCATAAAAAATAGTATATGAACTAACTTCGGTAACAATTTTATCTTCATAAAAAGGGGCAACTTCAGTTAAAACAACTTCTGCAATTTCTTTTTGCGATTCGTTATGATAAAAAATTACAGAACGATATTCAGTTCCTTTATCCGCTCCTTGCTGATTTAAGGTTGTCGGATTGTGAGTGGTCATAAAAATTATTAAAATATCTTGATACGAAATAATATTAGCATCAAAAGTAAGTTGAATTACTTCGGCATGTCCTGTTAGGCCAGAACAAACCTCACGGTAAGTTGGATGCCCAGGTACATTGCCACCAGCATAACCCGATACTACTTTTTCAATACCTTTGACTTCTTGAAAAACAGCTTCTGTACACCAAAAACATCCACCGCCTAAAGTAGTTGTTTGTAAATTTTTAGTTGTCATTATTAATTTTTTCTAAAATCATTGATTCTGAATTTATGCAATATCTTAAACCACTAGGCTCAGGACCATCAGGAAAAACGTGTCCTAAATGTGCATCACAAGTATTGCATAAAACTTCTACTCGTACCATTCCCAAAGTACTATCTCTATGATATTTAATGGCATTTTCGGCAATTGGTTGGGTAAAACTAGGCCAGCCAGAACTTGAATCAAATTTAATAGTAGAATCAAACAAAGGTGTGTTACAGCAAGTACAAGTATACTTTCCTTGCTCATAAGAGGTACATAAATCACCTGAAAAAGGACGTTCAGTTCCTTTTAAACGGGTAATTCTAAACTGTTCATCAGTAAGTAATTCTTTCCATTGAGTTTCGGTTTTTTCAACTCTTTTTATTGGTGTTGGATTTCCATTTACTGCAAAGTGAATAATTTTTTTCCAAGTAAGCATATAGTAAATAATAGTTTCATTATTAATTATTAAAAATAAGGATAATTTGAGTAATAACAGCTATTGTTTTTGTAGCTATTTCCCGCTTTTCGCACTCGCTTCTTGCAAAAAAAAAGCAAGAGAGCTCAAACAAATGCTACAATCGGGGCTAGGCTTTTAATAATTTTTGTAGTCATTTAAAAATTACAGTACTTAAATAATATATTTTAAGCTATAGGTATAAAAAAAGTAGTTTTTTCAATCGCTTTTTAAAAATTGATACATCAATTTAAAAAGAAAATGAAAAAACTACTTTTAAATAGTTAGTTTATGTTAAACTTACTTTTGTCTAAAATAAATTATAATAGGTACTCCATTAAAGTTATAATGCTGACGAAGTTGATTTTCTAAATAACGCCTGTACGGATCTCTAACATATTGCGGTAAGTTTGCAAAAAAAGCAAACTGAGGCGTATAAGTAGGTAACTGCATACAGTATTTAATTTTAATATATTTTCCTTTGGTTGCAGGTGGCGGATTTTGTTCTAAAATTTCTAACATCGTTTCGTTTAACTTGCTAGTTTGAATACGGCGTTTTCTGTTCTCAAAAACTTCAACGGCCGTTTCAATAGCTTTAAAAATACGTTGCTTTGTTAATACCGAAGTAAATATAATAGGTACATCTGTAAAAGGAGCAATTTTTCTTCTTATTTGAGCTTCAAAATCACGCATAGTATTGGTTTCTTTTTCAACCAAATCCCATTTATTAACCAATATAACAATACCTTTTTTGTTTTTTTCAGCTAGCCAAAATATTTTTTCATCTTGACCTTCAAAATCACGAGTTGCATCTACTACCAAAACAGCTACATCACAATGTTCAATTGCACGTACTGCACGCATTACTGAGTAAAACTCTAAATCTTCCTTTACTTTTGATTTTTTACGAATCCCAGCAGTGTCTACTAAGTTAAATTCAAAACCAAATCGATTGTATTTAGTATCAATAGAATCTCTAGTAGTACCCGCTATATTTGTAACAATATTCCTATCCTCACCAATTAAAGCATTAATAAAAGAAGATTTACCTGCATTAGGACGACCTACTATAGCAAAACGAGGAAGTTCATTAACTTCAACCTCTTCTTCTTCAGGTATAACTTCGGCAACAGCATCAAGTAATTCACCTGTTCCACTACCATTTATTGATGATATAGTATAATATTCACCTAAACCTAAGTTATAAAATTCAACGGCATCCGCATCACGCATTGCATTGTCTACTTTATTTACCGCCATAAAAAGAGGCTTTTTAACTTGACGTAATATTTTTGCAACTTCGTCATCCATAGGTGTAATTCCTTGCTCAACATCAACTACAAAAATAATAATATCAGCTTCTTCAATAGCTAACTGAACTTGTTTGCGTATTTCTCCTTCAAAAATATCATCAGACCCGACAACATATCCACCAGTATCAATTACCGAAAATTCTTTTCCGTTCCATTCAGACTTTCCGTAATGTCTATCTCTTGTTACCCCACTTACAGAATCAACAATAGCTTCACGGCGTTGTACTAAACGGTTAAATAAAGTGGATTTACCTACATTAGGTCTTCCAACAATGGCTACAATACTACTCATTATGCGAAAATTTGTGCAAAGATACAACTTACGTAACTAAGTTTAAGCGTAATTTTAAAGAGTATAGTATTTTTAGTACATTGTAGCAGAATTATTTTATGTATGGACGATCAATTATATAATCAAATTTTTTTAAAGCCTCGATTTCAAATTGATTTTGAATTGAACTCTGATGTTTTATTAAGTGAAATAAAAAATCATTTATCTGATGAGTTAAAGTATAAAATGAAAATTATTGACAATCACGTTGTTATTGATGTGCCTGTTTGTGAAACTCATTTTTGGTCGCCACAGCTTTTATTAGAAGTAGAGTCATTAACTGATAAAACGTCTAAAATTAAAGGGTTATTTGGTCCAAAACCCCAAGTTTGGACCTTTTTTATGTTCTTACACTTTGTTGTTGCTACCGCTTTTTTGATTTTTGGAGTTATGGCGTATAGTAATTGGTCTTTAAAAAGAGTAGCTGTACTACCTATAGTAATGTTGGTTGTATTGCCTATACTGTGGATAGTACTTTATTTTGTTGGGTCAATGGGTAAATCTGTAGGTAAAAAACAGATGGATGAATTAAAGGATTTTACAAAACTATTGTTAATGAATATCAATTAATCTTTATAGCCAAAACGTTTTAACTGCTTGTCGTTAGTACGCCAATTTTTATTTACCTTAACGTATAGTTCTAGAAATACTTTTTTGTCAAAAAAGAACTCTAAGTCTTTACGAGACTCTGTGCCTACGCGTTTAAGCGCGGCTCCTTTATGACCTATAATAATTCCTTTTTGGGTATCGCGTTCTACCATAATTACAGAACGGATTTTGATAATGTTTTCTTCTTCAAAAAATTCTTCTGTTTCTACTTCTATCGAATATGGAATTTCTTTTTTATAATGTGTTAGAATTTTTTCGCGTATTTTTTCGTTTACAAAAAAACGTTCAGGTTTATCTGTTAATTGATCTTTCGGGTAAAATGCGGGTGCTTCAGGAAGTAATTCTATAATTTTAGTAAAAACTGAATCAACATTAAATTTTTCTAAAGCAGAAATTACATAGACAAATGCATTAGGAACTTTATTTTTCCAGTACTCTATTTTTTCTTCAACTTCATTTTGTGAAGATTTGTCTATTTTATTTAATAATAATATTACAGGAATTTTACTATTAATAATTCTATTAAAAAAGGCCTCATTTTTAAGTTCTTTTTCACCTACCTCAACCATGTATATTAAAACATCAGCATCATCAAAAGCCGATTTTACAAAATCCATCATAGATTGTTGTAATTCATAAGCAGGTTTAATAATACCTGGGGTGTCAGAAAAAATAACTTGATGGTTATCATCGTTTACAATTCCTAAAATACGATGTCTTGTTGTTTGTGCTTTAGAAGTAATGATTGATAATTTTTCACCAACTAATGCGTTCATTAAAGTTGATTTCCCAACATTTGGGTTTCCTATTATGTTTACAAATCCTGCTTTATGTGTCATTTGGCAAATATAAGTTGTTTGAATTAGAAAATGTTTTTTTTATAGCTCTGATAATCTAACAGTTATATATTTTGTTGTTTTAAAAGATATTTTGTTTGGATAAATGAAAGGTAAAATTGTATATTTGCATTCGAAATCGCGGGATAGAGCAGTAGGTAGCTCGTCGGGCTCATAACCCGAAGGTCACTGGTTCGAGTCCAGTTCCCGCTACTAAGCTCAAAAGCTTCACAGAAATGTGAAGCTTTTTTTATGCTTAAAATTTAAAAATAAATAAAAAACAATTTTTATTAGGTCGGGTATGTAAAAGATTGTATATTTGCACTCGAAATCGCGGGATAGAGCAGTAGGTAGCTCGTCGGGCTCATAACCCGAAGGTCACTGGTTCGAGTCCAGTTCCCGCTACTATTTTAAATTAAAGCTCCTTACATTTAATGTAAGGAGCTTTTTGTTGGGTAAATATTTTAATAATAACAATATCAATTGAAAATTTAATGCTTAGTCGTTTTTGTTGTTGTATATAATTTTTACCTCAATATTGTTAATTAACTTTTTCATTTATATAAGTTGTTTGTTTTTTAATAAATTATGACTGTTATAAATTTATTAACCTCTGTACCCTAAAACTTCTATTTTATTTATTGATAAAAAGTGTTTTAAAAAATATAAAACTCTTCTTTATAACTATTGTAATATTTTGTATTTTTGTTTATGTTTTGTTAGTTAATTATAAACAAAATATTTTGTTAGTTTAAGGCTAATTAATATAATTACAATTTTTATAGATATGAATAAAACTGCCATTGTACGTTGTGAACATTTTAATGCTGCTCATAGGTTGCATAATGTTAATTGGAGTGATGAAAAGAATAGTGTTGTTTTTGGTAAATGTAATAATTCTAATTACCATGGTCATAATTACGATATTGAGGTTAAGGTAATTGGTTTTTGTAATCCAGAAACAGGGTATGTTATTGATACTAAAATTTTATCAAGCCTTATTAAACGTGAAGTGCTTGATAGGTTTGATCATAAAAATTTAAATTTAGATGTTAAGGAGTTTGAATTTTTAAATCCTACTGCAGAAAATATAGCAATGGTTATTTACAATATACTTAAGCCTTTGTTAGATGATAGTTTAGAGTTAAGTATTAAACTTTATGAAACTAAGCGTAATTATGTAGTGTATCCTTATGTTTAAATTTAGTTAGATTAATGTTGTTGTTTTTTAAATGCTGTTTTAATATTTTTTAAGTATTAAAACAGCATTTGTGTTTAAATATTATACTAGGTAAATTAGCTTAGTCCTGATTGAAGCATTTGTTTGAGTTCCTTGCAAAGAGCGAGTGCGTAAAGCTGGAGTTGCTTTTGAAATAATTTATTTAAAACTGCTTTTTAATTATAATAGTTTTCGAATACTTATAAAAACGAGAATCATTAATGAGTACCATAAGAAAAATGTAACAATGTATTCTTTTAGTCCTAAAACTAACAGTAGACTTATGACTAGAAGTTGAAATCCAAGTCCGAAAGTAGATAGGGCTGTCATTAATAAATTAGGAAAGCGTTTGGTTTCTGAGGCGTTTGAGTCTAGGGCATAAATTGTTTTATCGAATATTCCATAAAGCGCTTTGTAAATTCCGAACAAAAGGTTTACGTTTTTTTGTTTTTCTCCTTTTAAAGCTTTTGGTGTGCTGTGTTCAAAAATTCTACTAGTAGTATCGCCATTTACGTTGTTTCTAAGAATAACGTAATAATAGTTATACAATGTACCTTGTAATTGAATTGCTAAAAAGGCTAAAAAGCTATATATGTAAAAAGCATCTGTAATGTACCATAGTGCCGCAAAAATAAAGAAGTTTAAAATAATATCGGCAACAGAGTCAAGGTACCTACCTGTGTGTGAAGGTGTTTTTTTTACTCTAGCTAATTCCCCGTCTGCAGCATCAAGTGTTGATTTTAGTAGTAAGAAAAAAGCAGCTGCCCAATAGTAACCTAACAGTATGCAGGTAATGGCTATAAGACCTGAAATGATAAACCATATGGTAACATCAATTGGAGTGTATGAGGTTTTTTTAATTTGATTAACAATTATTCTTGCTACTGGTCTTCCGTAGTCAGAAAGATCTATAAATTTATATTCTTTAGGTAATTTAGACATATTTTGATTTCGGAAAAAATGGATAACTGTATTGTTAACTGTTTTTAAAAAGAGTTTTTCTATTTTTATTGAACGCAAATATACAACAGCTTCATAGATATAATTGATAATGGTATTTGTTTTTTGTTTATTATTTTTAGTTTTTAGTTAAACAATTGTTTAAATTTGCTAGAGTGTTTGATGATATTTATATAATCATTCCGAGTTTTTAATAGTGTAAGTATTTATAGCAATAAAATATGAAATCAAAAACAAAAGGTATATAGGCTAATAATGAGAATATAATTGGTGATTTTTCTATTGATGATATAGGAGATGATCATATGTGTACTGGTTTAGAGACCCCCATGAAAGCAGATGCTTTTGTATTGTCTGATAATGAAAAGAAAGAAAAAATTTCTAATTTATTTGCTCAGATAATGGATGTTATGGGTTTAGATCTTACAGATGATTCTTTAAAGGGTACCCCAAATAGGGTTGCTAAAATGTATATAGATGAGGTGTTCTCAGGACTTAACCCTGCTAATAAGCCTAAAATTGCATTATTTGATAATAAATATCAATACAAGCAAATGCTGGTTGAAAAAAATATTACTTTTTATTCTAATTGCGAACATCATTTTGTACCCATAATTGGTAAAGCGCATATTGCGTATGTGTCTTCAGGAAAGGTTATTGGTATTTCTAAGTTGAATAGAATTGTGCAGTATTATGCTAAACGCCCGCAAGTACAGGAACGTTTAACAAATCAGATTGCGGAAAATTTAAAAGCTATTTTAAATACAAATGATGTTGCTGTTATTATTGATGCAAAGCATTTGTGCGTTTCGTCTAGAGGTATTAAAGATGATACCTCTGCTACGGTTACTTCTTTTTATGGTGGCGTATTTAATACATCTCAGAAAATAGCTGAGTTACAGCATTACCTTAAGCAGTAGTATTTCTAATTTATAAATATTATTTGGTGAGATTTTAATTTTTTAATGATGTTAAATATTTTTCACCATTGTTTATGTGCATTCGTTGTTTTTCAATAGGCATTTTATCAAACATACGTACTAGCATTCCTAATCTTGGGTTTGATAAAAAGAAATTACGATGTATGTGCATAAACCTCCAAAATAGTCCGTCCCATACGGTTTGCCATTCTCCTTTTTTATAATTACTCATTTTAATAATGTAGTTGCTACCGCTTATATAGGGCTTTGTAGCTATTAATCCTCCGTCTGAAAACTGACTCATTCCGTAAACATTGGTAACCATTACCCAGTCATAAGCATCAATAAAAAGTTCCATAAACCATTTATATACTTCATCAGGGTCAAATTCGCAAAGCATCATAAAATTACCTAGTATCATTAAGCGCTCTATATGATGACAGTAGCCTGTTTTAAGTACTTTTTTAATTGTTTGATCAATAGGTTTTATACCTGTGGTTCCGTTGTAGAATGAAGCCGGTATTTTCTTTTTAAATTTCCAAAAGTTGGTAGTGCGTTCTTCACTTCCTCTGGTTTCATAAACACCTCTTATAAATTCTCGCCAACCTATAATTTGTCTAACAAAACCTTCTGTAGAGTTAATGGGTATATTGTTTTCTTTTGCGTAGGTTAGACAGGTTTTTATAATTTCATTAGGAGTTATCAACCCTACATTTAGCATAGGGGTTAATACACTATGATTAAGTATTGAGTTTTCTGCAATAATAGCATCCTCGTATGTTCCAAATTCTAAAAATCGTTGTTCTAAAAACTGAAGTAACCATTGTTTCGTGTTTTTAAAATTAGTTGGGTAAAGCGCATACTCTGTTAGATTTCCTAAGTTAGCAAAAAAGTGAGTTTTTACATATTGTGTAGCTTCTTTATAGTAACTATCTGTATTAGGAAATTGAATTGAAGGAGGTGTTTTTTTAGTAGGGTATTTTTTTCTGTTTTCGGTGTCAAAAGTCCATTTACCACCTGTAGGTGTTCCATTTGGCTCTATAAGTATGTTCTTTTTTTTTCGTTGTTCTTTATAGAAAGTCGTTTGATGGTATTTTTTTTTATCTTTTTTAAAGAAGCTTATTAAGTCTTCTTTTGTGTTTATAAATAAAGGTGATTTGTATATTTTAGTTGTAATATTATTATTTGAACATCCTTTTTTTATTCTTTTTTCAAGCCAATTATCTGTCGTGTCTATATAATTAACATGAGTAATATTTATGCTTTTTAAATAAGGAATTAGTATTCTTATATCAGAAATGGTATTAATACTTTCAATATAATGTATTTCAATATTTTTAATATTACTAATGTAATTAGCATAGTACTTCATGGTGGCTCTATGAAATGCTATTTTTTGTTTATGAAAAGAGTATTGCTTAAAGAATAAATATTCTTCAATAATATATATAGGTGAATTGGTTTCAAAAAGAGGAGATTTTTGAAATAATTGATGAGGAAATACTAAACTAACTTGTGTCATTTTTTTTTTCGGCAACGTTGGCTGCAATATTTTACTTCGTTCCAGTTCTTTTCCCACTTTTTACGCCATGTAAATGGGCGTTCACATACTTTACATGTTTTTTGAGGGAGGTGTTGTTTTTTCATTTTTTAAAACTCAGGTACTTCACTTGCTCTAGCGTAAGGGTAGCTTGCTATTTTATTTAAAGAGTAGTAGCTGTTTAGTCCAGAAATTCCAACACTATTTGTAGTTTCTAAATTCACATCGTTATTTATAATTGCATTTTCGGGTAGTATAAGGTGTTCAATTTCTCCGATAACTAAAATGGTATCGTTTAAAGAAATATCAATAGCTTCCTTAAAACGCATTCCTATTTTAAAATTACTTTCTTTTACAAATGGTGCTTTAAAATTGGTAATATATTCTTCTGATAAATTACATCGATCAAATTCAGATATTGAAACATCTAATTTAGCGGAGGTATAGTGAGCTTTTTTAGAAAATTCAGGATGAATATGGTTAATTGTGTAATATCCATTTTGTAGAATGTTATTGTAGGTATGTCGTGGTATTTCTCCTGAAGGTCTTACTATAAAACCTATTAAAGCAGGGTCGCTACCCAGATGCACTACCGAGCTAAAAATAGCAACATTGGTTTTACCGTTGTTACTTATAGTACCTATAAGATTAGCTGGTTTTATACCTGTTACAGAATTAATTACTTTAATTTTGGTTACCCAATCTAGTTGTTTAATATCGTGTTTAGTATATTGCATTTTAGTTTATTTTATTTACGTGAGTATTTAATATTCTATTTTTTTCTTTCTGTACAGCAGGATGTTTTTTGTGTCCCCAAATTTTATCTCTAGCTAATTTTGCACTTTCTTTTTGATTTACAATAGGTAGTGGATAATCCTTTCCAATAGTAACCCCGCAAAAAGTTTGTTCCATAGTATTCATTTTCCAAGGTTCGTGAATGTATGCTGTTGGAACATTTAATAATTCTGGAATCCACTTTTTTATAAATATTCCCTGCGGATCATGTTCTTGTGAGTTTTTTATAGGATTGTATAAGCGTACTGTATTGATGCCTGTTGTGCCTGCTTGCATTTGAAATTGTGGAAAATGAATGCCTGGTTCATAATCAAGAAATAACCTAGCTAAATGATAAGTACCCTCTCTCCAGTCTTGATCTAAATTTAAGGTTAAAAAAGAAACAAGCATCGCTCTCATTCTAAAGTTAATCCACCCTGTTGCTTCAACGGCTCTCATGCAAGCGTCAATTAAAGGGTACCCAGTATTACCTATTTTCCATGCTTTTATAAAAGCATCATTTTTGTCATGTTTCAATAATTCGTAGCCAATATTAATACAATGAGTTTCATATTTACACTCAACTTCAAATTTTTGGATAAAATGACAATGCCAGTGAAGGCGTGTCAGCATTCCTGAAAAAGCCGCATTATTATTAGTACCGTTAGGATGGGTGCCTACGTATTGAAAAGCTTGTTTTACGCTAATATTTCCCCAAGCTAAATATGGTGATATTCTACTACAAGCTACTCTACTTTCAGTAGGTTTTGAAATATGTTTATGATATTTAAATCCTCTTTTTAAAGTAAATGATTTTAAGTAACGCCAAGCATTTTGTTCACCCGCTGGTTGATAACTTTTGGAGTATACTTCTAATTTTGATATAAAATTTTCAGGTAATTTGAAAGGATGTGTTGTTTTGTTTAATATTGATGTTGAGTACCTATTTTTAATAATGGGTTGATGCATTTTCATACGCCACTTTTTACTCCAATTATCTCTATTTTTAATACCCCTTATAATTCCATCTCTTTGAAATTCTGTCCAAGTAATATTATTTTTTTTACAGAGTAAAGCTATGTTTTTATCACGTAGCCATGTTAATTTTGTACCACTTTCTTGAATGCTAAATAGTTGGTTAATGTTAACTTGATCAGTTAAAAATTTAAAAACACTAGTAGCATCTCCATAGTACATATCAACATGTCTGTTAAATTTACTTAAAGTTGTATTCAGAGCTTTAATAGAATGATATATAAATTGTAAATGACGTAAGCTAGTATCAGGATAATTTATTAAGTCAGGTTCAAATAAGTAAATTATCAAATAAGGAAGCTTTGATTTTTCAGCTTCTAAAAATGATTCATGATCTTGAGAGCGTATATCACGCTTTAACCAAACAATATTTATAGTTTTTTTATTCAACAATTTAAATTTTAACGCTTACTTATTTTATTTCCAGAAATAGCTTTTTGTCGTGAGCATTTAAAACGCGTAATGTTTGAACTTCGTTTTTGTAGATGCTTTTTACTCACATTACTATTTACTCGTTTACGCCAGCGTTTAAAACTATTTTCTTTAAGGTAGCTGCGCATTAATTTGATAACATCTTTTTCAGATAGTTTAAATTGAAATAATATGGCTTCGAAAGGAGTTCTGTCTTCCCATGCCATTTCTATAATTCGATCCAATTCTCTTTCTGTAAATTTTTGTATGCTTGTTGTTGTGTTAATTATACCTTTTCCCATACTTGATCAACATTTAAATAAAAACTACCAAATGCGTTAAAATTGCACTCCTCAGGTGCTATGATAGAAAGAAATGATGTTCCGTCTTTTCTTTTATAAAGATGATATATTTGGCCTATAATAGGTTCAAAAGTAAAATTGGCATCAAAAATTAGTTTATTGTATTCAAAGTTTTCCATCATTTTATCATATTCTGCTTTAAGCTCTAAATATTTAGCTGCTACTTTATGATTTATTTTATTGATGCTTCTGTTTTTCCAAGCAATACTATCTGTAGTGGTAATTACAGGTGCTCCTACAGATGTAGCGTAAGGCTTTAAAGCTGCATCATATTTTTGGGTTATAGTGTTAAAAACTACATTGTCAGGTTTTTTATTTTTAGTCATTATATAAAATTGTATTAACTCAGTTTTTCTAATTTTTTCATTATCTCCTCTGCTTCAAAACTTTTTTTATCACTCATTTTTCTGTTTATTGTAGATAAAACATGTGCTTCTTTTAAAAGTTTTTCATATTGAGTTTGAAGTTTTTCCTTTATTGTTTTCTTTTTAAATATTCCGAACATTTTTATAAGAGTTTATAGTTTTAAAGGTTACGTTCTTGACTAAATTATTTTATAAAGATAATGAATGTTTAACTAATTTTAACTAAAGTTAAACAAAATATTATTTTAGTATTTAGTTGGATAAATTTTGCTATTTTAAAATGAGTATTTATTTTTTTTGGGGTATAAAAATGATTTTTTATGTTGTTTTTTAGTAAGCTAATGTTTTCTTATATTGTGTTTTTTGTTAAAATTATACCTGTTTTTTAGAAAAATAATAACATGTACTTAATATTTTTTATAAAATAATTAGTTGAAAAATAAAATGGTAATTATTTAGATTTTTTCTTTTTTAAAGAAGAAAAATACTATCTTTGCCCCACAAAATCGCGGGATAGAGCAGTAGGTAGCTCGTCGGGCTCATAACCCGAAGGTCACTGGTTCGAGTCCAGTTCCCGCTACTATAAAAGAGTAATCAGTAATGATTACTCTTTTTTTTTTGAATAAAAGGCTATTTAATAAAGAAAGATGTTATTTTTACAGAAATTAAAATAACATAATTAATAGTGTAGTAATGAGGAAATTAACAATGGTTTTTATGTTTTTAGTATGTCTTATTTCTTATGGGCAAATACATAACCCTGTAAAATGGACTACTATTGTCGAGAGAATATCAGATTACGAAAGTGAATTAATAGCTATTGCTACTTTAGATGATGAATGGCATATTTATTCTCAAGAAATAGGTGAAGGAGGGCCGATACCCACCTTGTTTTCTTTTGCTGGAGATAAACGCTACTTAAAAAAAGGCAACACAAAAGAAGAGGAAGGGTATATTATTGATGATGAAATATTTAATATGCGTATTAAATATTTTGATAATAAAGCTGTATTTAAGCAACGAGTTAGATTAAAAACAAATGAAAAATTTGTTATAAAAGGAACTGTTGAATTTATGGTTTGTTCAAACGAAACTTGTTTACCGCCAAAAGAAGTAGATTTATCTTTTGCAATTAATTAAATATCAATAAAAACAGATGAGAAAAATATTAGTACTACTATTTAGTTTAATTATTAATTTTACCGTTGCAGGTCAAATATTTAACCCTGTTAAATGGGAAACTAAAGTAGAAAAGATATCAGCCTCAAAATATAAATTAATTACAGAAGCTACGATCAAGCCAGATTGGAGCTTATATTCTCAAAAAGTACCTAGTGGAGGCCCAATACCAACTACATTTACGTATGATGATAATGGAGGTAGCCTCAAATTATTAGGAAATACTAAAGAGCCAAAAGGTAAAATAAAGTTTACCACGCTTTTTAATGAAGAGGGAATGAATATTAAAACATTTACCTATAAAGCTGTTTTTGAACAAAATATTAAATTACTTGATGCTGATATAAAAAAAATTAATGCTTTTGTAGAGTTTATAGCTTGTACCGATGAGCAGTGCCTACCTCCAAAAGAAATCGATTTAGTGTTTGATTTGAGTACTGCAATATTAAAAAAAGAAGCCACTTCTCATGTAGTTAAATCAATAGATAACACAAAAAATAAAGATAAAAAAGGAATGATAGCAATCTTTTTTATTGCTTTTTTATCAGGATTTGCAGCATTGTTAACACCTTGTGTTTTTCCAATGATTCCTATGACCGTAAGCTTTTTTACAAAACAAAGTAAAAGTAAAGCTCAGGGGATTAAAAATGCAATTATTTATGGAGTATCAATAATAGGGATATATGTATTGTTAGGAACGGTAGTAACCGGACTTTTTGGAGCAGATGCCTTAAATGCGTTATCAACAAATGTTTGGTTTAATGTTGCTTTCTTTTTAATATTAGTAATTTTTGCAGTATCTTTTTTAGGTGCTTTTGAAATAACCTTACCAAGTTCATGGGCTACTAAAGTAGATGATCAGGCTGATAAAGGTGGTTTAATCGGTATCTTTTTTATGGCTTTGGCTTTAGCAATTGTATCATTTTCTTGTACAGGGCCAATTGTAGGTACATTATTAGTAGAGTCAGCATCAAAAGGAGGTATTGCTCCTATTATAGGTATGTTAGGTTTTTCATCAGCAATAGCATTGCCATTTGCATTATTTGCAATGTTTCCGGGGTGGTTAAATTCATTACCAAAATCGGGCGGATGGTTAAATACAGTAAAAGTAGTTTTAGGATTTTTAGAATTAGCATTAGCTTTTAAGTTTTTATCAAATGCCGATTTAGTTTTACAATTACACTTATTTGAAAGAGAAGTTTTTATTGCTATTTGGATAGCTATATTCGGAGCCTTAGCATTATATTTATTAGGTAAAATTCAATTACCTCATGATGGGCCTCAAAATCATATTTCAGTAGGGCGATTGTTTTTAGGCTTAATTGTAGGAGCTTTTACCGTATATATGTTACCAGGTTTATGGGGAGCACCTTTAAACTTAATTAGTGCTTTTCCACCACCACAACATTATAGTGAATCTCCATACGGAGTAGGGTTTGCAAAAAATAATACTCAAATTATTTCAAGTACTAATTCAGAAAAAACTCATACAGATTTGCCAGAAGGTGCACATTTAATGCCACCTCATGATATTATTTCTTTTCATGATTATGATAAAGGATTGGCGTATGCAAAAAAAGTAGGAAAGCCAGTAATGATAGATTTTACGGGTCATGCTTGTGTAAATTGTAGAAAAATGGAACAAAATGTTTGGGTAAAACCAAATGTGTTAAATGTGTTAAAAAATAAAGTAGTTTTAGTTTCTTTGTATGTTGATGATAAAAGAAAATTGAAAGATGATGAGGTTATCGAATCTAAATTAAATCCAGGAAAGAAATTAAAATATATAGGTCAAAAATGGAGCGAATTACAAACCATAAAATATAAAGCAAACTCGCAGCCCTTTTATGTATTAATGGGACACGATGAAGCAAATTTAATTGCTCCAGCATCTTACACACCAGATGCTAATGAATATTTTAATTGGTTAGAAAAAGGAATTTCAAATTTTAATAAATAGTTAAATTAACTTTTAAATGCTTTTTATATTTAGCCAAGTACGATTTGTTATACTGAATTTATATAAGTATTGCATATGGTTAATAGATGCAAGCTGAAATAAATTTAGTTGATGGATTTATTTCTATTGAAATAATATTTATTAAAACGATTCAAAAAAAAACACTTTAGAAACTTCTAAAGTGTTTTTTTGAATAATATTATCTTTTAATTTTATGAGTGTAGATAAAACACACATATAAGCTGATTTTAATTATTTTAAAGGATATAATTTCACATCCTTTCCTAACCAAGCTTGTAATTTTTCATAAATTTTTTGTTGATCTTCGTTAGAAAAATCTTTAATTCTAGTCGCATGAGAACCACCTTCTAAAACCATTTTTAACGCATCAACGCCTTCTTTTGGTGTTGGTCCACAAGCACCCCAAGGGTCATAAGCTCCCTGAATATATAAGATATTAGTTCCTTTTGTTTCAATATAATTTCTGATTTCTTTAATGTATTCAGGATTATACGTTAAATCTACATTTTTAGGAGCAAATCTACTATTGCTAGAGTTTTTAACAACTTTTAATAAATCTTTTACAGGTTCTAAATCGAAGCCATAATATCCTAATTCTCTCATGTGCTGATAAAAAGAAGGCAAAAGTTTATTGAATCCTGCATCATTATAAACATAAAAACCAGAAATTTTATTTAAATAGTTGAATAATTCTTCTGCTGAAGCATCTTTTGAAGGTAGATCTTCACATTTTCCGCTTCCCCATTGCCAGAAAGAAAAAGGAAATTCTAAAACAGCATATTCTAACGCTTCTTCTTGAGAAAGTTCTGTAAAGTTCATTTTTTTAGTTTCAGCATGTGTTGCTAATAAGGCTAAAACTTCTTTTCTGTTATTTAAAACGGCTCTTTGAAAAGTTTTAATATCAGCTCTACATTCGTCGCTACCAACCGAATTGATTAAATCATTGGTTCTTGGGTCTTCTAATCCGTTAATTAACGGTGCAACATACGGCACGGCAACATCAATATCTTTTGGATATTTAGCTTTATAAATTAAGGTCGTTTCTCCTCCTTTACTAATTCCTGATGATAACCATTTACCAGCATATACGCTTTTTAATTTGGTAACAATTTTATGATAATCTTCAATAGCATTATCGTTTGTTAAATATTTCCAAGGAATAGAATCAGGTCTTGATTTTCCATACATTCTGTATTCTACAATTACTTGATTAGATTTGAATACTTTACTTAATTCGGTCGTTCTATTTCTAGAATCATACCCATCGGTAATTAATACTGTTGGACTGTTGTAATCGGCATGCGAAACATACATGTAATGGTCAAAAGTTCCTTCCGAAGGATTTTTAGGATTTAAATGTTGTTTTAAAATAACTCGGTAGGCTTCGGTAAAATGATCTTTGGCTTCAATAGAATCTATTTGAGCTTTTGGAAACGTTGTTTGTAATTGTTGTTTAAATGATACGATTTTTTTTTCTGTAGTTGTTTTACATGATGCAAAAACGACTAAAGATACAAGTAGGAATAATTGTAGTTTTTTCACTTTATTAATATTTTTTGATAAAAATACAGGCTTTATGGTGTTTGCTCTGATATTATTTTAACAAGTATATTGCTTATATTGGTATATATGTAGTTAATATGTGGTGGATTGTTTAAAAATAGCTATTTTTAAAAGATGAAAACAATTATCCAAATAGACAGTAATTTTATCGAAAACAACACTAATTTTTCAGAATTAGTTGCTGAATTAAGAACTTCTTTTTCATCAAAAGATACGATGGTTCCTATGCGTCATCATCATGATTTTGCGAATCCAAAAGTAAATGCGGATTCGACCTTATTATTGATGCCAGCTTGGAATCCGAGTAAAGATGCGGGGGTAAAAATAGTAACGGTAAGTCCAGAAAATCAGCAGTTTGATTTGCCTTCTATTAACGGAACGTATATTTATTTAGATGCCACAAAAGGAACTATCAAAGCAATTTTAGAAGCAAAAAGTTTAACAGCAAAACGTACAGCAGCAGCATCTGCTTTGGCATCTTCTTTTTTATCAAGAGAAAATTCATCATCATTATTGATGTTAGGAACAGGATCTTTATCAATTAACTTAATTAAAGCACACGCTTCGGTTCGTCCAATTAAAAATGTATTTATTTGGGGACGTAATTTTAGTAAAGCACAAGCAATTTGTGAAACGCTTAAAAATGAAAGTTTTACAATTACTGCTGTTAAAACTATCGAAGAAAAAATATCCGAAGTTGATATTATATCATCTGCAACGTTGTCAAAAACACCGCTAGTATTAGGGAAATATTTAAAGGCAGGGCAACATGTTGATTTAGTTGGAGCATATAAAAAAGATATGCGTGAGGCAGATAATGAAGTAATTACGAAAGGTTCAGTTTATATTGATACCTATCAAGGAGGATTAAAAGAAAGTGGCGATATCTTAATTCCGTTACAAACAGGCGTTTTAAAAGAAGAAGACATTAATGCAGATTTATTTGAATTATGTTCTGGTGAAAAAACAGGGCGTAAAAATGAAGAAGAAATTACAGTTTTTAAATCGGTAGGACATGCTTTAGAAGATTTAGTAGCGGCGAGTTATTACTATAAAAAACATAAAAATCTGTAAAAATAAGTTGTTAAAATGAGTAAAACATATCAAAATATACTTTCAAATACTGATTTTAAACCCAATAAAGATTGGTTACAAATCAAAACAATTGACATGCATACTGGTGGCGAACCGTTGCGTGTAATTATTGATGGATTTCCTGAATTAAAAGGGAATTCGGTGTTAGATTATAGACGTTATTGTAAAGATAATTTCGATAATTTACGAACCGCTTTAATGTTTGAACCTCGTGGACATCCTGATATGTATGGTTGTATTTTATTGCCTCCCAATGATGATGAAGGAGATTTTGGAATTATATTTCTTCACAATGAAGGTTATTCGACCATGTGCGGTCATGCAATTATTGCCATTTCAACCTTAGCTGTTGAAATGAATTGGATTGATGCAAGAGAAGGTGAAAATATTTTAAAAATTGATGCTCCTTGCGGACGAATTACATCATTTACGAATGTAAAAGATGGCAAAGTAATAGGGGTTCGTTTTCATTGTGTGCCGAGTTTTGTGGTTGGTTTAGATAGAACGGTTGAAGTTGAAGGATTAGGAACTGTTACCTATGATTTAGCTTATGGAGGTGCTTTTTATGCTTATGTCGATATGGCAAAAAACAATTTTAATTTTGATTTAAGTACTAATTCTTATCGTGATTTAATTACTAACGGAATGAAAATTAAACACGCCGTTATGCAAAATGATACTGAAATTACACATCCTTTAGAGGTTGATTTAAGTTTCTTATACGGAACTATTTTTGTTGATAACACGAAACAGCCTTCAGGAAATGATAGTAGAAACGTCTGTATTTTTGCAGAAGGAGAAGTTGATAGGTGTCCAACAGGTTCAGGGGTTTCAGGAAGAATGGCAATTCATAAAAAAAGAAACGAAATTGATTTTAATCAAACAATGAGTATTGAAAGTATTACGGATTCGGTATTTATAGGTTCTGTTGTTTCTGAACAAGATTACGGCTCTTTTAAAGCTGTAATACCACAAGTAGAAGGTACAGCATATATTACAGGAATGCAAACTTTTGTAATCGACCCGAATGACCCAATGAAAGACGGGTTTATTCTTCGATAATATATTCTAAATAAAAAGCTTGTCAATTAATATTGACAAGCTTTTTATTTAGAATATTAAAAAATATTTTGTTAATTTATTTTAGAGTTTGCTTGAATTTCAGTTAAAGGTACAGGAAAATATGAGTGTTTAGATGCACTAAACTCTGACCTTCCTGCAGCTTGCATGGCTTGATCTAACATACCCCATCTTCTCAAATCAAAAAAGCGTACAGATTCTAATGTTAGTTCCATAGTTCTTTCATGAATAATTTGTTTTTTTACATCTTCTTTAGAGGTTATTGTTATTGCAGGCATATTACCATGAATATCTCTTACTTTATTAATAAGATTTATAGCTTCAGGTGTATCTCCAGTTTCATTTAAAGCTTCAGCATACATTAATAATACATCAGCATAACGCATCAATACTACATTAACTCCAACATATGAATTATCATATACATAATTAGGTAACCATTTTCTGAAATAAACGTGGTTTTCATGTATGTTATTATATTGCTTATTCATTAATTCATCCCAAGTATATCCTTGCATTTCATTGGTATTGGTGTCATTAAAAAAATCATCTCTAAAATATACAGAGCTATATAATCTACTATCATAACGACCAGTTGTAGCAATCATTCCTTCACTTTTCATTTCTGTAACAAGAGTTGGGTTAGCTTCGATACCTCCCCATCCACCTAAAGACCAATCACCAACAAAGGCATGTAGTCTTGTGGCGTTCCAAGAATTAGCATCTCCACTTTTAAATTGTAATTCAAAAATAGATTCTTGATTATTTTCGTTTTCACCATTAAATAAACTTAAGAAGTTAGGTTCTAAATTATATGAACCTGCATTACCTTCAACAATTCTTTTAAAACTTAGTGCTGCATTTTCAAAATCACTTATTTCAGAAGATGTTGCATCTCCAGCTTTATAAAGGTATGCTTTTCCTAAGTACGCCAAGGCAGCTCCTTTAGTAGCTCTACCAGGCTGTGTGTTTTCTGTAACATTTAACATTAATTCAGCATCTTGAAAATCTTTAATAATTACTTTCCAAGCATCTTGTCTTGTAGATAACTCTTTGTCTATTGTTTCTTGAGATATTAATTGAGTTCTTGTTATTATTTTTTCAAATAATGTTAATAATTTAAAATGATAATAACCTCTTAAAAAGGTAGCTTCACCAATAATCTGTTTTTTTTCCTTAGCTGAAATTTGTCCAGCATTCATTTGATTTACTTTGGTAATTACTTGATTAGAAAAGTTTAAACCTTTATAGTTTGTAGCCCAAAGTATATTTAAAAATGTATGACCATTTGTGTAATTATAGTTAAAAATAGACATCCAGTGGCTATAATTAGAGGCATCAGGTCCAGGTAAGCTATAATCTGATCTAAAATATTCTACAACAGGTCTTCCTTCTTGCCACCCATCCCAAAAGTTACTTCTAGCTTCTAGTTCTGAATAAGCAGCTGTTAATCCAGATTGTGCATCTTCTGCATTTCTCCAAAACGAAGCAGATGTTAATTGATCTGGTGATTCTTGTTCAATGAAAGATTCATCATTACAAGCAATTGTTGTAATTATAAAAAAGAAAGTTAAAATTATTTTATATATATTTTTCATTGTTTTAATTTTAAAATTGAAATTGTACTCCTAAAATAAAAGATTTATATTTTGGGTATAAAGACCTATCAATACCTCTAGATAAAATATTACCTCCAACTTCAGGGTCTAAACCATTATAATCAGTAAGTGTAAATAAATTTTGGCCTGTAACATACACTCTCAATTTATCTATTTCTAATTTATTTAATACTTCTTCAGGTAGTGTATAGCCTAATTGAATTGTTTTAATTCTTAGATAGTCTCCATTCTCAAGAAAACGTGTAGAAGCTCTATTATTTTGGTTAGGGTCGCCTAAGATTGCTCTAGGTACAGAGGTATTTGTGTTTAAAGGAGTCCAAGCTTTTAAAGCTTCTGCTTCAAAGTTTCTTCCACTATCTAAGCCTAAAGATTCAAAATTATTGCCATTATATATTTTATTTCCTCCAACTCCTTGAAAGAAAATATTTAAATCTATTCCCTTATAATCAGCAGATAAATTTAAACTATACTCAAATTTAGGAATTGCTGTACCACTATATACTTCATCTTCGCTATTAATAACACCATCTTCATTTTGATCTATAAAACGAATATCACCTGGTTCAGCAGATGGTTGTAATGTTCCATTAGGATCATGAGTATCTATTTCTGCTTGACTTTGAAAAATACCATCAGCTACAGGTAAAAAGTAAGCTCCTGGTTCATATCCAATTTTTGTTTGATTTACAAAATGATCAGATCCAAATTTTAATCCATCTCCATATAATACTTGATCATTACTACTAAGTTTTGTTACTTCACTGTTGATTGTTGTAAAAGTTGCAAAAGCGGCATAATTTATTTTATTATTTCGATTAGTGTATCCTAATTCAAGCTCAAGTCCTTTGTTTACAAATTCTCCTACATTAACAACAGGCCTTTCTATACCGGCAGATATGGGTACAATTTTAGTGATTAATAAGTCTTCAGTAGAAGTGTTATAGTAATTTACAGAGCCTTTAAGGGAGTTATTTAGAACGGAGAAATCTATTCCGAAATTTGTAGATGTATTGGTTTCCCATTGTAAATTATCATTTTGTAAGGTTCTAGCAATACCTCCTTGATAAGAATTCTGAGGATTTCCAAAAACATAACCACCATTATGTTGACTCTTTCCTTGAGAAATTAACGCAACAAAATCATAATATCCTAAGGCACTATCATTACCTGCTTGCCCCCAACTGAAACGTAGTTTTAAGAAGTTGATGAATTTTTGGTTTTGCATAAATTTTTCTTCAGTAATTTTCCACCCTAAAGCTACAGAAGGAAAGTCTCCATATTTATTGTTTTTTCCAAACTTAGAGCTTCCATCTCTACGAATACTAGCTTGAAATAAATACTTATTATCATATGAATAATTTATTCTACCAAACTGTGAAACTAAACGATATTCTGCATTTGTACCGCTTGCAAAATAAGTACCATCATTAAAAGCGTTTAATGTATTAAAATTAGGGTCTAAAATAGTTGCAGGTATTTTATTATCATCATCATCTAGTTTATAACCTTCTGCTTGCCCGTATGTTTCTTTAAAAGGTTCAGAAATTTTTTGATATCCAGCTAATAGATTAAAATTATTTTTACCAAGAGCTAGTTTATAATTTAATGTATATTCTTGATTTATTCTTCTAAACTCATTATTATATTCAGATACAAAAGCAAATTCATTTTCTTGCTCTTGTACATCTCTTACTCTAAAGGCTTGATGAAAGTTATAAGTATAATTTGTTAAATTAGATACAGAGTAATTAGCTTTAGCTGTTAAATTATTAAAAAGCTCATAGCTTATATTTACACTTCCTAGAAAGTATTTTAATTTAGTATAACTATTTTTAAAATGATTTTCTCCAATAGGGTTTCTATGGTCAGGTATGTCTCCATCTCTATAACCATATCCAGATTGTTTAGTACTATCAAATACAGGGATTAATGGAGATATTTGAAAAGTTTCTCTCAAAGAAAATTTCTCATTTTCTCTATATGTTTCACTATAATTTAAACTTGTATTTACTTTAAATTTATCTTTTGTAAAGCCTACATTAGCATAGACTCCTTTTTTAGTAAACATTGATCCAATAAGTACACCCTTTTCATCAGCATGGCTAGCACCTACGCTATAATTAAAATTGTCAGAAGCTCCACTCATTCTTACATTTAATAAGTTTAATTGACCATCTTTATGTGTTTGATCTATCCAGTTAGTGTTAACTGCAGGCGGGGTAGTTACATATTGAGGTAAAGTAACACCTGCATTTTCATACATTTGTTTATGTACATTAATATATCCATTTGCATCTAATAATTTTATTTTTTTTCTAGCAGTATTAATGCTAATAGATGATTCAATTTCTATTTTAGACTTTCCAACTTTCCCTTTTTTAGTAGTAATTAAAACAACTCCATTAGCGGCTCTAGTTCCATAAATGGCTCCAGATGCAGCATCTTTTAAAACTTCAATTGATGCGATATTTTTTGCATCAATAAAATAAGGGTCAGCTTGTATACCATCTATTATATATAATGGTTGATTATTTCCGAAACTACCAAGACCTCTAATTACAATATCAGCACCAGCCCCAGGACTACCAGAAGAAGACGTTACGGTAACTCCAGAAATACGACCTTGTAAAGCATCAGTAGGGTTTGTGGTAACGACTTTATTAAGTTCTTCTGTTTTTATTTGTCCTATTGCTCCAGTTACATCGCTTTTCTTTTGAGTACCGTAACCAACAACAATAATTTCGTCAAGATTTTCATCATCTTCAAGTAAAGTAATATTAATTGTTTTTTTATCTTTAATGGTAATTTCTTTAGTTATAAATCCTAAAAAATTAAAAATTAAAATATTATTAGGTTTAGCTTTGATGCTATAATTACCATTTAAATCTGTTTGAACACCAGTAGCTGTGCCTTTAATAATAACAGAAGTTCCTGGAAGAGAAAAACCACTTTTATCAATTACTTTACCATTTATAATATTTTCTTGAGCTATTAATTTAGAAGGGTAACTTATAAAAAAATAAATGAGTAGTGTTAAAAACGAAAGTTTAATCGTTTTACCATTTTTGAGAGTTTTTTTTTGATTCATATGTAATGGTTTATTAATTATGTTTTAATTCTAATTAAAAAGATAATTACTTTAGTAAAGTATAATACGTTTATTAGAACTCTAAAGTCCAAATGTACAGGGAATTAAAAAACAAATACAACTAGTAGCTATTAGTTTGTATTTTTTAGATGTTTAGTATATGTTTGTAATATTACTATTATTTGAATTGAGTAATAAATTATAAAATTATTTCTCTCACTTATTTTAGTGCAAAAAAAATATAGGATTTAAAACTTTATTTAGATAAATTAATATAAATATCATTTTTATGATAAATGAGTTGTTCTAACTCAGATAATAAAAAGTATTACAATCCTCAGAATCTATATATTTTAAAAAATTATTATTTACAAACAAAATATGATTAAACAGATACAAATATCGTTAGTGAGCTTATTTATTATTTTGTTAAGTTGTAAGCATAAGTCTAAAAATAATTTAAGTAATATAAAAACAACTCAGCATATTAATTTGCTTAATTATGCTTTTACACCTAAACATAAATTTGATAAAAATGGATTAATGTTTTCTGATCAAGGAGCATGGTTTGGGTATAGTTTTCCTGATACTACAAATATTACTGGTTTTTCAGGCCCTTTTTTAATGACACAACAAAATGGTATTTGGAGTAGCTCTTCATTAACCAATATGGTTATTAAAAACACTAATTTTAAATTAAATGATACGAAAAGTTATAATAGCCATTTAGAGCAACTTTTTTCATCAGAAAAATTAGAGTTAAAACAACAATTAGTTTTTTTATCAGGGCATACAGCTATTATAAAATCAATATTAAAAAACAACAGTACTTTACCACAAACAATTAACTACAGTTTTAAAAATGAAAATTTATTAGCTGACGGATTAAAATTGTCAGTAAAGGGTAATAATTTAACAATTAAATCAGCTTTAACAGATGCTGTTGGTCATGTTATTTTTCCTGAAGATGTGCTTTTAACAGCATCAACAGATAGTACTTATATTTCAGATGAAATACAAATAGTATTAAAGCCAAATGAAACTAAAGAGTTTACAATTTCTCAAAGTTTTATTTTTAAAGAATATTCATGGTTAAAAGAGCAAGAAAAAATTATTACTTCAAATTTTGACACTGTTTTAAAAGATAGAAAATTAGAAAAAAGCAAAGAGTTAGAGTCGTTAATAGAAAATAGAAAAATCCAGTTTAATTACCATAAATATGAAGAGGTTTTAGCAAAAGCTCAGTTAACTTTACAAAATAATTGGAGAATTGCAGCAGGAGAATTGAAAGATGAAGGATTGTTTCCAAGTTATCATTATAAATGGTTTCATGGTTTTTGGTCTTGGGATTCTTGGAAACACGCTGTTGGTTTATCATATTATAATACTGATTTAGCTAAAAAACAAATGAGAGTTATGTTTAACTTTCAAAATGAAGATGGTTTTATTGTAGATTGTGTTTACAGAGATACTTTAATTGAAAAACATAATTATCGTGATACAAAACCTCCACTTTCTGCATGGGCAATCGCTAAAATTTATAAAAAAGATAAAGATATTTCTTTTGTAAAAGAGTTTTACCCGAAGTTAAAAAAATATCATCAATGGTGGTATAATAAACGTGACCATGATAAAGATGGTTTATGCGAGTATGGTTCTACAGATGGAAGTGTAATAGCTGCAAAGTGGGAGAGTGGAATGGATAATGCAATTCGTTTTGACAATTCTAAAATTTTAAAAAATAGTGAAGGAGCTTATTCAATAGACCAAGAATCGGTAGATTTAAATGCCTATTTATATGCTGAAAAAATATTTTTATCAGAATTAGCAACTATTTTAGAAAACAAAAAAGAGGCTGACAATTTTAAAAAAGAAGCTGAAAAATTAAAAGTTATTATTCAAACACAATTTTATGATCCTATTGATGGTTGGTTTTATGATACTACTTTAGATGGAAAAAAGTTTATTAAAGGAGAAGGAAGTGAAGGTTGGACAGCACTTTGGGCAAATGCAGCAACACAAGAACAAGCAGAAGCTGTTAAAAATAAAATGATGGATCCTAAGAAATTTTTCACAAAAGTACCTTTTCAAACTATGAGTGCCGATCACGAAAAATTCAATCCTTTAAAAGGATATTGGCGTGGTCCTAATTGGTTAGATCAAGCTTATTTTGGTGTAAAAGGTTTACGTAATTATGGTTTTGATAAAGAAGCTGATAAAGCAACTATTCAAATTTTAAAAGGAGCTGAAGGTGTTCTTGGAAAAGGAAAATCAATTAGAGAAAATTACCACCCTTTAACAGGAAAAGGATTAAATGCTGAAAATTTTAGCTGGAGTGCAGCACATATAATTATGTTATTACAAAAAGATTAAATGGACTATAATCAAATAAAAATATCGATTCAACAAGCGGAAGAAATTCTTTCGAAAACCTATAATATTAAAGGTGTTGCATCTGAGTTACCTGGTGAATTAGATTTTAACTTTAGAATTAAAGTGCCAAATTCTGAAGGATATATCTTGAAAATTTCTCGTCCGAATGAGGATGAAAATTATCTAGATTTTCAACAGAAATTATTACAATATGTAGCTAATAATGAAAAAAATATTATAGCTCCAAAAGTAATTGAAGATATTAATGGAGAAGTAATTTCTACCATAACTGATACTTTTGGAAAGGCTCGTAAAGTGCGTTTATTAACATGGATTTCTGGTAGAGTTTGGTCATCTGTAAACCCTCAATTAGATAGTTTGCGTTTTAGTTTAGGTGAACAATGTGGATTGTTAACTAAAGCCTTACATGGTTTTAATCATCCAGAGGCAAACAGAGAATTTGTATGGGACGTAGCGCAATCACTTTGGACTTTAAAACATATTGATTTATTTGAAAATCAAGAAAAAGAAATTATAACTTATTTTCAAAAACAGTTTGAAAGTAATAAAACAAATTATGATTCTTTAAGAAAATCGGTAGTTCATAATGATGCAAATGATAACAATGTTATTGTATCAAAAGAGCTGGTAAACCCAACGGTAAAAGCCGCTATTGATTATGGTGATGCTATTTATACACAAATAATTAATGATGTTGCCATTGCTTGTGCATATGCTGTTATGAATCATAATGATCCGTTAGAGGCGGCGTTGAGTTTTGTAAAAGGATATCATCAAAATTTTCCTTTAGAAGAAAAGGAACTTTCACATTTGTACAATGCAATTGCGATGCGATTGGTAATTTCGGTTACAAAATCGGCAATTAATAAAATTGAAGAGCCTAATAATAAGTATTTACTGATAAGTGAAAAACCTGCTTGGGAAGTACTTAAAAAATGGCGTGAAATTCATCCTGATTTTGCGGAATATAATTTTAGAGATGTTTGTGGTTTTACAGCACATCCAAATGAAAAAAAGTTTGAAAATTGGAGTTCAAAAAATAATTTTCAAGTAGAAGAGATATTTCCAACAGTTGAAAATAAAGTCATTTTTCCTATTGACTTAAGTGTTTCTAGTAAATGGCTTGGTCATGAAAAAGAATTTAATGATGTAGATTTCTTTCAATTTAAAATTAATCAATTACAGAAAGAAAACCCTACAAAAATTATAGCTGGTGGTTATTTAGAGCCAAGAGCTTTTTATAATTCAACTTCTTACGAAAAGGTAGGTAATAAAGGAAAAGAAAGCAGAACTATTCATTTAGGAACTGATTTTTGGTTATCAAAAAATACACCTGTTCACGCTATTTTAGATGGTGAAGTTGTTATCGCTACAAATGATAAAGGCGATAAAAATTATGGAGGGTTATTAGTTTTAAAACATCAAGTTGAAGATTTTGAGTTTTATACTTTATATGGTCATAATTCGATAGAAAGTATAAAAAATCATAAAATAGGGGATACTATTTTAAAAGGTGATAAAATTGCTGAACTTGGTGATAGTTCTGAAAATGGAAATTGGGTTCCTCATTTACATTTTCAAGTATTATTATCATTATTTGATTTTACAACAGATTATCCAGGTGTTGCATATATAAATCAAATTGATGTTTGGAAAAGTATTTGTCCTAATCCAAATTTACTATTTAAGTCAGAAGAATTAGTAGATAAAAATTCGATATCAAATAATGATTTAATCAAGTATCGAAAACAACATTTAGGAAAAAGTTTAAGTCTGCAATACAAAACACCTATAAAAATGGTGCGTGGAGCAGGGCAGTATTTAATGGATCAGTTTGGAAATAAATATTTAGATACTGTAAATAATGTTGCACATGTTGGTCATGAAAATTATAATGTTGTAAAAGCAGGACAGCAACAAATGAGTTTAATTAATACAAACTCACGCTATTTACACGAAAATATCAATGAATTAGCCAAAGAATTAATCGAAACATTACCACCAGAATTAAATGTGTTACATTTTGTAAATTCAGGAAGTGAGGCAAATGAGTTGGCCATTAGAATGACAAAAGCTGTTACAGGCGAAAGAGATATTATTGCTAGTGAAATTGGTTATCACGGAAATGCGAACATGTGTATTGATATTTCATCATATAAATTTGATGGAAATGGTGGAAGTGGTGCGCCAGAACATACTCAAATTTTTCCTTTAGTAGATACTTTTAGAGGTAAATACAGAGGTGAAAATACGGCTGATAAATATGCAGATGAAGTTCAAAAATGTATTGATACTATTCAAGAAAAAGGACGTAATGTAGGTGCTTTTATTATAGAACCAATTATTAGTTGTGGTGGTCAGGTAGAATTACCAACAGGTTTTTTATCTAAAGCATATCAAAAAATTAGAAAAGTAGGTGGACTTTGTATTTCTGATGAAGTGCAAACAGGTTGCGGACGAATGGGGAAAACTTTTTGGGGTTTTCAATTGCACGATGTTGTTCCTGATATTGTAACAATTGGTAAGCCTTTAGGAAACGGACATCCAATAGCTGCTGTAGCTTGTACTCAAAAAGTTGCCGATGCCTTTGCAAATGGTATGGAATACTTTAATACTTTTGGAGGGAATCCTGTTTCATGTGCTATTGCAACCGAAGTAATTCGAACCGTAAAAAGAGAAAAATTACAAGAAAATGCACTTGAAGTAGGTAATTATTTAAAATCAGCATTAAAAGAGCTTTCTAAGGAATTTCCAATTATTGGAGATGTAAGAGGACAAGGACTTTTCTTAGGAGTTGAGTTAGTTGATTCTTCATTAAATCCATTAGCTGCTCAAGCAGATTACTTGGCAGCACGTATGAAAGACCATGGTATTTTAATGAGTACTGATGGAGCAGATCATAATGTGTTAAAAATTAAACCACCGATTGTTTTTACAAAAGAAAATGCTGAAGAAGTAATTTTCTACATGAAAAAAATAATAACGGAAGATTTTATGAAAGTTAGTTTATGAGAAAAATAATACAAAGTATCGTTCTTTTATTGATTGTTAGTTGTAATAAAACTCCTTTAAAAGAAGTTGGTATTCAAAAGAATCATTATAATCATCAAATTTTTGAAGAAAATAAATTAGCACCTAGAGCTTCTTTTTTTACTTTTGAAAATTCAGAAATTTCTGATAAAGAAAATTCAAATCGCTTTTTAAATTTAAATGGCGATTGGAAATTTAATTGGGTTAAAGACCCTAAAAAACGTCCGACAACATTTCAAAATATCGAGTATAATGATACGGATTGGAAAACAATTGCTGTTCCTGCCAATTGGGAAACGGAAGGTTATGGACATCCTATTTATTTAGATGAACGTTATCCTTTTACCACAAAATGGCCAGATGCTCCTACGGATTACAATCCTGTTGGAACGTATCGTAAAGAAATAAATTTAACCAAAGAATATTTATCAGAAAATATTCTTCTTCATTTTGCAGGTGCTAAATCGGCAATGTATGTATATATCAATGGAAAATATGTTGGATATTCTCAAGGAAGTAAAACACCTGCCGAGTTTGATATAACATCATATTTATCCGAAGGAAAAAATGTAATTGCTTTACAGATGTTTCGTTGGTCTGATGCTAGTTATTTAGAAAGTCAGGATATGTTACGTATGAGTGGAATTGAACGAGATGTGTATTTATATTCAAGACCAAAAATTTTTATTTCTGATTATCACGCTAAAACTACTTTAGATGATTCTTATAAAAATGGAATTTTTAAAGGTACTTTTTCTGTAACAAACTCGACTGATAAAGAAGTTACTAAAGAGGTTACTATTTCTTTATCCGAAGAATTTAAAATAGTTAAAAAAATAACTGTTCCTGCTAAATCAACAGCTGATTTTATTGTAGAGGAAACGGTTGAAAATGTAAAATCTTGGTCGGCTGAAATTCCAAATTTATATGATTTACATATTGCTTTGGATGCGAATCAGTTTATTAAAAAATCAATAGGTTTTAAACGTGTTGAAATAAAAGAATCGCAAGTGTTAATTAACGGTAAACCGATTTATATTAGAGGTGTTAATCGACATGAAACCGATCCGCATACAGGACATGTAGTTTCAAGAGCATCAATGGAAAAAGATATTCAATTGATGAAACAAAACAATATTAATGCGGTGCGTTCTTCTCATTATCCTAATGATCCATATTGGTTAGATTTATGTGATAAATATGGTTTGTATGTTGTGGATGAAGCAAATATTGAAAGTCACCCGTTGGCAATAGATAAAAAAACTCAAATAGGAAATGAAATGAGTTGGTTGCCTGCTCACATGATGCGTACAAAACGTATGTATTATAGAGATAGAAATCACGTTGCTATTTATTCTTGGTCATTAGGAAATGAAGCAGGAGAGGGCGATGTTTTTAAAACCACTTATAAATGGTTAAAAGCGCAAGATAATAATAGAATTGTTCAATACGAACCAGCTCAAAAAGAAGATTATACAGATTTGTATTGTCCAATGTATCCAAAGCCTGAATATTTAATAAAGCATGGTAAATCAAATTCTGATAAGCCTTCTATTATGATTGAATATGCGCATGCAATGGGTAATTCAGTAGGTAATTTACAAGATTATTGGAATATTATAGAAAAATATGACAACTTACAAGGTGGTTTTATTTGGGATTGGGTAGATCAAAGTTTAGAATATAAAGATGAAAATGGAAAACCATATTTAGCGTACGGACACGATTTTCATCCAGATTTACCAACCGATGGGAACTTTTTAAATAATGGATTGGTAGATCCTTACAGAAATCCGCATCCTCATTTATCAGAAGTAAAAAAAGTATATCAACCTGTAAAATTTAGTTTGGTAAATAATAGTACTATTAAAGTTACTAATAAAAACTTTTTTGCAGATTTTTCAGATAAAAATTTTAAATGGAAGTTATTAAAAGATGGTAAAACTATTGATAGTTTAGCAAATATTCATTTGGATATTAAGGCACAAGAAACCTTAAATTGGAATCTTAAAAAGAATTTAAGTTCTTTTAATGATGCATCAGAATATATTCTTGAAGTAAATTTGGTGCAAAAAAATACTACAAAAATGATTTCTAAAGGATATGAAATTGCTTGGAGTCAGTTTGTTTTACAAAAAGGAAGTACTACAAAAACATCAAAAGTTACAACGAAAGTTAAGGCTTTAAATGAAAAGTTAACGATTAAAGAAGATACTGCTTATCGTTTTAAGAATAGTTATACTGATTTAAAAATCGATAAAAAAACAGGTGAAATAATTTCATGGTTATCAAATGATAAAGAAATTACCAATAAACCTATTAAATTAAATTTTTGGAGACCACCTACAGATAATGATTTAGGAAATGGAATGAATAAATGGGCGAAGGTTTGGCAAGATGCAACTTATAATTATACCGCAATTTTAAGCGAAAAACCAAAAGAAGTTTCAAACGGAATAAGCTATAAAGTGAACTATAAATTACCAAATAATGAAGCTACTGTTGTTGTAAAATATACGTTGTCTTTTAATGGTAATTTAAAATTAGATTATTCGTTTACACCTAATAAATCTGAACTTCCTAATATTCCTCGTTTAGGAATGTATTTAAGTATCAATAATGATTTTAAAGAAGTTTCTTGGTATGGAAGAGGTCCTGAAGAAAGTTATTGGGATAGAAAGTCAGGGCAGAAATTAGGGATATATTCTGGTAATATTAAAGATCAATTTCATGCATTTCCTCGACCACAAGAAACAGGAAACAAAACAGAAGTTCGTTGGATGGAAGTTTCATCAACAGCACTGAATTTAAAAGTTCTTGGAGAAGATTTATTAAATGCTAGTGTTTGGCCATTTAATATGAAAGAACTAGATTTTATTGCTAGTGATGCAGAACAATCAGCTTCAGGATTGGTACCAGTGACTAAAAAACATGGTGCAGATATTAAAATAGGGGATACTGTTCAATGGAATATTGATTTACAACAAATGGGAGTAGGAGGAGATACTTCTTGGGGTAGGTTAGTTCATAAAGAATATACAATTCCTGCAAATAAAAAATATAAGTATTCATTTACTATTGAGCCAACAAAGAATTAAATAGTAAATTAATTATAGTAAACAACTAAAAAAAGCAACTCATATGAGTTGCTTTTTTTATGATATAAATATTATTTTGAAACTCCAAAAGGATCTTCAATAGAGTGCATTGGCTCTGTAAACCATTTAGGGCCACTTTCAGTCATATAAATATGATCTTCATGTCTTATTCCAAATTTATTAGGAACACAAATCATAGGTTCATTACTAAAAGTCATACCTTGTTTTATAACTGTTTTGTCGTTTCTAACAATGTAAGGCCATTCGTGAATATCTAAACCTATTCCGTGTCCTGTTCTATGAGGTAAACCAGGTAAATCATAATCAGGACCAAGCTTATGAGATTCTAAAACTTTTCTAGAAGCATCATCAATATCAGCACATACATTACCTAATTGCGCTGCGTCAAAAGCTGCTTGTTGCGTTTCTTTTTCTATACTCCAAATTGATTTTTGTAAGTCATCAGCCTCTCCAAAAATATAAGTTCTAGTAATATCTGAAATATAATTATGTATTTGGCAGCCAGTATCAACTAGTACAATTTCATTTTCTTCTAAATTTTTAGGTGTTTTTACACCATGCGGAAATGAAGAGTCAACACCAAATAAGACAATACAAAAGTAAGATCCAGCTGTAGCCCCATATTTAATATGAGCTTCATGTATAAAGTCTTCTATTTCTTTTGCTGAAATTCCAACTCTTAAAATACGAGCAACTGCCTTTTGAACTTCTAAAGTAATATCCATAGCTAATTGCATAATAGCAATTTCAGCTTCAGATTTAATCATTCTACATCCAGCTGTTATTGATTTTGCATTTTCTAAACTATATGAAGTCGCCACTTTAGTAATTCCATCAATAACAAAAAATGGTGTAGCTTCATCCATTAAAATAGCACCTGTAACTACATTATTACTTTGTAATATTTTAACAAAAAGTTTGTAAGGACTTTCATGTTCTTCCCAGCAATTAACTTCTCCGTTTATTAACATAAAATCTAAAATAGTTCCTTTTTCAAATCTAGGAGCTATAAAATGAAGATCTCCATTTTGAAATAAAAGAGCACCTACCATTCGTTCACTTGAACTCCATTTCATTCCTGTAAAATAAAACAAATTGGTTCCAGCATGTAAGTACATTGCTTGCTTATTTTGATCTTTCATCATTAAGCAAGCTTTATCTATTCTTGATTGAAATTCTTCTTTTTGAATAGGTTTAACAAGGTGAGCTTTTGGAGTTATTGCATTTAATTCTGCCTCTATTGTAGAGCCTCCAATTCCGAATGTATTCATCTAGTATTTTTTTAATTATTCATTAATGCTTCAATATCCTTAATTTCAATAGGCATTGCAGCTGTTAAATTGATGTTCCCATCTTCTGTAATTAGATAATCATCTTCTAATCTACAGCCAATGCCTTCTTCAGGAATATAAATACCTGGTTCACAAGTTAACACCATTCCTTTTTCAAAAGGACGAGAATATAAACCTACATCATGTACGTCTAAACCTAAATAATGGGCTGTTCCATGCATAAAGTATTTTTTATATAATGGTTTTTCAGGATCTTGTTTAGCAACATCATCAGCATTTAATAAATTTAATTTTATTAATTCAGCTTCAACTAATCCTGCCATATTTTTTTCGTAAACACTTGGTAAAACACCAGGTTTAATCATTTTACTGCCTTCTTTTAAACAATGTAATACTGATGAATAAACAGCAGCTTGTCTTTCAGAAAATTTTCCGTTTACAGGAAAACAACGTGTAGTGTCGCTATTGTAGTTTCCATAGCAAATTCCAAAATCAAGTAAAATCATTTCGCCATCATTACAAACCGAGTCGTTTGTATTGTAGTGTAATGCACAAGCATTTTTACCAGAAGCAATAATTGGTTTAAATGCATGGTGTGAAGAACCTGTTTTTACTAAATTATAAGCTAATTCAGCCTCTAACTCATATTCTTTTACGCCAGGTTTACAGGCTTTTAAAACACTTTCAAAAGAGTTAACACTTATATTAGAAGCCTTTTGTATTAAGTCGTATTCTATTTTTGATTTTACAGGTCGTAAATCACGTGTAATTTTTGCAGCTCTATAATAATCATGTAATGGGTATTTTTGTTTACACCATTTGATCATTCTATCTTGTTTTGTTTCTTGATTATTGGTAACACGTTTAGCGTGCTCGTTATGACCTAAGTAAAAACCATCAGCTTCAAAAGCCATGTATTGTAAAAATAATTCAAAGTCTTTATCCCATTCAACTCTTGAAACTCCAGAAATATTCTCAGCTTGTTCTTTTGTTAATTTTTCACCATCCCAAATTTTAATAAGCTCACTTGTTTCTTTAATAAACAACATAGCTTTATTTTCTTTTTTCAAAGCATCAGGATATAACACTAAAATAGTGTCTTCTTGATCGATACCTGAAAGATAAAAAAGATCATTATTTTGAGTAAACCCCATAACATCATCGGCATTGTGATGTTTAACATCGTTAGATGTTAAAATAGCTATGGTGTTAGGTTTCATTTGAGCAATGAATTTTTTTCTGTTTTCTATAAATAAAGAATTGTCAATTTGATCGTAACGCATATTTTCTTATGGATGTATTTAATTAATTTTTACGTGCTTTTAATATCAAGATTATGAATATCTTTCTACATGAAAAGGACGTAGATCTAAACTTGTTTTTTTATCAGAAATAATTTCCGAAACTAATTTACCAGTTGCAGGGCCTAAACTCCATCCCATCATTGCATGACCAGTAGCAATAGTTACGTTTTTAACTTTCGATAAACGACCAATATATGGTAATCCATCAGGAGAACATGGTCTTAAACCACAAGCAACATCATCTATTTCTTTTTGATCAATTTTTAAACCTTCGTAAAATCTTTCACTTGCTCTTGCAATAGCATCTACTCTTACACGATTGATATTACTATTTATTTTATCTACTTCCATTGTACCTGCAAAACGAGTAAAACCATTCATTGGTGTTACAGCAACTTTTGCTTCCATTAAAATGGCAGGTATTGTAATTCCTGTATCTTGAGATACATTAATTCGATATCCTTTACCAGCCTGAATTGGTACGGTAGTGTTTAATTTTTTAACTAAAATTTGAGACCAAGAACCTGTAGCAACAACAATTTCATCTGCTGTTACTTCTTGTTTATTTGTTTTTATAGAGCTTACTTTATCGCCTTTTACATTGATATCTAATACCTCTTCATTAGCATATATAGTAACACCCTTTTTTTCTAAGTAAGCTTTTAATTGTGGCATAAATTCATTCGGAGTCATATGTGCATCTGAATGATAATATACAGCTCCTTTAATATTTAAACCCGCATTAGGCTCTAGCTTTAAAACTTGTTCTTTGGTTAAATTTTCAACTTTTAAACCTTCCTGAATAGCACGTTTACCCGTTTTCCATTCTTCTTCACCAGCTTTATCAGTTTGGTAACACATTAACAAACCTTTGTGTTGATAAAAGAAATCAAAATCATTAGAGTTTTTTATATCTTGATATAATTCTCTACTTAATACATTAATATCTTTTATGGTTTTAATAGCGCTTTCTACCTTTTCTTTGGTTGATGCTTTTTTAAATAACCAAGTCCATTTTAAAAAATCATAATCTAAACGAGGCTTTACTGAAAAAGGACTTTTTGAGTCGAACATCCATTTTATACCCTTGTTTATCATTCCCGGAGCAGCCAAAGAAATAATATGACTAGGAGTTATATACCCTGCGTTTACATATGATGCACCACTTGAAAAATCTGATTTATCAATTACGGTAATTTTGTGTCCTTCCTTTTGAAGGTAATAAGCTGAACATAAGCCTATAATTCCTCCACCAATAATTACTATTTCTTTTGACATTTAATATGTTTTTAAACTTACTCTTTTGTAATTTTATCTACGGTTATAACTCTAAAAGTATTAGCATTTATAGTAATTTTAATGTTATACTTTTTATTAGTGATGTAGAAATTTTTACCTTTTTTTTTGTAGTGCTCTAAAGCTGTTTCTTTTAGTGCTTTTTTAATAAGAACTTCACTTTCAGATTCAGAAAAAGCTATACCAAGTTTTTTATTTATCCGAAGATAAACAAGCTTGGTATAGCAATGATTTTTTATGATTTCTATTTTATTTACTTCCAATAATTTAGATTACTTGAAATCCGTGAGCATAAGGATCATCTTGATCATCAATAATAATATTATTGTAACCAAAAACTTTTGCCCAACCTTGTATACTTGGTATAATTGCTGGTTCTCCGTTTAAAGTAGTTTCTTCTTCAACACGACCAATAAATTTACTTCCGATAAAACTTTCGTGAATAAATTCTTCTTTTAATTTAAGTTTTCCTTTAGCATGTAACTGTGCTAATCTGGCAGATGTACCTGTTCCACAAGGACTTCTATCAATGGCTTTATCACCGTAAAAAACGGCATTTCTACCTGAAGAGGTTGGGTCAATTGGGTTACCTGTCCACAACATATGCGTTACATCTCTAATAGTATCATTTTCTGGATGAATAAACATATCAGGATATTTCTCATTAATACGGTCTCTTACCACCTGAGAATATTGTATAATTTTACTAGCAGTAAAATCGTGTACTCCAGAAAAGTTTTTTTGAGGATCTACAATAGCATAGTAATTACCGCCATATGCAACATCAAAAGTAATTTCACCAAGTTCAGGGCAATCAATTGTTAAGTTTTCAGCAGCCAGGTAGCTTTTTACATTGGTTAATCTAACCCAGTCTACTTTTTTACCAGTTTGTCCGTACTCTATGTTAACCAAACCGGCTGGAGCTTCCATTTTAATTTTTCCTGGAACTTTAGGAGTTACTAAACCTTCTTCAATGGCAATTGTAATTGTACCAATAGTTCCGTGACCACACATTGGTAAACAACCAGAAGTTTCAATAAATAAAATTCCAAAATCATTATCAGGGTTATGAGGTGGAAATAAAATACTACCACTCATCATATCATGCCCACGTGGTTCAAACATTAAGCCTTTACGAATCCAGTCATAATCTTTTAAAAAATGCTGGCGTTTTTCACTCATATTTGCTCCAATTAAATTCGGACCTCCACCTGCAACTACTCTTACAGGATTTCCACAAGTATGTGCATCAACACAAAAAAATGTTTTTCTCATAATAAATTGAATAGCCAGCTTGTATTCTTTCATAGAAAAAACCCTTCAAAATTTCTTTAATTAAGAAAACGAAGCTGGCATAGTTTTCAATTTCTTTAGTGTGACAAAATTAAGGTTCCTTAATGTTTAGCTATCTAAAGAAAGTGTTAATTTTTATTTAATTATTTATTTTTTTGTTAGTTTTAAGGTAACAAAAGGTAAATTTATTTCTATCTCTTCAATTCACTAGGTAATAACTCAGTTGGCCAGTCTTGGTAGCTAAATGGTCTAATCCATCTTTTAATAGCACCTAAGCCTACTGCTGTAAATCTAGAGTCAGATGAAGCAGGGTATGGTCCACCATGAGTCATTGATTCACAAACTTCTACACCTGTTGGTACTCCATTAAAAATAATTCTACCTACTTTAGCTTGTAAGGCATCTGTTACTGCAGGCAAAGCATCAAAATCTTCTTTTTCAGCCAAAACAGTACCTGTTAGTTGACCTTCTAAGCTATTAATTACTTTTATTAATTCTTCCTGATCTTTTGCTTTTACAACTAAAGAGAAAGGACCAAAAACTTCAGTGTGCATTTTAGGGTTCTCTAAAAAATCAGCTCCTGATACTGCACATATAGTTGATGCTGCAAAATTAGTGTCAATACCTTCCGAAACCTTGCCTACAACTTCAACTCCTGGTTGAGAAGTAACAACTTCAGCATTAGATACAAAACCGTCTTTAATATTTGGGTGTAACATACATTGCGGTGCAATTGCTACCGTTTTTTCTGCTAAATCTTTAATAAACGTATCTGTTTTATCACCAGCAATTGTTAGTAATAAACCAGGGTTAGTACAAAATTGACCTGTTCCTACAGTTATTGAGCCAGCATAAGTACTTGCAGTTTCTTCTGCTTTATTTTTAATTACATTAGGCATAACTATAACAGGGTTAATACTTCCCATTTCAGCAAATACAGGAATTGGTTCATCTCTTTGAGCTCCTAAATTATAAAGTGCTCTACCGCCTGCAATACTTCCAGTAAAACCAACTGCTTTTACTTTTGGGTGCTTTACTAATGCGCTACCAACAACTCTTCCGCTACCTGTAATATTTGAAAATACACCATTTGGCATTCCTGTTTTTTCTGCAGCTTTAATAATAGCTGAAGCTACTAATTCACCAGTTCCAGAGTGCATTGCGTGAGATTTTACAATTACTGGGCAACCTGATGCTAATGCACTAGCTGTATCTCCACCAGCAGTTGAAAATGCTAATGGAAAATTACTTGCTGCAAATACAACAACAGGACCTAAAGGAATTGAAGTTTTTCTAATGTCTGATTTAGGTAATGGTTGTCTTGTTGGAATTGCTTCATCAATAGTAACGCTTCTCCATTCATCTTTTAAAATTAAATCAGCAAAAGCTCTTAATTGACCAACGGTTCTACCTCTTTCTCCTTGTGCTCTTCCTTCTGGTAAGCCCGATTCTAACATATACATGTCTGTAAGCTCAGTATCTAAAGCTAAAATTTCATCTGCTATTGCATTTAAAAATTCAGCTCTTTTTTCACCAGAAACTTTACGATATATTTTAAATGCACTATCAGCTAATTCTACAGCTTCATTTACTTCCTCTAAAGTTGCCTGGTAAAAAGGTGTAGGGTTTTGTACGTTTAACTTTGGGTTTATTGTTTTATGCGTAGTTGTTCCTGCCGCTTTTAATTGATTTCCAATATAATTTTTTCCTGTAATCATTAAGTTTTAGTTTTTAAATGTACAATGACGTTAATATGTATTATGTTACTTTTTTTATTTAATTATCGTCTTTTAAACAATCGTTTAAAGGTACATAAAATATTTATAATTTTATAGTTAGTATTTTGTTAAATGATGCATTGCACTGCCTTAAAATAAGGTGATGATTTGTAATAGTTTATTGTAATTATTTAATATTTTTTAATCTTAAATAAAGATTAAAATGATGATTTTAATCTAGTTAAGCTTTATATTTTTTTGTATTCTGATAATGTAGGTCTAGTTACTAAGCTTTCTGTAATAATTGTTAATACATTTAAAAGTAAACAAGGTTTATGTACATTTTTATTACTAATACCAATAGCAACTTCTACTGATTTAATATTTTACACTATTCTATTTGTAATTTGCAATAACTCCGGTATCTAGTTGAGCTTTAATGTTTAATTCAAAGTTTACTAAATCTAAAGTGTCTTTATCTGTAAACTTAGTAGTATTAGTTGGCATAATCCTCTTTCCAGTTTATATTCATTGTTTTTTTTCGAGGCAAAGTTATATTTGATTTATACAGTTTTTTGATTTATTTTTAACAATTCAGTATAATATATTATCTTTTTATTGAGTTTATTTGTTTTTATAGGTGAATATTTTATAGATTTATCCAAATATTACAATAATATGAAAGTTTTACCATTTAAAATTCCAAAGATTAAAAATCTAGGGTTAATTTATCAAGAAGATCAAGGAGTGCTATTTTATGATAAACTTCATCAACATGAAGAAATTCAGCTTTGTTATATTGTAAAAGGGGAAGGAACTTTAATTGTTGGTGATACTGTTAATGAATATCAATCTAATGATATATTAATTTTGGCAGGTAACCAACCTCATGTTTTTAAGAGTGATAATACAAAAGAGGCAAACTCATTTATGATTACACTTTTTTTTACAGAAAAATCTTTTGGAGAAACATTTTTTGAATTAGATGACTTTAAAGAGATTACACCTTTTTTTACTTTAGCTAAAAATAGTTTTAGAGTAAAGTCAAACCATAAAAAAATAAAGAAAATTTTTTTAAAATTACATAAGAGTAGAGATTTGATGAAATTTATAGGTTTTATTAAAATTATAGATATTATTTTAAAATCTGAAATAGAATCATTATCGTCATTTGTTAATCAAAAAAAATACACTGATAATGAAGGTAAAAGGATGCGAGATATAATGGATTATACATTAAGTAATTTTAATAAAAAAATTGAGTTAGATGATATTGCAGAAATTGCAAATATGACTTCAAATGCTTTTTGTAGGTATTTTAAGCAAAGAACAAATAAAACTTTTTTTACTTTTTTGAATGAGTTAAGAATTGAAACCGCATGTAAGCTGTTACAGAATAAAGATTATTCTATTATAGAGGTTTCTGAAAAATCTGGATTTAAAAATATTTCAAATTTTAATAGAAAATTTAAAGAATTGAAAAAAAAAACGCCATCAAATTATAGATTAAATTATTAAATTGACACTATTTATGAATTATAAATGTATTTTATATAAAATTAATGTTATTTCTTGTAACTCTTGGCTATATTTGAGCTCTATTATTAAATCAAAACACATGAGAAGAGTTTTAGTCCTTTTTTTCTTTGCATTTATAACAAAGATGTCAGCCCAAGAAACATTACCTATTTATGCTGATTATTTATCAGATAATGTTTATTTATTACATCCAGCAGCGGCAGGTATAGGAGATTGTGGAAAGTTGCGTTTAACGGCTCGTCAGCAATGGATTGGAGTTAAAAATGCACCTGCCTTACAAACTGCTAGTTTTCATGCAAAATTTAATGAGTATTCGAAAGCAGGTTATGGGTTGGTTTTATTCAACGACAAAAATGGATATCATTCACAAAAAGGTTTACAGGGTACATATGCTTATCATTTAGACATGGGTAATGATAATGTTTTTAAGCAATTATCTTTTGGTCTATCATTATCTTTAGTTCAAAATGAAGTTGACCAGACGAAATTTATAGGTGATCCAATGGTTGAACAAGTTATTAATAGTGATTTTTATTTTAATGCAGATTTTGGAGTTGCTTATCATTATAAAGGTATTTCATCATATTTTACAGTAAAAAATATAGCGTTATCTGCTAAAAATGATTTGAATCCAGATTTTGAATCATATAATATGAGAAATTACATTTTTGGTGCTGGTTACTTCTTTGGAGATAAAGATAAACTACAGTTTGAGCCATCAGCAATGTTTCAGTATAAAGAACAAACAGGGGAGAAGGTTACTGATATCAACTTTAAAGTATATAAACAATTAGATGCTACACAGTTATGGGCAACTTTATCTTATAGAAGAAGTTTAGATAGTAGTATTTTTGAAGATGCATCATACATAACTCCAATAGTAGGTTTAAACTATAAAAACTTAATGTTTGCTTATACTTATACTCAACAAATGGGTGATGTTGTGTTATCTAATGGTGGTTTTCATCAATTATCTTTTGGTCTTAATGTTTTATGTAGAAGTCGTAGAGCTTCAGCATGTCCTAATATAAACGGGAGTTTTTAAAAATTTAAATAATTAATATTTATCCCTTTATAATCTTTCAAAATAATATCTAGAACACTTTTTTCTTTATTAATGTAAAAAGTGTTGTAGATGTTTTTTTTTGTATCAGATAAAAGCTTATTGTCTTCTAGTATCTTTTTAGTTTGCTTTGCTACTGCTTCTCCAGAATCAATAATTATAACATTATTACCTACAATTTTATTTATTTGTGGAATTAAGTAAGGGTAGTGTGTACAGCCTAATACAATACAATCACAATTTGAAGATTGCATCAAGTTTAAATGACTATTTAATAAAGTTGTCATTTCAGTAGAGTTTATTTTACCATTTTCAATAAGCTCTACTAATCCATTTCCTACCTGTTCTATGATAGTAATTCTATGATTTATACTTGCGGATGTTTTTTCAAATAAGCTACTATTTAAGGTTCCTTTAGTGGCAAGTATACCTATAGTTCCTGTTTTGGTTTGTAAAGCTGCTGTTTTTATTGCTGGTTCAATACCTATAATAGGAATATTATAATTTAATCTTAAGTATTCAATTGCATTTGTTGTTGCTGTATTACAGGCAACAACAATTAGTTTACAGCCTTTATCAATTAAAAACTCTGTATTTTTAATTGATAAGTCAATAATTTCTTGTTTCGATTTTTCACCATAAGGAGCATTTTTACTGTCTGACAAGTAAATAGTACTTTCGTTAGGTAATAAATATTTAATTTCTTTCCAAATAGATGTACCTCCAATTCCTGAATCAAAAATACCTATAGGTTGTTGTGTTTTCATATTATTACAAAAATAAAAATCCTGCTGTATTCAGCAGGATTTTTATTTAAATATTTAAATAAAAGTTATTAGAAACCTAATTTAGCTTTCACAGCTCCATAGATATCTTCACCTTTTTCATAAACAATAAGTCCTTTACCAGGTGCAGCATCATATACGTAAATAATTCCTTTAGCCGCCGCAACATCTTTAATTGCTTGTTCAGCTTTCTTTAAAATAGGAAGTGTTTTTTCTTGATATTTTTTTTGCATTTCCTGTCCTGCAGATTGTTCAGCTTGTGTAATTCTTTGTCTGTCCTGTTGAACTTCTACAGCTCTATTTTGATTAACTTCTTGTGTTTGGCTTTTTCCTTCTGCTTCGTATTTTTTTATTTTAGCTTCTAGTTTTTTATACATAGCCTCAATATCATCACGATATGTTTTATTAAGTTTTTCTAATTCAGCTTTCATTGATTTAGTAGCTGGCATTTCTGATAATAACTTGTCTGTGTTTATATGTGCCGTTTTTTGTGCATTAACAACACTACCTAATCCAATTGTAAAAATTGCAACTAATAATACGGTTTTAAAATGTTTCATCTTTGTTTAAATTTAATTTATTGTCTTTATTCTTGATTTACTCTGTTTTCTTACTATTCTTTTTTAGCTTCTTCCAATTTTTTTCTTAAGGCATTTTTCTTATCTCTTAATAACTGTCTTTTATCTGCTCTCTCTTTTAACTTGGCTTTTCTTTTTTCTTCTATTTGTTTAATTCGGGCTAATCTATCAGATTGTTTTTTAGCTTTAAGGGTTTCTATTTTTTTGATTTTTTCTTTTTGGCTATCACTTAAGTTATCGTTTTTAAGTAATTCTTTTTTAGCAGCTATTTTATCTTTTTTCTCTTGTTTTTTCTGATCAATATTTATCATTTTTACAATAAGGTCGCTAATATCGTGTTTTTTATTTGAATATAGCATAACTAAATCACCTGATTTATCGAAAACAAAATCGTATTTTTTTCTGGAAGCAATAGTTTGAATAGCGCTATATACTTGGTCTTGAATAGGTTTTATTAATTGTTTTCTTAAATTATACATATCGCCTTTCGGTCCAAAATATAAAGATTCTAACCTACGTAAACCTTCTTGTTTTATAGTTATATCTTCTTCTCGTTCTTCAATTAAGTCTTTCGTTAAAATAATTTTCTCATTTATTAAATCAGTTTTTAAAACTTCTATAGCTCTTGCTTCTTTATCTAATTTTGTTTTCCATTTTTCTACTTTAGCATCGAGTGAGTTTTGAGCTTCAAAATATTCTGGAATATTTTGAAGAATGTACTCCATATCAATGTAAGCTATACGTTGACTTTTTTGCGCAATAATACTACTAGTAATAAATAAGAGAACGATTGATATAAAGTTTTTTTTCATCATGCTATAATGTATTTAGAAAAAATCGTGCCAAAAAAACACCCATATTTAAAATATAATTATTTTTAGAATTGTCTTCCAATAATAAAATGCGTTTGCCATCCTGATTTTTCTGTAAGACCAGGTAGAGGATCAAAACCATGTGCAAAATCAATACCTAATAAACCAAATGCTGGCATAAAAATACGTAGACCAACCCCGGCAGAACGTTTTATTTTAAATGGATTAAATTCACTAAAACTATTATAAGAATTTCCAGCTTCTAAAAACCCTAAAGTATAGATTGAAGCTGAAGGTTTATCTGTTATTGAGTAACGTACTTCCATTTGAAATTTATTATAAATAGATCCTCCTTCATTTTGACCATCTTCACCAACGGAAAGACTATTGTTTTCATAACCTCGTAACCCTACAGTTTCTCTACCATCTAATTGGCCTTGTGCAATTCCATCACCTCCTACAAAGTATCTTTCAACAGGTGTTAAACCTAGTTTTTTATTATAGGTACCTAGGTAGCCCATTTCAAAATTAGACATTAAAACTAGTTTGTTGTTTTTAGATAATGAAGTATACCACTTTCCTTTAGCTGATATTTTATAATATTCTAACCATTTGTATTTATCAGCTAAATAATCTCGTCTTTCATCATCTGTAGGGTAAATTGGTTCGATGTAATCTTTTCCATTAATTAATGAGTACGGTAAGGTTGCTTTTGCTTTTACTGTAAACTCTGAACCATACGAAGGAAATATTAAGCTAGGTCCTGTAGAGTTACGACTAAAAGCAACTGTATATGCTAGATTATTTAAAGTACCTTGATCTATAATATCATTTGATGAACCTACGCGATAACCATATTTATCTAACTTTATTCTTTGATAACTTAAATTTTGAGATAAAGAAAAATAATCATCAGGCCATTGTAAACGTTTACTTAATCCAATAGAAGCTCCTAATATACTTAAGCTTCTGTCTTTACTTACGGTGTTTGTATTATAGTCAAATTGATATTGGTTTGACAGATAAACAGAAAAAGATAAAGCTTGTGGTTTTTTACCACCTAACCATGGTTCTGTAAAAGAGAAACTATAAGTATTATAAGTTCTACTTGCTTGTAAACGTAGTGCTAATTTTTGACCATCACCCATTGGTAATGGTTTGTAAGCTTCTTTATTAAGAATATTTCTTATAGAGAAATTGTTAAATGATAAACCTAAAGTACCTATAAATGATCCTCCACCATAACCACCTTGAAGCTCTACTTGGCTACCTCCTTTTTCTACGACTGCAAAATCTATATCAGCTGTTTTATTTTGATAATCAGGTTTCACATCAGGACTTACATTTGCATCAAAAAAACCTAATTGACCAATTTCTCGAATAGATCTAATAATGTTTTCGCGACTAAATAAGTCTCCAGGTTTTACACGTAATTCTCTATAAATAACATGATCGTTCGTTTTTTCATTACCAGTTACTGTTACTTTTTTTATTGTAGCTTGTTCATCTTCACGAATACGAACTTCTACTGTAATAGAATCATTTTTAACTTTTGTTTCTACTGCATTTATCTGAGAAAATAAATATCCGTTATTATGATATAGTGTTTGAATATCTTGAGAAGAAGGTGTTCCGTCACCAGAAATACGTTCTTTTAAAACTTTACCATTGTAAACATCACCTTTATCAATACGTAAAAATTTTTCTAAGAATGTATTAGAGTAGTTTTTGTTACCAATAAATTTAATTTCAGCAAAACGGTATTGACGTCCTTCTTCTAGTGCGATTTCTAAATTAATGGTATTATCTTCATTCCAAGTAAGTTTGTCTGAAATAATGCGCGCATCTCGATATCCTTTTTCACTATATTTTTCAAGTATATTTTCTAAATCACTTTTATAATCATCTAAAATATATTTTGATGATTTCCAAAAACGACCAAAAGCTTTACGTTTTGTGTTTTTCATAACACCACGTAGTGCACTGCTTGTTATTGCTTTATTTCCAACAAAGGAAATTTTTTTGATTTTCACACGATTTCCTTTATCTACAAAAATATTCATACTAACAGTATTTACGTCAGAGGTATCTTTTTTTGTATCTAATGAAACTTTTGTTTTAAGAAAACCTTTATCTGTGTATTTTTTTTTAAGATAGTTTTTGGTGGTTACAAGTAAGTTATCTGTAACCATAGCTCCTTTTTTAAGGTCGGTTTCTTTTTTAAGGTCTTTCGCTTTAGATTTGCTAACACCTATAAAAGATACTTTGGTTAGTTGAGGTAGCTCAGTAACATCGAATAATAGGTAAACAGTTTCTTTGTCTTTTTTTGATAGATAAACGTCTACTTCACTAAATTGTTTGCTTTCATATAGCTTTTTAATAGCGCTTGTAAGTTTATCTCCAGGTAATTTTATTGATTGACCTTCAACTAAACCTGTGTATACTTTTATAGTTTGTTCGCTAAACTTTTGCAAACCACTAACAGATATTCCACCAAGTATATATTGCTCTCCTTTTTTATATGGAATTACGCTATTTGTGGTCGTACTATCTTTATTTATAGTGTTTTGTACTTGTGCATTCGCTGATAAAAAGGCGATTAAAAATACTGTTAAATAAGAATATTTACTCATTTGTCTCAATCTGTTCACTTGTTTTTCCAAATCTTCTCTCTCTGTTTTGGTAATCAATTATAGCGTCAAAAAAATGCCCTCTTCTAAAATCGGGCCATAATATGTCTGTAAAGTATAATTCAGCATATGCTATTTGCCAAAGTAAAAAATTACTTATTCTTAATTCACCACTTGTACGTATCAATAAATCAACGTCGGGCAAATTAAATGTATATAAATGGTTATTTATAATTTTTTCGTTTATTTTTTCAATATCAAGTTCGCTATTAACAACTTTTTTAGAAATATTTTTGATAGCATTAACAATTTCCTCTCTTGAACCATAACTTAAAGCAAAAGTTAATGTGATTTTATTATTAGTTTTAGTATCATCAATAACCTTAGCTAGTATTTTTTGTGCATTTTTAGGTAGGCTATCAAGGTTTCCTATAGCATTTACTTTAACATTTTTACGTTGAAACTCAGGAAGTTCTTTTTTTAGAGTGGTAACAAGTAAACTCATTAATGCATCTACCTCAAACTTTGGCCTGTTCCAATTTTCAGTAGAAAAAGCATAAAGAGTAATAAATTTAACACCTATTTCAGATGCTGTATCTGCAGTTTCTCTTATGGCCGTTAATGCATTTCTATGTCCAAAAACACGTTGCATTCCTTTACCTTTTGCCCATCTGCCGTTACCGTCCATAATAATAGCAACATGATTGGGTATTTTATGTAAATCAATGTGCTTTAGTTTTTCTATCATATTTATTCTGCTAGCCCTTTGTAGCAAGGAGGTCTTCCAAAGCTGTATACAATAGAAATACCAGTAAACATATACCAGTCATTCCCTGTACCGCCAAAGTTTAAATTATTAATTTTGTTAGTTGTGTAATCAATATCATCTACTAAAGTAATTCTAACCCCTGTTTCAAATGCTATAGCTAAATTATCATCTAGTCTTCCTTTTACTCCAATCCCTAGTGGTATAGAGTATGAAAAATTATTTTTTAATTTAATACTAGTTGCTGTTGATGAGCTTTCGTCAGGTATTTTATAATTAAAAACAGCTATTTCTGCTAATATATACGGTGAAAAGGTGGTTTTATAATTACTAATGTTATAGTCGAAGAAATTAAATTCTATACCTGCTGCTATTTCATGCAGGTTGTTAGAAAATTGGTATCCTCTGTTTTTTCTATACAGATTTTCTGAATGAGAGTCATTACCAGATACAGGAAGGTATGTGTAGGTGCCTCTTAAGGCTATTCTTCGATTTATATTGTATTTATAAATAATTCCACCTCCAATATCATTAGGTATTATATAGTTTGTTTTACCAATATCTCCAACATAGTTAGATCCACCAATAAACAAACCTACTTCATGAGTTTGTGATTGTATTGTAATTGCTAAAAGAGCAAACAGTATAAATAGTTTTTTTTTCTTCATTATAAAATAGCTTGCAAATATAGGTAAATGAATTTGCTTTAAAAAGTGAATAATCTTCCTTTTTTGATTAACCTTTTTTATCAAGTTTTATTGTGTTTCTTCTTTATTATAAAGAATGGTTTCTTGTATCTTCTCCCCAAAGAAGTTTACCTCTAAGTGTTTTTAAATGAGATTGATTTTCTAATAAAATGCTTTTGATAGTGAAAGAAGCTTTTTGTATCTTTATTTTAGTTCCTTCTGAAACAGTAGTAATACGTGAGTCTAAAGAAATAAGAAAATCTTTTTCTCGTGCACTAACTTCTAACTGAATTAAGGTTTCGTCAGGTATTACCATTGGTCTTGCGTTTAGGTTGTGAGGTGCAATGGGTGTAATAATAAAACTTTTAGCATTAGGTAGTATAACAGGCCCGTTGCAACTTAATGAGTATCCTGTAGAGCCTGTTGGGGTGGCTATTATTAGGCCGTCAGCCCAGTAGTTTGTTAAATATTCATTATTTAAATATGTTTTTACCCCAATCATAGAAGTGGTATTTCTACGTGCAATGGTTATTTCATTTAAAGCAAAATTTAATTCGTTAAACTCTTTTGCTTGTGGTGTTGTTTTTATTTGTAGTAAGGTTCGTTCTTGTATAGAGAATTTTTTGTCAAGTAATAATGTAACTGCTTCTTTTATTTGATCTTTTTGAACGGTTGCTAAAAAGCCTAGCCTTCCTGTGTTAATACCTAGTATAGGTATGTTTAAATCTCTTATGTAAGTTACTGCTCTTAATATAGTACCGTCACCACCAATTGAAAACATCATGTCAAAAGTATTTGATAAATCTCTGAAATGAGTGTATGTGGGATACTTTTTTGATAAAGAATTGTTAGCAACTAATAAATTATAAAAATCTCTTTCAAAAAAAACAACAATATTGTTTTGTTCTAATATTGATAGTAAAATTTTAATTTCTTTTTCTGCAGATATAGTATAAGCCTGTCCGTAAATAGCTACTTTTTTCAAGTGTAATAATGTTTTTAATAAGGTTTAAAAATTACATATCTAAGTATTTTCTTAAATAGGCAGCCCTGTCTTTTAATTCTTCTAAATAAAAATCATCTTCATGTCGTGTAATAACAGTGTAGTCGTATCTACGAAAAGTTTGAATAATTTCGTTAATATCTTCTGTAATTACTTTTAATGTTACTTGAATAGTATCTTGATTTTCTGAACAAATGTAGAAACCTAATAATTTAGCTTTATTTGTTTCTACTATTTGAGCAATTTGACTCATTGAATAGTCGTTTTTACTTTTACTTATAATTAAAGTTTCACTTTCATTATGTAAAAAAGGGCTATCGGCAAAAGCGTCTAAAATATCACTTAGTTCATAATAACCTATATAATTCATGTCTTTGTTTAGAACAGGTATTATATTGCAATCATTATCAGCAAATAAAACAATTAAATCAAGTAATGTAGCTTTTTCATTAGAATGAAAGTTGTCTAATAGATAAGTGTATTCACTAAGTTTATGTTCTTTGTTTTCAATAGTTTGAATGTCACTTTCGGGTAAACAACCTATTAATTTACCGTTCTCAACAATTGGAATGTGAGTTATAGGTAAGTTTTTACAAATGCTTTGAGCACTTTTTACAGTACTTTGTAAAGTAAGTGCTTTGATTTCCTCTAGTATAAAGTCGTTGATATTCATTAGTACGAATATAGTTTAAAATGTTTTAATGATTTATCTTTGTAATCTAATTTTATGAGATGACAAAGTTAAGCGTAAATATTAATAAAATTGCAACTTTACGTAATTCAAGAGGTGGTAATACTCCTAATTTATTACAAGTAGCAACAGATATAGAGAGTTTTGGTGCTGAGGGAATTACAATTCATCCAAGGCCCGACGAGCGTCATATTCGTTATCAAGATGCGTATGATTTAAAATCAATAGTAACTACAGAATATAATATTGAAGGAAACCCGATAGATAAGTTTATGAAAATGGTTTTAGAAATAAAGCCTACTCAGGTAACCTTGGTGCCAGATAGTATTGATACGTTAACATCTAATGCTGGTTGGAATACGGTAGTAAATCAATCTTATTTACAAGAAGTAATTACAGAGTTTAAAAATAACGGAATAAGAGCTTCAATTTTTATTGATACAGATTTGAAACTTATTGAAGCTGCAGCAAAAACGGGTGCTGATAGAATTGAATTATATACCGAAGAATTTGCAACGCAATATGCTTTAGGAAATAAAGATGCAATAAAACCTTATACTGATGCCGCTATTTTAGCAAATAAATTAGGTTTAGGAATTAATGCAGGACATGATTTAAGTTTAGATAATATCAAGTTTTTCAAAGAAAACATTCCGAATTTAGCAGAGGTTTCTATAGGTCATGCGCTTATTTCTGAATCTTTATATTTAGGATTGCAAAATGTAGTGAATATGTACCTTGATAGATTAAAAGGGTAATTATAAACTAAATTTAAATTAGTATATGCAAATTTTACATTCTAGAATAGTAGGAGCAGGCAAGCCTTTATTAATTCTTCACGGATACTTTGGTATGGGTGATAATTGGAAAACTCATGCGAATAAATTTGCAGAAGATGGTTTTGAGGTACACTTAATAGATCAACGAAATCATGGGCGTAGTTTTCATTCTGATCAATTTAATTATGAATTATTAGTAGAAGATTTATATAATTATATTCATCATCATAATTTAGAAAAAGTAGATTTATTAGGGCATTCAATGGGAGGGAAAACAGTCATGTTATTTGCAACGAAATACCCTGATTTAGTAGCTAAATTAATTGTAGCAGATATTTCACCTAAAATGTATCCGCCGCATCATCATGATATTTTAGAAGCATTAAATTCTGTTGATTTTACAGTGCAAAATTCTCGAAAATTAATTGATGAAAAATTAAGTTTTTTAATTCCAGAACCAGGGATTAGACAATTTTTATTGAAAAGTGTGTATAGAAAAACAAAAGAAGAACTTGCTTTTCGTTTTAATTTAAACTCATTAACAGAAAATAATAACGAGGTAGGAGAGGCTTTGCCTTCATTTACTGTTTTTGAAGGTGAAACTTTATTTTTAAAAGGAGAAAACTCAGGATACATTTCTGTAAATGAAGAACCAATTATTAGTGCACATTTTCCGAATTCAAAAATTGTAAGTATAGCAAATTCAGGACATTGGTTACATGCTGAAAATCCGAAAGATTTTTATGCTGAGGTAATTGATTTTATTCGATAAATTAATCATTATTATATTAAAATAATATTTATCAAAAAAACCGAAGTAATTTTACTTCGGTTTTTTTGATAAATACTTTAATAAAATGACAAAAAGTCATGGTTACTTAATAAATCAGACAAAAAAGAACTTATTTAATATTTGGTATAATTATAGCACTATTTAAATATATAAAACATTGACATTTTTAAATGTTTTATTAAAAATAAAAACAAATGAAAATATTTTTAAAAATATTATTAACAGCGTTAGCAGTTGTGATACTTGCAAGTGTATTACCTGGTATTTATGTGGGTAGTTATCTTACTGCAATAATTGTAGCTGTAGTAATAGCATTATTAAATATGTTTGTGCGTCCGTTATTAGTACTTTTTACATTACCTGCAACAATTTTAACTTTAGGGTTATTTTTATTTGTAATTAATGCTATAATTATATTATTAGCAGGAAACCTTATAATAGGTTTTGAAGTAAGCGGATTTTTTACAGCACTTTTATTTAGTATATTACTATCAGTATTCAGGTCTTTTTTATTTTCTTTATTAAAAGATGATGAAATATAACTGAAAACGAAAGAGTTAAACCTTTTGTGAAAAAGGTAAAAATAAACTAATTTTGCACCCGATTTTAAGAAAATAGATTTTACGATGAATATTACAAAACAAAACATAGACGCGTTAAACGCAGTTGTAAAAATAGATATAGTTGCTGAAGATTATCAAGCTAACGTAACTAAACAATTAGAAGCGCAACGTAAGAATGCAAATATTCCTGGTTTTAGAAAAGGTCAAGTGCCAATGGGAATGATTAAAAAGCAATATGGCCAGGCAGTAATGATTGATGAAGTAAATAAGGTTTTACAACAATCATTAAATAAATATTTAACAGAAGAAAAGTTAGATCTTTTAGGTAATCCTTTGCCAAGAATTAAAGAAGATTTTAATTGGGATGCCGAAGAATTTTCTTTTGAGTTTGAATTAGGGTTAGCTCCAGAGTTTGACGTGAATTTAAAGCCCGCAAAAAAGGTAACTCAATACAACATTATTGCTACTGATGAATTACTTGATAAAGAAGTCGAAAATATTCAGGTTCGTTTTGGTAATCAGTTACCAGTAGAAGAAGCTAATGATGATGCTAATGTAACAGGAGCTTTTGTTAATGAAGAAAAAGAAATTAATAAAAAAGCTACCGTTTCAGTAAAAGAAATTACAGGTGAAGCAAACTTAAAAAAGTTTGTTGGAGCTAAAGTAGGTGATGTTTTAGAATTAGAAACTAAAGGCTTATTTGCTGATGAACATAAATTACAAGAAGTTTTAGGGGTTTCTCATGAAGCTGTTCATGGTTTAGATATACCTGTTTCTTTTAAAATTGAAGAGATTACAAAAACAGAAGCGGCTACATTAGATAAAGAATTATTTGATAAGTTATTTGCTGACGGTAGTGTAAGCTCTGTAGCTGAATTAAAAGATAAAATTAAAGAAGACGCAGAAAAACAATTTGCACAGCAAGGAGATCAGCAATTATTAAATGCTATTACTGAAAACTTAGTTGAGAATACTTCATTTGATTTACCTAAAGAGTTTTTACAAAAGTGGTTGCAAACTGCAGGAGAAAAGCAATTAACAGTAGAGGAGGCAGCTGCTGAATTTGAAAAATCAGAAAAAGGCTTACGTTATCAATTAATCGAAGGAAAGATTATGAGAGATAACAATATTAAATTAGAATATGCTGAATTGGTAGATTATGCAAAAGGATTTATCCGTTCGCAAATGGCACAGTTTGGTAATATGAATCCCGAAGAAAAAGAATTAGACGATATTGCTGGTAGAGTATTGCAAAATCAAGAGGAGGCACAGAAGTTACAATCTCAATTAATTAGCCAAAAATTATTAGCTTTTTATAAAGAAAATATGACTTTTGACACAAAAGAGCTTTCTTATGAAGATTTTGTAAAAGAAGTATATAAATAATAGTTTTTTTATTGTTATTAAAAAAACCTGAATTTACATTCAGGTTTTTTTAGCCATAAAAACTACTAGAATACTAGTTAAATAGAACATAAATACTAGTCAAATACTAAAAAAATAGTTCTTATATTTACAACATTATAACCCAAAAAACATTTTTAGAATGGATTACGGAAAAGAATTCGAAAAATACGCAACAAAAGAGCACGGTATAAACAGTACATATTTAGGTAAAATAACAAGTAGTTTAACGCCATATATTATGGAAGAACGTCAAATGAATATTACTCAAATGGATGTTTTTTCTCGTTTAATGATGGATAGAATTATTTTTTTAGGTACAGGTGTTAATGACCAAGTAGCCAATGTAATTCAAGCACAACTATTATTTTTAGAAAGTGTAGATGCAAGTAAAGATATTTCAATATACATTAACTCTCCAGGAGGAGGTGTTTATGCAGGTTTAGGTATTTATGATACGATGCAGTTTATTAAGCCAGATGTAGCAACAATATGTACAGGTATGGCGGCTTCTATGGGGGCTGTATTAATGTGTGCTGGTGCTAAAGGAAAACGTTCGGCGTTACCACATTCACGTATTATGATTCATCAACCAATGGGAGGTGCACAAGGGCAAGCTTCTGATATGGAAATTACAGTAAAGCAAATTAGTATGTTAAAAACTGAATTATATGATATTATAGCAAATCATTCAGGACAAACTTTTGAAAAAGTACAAGAAGATTCTGATAGAGATTATTGGATGAAGGCTGATGAAGCGAAAGCTTACGGAATGGTAGATGAAATTTTAAAAAGAAAATAATTTTTCTTCATTATTATAAAAAAATGAGTTCTCTTTTTAATTTATAAAAAAGAGGCTCATTTTTTTATAATAATTAAGAATAACAAGTTAGTCAAATGTCGAAAGAAGAAAACTTACAATGTTCCTTTTGTGGGCGTAAAAAGTCAGAAACCGATTTATTAATCGCTGGAATGGATGCGCATATTTGTGATAAATGTATTGAGCAAGCTCATGGAATTGTAGAAGAAGAAGTGTCTGAAGCTAAAACAAGTGGCTTGTCTAAAGACTTAATACTGAAAAAACCGAAAGAAATTAAAGAGTTTTTAGATCAGTATATTATAGGTCAAAATGAAACGAAAAGAGGTATGTCGGTAGCTGTTTATAATCATTATAAGCGATTATTGCAAACTAAAGATGAAGAAGATGAGGTTGAAATTGAGAAATCTAATATTATTCTAGTAGGTGAAACAGGGACAGGAAAAACCCTCATAGCTCGTACTATTGCAAGGATGCTAAACGTACCTTTTTCTATTGTAGATGCTACTGTTTTAACACAGGCAGGATATGTTGGTGAAGATGTTGAAAGTATTTTAAGTCGTTTATTACAAGCAGCAGATTATGATGTAGAAAAAGCTGAACGAGGAATTGTTTTTATTGATGAGATTGATAAAATAGCTCGTAAAGGTGATAATCCATCAATTACTCGTGATGTTTCAGGTGAAGGGGTACAACAAGCTTTATTAAAATTATTAGAAGGTTCTGTTGTTAATGTAGCTCCTAAAGGAGGAAGAAAACATCCTGATCAAAAATTTATAGAGGTAAACACTAAAGAAATTTTATTTATAGCGGGTGGTGCTTTTTCAGGAATTGAAAGAATAATAAGCAAGCGTTTAAATATGCAAGCGGTAGGGTACAGTGCTTCAATTGATGATGATAAAGTAGATGACAATAATTTATTACAGTATATTATTCCTTCAGATTTAAAATCTTTTGGATTAATTCCAGAAATAATAGGGCGTTTACCGGTATTGAGTTATATGAATCCGTTAGATGCTAAAACATTACGTGCTATTTTAACAGAACCTAAAAACTCTATAGTTAAACAATATACAAAGTTGTTTGCTATGGATGGTATTGATTTTACTTTGACAGAGGATGCCTTGGGCTATATTGTTGATAAGGCTATTGAGTATAAATTAGGTGCTCGTGGATTACGATCATTATGTGAAGCTATTTTAACGGATGCAATGTTTGATATGCCTAGTTCTGAAGATAAATTATTAAAGGTTACAAAAGAGTATGCTGAATCTAAAGTAACCAAATCTGCTTTAAAAAAATTAAGAGCTGCTTCTTGAAAATTAAGTAAAGTATTATAGTTTATATAACAAAAGCCATCGATATCGATGGCTTTTGTTATATAATATTTTTAAGTAGCTATATATAAATTAGCATTGCATACAATGCTAATTTATAGGGTATGTTAGCCCCAATTGAAGCATTTGTTTGGCTCATCGAAGAGAGTATTGTGTTAAAGTAGGAAAAAGCTTCTATATATTAAGTAATATAATTATTCTATTAAATAATTAATTCGCTTGTTATGGGTTTTAATCCATTTTGATATTTCAGCTGAAGGTATACCGTGTTTAGTTGTTAATTTGTTTTTAATACTTTCTAAATAGGCTTCATTTAATACAGCAGCTTCAAATTCTTTAACAATTTGTTGTTTTATTTTTTCAGAATAGTTTTTAATAATAGGTTTTTGTGTTGTTGTTGTTGTTGTTGTTGTTGTGACAATGGTAGTTTTTATGTTGTTTGAAGTGTTTTTTTTAGTAGTGCTATAAACAGCTTTGTTGTCTTTATACCATCCTGTAGGTATGTTGTTTAGTTGGGTTTTGTTAACTAGTATGGTGTTAATTTTATTACCAGAAGCATCTAAGCTTTTAAGCTTTGTACATCCTTTAACATCTAAATATGTTAGCTTATTAAAACTAGTATACAAACTTTCAAGTTCTGTGTTGTTTCCAATTATTAAGTTATTTAATTTATTGTTATCACAACTAACGTATGTTAATTCGGTATTTTTACTAAGATCTAGTTTAGTTATTTTATTGTTGTTGCAATTTAAAAAGGTAATAGAGGTGCTTTTTGATAAGTCTAATTTAGTAATATTGTTATCAAAACAATCTAAACGTTTTAAGTTAGGAAAGCTTTCAAGACCTGTTAGATCTTTAATTTTTGAGTGTACATTTGGTAGTAGTTTATTAGTTATTGGGTTGTTAATGTTTAAGTTAACAACATATTTTGCGTCACTAACTAAAATACTTCCGTTTAAACCGTTAGAATCAATTTTTAAATCAATTAAACATTCTTCTAGTCCAATATCAGGTATTCTAATGGTTTCTTGAGAGTTTACATTTAAAATAAAAAGGATTATAAAATAAAAAGGTATACTTATTTTCATGTATGTGGGGGTTTATAACAAAACTATATATTTAAAGTTTTGTTAGCAACTAAATCAGGTATGATTTTATTAATAAAAAGATTTCTAAATCGAGTATATTTGTAACCTGTATTCTACATTATTTATGATAACCCAACACACCATAGAAAAAGTTTTTGAAGCTGTTCAAGTAGCTGAAGTAATAGGCGAGTTTGTACAATTAAAAAAATCAGGAAGTAGTTTTAAAGGTTTAAGTCCATTTACGGATGAAAGAACACCTTCATTCATGGTATCTCCAGTAAAGCAAATTTGGAAAGATTTTAGTACTGGAAAAGGCGGTAATGCTGTTTCTTTTTTAATGGAGCATGAACATTATACTTATCCGGAAGCTATTAAGTGGTTGGCTAAAAAGTATAATATTGAAATAGAGGAGACTGAGCAGTCAGATGCTCAAAAAGAGCAAATGAATGAGCGAGAAAGTATGTTTTTGGCTTCAAAATTTGCGAAAGATTATTTTCATGATGTATTAATGAATACACAACAAGGAAGAGCTATAGGTTTGTCATATTTTAAAGAAAGGGGGTTTAGAGAGGATATTATTGAAAAATTTGACTTAGGATACTGTAAAGATGAATGGGATAATTTTACGAATGCAGCTTTAGCAAAGGGGTATGATTTAAAGTATTTAAAATCAACAGGATTAACGATTGTTAAAGAAGGTGGAATAACTGATAGGAAGTTTGATAGGTTTAAAGGGCGTGTAATGTTTCCTATACATAGTATGTCTGGTAGAATTTTAGGTTTTGGCGGTAGAATACTTACCAACGATAAAAAAGCAGCAAAATATTTAAATTCACCAGAAAGTGATATTTACCATAAAAGTAAAATTTTATATGGAATTTATCACGCAAAGAAAGAAATAGCTAAACAAGATAATTGTTATTTAGTTGAAGGCTATACGGATGTTATTTCTTTTTATCAATCAGGTATTGAAAATGTAGTAGCCTCTTCAGGTACAGCACTTACAGCAGATCAAATTAGGTTGATAAACAGATTAACTAAAAACATTACGGTTTTATTCGATGGAGATGCCGCTGGAATTAGAGCGTCTATTAGAGGGATTGATTTAATTTTAGAGCAAGGAATGAATGTGAAAGTAGTTTCGTTTCCTGAAGGAGAGGATCCTGATAGTTTTGCAAAAGCACATTCTACTACAGAATTAAAAGAATATTTAAATCAAAAAGCGCAAGATTTTATTGAATTTAAAGTTTCTTTATTAATGGAAGAAGCAGCGAATGACCCTGTTAAAAAAGCAGGGTTGATTCGTGATATTGTTACCAGTATTTCTAAGATTCCTGATGGTATTCAGCGTGAAGTGTATGTGCAAGAATGTGCTCGTATTATGGATATTTCTGAGCAAGTATTGTTTAGTGAGTTAGCTCAATTAATTAACAAAGGCTTAGTAAATGTAAATAAACAAAATAGTCGTCAAAATTCTAATCAGCCATTATTAGAAGGAGCACGTCAGCAGGGGGCGATGGGAGTGGTTAAAGGAGGGTTGGCTGCTCGTGAAAAAATAAATCAATTACATATTCTTGAAAGAGAAATTATTAGAATATTGTTGTTGTATGGTAATGAGGTGGTTGAGTTTGTAAACTGGGTTGATGGTGTTGATGATAAAGGACGTCCTATTTTAGAAAAAGAAGAATATCAAAATACAGTTTCAAATGAGTTATATTTAAATTTACAAGAAGATGAAGTTGAGTTTGCAAATGAGCTTTTTAAATCAACATATTATCAATTAGTACATCAATTAAATCAAGATGAAAAAATATCTATAGATCAATTGATAATGCATGAGAATCAAGAAATTTCTAGCTTAGTTACTAATATTTTAATGGATGAAGAAAAATACTCTTTAAGTGATTGGGGACGTAAAGAAATTTTTGTTACTGAAACTACTAAAATACTTCCTAAATTAGTTTCAGATGCTGTTTTAAACTTACGAAGAATATTAATTGAAGAAAAAATTAAAGAGATAATTCATGAGGTACAAACGCAAAATGCTGTACTCAATTTAGAAGAAATAACTAATTATACAGACTTAAAAAAACGCCTTTTTGAAAAATTAAATAGGGTGGTTTAATTTATTTTTAGGGTGTTTTACCCCTTTTATAGCCCTGTATTTTTTTTTAATTTTGAATCAGAAAAGAAAAAAAGGGGGATTTTGTTATGAAAAAAATAGTACAGTTTTTAGATCTTTTTAGAATGTTAATAATATTACCTTTAAAAATATCAGATGGAAACAAAAAGGAGGCTTATCAGCAAATTAAACGTCGGTTAATAGAGGTAAACTTACTTTAAATTGCTAGGTATTTCACAGACAGGTATTGGAATCATTTTGTGTTGATTTATTCGATTTAATCGATTATAAATGTTAAATACTTCTAATTCTCTGTTTGTGAAATCGCTTTCTTTTTTACCAATATTTTTCATTTTCATAGCCCACTCTAGTTCATCATAAGAAGCGCCAATTTGATCTTCATCAGTTCTACTATCACCAAAAAGTCCGTCAGTAGGTTGTGCATTTTGTATAGATGTTGGAACGTTTAAATGTGCTGCTAAAGCATATACTTCTGATTTTACTAAATCGGCAATAGGACTTAAATCAACACCTCCATCACCATATTTTGTGTAAAAACCTACTCCAAAATCTTCCACTTTATTACCAGTACCAGCTACTAATAATCCATGTAAACCTGCAAAATAATACAAGGTTGTCATGCGTAAACGTGCACGTGTATTAGCTAATGCTAAATTAGTTTTATCAGAAACTTTAATTTTAGGTACAACTGTTTTAAAGTTTTCAAAAGTACTTGTTAAATTAACCTCAATTTCATTTACATTACTGTAACGCTCCTTTAATTGTTTAATATGTTCATTAGCTCTATTTACTTGGTTTGCTGCTTGATGAATAGGAAGCTCAACACATAAGGTTGTTAGTCCTGTTTTAGCACATAATGTTGAGGTTACAGCACTATCTATACCTCCTGAAACACCTACAACAAAACCATTTACACCAGCTTTAATAGCATAATTTTTTAACCATTTTACAATGTGCTCTGAAACTTTAGGTGTATTCATAATCAAATGTTTTTATAAAAGTTTATATCAAAATGGTATAAACTATTTTAGTAATTTTGGCGTTGTAATATTGAATGTAAATATAATAAACTTCATGAGAAAAATTTTAGCACTTTGTGTTTTAGTTTCAACTTTAATATCTTGTAAAAAAGAAACCGATTTTAATTTAGTAGTTGATGTATCTAATATAACTGTTAATGTTATTGTTGATAGATTTGATATTGATTTTTATACTACAAAACCAAATGATTTAATAAGTACTAAAAGAAAGTATCCGTTATTATTCCCTTCTCAGCCAGATAGTGTTTGGATAAATAAAATTAATAATAAAGATGAGCGTGAATTATATCAGGAAACACAAAATGTATTTTCTACGTTTAATGATGTAACGTCTAACTTAACATCATTATTTAAGCATGTGAAATATTATAATCCAAAATTTAGAAGCCCTCGGGTAGTAACTATGTTAACTAATATAGACTATGATAATCGAATTGTATATGCTGATAGTTTATTATTAATATCTTTAGATGCTTACCTTGGTAAACAACATCGTTTTTATAATGATTACCCTGCGTATGTAAAACAAAATAATGATAAAGAACATATAGTTGTTGATGTAGCAAAATCAATTATAAGTTCACAAATGTTTTCAGCGAAGCAACGTAGTTTTGTAGATAAGATGATTTATAAAGGAAAAAAAATGTATTTATTAGATGCTTATTTACCTACAGTATCTGAGAATGTAAAAATAGGGTACTCTCTAACTAAGTTTAATTGGGCAAAAAGTAATGAAGAACAAATTTGGAAGTATTTTATAGAAAAAGAAATGCTGTATAGTACTAGTAAAGAGCTTGATAAACGCTTTTTAGATATCGCTCCTTTTTCAAAGTTTTACATGGATGAAGATGTTCAATCACCTGGTAGAATAGGGGAGTATATTGGTTGGCAAATAGTACGATCGTACATGCAAAAGAATGATGTATCTTTGCAGCAATTATTACAGAAAAGTGAAGAAGAAATTTTCCAAAAATCAAAATATAAACCAAAGAAATAATGGCAATAGAGCACACTTCTAAAATAACGTTTACAGTAGGGTTAGACGAGAATAAAATTCCGGAAAAAATTTCATGGAATGCAGAAGATGGAGGAATAGATAACGAGCCATCTAAAGCAATTATGTTATCTGTTTGGGATCATAAACAAAAAGATACCTTACGAATGGATTTATGGACTAAGGATATGCCTGTTGATGAAATGAAACAGTTTTATCATCAAACATTAGTATCAATGGCAGGGTCATTTGAAAGAGCTACCAATGATGATAAAATGGGGGCTACTATGAGAGATTTTTGTGATTATTTTGCAGAAAAATTAGAATTAAAAAAATAAAAAAAGCAGCTTTTAAGCTGCTTTTTTTAATCAATATGGTTATTTATTTGCTCAATGATAAATTGATAATCGTTAAAATTATTTACAAAATCTAAATTTGAAACATCAATAGTTAATATGTTTAAATTTGGTTGAGTTTTTATAAAATGATTATATCCTGTATTTATGTTATTTAAATACGTAGTGTTTATATTTTGCTCATATGCTCGACCTCTTTTTTTTATATTTTCAAGTAAGCGAGTTGTATTTTGGTATAAGTATATATACAAATCGGGCTTTCTAATTTCTTTATACAGTAAATCAAACATTTTTCGGTACAATTTATACTCATCTTTAGACAAGGTGATTTCTGCAAAAATTAATGATTTAAATATATAATAATCTGAAACAATACAGTTTTTAGGTGAGTTAAATTTAGTTAAGTCATCTGTTAACTGCTGATACCTGTCGGCTAAAAAACTCATTTCTAATACAAAAGCATAACGCTCCTTATTTTGGTAAAATCTAGGTAAAAAAGGATTGTCAACATAGTGCTCTAAAACAACTTCAGTATTAGAGCTTTTAGATATTTTATGAACTAATGAAGTTTTACCTACACCAATATTTCCTTCAATAGCAATATAATTGTATTTTTTTTTTATTGTAATAGGTTTAATTAACTGTTTTTTAATACTAGTAATTGTAGAGTTGTCAGTACAGTTATTTAAACAAATGGTCAGTTGTTTTTTAGTTATAGGGTGCACTATATTATTAGCAATTTCAACTAATGGCACTAAAACAAACTTACGGTCTAACATTCTAGGATGTGGAATAATTAGGTTTTTAGTAAAAATAACCTCATTATCAAATAATATAATATCTAAATCTATAATCCTATCGGCATATCCATTTTTATTTTTTCGAGCCCTTCCTAAATCACTTTCTATAGCAAGTAGTTTTTCAATTAAGTTTTCAGGCGATAAAAAAGTAGTAACTTTAATGCAGGTATTGTAAAAATAAGCACCTTTAAAACCTAAAGAGGGCGTTTCATATATCGAAGCAATTTTTTTGATTGTTCCAACTTTGCTTGCAATTAAATTAACTGCGTTTTGAAGATTTTTAAATCTATTACCTTCATTAGTTCCTATAGATAAATAAGTTGTTTTTTGTGTTTTCATGTGCCAATTGCAAAGAAAAATAAAAGTAAGGTAAAAAAAGTATAAATAAGTTTTTATTTAATTGGTAAGCTTAATTTGTTTTAGAATTATTTCAAATTGAAAACACGTTAGTTAAAATGTTAGTTTGAAAAGGCGCTATTTTTGATTGATGTTTGAATATTGTTAATTTAAGTGATTTTTGATATGTAAAAGAGAGTGAAAATTAGTATATTTTAATTTACAAATGAATCCATTATTGTTTTTTTGTTAATTTATTTAAGTATTAGGGCTTGTAATAGGTTATTTAAATGATGGTGTAAAAACATTATTAAATTAAGTTTATAAGGTTTGGGTATCTTATTTTTTAAAACAAAAAAACCGCTAAAATAATTTAGCGGTTTTAATATTATTTAAAAAGAAAATTAATCTTCTTTTTTAGGAGCTCTTTCTTCTCTATGTTCTCTTGGAGCTCTAGGTTTTCTATCATCACGTCCTCTGTTATCTCTAGGTTTATTTTCTCTAGGTGGTCTTGCTACATAACCTTCTGGTTTTGGTAACAAAGCTTTACGAGAAACTTTCTCTTTACGAGTTCTTGGGTCAAGTCCAAAATATTTTACATCAAATACATCTCCCATTTTAACTACGTCAGAAACATTTTCAGTGCGTTCCCATGCTAATTCACTAACATGTAATAAAACTTCGTTTCCAGGAGCTTCTGCGTATTCTACAACAGCACCAAAATCTAACATTTTAATTACTTTTACTTCATAAGCACTACCAACTTGAGGTTTAAAAAGCATAGATTCAATACGAGTAATTACTTTTTCAATTCCTTCAGGGTCTGTTCCTAAAATTTCAATAATTCCTTCTTCAGTTACAGCATCTTCAGTAATTACAATTGTAGTTCCTGTTTCTTTCTGTAATTCTTGAATATGTTTACCACCTGGCCCGATAAATGCACCAATCATATCATTAGGTATACGACGGTTAATCATTTTAGGAGCATGCTCTTTAACTTCTTCGTTTGCAGAAGCAATTGTATCAGTCAATTTTTCTAAAATATGTAAACGACCTTCACGAGCTTGTTTTAGAGCATTTACTAAAATTTCGTAACTTAATCCTTTAACTTTAATATCCATTTGACAAGCAGTAATTCCTTCAGAAGTACCAGTTACTTTAAAGTCCATATCACCTAAATGATCTTCATCACCTAAAATATCAGATAAAACTGCGTAACGATCTCCATCAGAAATTAATCCCATAGCAATACCCGAAACTGGTCTTGTCATTTTAACACCTGCATCCATTAAAGCCATTGTACCAGCACAAACAGTTGCCATAGAAGAAGAACCGTTAGATTCTAATACTTCAGATACAACTCTTACTGTATAAGGACAATCAGCAGGAATCATTCCTTTTAAACCACGTTGAGCTAAGTTACCATGACCAACCTCTCTACGAGAAGTTCCTCTTAATGGACGAGCTTCACCTGTACAAAAAGGAGGGAAGTTATAATGTAAATAGAAATTTTCTTCACCTTCGTAAGATGGCATATCTATTTTGTTAGCATCTCTAGATGTACCTAAAGTAACCGTAGCTAATGCTTGAGTTTCTCCACGAGTAAATATTGATGAACCATGTGTTGATGGTAAATAATCTACCTCACACCAAATTGGTCTAATTTCGTCAGTCTTACGACCATCTAAACGTAAACCTTCGGCTAAAGTTAATTCTCTAACAGCACTTTTTTGTGATTTATTAAAATATTTGCTAATTAAGTCACCATAATCTTCTAGTTCTTCTTCGGTAAATGAAGCTTTTAATTCTTCTTTTACTTCTGCAAAAGCCGTTGTGCGTTCTACTTTAGAAGTACCTTTTTTAGCAATAGCATAGCACTTATCGTAAGTAAAGTCGTTTATTTTAGCTGCTAATTCTTTATCTTCTCTTTCTCCTTCGTATTCTCTTGTTACTTTTTTACCGAAAGCTTCAGCTAAACGAACTTGAGCAGCACATTGTATTTTAATAGATTCATGCGCAAATTTAATTGCTTCAGCCATTTCTTCTTCAGAAATTTCATCCATTTCACCTTCAACCATCATTACTGAATCAGCTGAAGCTCCAATCATCATATCGATATCAGATTCTTCTAATTGAGCTCTAGTTGGGTTGATAACAAATTCACCATTTACTCTAGCAACACGTGCTTCAGAAATAGGGCATTCGAAAGGGAAATCAGATAATTGAATAGCTGCAGAAGCTGCTAAACCTGCTAATGCATCTGGCATAACGTCTTCATCATGAGACATTAATTGAATCATTACCTGTACTTCAGAATGATAATCTTTTGGAAATAATGGACGTAAGACACGGTCTACTAAACGCATTGTTAATACTTCACCATCACTAGGTCTTGCTTCTCTTTTAAAGAAACCTCCTGGATAACGACCTGCAGCAGCAAACTTTTCTCTATAATCTACCGTTAAAGGTAAAAAATCAACTGTTCCTGCTTTGTAGCTAGATACAACAGTACATAACAACATTGCTTTTCCCATTTGAACAACAACTGAACCATGAGCTTGTTTTGCTAACTTACCGGTTTCTAATGAGATGGTTCTTCCATCTCCTAGGTCAATGACCTCTCTAAATACTTTTGGAATCATAAATTTTTAATTCTAAATTTTTAAATTGTTTGTTGTTGTGTTGTTGTTTTGTTGCAATGGAAAATCAAAATTGTTGTTGGTAATTTCGAGTTTTTTATATAAATTTCTATTAGTTAGATAGAAATGAGTTTATTACTTAAAATAAAAAAGAGGCACGTTTATAGAGCCTCTTTTTTTTAGAATTATTTTCTAATTCCTAATTCTTTGATAATCGCACGATATCTATTGATTTCAGTTTTCTTTAAGTAATCAAGTAAACTTCTACGTTTTCCTACCATTTTTACTAACGAACGTTCTGTATTAAAATCTTTACGATTTCTTTTTAAATGTTCCGTTAAGTGGTTAATTCTAAAGGTGAACAAAGCAATTTGTCCTTCCGAAGTACCAGTATCAGCTTTTCCTTTACCGTGTTTTTCGAATAATCCTTCTTTTACTTCTTTAGTTAAATACATTCCAATATTATTTAAATGATTTTTATGTACACAATGCACATTGCATTGAATTTGCAAATGTACAAATAATTTTCAAATTCATATAAAGATGTAAAATAAAAAGCTAATGTATGCTAGCTTTTTATTTTAGGCTCTAATAGGTTTATTTTGTATTAAGTCAATATATAAATTTACTTGTTTTTTTAGTTGCTTACGTTCGTAAATAGCATCTAAAAAACCATGTTCTAATACAAATTCAGAGCGTTGAAATCCTTCAGGTAATTCTTTACCTGTAGTATCTTTTACAACACGAGGTCCTGCAAAAGCTATTAACGCATTTGGTTCGGCAATGTTAATGTCGCCTAGCATAGCAAATGAGGCAGTTGTTCCTCCTGTAGTAGGGTCAGTACATAGTGAAATGTATGGTATTTTAGCTTCTGCTAATTGTGCTAATTTAGCTGATGTTTTAACTAATTGCATTAATGATAAAGAAGCTTCCATCATACGGGCACCTCCTGATTTTGAAACCATTAAGAAAGGAAGCTCATTTTTAATAGCATAATCAATAGCTCTTGCTATTTTTTCTCCTACTACACTTCCCATTGATCCTCCTATAAAAGCAAAATCCATAGAGGCAATTACTATGTTTTTTCCGTTAGATTTTCCTACTGCTGTACGAACAGCATCTTTTAAGCCTGTTTTTTTCTGAGCTGCTTTTAAACGATCTGGGTATTTTTTAGTGTCTTCAAATTTTAAAGGATCTTTTGATGTTAATGTTGCGTCTAATTCAACAAAATTATTGTTATCAAAAAAAAGTTCAAAATATTCATGACTTCCAATACGAACATGATAGCCATCTTCAGGGCTTACATATAAATTCTTCTTTAATTCTTCAGTATCAATAACCTTTCCGCTTGGTGTTTTATACCATAAGCCTTTAGGGGTGTCTTTTTTTTCTTCAGTAGGGGTTTGAATCCCCTTGTCTTTACGTTTAAACCAAGCCATAGTTTAGTTTATATTTTGTTATTTGTATGTGTGGTTAACTCATTTATTTTAAGAAAAGAGCTGACGACAAATGTAAATTATTTTTGTGAACTTTACTTTTTATAAATAAAAAAAAGCACTTAGTATATTCTAAGTGCTTTTTAATATAGTATTAAGGAGCTATAACGTGTTTACGTTATTCAAGTCTTCAAAAGCCTTTTTTAAACGTGCTTTAAATGTTAATTCACCCTCACGTAACCATTTACGTGGGTCGTAATATTTTTTATTTGGTTGGTCAGATCCATTCGGATTACCAATTTGACTTCCTAAATATTCTTTTTTTGCTAAAATATAATCACGAGTTCCTTCTGTAAATGCATATTGTAAATCAGTGTCAATATTCATTTTTATAACTCCGTAGTCAATTGCTTCTCTTATTTCATCTAATGTAGATCCTGATCCTCCATGAAAAACAAAATCAATAGTATTATGAGGTACATTATATTTTTTAGAAATATATTCTTGAGAATTTTTTAAAATTTTTGGTGTTAATTTCACGTTACCAGGTTTATACACACCATGAACGTTTCCAAAAGCAGCTGCTATTGTAAATTGGTCACTTACTTTCATTAACTCTTCATAAGCATAGGCAACCTCTTCAGGTTGTGTGTATAATTTAGAAATATCAACATCAGAATTGTCTACGCCATCTTCCTCTCCTCCAGTTATTCCTAGTTCAATTTCTAAAGTCATTCCTATTTTACTCATACGAGCAAGGTATGTTTTACAAATTTCAATATTTTCTTCAATTGGCTCTTCAGATAAATCAATCATATGAGAGCTATATAATGATTTTCCTGTTTCTTTATAAAATTGCTCACTAGCATCTAGTAAGCCGTCAATCCAAGGTAATAATTTTTTAGCAGCATGGTCGGTATGTAAAATTACAGGAATACCGTATGCTTCTGCTAATAAATGAACGTGTTTGGCACCTGCAACAGCACCTGCTATGGCTGCTTTTTCGTTTTTATTTGATAATCCTTTACCTGCGTTAAACTGAGCTCCACCATTAGAAAACTGAATTATTACAGGTGAGTTTAATTCTTTTGCAGCTTCTAAAACAGTATTTATAGTATTAGAACCTACAACATTTACAGCGGGTAAAGCAAATTTTTTGTCTTTTGCTAATTGAAATATTGCTTGAACTTCTTTTCCGGTAGCAACTCCAGCTTTAATAGTATGAGCCATTTTTATTTGTTTTTAATTGTATTAAGCACGTCAAAAATAAGGAATTTTAAATGTATTACTAAAAAATAAAAGTAGGTGAATTAAAAAATAAAGTTTAAAAAGGGTAATTAATACCTATATTTAATTTTGAATTGGAAAAATTATGGTTTTTAAACCATTTATTTTGGTTTAGATAAGGTTCGTGTACTTTAAAACCTAAATCTAAACGAGCAATTAAAAATTTAAAATCATATCTAAGCCCAAAACCTGAACCAACTGCCATATTCGTAAAAGATTTAATATTTTTAAATTTAGCAGAATCATCAACGAAATTAGAGTTTGTGATATCCCAAATATTTCCAGTATCTAAAAATAAAGCACCTTTTAAAGCTCCTAGCACATTGAAGCGATATTCAAAGCTTGACAAAAACTTTAAACTTCCAATATTATATTCTAAACCAGGTTGTCGAGTACCTGGACCTAAATCATATGTTCTCCAAGCTCTAATGTCATTAGAGCCTCCAGCAAAGTAACTACGAGAAAAAGGAATGCTTGATTGGTTATAGGTGATTATAGCGCCTAAAAAAGTTCGGTGAGCTAGTACTGTATTGCTTCCTAAATCCCAATATTTTTTGTATTCTATATCTGTTTTAAAGTATTGAGCTATAGGAATACTAAAAAATGTTTTTTGATCTGTAGTGTTTGTTTTTTTTGAGGCAATACCTAAAATATTTCCAGAGTTTGCTATTCTAAGTTTTAGAAAAGAAAAACTAGCATCTTTTGCACTCTCTTGATTGTTGTAAGTAAAATTATAAGCGATCTCAGGAATTAAAAAATCAGAAGTAATAATATTATAGCGATTAAAAATATTTAGATTGTTTTGGTACTCTAGTGGGTTTGTATTAGCAAAGGAGTTGTCTTTTATAACGTTTCTAACAAATTGTAAAATAGCTGAAGAGTTACTAGGATTGTTTTCAGGTAAATTATAAGGAGATGTAGTTGCAATTTCTTTTAGTTTTGAATATTCAGATCCATATACATTAAAGTAATTATCTATATTTAAGTTTCTAATATATTGAGCATTAAATAACTCTATTCTAATAGTTTTTTGTTTGGTGTAGTTCCACTTATAATCTATACCAATAGAGATATTTTTATTATCGAGTCCTATATTTTTTTGAATACCACCGCCTGTATAAAATTTTGTTTTTGGAAACATTTTTTTTGGTACTAATTTCTGTAAACCAAAAGGAGCAACAAAACGAGGTATTTCTAAAGAAACATCTGCACCAACTTCCCATCCAGGGCCATTATTTGAATTAAAATAAGATCCATAAGTTGAAAACTTAAAAATTTCAGCACCTTTGAAAGTATTCCTGTTAGTTAAAGAGAATTTTAAAGAAATATCAAAGTTACGAATGTTAGACCTAGATAACTCTGTGTCAAAGCCCAAAGTATATTTTTCAATTGGAGTTAAATAAATGTTAGCCTCTAACTCATCATCTTTAAGTTCATTGTAGCGAATAGAACTGGATTTGAAGTTTTTTAAACCTCTTAAATGTGTACGTGTTAAGTTTCTTGAAATATCAGAATACACAGAGTTAGGTTTGATAAATAAGGATTGTGATAAAATTTTAGGGTTATATTTCAACTTTCGATGAGCGTAAAAATTAATACCTTCATGTAATATAGAATCTTTATGAGGTGCGTTTCTTTTATTATATGTATAGTCAGTATATACATTTATTTTTGTTATTTTTTGAATTTTAAAAGGAATAATTCTATCAGATATGTTAATATCTACATGAGTTTTTTGGTAGTTTTTAAGTGTATCGTTATCAAAAGAAATATAATTTTCATTAAAATGATAAATTCCTTTGTTTCTAAATAACTGAACAAGTCTATTTGCTTCTTTTATAAAATCACCATCTTTATATTGTTTGCCAGATTCAAGAAAGCTTTTTTCTTTAGATTTTTGATATATAGAATCAAGAATATGTGAAGATATTTTTGTTTTAATTGAATCTAAAAATGAAGGTTTTCCTTTTATTATATGATATGATATTTCTCCTTTTTTATTAGCTATGGTGTCTTTTTTTGAAAAAACTTTTGAACGAAAATATCCTTCTGTTTGAAAATAGGTATTTAGATTAGTTACTGTTTTTTTAGTTTTTTTATCATCAATAACAATTGGAGCTTCACCACTATTTAGAAACCAATTATTTAGACCGATAAAAGTTTTGGCGACAGATATACTTTGTTTTTCTGAAAAGTTTTTCTTGAAGAAAGAGTATGTTTTAGGTTTTTTTAGTCCCCATTTTTTCGGTGTTTTTGCTCCATTAGGATTTCCTAAGTTGTAAAAATATAATGATAATGGTATACCTAAGGCTTTTGCGTTAGGTTTTTGCATTAATAATTCGGTAATTTTTTGACTTGTGTTTTTTACACTATCAATATATATAGCGTTTTTAGCTAATAATAATTCATTTTCTTTTACATACTTTATTGTATTACAAGAATTGAATAAGATTACTAATAGAAAGAAGAAAGAAAGTTTTTTCATTAACTTTACACCTCGTATTTAATTGTCAAAAATACTAAATTTTAGTGGTTATAATGTGTTAAAAAAGATTTAATGAGTTTATCTAAAAGCAATCAGAAATTAATAACAAGTCTACAGCAAAAAAAATATCGACAAAAACATAAACTATTTGTAGCAGAAGGAATAAAAGTTGTAAGTGAGTTATTAAGTTCGAGGGTAGAAGCATATCATGTTTTTATTGTAGATACTGCTTTTGAGGTTCCTGAAGATGTTAATTTTACTATTATATCAGAATTTGAGTTAAAAAAAATAAGTACATTAAAAAATCCTAATAAAGTTTTAGGTGTTTTTAAAATTCCTGATATTAAGAAGTTAGAATCAAAAGGTTTAATTATTGTTTTAGATAAAGTGAATGATCCAGGTAATTTAGGTACTATTATTCGTTTATGTGATTGGTTTGGTGTTTCAGAATTGATTTGTTCAATAGATACTGTAGATTGCTATAATCAAAAAGTAGTACAATCTACTATGGGGTCTTTAACGAGGGTGAATATTTTATACACTAATTTACAGCATTTTTTAACAAATACTCAATTACCTATATATGTTGCAGATATGCATGGTGATAATGTATATAAAACAGCATTACCTCAAAATGCTGTTTTAGTAATGGGTAATGAAGCTAACGGAGTTTCTGATGAAGTAATAGCAATTGTAAAAAATAAATTAACCATTCCTAGATTTGGTAATATTCAGCAAACTGAAAGCTTAAATGTTGCAACAGCAACAGCAATTTTATTAAGTGAGTTTAAAAGAGGTTTAGAGTAATCCGTTGATTTGTATATCTATTTTATCAATAATAGCTCCTAAGTCTTCTTGGTTTTTAACAAAATCAATATTATCAACATCAATAATTAATAAGTTTCCTTTATTATATTTACTTGCCCAGGCTTCGTAACGTTCATTTAACCTACTTAGGTAATCAATGCTAATTGAGTTTTCGTACTCTCTACCTCGTTTATGAATTTGACCAACTAATGTAGATATGTCTGCTCGTAAATAAATTAATAAATCAGGAGGTGTTACTAGATTTTCCATTAAATCAAATAAAGAAGAGTAATTACTGTAGTCACGATTTGTCATTAATCCCATAGCATATAAGTTGGGTGCAAAAATATGAGCATCTTCATAAATAGTTCTATCTTGAATTATTTTTTTGCCAGATTCTCTTAATTCTAAAACTTGTCGGAAACGACTATTTAAAAAGAAAACTTGTAAGTTAAATGACCAGCGCTCCATTTCACCATAAAAATCATCTAAATAAGGATTTTCATCTACTGATTCGAAATGAGCATCCCAATTATAATGTTTTGCTAGTAAGTGAGTTAATGTGGTTTTACCAGCGCCTATGTTTCCGGCAATAGCTACATGCATAGTTTTTAGATTTCTAGAATGTGAAATTACATAAAAAAAAGTGTTTTATAATATTTTAATAAATCAATTGATTTATTAAAATATTTATGGTAAAATATAATTAAACTATTTTTTATTTAGGTTATAATTTATGGCACATGTACTTGTGTAGCTGTAATTAACATAGTATAATAAATAAAACGAACTTAATAGTTCGTTTTATTTATTATACTATTTAATAATTATTTTTTTATTTTTTATTTTTCCGCTATTTTGAATTTGAAGAAAATAAATACCACTACTTATACTTTTAAACTCAATTTCATGGTCAAATTTAGTTGAAATGGTTGAAAAGGTTTTGGTTTCTAGTAGTTGACCAATTACATTAAATAGTCGAATTACTGTTAAGTCTTTATCTTTTGCGCTAAATTCAATAGTAAGTTTACTGTTATAAGAAGGTATAGGGTATACTTTTAAGTCAGAAAATAAATTTTTATCGGTTACATAACCATCAATAAATATAGTATAATCTTCTGTCTCGCCCCATTCTTCTAAATGATCTGAATCACAAGAACCGTCTCCGTAACCATTTGTTGGATCATCATATTCAACTATTACTCTCATTCGTGTGCTACCTAAAAGAGCACTTTCAGGAATATTTATATCGTAGGTTGCAATAGCAATATCATCTGTTTTTGTACCTAAGTCATATTTTTCCGTATTTTTATCAAATTTAAAATCTTGATTCCAATCAATAAATACATAACAATGACTTTGGTATCCATCAGTATTAAAGGTTACACTTATTTGATGTGATTCTGTTTTCTTTATAACTGTATATATATCAGTAAAATCTTCATAACCATCTATGGTGTTGTTACTTGAATCATTATTAATTGTGTTAAATGTAACATTGGTTATATGGTCAGCTCCACCTGCTTCATCTGTGAAAGTAGAGGAACAATATGAGGGGTTTTGAGTTGTAAAATTTGATGTGGTTGAAAAAACTCCTTCACCACACATATTTTTAGGTTTCACTTTCCAAAAATATGTAGTAGTACCAGATAAAGGAATTGAAGGTAGATATGAATTAGTGCTTAATGTTTCATTAATTAATACATTAGAAAAACTATTATCTGTTGCAATTATTATTTCATAAGAACTTACATTGTCATCATTAGTCCATTTAAACTCAGGTAGTAAATCAATATTTATTGCAGAATCAGCTGGTTTAGTCGTTGTTATATTAGAAAAATCACTGCCAATTATTTTTAAAAGAGCTTCAGTTTTTTGTGTAATTGATGTTGATTTACTCTCAATAATAATTGTGTAATCTTTTTGAAGATTATTATTACTATTATTAAGCGTCATAATTACATTTCCATTTGTGTTAATTGTAGACGGAGCAAAGCTAGCTGTAGTTCCATTAGGTAGGCCTATAGCTGATAGATTTACTGTTTCAGAAAAGCCATTAACAAAATTAAAATTAAGAGTATATTTAATAGTTTTATTTCCTGTATTACAAATAACTTGTTTACTTGTTTCATTTGAAACTAAAAAAGTTGGAATTGTAGACTTTATAACAAAGTTAGTTAAATTTACATTGTAAAAAACATTGTCAGCAGCCTCTACAAGTATACGGGCTGTGCTAGTTGGATTGTTTGGGATTGTAATATCTTCTACTCCGTCATTCAATACATTTTCTTTTAAAATGATAGGAAAGGTTAAACCACCATCAGTAGAAAGTTTTATATTAACTTTAGAGCAATTGATAGGAGCTAAGTCAGTTGTTCCTTTGTTCCATGTTATTGTTTGTAAAGTACCAACATTCCATGTTACACTTGTATTGGGAGATGTTACAGTAAAAGGTTCTGCATTTGTTACCGTAATTTTAATATCATCTCTAGAAGAGTTACCTGCACCTGGATTGTTGTCTCTTACGGTAAGAGCAAAGTTTAATTCTCTTGGAACATCAGGGAGAACGTTCCATTGGTCTAAACTATTATTGACAACATTAGTTAAAGCGGGTAAATACCTATTGGGAGATGTACTGGAAGGTAGCGACCTAAAAGCTGGTCCTCCTGTATTTGTTGAAACAGGAGGCATTGTTGCTAGTTCATTATCTATTTGCTCCCAATTATACGTTAAGCTAGCTAGTCCTTGATTATCTGTAGCAACTCCTTTTAAAATAAAAGGAGTTGATTTAGGTATGCTTTTATCTTCTCCAGCGTTGGCTGTAGGTGCATTATTATTCATATTTAACAAGGTAGCACAACCACCTCCCCCTTTTATATGAGACCACATTTGATCAATACTTACTGCATGAAAATAGGTGTCGCTATTTCCTTGAACATTTGGAGAGCAAATACCTGCATACCCCATAATTGTAGACCCGCTTCCAGGTTCAACAGCTGTTGAATATGTTCTATTACAGTCATTATTTTGTGTATGAGTAGCGCCAAATTGATGCCCTAATTCATGAGCAACATAATCAATATCATATGGGTCATTAATCGGTTGGCTACTACCAGTAATTCCCCCTCCTTTATAGCCAGTAATACAAACTGAGCTTACTTGTGCTAAGCCACCCCCTCCAGTACTAAATGTATGTCCAATGTCATAATTAGCATCACCAATTATTGCGTCGCACTTTTCTTGACTTTCATCAATTAATAAATCAGCATCATTATTTGTTAAACCATCATCTCCATTGGTTTCTAGAAATATTAATTGATCATTATTATCAACAAGAACCATTCTAACTGCTAAATCTCTTTCATAAATAGCATTTACACGTGTTATAGTTGTATTTATAGCCGATAAAACAGTTGCTTTTTTAACAGTATTTGTTGCTGAAGAGGCTATTCCTTGATTATTTAAATGAAATTGAGAATATTCATTAGTACAAGCAATTGCAATTCTATATGTTCTTAATACTCCGTCGTCAGCATTTCTTTTTTGATTAGAGGATATTACTGTTTTAGTGATATTTTCAACCTCACATTTAAAGTTATTGTTATCTGCTTTTAAATCTGTTCTTTTGTAAACAATGTACACTTTTTTATTTTTAGTGTAAGGGTCTATATATATAGTACTTTCATTTCCATAGTATATAAGAGCGTGTAATCCATTAGTACCTATACTAATTTTAGCTGTTGCTGTAGGGTCATCAATTCCTTTACCTGAATATGATTTTATCATTGGGAATTTTTCAGCCAATTTAACAGCCAAAGAAGGGGTTTCTTTTATTGAGAATTTTTTTAACACTCCTTCAGAGTTAGGTAATGCAATTATTTTTTGATTATTTTTTGATTTTGTTTTTTTAGATAAATATGAATCAAGATTACTTAAGTTTAAAGAAATTAAAGAGTACTTTAAAGGAGTATTTTTTCTACTTAGAATTTCATTTTGTTGAATAGATAAATTTTTTCTTTCATTTTTGTTCCAAAAATCTTGAGAAAATAAATTACCTACAAAAAAAGTAAAGATAATTAATAATAAAAATTTGCTATTTATAATCATATAGTATGTTGTTAATAGGTGTTTATATAATAGCTTAAAGCTATTTTTCCTACCTTTGGGTACTTTTAGAACACTAATTTATGAATAAAAAAATAATAGTAAGTGATTTAGGTCAAAAAGATTATAAAGAAACATGGAATTATCAAACTGAATTGCTAGATAAAATTGTTTCTATAAAGAAAGAAAATAGAAAAAACGAGGTTAAAATAATAACACCAAATTATTTTTTATTTGTTGAACACTCTCATGTTTATACACTAGGCAAGTCTGGAGACGCTAGTAACCTATTGTTAAATGAACAAAGGTTAAAGGAAAAAAAGGCAACTTTCTATAAAATAAATAGAGGAGGAGATATTACTTATCACGGGCCTGGACAAATAGTAGGATATCCTATTTTTGATTTAGAAAATTTTTTTACAGATATTCATAAATATCTACGCTTCTTAGAAGAAGCAATTATATTAACGATTGCAGAGTATGGTTTAAAAGGTGAGCGTAGTGATGGAGAAACAGGGGTTTGGTTAGGTGTAGGAACTCCGTTTGCTAGAAAAATATGTGCTATGGGAATTCGTGCTAGCAGATGGGTTACCATGCATGGCTTTGCATTAAATGTAAATACAAATTTAGGGTATTTTGATAATATTATTCCTTGTGGTATTAGAGGTAAGGCGGTTACCTCTATAAAGTCAGAGTTGGAGTATGAAGTTTCAGAAGCTGAGGTAAAACAAAAAATATTAAAACATTTAAAACACCTTTTCGAAGTTGAAGAATTTGTTATTGAATAAAAAAGAGAGACATATATCTCTCTCTTTTTTATAACTGTTAATTATTTTTTATCAGAATTATTTTTTCGGTTTGTTTAGAAATAACCTTATTATAAAATTCTTTAAGTATAGTATAATATTCAGGAGTTATTAAAGGTGTATTAAATACTAGTACACTTTGTGTTTTTATTTTATTTCCTATTACAGTTGATTGAAATTTAAAAACCCCTATATTATTAGGTAATCCGATAGCTAAAGGTTCAGGAATATTTTTTACTTTATATCCCTCTGGTATTTGAATTGAAGTAGCATATTTATCTTTCCAAGGAGTTGAAAAATCAACAGAAAACTTTCTTGTTTTTAATTTAAAAGGGTTTTTAGTTTTAGATAAAAATAATAAAGGATTAATATATATGTTATCGTTAATAGTTTCAATTAAATCATCGCTAGCAAATTTAATTAATTGACTAATAGGTTTTGTAATCTCATTTTTGTTATTAATCTTAAATTTATCTATTTTTATGTTAGTTTTGTTTTCAATTTTAGAAATTAACTCTTCTTCCAGTAGGTGATTAAAAGATTTTCGATATATTAGAGTTGCATGATTTTCATGTTTGGTTTTAAATATACCTTTTACGGTTAAGTCATCTTTTATTTTAGTAATTATATTATTATTATTATTATCAATATGATGTTTTAAAGGGGGTAAATTGATGGTTTTTGAGTTTTCATTTTTTTCGACAATTCTTCCTTCCCCGTTTAGAGTTCTAGTAGGTAGTATATTTGGAGTGTTATATGTTTCTGTAGCATCTAGTAGTATATTACCTTTTGGTAATTGAACAGACGAAATAACATAATTGTATCCTTCTAATGTAGGAAAAAAAGGTATACCATTATTTTTAGAACTTACCAATACAGGGTTAGCATTAATTTTCTAGCAAAAATAAAAAAAAAGCTCTAAAAACTAAGTTTTAGAGCTTTAAAAAAATTCAGTTTTAAAATATTATTTTTGAGCTTTAATTTCAAAAGAAATTTCCATTAAATCGTTAATGAATTTATCTTTTAAAGCAGCGTCAATTTTTTTAGACTTATAAGTAACACCAAAATCTGTTCTATCAATACTAAAAACGTCGCTTTTAAAAGTTGCCACGTTTTCATTTTGAGTAACGGTTGCTGGAATTGTGATACTTTTTGTAGTTCCTCTAAGCGTTAAATTACCAGTTACGTGTAATTTTCCGTTTTTAATTTCAGAACTTGCTATTTCAAATTTAGCAGTAGGAAATTTTTTAACATCAAAAAAATCTGTATCTTTTAAATGTTTTTCTAATTTTTCTTTACCGTCAGCAACTTCTAAATCATTACAAGAAATAGAGTTCATGTCTATGATAAATTCACCTGATTTAAGTACATTGTTTTCAATATCAAATAAACCTCTAGTTATATTAATAACTCCATTATGTGAACCTGTAGGTTTACTACCTTTCCAATCAACAGTAGATTCAGAAATGTTTACTTTATACGAATTAATTACATTTTCTACCTTTTTAATATCTTTAACCTCTTGATTAGTAGTTACTTTGTTTTTTTCTGATTTACAAGAAACTGCAGTAATTGCGATAAGAGCAATAGCTAAAATTGATTTTTTCATTTTAATTTAATTTTATTGATTATTAAAACTTAAATAAGTTACAACAAATATACTTTAAAATTATTTTCCGTGGAAATTATTTTTTTGTTAATATTTTGTTAATAACATAAGAACTAGCTTGTAAGCCAAAAGCAGCAGGCATATAACTGATAGTACCATAAAAAGATTTTTTGAAGTTATTACCATCGGTTAATTGTAAACTTTCAGAAATTTGTACTTCTTCGGAATAGACAGCCATAACGCCTTTATCAACTTTTCGTTCTTTTAATCTTTTTTTAAGTGCTCGTGCCATTTTGCAGTTTTTAGTTTTACTAATGTCTTTAATAACTATTTTGCTGGCGTCTAATTTTCCGCCAGCTCCCATGGCGCTTATCAATTTTACTTTTTTTCTTTTAGCAGCAACGATTAAATTAATTTTTGGTGTGATACTATCAATACAATCTAAAATATAATCATATTTTGGGTTTACAATTTCAAAGGCTCTTTCTGGCGATAAAAATTCTTGAATTTCTGTGAGTTCAATATAAGGGTTTATATCTTTAATTCTTTGGGCAACTACGCTAACTTTTGATTTTCCAATCGTACTATTTAAGGCGGGTAGTTGTCTGTTTATGTTTGTTTTATCAAAATAATCGCCATCAATAATGGTCATTTTTCCAACGCCTGCTCTTGCAATAAATTCGGCGGCAAATGAGCCAACACCTCCTAAGCCAACAATTAAAATATGTGCTTTTTGGAGTTTATCAATGCCTTTTTTTTTAACTAATAATTCCGTTCTTTCTAACCAACTCATCTTATAAATATCGTATTAAAATTTTGATGTATTTTTTCTTGTAATTTTTTGATGCTACTATTTTTGATGCTACTTGCTTTTTGATAAATTTTGATAATATCAATTTCTGCATTATCGGTTTCTAAAAATATTTTATCTAGCGGGATATTTTCAAACACTTTTTGTAGTTTATCGGAATATAAAAGTGCTTTTCCGAAGGATAAAAAACAGCCATTTTTTATAAGTTCTAAAGCAATTTTATTATTTTTATGAAACCCATGAATCAGCCATTTTTGTGAAGGATTCAGTTCTTTTTTAATTTGAATAATTTCTTGAAAAGATTTTACACAATGTATAATCAGTGGTTTTTTAAAGGCTTCAGATAGCTGAATATGTTTTTTAAAAACGTTAATTTGAAGTGTATAATTAATTTTTGATAGTTTATCTAATCCGCATTCTCCGATGGCGTAGCAATTTTGATGGATTATTTTACTTTTGATATAATTAATTTCTTTTTCAACATTTTTTTTATCAATAAACCACGGATGAATTCCGATAGAAAAGGGCGTATTAAAAATTGTTTCATCAGGGTAACGGTTTAAAATAGCGAAATTTTCTTCTAAATTTTGGTTTAGATTTTGATGTGTATGAATATTTATAAACTTCATAAAAATAAATGAGAAAAATTACATTTTATTTTTGGTGTCAATAATAATGGTAACAGGACCATCGTTTAAAAGTTTAATTTTCATATCGGCACCAAATTCTCCTGTTTGCACTTTTTTACCTAAATTCTCTTCTACTTTTTCAATAAATGCTTCATATAAAGGAATGGCAATTTCTGGTTTTGCAGCCTTTATATAGCTTGGTCTATTTCCTTTTTTTGTGGATGCTTGTAAGGTAAACTGACTTACAATAATTGTATCTCCTTTGATATCAATTAATGATTTGTTCATTATTTGATTTTCATCATTAAAAATTCGAAGATTCGTTATTTTTTTAGATAACCAATTAATATCTTCTGTAGTATCTTGATTGCTTATTCCAATAAGAATTAGTAAACCACTTTTAATTTTTGCAACTTTTTTATTTTCAATTGTTACACTTGCTTTAGTTACTCTTTGAATTACAGCTTTCATTTATTCTTGATCTTTTTCCCAAATATCGGTTCGGTAATGTTCATCTTCGCCTTCTAGAATTTGTAAATAACTTTTATAGCGCTCCCAAGAAATTGTATCGGCTTCTAGGGCATTTTTTACGGCACATTTTGGTTCATTTACATGAATACAATTATTGAATTTACAATCTTGTTTTAGGGCAAAAAACTCTGGAAAATAATCTCCTAATTCTTCTTTATCAATATCTACTACCCCAAATCCTTTAATTCCAGGAGTGTCAATAATTCGTGCATCATTTGGGTTTTCGAGATTTAAATCGAACATTTCAGCAAAAGTTGTGGTATGTTTTCCTTGGTTATGTTGGTCGGAAATCTCTTTTGTTTTTAGGTTTAAACTTGGGTCTATTGTATTTACGAGGGTTGTTTTTCCAACACCTGAATGTCCTACAAACATGGATGTTTTTCCGAGCATCATTTTTTTAATGGCATTGACATTATTATTTTCTTTTGCAGATACTTCAATACAGGTATATCCGATGTTTTCGTAAATATCTTTAAGATATAAAATTTCGCCACGCTCTTCTATTTTGTAGGAGTCTATCTTGTTGAAAACAAGAATTGTATCAATTCTGTATGCTCTTGAAGATACTAAAAAACGATCAATAAAAGTGGTGAAAGTGGGCGGATTATTAATGGTAATTAGCAAAAAAACTTGGTCAATATTTGCGGCAATAATATGTGTTTGTTTTGATAAGTTTACCGATTTACGAACAATAAAATTATTACGTTCATGAATACTTGTAATTACACCGGTTTCTTCATCATTTTTTGTTTCCAAGTCAAAATCAACCTTGTCTCCAACCGCAATGGGATTGGTACTTTTGATGTCTTTTAGTCTAAATTTTCCTTTAATTCGGCATTTATATAGAATACCTTCACAATTTACCCAATACCAACTTCCTGTAGATTTGTATACGATTCCTGTCATAGTACAAAGATGCAGAAATTAATTCTTAAAATTAATTTTTTAAGTTTGATTTATTTGTGGCTATTTTCCGTTTTAAACCTCACTTATTTTTTCTTTTTAAGAACTCAAATAATTGCTAGATGTGTTAATAAGTCTAATAATATTGTTTCATTAAACAAAAAGTATTAATATATTCGCTACCTAAATATAAAAAAAATATAAAAAAATATGAGAAAAGTATTATTACTAATTGCATTTATTTCATTAGGTTTAACTTCTGTAAATGCTCAAAAATTTGAGTATAAAGTTATTACAAGTGTAGAGTCAACAATTCCTAATGGATTAGGAAGGTCTAGATTAATTTCATCTAATGAAAATAGAGATTACAAAGATTTTACATCAACAAGATCTGAAGAGAAAAAGAAAGATAAGAGAAATAAATCTGACCGTGCTGAGATTAGAGTGAAAAATTTTGATGAAACTAAATTATTAAATTTCTTTAATTTAGGAGGAATCAGGTTTCAGAATATTGTTGCAAATGATGCTGTAATTAGCTCAAAAATTAATGCAATGGTTGAAGAAGGATGGGATTTGGCTTTTGTTAATTCAGGAGTTGAAAGTTATGGAGGTAAGGGTGATAAAAATGGTATTTTTATTACAAGATATATTTTTAAAAGAATAAAATAGTATTTTTAATCTTTTGTAAAAAAAAAGGAGCTTTAATATTAAAGCTCCTTTTTTTTTATCCTTTAATAATTTTTTCTTGATGATTAATTGATTCTTGGTGAACCGCTTTAAACATTTTTAAAACAAACTCTTCACTTAAACCTTTGCTTTCTCCTTCAAGAATCATGTTTCCTAGAATTTCGTTCCAGCGTCTTGATTGTAAAACAGCAACATTCATATCTTTTTTCAAAGCACCTATTTTATCGGCAACCTTCATTCTTTTACCCATCATTTCGATTAATTGCCCATCAATTACGTTAATTTGAGCACGTAAATTTTCTAAAGATTCTCTGTAACTAGAGTCAGTTTCGGTTGCTTTTCTAATTTTCAAATCTTCCATTATTTGTTTTAATTTATCTGGAGTAACTTGTTGAGCAGCATCACTCCAGGCATTATCAGGGTCGAAATGCGTTTCAATCATTAAACCATCAAAATTTAAATCTAAAGCAGTTTGACAAACATCAAAAATCATTTCTCTGTTTCCTGTAATATGTGAAGGATCACAAATTAAAGGTAAATCAGGAAATTTGTTTTGAAATTCAATAGCAATTTGCCATTCAGGAATATTTCTGTATTTAGATTTTTCGTATGTAGAAAAACCTCTGTGAATAGCTCCTAAATTTTTAATACCAGCAGTATATAATCTTTCAATACCACCTAACCATAAAGCTAAATCAGGATTTACAGGGTTTTTAACTAATACTATTTTATCAGTTCCTTGTAAAGCATCTGCAATTTCTTGCATAATAAATGGCGATACAGTAGAACGTGCACCAATCCATAATAAATCAATATCGTGTTCTAAAGCAAGTTTTACGTGGGCTGCGTTAGCAACTTCTGTACAGGTTTTCATACCTGTTTCTGCTTTTACTTTCTGCAACCACTTTAAACCTAAAGCACCTACACCTTCAAAATTTCCAGGTCTTGTTCTAGGTTTCCAAATTCCCGCTCTAAAATAGTTTACATCAGAATCTTTTAATTCGTGTGCAATTTTTAAAACCTGTTCTTCGGTTTCTGCACTACAAGGCCCTGCTATTACTAGTGGATGTGTTAAATTCATATCATCCAACCATGTTCTTAATTCTTTTGTATTCTTCATTTTAATTATTATTATGGCTTTTATTTTATGCCGTTTAATATTTGTTTTATATGATTTGTACTTTCCATTTTATTATAAATTTCTGTAAAATCATCTTTTTGCATTAGTTCTTTAAATTCTTGCAAATTAGTTATATACTCTTCTAAAGTTTCTATAACATTATTTTTATTTTGTTTAAAAATTGGTGTCCACATTGCAGGTGAACTTTTAGCTAAACGCACTGTTGATGCAAAACCAGAACCAGCCATATCAAAAACATCTCGTTCATTTTTTTCTTTTTCGATAACTGTTTTTCCTAGCATAAAAGAACTTATGTGAGATAGGTGTGATACATACGCAATGTGTTTATCGTGCGATTTTGCATCCATATAACGAATACGCATTCCTAATTTTGAGAAAATTTCTAAAGCTATTTCTTGTAATTTAAAAGCTGTTTTTTCTACCTCACAAATAATGTTTGTTTTTTGTTGAAACAAACCTTGGTGTGCTGCTGTTGGTCCTGAAAATTCAGTACCTGCAATAGGATGTGTTGCTAAAAAATTTCTTCGCTTCGGATGATCTTTAATAGCTTCACATATTTGTTCTTTAGTTGATCCAACATCTAAAACTAAACAAGTATCTGAAACAATATCTAATACTTTGGGTAGTATTTCTATTGTAACATCAACCGGAATTGAAATAATTACAATATTGGCTTTTTCTAAATCTTTAAATGTTGATTTATGATGAATTACGCCAATTTTTTTAGCCTCATCTAAATGATTTTCGTTAGCATCAATCCCATAAACAACAGCATCAGTATATTCTCTTTGAATATCTAAAACCATGCTTCCGCCAATTAAACCAACACCAATTACAAATACGTTCATATTATTATTTTACTTCATTTCTATCACAGAAATGATATTTTAATCTGTTTAAGAAAATCTATTAATTGCTTCTTTAATTACCTCTTTTGTTATGCATAAAGAAAAACGAATATAACCTTCTCCTTGCGAACCAAAAATAGTTCCAGGTGTAATAAATATATCTTTATCATATAAAATTTCATCGGCAGTTTCTTCGGATGTTTTTCCTTCAGGAATTTTAGCCCAAACAAATAAACCTGTTGAGTTTCTATTATATGTACAGTTTAATTTATCAGCAAGTTTAAAAATTAAATTTCTACGTTCTTCGTATATTTTATTCTGAGAAATAAACCATTCATCCGATAAATGTAATGCTTCAATAGCGCCTTTTTGAATTCCGTAAAACATACCAGAATCCATATTACTTTTAACCTTTAATATTTGGTTGATAAAATTAGCATTACCCAAAACCATACCAACACGCCAACCTGCCATGTTAAATGTTTTACTTAATGAATTTAATTCTAAAGCAATATCTTTTGCACCAGCTACTTGTAAAATACTGATAGGGTTATCATTTAAAATAAAACTATACGGATTATCATTAACAATTAATATTCGATGTTTTTTACCAAAAGCTACTAATTTTTCAAAAGTTTTAAAAGTTGCATTTGTTCCTGTTGGCATATGCGGATAATTCACCCACATAATTTTTACGTTTTCTAAATCTAACTTTTCTAATTCTTCAAAATTTGGTTGCCAGTTATTTGTATTACTCAGGTTATAAAAAAGCGGTGTTGCGCCTACTAATTTAGTAACAGAAGTATATGTTGGATAACCTGGGTTTGGAATTAATACTTTATCGCCTTCATTTAAAAAAGCCATAGAAATATGCATAATTCCTTCTTTACTACCCATTAAAGGCAATATTTCATTTTCAGGATTAGAAGTTACTTCAAATTTTTCGTTGTAAAACTTAGAAATTGCATTTCTTAATTCAGGTAATCCTTGATAACTTTGATATTTATGAGCAGTTGCATCTCCAAAACTTTCTTGAATTGCATTAATTACATTAGTAGGAGGCAATAAGTCAGGGCTACCAATTCCCATATTGATAATTGGTTTTCCTGCGGCTGCTAATTCTCTAACTTCTCTTAATTTTTTAGAGAAGTAGTATTCTTGTACGGTATCTAATCTTTTTGCTGGTTCAATCATTTTCTTCCGTTTTTATATGCTCCTAATACTTTAAAATCTTCAGCCATTATTTTAACAATAGCTTTTGCTTTTTCGTAATTTTTATAATCATCAAAAGTAACATCTACAAAGAATGAATATTTCCAAGGAGCTTCTATTACTGGTAATGATTGTATCTTTGTTAAGTTCATTTGACAATCACTTAATACATTTAAAATAGTAGCTAAGCTACCTCTTTTATGATCAAGTTGAAATTTTAATGATGCTTTATTTATCGTATTAATACCGTTACTAGATTCTTTAGTTTGTACAATAACAAATCGAGTTGCATTTTCTTTCATGGTTTGAATACTGTCTTCAATTACTTGCAAACCAAAAATTTCTGCAGCAATTTTTGGTGCTATCGCTGCAACTCCCTTTAAATTATTTTTAGCAATCCTTTTAGCTACTTCAGCTGTGTCAACATCTTCAACTAATTTAATATGTGGGTATTTTTTAAAGAACTCTTTACATTGTAGTAAAGCCATTGGGTGCGAACAGACCTCTTTAATGTTTTCAATTTTTTGATTAGAAAGTGCCATTAAATGGTGATGAATATTTAAGTACTCTTCGCCAATTATATGCAAATTGTTCTTGTCAATCAAAGCATAATTTGGAATAATAGAACCTGCTATGGTGTTTTCTAAAGCCATAATACCAATATCTGCTGTTTTATTAAGTAGACTATCTACTAAAACATCAAAAGACATGCATTCTTTTAATTGAATTGTAGTTCCATAAAAATCACGAGCAACTTTATGATGGTTAGACCCTTCTGCTCCTTGAATTGCTATAATTTTTTTCATTTTTAATCAAAAAAAAGCCTCGATATATCGAGACTTTATAATTATATATGTTAGTTAACAATACGATACAAAGTCTCAGTTCTTATTAAAGAAATAAAAATAAAAATAGAAACCTTTCCAAACGTTTAGTAACATCATTTTTGTTTTTGTTGTATTCTACAAATCTAGAGATTAATATTAGAAAAACAAATTTGATAGGGTTTTTTTTGAAATTAAAAAATATATTTAACAAAAAGAGCCTATTTTGTTTTTTTATTGTAAAAAAAATAATTTGTCATTCTTTTATCCGTAAGTTGTGCATCATACAAGAAAATTAATATCTAAAAATAAATATTATGGAAGATAAAAAGTATTCTAAGGTATATCGAATAATTCATTGGACGATTGCTGTTTCATTTCTTCTTTTGTTAATTACAATTTTTTTACGATTAACGTGGATGAATAAATATAATGTGGCAACTATCATACAGAATTACCTGGGTGGTACCGACCAGGTTTTATCTCAAGAACAACTCATTGATTTAGCAAAAAAGATAAGGCAACCAATGTGGAATTGGCATATTTACATTGGTTATGTTTTGGTAGGTCTTTTTAGTATTCGTTTTATACTTCCTGCTTTCGGACATATGAAAATTCAAAATCCTCTTGATAAGACCCTGTCCAAAAAAATGAAATTTCAAAAATGGACATATATTATATTTTATTTATGCGTAATTGTTTCGCTTGTTACCGGACTCATTATTGAATTAGGACCGAAAGAATTTAAAAAGCCAATGGAAGAAATCCACGTGTTAAGTATTTATTATCTTATAGTTTTTATTGGAATCCATTTGACAGGCGTACTAATAGCAGAATTTACTGACCAAAAAGGAATTATTTCAAGAATAGTAAGTGGATCAAAAAAAGACAAATAAAAAGTATGAAAGGACAATAATGTATATTAAAAATTAGGCAAATTAGTACTAAATTCAAGGGTTTTGACTCGTATCAAAGTTCGTGCTTAACCGAAAGTTTGGTTCTTCGAAATCACCTACTTTTCATATACTAAATGTTGTGGTTCGTTATCAACACGAACTTTACTGAAATAGGTTGACTAAAAATTCATCAATTATTGATAGTCACTTATGAAATTACAAAAACAAGCTTGGCGAAAAAAAACGTACGAAAAAGTAACCTTAGAACTCAAATTATTCATCGTTGACCAAATTCAAAATGGTCAAATCTCTACAAACTTTGCTTCCAAAAAATATAATGTTGCTAGAACTACTATTTCATATTGGATTAGAAAATATAGGACCTTAGCTCAACAAAATAATGGTATGAGTAAATTAGATGGGATTAAAAAATTAAAGGAATGAATTGAGAAACTGGAGCTTGTAAAAGGTTTTCAGTAAGATATTTTGCCGATATAGAACCTGTTACCTAAAACATTAGTAAAAGTGATTAGCAAAAATAAAAAAACCGTTTAAAAGAGAGTGGTTCTATCAGTGTTTTGGAATCAGTAAACAAGCTTTCTATAAATAACCAAGTGCTGACATGTCCACGACAACTTTGGGTAAGTTATATCACTTACATTAAAAACATAAATTGTCATAATTATTTGCATTGATCATAGATGCTTATTCTAAGTAAATTATGAGCTGTTAATTCGATAATTATAGAGGGCATCACTTTGTATAGATGCACTTAAAATGGCTATTAAAAAAGAAAATACCCGAAAGAAAAACTTATTCATCACTCCGACAGAGGTTTTCAATACTATAATTCTAAATACATTGAATTTGTTGAAAAAAACAAAAATGAGTATAATATAACAATATGCTTATTGTAAAATACTTTTTTTAAATGTATTAATATAACTCTGAGATACGAATATGGTTTTAAAAAAATCATTAAAAACATTAATATAGCTCAAAAAATGACTGATGAAGCTGTAGATATTTATAACAACTTAAGAATACATTTTAGTCAGAACTAGAGAAAACCTGCCAATCTGTATTTAAATTCAAATATAAAATACAAATCATATCGAAAAAAAATGTAAAATTATCTGAACTAACAATTTAAAAACATACATAGTACAAATTATTTTCTGCCTTTAAATAGTTAAAAAAAATATTTTGAACGATATAAATAATTAAAAAAAGGCCAACATATTTCAGTATAATGTAATATTTTTTCTTAAAAAAGAAAAAGCCTCTCATGTGTGTGAGAAGCTTTTGCGGTCTGGACGGGACTCGAACCCGCGACCCCCTGCGTGACAGGCAGGTATTCTAACCAGCTGAACTACCAGACCGTTGCTTGTAGCAATACTTTAATTTACTTAACTAATTGCGGTCTGGACGGGACTCGAACCCGCGACCCCCTGCGTGACAGGCAGGTATTCTAACCAGCTGAACTACCAGACCGTTGCTTGTAGCAATACTTTAATTTACTTAACTAATTGCGGTCTGGACGGGACTCGAACCCGCGACCCCCTGCGTGACAGGCAGGTATTCTAACCAGCTGAACTACCAGACCGTTGCTAATTACTCTAAGCGAGTGCAAAAATAGATACTTTTTTTAGATTAAAAAAATTTTAACGAACTTTTTTTTGTCTACTTACAAGGTAAGTTGTTAGTATTTTATCAAAACCTTCATTTATATTTATAGGAATATAATCTATCTTATATTGTAAGCACTTGTTTCTTAAATTGTTGAAAAATTCAGTACTCATTTTTAGGTAGTTCTCTTGAATATTATCAGCATGTAAATTTATTTCTTCACCAGTTTCAATATCTATAAATTTTTTGGGAGTATTATCAAAATCAAATAGTAATTCCGTTTTTTTATCAAAAGTATGAAATAGTACTACTTCGTGTTTATTAAATTTTAAATGTTTTAATGCGTCAAAAAGAGCTTCTTGGTTAATTGTAGTTTGAAACATATCTGTAAATAAGAAAATTAACGATCTGCGACGAATTTTTTCAGCTATTTCATGTAAATATTGATATGTTTCAGTGTTAGCTGTTGACTTAGTGGTTAGTAGGCTTGCTAATTGGTTTAATAGCATTTTTCGATGACGCTCACTTCCTTTTTCAGGGGCATAGTATTCATATGTGTCAGCATAAATACTTAAACCTACTGCATCTCGTTGTTTTTTTAAAATTTCCATTAAACAAGCGGCTGAAATAGCCGAAAATCCAACTTTATTTAAATTATCTATTGATTGGTTTTTTATAATGGGGTAATGCATTGAGGCAGAGTTGTCAATGATTATATGGCATCTTAAATTTGTTTCTTCTTCATACTTTTTTATATATAGTTTTTCGGTTTTAGCAAAAAGTTTCCAGTCTATATGACGTGTGCTTTCTCCTTTATTATATAACTTGTGTTCCGCAAATTCTACAGAAAAACCATGAAAAGGACTTTTATGTATGCCTGTAATAAATCCTTCTACTACTTGTTTTGCAAGTAATTCAAGGTTTTTAACACTAGAAGATGTTGTGTTTATATCAATCATATATTGCTCTAAAATATAAAAAGGTTTGGCGATAGCCAAACCTTTTTATATTATATTAAAATTCTACTGTTTATATAACAGCATCAATTTTATCTGTATATGCTTTTTTAGGAGCAGCTCCTACTTGTTTATCTACAACTTCTCCATTTTTGAATATTAGTACCGTAGGTATGTTTCTTACACCGTATTTAGCTGCAAATTCTTGATTGTTATCAACGTCAACCTTACCAACAACAGCTTTACCATCGTATTCAGAGCTAATTTCATCAACAATAGGACCTACCATTCTACAAGGGCCACACCATGCTGCCCAAAAATCAACTAACACTGGTTTGTCTGATTTTAATACTACTTCATCAAAGTTTGCATCTGTAATTTCTAACGCCATTTTTTATGTTTTTTAAGTTAAAAGTCTAATTTATCTACATACAAAAGTAATCAAAAAAATAATCAATACTATTTTACTAAAATTACTTTTTACTATCATAGTATCAATACTTTCTATTTCCTTGCAACTTTGTTTTTATGTGTGTAAAATAATCAATAACTTTGCAGTATAATTTTTGAGGAAAAATTTGACTGATTGCAACCTCGTTGAGCATATATTGTTCATAAATAAAATGCTAAAGCAGTAATAATCTACTCCTTTACACGACTAAGCAATTCAAGTTTTTCTTTTATCTAATTTTAAAAACTAAGTTTTATGTCATATTTATTTACTTCAGAAAGTGTTTCTGAAGGACATCCAGATAAAATAGCAGATCAGATTTCTGATGCTTTAATAGATAATTTTTTAGCTTTTGATCCTGAATCTAAAGTAGCCTGTGAAACTTTAGTTACTACAGGGCAAGTAGTATTAGCAGGAGAGGTTAAGTCTAAAACATATTTAGATGTTCAAAAAATTGCAAGAGATGTAATTAACAAAATAGGATATACTAAGAGCGAATATATGTTTGACGGTAGTTCTTGTGGTGTTTTTTCGGCTATTCATGAGCAATCTCCAGATATTAATCAAGGTGTTGTAAGGGCAAGCCCTGAAGATCAGGGTGCAGGAGATCAAGGAATGATGTTTGGTTACGCAACGGATGAAACAGATAATTATATGCCTTTAGCATTAGAGTTATCACACCGTTTATTAATTGAATTAGCGGAGTTACGTAGAGAGAATAAAGATATTACTTATTTACGTCCAGATGCTAAATCGCAAGTAACTATTGAATATTCTGATGATAATGTACCTCAAAGAATTGATGCAATTGTTATTTCTACACAGCATGATGATTTTGATACAAGTGATGAAGTTATGTTAGCTAAAATTAAAGCTGACATTGTTTCAATTTTAATACCTAGAGTAGTTGCAAAATTACCTACTAACTTACAAGCCTTATTTACTGATAGTATAACGTATCATATTAATCCAACAGGTGTTTTTGTAATTGGAGGGCCTCATGGAGATACTGGCTTAACAGGTCGTAAAATTATTGTTGATACTTACGGAGGTAAAGGAGCACATGGTGGAGGAGCATTTTCAGGAAAAGATCCTTCTAAAGTAGATCGTTCTGGAGCTTATGCAACACGTCATATTGCTAAAAATTTAGTAGCTTCAGGATTATGTAAAGAAGTTTTAGTACAAGTTTCATATGCTATTGGTGTTGCAAAACCTACTAGTATTAATGTTGAAACTTACGGAACTTCAACTATTGATAAAACTGATGGAGAAATTAGTAAAATAGTAGAAACTATTTTTGATATGCGTCCTTACTTTATTGAGAAACGTTTAAAATTAAGAGCTCCTATTTATTCTGAAACTGCTGCTTACGGGCATATGGGTAGAAAATCAGAAGTTAAAACAGTTACTTTTACAAATCCAATGGGTGAAACTGTATCTGAAGAAGTAGAAACATTTACTTGGGAAAAATTAGATTACGTAGACAAAATAAAAGAAAGTTTCGGTTTATAGTTTGATTATGAGTTTTATATAAAAAAATATCTGTGATTTTTATTGCAGGTATTTTTTTTATGTCTTAATTTTCGTGCAAAATAAATTGAAAAATTATGAAAAATTTAAAAGAAGTATTAGTAATCGGTTTAATAGTCGGATTAATGAGTTCTTGTACCAGTTCTGCTACAGAAGATTTTGATGACATCAATGGAAATGTAAAGAAAAAAACATTAAAATCAATTACAGCTACAAACCCAGTAGAAATTCAAGAGTCAATATCTTCAAACTTTATCTATGATTCAGATAATAAATTGATGAGGATGTCAGGAACAGAAGGAAATGAATCTGTTTCAATGGATTATAAAAATGATGGAACTTCTATTAAAGCAGGAATTGATAACGAAGATTTAGAAAGTTTTTCTATAGAAGAATTATATAAAGCTCCTTATAATGTATATGAAACAGGAGAAGTTTTAGCATACGATGCTAATAAAAACCCTAGTAAAATTGCATTTCGTGATACAGTTTATGATTATGAAACAAATACTTATAGTGTGGAAACTCAAACGGCAGAAATGACTTATGATGATAAGCCAAATTTATATTTTGCTACGTTAGAAGCTGCAGGTCTTGTTGAAATTTTAGATGGTGTTTCATTAGATTTTGGAATAAATACACAAGCATCAGAAGTTATAAAAGCAAGACAATTATTAGCTACTAATAATTTAATAAAAATAGTATATAAAAATGCTGATAGTGAGGTTTTAGCAACTTTAAGTATTGATTATATTTATGATGTTGACGGATATCCTATAAAAGGAACTGGTACGCTAACAAGTAATAATAAATATGAAGATAATGAACCTATTAGTATTGATGTTGTTTATAGTTATAACTAATTTTTATTTTAAATGATAAAAAAACCTTGACATTTTAAAATGTCAAGGTTTTTTTATGAAGTTAACTGAAACTTATTTTATCTGAAGAATATAAGGCATTCTAGCTTGAATTCCTTTTAAGTTTTTCATTTGATTGATATTGTTATATAATTCATAATTTTCATCGCCTAAAGCTTCTTTTAAAATATCAGCTTTAGATACTTTTGCGAAAATAGAAAAGTTTAAAGCATTTTTAAAATCTATTTTATAATCAGGGTAATTACGTACTTTATAAGTATTAATATTAGCAAGTTCTGCTGCAACTGTAATTGCATCACTTAAATTACCAAGTTTATCAACTAAACCATTTTCAATAGCTTGTTTACCTGTCCAAACTCTACCTTGTGCAACTTCATTTACTTGATCAAAAGTCATATTACGACCTTTTGCAACTCTATTTATAAAAATAGTATAAATATGTTCAACACCTTGTTTAGTTACGTTATAGAATTTATCATTCATCGGCTCAAAAACACTATAATTAGGGTTGCTGTTTGTTGATACCTGCTCTGCATTAATGCCAATATTATTTACAAATTGATGAAAATTAGGTATTGCCCCAAAAACACCAATAGAACCTGTGATTGTTGTTGGTTCTGCTATAATTTTATCAGCATTACAAGCAATGTAATAACCACCAGAAGCAGCTAAATTACCCATAGAAACTACTAACGGTTTCTCTTTTTTAGCTAATTCTAATTCGCGCCAAATTAATTCTGAAGCTAAAGCACTTCCTCCTGGAGAGTTTACACGTAGTACAATGGCTTTAACATTCTTATCATCTCTAGCTTTTCGTATTGCTTCGTTGGTAATTTCTTGACCTATAATATTTTCATTTCCTTTAGCATACATTATTTGTCCTTGTGCATAAATAACCGCAATTTTATTTTTAGATGTTGAAGAAATGGTTCCTTTACCAGACTTTATATAATTTTCTAAAGAAATAGTATTTATTTTTTTATTAGAATTCAAGGTTAATTTTTCTTTATATTCATCTTCATAAATAATAGCATCAATTAAATTGTTTTCTTTGGCTATAGTAGCATTTCTACCATTAGCATTATCAGCAATTAGATTTAATTTTTCAACAGAAATTTTTCTGCTTTTAGAAACATCTTCTGTAATTTCAGACCAAATAGATTTTAAAAGCGATGTTGTTTGTTCACGATTAGCATCACTCATTTTATTTGATAAATAAGGTTCAACAGCACTTTTATATTTTCCATGACGAATTACTTCCATTTTAATGCCATATTTATCTTCAAAATCTTTATAATATAAAATTTCGGTAGATAGTCCTTTAAAATCAATAGCACCAACAGGGTTTAAAAATAAACTGTCGGCAACAGAACTTAAATAGTAGTTTTTTTGAGTGTATACATCATTATAAGCATACACAAATTTTCCGCTTTTTTTAAAGTCTTGTAGTTTATTTCTAATAGTTTGTGTTTGCGACATACCAGCATTTACAGCTGTTGTTTTAATACTAATACCTTTAATGTTAGTATCTGTTTTAGCATTTTCAATAGCATTAATTATTTTATTTAAAGCTAATTTTTCATCTGCTAATTCTAAAATTTCAGTTAATGGGTTTTTATTTGTAGGTGCATAATCTTTTACAGGAGTAGCTAAATCTAATTCTAAAATAGAGTTTGTTTTTACAGTAATTTTTTCTTCAGAGCTAATAACAGTTGCAATAGCTATAAAAAAGAAAAATAGTAAAAATATAGCTATAACAAAGCCAAGAATTGATGCAAGTAAATTTCGTAGAAAATTCATAGTAAAATATTGTTTTTTTTACAAAGATACAGTTTTACAAGAGTCTTTTAATCTTACCTTAAAGTCATTCGGTATTTACGTTGTGCAAATTCAAAATAATTAAAAAGTTTGTAATTTACATCGTAGCCATAACTAATAAACGAGTTATAATCAATAATGTTTTCGTAAATATTTGAATTATATTTTAGGCTGTTATTTGCTCTAGAGTTCCAAATAGTAACATATATGTTGTTTTTGTTTTCTAGGTAATTTAGTGAATAAAAGCCTATAGGTTTTGCAATTGTATTTAAGTAGGTTGTAAAACCTGCATCAATGATTATAATTTTATAGGCTAGGCTATCATTTTTAATAATTACAGGTTCTTCTATAGTTGTATTGTTTTTTATAGGTATGGTACTGCAGGCATAAAATGTAATAATACCAATAACAAGTAAATAGCTGTATTTTAATATTTTCATAATTCTAAATTTTATCAATCATAAAGTTGCATAAATTATTTTGTTTTTTATTGATATTTAACTTCTTTAACAGTAGCTTTCAACTTTAAATAGTATGTAAGATGAAGAAAAGATGTTTTTGGGTAAATGATGATCCGTTGTATATTAAATATCATGATGTCGAATGGGGAGTGCCAATTTATGATGATACTATTTTGTTTGAGTTTTTAATTTTAGAAACCTTTCAGGCAGGTTTAAGTTGGATAACAATATTGAAAAAAAGAGAAAATTTTAGAGTTGCTTTTGATAATTTTGATTATCAGAAAATAGCCAATTATAATGATTATAAATATGAAGAATTACTTCACAATTCAGCTATTATAAGGCATAAAATAAAAATTAAGTCAGCAATTTCTAATGCAAAATTTTTTATAGATGTTCAAAACGAATTTGGTTCTTTTTCTAATTATATATGGAGTTTTGTAGAGGGAAAACCAATAAATAATATTTTTAATAAAAAACAAGACGTTCCTGCTACTACTAGTTTATCAGACTTTATATCTAAAGATTTAAAAAAACGAGGCTTTAAGTTTGTTGGTTCAACAATAGTATATGCATATATGCAGGCAATAGGTATGGTTAATGATCATACAACTGATTGTTTTAGATATGGCAACGTTTAAAAATCGTACATTTATCATCATAAAAAAGAACTTAAAATAATATAAATGAAATTAAAACAAATACTTTGTGCTGTGTCAGCAGTTAGTTTATTGATTTCTTGTGGTGTTGAAAAAAAAGAAACATCAATAGGAAGTATAGAAAAAGTAATAAATAATGAAGTGAAATTTAATTATGAGGTAGAGCAATTTGCTGATATTAAAGTATTACGCTATCAAATTCCTGGTTTTGATGTTTTAACATTGAAAGAGAAAAAGTTAGTTTATTATTTAACACAAGCAGGGTTGGCAGGCCGTGATATTATGTGGGATCAAAACTATCGTCATAATCTTGAAATTAGAAATGCTTTAGAAAATATACATAATAATTTTAAAGGAAACAGAAATAGTGAAGATTTTAAAAATTTTACAATTTATTTAAAACGTGTTTGGTTTTCAAACGGAATTCATCACCATTATTCTAATGATAAAATTAAACCAGCTTTTTCTAAAAACTATTTAGTAGGTTTATTAAAAGAAGTAAATTTCACTTTATCACCAGTTGCTTTAGATGTTATTTTTAATGATAAAGATGCTAAAAAAGTTAATAAAAAAGCAGGTGTTGACAATATATTAGCGTCTGCTATTAATTTTTATGGTGAAGATGTTACTAGCAACGAGGTTGAAAATTTTTACAAAAAAGCGTATAAAGGTTCTGAAAAACAACCTATAGAAGCGGGGTTAAACTCTAAGTTAGTACGCGAAAATGGAAAGTTAGTAGAAAAAGTTTGGAAATCATGTGGTATGTATGGTGCTGCTATTGATACTATTATTTTTTGGTTAGAAAAAGCACAAGAGGTTGCTGAAAATGAAAAACAAGGAGCTGCTTTAGGTTTGTTAATTGAATATTATAAAACAGGAAGTTTGGATATTTGGGATCAATATTGTATTGCTTGGGCAACTTCTACAGAAGGAAATATTGATTGGATAAATGGTTTTATTGAAGTTTATAATGATCCTAAAGGGTACAGAGGCTCTTATGAAACTATAGTGCAGGTTAAGGATTTTGAGATGTCTAAAAAAATGAAGGTTTTATCAGATAATGTACAATGGTTTGAAGATAATTCTCCATTGTCACCAGCGCATAAAAAACAAAATGTCGTAGGTGTTTCTTATAAAACTGTAAATGTTGCTGGTGAAGCAGGAGATGCATCACCAAGTACACCAATAGGTGTTAATTTACCAAACAATAATTGGATTCGTGAGCAACATGGCTCTAAATCGGTTTCGTTAGGTAATATTATTGAAGCTTACAATAGTGCTGGAGGTTCAGAAAGGTTAAAAGAATTTGCTTACAGTGAAAACGAAGTCGCGCTAGAGCTTGAATACGGTAAGCTAGCTGATAAGTTACACACTGCATTGCATGAGGTAATTGGACATGCATCAGGTCAAATAAATAAAGGAATTGGTCAGCCAAAAGAAACCCTAAAAAACTATGCATCTACTATGGAAGAAGGTAGGGCAGATTTAGTTGGTTTATATTTTTTAATGGATCCTAAGTTGCAAGAATTAGGATTGGTTGATGATTGGCAAAAAATAGGAAAGGCTGCTTATGATGGATACATAAGAAATGGTTTAATGGTACAATTAATACGTATTAAATTAGGTGATGATATTGAAGAAGATCATATGGTAAATCGTCAATGGGTTTCGGCTTGGGCCTACGAGCAAGGAAAAAAAGATAATGTTATTGAAAAAATAACTAAAGGGGCTAAAACATATTTTGTTGTAAATGATTATATGAAACTTCGTGAAATTTTTGGTAGATTATTAAAAGAGTCTCAACGAATTAAATCTGAAGGAGATTTTGATGCAGCAAAACTATTAGTTGAAAGTTATGGCGTAAAAGTAAATCAAACTATTCATAAAGAAGTTTTAGAGCGTAATGAGCAATTCACGTCAGCTCCTTATAGCGGATTTGTAAATCCAGTTTTAATAACCGTAACAGATACTAATGGAAACATTACAGATGTAAAAGTTACGCAACCTAAAACTTTTGAAGAGCAAATGAAATTTTATGCTAAGAATCATAGTTTTTTACCTATTAAAAACTAGATGTATAATTTTATAAAATATATAAAATATATAAAACCGATTCTTTAAAGAGTCGGTTTTTTTATATTTTAAATAGTAAGTTGTTATAACTAAATATTATCCCTTAATTAAAAACTTAGAAAGAAACAGCAGTGCTATAACACTAATAATACCTATTGCTACATATATAGCACCATTTTTATAATGCTTTTTATTGTTTTTTGCATCCTTTTTGTAGCTGTATATCATTAAAATGATAAAAGCGACAACAAATAAACTAGCAAAAACAATTCTGCCAGAAGTAAACATTTTTGCAGCAATAAGTGTAAACATAAAATTATATTTTCAGCAAAGTTAAAGAATGATTTTAGAATGAAGAAAACTAAAGTTATAATTGTTTTTTTGAAACGATATTTTATATTTGAAAAATACTCTTGTAAAACTAGATGAAAAAGAAAAATTTAATTGTTTTTGATATTGATGATACACTAACAAGTAGTGAAAATAAGCACCAAATAGCTCTAGTAAATACTATGGAGGCTTTTGGAATTACTAAAATTAACCAAAATTGGAAAAGTTATAAAAACGTAACAGATAGTTATATTTTAAAACATAATTTTGAAGCAAACTTTAGCCAAACTTTTGATAGTTTGTTAATATCAGCTTTTGAAGCTAAAATGGCTGAATTATTTTTAGAGCTTCCAAAAACGGTTGAAATTAGCGGTGCTAAAAATATTATTGACTTTTTTATGAAAGAAACTGATTATGCTATTTGTTTTGCTACAGGTTCTTTTTTACAGCCAGCCTTACTAAAATTAAAACAAGCAAGTATTAATTTTGTGCCAGCTTTAGTAGCTGCATCTAATACAGTGTATACCCGTGAAGCTATTGTAGAATTAGCAATAGCAAAGGCTAAAAAATATTTTCAAGTAAAAGCATTTGAAAATATTATTTCGGTAGGTGATGGTGTTTGGGATTTTAAAACAGCTAAAAATTTAAATCTTCATTTTTTAGGTATTAGAAATAACAATTTACAGTATTTTCAAGAAAATAAAATTAAAAGTCACATCGTTGATTGGGAAAGTTTTGATTTTAAAAAAATTAAAAAGGAGTTAGAAATTATATAAATATGGAAAATAAAATAAAAGCAGTACACAAATTTCATACGGCATTTAAATTAAATATTCAAAATAAGCCTACTGTAGCTATTTCTGAAGATAGAAAAACACTGCGTTATGAATTAATGAAAGAAGAGAATGAAGAGTATTTAGAGGCAGCAAAAAATAATGATGTAGTAGAAGTTGCTGATGCTTTGGGTGATATGTTATATATTTTATGTGGAACAATTATAGAGCATGGAATGCAGAATAAGATTGAAGAGGTTTTTAATGAAATTCAGCGAAGTAATATGAGTAAGTTAGGTAGAGATGGAAATCCTATTTACAGAGAAGATGGTAAGGTTTTAAAAGGACCGAATTATTTTAAACCAAATATTAAAGAAATTTTAGAGTAATATTTTATAGGTCGTGTAATTTTTAAAACCTCAGTATTCAATCCTGAGGTTTTTTATTTTTATATTTTTTTAATTATTTTCCTAAAATTCGTTCTAATTCTGTACTTAAGGTATTTGCGTTATTTACCATTTTTATAATAATACCATTAGAGTCAATAATAAGGTGAGTAGGGTATTGTTTTACCTTTAATTTTTTAGCCATATACTTTTTCTGATTAGGTATGGTAATATAATTAAATACTTTTGTTTTTAAAAACTCAATTAGTTTATCTTTCTCATCAAAAGCTAAGCTAATAAACTTAATATTATCATTTTTGTAACGTTCTACCAATTTATTTAGTTCAGGAAATTCTTCAACACATGATTTACATGTTATAAACCAGCATTTTAAAACAACTATTTTACCTTTAGTATCTTCTTTGTTGTATGAATCTCCTTTTAAATCAATAAAGTTATAGTTAGGTAGTTTTTTACCTTCCATTTTAAAATATTGGTAGGCAATAGTAGCTTTACTTGAAATTGTTTTTTTTATTTTCTGATCTGCATCATCATCAATACTTACTAATTTGTACTGAATAGTGTTTTTATACTCAGATTTTACAGCAATGTAAGCACCTGTTCGTAATAAGGTAAGAAACATTCCTTTGTCTATTACGGCTCCTTTGTTATCAAGAGAGGTATATGTTGACATTAAATCTATATTCTGTTTATTATAAATATTCCAACTTTCAAAGTTTTTTTGAATATTGTCGGCACCAATATTTTTTACTGTGTTAGCTGTTTTTAAGACTTTTATTTTTGTATTAGTTTCTTTTTTTGATTTTTTATCAAGTGCTTTATTTATATATGTTTTTAAGATAAATAGAGATAAAAAAAAGCCTAAAATTATAGATAATAAAGGGAGTAGAATGTTTCTCATTTTTGCAATTTTTAAAGGTGTACAGAAAGATAGTTAGTAATATACTATTATTTTTAAGTAATATATTCTATTTACTTGTCTTTCTTGAAAGTATACATTGCTAATTTTTAGTTTTATTAGCAAAAAAAAGCATCAAGTTTTACTTGATGCTTTTTTATAAAAAAATGAATAGGTTAAAAAATAACTCTCCAGCCATAAGGATCGTCACTTTTATTAGTTTGTATATCTGTGATGTATTTTTTTAAGTTAGTAGCATAGCCATTAGTTATTTTAGGCAACTCATAATCTTTATTTTTATATCCAAAACCAGAAATAGGTGAAATAACAGCAGCAGTTCCTGCTCCAAACATTTCTTTTAAAGAACCATCTTTGGCAGCTTCTACAACTTCATTTACTGTAATTTGACGAACTTCAACAGGTATGTTTTTATCTTCAGCTATTTGTAGAATACTTTTACGAGTAATACCATCTAAAATTCTATCACTAGTAGGACTTGTAATTAACGTATCATTAATTCTGATAAATATATTCATTGCCCCAGCTTCTTCAATATACTCATGCGTATTATCATCCGTCCAAATTACTTGCTGATATCCTTTGTCAGTAGCTAATTTTGTAGGGTAAAACTGAGCAGCATAATTACCTCCAGCTTTTGCAAAACCAACACCTCCATTAGCAGCACGAGCATATTTTTCTTCAATTAAAACTTTTACATCTCCAGAAAAGTAAGCGCCAGAAGGAGCGGTACATATAATTAATTTATAACTATCTGCAGGTGAGGCATGAAAGCCTTCTCCTGAAGCAAATATAAAAGGGCGAATATATAATGAACTTCCCTCATTACTAGGAATCCATTTGTTATCTATTTCTAATAATTTTTTTAAACCATTCATAAATAAATCTTCAGGAATTTGAGGTATTACTAAACGCTCAGCAGATTTATTTAAACGCTTACAATTATCTAAAGGTCTAAATAACATAGTGTTTTCTTTAGCATCTTTATAAGCTTTCATCCCTTCAAAAATAGATTGCCCATAATGGAATATTTTTGCTGCAGGATTTAATGAAATTGGAGCATAAGGTTCAATAGAAGCATTCTTCCATTCACCATCAATATAATCACAAACAAACATGTGGTCTGAAAATACACTACCAAAGGTTAAGTTGTTAAAGTCTACTGTATCAATCTTTGATTTTTCTACAAGTTCAACGCGAATATTAGATTTCATAAAAAAAGGAGTATGTTTTATAGCTACAAAAATACAAAAAATACTATGTCTTTTACCTATAAATAGAAATCACATTATTAAAAATAACATATCTTTGAAATGATTAATTTTTTTAAACAATTAATTATTAAAGCTTTATTAAATTAACGTTTATGATTGTTTTTTATTTTTACAGTCTTTAACTAAGAAAAAAAGTAAATAGTATAGATATAATTGTATTTGTAAAAAAAAATAGTTACTAAATTACGTTAATTATTTACTAGATTTAGCAAGGTGTAATTATTTGATGATGAATATTATGCTTATTTATAGATTATTAATAAAATAAATTTTACTATCAAACGAGAAATAATTATTACAACTGACGGTTCTACAACTATTTATTTGCCTGATTGGAATGAACAATATCACTCTAAACATGGTGCTATACAAGAAGCATATCATGTTTTTATAAAAAATGGATTAGTTTTACAAAAAAAAGAAGAAATTTCTATTTTAGAAATTGGTTTTGGTACTGGTTTAAATTGTTTTATTACCTTTTTAGAGAGTGATAAAAAAGTTAATTATGTTGGTGTTGAAGCATATCCTGTTGTAAAAGAGGAAGTAACTAAGTTAAATTACGTTACCGAGCTAAAGGCAGAAAAAAAACAGTGTGTTTTTAATAAAATGCATTCCCTTTCATGGGGAGATACACATCAAATTACTTCCAGTTTTCATTTAACAAAGCGAAAACAGTTTTTTAAAGATATTGATGATAAAGAACAGTTTGATTTAATTTATTTTGATGCCTTTGGAGCAGAACATCAACCTGATTTATGGACTGAAGAAATTTTTAAAAGTATGTTTGAAGCTTTAAAAGAAAATGGAGTTTTGGTTACCTATTGTGCGAAAGGAAGTGTACGCCGTGCAATGCAAGCAATAGGCTTTGTAGTTGAACGTTTACCTGGTCCTCCAGGAAAAAGAGAAATGCTACGTGCTAGAAAAGATATCAATAAATTTAAGAATACTTTATAATGAAGTTTGAAAGACGTTTTGGGAATAAGAAAAAAACAAATCCGAAGAAAGGGTTGTATTTAATGGCAGTACTTATTGTTGTTTTGTACTTGTTTTTTAATGCTGATAAAATAATAGGTAGATTTTTTTAGATGAGCAAACCATTTAAATTTAAAGAGTTTTCGGTAGCTCATGACAAAACAGCAATGAAAATTGGTACAGATGCGGTTTTGCTTGGAGCTTGGTGCTCTTTAAGCAATTACCCTGATACTATTTTAGATGTCGGGTCTGGTACAGGTGTTATTTCATTAATGTTAGCACAGCGAAGCGATGCAATGACTATTGATGCTGTAGAAATTGATGGTGATGCTTATGAGCAGACTGTCGCTAATTTTGAGCAGTCACCTTGGGGAGATAGGTTGTTTTGCTATAATGCTTCCTTTACGGATTTTGCAGAAGAAATGGCAGAAGAGGAGGAGCATTATGATGTTATTGTTTCAAACCCACCATTTTATACTGATAGTTTTGAAACTAAAGATAAAGCACGTAATAAAGCGCGTTTTACTTCGTCATTATCATTTGAAAGATTAATACTAGGAGTGTCTAAAATTTTATCAGAGCTCGGAGTTTTTTCGGTAATTATACCTTTTAAAGAACAAGATAATTTTGTGGCGTTAGCAGCAGCATATAATTTATTCTTAAATACAGTATGCCATGTAAAAGGTAATAAGAATTCTGAAATTAAAAGAAGTTTATTGTCGTTTTCTTTTGAAGCTACAGATGTTAAAAAAGAGCTTTTAGTAATAGAGAAAGAAAGGCATCAGTATACTGATGCCTATGTTAATCTTACCAAAAAATTTTATTTAAAAATGTAATATTTATATAAGACAGTTTTAGATGTTAAAAAGCTTTATAATTATTTATCAGTACTATAATCAAATTTGTTCGTTAAAAATTTATCAGCTATTGCGTTAAAAAACGTTGAATTGTTACGAGGTATTCCATGATTAGCACCAGGCATTATACATAACTGTGCTTTAGAAATATTATTAAATATTTCAACAGCATGTTCGTTTTTTATAATATCTCTATCTCCAATAGTAACTAATACCTCTGCTTTAATTTTTTTTAAGTCAGCATGACTTATGTTTGGTTCGTTTAGTAATAGTTTGTCTAACTGTAGTTCTGTTTCCCAGTTTTTAGAAGTGTCTCCTTTTTTTAACATTTTAATAGTTTCTGTATGCATTTTTTTAACTTGCTTAATAGCCCAGTCATTAACAGCTGTAGTGTCAAGTCTTAAATTAACACCCATTGTAACTATTTTATTTATTTTAACTTTATTGTTAATACCCATTTTTAAACCAATTATACCACCGTCACTCCATCCTAGTATATTAACAGTGTCTAATTTTAAATGTTTAACTAACGCTTCCCAATCTTCAGCCATAAGATCATACGTTAATTTTTTTGTTTTTAATTTTGATTTTCCTTGACCTCTACTGTCAGCAGCAATTACTCTATATTTATCTTTAAAGTAATTAATTTGAAACTCCATAGCTTTAATATCAGTACCACAACTATGAATTATTAACAAAGGTTCTCCTTTACCATACTCTTCATAATATATTTTAGTGCCATTTATTTTTGCATAGCTACCTGTTTCTTTATTGTTTCCATAAGGAGTTGTGAAGCTATTTTGAGCATAAGTTAAACTTAATTGAAATAAGCATAAGAAGAAAATAGTTTTAAGGATACTTAATTTTTTCATTTTTTTTAGTTTTTCTTTTTCTAATTTTAGCAAACAAAGATCTAAAATATTTTTTTGTTACAAAACAATGTTAGCTAAAGTAATTACTTAATAGTTTCAGGGTTATACCCTAAATAGGGTGCTTTTTTTTCTGTAAAAATAATTCCGTATGATTCTAACTCTTTTAAAATAGGGTTGTAAACTTCTTTTTTGATTGGTAATTGAACTCCTGGTGTAGTAATTTTTCCATTCAAAATAAGCAGTGTTGCCATGGCTACAGGCAATCCTACTGTTTTTGCCATGGCAGTATAAGTTTGGTCATCACCTTTAATAACCATACTGCTTTCTATTTGCTGTTTTTCTTTATTAAGTTCATAGCCAAATTTATGATGCATTACAATCATATCTTTATCAGTAGGTTTAAGTGTCCATTTTTCAGAAAGTATTTTTTGTAATATTTGAGCAGGAGTTGCATTTTTTAAACCTGTTTTTATAATCGGATTAAAAATATCTAACTCTAAAAACTTGTCCCACATAATATCATCTTGATCTATTTTTAAATAAGAACGAAATTTTAATTCGACAGAGTCTGTAGGTGAGTATGCTAAAAAAAGGTTTGTAAAATCACGGTAACTTAAATTCTCAGAGTTTTCAATAACATAAGAATCGTCAGTCATACCTAACTGAACAAAAACATTCCAAGCCCTAGAAAAACCAATTTTTCTAATAGTACCGCGATACATTGTGGGTATATTTTCTAAATTATAAATACTTCTGTATTTTAAAGAATCACGATTTGCATATGCTTCAAATTTTCCATAGCCATCAATATTTAAAAACTCAGTTCTTCTAAATAGTTTGTGGTATGGTATGTATTTATAAGTGTTTTCTTGAATAAACATTGCAGCCCCTCCTTGGCCTGCTAAAACAACATTTCTAGGGTTCCATGTAAATTTGTAGTTCCATAAATTCGTGTCACTTTCAGGAGCAACTAAACCGCCACAAAAAGATTCAAAAAGCAACATTTTAGCACCACTATCATGAATTTTATCAATAATTTTCATGGCACTCATATGATCAATTCCTGGATCTAATCCAATTTCATTCATAAATATTAATCCCTTCTTCTTTACTTCAGTATCTAAAGCATTCATTTCATTAGAAATATAAGAAGCCGTAACCATATGCTTGTTGTATGTAACACAATCTTTAGCAACCTCTATATGAAAACGAGCAGGTAGCATAGAAATAACAATGTCAGCCTTTTTAATAGCGTTAACACGTTGCTCTGTATTAAAAACGTTTAAAGAAATAGCTGTTGCATTTTTATGGTTATTAATTTTTTTTTGCGTATTTTCAATAGAAATATCACCAATAGTTATGTGTAAATTCTCTTTCGTAGATTTATTTAATAAATATTTTATAAGAGATGAGCTAGACCTGCCAGCTCCAATAATTAATATTTTTCTCATTTATAGTGTATTTTTGTGATTTTAATAAATTAAAATCACAATATCGTTATAAAAAGTTTAATATTAAACGTAAATATTTTAAATGTATAGAAATTTAACAATAGCCTCTGTGTTAGGTATTATTGCCGTAATTTTAGGGGCTTTCGGAGCTCACGCTCTAAAATTAAAATTAAGTACAGAAGCCTTACAAAGTTTTGAAACAGCTGTAAGGTATCAGTTTTTACACGTACTTGTATTACTCTTTGTAAATAGTTATAATGAGTTTAGTTTTAAGCAAAAAAATAGGATTAGCTTACTTTTTATAACAGGAACTGTTCTTTTTTCGGGGTCAATTTACTTAATTTACATGGCAAAAGTACCTGTGAAATTAATTTGGTTTGTAACACCTTTAGGGGGTGTTTTATTAATAATAGGTTGGAGTTTTATGGCTTTTCAGTTTATCAAAAGGTTATCAAATAAAAATAATAAATAATAAAAAAAAATCAATAATTAATCAGTTTAGCCAAAAAGTCCTACTTTTGTGTGAAACTTAACACAACTAAATTATTTTAAGATGACAAATCTTGATAAGAAAACGATATCATTAGACAGCTTAGGTATTAAGGACGCTAAGGTTCGTTATCAGTTAACTTCAGACGAGTTACATGATATAACTATTGAAAAAGAACAAGGAGAAAATACTAGTTTTGGAGCGTTAGCTGTTGAAACTGGTGAGTTTACAGGGCGTTCACCAATGGATCGTTTTATCGTTAAAGACGATATTACAAAAGATGAAGTTTGGTGGGGGGATATAAATATACCTTTCGATTCAGAAAAATTTGATAGATTATACGATAAAGTAACAGCTTATCTTTCATCGAAAGAGGTTTTTGTACGTGATAGCTATGCTTGTGCAGACAAAGATTATAAGCTAAATATTAGAGTCGTAAATGAATATCCTTGGAGTAATATGTTTGCTTATAACATGTTTTTACGTCCAACAGAAGAAGAGCTAAAGAACTTTTCGCCAGAATGGACTGTAATTAACGCACCTGGTTTTATGGCAAACCCTGAAGTTGATGGAACACGTCAGCACAACTTTGCTATTTTAAACTTCGAGAAAAAAATCGCTTTAATTGGTGGAACTGGTTATACTGGTGAAATTAAAAAAGGAATTTTTTCTGCTTTAAACTTTATTTTACCTGTATTTAAAAATACGTTACCAATGCACTGTTCTGCAAATGTTGGTAAAGAAGGTGATACTGCTATTTTCTTCGGATTATCAGGAACTGGAAAAACAACCTTATCTACAGACCCTAATCGTAGTTTGATTGGTGATGATGAGCACGGTTGGACTTCAGAAAATACTGTATTTAACTTTGAAGGAGGTTGTTACGCTAAAGTAATCGACCTTTCTAAAGATAAAGAGCCAGAAATTTATGGTGCTATTAAAAGAGGAGCAATTCTTGAAAATATAGTTACAGATGCTAAAGGTGATGTTGATTTTAACGATACATCTATTACACAAAATACACGTGTAAGTTATCCAATACATCATATTGAAAATATTCAAACACCATCAGCAGGTAAAAACCCTAAGAATATTTTTTTCTTAACGGCTGATGCTTTTGGAGTATTACCTCCAATATCTAGGTTAACACCTGGTCAGGCAGCATACCACTTTATTTCAGGTTACACAGCTAAGGTAGCAGGTACTGAAGCAGGTGTTACAGAACCATTGCCAAGCTTTTCAGCATGTTTTGGGGCGCCTTTTATGCCGTTACACCCAACTCGTTATGCAGAAATGTTAAGCGAAAAAATGAAAGAAACAGGTGTAAATGTTTGGTTGGTAAATACCGGTTGGACAGCAGGTCCTTATGGGGTTGGTCATAGAATGAAGCTTAAGTATACTCGTGCTATGATTAACGCAGCATTAAACGGTGAGTTAGGCGAAATGAATGCAGAAAACTATCATACACATTCTGTATTTGGTTTAGCGCAGCCAAGACAATGTCCTGGAGTACCATCGGAATTATTAAGCCAAAGACAAGCTTGGGATAATGATGAAGAGTACTATAAAACAGCTCATAAATTAGCAGATTCATTTAGAGAAAACTTTAAAAAGTTTGAAGAAAATGCAAATGATGAAATTTTAGCAGGTGGGCCACCAAATGTTAAATAAGAAATAATAAAAAAAGCATCCGTAAGGATGTTTTTTTTTTGTTTAATTTTAAAACTAAAAGCATAAATGTACAAATTCAAGTTTATAAGTATTCTAGTATTTTTTTTAACCGGAATTATTAGTTGTAATTTTAATAATAATAAAAATTTAGTATCTAATAGTTTACATTGGAAATACTCCGGAAAACAGGTGAAAGGTAAATTTGTAAAAGCAGGTAAAGAGGCTTATATAGATTTACATTTTAATAACGAAGGTAATTTAGGTGGTAGAGCAGGTTGTAATAGGTATTCTTGTAGTTTTACAGAAAATAAACAAAACCCATCTATAACTCTAAGTAATATAGCATTAACAAAAATGATGTGTCCAGAAGAGTTAATGAAACAGGAAGCTAGCTATATATCATTATTAAAAAATATTACAAAAAAAGAAGTCAAACAAGGTGAATTATACTTGTATACTTCAGATACAGACTATTTGGTGTTTACAGATATTTCAGAACAGTTTAAACCTATGAAATAAAAAATATATTAAGGCATCCGTAAGGATGCTTTTTTTATTAGTAAATACACTTACTTTTGTTAACCTAAACTATTCGCATGATTGTAAAAGGAAATATAGTTGATATAAAAAACAATACTATTTATAAAGGACAAGTTGAGGTTGATAAAGGTAAAATAACAGCAGTAACAGCAATAAATCATAATATAGAAAATTATATTATTCCAGGTTTTGTTGATGCTCATATACATATTGAAAGTTCAATGCTTGTGCCTTCTGAATTTGCAAAAATAGCAGTTACTCACGGTACGGTTGCAACAGTTTCCGATCCGCATGAAATAGCTAATGTATTAGGTGTAAAAGGTGTTGACTTTATGATTGAAAACGGAAAAAAAGTTCCGTTAAAGTTTAATTTCGGAGCACCAAGTTGTGTGCCAGCTACGTCTTTTGAAAGCGCTGGAGCAATTATTAATGCTGATGATATTAAATTGATGATGCAAAATCCAGACATCAAATATTTAGCCGAAATGATGAATTATCCAGGAGTATTATTTGATGATGCTGAGGTTTTAAAAAAGCTTCAACATGCAAAAGATAATAAAAAACCTATCGATGGTCACGCACCAGGTTTACGAGGTGATGATATTTCAAAATATATTTCAGCAGGAATTTCAACAGACCACGAATGTTTTTCTTATGATGAAGCTTTAGAAAAACTTCAAAAAGGAATGAAAGTAATTATTAGAGAAGGAAGTGCAGCTAAAAACTTTGATGCTTTAATTGATTTATTGCCAAATCATTTTGAAAATATGATGTTTTGTTCTGATGATAAACATCCTGATGATTTATTAGTCGGTCATATTAATCAACTATGTGAACGTGCAGTTTCAAAAGGAATTGATGTTTTTAAAGTATTAAAAGTTGCTTGTATAAATCCTGTAAAACATTATAATTTAGATGTTGGTTTGTTACAAAAAGGCGATGCTGCTGATTTTATTGTTATCGAAAATTTAGAGCAATTTAAGGTATTACAAACATATATAAATGGCGAGTTAGTTGCTGAAAATGGAAAATCGTTTGTAAAATCAGTAGCTTTTGAGGTATTGAATAATTTTAATACGGATAAAAAAAGTATTGCTGATTTTGAGTTTAAATCATCCGTAGAAAAAATTAGAGTTATTGAAGCCTTAGATGGTGAATTAGTAACGAATCAAATTGAAGTAAATTCTTTAATTAAAAATGGGAATTTAGTTTCAAACATTCAAAACGATGTTTTAAAAATGACGGTTGTAAATCGTTATAAAAATGCAAAACCATCAATAGCTTTTATTAAAAATTTTGGATTAAAAGAAGGTGCTATTGCGAGTTCTGTAGGGCACGATTCGCATAATATTATTGCTATTGGAATTTCTGATGAAGCTATTTGTAAGGCGGTAAATTTATTAATTGAAAATAAAGGCGGAATTTGTGCAGTAACAACATCCGAAGAAAAAATAGTTTCATTGCCTGTAGCAGGAATTATGTCTGATAAATCAGCCGTAGAAATTGGAAAATCTTATGTCGAATTAGATACAATGGCAAAAAAAATGGGAAGTAAATTAAAAGCTCCTTATATGAGTTTATCGTTTATGGCATTGTTGGTTATTCCATCGTTAAAATTATCGGATAAAGGTTTATTTGATGGAAATACATTTCAATTTACATCATTAGAAGTTGGATAAATTTACCCAGTAATAATTGATTAGTTTTGTATTTGCAGAAATTGCCATAAAATTTGAAGACAGAAAAAATAATATTAGGAGTTGACCCTGGTACAAGTATCATGGGATTTGGAATTATAAAAGTGGTAGGAAAAAAAATGGAATTTGTTCAAATGAACGAGTTAATTTTAAAAAAATACGACGATCATTACGTCAAGTTACGATTAATTTTTGAGCGTACTATTGAACTAATAGATACCTATCACCCTGATGAAGTGGCATTAGAAGCACCTTTTTTTGGTAAAAACGTACAATCAATGTTAAAGCTAGGACGCGCACAAGGGGTGGCAATGGCAGCAGCATTATCACGAGATATTCCTGTTACAGAATACGCACCTTTGAAAATAAAAATGGCAATTACAGGTAACGGAAAAGCGAGTAAAGAGCAAGTTGCTTTGATGCTGAAATCATTACTAAATTTAAAAACATTACCCAAAAATTTAGACGCAACCGACGGTTTAGCAGCTGCAGTTTGTCATTATTATAATTCAGGAAAAGTTATTGGTGGTAAAAATTATACAGGCTGGGCATCGTTTGTAAAGCAAAATGAAAAACGTGTTAAAAAGTAAACTAATTTGGCAGGAATCTACATACATATACCATTTTGTAAACAAGCATGTTTTTATTGCGATTTTCATTTTTCGACTTCTTTAAAAAAGAAAGACGAACTAATTTCGTGTTTAATAACAGAATTAGAAATCCGAAAAAACGAATTACAAAACGAAATAATTGAAACTATTTATTTTGGTGGAGGAACTCCTTCGTTATTATCATCCGAAGAAATAACAAGTTTACTAAATGCAATTTATCAGCATTATAAAGTTATCGAAAATCCTGAAATTACGCTAGAGGCAAATCCTGATGATTTATCCGAAGAAAAAATTTTAGAACTCGCAAATTCGCCAATAAACAGATTAAGTATTGGTGTACAATCTTTTTTTGAAGAAGATTTAAAAAGTATGAATCGGGCGCATAATTCAAAAGAAGCAAAAGAATGTTTATCAATAGCAACTCGTTATTTTGACAATATTACGATTGATTTAATTTACGGCGTTCCGAATATGAGTAATCAAAGATGGAAAGAAAACTTACAAATTGCTTTCGATTTTGGCGTAAATCATATTTCGAGTTATGCTTTAACAGTAGAACCAAAAACGGTTTTAGATAGTTTTGTTAAAAATGGAAAATATCCCGAACCTGACGAAACAGAAGCCAAAGAACATTTTGATATTTTAGTAGCAGAAACCGCTAAAAACGGATTTGTACATTACGAAATATCAAATTTTGGAAAGCCAAATTATTTTTCAAAACATAATACATCGTATTGGTTGGGTAAAAAATATATCGGAATTGGTCCTTCGGCACATTCGTTTAGCAAAACACATCGCAGTTGGAATGTTGCCAATAATGCAAAATATATAAAGGAATTACAAGAAGGAAAGCTTTCTAATGAAACAGAGAAATTATCTGAAGAAGACCAATTTAATGAATATTTAATGACAGGTTTACGAACTATTTGGGGCGTTTCATTAACTGAAATTCAAGCAAATTTTAAAGTATGTTTTAAAGATGATTTATTAAAATCATCAGAAAAGTTTATATCCGAAGGATTATTAATCATTGAAAATAATACTTTAAAAACTACTCCTAAAGGAAAGTTTTTAGCAGATGGTTTAGCTTCAGAATTATTCAGAATAAAATAAAAAGGATGATTGCGGAAATAGAATATAATTCAGAAAAATATAAAATAGATTTAGCGAATCCTTTAGATATTTCAATAGCAATTGATGTATCAAAAGAAAGTGTAAATGCTTGGTATATTGATGATCCTGAAATTACACCTGTTAAATTAGATGATTGGGTAGGTAGTGTTGAACAAGGTGCAGCGGTTAATTTTAATATGATTTCGTTTAATCCGCATTCGCATATAACGCACACCGAATGTGTTGGGCATATCACTAAAAAAGTGCATTCCATCAATAAAAACTTAAATACGTTTTTCTTTTTGACTGAGGTGATAAGTATTTATCCGAAGAAATTAGAAAATGGAGATTTAGTAATTACAAAAGAACAATTAGAACTTGTATTAAAAAACAAGCAATCAGAAGCCGTTGTTATTAGAACATTACCAAATTCTGATAAAAAAATAAGGGGTAGGTATTCAAATACAAATCCGCCATATTTATTAGAAGAAGGAGCTGTTTATCTGAAAGAAAAAAATATTAAGCATTTATTAATCGATTTACCTTCGGTAGATAAAGAAAAGGATGAAGGAAAGTTAGTGTCACATAACGCTTTTTGGAATACAGCGAGTGAAATTCGCTTTGATGCAACGATAACAGAGTTTATTTATGTAGAAGATTCAATAAAAGATGGTACTTACTTTTTAAATTTAATGATAGCGCCTTTTGAAAATGATGCTACGCCAAGTAAGCCTGTTTTATATAAAGTATTAAATTAATAAAAGTTGAGTTGTATGATAAAATTATAACCATATTAAAAACAATTTTAAATAACAGTGTTATTTTTTTATTTACAATAAATCTATTCTCTTTTTATATCTTTACATTTAGTTAAATGTAATTATGCAAAACTATAATACATATAAGCAGTATAAGTATACGATAAAAATCAGTGTATTTTGGGCTTTTATGTAATTAGGTTTAGTAGATGTATAAAACTTATTATAAAAAGTCCGACTGAAGAGTCGGACTTTTTACTTTTATTAAAATTTAAATTAAAATGATGGATTATGAAAAAGCTATATTTTAATTATCTGAACACTTTTAAAGGACTTTCGACAGAGGTTTGGTGGTTGGCTTTAATTACATTAATAAATAGAGCAGGTACTATGGTAATTCCGTTTTTATCACTTTATTTAATTAAAAGTTTAAGTTTTACATTGAAAGATGTTGGTTGGATAATGACTTGTTTTGGGTTAGGATCTGTAATTGGTTCATGGTTAGGTGGTAAATTAACAGATAAAATAGGGTTCTATAAAGTGATGAAAGCGAGTTTGTTATTAACTGGTGTTTTTTTTATAGGATTACAATTTGTAACGACTTTTATAGGTTTTTGTATTGGTATTTTTTTAGTAATGTTGGTTGCAGATACTTTTAGACCTGCTATGTTTGTAGCATTAAGTGCTTATAGTAAGCCAGAAAATAAAACCCGTTCGGTAACACTTATCCGTTTAGCAATAAACTTAGGTTTTTCTGCAGGGCCGGCGTTGGGTGGGGTGATAATAACCTCATTAAGTTATAGTGGATTATTTTGGGTAGACGGAATTACTTGTATTTCAGCTACTTTTTTATTAATGAAAGTACTAAATCCTAAAAAGGTAAAACCTTTAGATGATTTAAAAGTGAAAAATCCAGTTTCTATTTTCAAAGATAATGCTTTTTGGATATTTTTTGTGGGAATGTTTATTTTTGCATTTATATTCTTACAGTTATTTTCAACGATTCCGTTGTATTATAAAGATGCACATCAATTATCAGAATTACAAATAGGGCTTTTAATGGCAATGAATGGTTTTATTATTTTTGCCCTAGAAATGCCTTTAATTAAATGGTTAGAAGAAAGTAAACATACTAAAGAGTTTTTAATTTTTATAGGGTTATTTTTAATGGGCTTAAGTTTTTTTGTTTTGAATTTGACAGATTGGGCTGGTATTTTAGTATTAGGAATGTTATTTATGACATTAGGAGAAATGATTGCTTTTCCTTTTTCAAATGCTTTTGTTATTGATAGAGCTAAAAAAGGAAATCAAGGAGAGTATATGGCGTATTATAGTATTGCATTTTCTTTAGCTCATATTTTTGGGCATAATTCAGGAATGCGATTAATTGATGCATATGGTTTTGATAGTACATGGAGTATTATGACTATAGTTGCCGTTGTAGGATTACTAATTTTTTTGATATTGATACGTGTTATTAAAAAACAAAAGTTGAACATTTTATTGAATAAAGGTTGAAAAAATGCTTACCTAAGTTTAGCTTAGGTAAATTGTTTAGCTCCGATTGAAGTATTTGTTTGAGGTCATTGCAGAGAACGAGTACGGAAAGCGGGAGATAGCTTTAAGTTTCTAAAAAAAATACGCCTTTATGATTTAAGTTAGCCCAAAAGAAATATTTATATTTGAATTTTTTAAAAGCTAAAATAAAAATGAATATACAAAACGCCCAAAAAGAAGTTGATCATTGGATTAAAAACCATGGAGTTCGTTATTTTAACGAATTGACCAATATGGCACAATTAACGGAGGAGGTAGGAGAGGTTGCTAGAATTATTGCACGTCGTTATGGAGAGCAGAGTGAAAAAGAAAGCGATAAGAATAAAGACTTAGGGGAAGAGTTAGCAGATGTGATATTTGTAGTTATGTGTTTGGCAAATCAAACAGGAATTAATTTACAAGAGGCTTTTGATAAAAAATTAGATATAAAAACAAAACGCGACCATGATCGTCATCACAATAATCAAAAATTAAAATAAATGAGTTTTAGTAAAAATATACAAAAAGGAAGTTTTTGGGTAAATGTACTCAAAGTAAGTATTCCTTTTTTAGTTTTTGTAACATTGTTTTCATTATTAGTAAATAGTGGAGGAGCTTTGTTTTCTGGAGATTTTGAAACAGTAAACACTGTTAATTTTTCAGAAGGTAAATGGAAACGCTTTTGGTTAACTAAAGTAACAGTTAGTGTTTTATATGCAATTTACGTAGTTAATAAAAAAACAAAGTAAACCGGATAAAGTGGTTTTTAAAACCCAATAAGTATGAATTTAAAACTTACCAGTAATAAAAATAACATAATAGATTTAGAGGTAATTATTTCTGGATCAAAAAGTGAATCGAATAGATTGTTGATTTTACAACAATTGTTTCCGAATATAAATATTCAAAACTTATCAGATTCAGATGATACACATCATTTGCAAGAAGCTTTGTCTTCTGATAATAAAATAGCAGATATAGGACATGCAGGTACTGCAATGCGTTTTTTAACTGCTTTTTTTGCAACTCAAGAGGGTACAACAAAAATTTTACAAGGATCTGAACGAATGCATAATCGTCCTATTGAAATTTTAGTAAATGCACTTCGTGATTTAGGTGCAGATATTGAATATTTAGAAAAAGATGGATATCCACCAATAAAAATTACAGGTAAAAAAATAGTAAAAGATACTGTTGCTATTGATGGAAATGTAAGTAGTCAATATATTTCAGCTTTAATGTTAATTGCACCTGGTTTAAAAAATGGGTTAGCAATTGAGTTAAAAGGTATTGTTACTTCTGTTCCATATATCGAAATGACGTTATCTTTGTTACATCAAATAGGTGTTTCGGCTACTTTTATCAAAAATAGTATAAAAATTGAAGCTTTAGAAAATGTTTCAGCTCAAAATATAGTTGTTGAATCTGATTGGAGTTCTGCTTCTTATTTTTATTCGTTAATAGCTTTGAGTAAAGTAGGTGCTACTATAGAATTAACAGCTTATAAAAAAGATAGTTTACAAGGCGATAATTGTTTGGCTACTATTTACAAACATTTTGGAGTAACAACTACTTTTAAAGAAAATACGATTGTTTTATCTAAAGAAGAAAAACATAGTACGGCTATTTTAACAGAAGATTTAAAAAACGCACCAGATATTGCGCAAACAATTGCCGTTACTTGTTTTGGTTTAGGTGTTGCTTGTGATTTAACAGGTCTTCATACTTTAAAAATTAAAGAAACTGATAGATTAGAGGCATTAAAAGAAGAGTTAACTAAGTTAGGAGCAACTATTAGTGTTACTAATGAAAGTTTACACTTAAAAGCTACGACTAATATAAATGAGAATATTAAAATTGCTACTTATAATGATCATAGAATGGCAATGGCATTTGCACCTTTGGCGTTAAAAACTACTATTATTATTGCTGATGCAGAAGTTGTTAGTAAATCGTACCGTAATTTTTGGGAAGACATGCAACAAGTAGGTTTAGAAACGATTAAAGTAAAATAAAAGGCAAATCACTTGACAAGGCCTATCTCGAAATTGTATATTTGCCAACGTAAGAAAAAAATATAAATGAAATTATCAAATTTTAGTTTTGAATTACCAGAAGAATTATTAGCTGAATATCCTTCAGAGCATAGAGATGAAGCACGTTTAATGGTGTTACATAGAGATACTCAAAAAATTGAACATAAATTGTTTAAAGATTTAATCAATTATTTTGATGAAGGAGATGTGTTAATGTTAAATAATACTAAAGTTTTTCCTGCTCGTATGTACGGGAATAAAGAAAAAACAGGCGCTCGTATTGAAGTTTTTTTACTAAGAGAATTAAATGCTGAAAATCGTTTGTGGGATGTTCTAGTAGACCCAGCAAGGAAAATTAGAATAGGAAATAAGTTATTCTTTGGAGAAGATGAAAGTTTAGTAGCAGAGGTTATAGATAATACTACCTCACGAGGTAGAACATTACGTTTTTTATATGATGGGCCTTACGAAGAGTTTAGAGAAAAGTTAGTAAAGTTAGGAGAAACCCCATTACCTAAATATATTAAGCGAGATGTAGAGGATACCGATGAAGATAGATATCAAACAATTTATGCTAAAGAGGAAGGAGCGGTAGCAGCACCAGCAGCAGGTTTACATTTCTCAAAGCACTTAATGAAGCGTTTAGAAATTAAGGGTGTAGAGTTTGCTGAAACTACCTTACATGTAGGATTAGGTACTTTTAATCCTGTTGAGGTTGAAGATTTATCTAAGCATAAAATGGATTCAGAAAAAATTAAAGTTTCTAAAGAAAGTGCCGAAATGGTTAATAATGCACTTGCGAATAAAAAAAGAGTTTGCGCTGTAGGCACTACTGTAATGAGAGCTGTAGAATCTTCAATAACATCTAAACGAAAGTTGAAAGAGTTTGAAGGTTGGACTAATAAATTTATCTTTCCTCCATTTGATTTTAGTGTTGCAAACTGTATGATTACAAATTTTCATACACCAAAGTCTACTTTAATGATGACTGTTTCTGCTTTTGCAGGCCATGATTTTATGATGGAAGCTTATAAAGAAGCTATTAAAGAAAAATATAAATTTCACTCGTATGGTGATGCGATGTTAATTTTATAATAAATAGTATAATATTAATTGTAAAACCTCACAAGCATACTTGTGAGGTTTTGTGTATTTTTGTAGTCAATGGAAGTTAAGAAAAAAGACATACGCGCATTAACAAAAGAAGAACTTCGTGATTTTTTTGTAAACAATGGAGATAAAGCATTTAGAGGTAATCAAGTTTATGAGTGGTTGTGGAGTAAATCAGCATATTCGTTTGATGATATGACAAGTTTATCAAAAGGTACGCGTCAAATGTTAGATGAAAACTTTGTAATTAACCACATTGAGGTTGATACTATGCAGCGTAGTAAAGACGGCACTGTTAAGAATGCGGTTCGTTTACACGATGGGTTAGTTGTAGAATCAGTCTTAATACCAACAAAAACAAGAACAACTGCTTGTGTTTCTAGTCAAGTGGGTTGTAGTTTAGATTGTAGGTTTTGTGCAACATCACGTTTAAAAAGAATGCGAAATCTAAATCCTGATGAAATTTACGATCAGGTAGCAGCCATAAATAAAGAGAGTTTGCTTTATTATAACAGAAAATTATCTAATATTGTTTTTATGGGGATGGGAGAGCCTTTAATGAATTATAATAATGTAATTAAATCGATTGATAAAATTACATCACCTGAAGGTTTAGGAATGTCTCCTAAGCGTATCACGGTTTCTACATCTGGTGTGCCAAAAATAATAAAGAAAATGGCTGATGATGAGGTTAAGTTTAACTTAGCAGTTTCGTTACACTCAGCAATTGATGAAGTTCGTACTTCTATAATGCCCTTTAATGCTACCTTTCCCTTAAAAGATTTAAAAGAATCTTTAGAGTATTGGTATGAAAAGACAGAAAGAATGATTACGTATGAATATGTAGTTTGGGGTGGGATTAATGATAAAAAAGAAGATATAAATGCCTTAATTCAATTTTGTAAATATGTACCTTGTAAGGTGAATTTAATTGAATACAATCCTATTGATGATGGTGAATTTCAACAAGCAAGTCCTGAGGTAATTAATAATTATATTTCAAATTTAGAAATGCACGATATTGTAGTTAATGTTCGACGTTCAAGAGGTAAAGATATTGATGCTGCTTGTGGTCAATTAGCAAATAAATCTTAGTTATTTTATATCCTTATGAAGCCTGTAGAACAAATTAAACTTCCTATTCAAAATGAAATGGAACTTTTTGAAAAAAAGTTCAAAGATTCCATGCTTTCTAAAGTTCCTCTATTAAATAGAATTACCTATTATATAGTTAGAAGAAAAGGAAAACAAATGCGTCCTATGTTTGTTTTTTTAGTAGCTAAAATGGTTTCTGATGGCGGGTTTGATGAGCGAACTTACAGAGGTGCATCTGTTGTCGAATTAATTCATACGGCAACTTTGGTACATGATGATGTGGTGGATGATAGTAATCGTCGCCGTGGATTTTTTTCAATAAATGCACTTTGGAAAAATAAAATAGCTGTTTTAGTAGGCGATTTTTTATTATCAAAAGGATTGTTACTTTCTATCGATAATGAAGATTTTGATATTTTAAAATTGATTTCTATCGCTGTTCGTGAAATGAGCGAAGGCGAGTTACTTCAAATAGAAAAAGCACGAAAATTAGATATTACCGAAGAAATTTATTTCGAAATTATCCGTCAAAAAACAGCCACTTTAATTGCTGCTTGTTGCGGAATTGGCGCTGCATCAGTAGGAGCGAGTAATGAAACTGTTCAGAAAATGCGAAAATTTGGCGAGTATATTGGAATCGCTTTTCAAATTAAAGATGATTTATTTGATTATACCGAAGAAAAAATAGGCAAACCTACAGGAATCGATATTAAAGAGCAAAAAATGACGCTTCCATTAATTTACACTTTAAATAACTGCTCTAAAAAAGAAAAAGCTTGGCTAATAAATTCTGTTAAAAAGCATAATACCAATAAAAAACGAGTAAAAGAAGTTATTACTTTTGTAAACTCTAATGGAGGTTTAGAATATGCTACAACTAAAATGCATAGTTATAAAAATAAAGCTTTAGCAATACTTGAAAATTTTCCAGAATCAGATTATAAAAATTCCTTAAAATTAATGATTGATTATGTCGTTGCTCGTAAAATATAAGTTTTTTAAATCAAATTAAAACATTTTATTAGAAGCTATTTCCCGCTTTACGCACTCGCTTTTTTTGAAAAAAAATCAAAAAAAGAGCTCAAACAAACGCTTCAATCGGGGCTAGGCATTTCACTAATATTTGTTAATAATATTTTTTTATTTAAAATAAATATAATGACTCACACAACAATATACATAACACGAAAACTTGAAAAAGTAACAAAATAATTTATAACCTAAGCAACAGAAGTAGAAAACGATTATTTAGGACATTGAAGCTCAACGCTATTTTATGTAAGCCAAAAAAAAAGTTGATTATTAATTAATAAACAAACAAAATATCTTTTAATTTTATTCAATGTAAAAAAAAACAGATGTAAATAATATCACACTAATTTTTAAAGAAACTTTTACGCACAATTAATCCATGATAAAATTATTATTCAAAATGTTATTATAAAATATATACAAAGAAAAACCTCGAGAAATTCTCGAGGTTTTTTATACTTGTAGGTAAATAATATATTACTACATCATTCCTGGCATACCACCACCCATTGGAGGCATTGGAGCCGCATCTTCTTTAATATCAATTAAAGCACATTCGGTAGTTAAAATCATCCCTGCAACAGATGCTGCGTTTTCTAAAGCAACACGAGTTACTTTTTTAGGATCTATAATACCAGCCTCAAGCATATCAACATATACTTCAGACTTGGCGTCATAACCAAAATCTTTTTTACCTTCTAAAACTTTGTTAATAACAACCGACCCTTCGCCACCTGCATTTTCAACAATAGTTCTTAAAGGAGCTTCAATGGCTTTGTTAACAATTTGCACACCTGTAGTTTCGTCTAAATTTTCGGTAACTAAAGATTCTAAGACTTTTTTAGCGCGTACTAAAGCAACACCACCACCAGCAACAATACCTTCTTCTACAGCAGCTCTAGTGGCATGTAAAGCATCATCAACACGATCTTTCTTTTCTTTCATCTCTACTTCAGAAGCAGCACCAACATATAAAACAGCAACACCACCAGCTAATTTAGCTAAACGCTCTTGTAATTTTTCTTTGTCATAATCAGAAGTAGTTGTGTCAATTTGAGCTTTGATTTGGTTAACACGAGCTTTAATTTGTGTTTCATCACCAGCACCATTTACAATAGTCGTATTATCTTTATCAATAGTAACTGTTTCAGCAGTACCTAATAAATCTAAAGTTGCATTTTCTAATGAGAAACCTCTTTCTTCAGAAATTACAGTACCACCAGTTAAAATAGCAATATCTTCTAACATAGCTTTTCTACGATCACCAAATCCTGGAGCTTTTACAGCAGCAATTTTTAAGCCACCACGTAACTTATTAACTACTAAGGTGGCTAATGCTTGTCCGTCAACATCTTCAGCAATAATTAACAAAGGTCTTCCTGATTGAGAAACAGGCTCTAATATTGGAAGAATTTCTTGTAAGTTAGAAATTTTCTTGTCAAATAATAAAATATAAGGGTTCTCTAAAGTAGCAATCATTTTGTCAGCATCAGTAACAAAATAAGGTGATAAATAACCTCTATCAAATTGCATACCTTCTACAACATCTACATAAGTATCCATTCCTTTAGCCTCTTCAACAGTAATAACACCTTCTTTGCCAACTTTACCAAAAGCAGTAGCAATTAAATCACCAATAACCTTATCATTATTAGCTGAAATAGAAGCAACTTGTTGTATTTTTTCTGATGAATTACCAACTTCTTTAGATTGTTTTGCTAAATCTTTAATAATTGCAGCAACAGCTTTATCAATGCCGCGCTTTAAATCCATTGGGTTTGCGCCCGCTGCAACATTTTTTAAACCTTCTTTAACAATAGCTTGTGCTAATACAGTTGCAGTTGTAGTTCCATCACCAGCTAAATCATTAGTTTTAGAGGCTACTTCTTTTACCATTTGAGCTCCCATGTTTTCTAAAGGGTCTTCTAACTCTACTTCTTTAGCAACAGTAACACCATCTTTTGTTACATGAGGTGCGCCGAATGCTTTAGAAATAATAACGTTACGTCCTTTAGGTCCTAAAGTTACTTTTACTGCATTTGCTAATGCATCTACTCCGCGTTTTAAACCATCACGAGCGTCTACATCAAATTTTATATCTTTTGCCATTTTTAGATTTATTTTTATTATTTTTAATTTGTTGTGAAAAAATTATATGATCGCAAAAATGTCGCTTTCTCTCATAATTAAATAATCACTTCCTTCATGTTTTAACTCTGTACCTGCATACTTTCCGTATAAAACAGTGTCACCAACTTTAACTGTTATAGGTTCGTCTTTTGTACCATTACCAACGGCAACAACAGTTCCTTTTTGTGGTTTTTCCTTTGCGTTATCAGGTATAATAAGTCCTGATGCTGTAGTAGTTTCTGCTGCAGCTGGTTCAATAAGAACTCTGTCTGCTAAAGGTTTAATGTTTAATCCCATTTTATATAAATTATGATTAAGTATTTATTTTTATACTTTAAAATAGTCAGAAATTATGCCATTAAAAATTTTATGACAATTTTTCTAAATCTATTAAAATTTTAAGTAAAAAAAATGCCAACGTGTCATTTACGTTGGCATTTTATATTTTATGTTTGTTAAAAACTACTTTACAGTATCTTTTGTAGTGTTATTAGTTGCTGGAGTAGGAGCTGTTGGTTCTACATTTTCTAAAGCATTTTCTAATTGAGGAGCATCAGCTGAAGTTCCTCTAGGAATTGCAAAGTTAGATATCAAAATTAATGCAAACATTGTAATAGCTAAAGTCCAAGTAGATTTGTCTAAAAAACTATTAGTGTTTTGTACCCCTCCAATATTTTGTGCTCCTGCACCAAAAGAAGAAGATAATCCACCTCCTTTAGGGTTTTGTACCATAACAATTAAGATTAGTGCTATTGCAACAATCAATATTAATACTAAAAGTAAAGTATATGTTGTCATTATTTATTTTTTTGTAAAATTTGTATTCTTTTAATTTGGTCTGCAAAGTAACCACTTTTTTCTGGATATTTCAAACTTAATATTTTATATGCTTGTATAGCGCTATCATATTTTTTTTGCTCAAGGTAAACTTTGGCTAATGTTTCTGTAGCTAACTGATTATTTTGTTTAGTTTCTGTAACTTTAATTTCGGGTGTATTTTTTTTGTCAGGTCGTGGTATTTTAGGCGCGGTTTCTATAAAACGATTTATAATATTATTTTTTTCTGTCGTATTATTTCTTGTGTCAAGTGTTCTTACAATGTGTTTTTTAGATGATAATTGCATCCATTGATTAAAGGAAAACGATTCGTTTTTTGTAAAAGAAATAGGTTTTCCTATTTCTAAATTATTTTTTATGTCTAAAACATCTTCCTTTTCAATTTGAATATTACGAACTGTTTTTAGTTCTGATTTTAACTTAGGTAGTAGTATTTCTTTTAAACTCTTTTTTTCTATACCGCTAGGTTTCTCGAAGTAAGAGGTGGTAATAAAGTCAAATAAAACCGTGCGATCTATAGTATGACCAGCTGTTATTTTTAGTTCACTATTATACTTATAATTTCCTTGATTTTTTAAAGTTTTTAAACGTAATGCTCTAGCTGATTGAAAATAAGGGTATTGTTGGGTAATGTGTAGTAGCGCTATATTTACTTCTTCAGAAATAAGTGTAGGGTTTTGTAAAAGCCGTATGTATGTTTTTTTATCCAATATTTACCATTTAGCTACTGAAGCATTGAAAATATCTTGTGTTATTCTTTCTAAAATACCATCTAAAGCTGTTTCTAATATAGCTCCAGTTAATTGTTGTGTAGCACCATAATCATAGTAAAAAGAAAAACGCTTTTCAAAATTATCTTTTTCTTCTAATTTATTTTCAAAAACTACATTTACAGTTACTGTTAATCTATTTTGAGCGGCTGTTTGGTTAGCAGTAGCACTCATAGGTGTAATTCTGTAATCAACTATTTCTCCATAAAAATGTAATTCACCATTACTGTTAACAAGGGTTAGGTTTGTTTGACGTGTAAATAAATCTTGTAAGTTTTGGGTAAATTTTTGACTTAAAGTAGGTTCTATTAAAGGCGCTTGATTAGGAAAAAAATCAATCTGAATAGTTTTTGCACTACCTGTATTTCCTCCTGTAAATGAATACGCACCACAACTTATTAATATAAGAACTGATGTGATAGTGAATAATATAAAGAATACTTGTTTTTTCATAACTTAAAAATATTAATACTTTTAATGCTGGTTGTTATTAAAAGTAGTGTTTTTATAAATCGTATTGTTTAATTTTTCGGTATAAAGTTCGTTCAGAAATACCTAGTTCTTTAGCTGCTAATTTACGTTTATTACTGTTTTTTTCTAACGATTTACGAATCATTTCAATTTCCTTTTCTTGTAATGATAAATTTTCATCTTCTTCAATAGTTTCAGCATATTCATAATTATTTTGAGTAGCTGATGATTTCGGAATTTGAACAACTTCAATATTTTCGTTTTCAGGTTGTTCTTGCTCTTGATATATCCGTTCTATTAAACCGTGATTTTTTTCTTTAACCTGGTCTGAATTTCCATTTTGCATTAAATCTAATGTTAATTTTTTTAAATCATTGATATCATTACGCATGTCAAATAAAATTTTATACATAATATCTCGCTCGTTTGCAAAATCAGAGTTATTTGATTGTTTTCCTATAACAGCTGGTAAGTTCCCTTTGTTTTTAGGAAGGTATTGAATTAATCTTTCTGCACTTATTACACGGCTTTCTTCAACAACAGAAATTTGTTCAGCTAAGTTTCTTAATTGACGAATATTTCCAGGAAAACGATAGTTTAATAGTATTTTTATAGCATCATCTTCTAAGCGAATGGTAGGCATTCTATATTTTTGAGCAAAATCAGAAGCAAATTTTCTAAATAATAAATGAATATCTTCATTTCTATCACGTAGAGGAGGTAAGTCAATTTCAATGGTGCTTAATCTATAATATAAATCTTCTCTAAACTTTTCTTTTGAGATTGCTTGTTGCATATTAACATTAGTAGCAGCAACTATACGAACATTTGTTTTTTGTACTTGTGATGACCCTACTTTGATAAACTCACCATTTTCTAAAACTCTTAATAAGCGCACTTGTGTTGTTAGTGGTAGTTCACCAACTTCGTCTAAAAAAACAGTACCTCCATCTGCAACTTCAAAATAACCTTTACGTGATGCTGTTGCACCTGTAAAAGCTCCTTTTTCATGGCCAAAAAGTTCACTGTCAATAGTTCCTTCAGGAATAGCACCACAGTTTACAGCAATATACTTAGCGTGTTTTCTGTGTGATAATTGATGAATAATTTTAGGAATACTTTCTTTACCTACACCACTTTCTCCTATAACCAAAACCGAAATGTCAGTAGGAGCTACCCGAATTGATTTTTCAATAGCACGATTTAGTTGTGTGTCGTTACCAATAATACCAAAACGTTGTTTTATAGCCTGTAAGTTTTCCATTTTTATTGTTTCAGAGGTTTTTAGATAAGTAGTTGTTAGTTTTAGAAATAATTTTTTTTAAATTTTAACAGCCATAAAAAGCAGTAGAATATAAAACGCCTGCAGCTTTTTACGTTTTATAAACTTAATAACTTGGCATTTTTTAATTATTATCAGAATATCCGATGGCAGTTCCTTTGAGTGTAGCAGAAGTACAATCTTCTACTCTTACATTTACAAAATCACCTAGCTTATAATTGCCTTTAGAAAAAACAATTACAGTGTTTTGTGTATTTCTAGCTTTCCATTCATTAGGGTTTTTTTTAGAAGTTCCTTCAATTAAAAATTCTTCAATTTTACCTAAATGTTGTTGAGTTCTATATAAACTATGTTTTTGTTGTAGGTCTATAATTTCTTGTAAACGTCTTTTCTTTATAGGAAAAGGAACATCATCAGGCATTTTTTTAGCAGCCAAAGTTCCAGGTCTTTCAGAGTAGGCAAACATAAATCCAAAATCATATTTTACATAATTCATTAAATCTAAAGTGTCTAAATGATCTTGTTCTGTTTCGCCACAAAAACCTGTTATCATATCTTGTGATAAAGACATTTCTGGAATTATTTTAAAAATATTATCAACAAGTTCCATGTATTCCTCTCTAGTATGCTGACGATTCATGGCTTTTAACATATTGTTGCTTCCACTTTGAACAGGTAAGTGAAGATATTTACAAATATTTTTATGTTTTGCCATGGTGTAAATTACATCTAGACTCATGTCTTGAGGGTTAGATGTAGCAAAGCGAAATCTCATTTTAGGAAATTCTGTAGCCGCCATGTCTAATAGTTGGGCAAAATCTACTGCTGTAGCTTGTGCCATTTCAGTAGCTTTATTAAAGTCTTTTTTTAATCCACCACCATACCATAAGTAGCTATCTACATTTTGTCCTAGTAAGGTAATTTCTTTAAAATTTTGATCGTGCATTGATCTAATTTCTTCTAAAACACTTTTCGGATCTCTACTTCTTTCGCGTCCACGAGTAAACGGAACTACACAAAAAGTACACATATTGTCGCAGCCTCTAGTAATAGATACAAAAGCAGATACACCGTTTGAGTTTAAACGAACAGGAGCAACATCTCCGTAGGTTTCTTCTTTAGAAAGAATTACATTTATAGCATCTCTGCCTGCATCAATTTCTTCTAATAAATTAGGTAAATCTCTATAAGCATCTGGCCCAACAACCAAATCAACAATTTTTTCTTCTTCTAAAAATTTTTCTTTTAAACGTTCTGCCATACATCCTAAAACCCCCACTTTCATATTCGGATTTACTTTTTTAACAGCATTGTATTTTTGTAAACGTTTACGAATTGTTGTTTCTGCTTTTTCTCTAATAGAACAGGTGTTTACCAAAACTAAGTCAGCATCTTCTAAGTTTTGTGTGGTGTTAAAACCTTGTTTAGCTAAAATAGAAGCTACAATTTCGCTGTCGTTCATGTTCATTTGACAACCATAACTTTCTATAAATAATTTTTTGGTATTCTCTTTTTTGTTTTCAGTAACAAGGGCTTGTCCTTGTACTTTTTCATCTATAACCTTCTCAGTGTGTTCCATATTCATAATAAAAATGATTGCAAATATACAACCAAAAAGATAATTTTAGTGACAAATTGGCAGAAATTTACAACTGCTTTATGGTAGTTTTTAATGCTAAAGTTAAACAAAACATTTTTTTTTAAAAAAAACATTCTACTTTTGCAAATTCAAAACATCATTATGTATATGGTGTAAAAAGAGATAATTGAACAGATATATGGCAAAAAATTTAGTTATAGTTGAGTCACCTGCAAAGGCAAAGACGATTGAGAAATTTCTAGGGAAAGACTTTCAAGTAGAATCAAGTTATGGTCATATTGCAGATTTACCATCGAAGGAATTAGGAATTGATGTTGACGGAGATTTTAGTCCAAAATACATTGTTTCTGATGATAAAAAGCCAGTAGTAAAAAAATTGAAAGCCTTGGCTAAAAAAGCTGATACTGTTTGGTTAGCAAGTGATGAGGATCGAGAGGGGGAGGCGATAGCCTGGCATTTAAAAGAGCAATTAAAATTAAAAGATGAAAATACAAAACGTATTGTTTTTCATGAGATTACTAAGAATGCTATTTTAAAAGCAGTTGATAATCCAAGAGATATTGATTATAATATGGTAAATGCACAACAAGCACGTAGGGTTTTAGATAGGCTTGTTGGGTATGAGTTGTCTCCGGTTTTGTGGCGTAAAGTAAAAGGAGGTTTGTCAGCAGGTAGAGTACAGTCTGTTGCAGTTCGTTTAATTGTTGAAAGAGAGCGAAGTATTCTTGACTTTAAAGCCGAAACGCATTACAAAGTAGTTGCACAGTTTTCTAATAGTGAAGGAAAAACATTTAAAGCAACTATTCCTAAGAATTTTAATTCAAAAAAATTAGCCGAAGAATTTTTGAAATCTTGTGCAAATGCTAATTTTTCAATAGCTGATTTAACTAAAAAGCCAGCGAAAAAATCGCCAGCAGCTCCATTTACAACATCAACATTACAGCAGGAGGCTTCAAGAAAATTAGGATTTCCTGTGGGTAAAACAATGCAAGTAGCCCAGCGTTTGTATGAAGCTGGTTTAATTACTTACATGAGAACCGATAGTGTAAACTTGTCGGTTGATGCTCGTAATGCAGCTGAGGAAGAAATTAGTAATTATTACGGAAAAGAATATAGCAAACAGCGTGTTTTTAAAACGAAAGCAAAAGGAGCTCAGGAAGCTCACGAAGCTATTCGACCTACTAACATGAAAGCGCATACCATTAATAGTGAGTATGATCAAAATAGGTTATACGATTTAATATGGAAAAGAACTTTAGCTTCTCAAATGAGTGATGCTCAATTAGAGCGAACTAATGTGAAAATTGAGAATACAGATAATAAGAAGGTTTTTACCGCAAATGGTGAAATGATAAAGTTTGATGGTTTCTTAAAGGTATATTTAGAGGGAACTGATAATGAAGATGAGGAGCAGGCAGGTATGTTACCTAACTTAAAAACAGGCGAAAACTTGGCGTATATTTTTATAAATGCAACCCAGCGTTTTACAAGTCCTCCATATCGTTTTACAGAAGCATCTTTAGTAAAACAATTGGAAGAGTTAGGTATTGGTAGACCATCTACTTATGCGCCAACAATTTCTACCGTACAACGCAGAGGTTATGTTGAAAAAGGAGAAAATGAAGGGGTAGAGCGAGGTTATGAACAAATGATTTTATCTAACGGAGTTATTAAAAGTGAATTATTGACAGAAAAAACAGGTTCTAATAAAAATAAATTAGTTCCAACAGATATAGGAAACATTGTAAATGATTTTTTAGTTACAAATTTCTCTAATATTTTAGATTTTGGTTTTACGGCTAGGGTTGAAAATTCTTTTGATGATATTTCAGAAGGGACTGAAAATTGGATAGAGATGATAAAGAGCTTTTATGCAAACTTTCATAAAACAGTTGAAGATGTTAAGGAAAATGCAGAGAGAGAAAGCGGGGAGCGTATTTTAGGAAAGCATCCAGAATCTGGTAAAACAGTTTTAGTGCGTTTAGGTAAGTTTGGACCCATAGCACAAATTGGTGCACCTGAAGATGAAGAAAAACAGTTTGCTAGTTTAAATAAAGACCAGCACTTAGGTACTATAACAATGGAAGAAGCATTAGAGTTGTTTTTACTTCCTAAAAATTTAGGTGTTTATGAAGGGGAGGAGGTGATTGTTTCTAATGGACGTTTTGGGCCTTATATTAAATTTGGAGCAATGTTTGTTTCTTTAGATAAAGGTGAAAACCCTATGGAAGTCGATTTACCAAGAGCTCAAGAGTTGATTGTAGCCAAACAAAAAGCAGACGCACCAATTTATTATTATGAAGATTTACCTGTTCAAAAAGGGGTTGGACGTTTTGGCCCTTTTTTAAAATGGAATTCAATTTTTATCAATGTAAATAAAAAATACGATTTTGATAATCTTTCAGATGATGATATAGTTGAGTTAATTGAAGCTAAAAAGCAAAAAGAAATTGATAAAGTACTTCATAATTGGGAAGATGTTGAAATTAGGGTAGAAAAAGCTCGTTGGGGACGTTTTAATGTGATAAAGGGTAAAGTTAAAGTAGAGTTGCCTAAAACCACTGAGATTGAAAAAATGACTAAAGAAGAAGCTGTTAAGTTGATAGAAGCAAAAACACCTAAAAAGAAGCCTATTAAAAAGAAAGTAGTAAAAAAGAAACCTCTTAAAAAGAAATAAAATTACTTTGATAAAAAAGAGTATATTGCAAAACCCTTAAAGCTTTGTTAAAATATGAATTCCAGTTTTTTTAAACCTATAAAAGATACCCTTACAGCTCATATAGGTTTACAAACTATCTCATCATTCGGTAAAAATATAGTTATACACACTGTTGAAAAAGGATTTCCTGATTTGTCAAGTGTGGATATAGCTATTATAGGTGTTAAAGATGGAAGAGGAGCGCTTGATAATAAAGGGTGTGGGGATGAGTTAGGAGATATTCGAAAAAAACTATATCAATTGTATCCAGGTAACTGGCATACTAAAATAGTAGATTTAGGAAACATAGAGCAAGGTAGTACGGTTAATGATACCTATTACGCAGTGAGTTCTTCTATTGAGTTTTTACTAAAGAAAAAAATTATACCAATAATAATTGGAGGAAGTCAAGATATAACTTATGCCAATTATAGAGCTTATGATTCTTTAGAACAAACTGTAAATTTAGTGTCTGTAGACAGTAGATTTAATTTAGGTTCCTTAGAAGATAAATTGTCATCTAGTTCGTTTTTAAGTAAAATTATTATGGATCAACCTAATAATTTGTTTAATTACAGTAATATAGGTTATCAAACTTACTTTAATTCACAACAGGAAATAGACTTACTTGATAAATTATATTTTGATACCTTTAGGTTAGGTGAAGTAAAAGACGTAACTTTAGTGGAGCCTATAATGCGAGATGCTGATTTAGTTAGTATTGATATTGGTTGTGTAAGGCAAAGTGACGCACCTGCTAATAAAAATGCTTCAGTAAATGGTTTTTATGGAGAGGAAATATGTGCGATATCAAGATATGCGGGGATTAGTGATAAAGTAACTTCTTTTGGTATTTATGAATATAGTAGTATATTAGACATCAATAATCAAACAGCTGACTTAATAGCTCAAATAATTTGGTATTTTATAGAAGGGGTTAATGCTAGAGCAAAAGATTATCCTTTTGTAACAAAGGATAATTATCAAAAATTTACCGTTTTATTAAATGATGATGATCCTATAAACTTTTATAAAAGTGATAAAAGTGGACGGTGGTGGATGGAAATAAATTTGATTTCAAATACTAAACACAAAAGACATGCGTTAATACCATGTAACTATAAAGATTATGAACAAGCTTTAAAAAGAAAAATACCTGATAGATGGTATAAAGCACTGCAAAAACTTGTTTAAAAAAACATTTTTTTTAATTCTTTTAAAAAAAATATAATACGTAATTGTTTTTTAATAAAAAAAATAATAGGTTTACGACCTCTTTTATAAGAAAGGAAATAATATGAAGAAAATAGTAATATTTACATTGTTAATGTCTCTAGTTTATGCTTGTGGATCAAGTGGTGATAGAGGTGAATTAGTGGGAGAGAAGTCAAAAAGAAAATGGTTTGCAGAGAAACCGTTTGGAATGACAAAAATTCCAGGAGGTTCTTTTACAATGGGGAAACAAGATGAAGATCCTTTAGGAGCAATGAATGCGCCTACAAAAACAGTTACAGTTCAGCCATTTTACATGGATGAGTCAGAAATAACAAACAGTGAGTATAAGCAATTTGTGTTTTGGGTAAGAGACTCTGTTGCTAGGACAAAATTAGCTTATCAAGCTGAATTTGCATCTGGAGGAATTGAAGAAGGTGAAGGGGGTGGTAAAAATGCACAAGGTATTCAATTGTATGCATTTGCCTCAAAAGATACCGTAAATGAATCACCATATGCTAAATATATGCGTGAAAATTATTATGAGTTAGGTGAGGGTTTAGACTCTTTGAAACCATTAAATTGGCAAGAAGAGCTTGTTTGGGAGCAACAAGAGTATCCAGATACTGATTATGTAGAGGTAATGGATTCTTTGTATATTAAAAAAGACGAATCATTAAATGGAATTAGAACTTTTAATACTAAATTATTAAACTATAGATATTATTGGTTTGATAATGAACAAGCTGCTAAAACAGGTAAAAATAGAAAAGATTTTATGAAAGATGAAGTTATTAATGTGTATCCTGATACTACTGTTTGGATTAAAGACTTTAACTATTCATATAATGATCCAATGCATCAAGAATATTTTGCTCATAAAGCTTATGAAAATTATCCTGTAGTTGGAGTAACATGGAATCAAGCAAAAGCATTTTGTCATTGGAGAACACAAACTAAAAATAATTTTCAAAGATCAAAAAAGAAATTAGGATTAGTACCTTCATTCAGGTTACCTACAGAAGCAGAATGGGAATATGCAGCAAGAGGAGGTTTGAATTTTGGTAAATATCCTTGGGGTGGGCCAAGTACAACAAGTGATAGAGGTTGTTTTTTAGCAAACTTTAAGCCAGTTCGTGGAGATTATGCTGCAGATGGAGCTTTGTATACTGTAGAAGCAGTATCTTTTAATCCTAATGAGTATGGATTGTATAATATGTCAGGAAATGTTGCAGAGTGGACAAACACAGCATACAATCAAATGTCTTATTATATGGGGTCAACAATGAATCCAAATGTAGAAATTAAAGAAAATCGCAGAAAAATTATTAGAGGTGGTTCTTGGAAAGATGTAGCTTATTTTTTAGAGGTAAGCTCGCGTGATTGGGAATATGCAGATACAGCAAGAAGTTATATCGGTTTTAGAACTGTACAAGATTATTTAGGTACAAATAAAAGTAAGTAAAAAAATATAATAACAATAATAATAAACCCTAAAAACAAAAATTATGGCACAATCAAAATCAACTAAGAAAATTTTTAACATGGCGTATGGTTTAGGAGCCTCTGTAGTAATACTAGGAGCTTTATTTAAAATTATGCACTTTAAAATAGGTCCTTTAACCGGAGGAGTTATGTTAACATTAGGTTTAGTTGTAGAAGCAATCATTTTCGCAATCTCAGCATTTGAACCAATAGAGGATGAGTTAGATTGGTCTAAAGTATATCCTGAATTAGCAGGAGGTGAATCATTAGGTAAAAAAGGAAAAGAAGCAGCGCCTCAAGATGCTCAAAGTATGTTGTCTCAAAAGTTAGATAATATATTAAAAGAAGCTAAATTAGATGCAAACTTAATATCTAGTTTAGGTAATAGTATTAAGAATTTTCAAGGAGCAGCAGAAGGTTTAACAGCAACATCAACAACTGTATCTTCTACAAATCAATATAACGAGCAAATGTCTAAGGCAGCTGCAAAATTAGAGTCATTAAATGGATTATATACAACACAAGTTGAAAATGCAAGTAAACAAGCAGATTTAAACTCAGCTTTAGTTGAAAATTCTCAAAGATTACAAGAACAAATGCAATCATTAGCTACTAACTTATCTTCTTTAAATGGAGTATATGGAGGAATGTTAACGGCAATGTCAACAAAATAATTAATTAGTTTATCTAATTTTTATTAACTAAACAAACTAATTAAAGATGGCAGGAGGAAAACAGTCACCAAGGCAAAGGATGGTAAACTTAATGTATCTTGTATTTATTGCAATGTTAGCAATGAATATGAGTAAAGAAGTTTTATCAGCATTTGGATTAATGAATGAAAAATTATCGGAATCTAATATTAGAGCAACCGAAAAGAACAAAGCATCATATGCAACTTTAGCTCAAAAAGCAACTGAGCAAGCAAAGCAATATGGTGAAGCTAAAGAGAAAACCGATAAGCTTAGAGGTATGGCAGATGAGTTTTTTGCGTATATAGCAGATTTAAAAACTCAAATGACTACTGAAATTGAAGATAAAAAAGCTTATGAGTCGATGGATAAGTCTGGGTTTTTAGATCAATATTTCTTTGCAAGTGGAAAAATTACAGATAAAGGTAAGGAGTTTGTAGATAAAGTAAATCAGTTTAGAGAACAATCTTTAATTGTTTTAGGAGAATCAGAATTATCAAGTGTCGTCGCAGCTCGTTTTAATACAAGTGATGTTAAAGGACAAGACGGAATTAGCAAAAATTGGTTGAGTTATAACTATGAAGGATTTCCTTTAATAGCATCATTGACTAAATTAACTCAAATACAAGCTGATATTAAAACTACTGAAGCAGATGCTTTGACAGCCTTATTACAAGGTGAGTTAGAGAGTGCAGTATCTATGAGTAAATATGATGCAATGGTTGTTTTTGATAAAAACGCTTATTATCCAGGTGAAAAATTATCAGGTAAAATAGTTTTAGGTAAGAATGATCCAAATTTAACTGCAGAAAAAGTTATTTTAAATGGAGAAGAAATGTCTGCAGATAAAATTAAAGCGGGTCAAGTTATTTTAGATGGTCCTGCAGGTTCTGTTGGTGATAAAGAGTTAAAAGGAGAATTTCAATTTAAACAAGGAGATTCTATTGTTACAATACCTATTTTAGGTGGTTACTCAGTAATTCCTAAGCCAAATGAAGCAGTTGTTTCTGCTGATAAAATGAATGTTGTTTACCGTGGTTTATCTAATCCATTAACGATATCTGTACCAGGTGTATCAGGAAACAAAGTTTCAGCATCAGCTCCAGGTTTAAGAAGAGTTAAAGGTGATAAATATATGATGAATCCAGGTAAGGGAACAGAAGTAACTATTAGAGTTTCTGCAACATTGCCAGGAGGTGGTAAAATTAGTACTCCTAAAAAGTATAGAATTAAAGATATACCACCTGCTGTTGGTATGGTAAGAGGTCAATATGGTACTGTGAAAATGCCTAAGGCAAGTTTAGCTAGAATTAGCGTTGCAGCAGGTTTGCCTGATTTCTTATTTGATTTAAAATTGAATGTCTCTAGTTTTAAAATAAAAGTTCCAGGACAGGTAACAGTTCCCGTTATTGGAACAAATTTATCTGCTAGAGCAAAACAGGCACTAGGTAAAGCAAGAAGAAACGATGTTATTTCTATTTTTGATATAAAAGCTTCTGTTTCAGGATCTAATTATAAGATTAAAAAAGTGTTACCTGTAAACATAGAGATAACAAATTAATAAGTAAAAATTTAAAGTATGAATTGGAAACGTTTTTATATGGTTTTATTTGCTCTTGCTGCTACAAGTTATGCAGGTGCTCAAGCTAACCTCTTAAATTCTAAAAAGGTTGAAGAGATTGGATTTAAATCTGAAGCCCAAATAGCATCAGAAGACGATAAACCTCTTCCTTATGGCTATATTAGCGATAGAGATGTGTTATGGTCAAAAGTGGTGTGGGAATATGTTGATATAAATCAAAAAATCAATTTGCCTTATTATTATCCAATTGATACAACTAATGCAGGTTTAACAAGACGTTCATTATTTGATACATTATTAAAAGGTATAAATAATGGTGAAATTAAGGAGGTATATAGTGACTCTTATTTTACAACAAAAATAGGCATGGACGAAATTAAATCTATGACTTATAATGAGCGTGATGATGGTTATGGTAACATGGATCCTTATTCAGTACAGTCAGCAGATATTAAAGGATATATGCTAAAAGGACTTTGGTATTTTGATAAACGTCAAGGAGAATTAAAATATCGTATGTTAGCTTTAGCACCAATGGGTCCTGATGTTCAAGTATTAGGTGTAGAGGGTATTGATGATAAAGAAAGTGTTTATGAATTGTTTTGGGTGTTTTTCCCAGATGCAAGAGAAACATTACATGCTTCAAAAGTTTTCAATCCGAAAAACTCTGCGCAGCCTTTGTCTTATGATAATTTGTTAAATGCAAGAAGATTTAATTCAACAATTATAAAAGAGGAAAATATTTACGGAGATAGGTCTATCAAAGATTATGTTCGAGGAAATTCATTATTTCAATTATTAGAAGCTGATAGAATTAAAGAAGGTATTCGTGATCGTGAAATGGATATGTGGAATTATTAATTTTATTTATAATAACAAAAAAAAGGGCTTGCTTTGCAAGCTCTTTTTTTTGTTATTATAAATAACATTACTTTTGTCTTATGAGCATTAATGTAGATTATATTATAGTAGGTTTAGGTTTAGCAGGAATAGCTTTTGTAGAGCAATTGTTAAAAGAAAATAAAACATTTATTGTATTTGAGAATAATTCACAAACATCTTCGTTAGTTGCCGGAGGCGTATACAACCCTGTTATATTAAAACGTTTTAATGCAGTCTGGAAGGGACATGAGCAAATTCAAAAAGCTATGCCTTTTTATAAAAGTTTAGAAGAGAAGCTAAATGTAACATTAGATTATAAATTTTCAATTAAAAAATCATTTACAAGTATTGGAGATGAAAATAATTGGTTTAATGCTCTTGATAAACCTACATTATTGAATTATATGAACCCAAAAACTAGTAAAACTAAAATTAAAGGTGTTATTGCTAATTTTGGATTTGGAGAATTAACTGCTACCGGAAGAATTGATACGACTTTACTTGTAAATTCTTATAGAGATTATATAAAAAAAATGGGTAGATTAATTAATGAATCATTTGAATATCATGATTTAATTATATCAGATAAATCTATTAAATATCAAAATATAACAGCAACTAGAATAGTGTTTTGTGAAGGGTTTGGTATTGTAAAAAATCCGTTTTTTAAATATTTACCTTTAAATGAAGTAAAAGGGGAGTCTATAAATATATATGCGCCAGAACTCAATATTGATTTTTTATTAAAATCAAGTGTTTTTGTTATGCCTTTAGGAAATGATCATTATAAAGTTGGAGCTACCTTTAATTGGACAGATAAAACTTGTAATACTACAGATGAAGCTAAGCAAGAGTTAATTGATAAGCTTAAAAAGGTAATTACTATACCTTACAGAATAACAGGTCATACAGCTGGGATTAGGCCTACAGTAAGTGATAGAAGACCAATGATTGGTACTCACCCAAATTATGATAAATTAGTTGTTTTAAATGGGTTAGGAACACGTGGTGTTATGATAGGGCCAACAATTGCTGAAAATTTATTTAATCACTTAGAAAAAAATGAAAAACTAGATGTTGATACAGATATAAAAAGGTTTAAATATTAATTATTTTTTTTGATATTTTTATCATATGAAATAAATATATTTATCCAAATAATTCTTGATAAACGTAAAGTAAAAGGTGTAAGAAGTAAAGAAACTACAATGATAGCTATAAAACTTTGTAAAATTGTTAGGCCAATAAAAAGTTTAGCTATAATAAAAACGGCAACAAATAGAGCAACGGCTAATCCATAATTTACATACATAGCTCCAAAGAAAAAAGAAGGTTCCATCATATATTTTAAATTACATTTAGGACAGTTGTCATGTAATTGTGTGATTTTATTAGGATTTAATGTCATTTTGTATTTAAAAAAATCACCTTCATGACACCTTGGGCATTTTGCTTTTAAAACACTGTATAACTTTGTTCCTTTCTTAATCATAATTTAAGTAGCTTTGCATCTTTACAAATTTACGCAAAAATATATGTTAAACGTACACAATTTATCGGTTTCTTTTATGGGGTCTGATTTGTTTTCAGGGATCACTTTTAAGTTAAATAAAGGAGATAAAATTGGATTGATAGGTAAAAATGGGGCAGGAAAGTCTACACTATTAAAAGTATTATCCAAAGATATTGAAACCAGTGGAGGTACTATGGCCTTTGATAAAGATATACGTATGGGGTTTTTACGTCAAGATATAGATTTTGTAGAAGGTAGAACAATTTTAGAGGAAGCATACCAAGCTTTTGAAGAAATTAAAGAAATTGAGTTAAAGCTAGATGATATCAATAATAAACTAGCCACTAGAACTGATTATGAAAGTGAAGGATATAGTCAACTAATTATTGATTTAACTGATTTAACTGAGCGCTATGAGCTTTTAGGTGGTTATAATTATCAAGGTGATACTGAGAAAATTTTACAGGGCTTAGGTTTTCAACGCGAAGATTTCGATAAACTAACGAGTACATTTTCTGGAGGATGGAGAATGCGAATAGAGCTAGCAAAATTATTATTGCAAGACAACGATATTTTACTACTAGATGAGCCAACAAACCACTTAGATATAGAGTCTATTATTTGGTTAGAAAACTTCTTAAGGTCTTATTCTGGAGCTATTGTATTAGTTTCGCATGATAAAATGTTTTTAGATAACGTAACAAATAGAACTATTGAAATTTCATTAGGACAGATTTACGATTATAAAAAACCATATTCTGAATTTTTAGTGCTAAGAGCAGAAATTAAAGAAAAACAGTTACAGGCTCAAAAAAATCAAGAAAAAGAGATTAAGCAAAAGCAACACTTAATCAATAAATTTAAGGCAAAAGCAAGTAAGGCTTCTATGGCACAATCGCTAATGAAGCAATTAGATAAAGTAGAACTTATTGAGGTCGATGGAGATGATAATGCGGCAATGAATGTTCGTTTTAATATATCTAAAGAACCAGGTAGGATGATTGTTGAAGCTGAAGGTTTATGTAAAAGTTATGGTGATAAGCATGTTTTACAAGACGTTGATTTAATGATTGAGCGTAACAGTAAAATTGCTTTTGTTGGGCAAAACGGACAAGGGAAATCTACTTTAGCAAAAATGATGGTTGGAGAAATTCCGTTTATAGGTAATCTAAAATTAGGGCATAATGTTGAAATAGGATATTTTGCGCAAAATCAATCAGAAGAATTGCCACCAGAAAAAACTGTTTTAGAGATTATGGAAGATGCTGCTTCTGATACAAATAGATTACGTGTTAGAGATATGTTAGGGTCTTTTTTATTTGGTGGAGATGCTGTTGATAAAAAAGCAAAAGTATTATCAGGAGGGGAGCGTAACCGATTAGCATTATGTAAATTGTTATTATCACCATTTAATGTATTGGTAATGGATGAGCCAACAAACCACCTGGATATAGCTTCTAAAACGGTACTAAAAACGGCTCTTAAAAACTTTGATGGAACATTAATTGTTGTGTCTCATGATAGAGATTTTTTACAAGGATTAACATCAACTGTTTACGGATTTAAAGATAAAGTAATTAAAGAATATTTAGGAGATATTGATTACTTCTTAGACCAGCATAAGATGGAAAATCTTAGAGAGGCTGAAAAACGAACTGTTGTTAAAGTTGAAAAACCAACAGCTAAAAAAGAGGCACATCAATTATCTAGAGAGCAAGAAAAAGAGTTAAAAAAACTTAAAAATAAGTTATCTAAAACAGAGAAAGATATTGCTGATTTAGAAAGTGAAATTGCTAAAATAGATTTAGAATTAGCAAATAATTATGAAGAAGTTTCTACTCGTCCTAATTTCTTTGAAAAATATAAAGCTAAAAAAGCAACATTAAACACTTTAATGGCTGATTGGGAAAAAATAGAAGAACAGGTTTCTAGTTTTTAAATCTAATTTTTATCTTTTTTTGATAAAAAAACTACTTACAAAAGTTTTTAAATGATTTTAGTAAGTAGTTTTTTATTAAAGAGAATAAATATTTTACCTAATTCGCAACAGTGGATGATTCAATCCACCAACTTCATTTTTAATAACTTCGTATTTATCAATGTTTTCAAAAAGTCTAGTAAGATTTTTAAAGCCGTAACTTCGAGGGTCAAAACTTGGGTCAATTTTTCTAATATTTAAGCCTAATGTAGAAATATAAGCATTCTCTTCTTCATTTGTTGAAATATCAAAAGCTTTATCAATTGTTTTTAAATCTTCTTTAGATAGTTGAACTTTTTTAATATTTTCTTTTATTTTAGAGGTATTGTTTTGTTTTGATAATTTTTCTTTTATTTTTTCACTAAAATCTTCAGTTTCATTTTGTTCTATTTTTAAATTCTCGGTAAACGTAAAAACTTCACAAGATCTTACAAATGCTTCAGGTGTTTTTTTTTCACCAATACCCATAACAAAAAGTCCTTCTTCTCTAATTCGTTTAGCAAGCCCCGTATAGTCGCTGTCGCTAGAAACAATGCAAAAACCTTCAGTGTTTTTTCCGTGTAAGATATCCATTGCATCAATAATTAACGAACCGTCTGTAGAATTTTTACCAGTAGTATATGAAAATTTTTGGATAGGACTGATAGAATGTTGATTAATAATTGTTTTCCAACTATTCATTTGCGGAGTAGTCCAGTCTCCATAAATTCTTCGGATAGTTGCTTTTCCATACTTAGATACTTCTTCAATAATTTCCTTTAACAATTTAGGTTGTGCATTATCTCCATCTATAAGTACTGCGATGTTAAATTTATTTTCCATTTATTTTGTTGATATTTAGATTTTTTAATAAAATTAGCATACATAGCTAAGTTCGTTTTTTTTGTTAAAAAATCAAGTTTGAAACTTCTATTTAATTTTCAGCTATTTGTTTTATTGGCAATCATTAAGGTGTTTGTATCTAGTATATTTTCAAATAAGTTTACTTTAAAATTAAGTGATTTTTCAAAATATTGAACAATTTGATATTGCTTATCTTTTTTATTCAAATTAATGCCAATATTATATAAAATACAACCCTTGGGAGCTGTTTTTTTTGATAAGTTACAGCAAAACTCTTCTGTAAGAAATAATAAAGGTACGTTTTGATCAATAAATACATCAACAATAATTAAATTATACTGAGGATTGAGGTTTTTTACGAAATTAAAAGCATCGGTATGTATAATTTTTAAGTTTTTAAAATCTAAAAGATTAAATTCATTTTTAGCAATGTCAATTATCTTTTTATCAATTTCTACAGCATCAATTTTTCCTTCATAATTAAACTTTTTAATTAAAGATGTAATGATACTTCCACCTCCTAAACCTAATAATAATATTGAATCTACTTTTTTTAGATCAATTTTAGAAATTCCTTTTTCAAGTATTTTTTGTAAATTTCCATAGGAATAGTTGGCATTTTTACTATCTAACACTTTTTTTCCATTAATCCATGTTAGTTCTAGTGTTCCGTTAAAATCAGTGGCTATTTTTGTAGTTTGAGGCCAAATAAAGCTCCTTAATTTTTTTATCATAAGTATTAACTTTAAGTGTTTTAACAATCATAATATAAGCAGCGTCTAAGTTCGTGTTTTTGGTTAGGAAATCAGCGATAGAGTTGAGGTTAATTAAAATATATTTCTAGTATTTTAGCAAAAAAAAAAGTAGCATTGAATAATAATAACGAATTTTTGTTTCAGCAGATTTTTATAAGTGAAAACCAACAGCTTTTTTTGCCTGTCTTAGAGCAAAAAAATATTGAATTATTTATCAAACGAGAAGATCAAATTCATCCTTTTGTTTCAGGAAATAAGTTTAGAAAATTAAAGTATAATGTTTACGAAGCTAAAAATCAGCAAAAAAAAACTTTGTTAACTTTTGGAGGTGCATTTTCTAATCATATTGTTGCCACTGCTGTGGCTGGAAATTTAGCAGGTTTTAAAACTATTGGTATTATTCGAGGTAATGAGTTAGGTAAAAACTTTGAAAAAACATTAGTGAAAAACTTAAGTTTAAAAGAAGCACATCAAAATGGGATGAAGTTTAAGTTTGTTTCAAGAGAAATCTATCGAAATAAAGCATCCAAAGAATTTATAGAAGGATTAAAAAAAGAGTTTGGTGATTTTTATTTAATCCCTGAGGGAGGAACTAACAATTTAGCAATTAAAGGTTGTGAAGAAATATTAGGAGAACAAGATAATAAATTCAATTATATTTGTAGTGCAATAGGAACAGGAGGAACGATTGCAGGATTAATAAATTCAGCAAAAAAACATCAAAAAGTAATAGGTTTTCCTGCTTTGAAAGGTGATTTTTTACAAAGGGAAATTGAGCAATTAGTAAATAAACAAAATAATTGGTATTTACAAACGGACTATCATTTTGGAGGTTATGGTAAGTATAATCAACAATTAGTTCGGTTTATAAATTTATTTAAAGAGCAAACAACTGTTTTATTAGATCCGATTTATACAGCTAAAATGTTGTTTGGAATTATAGAGATGATAAAGAATAATCAGTTTATAGTTAATACTAAAATTTTAGTAATTCATACAGGTGGATTACAGGGGATTTCGGGAGTTAATCAGAAATTAAAAAATAAAAATCAAGAGTTAATAAACGTTTAATGAAAGTAAAAATAATTTTTTATACCGTAATATGTTCTGCTTTTTTAATTAGTTGTGGATCTAGCAAAAATATAGTTACAAAAAGTCGAAAAAAAGTAATTCTTCAAGAAAAAGAAGAAGTAGCTCTTGAGATACCTCAATTAGAGCAAATAAATAAGCCTTTAAAAACCAGTTCAAATCATACTGAAGCATATATTCAAAAATTTGCGCCAATTGCAGTAAAAAAAATGTATGAACATAATATTCCTGCAAGTATAACTTTAGCACAAGGAGTATTAGAATCTGGCAGCGGGCGTAGTCCTTTAGCAATTAGATCAAATAATCATTTCGGAATTAAATGTCATAAGGGTTGGGAAGGTAAAAGTGTAACTCATGATGATGACGCAAAAGGAGAGTGTTTTAGAAAGTATAAGTATCCACAAACGTCATATGAAGATCATTCGTTGTTTTTGACTTCGAGAAAACGTTATGCTAGCTTATTTAAGTTAGGACATACAAATTATAAAGGTTGGGCTTATGGGTTAAGACGTGCTGGCTATGCTACAGATAAACGATATCCACAAAAATTAATATCAATTATTGAAAAATATAATTTAGATAGTTATGATAGAATTAAGTTTAAAAAAGCTATTGTAACAAAGTCTGGTATTAAAGCTGAATATCATAGAGTAGAGAAAGGGGATACCTTGTACTCTATAGCTAGAAAATATCAGCTATCAGTAAGCGAATTGAAAAAAAAGAATAAACTAGCTGATAATACTATTAGTATTGGAGAAGAATTAGTAGTTAATTAAAATATTATAACTGACTACAAGTTCTTGCTTCTATTTGTTTTAGATAACTGTTTAGTTAGGATAAACTATAGTGTTATAAAATGCTATTATTTCATTTAGTGTGATATTACTAGAAGGTATTTGAGTACTGACTACGTAATAATAAAAACTACTCTACATTAATTTGTGAGCTGTTTTTTGTTGAGTACAGTTTAAATAATAGAATATTAAAAATGGTGAGAAGAATAAAAGCCTCTTTTTTTTGTTTTAGATTATTATGAGTATAAAGTGTAAATTTTGTAGTAAATAAGAATTATTACAGTTAATTAGATGGTAGATTTACAAGACATCGTCTATTACGATGTGTTGTTAGATAATGCAATATATTGTAGAAAAGAAAGATAACTATGAATGTTTGAGTGAGTATCAAAAAAAGAGGGAATATTTTTAAGGAAATGGTTTTGTAACCAATATGATAGATTAGAAATCTTTAGGCGAAAGAAATTATCAATATAATTATAGAGATAGAGGGTGTTTTTTTGTAAAATAAATTTATTGTATGTTGTATTATTTTAAAAGAGCATTTTTTGAAGTAACTTTAATTTTAGTGACGAAATATAAAAAAAAGTAAGTTTATAATTTTAAATAAAATAAATAAGTGAAAATTATAAAAAAGATAAATGGAAAATCTCCTAAAATTTCTGCGGATTGTTATGTTGCAGAAAATGCGACTATTGTTGGCGATGTGGAAATAGGAAAAGAGTGTAGCGTTTGGTTTAATGCTGTAATTAGAGGAGACGTACACTTTATTAAAATAGGTGATAAGGTAAACATTCAAGACGGAGCTATAATTCATGCAACATATCAAAAATCACCTACCATAATTGGTAACAACGTCTCTGTAGGGCATAATGCAATTGTGCACGGTTGTACTATTCATGATAATGTTTTAATAGGTATGGGAAGTATAATTATGGATGATTGCGTGGTAGAATCAAACTCTATTATAGCAGCAGGTGCTGTGGTAACTAAAAATACTCGAATAGAAAGTGGAAGTATTTATGCAGGGGTGCCTGCAAAAAAGGTAAAAGATATTTCAAAAAAACTTATTTTTGGAGAAATTAATAGAATAGCTAATAATTACGTAGAATACTCAACTTGGTTTAAAGAAAAGGAGTAAAATGAAAGCCCAATATTTTTTGAGTATTGAGCTTTTAAAAATTATTTAACGATTTTTTATTCTTTTTAAACACCTCTATTACTTCTTCTTCTAGATTCTTTTTTATTTTCTTTATACATGCAGTCTGTCCCTTTTTTTTTAGTCTTGTGTGTTTTTCTGTTACTTATTTTTTGAAATCGATCATATTGTTGTTTGTCTAAAATACGTTTCATTTCAGTATTAAAATAAATTTGATCATCTAAGTACTCTTTTTTCTTATTAAATATTTCGTTAGCAGATAATTCTTCTCTTTTTTTTTCACTTCCTCGTATAGCTTTTCGTTTTTCATATCTTTTTTTTCTTTTTTGAATTTTTTCAGCTAATAAAGGAGTAATTTGTTTTTGTTGTGATATACTTAGATCTAATTTTAAAGTTAATTTTTTAACTTCTAGTTCAGTTTGTTGTTCTGTACTAAGTTTTTGTAAATTATTTCTTATTTCTTTTTGAGCTTGAGTTGTTAAAGTAAAACTAAGAGCTAAAACTAATACTATTATTATTTTTTTCATGGTTATAAGTTTTTATTATATATCTATGACTATAGGTTTTTTAAAAAGTTTAATTTTTAAAATGAAATTAACATTTATTTAATATTAATTAAGTGTTTTTCGGATTAATACCAAAATTTGTGATTGAGTTAAAATACATATTATATTACTAAAAAAAAACAGATTTAGTTTTCTATATATATTTATGGAGAGTTTTGCTACCTGAGCTACTAGTTGCACATTTTGATGTTATAAAATATAAGCCATTCCATCCTATTATAAAAATTTTTAAAATCGGATGCTAAGGACTAACTACTGTTTCTTGAAATACTGGGTTTAAATTTTCTACGGATAAAGTAGACATATCTAAAGAAGAATTACATGCCATTATTACTAATAAAAAGCTAAAGGTAAGCTAGAAAGTATCATTACTATTATTGAAGTAACTAAATATAGATAAGTTGTAAGTGAACTTCTTGAAATTTCTAACTGACAACGTAATAAAATTAAAGAGATTGCTTTAGAAATAGCTAATTTAAAGAAGCTGATTGTTAAATGATTTAAAGAAGTAGAAAATTCAGACTTTAGGGTTTTCAATATAGTGTCAAATTCCAACAGTTTAAATTATCAATTTATACTCAATTATTTTGATAATAGAAAAGCAAATGCATTAGCAGAATTTTTTAAGCTTAATGTAAAAGTTTTTAGGACACAATTACAATTTAGAGGGGCAATAAATATAGAGTTCTTACTGATTAAATTGATGAAAAATATTTGCCGAATCACAACTTTTAGTCATAATCTGAATATTTTTTTAAACAAAAAAACCTGAACAAATGTTCAGGTTTTTACGGTGGTGCCTCCAGGAATCGAACCAGGGACACAAGGATTTTCAGTCCTTTGCTCTACCAACTGAGCTAAGGCACCGGAAATTGCTTTTTTAAAAGTAACAAATAAATTTATCTATTTAAAGTTATAAATTTATTGTGGTGCCTCCAGGAATCGAACCAGGGACACAAGGATTTTCAGTCCTTTGCTCTACCAACTGAGCTAAGGCACCAGTTTGCTACTTTCGTTTAGCGGGTGCAAATATACAATCCTTTTTTAGTTTATCAAAATGTTTTTGTTAAAAAAAACTAACGTAAATTTGAATTCTAATATTTATAAGAGATGAATTTGGTTATTGATATAGGTAATACAAGAGTTAAATGTGCTGTTTTTGAAGGAGGTAGGGTTGTTTGTGTGTTTGTTTTTGAGAAAGATAAACTTGTTATAGAATTAAAAAAAATAATTTCAAACTATTCTGTTTCAGCTTCTATTATCGCTTCAGTAGCTACTATTTCAAAAAATACCGTAGCAGAAATAAAAAAGTTACTAAACCCTGTTTTTTTAAATTCAGAAACAAAGGTACCTTTTGTAAATCATTACAAAACGCCTAAAACATTAGGGGTTGATAGAATAGCATTAGCAGCAGCAGCAGCAGTTACTTATCCGAGAAAAAATGTGCTAGTCATTGATGCAGGTACTTGTATTACTTTTGATTTTATTAATAAAGATAAAAAATATATAGGAGGAGCTATCTCTTTAGGAATAGAAATGAGGTATAAAGCACTGCATACTTTTACATCTAAACTACCTTTATTAGAAATAAATGATGATTTTAATTTTATAGGAACAGATACAAATACATCGATCCATTCAGGTGTTTTAAATGGTATTTGTAATGAAATTAAAGGAGTTATTTATCAGTATCAAAAAAAGTTCGGAGATTTAACAGTTGTTTTAACAGGAGGTGACACATATTTCTTGGCTAAACAATTAAAAAGTGGCATATTTGCTCATCCAAATTTTGTTTTGGAAGGATTACATACTGTTTTGATATATAATTTAAAGAATGATTAAGAGATTAATATTAGTAATGCTACTACTTAGCACAATAACAATTACAGCACAGAAGAATAGTGCCTCACCTTATTCTTATTTTGGAATAGGAGAACAATATAAAGCTGTAACCGTAGAGCAAGCGTCTATGGGAGGTATTGGAGTTGCTTTAAAAGATACCTATCATTTAAATTTTTTAAATCCAGCAGCTAATGCTGATTTGGGGGCTTCAACTTATACCATTGGAGGTAGTTTAACTTTTTATAAATTTAAGGAAGCTAAAGTGTCTCAGTCTGATAAGATAACCAACTTGCGATATATTTCTTTAGGTTTTCCTTTAGGTAAAAATGCAGGTTTTTCTGTGGGTTTACGTCCTTTTTCATCAGTTGGTTATTCTTTATTAAATGATTATAATGCTGATGAAGTTTCTGTATACAAAGGAGAAGGGGGTACCAGTAAAATATATGCTAGTTATGGTATGTATTTACTTAAAGGTTTTTCAATAGGGTTAGAAGCAGGTTATATTTTTGGTAATTTAGAAAATAGTATTATAAACCAACGAATAGGAAATTCAAGAGTTATAAAAAGTGAAGAAGATGTAAGTGTAAGGGGGGGGCTGTTTAAAATAGGAGCACAGTACAAAACGGAATTTAATAATAAATTACAGTTTTATTCAGGAGCATCATTTGTTTTAAGAAGTGATTTATCTACTAAAGGAACTGAAAGAATTTTTACCTTTTCAGCAAGTAATGGAGAACTAGATGTTAAACAAGAACTATCGAATAATATAAACGGAGATGTAACTATTCCTGTAAAAAGTGTTTTTGGTTTTGGTTTAGGAAAACAAAATAAATGGTACATAGGAATAAATCAACAATTTCAAAGTGCTTTAAGTAGTAGTAGTTCTTTAATTTCAAATATAAGCAGCTATAAATATGATGATTCAAGTAGGCTTTCTGTAGGTGGATATTATATACCTAAAATGAATTCAATTTCAAGTTATTGGGATAGGGTAACTTATAGAGCTGGTTTGCGATTTGAAGACACAGGTTTATTAATAGCTACTAATAATGATTTTACAGAAATAAAAGACTTTGGCATAAATGTTGGATTAGGGTTACCATTACCAAGAGAATTATCTAATATTAATATTGGATTTGAATATGGTCAAAAAGGAACAACCAGCAATAATTTAATAAAAGAAGAGTATTTTAACGTTAGACTGAGTTTATCATTAAATAGTCTTAAATGGTTTAACAAGAGAAAAATAGATTAAAAAACAACAAGAGGATGAAAAAAATTACGTATTTAGTAACAGGGTTATTTTTGTTTGTAGCCCTAACTGGTGTTAAAGCACAAGCAAGTCAAGAATGTAACATTAAGTATAATCTTTTTAAAGGAGATGCTAAAACAGGTAAGTATGCGGCAGCTAAAGTAAATTTAGATTATTTGTTAGCTAACTGTCCAAAATTATCAGTTAACATTTATAAATATGGAGCTAACGTTGCAGAAGGGTTAAAAGATCCAGTATTAGCAAAAAGTATATATGAAGCAAGATTATTGAATTTTCCAGACAAAGGAGCGGCTAAGGCTCATAGTGATTACGCTAGCTATTTGTTAGATAATGAATTAGCTACAAATGATGAGGTTTTTGTAATATTGAAAAAAGCATATGATATTTCACCTAAAGATATGGGGGTGAAAAATATTTTTAGATATTTTGAAGCAATTGCAGATAAAAACAAAGATTCAGATCCTCAAAAAGTTTTTGATACATATGATGACGTAATGGAATCTGTTGAAGAAAAACTAGAAGATTATAATAAGAAGTTAGTTAAATTACAAGAGAAAGATTCTTTAGGCACCATTGGAGCAAGAGAAAAAAGAAATTTAAGAGCCTACACCATTAATTCAACTTCTTTAGGTCAAGTAGAAGGAGGTTTAGATGCAATGATTTCTAAAATAGCAACATGTGAACGATTGATACCTATATATACTAGAGATTTTGAAGTTAAAAAAACTGATGGAGTTTGGTTAAAAAGAGCTGTTTCAAGAATGTATAATAAGGGGTGTCAAACAGATCCTTTATTTGAAAAATTAGCTAATGCATATGCTGAGGCAACACAGTCAGCTGATGCTTATAATTTTTTAGCAGGTGTTTTAGTTAAAAATGGAGACAAAAGTGGTGCTGCAGAAATGAAGCAAAAGGCATTTGATTTAGAAACAGATCCGTTTAAAAAAGCAAAGTATAAGTTAAGAGAAGCTCAAAGCACTAGTGGTAGTAGAGCTAGATCTTTAGCTTATGAAGCTTTAAAGTATAATCCAAATATGGGAAAAGCTTATTTGTTTATTGCTAGTTTATATCAAAGTAGTGCAAACTCTTGCGGTAGTGATGAGTTTGAAAAAAGAATGGTTTACGTAGCAGCTTTAAATAAAGCTGTAAAGGCAAGTAAAGTTGATCCAGGTTGTGGAGCGGGTAGATATATAGCTAGTTATAAGAAAAATGTGCCGTCAAAAAAGTTAGTTTTTCAAAAAGGAGTTGCTTCAGGTGGATCTCATAGAATTGGATGTTGGATTGGAGAAACTGTTCGTATTCCTTAATAAAATAGTATGAAAACATACTTTATAAATAAATACAAAAGCATTGCTATCATTTTTTTGGTAGCAATGTTTTTTTCATGCGTAAACTCTAAAAAAGAAGTCAGAGATTTTTTAGCGGATAAAAATATGCCTATAGGAATTGCTAAAAATATTTATCATATAAAAAAAGATTCAGGAAAAATTACGTCGAAAACAAAAGCACCCATTTTTTATGATTTTTCTAATCGTAAACAGCATCCATATATCGAGTTTCCTAAAGGTATTAAAATTGTTTCAATTGATAAGGCTACAAAAGATTCAACTACTATTAGTGGAAGCTATGCAATAAGCTATAGTAAAACAAATGTTTCAGAAATTCAAGGGAATGTGGTTATTGTAAATCATGAAGCACAAACAAAGTTAGAAACCAATCAGTTGTTTTGGGATCAAAACGAACATTACTTTTTTACTGAGGACGGTTTTAGATTAACAACGTTAAAAGATACTATCAATGGTTTTGGTTTTGAATCAAAGGAAAATTTAACAAAATGGATAGCTAAAGATATTACAGGAAATCTTCAAGCAGATCAAAAATCAATATAGATGAATACACTTTGGAAATATTTACAGTATGGATATTTAATTATTGGAACACTTTTTTTTATCGAAGGGGTGTTAAAATGGAATTCAGATAAACAAGAAGCTTTAATTCTGTTTGGGTTTGGTATTTTTATTACTTTAGTATTCTTACTAAAGCGTTACTTTAGAAAAAAAGTTAACAAACGAAACAAACAATAATGATGAATTATGAAATCATTATAATTTTAATCTCTATATTATTTTCAGCCTTTTTTTCAGGTATGGAAATAGCTTTTGTGTCAGCTAATAAATTACACATTGAGCTAGAAAAAAAGAGAGAGGGATATTTACCTAAAATATTAGCAATACTTACTGAAAAGTCATCAAATTTTATTACCACTATGTTAGTAGGTAATAACGTTGCATTGGTAATTTACAGTTATTTTATGGGTGCATTATTAATGAATTGGTTTCAAACAGCATTACCTACCAATGTTATATTTATAAATTATTTGTTAGATGATTTAAGTTTATTAACGCAAACAATAATATCAACACTAATTATTTTAGTAACAGCTGAGTTTTTACCCAAAACAATTTTTAGAATTTATGCCAATGAAATGCTTAAGTTTTTTGTGGTGCCTGCATTTTTTTTCTATTTGTTATTTTATATAATTACTTGGGTTATAACAAAAATTTCAAATTTTTTTCTGTATATTTTTTTTAGAATAAAAGAAAATGAAACTAAAACAGAGTTTAGTAAAGAGGAATTAGGAAATTATATTTTAGAGCAGTTAGATGGTGGTAGAGGAGATGAAGATGCTATAGATTCTGAAATTCAAATTTTTCAAAATGCACTAGTTTTTCATAAGGTAAAAGCCCGTGAAATAATGGTGCCTCGAACAGAAATAATGGCTATTGAAATACATGAAACCGTAAATAACTTAAAGGAGATATTTATTGCTTCAGGCTTATCTAAGATATTGGTTTATAAAAATTCTTTAGATGATATTTTAGGTTATGTTAGTGCTTTTGAATTATTTAAAAATCCAACATCTATCAAGTCTATATTATTACCTGTAGAGTTTGTGCCGGAATCAATGATTATCAATGATGTTTTAAATAGTTTAATGAAAAAAAGAAAAAGTATTGCTGTAGTTGTTGATGAATATGGAGGTACTTCAGGAATTATCACAGTAGAGGATGTTGTTGAAGAGTTATTTGGTGAAATTGAAGATGAGCATGATAGTCAGGAATTATTAGAAGAAAAAATTAACGAAGATGAGTTTAATTTTTCTGCCCGGTTAGAAGTTGATTATTTAAATGAAGAATACGATTTAAATATACCTAAAGAGGAAGCGTACGAAACTTTAGGAGGTTTTATTATAGATCATACAGAGACAATACCAGAGCAAGAAGAGGTATTACATATAGAAAAATTTTACATAAAAATTTTAAAAGTAAGTGCAACTAAAATTGATACTCTTTATTTAAAAGTTATAGATAAAGAAGAGTAAAAATATATGAAAGCCTACAAAGTATTATACTTACTTGAAAAACAGCGTTAAAAAACATTGCATTGTTTACAATGAAATTGTATTTTCGCTCACTGTTAATAAAATAAATAACGTATGGCAATTTTATCGAAAATTAGAGAACGCTCAATGTTCTTAATTCTTGTAATAGGTTTAGCACTTTTTGCTTTTGTATTAGACCCTTCTACAATATCAGATTTTTTTAGTGCAAGTAAAGTAAATGAAATTGGTGAAGTAAACGGAGAAACCATATCTCGCCAAGAATTTGCAGAAGCTTTAGATGCATATAAAACACGAGCCGGTAGTAATGTTTCTGAAATGCAAGCTGCTAAAACTGTTTGGGGTAACTTAATAAGACAACGAATTTATAAAACTCAGTTAGAAGAAGCAGGTATTACTGTTGGAGATGCTGATATAATGAATAAGTTGTATGAAGCAGAGTTTATATTAAATGATGAAAGGTTTCAAACGTCTAACATTTTTGATAAAAATAAGTTAAAGCAATTTTTAGCAACTATTAAAGAAGAAAACGGAGCTGACTGGAGAAATTGGCAAAATTATATGTCTTCATTAAAAGATAACCTTGAAAAAACTGCATATGATAATCTTGTAGCTGCTGGTTTAGGAGCGTCTTTAAAAGAAGGAGAAGCGCAATACTTAATGGAAAATACCAAGGTTACAAGTAAATATGTATATGTTCCATATACATCAATTGCTGATGATTTAGCTATTGTTAAAGAAAGCGATATTAAAAATTATATAACTAAGCATTCACAAGACTTTCAAGTAGATGCATCAAGAGATATTAATTTTGTTAAATTTGATATTAAACCAACACCAGAAGATGAAGAAGCCATTAAATTACAGGTTGCTAAGTTAATTGATGATTCTATAACTCAAACAAACATATCTGTAAAAGGACTTAAAAACACTACAGATTATGATGCGTTTTTGTCAGAGAATGACTCTGATATTCCTTTAGATACTAATTATAAATTTAAGTCTCAAGTACCACAAGTAATTGCAGAAGCTATTTTTAAAGGTAATCAAGGAGAAGTTTTTGGACCTTATAAAGACGCTGATTATTTTAAGTTATCTAAAATAACAAAAGTAATTCAATTACCAGATTCAGCTCAGGCAAGTCATATTTTAATTCCTTTTGTAGGAGCATCAAGTGCTGATACTACCGTAACTCAAACAGAAGAGGAAGCAAAGAAAACTGCAGATAGTTTATTGGCAGTTGTTAAAGGTAGTAAATCTAAATTTACCGATTTAGCAAAACAATTTTCAAGTGATAAAGGTTCTGCAGATAAAGGTGGGTTTTATGACTGGTTTGAATATAACAGAATGGTACCTTCTTTTAGAGATTTTGTTTTTGAAGGAAAAAAAGGTGACATAGGGGTTGTTAAATCTCAATTCGGCTTTCATGTAATTAAAATTGATGGACAAAAGAATTTTCAACAAGCTTTACAATTAGCAACATTTGGGCGTAAGATTGAAGCTTCTGAAGTCACTGAGAATGCAGTTTTTCAAACTGCAGAAACATTTGCTTTAGCATTAGCTAATGGGAAAAATTTTGAAGAGGTAGTAAAAGATAAAAAAGTCACTTCTCAATCAGCTGTTGGTTTAAAAGCTTTAGACGAAACAGTATCAGGTATAGGAGAGGAAAGAGATATTATTACATGGGCTTTTGATAAAGAAGTAGAAAAAGGTAGTTCTAAGCGTTTTGATATTGAAGGAGGTTATGTAGTAGCTGTTTTAACAGGTAAAACAGTAAAAGGATTAATGCCTGTTGAAAAAGCAACATTAAAAGTACGTCCTATTTTAAGTAATGAGAAAAAAGCAAAGCTTATTAAAGCTAAAATTAGTGGAACAACTTTAGATGAAATTTCAAAGTCTGTAGGTTTAACTGTTAAGACAGTTACAGATGTAAATTTACAATCGCCTACAATTTCAGGTGTTGGTAATGAACCTAAAGTAGTTGGAGCAATGTTAAACGCTAAAGAACAAACTGTTGTTAAAAATGTAGTAGGGGATAAAGGAGTATTTTCTTTTGAAGTAACTACTAAAAGTTTACCAACAGCTTTACCAAATTATGATTCGTATAGAAGGCGTTTAATAAATGAAAGAAAAAATAAAACTTTCCAAATGTATGAAGCTATCAAAAATGCTTCTAATATTAAAGACAACATGAGTTCTTTTTACGGAATATAGGAATTTTATAAATTTAGCATAAAAAAAACCGAACTATAACATAGTTCGGTTTTTTTTATGCTAAATTTATACGAATTATTTACAATATTAAAACCTTCCTTTTGTAATTCATAAAGTTCTTTTTTATTAAAACAATGGATAATTAAGTTTATCTTTTTAGAATGTTTTTTCTAGTATATATCCAACCATATAATTTTTCTATGTTTTTTATAATCAAACCATTTTTCGTTAGGTTTTATTTCTTGACTATATCTATGGTTCATTTGAATTTCAAGACCTTCATTAATAGCTTTTTCTAATAACTTTAGCTATTCATTTTCCTTTTAAATTCTATTTTATATAGATAAGAGTAATTATATATGTTAAATGTAATTTTTTATATTTATTGTTGTGTAATTCATAAAAAATAATAATTAAAATTAAATTTGATACTATTATATAATAATTAGCATCAAAAAAAAGCAACCTCGAATGAGGTTGCTTTTTTTTGATAATATAATATTAAATGCTTTTATGCATTTAAAGGTTTACCATCCCATGCTCCTTTAGCAGCTTCTTTAATAGCTTCTGAATATGTTGGGTGCCCATGACATATTCTAGCTAAATCTTCAGCAGAGGCTCTAAATTCCATAGCAACGGCAGCTTCCATAATTAAATCGGCAACACGTGCACCAACCATATGAACTCCTAAAATTTCATCAGTATTTTTATCAGCTAAAACTTTTACAAAACCGTCTAAATCTCCACTGGCTCTAGAACGTCCTAAAGCACGCATAGAAAATTTACCAATTTTGTAAGCAACATTAGCGTCTTTTAATTCTTGTTCTGTTTTACCAACAGCCGCAACTTCTGGCCAAGTATATACAATACCAGGAATTAAATTATAATCAATATGAGGTTTTTGCCCTGCTAAGAATTCAGCAACAACAACACCTTCTTCTTCTGCTTTATGCGCTAACATTGCTCCACGAACAACATCACCAATAGCGTAAATATTAGAAACACTTGTTTGTAAATGGTCATTTACATCAACCATTCCTCTATCGGTAAGTTTTACACCAGCTTTTTCTAAGCCTAAGCCTTGTGTAAATGCCTTACGACCAACTGCAACTAAACAGTAATCACCAGTAAAAGTAACTTCTTCTCCTTTTTTATTTGTAGCTTTTACAATAACTTCATCACCGTTTCTTTCAACAGAAGTAACACCATGGTTAGCGTTAATTTTCATACCTTGTTTCTTTAAAACTTTAGTAAGTTCTTTAGAAACATCAGCATCCATAGTAGGTGTAATTTTTGGCGCATATTCAATTACTGTTACATCAGCACCTAAACGCTTGTAAACTGAACCTAATTCTAATCCAATAACTCCACCACCAATAACTAATAAGTGCTTAGGCACTTCTTTTAATTTTAAAGCTTCTGTTGAAGTAATAACACGTTCTTTATCTAATTTGATAAAAGGTAATGTGCTAGGTTTAGAACCTGTAGCAATAATAATATTAGTACCTTCAATAATTTCAGAAGTACCATCATTTTTAGTAATTTTTACATGTGTAGCATTTTCAAAAGAACCTAAACCTTCATGAACAGTAATTTGATTTTTGTCCATTAAGTATTTAATTCCGCCAGTTGTAGTTTCTACAATTTTAGCTTTACGATCTACCATTTTTCCAAAATCGAAAGATGGCTTTTCTACCGTAATTCCATGCTCATCAAAATGATTTACTGCATCATAATAGTGATGAGAAGAATCTAATAAAGCTTTAGAAGGAATACATCCTACATTTAAACAGGTACCACCTAAAGTTGAGTATTTTTCGATAATAGCTACTTTAGAGCCTAATTGTGCGGCTCTAATGGCAGCAATATATCCACCAGGACCAGAACCAATAACGATTAAATCGTATTTCATAAGTCGTATTTTTATTATTTATGTATACCTGATAAACTATACTGTTTTATCAGTTTATATTTTGTTTTTATGACTAATAACTGCAAAATTACACATAAAAGTTGATTTTTTGAAGTATGTATTCGATTACTTTTTACCAAAAAATAACATTAATTATGCTAACTTTGAACTCTTATGAAGCAACTTTTAATTATTGGCTATGTTTGGGTAGAACCAAAATCATCTGCTGCAGGAAGTAGAATGTTACAATTAATTGAATTATTTAAAAATAATAATTACAAAATAACCTTTGCTTCACCAGCACAAAAAGGCGAAAAAGCATTTAATTTATCAGAAATTGAGGTAAATGAAATATCAATTGAATTAAACTCTGCTTCTTTTGATGACTTTATCAAAAACCTAAATCCTGCTATTGTATTGTTTGACCGTTTTATGATGGAAGAACAATTTGGTTGGCGTGTTGCAGAAAATTGTCCTGATGCATTACGTATTTTAGATACCGAAGATTTACATTTTTTACGTAAAACTCGTCATCATCAATTAAAAAAAGGTCAAAATTTTTCTACGAATGCTTTATTAAAATCTGTCGATTCAAAACGAGAAATTGCCTCAATTTTAAGATGTGATTTGAGTTTGATTATTTCTATTTATGAAATGGAATTACTTAAAAATATTTTTAAAATTGATGTAAATTTACTGTATCACTTGCCTTTTTTATTAGATAAAATTGATAGTAAAACAGTTGATAATTGGAAATTTTTTGATGAGCGATCACATTTTATATTTATCGGAAACTTTTTTCACGCTCCAAATGTTGATGCTGTTTTACAATTAAAAAATGAAGTTTGGCAATTGATTCGAAAACAAATTCCAAAAGCCGAAATTCATATTTATGGAGCGTATGCAACGCAACAAATAAATCAATTACATAATAAAAAAGATGGATTTTTAGTAAAAGGTTTTGCTACGGATGCGATGGAAGTTGTAAAAAATGCAAAAGTTGTTTTAGCTCCGATACGTTTTGGAGCAGGAATAAAAGGGAAATTAACTGAAGCAATGATTTGCGGAACGCCAAGTGTTACCACAAATATTGGATCAGAAGGAATGCACGATAATCTGAATTGGAATGGTTTTATTGAAGATGATTTCAATGAATTTGCTAACAAAGCAGTAGCTATTTATTCTGATGAAAATCTGTGGAAAAAATTACAAAAAAACGGAATAGCAATTATCAATAATATTTACGATAAAGAAAAAATAGCAGCTCCTTTTATAAATCAGCTAAAAAAAATCCAAGAAAATTTAGATGAACATCGTACACAAAATTTCCTTGGAAGTTTGTTACAGCATCAAATGATGCAAGCTACAAAATATATGAGTAAGTGGATTGAAGCTAAAAATAAGGTTTAGTTTTATAAACTGTTTAGTAATTTTAATATGATAAAAAAACCTTTCGATTTAATTCGAAAGGTTTTTTAAAATTTATAGTAATCCAGCACGTTTTAAAAGTGCATCAGGTTCTGGTTCTTTTCCGCGGAAGCGTTTGTACAATTCCATAGGTTTTTCTGTTCCACCTTTTGAAAGTACATTTTCTTTAAATTTAGTAGCTACTTCTTTGTTAAAAATTCCTTTTTCTAAGAAATATTCAAAAGCATCGGCATCTAAAACTTCTGCCCATTTATATGAATAATATCCAGAAGAATATCCTCCTTGAAAAATATGAGAAAAAGCCGTGCTCATACAATTTTCAGCAACTTCAGGATATAGTTGTGTGTCAGCAAAAGCATTATTTTCAAATTCTTTTACTGATTTAATTGTTTCTGGCGATTTGTTACCATGCCATTGCATGTCTAATAATCCAAAACTTAATTGACGTAATGTTTGCATTCCTTCGTGAAAACTTGCCGATTCTTTAATTTTCTCAACATATTCCATCGGAATTGTTTCACCAGTTTCATAATGCTTTGCAAATAACTCTAAAGCTTCTTTTTCGTAACACCAATTTTCTAAAACCTGACTTGGCAATTCTACAAAATCCCAAGAAACCGAAGTTCCTGATAAACTGGTATAAGTTGTGTTTGCTAACATTCCGTGAAGTGCGTGTCCAAATTCATGAAATAAAGTTGTAACCTCGTTAAAAGTTAACAAAGAAGGTTTTGTTTCGGTTGGCTTGGTAAAATTACAAACAATAGAAACCTGCGGACGCTCGTTAACGCCATTTTTAACATATTGCGATTTATAAGAAGTCATCCAAGCTCCGTTTCTTTTTCCTTTTCTAGGATGAAAATCAGCATAAAAATGTGATATAAAGTTTCCGTCAGTATCGGTAACATTATATGTTTTAACATCTTCGTGATATTTATCTATTGATGTAATTTCTTCAAATTTTAAATCGAATAATCTATTGGCGATTTCAAAAGCACCATCAATTACATTTTCCAATTTAAAGTATGGCTTCAATAATTCTTGATCTAAAGAAAAAAGTTCTTTCTTTAATTTTTCAGAATAATAAGCGCCATCCCATTTTTGAAGTTGGTCGATACCGTCTAATTTTTTAGCGTAGGCTTCTAAAGTATCAAACTCACGTTTTGCAGCAGGTTTTGCTTTTTCTAATAAATCATTAGAGAATGATAAAACTTTTTCAGGATTTTCCGCCATTCGTTCTTCTAAAACAAAATGAGCATGGGTTTTATAACCTAATAAATTAGCTCTTTTATAACGAAGATTTACAATATCTAAAACAATTTGTTCATTATTGTATTTGTTATCCTGAAAGGCTTTTTTACCAGCTGAAATAGCGAATTTTTTACGCAATTCTCTATTATCAGCATAGGTAATAAAAGGAATGTAACTCGGGTAGTCTAATGTAAAAATCCAACCTTTTTTTTCTTTTGATTTAGCAATTTCTTTTGCTGCTTCTTTTACACTTTCTGGTAATCCTGATAAATCATTTTCATCAGTCAAGTGCATTTCAAAAGCATTGGTTTCTGCTAACACATTTTCACCAAATTGTAATGATAATTTTGATAATTCTGCATCAATTTTACGTAATTCAGTTTTATCAGCATTGTTTAAATTAGCACCATTTCTAGCAAAACTTTTGTATTGTTTATCTAATAAAGTAGTTTGCTCTGGTGTTAAATTTAAAGATTCTTTAGTTTGATAAACACTTTTAACTTTATTAAAAAGAGCCTGATTTAAGGTTATATCATTTCTGAATTCACTTAATAAAGGTGAAATATCTTTTGCTATTTTTTGAATTTCATCATTAGTTTCAGCAGAATTTAAGTTGAAAAAAATTGAGGTAATTCTATTTAATTTTTCTCCAGCAAAATCTAAAGCAACGGTGGTATTTTCAAATGATGGAATTTCCGTATTTTCAACAATAGTATTAATTTCTTCTTTTGCTAATTCGATTGCTTTTTCAATAGCTGGTTTATAGTGTTTTTCTTCTATTTGAGAAAAAGGAGGTGTTTTAAAATCTTGTAATAAAGGATTCATTAAATAAGTGCGTTTTAAAATGAATAAAAAGTAAAAATAACGAAATTACTTGTAGTAAATAAGTTTTAAAAAAAGTACTTAACAAAAAAACCTCACCAATTTTTAAAATTGGTGAGGTTTAATATTTATTAATATTTACTTTTTATTTACGAACTCTTTCAGATGCCTTTTCAACTTTAATTTTTAATTCTTCTTTGTAGGCAATAATTTTATCTAAAATTTTAGCATCAGAAGCACCAATAATTTGAGCTGCTAAAATACCTGCATTTTTAGCACCATCTAAAGCTACGGTTGCAACTGGTACGCCTCCTGGCATTTGTAATATTGATAAAACAGAATCCCATCCATCAATAGAGTTTCTACTTTTTACAGGAACTCCAATTATTGGTAACGGGCTCATAGATGCTACCATTCCTGGTAAATGAGCTGCTCCACCTGCACCTGCAATAATTACTTGAATACCACGTTTGTGAGCATTTTTAGAATAATCAACTAATTTTTCAGGAGTTCTGTGAGCAGAAACAATATCTACTTCTATTTTGATATCAAAGCTTTCTAAAATATCGATTGCTTCTTGCATGATTGGAAGATCAGAATCGCTTCCCATTATAATACCTACCATAATTTTATGTTTTATTATTTTGAATTAAATAATTAATTCAAATATTATTTACTAATAACTCTAATCGTTTCTTTTACTTGTTGTGCAACTTGTCTGGCGATATCAATATCTTGATTAACAATTGTTACGTGTCCCATTTTTCGAAAAGGCTTTGTTGTTTTTTTCCCGTAAATATGAGGTGTAACACCATCAATTTTTAAAATTGTATCCATGTTTTCGTACACAACATTTCCTGTATATCCTTCTTCGCCAACTAAATTTACCATAATTCCAGCAACTTTACTAGCGGTATTTCCTAAAGGAAGATTTAAAATACTACGTAAATGTTGTTCAAATTGATTGGTATAACTTGCTTCAATCGAATAATGTCCAGAATTATGAGTACGTGGAGCTACTTCGTTTACTAAAATTTCATCAGCTTCAGTTTGAAACATTTCAACAGCTAATAATCCGACAAAGTCTAAAGTTTTAGCAACTTTTAAAGCAATTTCTTGAGCTTTTTTAGCAACTAATGCATCTATTCTTGCAGGGCAAATAACATATTCAACTTGATTTGCTTCTGGATGAAATTCCATTTCAACTACAGGATATGTTTTGATATCGCCATCAGCATTTCTAGCAACAATTACAGCTAGTTCATTTTTAAAAGGAACTAATTTTTCAGCAATACATTCTCCTTCAGGTAAAGATTGTAAATCATCATAATTACGAACCACTTTTACACCAGTACCATCGTAACCAAATTGTGCAGCTTTCCAAACAAAAGGAAATTCAATCAGTTTGTTTTCATACGAGTGTTTTAACTCATCTACAAAAGTAAAATGAGAAAAATCAGCTGTAGGAATTTGATTTTCTTTATAAAAAGTTTTCTGACGAGCTTTATTTTGAATGATTCTTAAATTAGCTGGCTTTGGAAAAATAGTCAAACCTTCAGCTTCTAATTTGTCAAGCGCATCAATATTAACATTTTCTATTTCAATGGTTAATACATCTACTTTTTTACCAAAGTTATAAACGGTATCAAAATCGAATAAATCACCTTGATGAAATTCATTACAAATTTGTGCGCAAGGAGCTTCGTTGTTATCACCTAAAATAAGGGTGTAAATATCAAATTTTTGTGTTTCGGCAAGTAACATTCTACCTAATTGTCCGCCACCGAGAACGCCTAATTTAAAGTTTGAAGAAAAATAATTTTTCAAGATAAATATTTTATATGTGTTGTTGTTACTGCAAAAATAACAATCTAAACTATAGTATAAATATAATTAACGAGATATTCTTAACTGTGAACCGTTAATTTTAGTTACAAAATACATTAAAGCAGCACATCCTTGGTTATCAATTGGTGCGCCTCCTTGTAAATGATTGTATTTTTTATTGTCGCATGATTCTTTATTACAAGGAACCTGAATATGAATTCCATCAAAAACCATTAAAGCATCACATGTTTTTTCAGGGCATTGTTGGTCAAAGGCTTTATATCCGTTATTTCCTGTTCTAAAAATAAATACATTACGTCCTTGTATGATATTTTGTGAACTGCCGTTTGGTACTAACAAACCTTGATATTCGGGCAGTGTTAAATCTATAATAGCATTCATTTCTATACCTCTAAAACAATCGTTAATAGGTATGTTATCTGTACAGCCTATTATGATTATCAAACTAAATAAATAAAATATTTTTTTCATTTTTTTAAATAGACTTAAAATTTGTAGCGCTACGAATTTACAAATATTTTGTATATTTGTAATGTAATCTCATTCCTAATAGGTATGAGATTTTTAAATTAATATAATTATGAGTGATATTTCATATTATTCGCCTGAAGGACTTAAAAAGTTAAAGGACGAATTAGTTCAGTTAGAACAAGTAGAAAGACCTAGAGTAACACAAGAAATTGCAGATGCAAGAGATAAAGGAGATTTAAGTGAAAATGCAGAATATCATGCTGCTAAAGAAGAGCAGTCGCATTTAGAGTTTAAAATAGCAAAGCTTAAAAATGTAATAGCAAGTGCCCGTATTCTTGATGAGAGTCAGTTAGACATGTCTAAAGTATTGGTACATTCTGTTGTTAAAATAAAAAATACTACTAACAACATGGAATTTTCTTACACTTTGGTTGCTGATTCAGAAACAGATGTTAGAAACGGTAAGTTGTCTGTAAACTCACCAATAGGTAAAGGATTGTTAGGTAAAAAAGTAGGTGATATTGCTGAGATTAATGTGCCTAAAGGTATTATGAAGTTTGAAATTATAGAAATTTCTAGATAATATTTTAAAAATTTTTAAAAAAAGCGTTGCATATGTAACGCTTTTTTTATGTTACCAATACTTAAATTTAAAAAACATGGCTAGTATATTTACTAAAATAATAACAGGAGAAATTCCATCGTATAAAATTGCTGAAGATGAAAATTTCATTGCTTTTTTAGATATTAACCCTAACGCAAAAGGACATACTTTAGTAGTGCCTAAAAAAGAAGAAAACAAACTTTTTGACTTATCAAAACAAGAATATATTAAATTAATGGATTTCTCTTACCGAGTGGCAAAAGCTATTGAAAAAACTGTTCCTTGTAAACGTGTTGGAATGAGTGTGATTGGATTAGAGGTGCCACATGTACATGTGCATTTAATACCTTTAAACGCAATGGAAGATATTCAGTTTATTGAAAAAGTAAAATTATCAAGTGATGATTTTATTGCTTTGTCAAGAGGTATATCTAGTAATTTTAAGTAGGCAATATTTAAACTTTTATAAGAGAAATTTTAAAAGTTGTTCCTTTTCCTATTTCTGATTTTTGAACAGCTATTCTACCTTTATGGTAATCTTCAATAATACGTTTTGATAGCGATAAACCTAAGCCCCATCCACGTTTTTTTGTAGTAAATCCTGGAGTGAATATTTGTTTGAAGTTTGATTTTTGAATTCCTTTACCTGAGTCGGTAACTGTAATTTTTATATATTTAGGAGTGTTTTTAATATTTAAAGAGATATCACCTTTTCCTTGCATGGCATCAATAGCATTTTTAATTAAATTTTCTATAACCCAACCATATAATTCTATATTTAAGTTTGTGAAAAGTTTTTTTTTATCCGAAGAAAAAGAAAAATTAATTTGTTTTGAACTTCTTGATTTTAAGTAATTAAAGGATTTTTCTGTTTCTGAAACAATATTATGTTTTGTTAATTTTGGTAAAGAACCAATTTTTGAAAAACGATCGGCTATGATATTTAATCGGTCAACATCTTTTTCAATTTCAATAATGTATTCCTCATTAACATTTTCTGATCTTAAAATAGCAATCCAACCTAATAACGATGATAAAGGTGTACCTATTTGATGCGCTGTTTCTTTAGCCATACCTGTCCAAAGTTTATTTTGTTCAGCTACTTTACTTGATTTGTAAACCATATATACAATGGTTAAAAAAAGTATTAAAATTAGTAATAATGTTAGTGGGTAGTATTTAAGTTTGTTTAGTAAATCTGAATTTCGATAATAAAAGTATTGAGTGGTTCCAAAATATTCAATAATAATAGGGTCATTTTGTTCTTTCATAACCTTTAGTTGTTCTTGAAGGTATGTAGGATTTTCAGATTTAGTTATATCTAAGTTTCTTGATAAGTCAATGCTTCCATCATCATTAACTAATATAGTAGGTATATCTTCAATAGTTTGATATACTTTGTTAATTAAATTAGTGTTTTCGTTTAAATCAGGATTTGAAGCAAGTTCTTTAAAGGCAGCCGCAAAAATTTCAATTTTACCTCTTTCTTCTTCTTTAAATTTTTGAAAAAACATGTATGTGTTCCATAAAATAAGCGAAACGAGTAAGAGTGATATAAAAATAATTATTCGCTTTATCCAATATGTGTTTTTCAAAAATATCATTAGTCAAATATAAACTATATTATATACAATAACTTAATTTGTTAAACCGTAGTATATTTACACTAAAAACAAATAATATGTTGTCGTTAAATCCTAAAGAATTACCTGTAGCAAAATTGCATAGTTACTTGTTGGGTGCAGTTGCACCAAGGCCTATAGCTTTTGCCAGTACTATTGATAATGATGGAAATGCTAATTTATCGCCTTTTAGTTTTTATAATGTTTTTGGTGCAAATCCGCCAGTATTAATTTTTTCGCCAGCAAGAAGTGTAAGAGGTAATACCCAAAAGCACACTTTAGAAAATGTAGAACAAATAAAAGAAGTTGTAATTAATGTAGTTAATTATAATATGGTACAACAAATGTCATTAAGTAGTGCTATGTATGCTAGAGGGGTAAATGAGTTTGAAAAAGCTGGTTTTACGATGTTGGCTTCAGATAAAATTAAACCTTTTAGGGTAGCAGAATCACCTGTGCAGTTTGAGTGTAAGGTAACTGATATAGTTTATACAGGAACGGAAGGAGGTGCAGGTAATTTGATTATTTGTGAAGTGGTAAAATTACATATTAATGAAAATGTATTAGCAGAAGATGGTAGTATAGATCAATATAAAATAGATGTGGTAGCTAGAGCAGGAGGAAGTTACTATTCGAGAGCAAGAGATGGTTTTTTTGAAATACCAAAACCAATTTCAGCTTTAGGTATTGGTGTAGATCAAATACCAAGAGTAGTAAGAGATAGTACTGTTTTAACGGGCAATAATTTAGGTATGTTAGGTAATGTAGCGCAATTGCCAACTGATGAAGCTGTTAATAACTTTGCCAAAGAACACCCAGAATATGTTTCGCTTACAATTGAAAAAAAACATACATTTGCACAGGAATATTTAAAGAGTAATGATGTAGAAAGTGCTTGGAAAGTACTTTTAATTAAATAGATAAGAATATGGAAGTTATAGGGAAAATTAAATTAATTAACGAAACACAAACATTTGGAGCTAGTGGGTTTAGAAAACGTGAATTAGTAGTAACTACTGATGAACAATATCCTCAAATGATTATGATTGAGTTTGTACAGGATAAATGTGATATATTAAATCAATATGCTGTTGGACAAGATGTAAAAGTGTCTATTAATTTAAGAGGGAGAGAATGGATTAATCCTGAAGGAGTTGCTAAATATTTTAACTCTATTCAAGGGTGGAGAATTGAAAATTTATCACAAGCAACATCTCAAAACACGCCTCCTGTTGATCAATTTCAACCTGCACCAGATTTATCTGCAAACGAGCCAGATGATTTACCTTTTTAATTAAAGGTTTATAAATAATTAAAAAGAGAGCTTTAAGCTCTCTTTTTTATTGCATTTTTTTTAAAAAATTAATTAGTTTTATTTTTTTAGATAATAAAAAAGAATGATTGTAACCTTATAAGGTATTTTACTATATTAAATGAAATTCCGTGCTCATATTGAAAATAGCGTGAAAAGTGAAATAATAACCATAAAAAAGGTTATTGATGGTATGAACTCTAAAAACCCTAAGAAATGGGAAAAGAGAACTTATTATTCTTTAACGTATTTAACACCAATGTACGCGAAACCAAACGGAAAAATAATTCGACCATATTTTTATTTTAAAAAAGGACTTGATGGGAATGAAAAATCTGGAGGTGGGGAAAGTCTAGAACACAAATTAGCAAAAAAAAATAATAGCAAAAAATATTTTCCTAAAACTGAAATTTGGAAATATTCAAGATACACTTTATTTCTCAAGAGTAATTATTGAGCAAAGGTTTAATAATGGATAAAGGTCTGCTGATTTATATGTTCAAATAAAAAATAAAAATAAATTTGACTATACTGTTGGAGAAGGTTTAGTTATAAAAATTCACAGGTCAAATAAAGTTAGTAAAACTAAAAGACAATTTTTATTGAAATTTGAATAAAGCAGCCATAGAAATTAAAATAGATAAGTTTAATAAATCAGAAAATGATATTTACAATATTCAAAATCAACTAGAAAAAAAATTAATATCAGTAGTTGGTGGAAAATCTCTTCACGACCTTTTTATAAAGAACACAAATTAGAAAGAGAAAATAATAGAAAGTTATTTTTAGAAAAGAAAAGAAGACAACATTTAAAAGATTTAGAAAGAGAAAAACAAAAAACAATTGACAAGAAACCGAAAATTGTGATTAAAAAAAAGGAACCACAAATTACAGTAATGAAAGACAAATAAATTATTCTTTATAGAAAGAGAACTTTTCTTAAACGAATTATAGGTTGGGTTAGGAAAAAATAACATAGTACAATAATGGCTATAATTAATACGGGTTAAAGTTATAAATTAAAAATTTAGTGTATTTTTATAATGACACCCAAATCTTTTTTTTTGTAAAAAAAAAACAATCAAAATAAAAAGTTTTGGATAAGTGATAAATTGAAAGTTTTAGTACTTTTAATTCCTAGATTAATAATAGCCGAACATGTTTATGTATCACTAAAACGAGATTGATAAAGAGAAATAATGAACTTAGATAGTAAAATTTCAAGAATTGCAGGTACATTAATTATTCTTGGAATAGTTTCGGGAATACTAAGTATAGTTCCTGATGTGGAAAGTGATAATTTTCTTAATCAAGTCTATCCTAATAAAAATCGAGTTTTAATTGGAGGTATATTCCAATTCTTATTAGTTCCAATCTATATTGGATTTTCACTTGTACTTTATCCTATTTTAACCAAATATAATAAAACACTATCTATTGGTTTTGTAGGATTTAGAATTATAGCAGGGGTGTTTCAGTTACTTGGAATTATGCTACTACCTATATTTATTTTTTTAAGTCAAAATTTTTTAGTCGATACAAATACAAACTCATTTTTTTATGAAACATTTGGGCAAGCATTAAAACTTTTTAGAGATTTAACAAATCATTTAGGTGTAATATTAGCAACAGGAATAGGGAATTTATTATTATACTATATTTTATTTAAGGAAAAACTTATTCCTAAGTGGATTTCAATATGGGGAATAATTGGAAATATATTAATAATGATAGCAAGTTTTTTATTGTTATTTGAATTAATTAAAATTATTTCAATAGAATATGGAATTATAACGATTCCCCTTGTTTTACAAGAAATAATATTGGCTATTTGGCTAATTATAAAAGGGCTAAAATTAACGACAATAAAATTGTGAATGATTAAAAACTAACGCACAACTATGGCTATAATTAATAAGTACTTGTTAAAGTGTTAGGTATTTGGTTTTATAACAAGTTAAAATTATATAAAAAAAATGGCATTGCTTAGTGAATTAGGATTTGATAACTAAATTTTGGGGAGAAGTTTATATGATGAATGGGTATCCAAGTAGTGTTTTTTTGTATGTGTAGCTGAACAGGTAGGTAAAAAGTAAAAACCTTCTGATTTCTCAAAAGGTTTTTGTTATATTTTATTATTTAGGTATTACTTTTTTTGGGGGCATTGGACCTCTTAAATGAATGATTAACCCGTTTAAAAAATTTCTAAGAATCTGGTCGCCACATTCCATATATTTAGGATGTTCTTCATTTCTAAAAATAGCACCTAACTCTCCTTTAGAAACTTTAAAATCTACTAAAGCACAAATTTCAACAATATCAGTATCACGCAATTTGTGTGCTACTCTCAATTTTTTAAATATATCGTTGTTTGATAAGCCTCCCATAAGTTTGTTTTTAATAATATTAATTTAATTAACCATGCTAAAAATAGCCCAAGCATAGATAGCAAAACGTAAAAAACGAAATAATCCAAAAATAACTACGTTTTTAAACGGATATTTAATCATACCTGCTGTTAAACAGCTAATAGCAAAAGGTAGTGGTAATAATGCGCCTACTAAAATTAAAATACCTCCCCACTTACTAGTGTTTTTAAGGTTTTTAGCCATTTTAACTTCTAAGTAATTTCTTACAGAATTTATTTTTAAAGCAGCTCTTCCTATAAAGTAAGCAGATAAACCACCTAAATAAGAAAGGGTTGCTAAAATAGACAAAATTAAAACCGGATTGGTTGTTTTTTTTGACCAAGCAATAAAAATTTCTGGAGGTATTAGTCCTAATATGGTTTCTGAAACATAGAATGTAATTAATACTCCAAGTGTTGAAAAAGTTTCTGTTATTTTTTGTAAACCATCATTAATATTATAAATATATTTATTAAATAAAAATACTCCTATAACTGCAATAACTATTGGCCAAAAAGCTTTTTTTAAACTTTCCCAAATAAACATATAAAATCCTGTGCGATGATAATAATTATGTAACCGCTTTACGTGTGGTTTGTTTTTCTTTTTATTTTTCTTTTTGTTCGTTTTCATCTATTGGGTGCTCTAAACCTATTTTAGAGACTGCAAAAATACAAGGTAATTACAGATATATCAAAGAAATATTGTTAATTATAAGTTAGCAGTTGCAGCTTCTGCACAACGCTCACCATCCATAGCGGCAGATACAATTCCGCCTGCATAACCACCACCTTCACCACAAGGAAATAAGCCTTCAATTTCAGGGTGTTCTAAGTTTTGTTTTCTAGGAATGTTAACTGGTGATGAGGTACGAGACTCTACACCAATAATATTTGCTTCTGCTGTATAATATCCGTGCATTTTTTTACCAAAAGCATCAAAACCTTTACGTAATCTACCTCCAATTATTTTTGGAAGTAATGAGTGTAATGGAGATGATTTTAATCCAGGTTGATAAGAAGTTTCATTTAATGATGATGATAAATTACCTTCAACAAAATCGGTTAAACGTTGTGCAGGGGCAACCTGACTTTTTCCACCAGCATCAAAAGCTAATTTTTCTAAATCTTTTTGAAATTCTAATCCTTTTAAAGCACCAAAATGTTCATATTTTCTAAAATCTTTATCAATATTTAATTCAACAACAATTCCTGAATTTGCAAATTTATTATTTCTTCGAGATGGAGACATTCCGTTTACAACAACTTCACCATTTGCAGTTGCAGCTGGTACAATAAATCCACCAGGACACATACAAAATGAATAGACCCCTCTATTATTTACTTGTTGCACTAAACTATAAGCAGCGGCAGGTAATAATTCATCTCTTTGACCTGAACAACTATATTGAATTTGGTCAATAATTTCTTGAGGGTGTTCTACACGAACTCCCATTGCAAACGATTTTGCTTTTAATAAAATATTTTTACGGTTTAACAATTCGTAAATATCTCTAGCAGAATGTCCTGTTGCTAAAATTACAGAATTAACAGTCATTTCATTTCCATTTTTTAATCGAATAGCTTGTATTTTATTATTTTTGATAACAAAATCGGTAACACGAGTATCAAAATGAACTTCTCCACCATATTTTATAATATTCTCACGAATATTCTGAATAATTTTAGGCAGTTTATTTGTTCCAATATGCGGATGTGCATCAATTAAAATATCTTCAGCAGCACCATGATATACTAAGTTTTCAAATATTCGTCGAACATCACCACGTTTTAAACTACGGGTATATAATTTTCCGTCAGAGTAAGTTCCTGCACCTCCTTCACCAAAACAGTAATTAGAATCTTCATTTACAAAATGCTCTTGATTAATGGCACGTAAATCTCTACGACGATCTTGTACATTTTTACCACGTTCTAAAACAATTGGTTTATAGCCTAGTTCAATACAACGAAGTGCTGCATACATTCCTGCAGGGCCAAAACCAATAATATGAATTTCTTTAGCGTTAGAAACATCATGATATTCGAAAACATAATCTGGTGTTTCGGGTAAATTTTCATTTATATAAACAGCTACTTTATAGTTAAAAATTACATCTTTTTTACGAGCATCAATAGATTTACGTAATACTTTTACCGTAGTAATAGTAGAAATAGCGATTCCTAATTTTTTAGAAGCTTTCTTTTTTAAAATATCAGCTTTCTTTTCTTCTATTAAATTAATGCGTAGTTGAAGTTCTTTTACCATAGTGCAAAATTATACAAAATTGAATTGATACCTTTTTATTTTGATAAGAATTTTTTTATGATTACAAGTGCTAATAACTGTGCTATATTTGTTACGTTTATTAATTTTTTTATGATGATTTGGTTACCTAAAGAAATAGTATTTCCACCTTACGAATTGGCTAATGAAGAAGGTGTTTTGGCGTTTGGAGGCGATTTATCGGCAGAACGTTTGGAGTTTGCTTACAAAAATGGAATTTTTCCGTGGTTTAATGAAGGTGAACCAATTGTTTGGTATGCACCACCACAGCGTATGATTTTATTTCCTAATGAGGTAAAAGTTTCAAAGTCGATGAAACAGGTTTTACGAAAAGATAACTTTGTAATTACCAAAAATAAAGCTTTTAATGAGGTGATTTTTAATTGTAGACATATTAACAGAAATGACCAGTTAGGAACTTGGATTACTGATGATATGGAAGATGCTTATATTAATTTACATGATAAAGGAATTGCAAAATCGATAGAAGTTTGGCAAGATGATAAATTAGTAGCTGGCTTGTATGGTGTCGATTTAAAAAATGGTGTTTTTTGTGGTGAAAGTATGTTTAGTAAGGCTAGTAATATGAGTAAAGTGGCGTTTATTCATTTAGCTAAAAACTGCGGATATAAATTAATAGATTGCCAAGTTTATAATGAGCACTTAGCAAGTTTAGGGGCTCGTGAAATTAATAGAAGTGAGTTTTTAAACTTTTTATAAAGGGGGATTATACTCTATCAATGAAGAGTTAATTTAATTATAAGTTTTTCAATGACAGATTGTCTTTTTTTTATTGACAATACGACAGTTTGTCTTTTTTTTTTGATAAAAATAGACACTTTCTTTTTTTTGGTATTTTTTTTGTCAAATTTAATACCGAAGTCAATTAAGGTTTCATATTTGAAATAATGTTTAATTTAAATTTTTGTAATTATGAGCAATTTAGTTAATGTTCCTGAAAATCGAAGTTTAGCAAACACAAAATCAAACGTAAACTTCCCAACTTGGTCAAACTGGTTAGATGAAATATTTACCAGAGATTTACCTTCTGTATTTACATCAAGTTTTAATACTGGAATTACACTACCTAAGGTTAATATAAAAGAAACAGCTGATTGTTTTGTGGTTGAAATGGCAGTTCCAGGTTTAAAAAAGTTAGATTTTGATATTAGTATTGATAATAAAATATTATCAATTTTTAAACAGAAAAAAAAAGAGCATGAGCACAATGAAGAAAATTATACTCGTAGAGAATTTGGGTACACTTCGTTTAAAAGAACTTTTATTTTACCAGAAAGTGTAAATGATGAAAAAATTAACGCAAACTACAACGAGGGAATTTTAAGTGTTATTTTACCTAAAAGAGAAGAAGCAAAACAAAAAAATACAAGAAGCATTAAAGTTTTATAATTTATAACTATTATTTTTTAAAAAATTAAGTGTAGGAAGAAATAGGTAAAGGTGTTACTTCCTACACTTCCATTTAATAATTTAAAATTTATAGTGTTATGGCAAGAAAGTTTAAACCTGGAGACTGGGTGAAAGTAAAGGGAAAACTTACTGCACCAAAAATGCAAGTACTTAAATATATTACAAAAAATTATGTAATATTTGGAGAGGTTATTAGTAATAATTGTTTGGAGTGTGTTTGGTATCAAAATGGTAAACGAAAATTAAAAGTTTTTCATCAAAATAAATTGATTAAACTGAAAGATAATGGAGCTTTTTTTAAAGATTTTTTAACTGATACAAGATTAAATTTAACTTAAAACTTAAATTAATGAGAAGGTATATTTTATTATTTATAATTAGCATGTTAAGTATTGTTTGTAATGCTCAGCATAAAAAAAATCAAAGTGAAAATACTATAATTAAACAACCTAAAGGTTCTTGGAAAGTTAATAGAGAGTTTGATAAAAATGGTAATTTAGTTAGGTATGATAGTGTTTACTCTTGGTCTTCTATAAACAGATTTGATGAATTTTCGTTGTTAGAGCGTGATAGCTTAATACAAGCTTTAAAGAATAGGTTTTTTACAGTTTTTTCAGACTTTAAAAAACGAGGGTTTGAAGATGTTTTTTCTCAAGACTCACTTTTTAGTAAACATTTTTTTAATGATAGTTTTTTTAGAAGTAATTTTGGTAAAGAGTTTATAGATATTGATAAAATAAGGCAAGAGATGTACAAAAAAAAGCAAGATTTTTTAGAAAAATATCAGTCAGAATTTATTAATGAAAAAATATAAATATAATAGGTTTATTTTATATACAAGTAAATTTTACTGTTTGTAATATCAAAATCTTGAGCAATTGTTATTGAGCTAATAAATAATATTATTAGTAATGTAAATTTTTTCGTAGTTGTTTTTTTAAACAATAAGAGGCAAATTTATATTAATTAAAATAAATAATAAGAAGTATTAATTGTTTTTATATAAAATAAAACCTCGTAATTTAATTACGAGGTTTTATTTTATATACGATATTTAAATTATTAGTCTAACACAGAAAACTCAATACTAGAGTCTGAAAAAACAGTATGTATTTGTGTTTTAAAATCTTTTTTATCGGCTTTAAAAATGTTATCAACATATGTTTGCGGGTTCAAATCAATTAAAGGAAACCACGTACTTTGCACTTGAATTTGTAATTTATGTCCTTTTTTAAAAGTGTGAAAAACATCTTGTAATTTAATATTTACTGCTGTTTTTTTGTTTGGTGTAAAAGGTTCAGGTTTTGAAAAACTATTTCTAAAACGCCCACGCATTATTTCACTACGAACCATCATATGATAATTACTTAGCTTTAGGTGCGTTTGCATATCTTTATTATCATTTTTGATATCAGAAGGGTGCACGTCAATAACTTTTATAATCCAATCGGCAGCAGAACCCGTTGTTGCTACGTTTAATTTTGTTAAAATATCTCCTGCTAAAGTGAAATCTTCAGTTAAAATATCCGTTTGAAAAACCAATACATCAGGTCTTCGGGCAGCAAAACGCTGGTCATCGGTCATGTATTTTCTTGGAGTGAAAACAGTTTTTATATCTTCAGAATAAGGAACAGGATGTTTAACATCACTTACAAATGTTGTTTTTGAATTTCCTTTTTTATCTGCAGTTAATTTTTGATTTTCTGATAAGAAAAAAGATTGCTTTTTTACGCTTTTAGGAGGCCAAACATCGTATGATTTCCATTCTTTTTTTCCTGTATCGAAAACATAAGCTTCTGGTAATCCACTATTTTTAGAACCGTTTTCTTTTAAGAAATGATTGAAAAATTTAGTTTCAATATTTTTTTGAAAATTTAATGAAATTGAATCGCCAAAATAATAATTTCCAACAGTACTTGCTACTTTATTTCGAGACCATCCGCCGTGATCCCAAGGACCAAAAACTAAAGTATTATAATTATTAGGTTGGTGCTTTTCAATGTTTTTATATGTTTCTAAAGGACCATATAAATCTTCGGCATCAAACCATCCACCAACAATCATAGTTGCTACTGTAGATGGAACTTTGTTTAAATGTTGAATAATTCCTTTGCTTTGCCAAATTGAATCGTAATTAGGATGTTCAACAATTTCTTTCCAGAAAAAATCATCAACCTTACCAGTTGTTTTATCTTTATAAGAAGCTATTTTAGCATCTAATTTATCATATTTAAAATATTCGTTTAAGTTTTTTAAAGGTCCTTTGTCTAAAAAAAACTGATATTGATCCTGCGTTTTCATCTTAGGAAAAGAATACCAAGACGAATCTGTAGGTTGGTTTTTGTAAGTTCCGAATAATGGAATTGCGTTAAAATAACTTAGTAAAAATGCACCATTATGATGAAAATCATCAAAAAAGAAATCGCCAATACAAGCTTGTGGAGATGCAGCCCTTAAAGCAGGATGTGCATCAATTGCTGAAATAGTTGCATAATGTCCAGGATATGAAGTTCCCCAAGTTCCAACATTTCCGTTATTGTTTGGCGTGTTTTTAACTAACCAATCAATGGTATCAAAAGTATCGCTAGTTTCATCGGTTTGTTTGGCTGTTTTATTAGGAATGTAAGCACGCATATTGTCATAAACTCCTTCACTCATCCAACGACCACGAACATCTTGATATACAATAATATTTCCTTCTTTCATTAAAATAGGATTAGGAGCTATTTTAGTTTTGAAAGTATCTTTTCCATAAGGGCGACAACTATATGGGGTTCGTTGTAATAAAATAGGATATGTTTTTGATGTATCTTTTGGCGAGTAAATAGTGGTGTGCAATTTTGCACCATCTCTCATGGTAATTTTTACTTCTTTTTTAGTGTAATTATCTTTAACAAAAGTGTTTTTTATAACAGCGTTTGTTAGTTCAGCTTTTTTGGTAATTTTAGAGGTACAGCTACTTATTACAAGTAAAATAAGTAGTGTTATTTTAATAAGTGATTTCATATGGTTTGGTTATTTACGGTGTAAATATAAAAAGGAATAATAAAATGTAACTGTTAATTAATGTTTTAGATTTTAAATGGTTACTTTTAGTTTTAAAAATAAGTATAGGTAGTGCTTTTGATCTATCTTTTTTTATGATAGTTAATTTTAACTAAAACGTTGTACCTTTGCAGTGGCATGAGAATAAGACGAGTTTCAGATTGGTTACCGACTACAAATAAGGAGGTTAAGTTAAGAGGGTGGGAAGAATTAGATGTAATTCTTTTTAGTGGAGATGCATATGTAGATCATCCATCATTTGGTCCTGCAGTAATAGGCCGTATACTTGAAAGTTACGGGTTACGAGTTGCAATTGTACCACAACCTAGTGTAAATGATAATTTACAAGATTTTGAGAAATTAGGAATACCACGCTTGTTTTTTGGTATTACTGGTGGATGTATGGATCCGATGGTAAGTAATTATACGGCAAGTAAGCGTCGAAGAGAAAAAGATGCATATACGCCAAATGGTGATAAAGGGTTTAGACCTGACTACGCAACTTCAGTATATTCAAAAATATTAAAAGAAAAATTTCCTGATGTACCAGTTTTAATTGGTGGTATTGAGGCTTCATTGCGTCGTGTTACTCATTATGATTATTGGTCGGATAAATTATTACCAACTATTTTAGAAACTTCTAAAGCTGATATGTTGGTGTATGGTATGGGAGAGCAACCTTTGCGAGAAATTGTAGAATTGTTACAAAAAGGGGTGCCGTTTTCGAGTTTAAAAACGATAAAACAAACTGCTGTTCTTATTGATGAAGGAGAAAATGTTCCGAAGAATAAAAATTGGGAGGATATAGAAATTAATTCTCACGAAGCGTGTTTAAAGGATAAAAAAACATTTGCTTCTAACTTTAAAGTAATAGAGCAGGAGTCTAATAAATTATATGCACGTCGTATTTTTCAACAAGTAGGAAATAAGCGATTAATGATTAATCCACCATATCCTACAATGACAGAAGGAGAAATTGATGCTTCTTTTGATTTGCCTTATACACGTTTACCACATCCTAAATACAATAAGCGTGGACCAATACCTGCTTTTGAAATGATTAAATTTTCGATAAATATTCACCGTGGATGTTTTGGAGGGTGTAGTTTTTGTACCATTTCTGCACATCAAGGAAAATTTATAGCAAGTAGAAGTAAAGAATCTGTATTAAAAGAGGTGGATACAGTAACTAAAATGGATGACTTTAAAGGATATTTATCTGATATTGGTGGGCCTTCTGCTAATATGTATCAAATGAAAGGTAAAGTGCAATCTATTTGTGATAAATGTGTAGCACCTTCTTGTATTTCGCCAGTTATATGTAGTAATTTAGATACTTCGCACAAACCGTTAACAGACTTATATAAAGCGGTTGATGCGCATCCGAAGATAAAAAAATCATTTATAGGAAGTGGTATTAGACATGATATGTTGGTGCCAGAATTTAATAAAAATGCAGACCCTAAAGAGTTAGATGCCTATACAGAAGAGGTAATGACAAATCATATTTCTGGACGTTTAAAAGTTGCGCCAGAACATACTTCTGATCCTGTTTTAAAGTTAATGCGTAAACCATCATTTAAATATTTTCACCTGTTTAAAGATCGATTTGATCGTATTAATATTAAGAAAAAATTAAAATTACAGTTAATTCCTTATTTTATATCCAATCACCCAGCGTGTGAAAAAGAAGATATGGCAAATTTAGCTGCCGAAACAAAAGATATGGGCTTTCAGTTAGAGCAAGTTCAGGGATTTACACCAACACCTATGACGGTTGCTACCGTAATTTATTATAGTGGATACCATCCTTATACTTTAAAGCCTACAAAAACGCCTAAAACTGCGAAAGAAAAAGAAGATCAACATAAATTTTTCTTTTGGTATAAAAAAGAAAATAAAGATTGGATTCGTAACACACTTAATAAAGTAGGACGACAAGATTTATTAAAAGTTTTATTACCTGAAAATAATTCGTGGAAAAAGAACAAAGAAGCAAAAGAGGTTAAAAATACTTTTGATGACGCTGTTCCTTTTAATCAGCGCAAAAGTAAAAACTATAGGGCACCTAAAAATAAAAAAAGAAGAAGGTAATCTTTTTTTTTAAAAGATATTTAAATAAAAACTTAATGTTTAAAAAGACTATTTTTTTACATTTTATATTTAGGTAATTATTTTTTGTACTAGCTAATATAAGTAGTAGAGATGTTTTTTTAATTTTAGTGAAGTGAAAGTGAATAAAACAAAGAATATTTATAATTAATTAGGTGTAAAAAAGGCTTTAATAAAATTAAAGCCTTTTGAAAAAAATATGTTATGCTCTAGATTTACGCTTTTTCATTTTTTTATCATCTAATTTTTTTAAAATTTTCTTTTGTTTTTTTTCTAATAACTTCTCTTTAGTTAGCTTTTTTCTTAATACAGCCATGATCATTATTTTTAAATTATAATAAAATAATAACATCACTAAAACTCTATAAATAACATTTTTTTTACTACGAGTAATAATATTCAAGATGTTATACTAAATATTATTTTTAAAAAATAATGTAATAGAGTTATTTAGGTATACTCGTTATACCTTAAAAATTCAGGAAGATGATTTTTTGTTTTCGGAACATTACAAAACTAATGAAAGAACAAAACAGGTTGTTAGTTATCCTTTTGTATAAGTTAATTAGCTGTTTTGTTTTTAATAGATACATTTTGTTTTATCAAAGTATAATAATTAACTAAATGTAATTATAATACTTTGATTTTCCAAGTTTTAACATGTGTTTTAACTTTATTTTATAAAATAACTGCTAATTCCTGAGAGTATATTTTGTACGGCGTAGGAGGCTAGTATTAACCCCATTATTTTACTAATCACAGTTATACCATAGTTCCCTATTTTTTTTTGTAAGTGATTAGCTCCTAAAAGAATTAAACAGGTTATTCCTATAATTATTAGTACTAAAAGAGTTGTTGTAGCTTGTTGTTGTAAGGTGTATATGTGATTATCTGTTAGTAATACAACAGCCATTATAGCGCCAGGTGATGCTATTGAGGGTATAGCTATAGGAAATATTGTAACATGTTTATAATCTGTAATTTTATTTTTTTCCTGTTCAGGTTTTCCGTCTCCAAAAATCATAGTTAAGGCAAATAAAAATAATATAACTCCTCCGGAAATTTGAAAGGCATCTAAGGATACAGACATTCCGTCTAAAATTATTTGTCCTATTAGAATAAAAAATAAAAGGATAAAAAAAGCGATTATCGAAGCGCGAATAGCTATTTTTCGTTTATGAATGAAATCAAATTCTTTAGTAGCTTCTAAATATACAGGTATAGACCCTATTGGGTCTATTACAGCAAAAATAAAAAAAAGTGTAGTTATGTATTGCGTCATATTCTCTATTTAATACGAATTCCTTGTGTTGTAAATGATAAACCTTGTTGCCCCATTGTTGAGTTCATAATACCCTCAAATAAAGGGGCTGAACAGCCTTTAGGTGTTTTCCATTCAAATATAAAGTTAGAGCCTGTTCCGCCAATAATATCAGCCTCATTTATTATAATTTCTGATGTTTCCATAGGTGCTAAATAAATGGGGTTTTCAAAATAGGTGCGTATTTTTTTACCGTGAGTATCGTAATATTTAGCTTTTATTATATAGATAGTATCTGTTTCACTAGTGTTTCTTAAGCTGACCATTGCAGTAAGATTGTGTTTTTTATGTTCTGATATACTATGAATTTGTGAGTAAATAGATAAGTAGGTTTTACCAGAATTAAGTGAGTCTTTTGAATTTATTTTGGTAGTTTTTGTTTGCCAGTTTTTTGTATTTGTACCAACTTTTTTTTGTTGTTTACTACAGGCAAAGAATACTGTAATAAAAAGTATAAGTAATGAGGTTTTTTTCATTTCAGTTATTTTTTTTGTTACAAATATGTTTAACTAATCTGCAGTTAACGACCACGAAGTTATTGATAAACATGTAAACAATCAAAATAAACAAAACAATTATTAATTACATATTTTACAATCGCCTTTGTCTTGAATTTCGCCAACTAATTTTCCGTTATCATTTAAAACAAATCCACAACAATCTATAAAACCTTTAGTTATTAACTTGCGTGCACGTTGAATTTGTGATTTTGTCGTAGGTAAACTTTGTTTTAATATATCTGAGACCTCTTGTTGTTTTAATCCTTTTATGTCTGATAAAAATAAAGGATTTCTGTATTTTTTAGGTAAATTTTGTAAAATACCACGTAAACAATCTTTTTCGGTATGTGTTTGTTCTTCTGTTTTTGTTGTTATTTCAAAATTAGTTAATTCAATAGTTTGATTAGAACTTTTAAAATAATCTATTACAGTATTTCTAGCAATTGTAAAAACCCAAGGTTTTAATTTAGTTTTATCTTTTAGTGTATGTAATTTTGTATGTATTTTAATAAAAGTATTTTGCAAAATATCATCAGCAATAGTTGCATTTTTTACCTTACTTAAAATATAGAATTTTAGGTCATCAGCATATTTTATCCAAACTTGATTTGTAGTCATTTTATAGAGAGATATAAACAGCAATTATTCTATATAAATGTAAGAATAATTGCTGTAATAATTAGCAAATAAGTGATTTAGCAATTACAATTGTTGCAAGAGCAATTTTGACAAGTGCAGTTAGAGCAGTTTCCTGTTTTACAACCATCACAATTACATGTACATTGATTTCTATATTTCATGATATTTAATATTTAAGGTTCATATAATAGACCTTTTAAGGTATAAAAAGATGCATTTATTTTCTAAAATATTTTTATAATTATTTCCTGAGAGGATTTTATTTTAACAATAGAGTGTTAATATGATGCCTTTTTTTATATAAGTTCGGTAAATAAAATGGAAGCTAAAACTATAATTAGAATTCTTGTTTTTTTAGTGCGTTATATTAATATTATTCATGTGTATATAAAATATATTAATCTATGATATGAGTATTTTATAAATGATAAAAAGACACTTAAAAACGATTGTTTTTAAGTGTCTTTTTAGTTAAAGTTTAATTTATATATAGTTGTTTTTTTAGAAAAGAGAGTCAAATTTCCAGTTCAAACCACCCATAGCTTGAAAACCTTGTACATTAAAATTATTAAACCTTTCGTAGTTATTATTTAAAACATTGTTTAGGTTTAAAAATACAGAAAAAGAGTCACTAAAGTTAAAGCCTCCGTTAAAGTTTATATCAAAATAACTTTCTAAGTTAACGGTTGTATAAGTTTGTGTAGGTATAATTTCGTATAGTTTTCCTTTTCGTTCGCCTGCAAAAAATAAATTTGTACCAGCATACCATTTATTCATTTTATAAGTACCAAAAATTTCACCTTTTATATCAGGGGTATTCCATGATTCTAATTGGTTTGTTAGGGTAAATTTATTAAGTTGAGTGTTAAATCCTATGGTAAAGTTTTTAATTCCTTCAAAAGCAACTTCAGCAAAAAATGAGGCTAGTTTAGTGTCATCATATTCAGTATTAAATGAGTTTCCATATTCATAACCATGTAAAGAAAAAGAGTTGCTTCCTGCAATATTATCTCCATTTGATTTTGATTGGTTTAAAGCAAAAAAAGTATTGTTTTCAATGTCGGCATAGCTAACTTTAATATGGTAACTAAATTGATTTTTAAGTTTACCTCTTATACCTGCAAAAGCATTAAATTTTTTATTGGTTTGTAGTAGTTTTTGAGTAGGAGAAATGTAAGGGTTTTTATTGGATAACGAATTATAAGAATTTGTTTCTAAATTACCTGATACACCAATAAAAACGTTGGCGTAATTGGCTATAATAGGATGTGAAATTTCTATATCAGGATATATGAAAAAATTATTAGCTTTATTTTCTATATCCATAGAAAAATATGTTTTGGCTCCTATTTTAATAGCTAAATCTTGTACTTTAAGCTTGTATGTTGGGTGCACTCCAATGGTAAAAAAACCGTTATTAACTTCTTCTTGATTTAGGTACGAGTTTTCAAACTGATTACCCAAGTAACTTAAAGTTGTGTTTATATATAGGTCATTTAAATTACGGTACAAATTATCTAAAGCAAGTTTAAATGTAGCGTTTCCTTCTATTAAAAACTCACTGCTGTTTATAATATCAGAGAAAAAAGAAACAGCAAAATTAGCTTTATTTATATAGGAATCGTCAAATTTAAATTCACTAAAAACTTTAAATAAGTTATGAGCTTGTTCTTCTTCAATTGCACTAATTGTAGCATTGGTATAAGAAATGTTTGAAGGCAATCCGTACCAGTTGTGTTTGTTTCGTGTTGCTTTTATGCCTGCTTTCCAATTAAAAAAACGTTGTTGTTGTGCATAAAATAAATTTACTCCCATGGTATAATAAGTGCTACTAAGAGGTATATTTTCAATAGGGTCAGCAGATAATAGAAATTTTAAATGTGCACCAAATTCACTATTATAATTTTCAGCTCTTCTAAAATTAGCTTCTAAAAATGGTGAAATTTTATTACCAAAACCAACAGAAAGATAATTAGGAAATATGGCTTCTTTTTTTGTTAAATCCATTTTTTTCATACCTCCACTTTTAGGTATAAAAGTAGAGGCAACGGGCACTGAAAATATTTGATAATCTAGTTCTTTTTTTTGAGTTTCTTTAGTGTGTTTTATAACAGGTTTTTGTTTAATTTTAAAAGCATCGGTTATTTTAGGAACATAAGAGGTTACTACATTAACTACTTCAGTTTTTATAATAGTATCTTTTGTTTTTTCGAGTACCTTTTCGGATGTTTTTTCTTGAGAGTTTGCGGTAGATAAGGCAAATAATACAAGTAACACTAGGTGTTTTTTTATTAATTTAATCATTGGACTCTTTTTTGTTTTAACAAATTTTAGTTTTGTGTAGTAACAGATTCGTTTGTTTTAGCTTCCTTAATTTTTATTGAACGAAGCTCGTTGTTTGCTTCTTCTGTAACATCTTTATATTGGGTAAAGTTTTTAATAATATTTTCTAAAATGTAGGTTGCTTGATATGCATCTTTTAAAGCATAATAGTTTTTAGCCATTACAATATAACTTTTAACTCCCCAATATTTATAAGATGAATAATTAGCAATTAAATTTTGAATAGCTTTGTTAGAGGCTTCATAGTTTTTATGTTCATTTAAAAAGAAGGCATTGTAATAAAGGCTTTCAGCTTTTAGTTCGCCAGTAGTATTTTTACTAACTTCATTAAAGTATTCTTCAGCGGTTGTAAAGTCATTAGTTTTAAAAGCAGCTCTAGCAATAATTATTTTAGCATCTTCGGTAATTTTTGTATCTACCTTAGCTGTGCTTAAAACTTTTTCAGCATAAGAAATTGCGTTAGCATATTTTTCTTTTTTATAATAGCCTTTCATTAGGTTACTTTGAGCAAAAATTATGTTTTGCGGGTAATTTGCTACTTTTTCTAATTTTTGTAAAACTTCTATTCCTTTATCCCAATTTTCTTGTTCTAAATAAATATTTGCAATTTTAGTTAACGCTTCTTCTGTAAATTCACTTTTATCTTGTGTAATTACGTAGTCGTAATGTTGTGCTGCATTTTTAAAATTATTAGCATTATTGTATGATTGTGCTAAATAAAAATTAGCTTTTAAGCTATGTATTCCAGATGGAAATTTGGTAAGGTATTTATTAAAACCTTCTATTGCTTTTATGTTGTTGTTTTCTAAAAATTTATTTTCTGCAGATTGGTAAGTAGCATTGTCAAGATCAGCGTTGGTAACATTAACAAATTTTACGTTTTGAACCCATGCAGCATACTCATCTACTTTACCAATATCAATATATACATTTTTAACATTGGTAACGGCTTGTTTAGCTTCCTTTGAGTTTGGGTGCTTATCAACAACTTCTTTGTATTTAGCTAATGCTTTTTGAGTATTGTTATTATTGTAATGTAATAACCCTTGACGTAAAAGTACGTTTGGCACATAACTACTATTGGTATGGTTAACCAATAAGTTGTTGTAGGTTTCTTGTGCTTTGCTTATGTTGTTTATTGCAGTGTATGTTGTTGCTAATTGAAATAAAGCATCGTCTTGTAATTGAGATGTTTCATATTGTTTAATAAGCTTTTTTAATTCTTTAATTTTTTCATTATTTTGCCCCATAAATCCATTACTCATTGCTGTTTGATACTGAGCATAATCAGCACCAACACCACCTAAATCAATTACCTTGGCATATGATTTTATAGCTTCATTATAATTTTTAGAAGCATAAAAAGAATCTCCTAAACGATTTGAGGCATCATCATTTAAATCATTATCATTTAATTTTGTATCTAAAAATTGTTGAAAATACTTCGCTGCATTTTTGTAATCTTTTAGCTTAAAATTAGTATAAGCAATACTATAACTTAGCCTACTAGCTTCTTCAATATCTTTATTAGTAACTCGTAAAAAATTTGTTAAAGCTTCTTTATAATTGCCTAACAAATATTCGGTTTCTGCTAGCCAAAAAACACCTTTATTACTAATTAATGTATTTTTAGCTAAAGTAGCACTGTGAAAATAAGGTTTGGCTTTATCAAGTTCATTTTTATTAAATAATTGAATACCTCTGTATAAAGAAATTTCGTTAGCTAGGTTTTTATTTTCTATAGATTTAGAGTTGTTTAAGTAGCTTAGAGCGCCTTCATAGTCTTGTTGATGCAAGTAAGATGTTATTAGTAAATTATTTATTTCGGTAGTATTAGGGTTGTTTGGGTATTTAGCTAAAAATTCTTTTAAAACTTCAGGAACACTTTTATAAGGGTTTCCTAATTCATAACTCAATTTAGCATAACTTAAAGCGGCACTTTCTGTTATTTTTAAATCAAAATCCATTTCACTTGCATTTTTAAATGCATTTAAAGCTTCAGGTTTTTTTAGGAGTTCTAAATAGCATTCACCTAAATGATAATAAGCATTTTGAGCTACTTTATTATTACCATTTATAATTTTGTTAAAATTACCAATAGCCTCTTCATAGTTTTTTTGTTGATAGTAGGCGTAGCCTAAATAATAATAATCGGTGTTAGTCCATTTACCATTTTTACCTTTATAAGCTTTTAAAAGAGGAATTGCTTGTTCGTATTTTTTTATATTAAAATAACTTTCACCTACTATTTTAGAAATTTGAGATATTTCTTTTTGGTCTTTTGATTCCTTTAAAAGTTGTTCTCCAATTTTAATAGATTTATCAAAACGACCAGCTTTAAAACTAATATCTAAAATATAATAATTAGCTTTTGCTTGGTATGTAGCATCATTGGCTAATTGGCTTAAATTATCTTCAGCTTCACCAAAATTTTGTTGCTTATAAGCAATGTATCCAAAGTAATAACGAGCGTCATTACCATAAACAGGGTTTCCTAATAATGTTTCAAACCTCGCTTTTGCATCTTTCAAATAGTTAGAAACTAATAAGGCATAGCCCATTTTGTAGTTTAATTCGTTTTTTTCTGATTCATTTAATAGCGGTTCGTTAACTTTTTTATACCATTTTAAGGCATGAGCAGCTTTTCTGTTGGCAAAATAGTAGTTACCAACATTAAAAAAAGCTTTTTCTTTTTTATTATGATAAGGGTAGTTGTCAACAAAATTTACTACTTTGTCTGTAGCATTATCTTGTGTGAGTTTTACCGCACACATAGCATCATAATAAGCTGCATCTCCTTTTTGATTTCTATGCGCTTGAGTTTTTTTATAAACCTCTGCAAATAGCTCTTGTGCAGCTGTGTAGGCTTTGTTGTTGTATAGTTTTACCGCTTTGTGATAGTCGGAAGAACTTGCTGAATTAATAGCGGATTCTTGCGCTATAATAGGTGTTGAAAAAACTATTAAAAATAATAAATAATAGCTTTTATTATAATAAATAAATCTCATATTTTTTAGATATATAGGAACTATAACGTTCTTTTTTTATTTTTGTTGGTAAACAATACATCAAAAGTAAGAAATGTTATAGAATTAAGTAATAAAATTTTAGCTTTGTAAAAACGAATCGATATATGGAAAAACCTGTTTTACATCTTGAAAATGCAGATATTTATCAGCAAGATAGTTTAGTGTTATCAAAAGTTAACTTCAAATTAAATAAAGGAGATTTTTATTATTTGATAGGTAAAACAGGAAGTGGAAAAAGCAGCTTGTTAAAAACTTTGTATGGCGATTTGCAGCTACAACGAGGTTTGGGTGAAATAGTTGGTTTTAACTTAAAGAAAACAAAACAAAAAGATATTCCTTTTTTAAGAAGGAAGTTAGGGATTGTTTTTCAGGACTTTAAACTTTTAAATGATAGAAATATATTTAAAAACTTAGAATTTGTTTTAAGGGCTACCGGATGGAAAAATAAAACCGATATTGAAAATAAAATTTATGAGGTTTTAGATAAGGTTGGTATGAAAGAAAAGTATTACAAAAAAACTTTTGAACTTTCAGGCGGTGAGCAACAAAGAGTTGCCATTGCCAGAGCTTTATTAAATGATCCTGAATTAATTTTAGCTGATGAGCCTACGGGTAATTTAGATCCGAAAACATCACTAGAGGTAATGGAACTATTAAACGAAATTCATAAAAGTGGAAAAACAATTTTAATGGCTACACACGATTATCAGTTAATTGTAAAGTTTAAACAGAAAACATTGAAATGTGAAGGTGGAGAACTGTTTGAAGTTGTGCAACAGTCAGTGTAAATTTATTTCATTAAATAAGAAACCCACTTCACGAATGAAGTGGGAAAAAATTGCTATGAAAAAGAAATATTACTAATACTTCTCACTTACTTAGTCGGTAGCTTTTATAAAAGCTTACAATTTACATTTTTTTTAAAGAAAACCGCTTTTATAAATTTAAAGCTGCATTATTGTTTTTAACAGCATCTGCAGAAGAAGCTAAATTAGCCTTTTCATCGTCAGATAAATTTATTTCAATAATACTTTCAATTCCGTCTTTTCCTAAAACAACAGGAACCCCGATACATAAACCAGATAAACCAAATTCACCATCTAATAAAGCAGAACAAGGGAATATTTTTTTAGTATCACAAGCAATAGCTTGTACCATACCAGAAACAGCAGCTCCAGGAGCATACCATGCTGAGGTACCTAATAAACCTGTTAATGTAGCACCACCTACTTTAGTGTCTTGCTTTACTTGCTCTAATCTTTCTTCTGATAAAAATTCAGAAACAGGAACAGAGTTACGAGTAGCTAAACGAGTTAAAGGAAGCATTCCTTTATCTGAGTGACCACCAATAACCATTCCGTCAACATCTGAAATAGGTGCACCTAACGCTTCAGCTAAACGGTATTTAAAACGTGCAGAATCTAAAGCGCCACCCATACCAATAATTCTATTTTTAGGTAATCCAGTAGCTTTATGAACTAAGTAGGTCATAGTATCCATAGGGTTAGAAACTACAATAATAATAGTATTAGGAGATTGCGCTACTAAGCTTGCAGCAACCATTTTTACAATACCTGCATTGATTCCTAATAATTCGTCACGAGACATACCTGGTTTTCGTGCAATACCTGAAGTAATTACGCAAATATCAGAACCCGAAGTTTTACTATAATCACCAGTAGTACCTGTAATTTTAGTGTCAAAACCATTTAAAGAAGCTGTTTGCATTAAATCCATAGCTTTACCTTCAGCAAAACCTTCTTTAATATCTACTAATACAACCTCTGATGCGAAATTTTTAATAGCAATGTACTCTGCACAACTTGCACCTACAGCACCTGCTCCTACAACTGTTACTTTCATTTTTTTATGTTTTAAATGTGATGATTAATTTAAGTTATACAAAAATAACCATTTGAGTATCGATATAAAAACAAAACCCTATTGAAGTTTCAATAGGGGTTTGTTTAAGTTAATTTTGTATGGGTGTTTTATCTAAAACTAAAAGCAATACCAGCATTTATGGTGTTGTATTCTTGTAACGTATAACTTCCAAATATTTTAAAAAAACCTAAACTTAAGCGTGTACCAATTGTAGCATTGAAGCCTCCAGAATTTGTGCTTAATGATAAAGGGTTTCTTCCTAGGTTTTCTTTAACAGTTTTCCCTGTTGTATTGTCTGAGTATTTTGCAATAAAATCAGTATCTCCTTTCATATTTAATTTAGTGACACCTCCATTGTAACCAAGTCCTCCATAAAAGTTAATTATAGGAAAATTTAAAGATGCAATTGCTTGTAGGGTATAGGTGTTTAATTTAAACTCTGTAATAGCATTTTTTGCTTCTAAGTTACCATCTATATCACCAATAATATAATCTACATTCATATTTGTGTATGCCGCAAGTAAAGAAACATGTAAAGGAAGTTTGTCAGAAGGACTAAACCAGCTGGTAATTTCTTTTTTTAATCCAATACCGATTAAACTACCTTTCACCTCGTCAGATCCAACTTCAGGAACATAACGTACCATAGCATCTAATTTAAATGGCAAACCTATTGCTATTTGAATGGCAGGAGCAGGAACGGAACTTTCAGGTAAATCTTCTTTAATTCCTTCAGGCATTGTAAAACTAGTATTAACTTTTTGACCTTGTACAGTTGTTTCATACTTTAACTTAGCAGGTGTAATGTTTTCACTTCCTGCAATAGTAGGAGATGTTGAAATACCATTAGTAACAGTAGTATTACTTGACAAGTTTAGGTTTGCAATATTAAACACTTCATCTTTTGAAGGGATAAACGAAGCATTTGCACCTATTGTTATATCAAAACCAAATTTTTTATGCACCTTAGCTGTGTGGTACCAGCCGTTATTCATACTATATATTAAGCCTTTCATTGCAGGGCTTATATAGGCTTCTGTTAATTTAGTAGCATCTTCTTTTGCTAAAAGAATAGTTTCTATTTCTTGTGCTTTTGCATTAAAAGTTATAGTTAAAATAGTAAGTAAGGATAAAGCAGTTTTTTTCATTTTAATACATATTTTGGTTAATGCAAATGTATTAAAAAAGCTCAACTTTTTAAGATTGAGCTTTTTAATATTATTGTAGTTTTAGCAAAAAGTTACGCGTCAATATTTGCATATTTTGCATTACGTTCTATAAAATCTCTACGAGGAGGTACTTCATCACCCATTAGCATAGAGAATACTCTATCAGCTTCAGTAGGGCTATCAATTACAACCTGACGCAGTGTTCTAAATTCAGGGTTCATTGTGGTATCCCATAATTGTTCTGCATTCATCTCTCCAAGACCTTTGTAACGCTGTATATTTACATTTCCTCCTAATTTTTGAGCAATTAAATCACGTTGATTATCATCCCAAGCATATTCTCTTTTCTGTCCTTTTTTAACTAAGTATAAAGGAGGTGTAGCAATATAAATATAACCTTGCTCTACCATTTCACGCATATACCTAAAGAAAAAAGTTAAAATTAAGGTAGCAATATGTGAACCATCTACATCGGCATCACACATAATAACTACTTTATGATAACGAATTTTAGATAAATTTAAAGCTCTAGGATCTTCTTCGGTACCAATTGATACACCTAATGCTGTAAACATATTTTTAATTTCTTCGTTTTCAAATACTTTATGTTGCATGGCTTTTTCAACATTCAATATTTTTCCACGTAATGGAAGAATAGCTTGAAAGTTTCTGTCACGTCCTTGTTTTGCTGTTCCACCTGCCGAATCTCCCTCTACTAAGAAAATTTCACATTGTGCAGGGTCAGTTTCAGAGCAATCAGATAATTTACCAGGTAAACCGCCAATACTCATTACTGTTTTACGCTGCACCATTTCTCTAGCCTTACGTGCGGCATGACGAGCTGTTGCTGCTAAAATTACTTTTTGAACAATTATTTTAGCATCGTTAGGGTTTTCTTCTAAATAATCAGTTAACATTTCTGAAACTGCTTGTGATACCGCGGCAGAAACTTCTCTATTACCCAGTTTTGTTTTAGTTTGTCCTTCAAATTGAGGTTCTGCAACTTTTACAGAAACAATAGCTGTTAACCCTTCACGAAAATCATCACCAGCAATTTCGAATTTTACATTTTTTAGTAATCCAGAATTATCAGCATACTTTTTTAAAGTTCCTGTTAATCCACGTCTAAAACCAGATAAATGTGTCCCTCCTTCGTGTGTATTAATATTATTTACATATGAATGTAAATTTTCGGCATATGAAGTGTTATATACCATGGCAACTTCAACAGGAATTCCGTTTTTTTCACCTTCCATAGAAATTACTTTGGAAGTTAGTTGCTCACGAGTAGAATCTAAATATTTAATAAATTCAGGTAAACCTTCTTTACTATGAAATGTTTCAGATATAAAGTTTCCTTCATCATCTGTATTTCGTTTATCAGTTAAAGTAATGGTAATACCTTTATTTAAATAAGCTAACTCACGCATACGAGTTGCCAACGTTTCGTAATTAAATACAGTTGATTGCTTAAAAATAGATGTATCAGGTAAAAAAGTAACAATAGTCCCTGTAAAGTCAGTTTCTCCGATTGTTTTTACAGGGTATAAAGCCTTTCCTTTAGCATATTCTTGTTGCCAAATTTTACCTTCTTTATGAACGGTTGCTGTTAAAAGATCAGAAAGTGCATTAACACAACTAACACCAACACCGTGTAAACCTCCAGAAACTTTATAAGAATCTTTATCAAATTTACCACCAGCACCAATTTTAGTCATTACAACTTGTAGTGCAGAAACGCCTTCTTTTTTATGAATTCCTACCGGAATACCACGACCATTATCTTTGGTTGTTATAGAGTTATCTTCATTAATTGTAACATCAATTGTATCACAATAACCACCCATTGCTTCATCAATAGAGTTATCAACAACTTCATATACTAAATGGTGTAAACCTCTAATACCAACATCACCAATATACATTGATGGACGCATTCTAACGTGTTCCATTCCTTCTAGGGCCTGAATGCTCGACGCGTCATAAGTGCCTTTATTTTCTTCGCTCATTATAAAGAGTTAATTAAGTTTTGTTTTTATAAATTTTATAACGAAAATGAATAATGAAGTTTTATTGTAAGTAAAAAAATCATATTGTTTCGTAAAATGAATGAATTTGCTATAATTAGCAAAGCATACTTTACAAAAGTACAAAAAAACAAACCCTTTTAAAAGCTTTTTAGCTTATTAGGTCTAAAATAACTATTTTTTAATTATTGATAAAAAGTCTCTTAAAACGGCTAAAAACACCTTTGTTGTTTAATTTGTAGTTTTTGTAAAATAGTGTAAAGCATTGCTAAAAAAAAACCTCGCAAAAGCGAGGTTTTAAATATTTAAAATTATTTTTTTTAGTAAGAATCGTCGTGAACATTAGCAATTGCTCTACCAGATGGTTCGTTCATGTTTTTAAATGCTTCATCCCATTCTAATGCTGTAGCAGTACTACAAGCCACACTAGCTTCTTGTGGTACACTTAAGGCAGCAGTATCACTAGGGAAGTGCTCTTCAAAAATTGATCTATAGTAAAACTCTTCTTTGTTAGTTGGAGTTTGAATTGGGAATCTGAATTTAGCATTTGCTAATTGTTCATCAGTAACTTCTTTATCAACAACTTCTTTTAAGGTGTCAATCCAGCTATATCCAACTCCATCAGAAAATTGCTCTTTTTGTCTCCAAGCAACGCTTTCAGGTAACATATCTTCAAAAGCTTTACGAATAACCCATTTTTCCATGCGTTCACCGTTAATCATTTTGTCTTGTGGGTTGATGCGCATTGCAACATCCATAAATTCTTTATCTAAAAATGGCACACGACCTTCAATTCCCCAAGCCATTAAACTTTTGTTGGCTCTTAAACAATCATACATATGTAATTTGTTTAATTTACGAACCGTTTCTTCATGGAATTCTTTAGCATTAGGAGCTTTGTGAAAGTATAAATATCCTCCAAAAATTTCATCAGCACCTTCACCAGATAATACCATTTTAACACCCATTGATTTAATAACACGTGCCATTAAATACATTGGCGTAGAAGAACGAATTGTGGTAATATCGTATGTTTCTATGTTATAAATTACATCTTTAATAGCATCTAAACCTTCTTGAATGGTGAATTTTATTTCATGATGAACCGTACCAATATGATCTGCTACTTTTTGAGCTGCTGCCAAATCAGGAGAACCTTCTAATCCTACAGAAAAAGAGTGTAATTGCGGATACCAAGCCGCTGATTTATCATCAGATTCAACTCTTTTTTGTGAGTATTTTTTAGCAATTGCAGATATTACTGAAGAATCTAATCCTCCAGAAAGTAAAACTCCGTAAGGTACATCACTCATTAATTGTCTATGAACTGCTGCTTCTAAAGCTTGTTTAACTTCTGCAATACTAGTTTCGTTGTCTTTTACGGCTTGGTAATCTTCCCAATCTCTTTTATACCATTGCACTAATTTTCCATCTTTACTAGACATATAATGTCCTGGAGGAAATAATTCGATTTTCGCACAAACACCTTCTAAGGCTTTTAATTCAGAAGCAACATAAAAAGTTCCGTTCTGATCCCAACCTATATATAAAGGAATAATTCCCATATGGTCACGAGCAATGAAATACTCATCTTTTTCAACATCGTATAAAGCGAAACCAAAAATTCCGTTTAAATCATCTACAAAATCCACCCCTTTTTCTTTGTAAAGCGCTAAAATTACTTCACAATCAGAAGCTGTTTGAAATTCATAAGGATTTGTAAGGTTTTTAGCTAATTCTCTGTGGTTATATATTTCTCCGTTTGCGGCTAAAATTAGTTTTTTATCAGCACTAAATAGAGGTTGTTGTCCTGAGGCAGGATCTACAATAGCTAATCTTTCATGAGCCATGATAACTTTATCATCACTATAAACACCACTCCAGTCTGGTCCACGGTGTCTAATTTTTTTAGCCATTTCTAAAACCTGAGGTCTTAAACTATCCGAAGTTTGTTTTAAATCAAACGCACATACAATTCCACACATAACTTTATATTTTAAATATTATTAAGCTCGATTAATGATTATTATTAATAATCGAGTATTTATCTTGTTTTAATTACATTGCAAATATTGTTATTAGGTTTGTTTTTGTAAACAATAATATTATTTTTAGTTACATATTTAAACTTTTAATAATGTTTTTTATTTAAACTGTAATTTTTAAATGTGTTTTTAGTTGTTTTAAGTGTTTTTTTATCATAATAAGTCGAGTTAATTTACAAATAAACGTGTATTATGCTTTTAATTATATAAGTAATAGTTTATTTTTAATTTAAAACATGAGTTGTTTAAAAATAAAATAAAACAGAAAGTGAAATATTAAAATAACTTTTATATATTTGTATCACAATGGTAAAACAAAACAACATATGGTGGTGGAACTCTCTTAGTAAATAAGTGAGAAGAAACCTATATGTATATATTATATAAAGAAAAGGCTTATCTCACGATAAGCCTTTTTTGTTTTTAATAATAAAATTAAAATGAATAAAACAACATTCAAAACAGTTAGTAAAAAACGAATTTCAGATACAGTTACTCCAGTAGGTTTGTATTTGCGATTTAGAGATAAATATGCTAATACCTTATTGTTAGAGAGTTCAGATTATCATAGTAAAGAAGAAAGTTTTTCTTTTATAGCTATTGAACCTGTGGTAACAATGAAAGTAGAAAATCACGATTTTGTTGTTTCAAAACAAGGAAAAGTTATTGAAAAAAACAGTATCGATAAGAATTTTTATACCTTATTTGATAGTTTTTCAAAATCGATAGATTTAGATTGCGATCCAGCTTTAAAATCGTTTAACGGATTATATGGTTACTCAACATACGATAGTGTACAGTATTTTGAAAACATCGCATTAAATGTAAAAGACGCACCGTCTAAAATACCTTTAATGCAGTATAGTTTTTACAGATTTATAATCGCCATCAATCATTTTAATGATGAAATGACGATTATTGAAAATGTAGAAGCAGGAACTGAATCAAGAATTTCAGAAGTAGAAACCATCATTGAAGCACAAGCTTTCAATACTCAAAAATTTGAAATCGATGGACAAGAAACTTCAAACTGTACCAACGAAGATTTTAAAGAATATGTTGTAAAAGCAAAATCGCACTGTAAAAGGGGAGATGTTTTTCAATTAGTATTATCTCGTCAATTTCAACAGAAATTTAAAGGAGATGAATTTAATGTATACAGAGCATTACGTTCAATAAATCCATCACCTTATTTATTTTATTTTGATTACGGTTCGTTTAAATTAATGGGATCTTCACCAGAAGCACAAATTAAAATTAGTGCAGGAAAAGCAACCATCAATCCAATTGCAGGAACTTTCAGAAGAACTGGCGATATGGCAGAAGACATAAAGCTTGGTAAAAAATTATCCGAAGATAAAAAAGAAACTGCCGAACACGTAATGCTAGTTGATTTAGCACGAAACGATTTAAGTAAACATGCCGATAATGTAAAAGTTGAGGTATTTAAAGAAGTTCAATATTTTAGCCATGTAATTCACTTGGTATCGACTGTGCAAGGAAAAATAAAAGGAAATCCGATTGAAATAGTTGGAGATACTTTTCCTGCAGGAACTTTAAGTGGTGCGCCAAAATACAAGGCAATGCAGTTAATTGACACGTACGAAAATCAATCACGAGGTTTTTACGGAGGTGCAGTCGGAATTATTGGTTTAGATGGTTCTGTAAATTTAGCCATTGCTATTCGCTCGTTTGTTAGTAAAAATAACGTATTATATTACCAAGCGGGTGCGGGAATTGTAATTCATTCTGATGAAGAAAAAGAGTTACAAGAAGTAAATAATAAATTAGCAGCTCTGAAAAAAGCGTTAATTTTGGCAGAAAATATTTAGGGCGTTCGGGCGGGCTTTCCACTATATCTTTTTATTTTGAAAAAAAATAAAAAGGATGCCGTTTCAATCCCTAACGCAAAAGCGAGTTTTAAGATATTATTTAGATTATTCATTAATATCTTAAAAAAATAAACAAACAAATTGACTTATAAATAACAACATTTATTCGGCAATTACAATTAGAAAAAAATGAAAATATTAATACTAGATAATTACGATTCGTTTACCTACAATTTGGTACACATGGTAGAAGATATTACAGGTAATTTGCCAGACGTATATAGAAATGATGAAATTTCGGTTACAGAAATTGATAGATACGACGTTATTATTTTATCACCAGGTCCAGGAATTCCTGACGAAGCAGGTATTTTAAAAGACGTTATAAAACAATACGCGGGTAAAAAACCAATTTTTGGAGTTTGTTTAGGTTTACAAGCAATTACCGAAGTTTTTGGCGGAGCAATTGAAAACATGGGAGAAGTATTTCATGGTGTTGCTACCGAAATGGAAATCATTAAAAAAGATGCAGTTATTTTTAAAGATATTCCAACTAAATTTAAAGCAGCAAGATATCATTCTTGGACAGCCTCTCACAATAATTTTCCATCAGAATTAATGATTACGGCAAAAGATGAGCAAGGAGGAATCCAAGCAATTCAACATAAAGAATTTAATTTATCAGCAGTTCAATTTCACCCAGAATCAATATTAACAGATGTAGGTGAACAACTTGTTAGAAATTTTTTAAACAACGTTAAAAAATAAAATCTTTTAGAACATGAAAGAAATTTTAAATAATTTATATCAACATAAAAGATTAACAAAACTTGAAGCAAAACAGGTTTTAATTGATATTGCTTCAGGAAAATTTAACGAAGCACATTTAGCATCATTTATGACTGTTTTTATGATGCGTCCAATTTCTGTTGATGAGCTTGCGGGTTTTAGAAATGCTTTAGTAGAGTTGGCTATAAAAGTTGATTTTTCAGAATATAATACCATTGATATTGTAGGAACTGGAGGTGATGGAAAAGATACTTTTAATATATCAACATTAACTTCATTTATTGTTGCAGGAACAGGACAAAAAGTAGCAAAACATGGAAATTATTCCGTATCTTCTCAGTCAGGCTCTTCTGATATGTTAGAAAGTTTCGGATATCAATTTACAAATGATGAAGCTATTTTAAAATCGCATTTAGAAAAAGCAAATATTTGTTTTTTACACGCGCCAAAATTTCATCCAGCAATGAAAGCGGTAAGTGCAACAAGAAAAGAATTAGCGTTAAAAACGTTTTTTAATATGTTGGGTCCTTTGGTAAACCCGAGTTCGCCAAAAAATCAATTATTAGGAACGTTTAATTTAGAAGTTGCTCGTTTGTATAATTATATTTTGCAAGAAGAAGGAACTAATTACGGAATTGTACATGCACTTGATGGTTATGATGAAATTTCATTAACAAGCGGATTTAAGTTATTCACTAAAAATGGAGAACAACTAATTAATCCAGAAGATTTAGGACAAAAAAGATTACAACAATCAGATGTTTTTGGAGGTAAATCGGTTGCTGATGCAGCTAAAATATTCAAAAATATTATTGAAGGAAACGGTACTGAAGCACAAAATAGTGTTGTGTTAACAAATGCTGCATTTGCTTTAAAGATTGTAGATGATAAAAAGAGTTTTGAACAAGCATATCAAGAAGCAAAAGATTCTTTATTAGGATTAAAAGCAAAAGAATGTTTAGCTAAATTAATAGCATAAAGTAAAAAGTTAATTATAATGAGTTACTAAAATTTAAAACTCATAAAAATTACAAAAGCATAAAAAATGACAATATTAGATAAAATAATAGCCTTTAAGAAAACAGAAGTTGCTAAAATTAAAGCAGAAGTTCCTGTTAGTAAATTGGTAAAGAGCCCAAATTTTAAAAATGCCCCTTTTTCATTAAAAAAGTCATTATTAACAGTAGGTTCAACAGGAATTATTGCAGAGTATAAACGTAAATCTCCATCAAAAGGAATTATTAACGATACCTCTACAATATTAGAAGTAACAGAAGGTTATTTAAATGCAAACGTAGCAGCGCAATCTATTTTAACTGATACGCATTTTTTTGGAGGAACTATGGCTGATTTGTTAGAGGCTAGAACTGTAAATCAGCAAATACCAATTTTAAGAAAAGATTTTATTGTTGATGGTTTTCAAATTGTTGAAGCAAAAGCAATAGGAGCAGACGTTATATTGTTAATAGCGGCTTGTTTAACAAAACAAGAACTTAAAAATTACGGACAATTAGCAACCGATTTAGGTTTAGAAGTTTTATACGAAATACACACACAAGAGGATTTAGATAAAATTAGTGATTTGGATAATAAAATTATCGGAATTAATAATAGAAATTTAAAAACTTTTGAAGTTGATTTAGAACATTCTATCAACTTGGCAGGTCAAATTCCTGATACTGCAATTAAGGTTTCAGAAAGTGGAATTTCAGATCCTAGAATTATTACAGGCTTAAAAGAATATGGTTTTCAAGGATTTTTAATAGGAGAGAATTTTATGAAAACAAAAAACCCTGGAGAAGCTTGTAAAGATTTTATCGCTCAAATAAGATAAATATGAAATTGAAAGTTTGTGGAATGAAATATGTAGAAAATATCCAACAAGTTGCAGCATTGCAACCTGATTATTTAGGATTTATTTTCTATGAGAAATCAAAAAGAAATTTTGAAGGAATTATTCCAGATTTACCTAAAGAGATAAAAAAAGTAGGTGTTTTTGTAAATGAACTTCCAGAAATAGTAGTTTCATTAACTGAAGAATATGGTTTAAATGCGTTGCAATTACATGGTGATGAATCTCCAGAATATGTACAGCGTTTAAGAACCATTTTTGAAGAAAGTATTGCTGAAAAAAAGCAACATCTTAAATATAAAATTCCAGAATTGATAAAAGTTTTTGGAATTAAAGATAGTTTCGATTTTGAAGTTTTAAAACCATACAAATCATTAGTTGATTTCTTTTTGTTTGATACCAAAGGAAAAGAGCGTGGAGGAAATGGAATTACTTTTGATTGGTCTGTACTTCAAAAATATAATTTAACAAAACCATTTTTTTTAAGTGGAGGAATTGGGTTAGAAGAAGTATCAGAAATAAAAAAATTACGAGCATTAAATTTACCTATTTATGCTTTAGATGTAAATAGTAAATTTGAAACATCAGCTGGTTTAAAATCAGTAAAAGATATAACAAAATTTAAAAAAGACCTCAATGTTTTTTAAACCCGTGAGGAATACTAAATAGATAAAAAATGAAATATCAACCAACTAAAGAAGGATATTACGGGCAATTCGGTGGTGCATTTATTCCTGAATTATTACATCCAAACGTACAAGAGTTAGAAGATAATTATATTAAAATTATCGAATCCAAAGAGTTTCAAGACGAATACAAAGCATTGTTAAAAGATTATGTTGGACGTCCTACTCCGTTGTATTTGGCAGAAAGATTATCAGAAAAATATGGTGCTACTATTTATTTAAAACGTGAAGATTTAAATCATACAGGAGCACACAAAGTAAACAATACTGTTGGGCAAATTTTAATAGCAAAAAAGCTAGGTAAAACAAAAATTATAGCAGAAACAGGTGCTGGGCAACATGGTGTTGCAACGGCTACAGTTTGTGCTTTAATGGGCTTAGAGTGTATTGTTTTTATGGGAGAAAAAGACATTGCTAGGCAAGCGCCCAATGTTGCCCGAATGAAAATGTTAGGAGCTAAAGTTGTACCTGCATTAAGTGGAAGTAAAACCTTAAAAGATGCTACAAACGAAGCAATTCGTTATTGGATTCAGCATCCAGATAGTTATTATTTAATTGGTTCTGTTGTTGGTCCTGCTCCGTATCCTGATATGGTAGCGCGTTTACAAGCTATTATTTCAGAAGAAATGAAATGGCAATTAAAAGAAAAAACAGGAAAAGAAAATCCTGATACAATTATTGCCTGTGTTGGAGGTGGTTCTAATGCTGCGGGTGCTTTTTATCATTATTTAGAAGATGAAGAAGTAGGTTTAGTAGCTGTAGAAGCTGGTGGTTTAGGAGTTGATTCTGGCGAAAGTGCAGCAACATCTCAATTAGGACAAGTTGGTGTAATTCATGGGAGTAAAACTATTTTAATGCAAGATGAATACGGACAAATTACAGAGCCATATTCTATTTCTGCAGGATTAGATTATCCAGGAGTTGGTCCTTTACATGCATTTTTACACGAAACTAAGCGTGCCGAATTTTTGAATGCAACAGATGATGAAGCTTTAGAAGCTGCTTTTGAATTAACCAAATTAGAAGGAATTATTCCTGCTTTAGAAACGGCACATGCATTGGCTGTTTTATCTAAAATGGATTTGAAAAAAGACCAAGTAATTGTCATAAACTTATCAGGAAGAGGTGATAAGGATTTAGAAACGTATATGAAGCATTTAAAAGCGTAAGGAGATGAAATTATTAAAAGAAATATTTCAAGAAAAGAAGAATTTACTTTCTATATTTTTTACAGCAGGTTTTCCAAATTTAAATGATACAACTAAAATTATACACGATTTAAGTGAAAATGGTGTTGATTTTATAGAAGTTGGTTTGCCATATTCTGATCCTTTAGCAGATGGAACTACAATACAAGATAGTAGTCATAGAGCTTTGCAAAATGGAATGAATTTAGATGTTGTTTTTGAGCAGCTAAAATCAGTAAAAGATACCAATAAAACACCATTAGTTTTAATGGGATATTTGAATCAGCTTATTAAATATGGTGAAGATAAATTTTGTCAAGCAGTAAAAGATTGCGGTATGAAAACTGTTATTTTTCCTGATTTGCCAATGATTGAATATGAAAATCATTATAAAGCATTATTCGAAAAATACGGAATTACTAATGTGTTTTTAATTACGCCTCATACATCAGAAGAACGTATTCGAAAAATTGATGCACTTACAGATGCGTTTATTTATGTAGTTGCTTCGGCATCTATTACAGGAGCAAAAGGAGAAATATCAACCGAGCAAATTGATTACTTTAAGCGAATTGAAGCAATGAATTTAAAAAGTAAATTAGTAGTTGGTTTTGGTATTTCTGATAACAAAACATTTACAACAGCTTGTAATTATGCCGATGGTGCAATTATTGGTTCGGCTTTTATTAAAGATTTAGATAAAAATGGCGTAGCAGGTATTTCTAATTTTGTTAGTAAAATTACCAATGCTTAATTTTAATAAGGATATAATATATTTTAATAGTTGTAAATAATATTGTAGAAATGTTTAGCCCCGATTGAAGCAATTGTTTGAGCTCTTTTTTGTTTTTTTCAAACAAAAAAAGCGAGTGCGGAAAGCGGGAAATAGCTTCAAAATATTTTAATAAGCACTTAAAAGAAACGTAGAATTTAATTTCTACGTTTTTTTTTATGATTATTTTTGTGAAATGATACAGCTAACAGAAAAAGATTTATTAGTAAAATTAAAAACTAATTTTGGATACGACAGTTTTCGGTTACAGCAAAAAGCAATTATTGAAAATGTTTTAGCTAAAAAAGATACCTTAGTAATAATGCCAACAGGAGGAGGAAAATCTATTTGTTTTCAGTTGCCTGCCTTATTTTTTGATGGAATTACGTTGGTAATATCGCCATTAATTGCTTTAATGAAAGATCAGGTTGATAGTTTAAAAGCTAACGGAATACCTGCAACGTATTATAATAGTAGTCAATCTTCGGAGGAGCAAGAAGCTGTTTTTGATGCGGTTATCAATAAAAAAGTAAAACTTTTATACGTTGCTCCTGAGAGTTTAGCTTTGCTTCAAAATTTGTTAAATCAGAATTATATTAGTTGTGTTGCTATTGATGAAGCACATTGTATTTCTTCTTGGGGTCATGATTTTAGACCTTCTTATAAACAGTTATCTTTTTTAAAAAGAACCTTACCTGAAGTGCCAATTGTTGCTTTAACTGCAACTGCCGATAAAGCAACTCAAGAGGATATTTTAGAACAGTTAGCTATACCAAATGCAACTAAATATGTGAGTTCTTTTAATCGAGAAAATATAAGTTTAGAGGTGCGACCTGCAAATGATAGAGTACAACAGATTATTAAATTTATTAATAAAAAACCAAATGATGCAGGAATTATTTATTGTTTAAGTAGAAAAGCTACCGAACAATTAGTAAGTAAATTAAAGCAACAAAATATTAATGCAAAAGCGTATCATGCGGGTTTAACTTTTGAAGAACGTGCCAAAAATCAAGAAGATTTTATAAAAGATGATGTGCAAATTATTTGTGCTACAGTAGCGTTTGGAATGGGAATCGATAAATCGAATGTGCGTTGGGTAATTCACTATAATATGCCTAAAAATATTGAAGGTTATTATCAGGAAATAGGTCGTGCAGGAAGAGACGGATTACCTGCTCAAGCGTTGCTTTTTCATAGTTATGCTGATGTAATTCAATTGCGTCAATTTATAGCAAATACTAGTAATAAAGAGGTTCAGGAGGCAAAGTTAGAGCGTATGAAACAGTTTGCAGAAGCAACGGTATGCAGACGCAAAATATTATTAAGCTATTTTGGTGAATTAATCGATGAAAATTGTGGTAATTGTGATGTTTGTAAAAATCCAGTTCAGTATTTTGATGGAACTATTATAGCACAAAAAGCACTTTCGACTATTTACAGATTGCGAGAAAAAGAGGCCATGGGTACTGTAGTAGATGTGCTAAGGGGGGCTAAAAATGCTGGGATTTTAGATAAGAATTACCAAACCTTAAAAACGTACGGTATTGGTGCTGATATTTCATGGAAAGATTGGCAACATTATATTGTTCAGTTAATAAATCAGGGATATTGTCAGATAGCATTTCACTTGCATAATACCTTACAATTAACCGATTTTTCTAAAAAAATACTTTTTGAAGGAGAAAAGGTTCAATTAACAATTCCTGTTGAATTTAAGAAAGAATCTAAAAAAGTAGCAGCAAGTACTCGTAAAACAACTAAATCAACTGTAAGAGATACGTTGTTTGAACGTTTACGAAAATTAAGATATCGTATTGCAAAAGAAGAAGATATTGCTGCGTATTTGATTTTTAGTGATGCTACTTTACGCGCCTTAGAAAATGAACGTCCGCAAACTGATAATGCTTTTTTAAGTATTAGTGGAGTGGGGCAACGAAAGTTAGAGGTGTATGGAGGTGAGTTTATGGAAGAGATTAGTGCTTTTATAAAAGAAAAAAAGAAAGGGAAAAAAGATACTACTCTAGAAACCTACAACTTATACAAAGAGGGTTTTACAATTGATGAAATAGCAGAGAAACGAAGTTTAAAAGGACAAACAATATTTTCTCATTTATCAAAATTATATTTAGAAGGAAAAGATGTAAATTTAGATAAATTTATAAATGCAAATACTATTAAATTAATAGCAAATGCTAAAAAAGTACTTAAAAATGAAATTGCTTTAAAGCCATATTTTGAATTTTTAGGCGAAAAAGTTCCGTATGAACAAATAAGAATAGGTCTTACTATTTTGCAAAAGAAAGGATAACTTCTGTGATTTTCAAATAAAAGCTCAGATAATTAACTTATCTGAGCTTTTACTCACTTGTATATTACAATACTAAATATATTAATGACCAGGTGCTTCTAATAAGTTAAGCGTACTAGTATTTTTAATTTTTACTTCTTCTGAAAAATCACCATGAACAATTAAAGTATTTTCATGACGATTAACTAATTTACTCATTTTATTACGGTTTAATAATAAAACGGTTTTAAAACCAGAATGGTCTTTTGCTTCTAAAATATTTTCACCATTAAATTCTACAATCCATCCGCTTTCTTTAATGTTATTTTCATATTCTAATTCGATAACAGGCATTTTATAAAAACGATAATCTTGAATATACCCTAATGCTATTTTTAAACGTAAGTTACCACCTTCAACAGTATATGAATCTTCTTTTAAACCAGCATCTTTAAAAGAAAATTTGTTAAAAGCAGGTTTGTCCATTGTAATTTCTAACTGTCCTTCTGTTGCGTTTAATATCATAATTTATTTTTTAATTTATTAATATAACTTCTAATTACTACTATAAATTTAGGCTTACTATTACTTTTAATTCATGATATTTATCATTGTTTTTATTTTTTTTTATAACTAGATATCAGCTTACATATTTCGTCTATACTGCCCACCAACTTTAAATAAAGCTTCGGTAATTTGCCCTAAAGAACAGAACTTTGTCGCCTCCATTAATTTATCGAATAAATTTTCATTCTGAACAGCCGCTTCTTGAAGAATCCCTAATTGTTCTTGAACTTTTCTGTCATTGGCTTTATTCAATAATTCTTTGGTTTGAATTTGGAATTTTTTTTCTTGCTCCGTTGCACGAATCACTTCCGTAGGTTGTACCGTTGGCGAGCCTTTTGAACTTAAAAAGGTATTTACACCAATAATAGGAAATGTTCCATTATGTTTTAAAGTTTCGTAATACAAGCTTTCTTCTTGTATTTTAGAACGCTGATACATAGTTTCCATAGCACCTAAAACACCACCACGTTCTGTAATTCTATCAAATTCAGTTAACACAGCTTCTTCTACTAAATCGGTTAATTCTTCAATAATAAAAGCACCTTGAATCGGATTTTCATTTTTAGTTAACCCTAATTCTTTGTTAATGATTAATTGAATTGCCATCGCTCTACGCACAGATTCTTCGGTAGGCGTGGTAATCGCTTCATCGTATGCGTTGGTGTGCAAAGAATTACAATTATCGTTAATCGCATATAAAGCTTGTAAGGTTGTACGAATATCATTAAAATCAATTTCCTGAGCATGTAAAGAGCGTCCAGAAGTTTGAATATGATATTTTAACATTTGCGCTCTTGAGTTTGCTCCGTATTTATGCTTCATGGCTTTTGCCCAAATTTTACGAGCAACACGACCAATTACCGAATATTCAGGGTCAATTCCGTTAGAGAAAAAGAACGATAAATTAGGTCCGAATTTATTAATATCCATTCCACGAGATAAATAATATTCAACATAGGTAAATCCGTTAGATAAAGTTAAAGCCAATTGCGTAATCGGATTTGCACCAGCTTCGGCAATATGATATCCAGAAATAGAAACAGAATAAAAATTACGAACCTGTTCTTTTATAAAATATTCTTGCACATCACCCATTAAACGTAAGGCAAATTCTGTTGAAAATATACACGTATTTTGTGCTTGATCTTCTTTTAAAATATCTGCTTGAACTGTACCACGAACTTGTGCTAAGGTAGTTTTTTTGATTTCAGCATATACATCCGAAGGTAAAATCATATCACCGGTTAATCCTAAAAGCATCAATCCTAAACCATCATTTCCTTGTGGTAAATCTCCTTGATAGGTTGGTCTTTCTAAACCTTTTGAATCATAAATTTCATCAAATTTAGCCTCAACTAAATCCTCTAAATTATTTTCTTTGATGTATTTTTCACAATTCTGATCGATTGCCGCATTCATGAAAAAACCTAACAACATTGGCGCAGGACCATTAATTGTTAAACTTACAGAAGTTAAAGCGTGTGTTAACTCAAAACCAGAAAATAATTTTTTAGCATCATCTAAACAACAAATAGAAACTCCTGCATTTCCTATTTTCCCATAAATATCAGGTCTTCTACCAGGATCATTTCCGTATAAAGTAACCGAATCAAAAGCAGTTGATAAACGCTTTGCAGGCATTCCTAAACTTACATAATGAAAACGTCTGTTGGTACGTTCTGGTCCTCCTTCACCAGCAAACATTCGTGTTGGGTCTTCACCAGTTCTTTTAAATGGATATAATCCTGATGCATATGGAAACTCTCCAGGAACATTTTCTTGTAAATTCCAACGTAATAAATCGCCCCAAGCTTGATATTTTGGTAAAGCTACTTTCGGAATTTGTGTATGCGATAAAGATTCACTGTGTGTATCAATATTAATTATTTTATCTCTAACTTTGAAACTATAAACAGGGTCTTTATATTTTTGAACTTTGGTTTTCCAATTTAAAATTACTTCCCAGTTATGAGGGTCAAGATTTAGTTTTACTTTATCAAATTGTGCTATTAATAATTTTGCAAAATCAATTTCATCCTCTGAAATTTCTTTTAAAATTTCATCTTGTTCTAATCCATTTTTAGATAAAAAATCTTCTTTTATTTCCTTCGGAAGAATAGATAAAATGGTTTGATGAATACCATATAATTTTTGAGCAACAATAACTTGGCTATCTACTTTTTGATCATAAGCTCTATTACTTTCTGATATTTCAGATAAATAACGAACTCGGTTTGGTGGAATTACAAATATTTTTTCAGACATTTCTTTGGTAATTTCCATCGTTGATGTTAAATCAACGCCTGTTTTTTCAACGATTTTATCCATAATACGTTTGTATAGCGTATTCATTCCAGGATCGTTAAATTGAGAAGCAATTGTTCCAAAAACGGGCATATCATCCATGTGAATATCCCAAAGATTATTGTTTCGCATGTATTGTTTTTTTACATCACGAATAGCATCTAAAGCGCCACGTTTGTCAAATTTATTGATAGCTACTAAATCAGCAAAATCAAGCATATCGATTTTTTCTAATTGTGTTGCGGCACCAAATTCTGGAGTCATTACATATAATGAAGTATCAGAATGTTCTATAATTTCGGTATCAGATTGCCCAATTCCAGAAGTTTCTAAAATGATTAAATCAAATTCGGCAGCTTTTAAAACTTCAATAGCTTCATTTACATATTTTGATAAAGCCAAATTAGATTGACGAGTAGCTAACGAACGCATATAAACACGGTTGTTATTAATAGCATTCATACGAATACGGTCACCTAATAAAGCACCTCCTGTTTTACGTTTAGAAGGATCAACAGAAATAATTCCAATTGTTTTTTTAGGAAAATCAATTAAAAAACGACGTACTAATTCGTCTACTAAACTTGATTTTCCTGCACCACCAGTTCCTGTAATTCCTAAAACAGGCGTTTTAGAATTTTTATTTTTTTGATGAATAATTTCTAAAGTTTCTTTGGCTACTTCAGGAAAATTTTCTGCAGCAGAAATAATACGAGCAATACTTCCAATTTCTTTTTCAGCTAAATGGTTAATTTCATCGGTAAGTATATTTCCAATGGCAAAATCAGCAGTTTTAACAAGGTCATTAATCATTCCTTGCAAACCTAATTCACGCCCATCATCGGGAGAGTAAATACGGGTAATTCCATAATCCATTAATTCGTTAATTTCTTCAGGAAGAATTACACCACCACCACCACCAAATATTTTAATATGACTAGCTCCTTTTTCTTTTAGTAAGTCATACATGTATTTAAAATATTCGGTATGACCACCTTGATAAGAGGTTATTGCAATAGCATTAGCATCTTCTTGAATAGCACAATTAACAACTTCTTCCACACTACGGTCATGACCTAAGTGAATTACCTCTACACCGGTAGATTGGATAATTCTACGCATAATGTTTATAGATGCATCATGTCCATCAAATAATGAAGCTGCTGTTACAATTCGTACTTTATGTGTAGGTTTATAGATTGTTATTTGTTTCATCCGTAAAATTTATATTGCAATTTACGAATTTATTAAAAGGATTGTATGTACTTTATTACTTATAAATAATTTGTAAAACTCCAAAATTTACGAGATTTAATATATGTTAAGTTTGCTTCGTTTGTATAAGCTTCTCTTTCGAAACTTAAATTTTTGTATGCAGTAGCACTATTTTTGTACTTTATTAATTTAAGTATCCATTCAATGATATAAAAAAGATAAAAAAAAATAATGAATAATTCTAATTGTTGTTTTAAATGAATTTTTTCATGATTTATTAAAACAGGATTTTCTTTTAAATCTTTTCTTTTTAAAAAGATAAAAGGAAATAAGGTAATACCTACAAAACCTTTTGGAACCATATGTTTAGATATGAAAATCATAATGTAACAAGGGGTTAATTTGTAAAAGTACATTTTTATATTTTAAAAAGAGTGCGTTTTTTTGGCATATTTATTGCTAGTTACTTTTTTAAAACCTATTAAAATCAATACTGTTATGAGATTTTAAGAAAATGATTAATTAACAAAAAGTATTTTTTTTTGATTAAAAATTGTCGTAAATTAAATCACTTTTAGCTTTATTAAGTATAGTGTGTCATAAAAAATATAAAAACCAAAACAAAATGAAAATAGCTAGATTACTTTTTTTACCAATTATTGCTTTATTTATTAATTCATGTAGTACTGTAAGAGTAGCGACAGATTATGATACTAAGGTTGATTTTAACAACTATAAAACATTTGCTTTTTATAAAAAAGGAATTGATAAGGCTGCTATTTCAGATTTAGATAAAAAGCGAATTATGAGAGCTATTGAAAAAGAGTTAATAGCAAAAGGAATGACAAAATCAGCTTCACCTGATATTTTAGTGAGTTTATTTACAAAATCAAGAGAACGAATTAATGTAAATGATAATATGTATGGTGGGTTTTATTACCCATTTTATTACGGTATGAATAGAATAAATGTGTCTCAATATACAGAAGGTACATTATTTATTGATTTGTTAGATGCTCAAAAGAAAGAATTGGTTTGGCAAGGTATTGGAACAGGTACGCTAAGTACCAGTAATGTTGAGCGAAAAGAAGCGAAAGTTAAGGAGTTTGTTAAAGAAATAATAGCTAAATACCCTCCTGAAGTTAATAAGAAGTAAAAAATCACTATATTTATAAAACATACGTTAATAAAAAGATAGCATCTTTATTAACGTATTTTTTATGATATTTGCATAATGAGAAACACAATTTTAAAAGCTGCACCTGATGAGTACTACGTAAATGAGCAAGGCTATCGAGTTTTTAAAGAAGCATATCATTTAAGAAGGGGGTATTGTTGTAAAAGCGGCTGTAAACATTGTCCGTTTGGTTATGATAAAAAAACAGATAGCTTTAAATAGTGTGACAATTAGTAATAAAATGTATCTAAAAGATATAAATCAAACAAAGATGAAAAAAATTATAGTATCAGTAGTATTTGTAGTTTTATTAACAGGGTGTGCTGAATTACAAAAAGTAGTTAATCAGTTACCGCAAGGAACTACTAATGGGGTTTTGTCAGAGCAACAAATAGGAAATGGTTTACGTCAAGCATTAGATAATGGAATTAAAAACCAAGTAGCCAAACTAACCTCTAAAGATGGTTTTTATAAAAATGAATTAGTGAAAATAGTTTTACCAGAGGAGTTACAGGCAGTTGATAAAGGGTTGCGAAAAATAGGTTTAAGTAAATTAGCAGATGAAGGTTTAAAAGCTATTAATAGAACAGCAGAAGATGCTGTTAAAACCGCAACACCTATATTTGTAAATGCAGTAAAAGAAATATCTTTTAACGATGCCAAAAATATTTTATTAGGTGATAAAAATGCTGCAACTTCTTATTTAGAAGGAAAAACAAATTCAGCATTATATAGTCAGTTTAATCCAGTAATAAAAAATTCATTTTCAAAGGTTGGAGCTGATAAAATTTGGGCTAATTTAATAGGTAAGTATAATAGTATACCTTTTGTGAAAAGTGTAAATCCTGATTTAACAGATTATGTGACAGGACAGGCATTAAACGGTGTTTTTAAAATGATTGCTGTTGAGGAAAAAGGAATTCGTGAAAAATCAGGCTTACGTAATACTGATTTGCTACGTAAGGTGTTTGCTTTGCAAGACAAGTATTAAGAAATATTTATTTTTATAAAAATAATAATCTCATAGGTTTTTAAAATCTATGAGATTTTTTATATCATAATTTGTAAAATATAATAAACTCATGTTGTTGATTAGTAATTAAATATGTATATTTATGACTTATCTAACTCTATTTATAATGTCAAGTATTAATCAATTACATAAGTATAAAAAACATCTAGAAGAAAGGTATTATAAACTAGTTGAAAGGGCTAATGATTATAAGTATGAAGATGAGTGTAAGAGTGATCGTTCTGCTTTTAAAGCAATGCGTGTATTAGAAAAACTTAACCGTATACGGTATTTAGATAAGGATTTTTCTAGTATGTAGTATTTTAAAGTAATCAAAAGCTTTTAATAATCGGCTACCATGCCAAGAAAACATTTCACCATCAACTAATATAATTTTTGATTTATCAAAATACTTCTTTATTTCATTGATGTGTTTTTTGTTAAAAGGATAAGGTTCAGAAGAAAGAAAAATTAATTCAGGATTTTTGTTACTTACAACATTTTTTAAGTTAATTTCAGGGTAACGTGTTTTGTTTTTGTGGATATTGTTAAAATTATTTAATTCCAAAATAGTGTTGATAAAAGTATTGTTTGCTGCAACCATCCAAGGATCTTTCCAAATAAAATAAGCAACCTTTATTGGTCTTTTATCCTGTAAAAATATTTGAAGATTATTAAATTTAATAATTAATTGTTTGGTAATTTTATTTGCTTCTGCTTTGCATGCAAATATTTCACCATATTTATTTATCAGGTTTAAAGAATCATCAAAAGTAAAAATATCAGAAACATGTACAGGGGCTATTTTTTTACAAGCTTCAACAATTTCTTTACTATTCTCTTCCTTGTTACATAGAATAATATCAGGATTTAATGCAGCTATTTTATCTATTTTAATAGTTTTAGTACCGCCAACAATTGTTTTATTTTTTCTTAAATTATTAGGGTGTACACAAAATTTAGTAACTCCTACAATATAATTCTCTAGGCCTAAGCTAACTAATAATTCAGTTTGACTTGGAACTAGAGAAATGATTCTTTTAGGTATTTTATCTAATTCAAAAACAGGATTTGTAGGGTTTTTGAATAGCATGTTTTTTAATTTAAAATAGCACTCATTTGTAACTGTAAATCTTTTGCTTTTTTAGCAGCTTTATTAGCAAAGTCATCTTTATTGGAGGCGTAAATAATTCCACGAGATGAGTTAATTAGTAAACCAATACTCTCTGTCATTCCATATTTGCAAACGTCTTGTAAATTACCACCTTGAGCACCAACACCAGGAACTAATAAAAAACTATCAGGAACAATTTTACGTATTTCTGTAAAGTATTCAGCCTTAGTGGCGCCTACTACATACATTAAGTTTTGAGAGTTTTTCCAACATTTAGAAGTTTCTAAAACTTGCTTATATAATTCTTTGCCATTAACAGTTTTTGTTTGAAAATCAAAAGCACCTTGGTTAGATGTTAAAGCTAGCATAATGGTGTGTTTAGCTTTAAAAGCTAAAAATGGTTCTACAGAATCTTTTCCCATGTAAGGTGCAACTGTAACCGAATCAAAAGCTAAATCTTCAAAAAAAGCTTTGGCATACATTGTTGAGGTGTTACCAATATCACCACGTTTAGCATCTGCAATAGTAAAAATTTCAGGATGTTTTTCATTAATGTATTTAATAGTTTTTTCAAGCGATTTCCAACCTTTTATTCCATAAGCTTCATAAAACGCAGTATTTGGTTTGTAGGCAACGCATAAATGATGAGTAGCATCAATGATAGCTTTATTAAAGGCAAAAATAGGATCATCTTCCTTTAATAAATGTTGCGGTATTTTAGTTAAATCGACATCTAAACCGATGCATAAAAACGATTTCTTTCTTTTAATTTCGTTAACTAATTCTTGTGTAGTCATGTGTTATTGTAAAAGTTAAGCAAAAGTACACTTTTTTAACACTTTCTATTATCTTTGTTACATATGTTTCAATATGTAATTAATAAATTTTTTTACGGGTTTTTAACACTGTTTGGTGTGGTTACGGTTATTTTTTTTTTATTTAACGTATTGCCAGGAGATCCTGCTCGAATGATGTTAGATCAACGAGAGGATACGGAGCAACTTCAAAATATTAGAAAAAAGTATGGCTTTGATAAGCCTATATTTACACAATACTTATACTATTTAAACGATGTATCACTGTTGTCATTTCATAGTACTAATGTTAACGATTATACTTTTTTAACGGATGGAAAATACAAAGCTCAAAAAATAATATCTATTAAAACAGTTCATGTGGTTGTTAAATATCCTTATTTACGTACATCATTTCAAAAAAACGGTAAAAATGTATCAGAAGTAATATCTGAAACATTACCCAATACGGCCATTTTAGCAACATTTGCAATGTTAATAGCACTGTTGTTAGGAATTGTTATGGGTATTTTATCTGCACTGTATAAAGATACTTTTTTTGATAAAATCATCGCTGTAATTAGTACTTTAGGTATGAGTGTTCCTTCTTTTTTCTCAGCAATTTTATTTGCTTGGTTTTTCGGATTTATACTCCATGAATATACTGGTTTAGAAATGACAGGTAGTTTATATGAGGTAGATAATTTTGGTAATGGAATGTATATTCAGTGGAAAAATTTAATATTACCTGTAATAGTATTAGGTATTCGTCCGTTAGCAGTAGTTATTCAGTTAATGCGTAATTCGTTGTTAGAAACATTAAATCATGATTATATACGAACGGCTAAAGCAAAAGGTTTAACGGCATATCAAGTAATTAAAATTCACGCTTTAAAAAACTCACTAAATCCTGTAATAACAGCTATTTCAGGCTGGTTTGCTTCTATGTTAGCAGGTGCCGTTTTTATAGAGTATATTTTTAATTGGAACGGATTAGGAAAAGAAATTGTTAACTCATTAAACACCCTTGATTTACCTGTTATTATGGGAACTGTGTTAGTGGTAGCAACATTATTTATAGTAATAAATATATTGGTTGATGTTATTTATAGTTGGTTAGACCCTCGAATAAAAATAAATTAGTATGAAACTTTTGTTATCAATAATAATACTTTTCTTTTTTTGTAGTTGTGCTATTTTTAAGCCTAAATATTTTACTGATGATGCTCTAGCTGAAAAGTTAGTAACTATTAATCGAGATTCAGTTACTTTGCGAGATATTTTACAAAAGAATAAAAATAAGCAATACTTTTTGCAAATTTTTGCAACTTATTGTCCTTTTAGTCAGCGTAGTTTTAAAGATGTTATTAAGTTTCAAAAAGAAAATCCATCGCTTAAATATATTTTTTTATCAGTAGATCATTCTTATTTTGATTGGAAAAGAGGACTTGAAAACATCAAAGTAAAAGGACAATATTATTATATTCCTAAAAAAGGAAAAGGAAAATTAGCAGAGTTTTTAAAATTAAAAACAATTCCAAGGTTTATGATTATAAATAATAAGTCTGAAATAAAAATATTTAAAGCATCAAGTATATCTAATAGAGTTAAAAAAAGTATTTATTAGAATGAAGTCGTATATATTTTTAGCTTTTTGCGGATTTTTTTTTATAAAGTGTGTTGTTAAAAGCCCTACTGAATTTTCAAAAGAAGCATTAGAAGATGTTTTTATTTCAATAAACAAGAAAGAAGTTAGGTTTAAAGATATTTTAGAAGAAAATAAAAACAAGAAAATAGTAATAGACGTTTGGGCATCATGGTGTAAGGACTGTTTAGAAAGTTTACCTGATGTAAAAAAGCTCCAAATTCAAAATCCATCAGTAGTATTTGTATATTTGTCGTTAGATAGAGATGTTCAATCTTGGAAATTAAGTGTTGATAGATTAAATTTAAAAGGAGAACACTATTTTATGCCGTCAGGTTGGAAAGGTAGTTTAGCTAAGTTTTTAGGTTTAAATTATATTCCACGCTATTTGGTTGTCAGTGAAGATGGAAAAATAATTATTTTTAATAAAACTAAGATAACTCATGAAGTTATTATCAAAGCAATAAATTAATAATTTTAAAAATAAAAAAAAATGAAAAAAATAATTTACTTAGTACTTTTTGTTTTATTTGTATCTTGTAATACAGAGAAACCAGCAGCTTTTTCAGAAGAAGTTTTAAATGAAACTTTTTTAACATTAAATGAAAAAGCTATAACTTTTAAAGAAATATTAGCTAAATATAAAGGTAAAAAAGTAATGTTTGAGGTATGTGCCTCTTGGTGTTCTGAATGTGTTTCAGGAATACCAGCCATAAAAAAGTTAAAAGCTAAAAACCCTGAAACTGTTTTTGTTTTTTTATCAATAGATAAAACAATTCCGCAATGGAAAAAAGGAATAGAACGTTTTTTTAATATAGATGGTGATCATTACTTTTTGTCAGCTTCTTTAAAAGGAGGATATGCAAAAGGTTTAGGTATAAAAGATGTACCAAGTTATATGGTTGTTAATGAGTTGGGTATCATTTCTTTAGCTAATGTAACAGAACCGTTTGATCCAAGATTAGAAGCGGCGTTAAAACAAAAATAAAAATATAAATTAGATAGTAGTTTTGAGAAAAAAAATAGTTGCAGGTAACTGGAAGATGAACATGAACCTTGATGAAACGAAACAGTTAATCAAGCAAATAAATAAAGAAATAAAAGCAGAAGAGTTAGCAGATAATACTAGAGTAATTATAGCTCCTAGTTTTGTAAACTTAAAAACAGCTATTAAAAAAGTTAGTAAGTCGAATATTGAGGTTGCAGCTCAAAATGTTCATCAAGCAAAAAATGGAGCTTTTACAGGTGAAATATCAGCAGATATGTTAACATCAGTAGGGGTTAAGATTGTAATTTTGGGTCATTCAGAACGTAGAGAATATTTTAGAGAAACAGATGAGCTTCTTGCTCAAAAAGTCACTGCTGCACTAGAAAATAATTTAGAAATTATCTTTTGTTTTGGTGAAGTTTTAGAAGATAGGAAGTCTAATAATTACTTTAAAGTTGTTGAAAGTCAATTAAAAAACGGATTATTTCATTTAGATAAAGAAGATTTTTCTAAAATAATTTTGGCTTATGAACCAGTTTGGGCAATAGGTACTGGAGAAACAGCATCTCCAGAGCAAGCTCAAGAGATGCACGCTTTTGTTAGAGAAAATATAGATAAACAATACGGACAAGAAGTAGCTAATAATGTTTCAATATTATATGGCGGTAGTGTGAAACCAGTTAATGCTAAAGAAATTTTTTCAAAACAAGATGTAGATGGAGGGTTAATTGGAGGAGCAGCTTTAAATGCAAATGACTTTACAGCTATTATTAAATCAGTATAATGGATAATATTTATATAGAATATATTTTTAATGTAAGCCCTGTGGTACCTGCAACAGAAATTTTAATAGCAGAATTAGGCGAAGTTGGTTTTGAGAGTTTTGTAGAAAGAGATAATGGTGTTACTGCTTACATTCAAAAAAATCAATGGAGAGAAAACTTATTGGATGATATTTTTGTTTTAAAATCAAAGGAATTTTCTATTGATTTTGGTTACAAAGAAATTGAGCAAACAAATTGGAATGCTGAATGGGAGAAAAATTTTAATCAAATTAAGGTTGATGATTTAGTAAGTATAAGAGCACCTTTTCACGAAAACCCTCAATTAAAATATGATATTGTAATTGAGCCAAAAATGAGTTTTGGTACAGGGCATCATGAAACCACGCATATGATGGTACAGCATTTAATTGATTTAGATGTAGCTAATAAAAAAGTGTTAGATATGGGATGTGGAACAGGTATTTTAGCAATTTTTGCAGAAATGAAAGGAGCAAAACCTATTGACGCTATTGATATTGATGCTTGGTGTTATGAGAATTCATTAGAAAATGTAGAAAGAAATAACTGTAAAAATATTTCAGTTTATGAAGGAGATTCTGCACTTTTAGCAGGTAAAAAATACGATGTTATTATAGCAAATATTAATCGAAACATTTTATTGAATGATATGGAAGTATATACAGCTTGTTTAAATAAATTAGGCGTATTATTATTAAGTGGTTTTTATAGTCAAGACGTTCCAATTATAAATGCAGAGGTTACAAAACACGGTTTAACATTAAATAAAACAATAAAAAGAAATAATTGGGTAGCTTTGCAGTATCAAAAAACAGCATAAATGAGTACAATAGAAAAAATACAAGAGGAGCTAGATGTTTTGATTCAAGAAACAAAAAAGCACGAAATAATTTTACATAATGATGATGTGAACACTTTCGATTTTGTAATTGATAGTTTAGTAGATGTTTGCGATCATACATTAGAGCAAGCAGAACAATGTTCTGTATTGGTTCATTATAAAGGGAAGTGTGCCGTTAAAACGGGTGATTATAAAGATTTAGAACCAAGGTGTAGTAAATTACAGCAATTAGGGTTGTCAGCAGAAATAATTTAATATGGAAAACGTTTTTAGGTATTATGAATTTACAGATTTTTTAAAAGATGAATCGTCAAGTTTTTCAGGAAATCAAATATGTTATTCTGTATTAAATGAAGAGCATTTTTTGATTTTTGAAAAAGATAAAGAAACCTATAATTTATATGTTTCTAAATATCAAGAAAAATCAGAAATAGGTATAAAAAAACCTAAAATATTGGAGTTGTTGGTAGGTGATTATGACAAGTCAATACCTGAGCACCGAATTTTTTTAAGAAAATATTTATACTAAAAAACTCAAAAAAAACTTTTTTGAGTTTTTTTTTGTTTTAATGTGACTATTAATTATTAACCGTGTCTTACTTAATGTAGATAGTATTTAAATTGTTTTAAAAATAAATTATTTCTTATTTTAATTGGTAAGATATTTAAAGATAGTAGTAGTTAGTTTTTATACTAAGTTTGGTTAGATGAAAAGGCCTTAAGCGAAAGCTTAAGGTCTTTTTTATGTTGTGATTATTATTTCAATGCTTTTAAAAATTAATTTATATCTATTGACGTGAATACAGAGTTACAATAGTCTAGTATTATAAATGAATTTTATAATGTAGGGTATTTTACCGCCTTAGTCATTTGTGAACTTGAACAGTTTGATAATATAGTTTTAAATTTTTATTAATAAAAAATTTAATTTTATAGTAATTAATGTAGTAAATATAGAAGCTGAAAAAATATTGAATAATGTATTATTTATTAAGATAAATATAATGTTATTGAAATTAATTCTATTAGTTGTAAAATAGCTAATAAATACTTTTAAGAGTTTTTTTATAAAAAAGAAGAGATAGTTCTGAGTATATACATAACTAAATTAGAGTTGAAGAGGCAGTGGTATTAATTACAATAAAAATAACACATTCTACAAAATATTTAAAAGTAGTTTTATAACAGTATTTAACAGGTAAAACTTAGTTTAATAAAAAAACACTAAGAAATTAAATTCTTAGTGTTTTGTTGTGACCTCGGCTGGATTCAAACCAGCAACCTCTTGAGCCGTAATCAAGTGCGCTATTCAGTTGCGCCACGAGGCCGTATTGCGAGTGCAAATTTACAACTGTTTTTTTGTTTTAAAAAATAAATTAGAAGTTTTTTTTTATGAAATTAATTGAGTTCTTTTTTGAAGTTATTTATTGTTTTTTTAGCTGCTTCATAATCAGATTTATAGATGAATAATTCGCATGAATCACCTGTGGTACCAAATCCTGCTAATCTTCCGGATTCTTTCGTATCTTTTATTAAAGTAGGTATTTTATCTTTGTCTAATAAAAAAGCAAGTCTATTTGCTAAAATTGAAGTTCCTGTGTATATTTTTATGTGTTCTTTCATAATTTTAATTAAAATTAGTTGTTTTGTAAATGGTTATTTTGAAGTACAATACATTTATTATATCAACAATATAAGTATTTAAAGCTAGTAAAAAAAATAATAATCTTATGTTTTAAAGCTTTTTATAGGTTCTTTATTTTGGTGCAAAGTTCTATATTTGTAAAAAAAAAGTAGATGAGTATTGTATATATAGTAGTAGGATTGTTGTTGTTGGTTCTTGGGGGTAATTGGTTGTTGAAAGCAGCGGTAGGATTGTCTTTAAAATTGAATATACCAAAAATAGTTATTGGTATGACGGTTGTTTCTTTTGCTACATCTGCGCCAGAGTTAATTGTTAGTATTAAATCAGCATTAAGCGGCGCTACAGGTTTAGCGGTAGGTAATGTAATAGGTTCAAATATTGCAAATTTGGGTTTAGTTTTGGGTATTACTATAATTTTATCAACTATAGAAGTTGAAAAAAGTTTTTATAAAACAGATTGGCCTGTAATGATGATTGCTTCAGGGTTGTTGTATTTTTTTATAGCTTTTGATAACACGATTCAACGTTATGAAGGTGTTATTTTATTTACAATGCTGGTATTTTTTTTAGTTTATTTACTGCGTTTTCAAAAAACAGCGGTTGTAGATGAAATGCCTGAAGATGATGAAGAATTGCCTTTGTACAAAATAGTGTTATTCTTGTCTATTGGAGGGTTCTGTTTGTGGGCAGGGTCTGAGTTATTAGTTAATGGATCGGTAGATTTAGCTAAAAATTTAGGTGTAAGTGATGCTGTTATAGGTGTAACTATTGTTTCTGTAGGGACAAGTGTACCTGAGTTAGCTGCTTCTATAATAGCTGTGCTAAAAAAAGAGAAAGCAATTTCTTTAGGTAATTTAATAGGTTCTAATGTGTTTAATATATTGGCTGTTTTAGGTATCACGGCAATTATTACTCCAATAGAAGTGAAGGCTGATGCATTGAGCTTAATAAATAAGGATATTTATTGGATGTTAGCAATTTCATTTTTAGTGTTACCGTTAGTATTTTTACCAAATAAATTGCGCTTGAATTGGAAAGACGGAATAATATTATTAGGTTGTTATTTTACCTTTATATATTTAACAATATCATAATTTCTTGTTTTTTTATTAAAAATAAATAAGTATTTTTTATTAGTTTTTAATAAATACATAGAGTAAAAAAGCCTTTAAATTAATTTAAAGGCTTTTTTACTCTATGTATTATATAATTTTATAAATTATCACAAACAGGTTTTACTGTTTGTATAATTCTTGAGGCAATTTTGTAAGGATCTCCATTTGAAGCAGGTCTTCTATCTTCTAAATATCCTTTCCAGCCGCTATCAACAGTTAAAATAGGAATACGAATTGAAGCGCCTCTATCAGAAATACCATAACTGAAATCGGTAATTGAAGCAGTTTCATGTAAACCTGTTAAGCGTTGGTCGTTGTGTGCTCCATAAATATCGATATGTTCTTTAGTTACGGGTCTAAATGCTTCGCAAACTTTCATATAAATTTCCTTAGAACCGCAAGTTCTTAATACGGTGTTTGAGAAATTTGCGTGCATTCCTGAACCATTCCAATCTCCTTTTACAGGTTTTGGATGATATTCAATATAATAACCATATTGTTCAGTTAATCTATCTAATAAATAACGAGCAATCCAAATTTCGTCACCTGCTATTTTAGCGCCTTTAGCAAATAATTGAAATTCCCATTGACCAGAAGCAACTTCTTGATTAATCCCTTCGAAATTTAATCCAGCATCAATACATAAATCAGCATGTTGCTCTACAAAATCTCTCCCATGTGTATTTCTTCCGCCAACAGAACAGTAATACATTCCTTGAGGTCCAGGATATCCGCCAACAGGAAATCCTAAAGGAAGTTGTGTTTTTCTATCCATGATAAAATATTCTTGTTCAAAACCAAACCAGAAATCGTTATTGTCATCATTAATAGTTGCACGAGCGTTAGATTCATGCGGAGTTCCATCAGCATTTAATACTTCATTCATTACTAAATATCCGTTAATACGAGCAGGATCAGGATAAATTGCAACAGGTTTTAAAACACAATCAGAAGCGCCTCCTGAAGCTTGTCTTGTTGATGAGCCATCAAAAGACCAATTTTTTAATTCCTCAAGAGTTCCTTGAAAATTTTCGTGTTCTTCAACTTTTGTTTTACTTCGTAGGTTTTGCGTTGGTTTGTAACCGTCTAACCAAATGTACTCTAACTTAATTTTTGCCATGATACTATAAGAATCTATATTTTTTATAATCAAATTCGATGCAAAAATAAATAATTTATATTGTATGTTAAAATTTATAGGGGTGAAAAACTTAAAATTAACTTTAAAATAATTTACCCCTATTTTTTATAGGGGTATTCTTTATAATTGATAAAATTGTGTACTTTTGATGTTCGATTTCATATCTTTTATTTCATTTTTTACACTTTATAAATATTTTATAACACCTATATATAATGTCAACTTTAAGATTTAGCGCTTTACAAGAAACTTTACATCGAAAACCTGTTTTTATAGAAGAGAAAGGACGTCGTTCAGAATTGTTTGGAAAAAATGTTTTCAATGAACAAGCGATGCGTCAATATATGACAAAAGATGCGTATAAAAGTGTGATGGATGCTATTGAATTTGGCACTAAAATCGATCGAAAAATAGCCGATCAAATTGCGGTAAGTATGAAAGATTGGGCATTGTCTAAAAATGCGACACATTATACACATTGGTTTCAGCCTTTAACGGGCGCAACAGCTGAAAAACACGACGCTTTTTTTGAAACAGTTCAGGGTGGAGGTGCGATGGAACATTTTGACGGTGGTAAATTAGTGCAACAAGAACCTGACGCTTCTAGTTTTCCGCACGGCGGGATAAGAAACACCTTTGAAGCCCGTGGATATACTGCTTGGGATCCAACATCACCTGCATTTATATATGGAACAACATTATGTATTCCAACAGTTTTTGTAGCCTATACAGGCGAAGCGCTAGACAATAAAGCACCGTTATTAAAAGCCTTGCAAGCACTCGACACAACAGCAACGGCAGTTTGTAAGTATTTTGATAAAAATGTATCAAAAGTAAATGCAACTTTAGGATGGGAGCAAGAATATTTTTTGATTGATACCGCTTTAGCAATTGCTCGACCAGATTTAATGATGACAGGAAGAACACTTTTAGGACATTCTCCCGCAAAAGGACAACAATTAGACGATCATTATTTTGGCTCAATTCCTGATAGAGTCATGAGTTTTATGCGTGATTTAGAACAAGAATCGATGCTTTTAGGCGTTCCTGTAAAAACACGTCATAATGAAGTAGCACCAAATCAATTTGAATTAGCACCCATTTTTGAAGAAGCTAATTTAGCCGTTGACCATAATTCATTATTAATGGATGTGATGGAAAAGGTATCACAGCGTCATCAATTTAAAGTGTTGTTTCATGAAAAGCCATTTGCGGGTATTAACGGTTCTGGAAAACATAATAATTGGTCTTTAGCAACAAGTACAGGTGTTAATTTATTGAGTCCGGGAAAAACACCTATGAAAAATTTGCAGTTTTTAACCTTTTTTGTAAATACTATTAAAGCGGTACATGATTATGAAGCGTTAATTAGAGCTTCTATAGCTAGTGCTAGTAATGATCATAGATTGGGAGCAAATGAGGCTCCTTTAGCAATTATGTCGGTATTTATAGGTTCTCAATTATCTGCTGTGTTAGACGAGTTAGAAAATGTAACCAAAGGAAAATTGTCACCAAAAGAAAAAACAGATTTAAAATTAAATATTGTTGGTAAAATACCTGAAATATTATTAGATAATACAGATAGGAATAGAACCTCTCCTTTTGCTTTTACTGGAGATAAATTTGAGCTCCGAGCTGTAGGTTCATGGGCTAATTGCGCAGGGCCAATGACTGTTTTAAATACTGTTATAGCTAAGCAATTAAAACAATTTAAAGTTGAGGTTGATGAGTTGGTTGATGTGAAAAATCTAAAAAAAGATGAAGCCATTTTTAATGTATTAAGAGAGTATATAAAGGCTTCTAAAAAAATTAGGTTTGAGGGTGATGGGTATGGTGTTGAGTGGGAAAAGGAGGCGAAAAAACGAGGGTTGAGTAATCATAAAACAACACCTGATGCTTTAAAAGCTAAAATTTCAGATAAATCAATTTTACTTTTTGAGGAAATGAATGTGATGAATAAGGTAGAGGTGGTTGCGCGTCATGAAATTGAGTTAGAGGAATATTCAATGCGTGTTCAAATAGAAAGTAGAGTGTTGGCTGATATAGCTAGAAACCATATAATTCCTATTGCTATTCAGTATCAAAATACTTTGATAGAAAATGTAAAAGGGTTAAAAGAAATTTTTGGAGATAGTTTTAAAAGCTATGCTAAAGAGCAAATAGATTTAATAAAAAAAATATCAGCACATATTGCAGCTATAAATTCTAATGTTGAAAAAATGACAGAAGAGCGTAAAAAAGCAAATAAATTAAAAGGGCAGAAAAATGCAGATATATACTGTAGTAAAGTAAAACCATTTTTTGATGAAATTCGTTACCATTGCGATAAATTAGAGTTAATGGTAGATGATAATTTATGGCCTTTAACAAAGTATAGAGAATTGTTATTTATTCGATAAAAGAGTAGTTATAGAAAGAATTAAATAAAAATTAAATAGGAAACCCTTTTGAATTCTTTTAAATTTGCAGTCAACAACAACATAACACATGAGTAACGAAGTTTCTAAACGCTACGCACAACGCGGAGTATCGGCATCTAAAGAAGATGTTCACAATGCTATAAAGAATATTGATAAAGGTTTATTTCCAAAAGCTTTTTGTAAAATAGTTCCTGATTATTTGACTAATGATGATGATTATTGTTTGATTATGCATGCAGACGGAGCCGGAACAAAATCTTCGTTAGCATATATGTATTGGAAAGAAACAGGTGATATATCTGTTTGGAAAGGAATTGCACAAGATGCATTAATAATGAATATTGATGATTTATTATGTGTTGGTGCTACTGATAATATTATGTTATCATCTACAATTGGACGTAATAAAAGTAAAATTCCTGGTGAAGTTTTAGCAGCAATTATCAACGGAACGGAAGAGTTAATCGAAGATTTAAAAGGTTTTGGTGTAACGATTCATTCAACAGGTGGTGAAACTGCTGATGTTGGTGATTTAGTACGTACAATTATTGTAGATTCTACTGTAACAGCTCGTATGAAACGTACTGATGTTGTTGATAATGCAAACATTAAAGCTGGTGATGTAATTGTTGGTTTAGAATCTTTTGGACAAGCAAGTTATGAAACTGAGTATAATGGTGGAATGGGTTCTAACGGATTAACATCTGCTCGTCACGATGTTTTTGATAACTATTTAGCAACAAAGTATCCTGAAAGTTATGACGCTGCTGTTCCTGCGGATTTAGTATATTCTGGAAAAACAAAATTAACAGATGCTGTTGAAAACTCTCCAATTGATGCAGGTAAATTAGTTTTATCACCAACAAGAACGTACGCACCTATTATTAAAGAAATTTTATCAAAATTTAATTCAGATACTGTTCACGGAATGATTCATTGTTCTGGTGGAGCACAAACTAAAATTTTACATTTTGTAGAGGCACTACATATTGTAAAAGATAATATGTTTCCAATACCTCCTTTATTTAAGTTGATACAAGAACAATCTAAAACAGATTGGAAAGAGATGTATCAAGTATTTAACTGTGGGCATAGAATGGAGCTTTATGTATCTCCAGAAGTAGCTGAAGATATTATAGCGATTTCTAAATCATACAATGTAAATGCTCAAATTGTAGGTAGCGTAGAAGCTTCTGAAACTAAAAAATTAACTATAAATAGTGAATTCGGAACTTTTGAATATTAAATAAAAGTACCTAAACGACTATTTTAATAGTATTAAATTATTTAAACCTAAACAATGTTTTTATTGTTTAGGTTTTTTTATTGGTTAATTTTAAATAGGGATTTATGTGGTTTTTAGATAAAATAATAGCCAAGAAAAAGGAGTAAGTGAAGTTGAATATAGGTTGGCTTGCAATTTTAAAATCGTACAAAAAAAGGTGTTAAAGAATCGATAAAATATTGCTATAAAAGTGATTACTTCGTTATTTTTGTTTAGAATAAGAATAAAAAAGATGTGGAAAGTACATTACGATAAAGTAAGTAAAGAAAATCATCCTCCTGCTTATACATTGAGCCAGGCATTAGTTTTAATGAAAGGTAAAGGTGATTTAAGCGGATTTAAAGCTATTGATTTAGGCTGTGGTAATGGTGTAGATACTTTTGCTATGTTAAGTGAAGGTTTAGAGGTTTTGGCTATAGATAAAGAGTCAGATTCTTTGCTACATATACAAAAGTATATAAATACTGAACATACATCAAAGGTTAACTTTAAAAATACCTCTTTTGAAAGTTTAAAAGAGTTGCCTTCTGTTAATTTGGTTAATACAACCTTTTCTTTGCCTTTTTGCCATCCAGATAAATTTGAAAACCTGTGGACTATTATTCTTAAAAGTATTAATGCTAAAGGTTTCTTTTCTGGACATTTTTTTGGAAAAGAAGATTCATGGAGTTCTAATAATGAAATGATTTTTCATGATGAAAAAGGAATAAAGAGTTTATTTGAAGATTTTGAATTGTTATACTTTAAGGAAACTACCAAAAAAGGAAAAACATTGTCTGGAAAAGAAAAATTTTGGCACGTTTTTCATGTTGTAGCTCAAAAAAGGTAGTTACCTTAATAAATAAACTTTCTGTTTTTTTTATGAGGTTAGTTATAGTTTTTGAAGAGTTCGTTGAGATATAATCCATAAAACAAAGCTGTAGAGTATACTTTCTAATACAAGACCGTAATATACTCCTTGAATATCATGATATTTTGTAAAAATGAATATAATGGGTACGAAAAGAAATAGTTGGCGACCTACAGGTAATAAAGTAGCTAATTTAGCTTTACCAATACTTTGAAAAAGTACGATACTACTAGATGATATTGGAATAAAGAACAAAATACACAATATCATTTGTAAATTGAATATTTCTGTTTGATTAAGCTCTTTGTTTGGTAGCATAATATTAATTAATATTTCAGGAAATAAAAATATAGGTGTTACCAATATTAAGGCAAGTATGGTACCAGCCAACCTATAAATAGATACACATTTAAGGCATCTATGTATTTTTTTAGCTCCGTAATTTATTCCGATAACAGGTTGCATTGATTGAAAAAGACCTAAAACAGGAATAGCTAAAAAAGAGAATAATCTAAAAGTAGCATTAAAAAATGCCATTGCCTCTAAGTTTCCATATAAAGCAACTAGCCTAAACAATATAAATTGCCTAAATATATTAGATAGTTGCATTGAAAACGCTGAAAAACCAATACTTAAAACACTTTTAAGAATTTTAGGTTCTAATTTTATACGAAACTTAGTGGTGCTAAAAGTTGCTTTTCTTCGTATAAAATATAAAGATGTTAATAAACTGTATAAAACCATTGTAAGAATACTGCTCCAAGCAGCACCAGCAACCCCCATGTTAAAAACACCGATAAATAAAGGGGTTAACAAAAGATTTAAAATTACAGAAATTAAGGTGAAGCGCATTGCTTGCCCTATTTTACCTTCTGCACGTATTAAGCCATTGGCAGAAAGCCCATAAATACTAAAAAAAGCACCAAGAATATATATGCTATAATAATCTAAAGCATAGGTAAATAATGCTGCTGATATACCTAATAAAGAAACTATTTCATGAGAAAAAATAATACCAGGTATGATTATTATAGCAGCCCCGATTAGGGATAAGGCTATCATATTTGGAATGATTTTTTGTTGAATTTCAGTATTATTTGCACCTATGGCTCTACTAAGAACCGATGCAGAACCAGCAGCTACAAAAACGGTAACACTTGTAACAACTAACATTAAGGGAAATAACATTGAAATTCCTGTAAAGGCCTTAACTCCTATAAAATAACTAGTATAAAATATATCAACGAGTCCGTTAATAGATATAACCATCATTCCTAAAATACTAGGAGTAGAAAGTTTTAGCATAAGTTTCCAAAGGTTGTCATTCAGAAAGTCAGGCTTTTTTTTATGTTTTAGCATCGTGAATTTCATTGAAAAATATTTTAGGAGTCTATTTTTTAAAGACTTTAGTGAAAATAGTTTTATTGAAAAAAATGAATGATAAACCAAAAAGGAAAAAAGAGATGCTTATAATTTCTATTAAACTGCTTCTAATGTTTTTAATTTTAGATGAGTTGTTTGTGTTCAGATTAAATTTAGGGAGGTTTTTATAATCGTTATTTGTTATTTGTTTATTTAAAAAAAGTCTGTCAAAATAAAAGTGAGTAATCTCTTTATGGAAATTCGTAATTGACTGATGAAAGTCTTGAAAAATTGCAGCATCCGTTTCTGTAATTTTATTTAAAATGTTTTGAGTATTTACTGCAGGGTTTGCCCATTGAAATAATGAAATCCATTTTTGACGTAACTGAATTTGGTTAAAATAATCAACAACTTTCTTTTTGTGATGGTTGTCGTTTAGAGCGGTAAAAGCTGCATAAGCTTTAGGCATTGTGTTTATATCAATTAAAGCTTTGGCTTCCTTTAAATCATCACGATAGTGTAGGTATTCACGAATTACAGACTTGGCTTCGTTTATGTCTTCTTCGTTTTCAAGACTTTTTCTTCGGGTAATATCTGCAAGTGACATATTATCTATTGGGTACGCGATATTGGCATATACATTTATTACAGCAGGTAAAACAATTAGAAATAAAAGCCATAACCCAGCAGCAGAAATAGCCGTTAGAGAAGAGTTTTTTTTAAGACTAACTAAAAAGAACATTAAGGTAAACCAAAAACTGAAGTAGCATAAAATAGCGGTTATCCATAGCGTAATGGTTAAGATTTTTACATTCGTGGCTATTAAAAAACCAATAGAGGATAAGAGAAATGCTATGCATGCAATTAATACGTAGTAAAAAGAAATTCTAATTAATAATATTTTACTTAATCCTACGGTTTGTAATTTTAGTAATGGAAGCATCCCGTTTTCTTTTTCTTCAGCATACAATCCGTAAGTAAAAACGATTATAAGTAAGGGGAATAAGTAAATAAGGACAAAAGAAAGGTCAAAATTTCCAATGTATAGTTTAAGAGGGTTGGCTAATTCATTTTCAAATAATTGATAATACAGACTCGTAGCTGTTAGTTTACGGTAATAAGGTTCTATATCTCTTTGCCCTAATGACATGTGCGCTAAATTATGAGGATTTAAAACAGCATGATATTCATGTCTGTACCATGCATAGGCAGGGTCGGAAGCTATATTAAACAGTTGTTTTTCTTTAACGGATGTGTGTTTGTTAGTAAAACTTTTTTTATAGTTTTCAAATTCATTTTTTTCAATGCTTTGAACATTTTCGATTGTTTCTTGTTGCTTTGTTATTATAGAGTTTCCATAATATATGGCGTAGATACCTAAAAGAACAATCGATGTTAATAGAATCATTTGAAAGATGTTTCTAATAATAGAAATACCTTCACGTTGCCATAATAGTAAAATTAACTTCATATTATTTTGCTTTTAAAAGTAGAAGGTGTCAGAAAGAGTATTGCTAAAAACCAAAGAGCTAATGAAGCTAGTTCTATTTTGTAATACTTTAATGTTTTAGTCACAATAAGTGCTTGGTATTTGAAATCTGAGATTGTTTCCCACAAGTTTCTTCCAGCTTTGTATTCATAAAACTCACCATAGCGTGAGTTTTTTGCCATATCATAATTCATTGTTCGTATTAAATGTCGGCGGTAAGTTTTTGTTTTTCTTTGAAAATCATTAAAACTATGCCAGTCAGTTGCAGAGATGGCCATAGAAAGGTTTCTAATTGCTATATAAGGGGCTATAAAACTCATTAAACTTTCTGTTTTATTTTGAAGTTCAAACTTTTCATGAAGTTTTTTTTCATGAAAATCGTATACTTTATTAGCATATTCTTCGCCTTCTTGCATTTCTATTCCACTAAAATTTAAGGGGAGTTTATGAATGGAATCAACATTATATTCTTGTAAATAATTTTCTTTTAGTCTGACTAACCTTTCTTCTTTAGATTCATTTATTGCCATTCCATTTGCAATATCATGTTGTATACCTTCTTTGTATATTTTCATAGAAGGTAAAGGGTGTAGCGTTTCTCCCAAATTTGCTGAGGTTTTTGGGATAATAATTCCTGTTACGACCCAAAATATTAAAAGAGTTAAAAGGGCACTTCTAGAGCTAGAAGCTTTAAGAGAAATCCATACCGAAAAATTTGTAAAAATCCATAAATAACCAATGTAAAGAAGAAAAAGAAGTAGGGTGCGAAACCCTATATTATTTATTGCTGAACTATTTGTTTCATTTAAACCTACGGTATACAAGCCTATGAAAAAAGGAACTATTATTACTAAAATAATTACAAAATAGGCTAAGACTTTACCTATATAAATAGACCTTATTGAAGTACCTTGACTAATTAAGAGTTTAAAGGTTCCTGTTTTTCTTTCTTTAGTAAAAGTTTGAAATGTTATAAATATAATAAGAAGTGGTAATAATAGTTGAAGTACCAAGGCTGCGCTTAATTCACCAAAACGAATCATATTCCCGTAACCTTGTGCAGGCCTAAACATAAATTCATGAGGATAATGCGCTTCTAAATAAACAGAAGTTCCAGTATAGGTGTCTAAACCAAAATCAAAAAGGCTAAGAGGTGTTTTTTGTTTAAAAACAAAGGTACCGTAGTGTGCAGCAATATGGGGATGTTTGTGTCCTTGATCTAGCCATTCAGTTCTTCTTTCTTTTTGGGCGGTTTCTACCATTGCAGTTTGATGTTTATAAGCAATGTGGCCTCCATATACAGCAAAACCCAAAAGAACTATAATTATGGTAAATAAAATTTTTAAGGAATTTTGCCTCATTACACTCGTAAGCTCCTTTTTAGCAATTAAAAAGATTTGATTTTTCATCTATTTAAATTTTTATAGATATCTGTTAAATACACAGCTTGGTTTGGTTTTAATGTTTTTATTGCCACTTCATATTAAGTGTGCATATGTTTTAAGTATTTTTTCTCTAAATCTTGAAAAGAGACTTGATCAGATTTCATTAAATCAACTAAAAGACCTTCTTTCATGATTCCTATTTGAGTACCAGTGTCTTTGGCACGAAAAAGATCGTGAGTCGCCATTAAAATGGCGACTTTTTGTTCTTTCATCTCTAGTAAAAGTTGTGAAAATTCATTACTTGCCTTAGGGTCTAATCCAGATGTAGGTTCATCTAATAGTAAAATTTTAGCTCCTTTTGCTCTTGCTAAAGCAATACCTACCTTTTGTCGCATTCCTTTAGAGTAGCTACTTACTCTTTTTAATATGAAATCTTCTTGCAGTCCTGATTGTGAAAGTAAAAAAGCTAATTCATTTTTTTTTTGATTTCCACCTTGAAGACCACAAAAAAAATGAAGATTTTCAAGTCCTGTCATATCTTGGTATAGTTGAAGGTTTTCAGGAATATAGGATAACCACTGTTTGGTTTTTTTAGGGTATTTCTCTATATCAAAACCATTAACAAAAGCTTTTCCAGAAGAGGGTGCTATAAAATTTAAAAATAAGTTTATAGTAGTCGATTTTCCAGCACCATTTGCGCCAAGCAGGCAAAAAATATCACCTGCTTTTATGTTTAAATTTAATGAATTTAGTGCGGTAAAATCACCATATTTTTTTGTAAGATTTTCAGCTTTTAACATGTTTTTTATTCGTTATTTAAATCTTCTAATCCTGTTATGTATCCTCCGTTAGATGTAAATAATTTACTAGAGGTATTTGTTGTAGTATCAAAACTAAATACAGCATTTTCATCATTGGTAGCTGTTGTGAATAGTAATTTATTATCCTTGTAAGGAAAGATTATCATTCTACGTGAACCATAGGTTGTTGGAAGCCCAGGTACAGCTCCTAAACTTGTTTTATTTTCTAGGTCTAACTCAAAATATTTAAATTGTGGCTCACCTGTACTAAATTCATAAAAATCAGTTTCATCTTCAACTTTTGTTGTAAAACTTCTTCCATTAGGCATTTGGTATATCCCATAGCACACGTTTCCTGTAGCGTTTTCCATGTCCATAAAATAGTCTAGGTCAAAAGAGGTTTGTCCATTACTTATTTTTAAGAGTCCACTAGGGCTGTTACCTCCACTTAGTTTAGTTCCTAAACCTTGTACGTAAATATCACCATTAGTAGTTTTTATCATTCCTGTATTAGCTGCTTGTCCTCCAAAAACCATCCCTGTTCTTTTATCAGATATAATTTTTTCTACTACTTTTTGGTTTAAATCAATTACTGCAACATAAGCTGAGTCGTTTAACGGAGTGAAATTATTTTCGTAATGTAGGCCCATAAATAACTTACTATTTCGTGCCATCATATCTAAATAATAAGTACGAGTAGCTTCAGGAAATCTTTTAGTAATTGATGTTAAACTTACCTCTCCTGTAATACGCATTGTGGTAGGGTTAAAAATGATAAGTTTTGAAATACCACCAGCAACAGATGCATAGGCAATATTTTCATTTTCAAAATAAACTGTAGAAAAAGTATTCGCTCCAGGAACTACAATTCGTTCTTCTTCAATAGTCTCTCCATTATCATTAAATGAGTATTTAACTAATGTTGCGGGAGCTCCAAAAGGTGATGCATATAATGCTTTGTTATAAGAAATTGTTCCTGAATTTCCATTTAACTCTAAAGCATTTTTGTTTTCTAAAGTAGAAAAGTTTAAATCTTCGACACCTTGTATATAAGAGGTTTGATTAGGCCATGCACCACTTACAGTAGTAATACCAAAGTTTAGTACAATAGGATTTGAGCTGTCATTTGGAGTATCATCGTTACAACTTATTATTGTAAAGGTTAATGTAGCGTAAAATAATAATGTTTTTATTTTTTTTAAAAATTGTTTTTTCATTTTCTTTGTGTTTAATTTCTCGTTTTTTCGAGTTAACGGTTAAATTTATTTAATTAAGGTTCTAAGTGTTATACTAAATGCTCTTCCTGGACGCTGTGCACTAAAATTATCGAATACTTTGTTATCTAAAATATTTGTGACTTCAGAAGTAATAGCCCAATGATTAGAAGGGTGTGAAATAGTTATTCCTATGTTTTGAGTAAATTGAGAAGGAATTGTTTTTTTGAAATCTTTGTTTCCATCTACAGCCCAATAGAGATAAAATTCATTAACATAATTGGCAGACCACCAAGCTGAAATGTTATTTTTTGTACTTAGAAATTTCTTTCTATGATATCGGATTTCCGTGTTTCCAAAAAGATAAGGGATGTTAGGTAGTCTTGCGTTAAAATAACCATTGTCTACTGATCCTGTACTACTTTTAGGAGAGCGATTTCTTAAATCTTGATAAGTAACGTTTGCTTTTAGGTCAAGTGTCTTGAGTGGGCTATATCGTATTTCGGTATCTATACCAAGCGTACGTGATTTTAAGAGATTTTGATATTGAGCATAAAACTTTGATGTACGTAGCCAAATAACATTATTTGTATTACGATAAAAAAGATTGGTATCCCAATTAATTTTTTTTGAGTTTAACTGAAAATCTAAATTTAAATTATGACTTTGTTCTGGTTTTAAAAAAGGATTAGATTTTACTAATGTAAAATCACCAAAAAGTTCTATTTCATCAGGAAGCCTAGTAGCATATTCATAAGAAGATTTTATCAAAAAATTCTTAGAAAAACGGAATCTTAGAGATTGTAGAAAACCGAAATTTGTTGTTTTTTGTTTGCTTGGAATGTATTCCATATTTTGAATTTCATAGCCATTAGCATTCATCCAAAAATGCTTTACACCTGTATAGGTCGTTAAATTTTTTGAAAAATTGTGTTCATATGCCAAGCCAGTAGCGTTTTTTAAAAGACTGGTAGGGTTTGCAAAAAAGTCTTCTCCATAAAACTCAGCAGCAATTGGGTCTTTTCCTATTCTTTTAGACCAAGCTGAAAATATATTTAGGGTAAAATTACCTTTTAACCATGGGCTGTATTTTATGTTAATTCTGTTTAAGAAGTTTTGTGAAGTAAATTTTAAATTATTTCGAGAGGCTGAAATTTCACCACCATCTGTTCGTTTGTCAAAAATTTTACCATCCCAAGTATAGATATTTAAAGAGGTATCTATAAAATTACTTTTAGTATTGTTATAAGCAGTGTACCATTTTAGGTTAGTGTTGTTTAAAATTTCCTTTTTTCCATATTCTAAAGAAGTACCTAAAGTAGCTTCATCGTATGTAACCTCACCATAAGGTTGTGCCATAATTGCATTATGTTGAATATCATCTTTTAAACCTGAAAAACGCACATTGAAAACGAAGCTATCAGCATAAGTTTTATCGTAAACTCCTGTATAAAAATTTAATAGATAATTAGAAAATTTATCATGAAAACGCTTAACTGTTACAGGTTTTGGATTTCCAAATTCATTAGGAATTTCAACATCTATTTTATAATCATTATCAGAGTGGTTATAAAAAGAATGAATTCCAAACATCCAATTTTTATTGGTGTTTACGAATTGACTATTTACATTTATTTTATGACTATTAAATGAGCCAGCTGAGTAGGAAGCATCGAGATAATCGGTATATGATTTTCGAGTAATAATATTTACTGCACCGCCAAGAGCATCAGCACCTAAGTTAACAGGAACAACACCTTTGTAAACTTCTATTTGGTCTATTAAGCTTGCTGGTAATACGTTTAAACCTAGGCCTGAACCGAAATAAGATATTGGAATTCCATCTATAAAAAAAGGGATAGATTTTCCAGTCATTCCATTTACGTAAATTTTTGAATCACTACCAAAACCACCTGTTTGTCTAACATTTACTCCAGGAATTTGTTTAATAATATCACTAGTATTTGTATTTCTTTCTCTAAATTTTTTCATTTTTAGAATCGATACACTTGCTGTACTTTCTCTTTGTTGTTGAGTTTTTGATTTACTCGTAATAGCTATTTCTTTGAGTTGGTTTTGTTTAGGAGTTAAAGAGATCTTAATTTTAGTCTTTTTAGAAGTGTTTATTGTAATGAAATTAGTTTCAAAACTAATATGAGAAATCTCTAGAGTATAAGTATCTTCAGATAAATTTTTTAAGTTGAAAGTACCATTTTTATTAGTAATGGTTCCTTTATTTGTTTTTAGTATTTGTATATGAGCTCCTGCAAGAGGAGTTTGTTTATTATCTGTAATTATTCCTATAATACTCTTATTTTGAGAAAATGCGTAATTACTTATTAATAGGCAGAATAGTAGTAGTTTTACAATTTTCATTAATTTTTTTTAATATTTAGAATTTCTGTTGTTATAATTTTATTTGTTTAATGAGTCCTTGTTCATACATTTCTTTAAATACATCGATTTCTTCCTTAGAAAGACTGTCTTTATTTAATAGTCCATCTGATTTATCCCATAAATCTTTAGCTTCAGGTGAAAGCCAAAAAGCTTCATCATCATCTTTTTTCAGTAAACAATCCAATTCTTTTTTTTTACTGATAGATAGTATTTCCTGATTTCTGATTATATAATTGTTACTTTTTTCACTTAAGCTTAGTGTTTCCCTTTCTTCATTATAAAGTAAAAAAGCTTTTCCTTTGGGGATTAAAATATGTTTTGTTTCTTCTGGGTTCATTTCAAAAGCAGTAATATTTGTTTTCATACAACCGTTTAAATCAATATCTGTTTTTACAATTTTTACAGGAGTCGGTTCTTTTGAATTATTATGAATTATAGCTGTTTTTTTAGTTCCTTTTTCTGTTAAAGAGATAAGAGAAATTTTTTCTACCCAAAAATGATCATCAAGAGCTGTTTTTGAATATTTTACATTTCCATTATTATGAATTTCAGAAATAAGTGAGTATTTACCTAAAGGAGCATCTTTAGGTATATTATAGGTAAAATAGTAATGACGACCAGACTGTATGTTTGTTAAAATTTCTACAAGTTTTTCTCGTTTACAAGAACCTTTAAGGTAATCTGCTATTACTAACAAAGGAATGTTTTTATTTAAATATTTAGGTCCTTTAATAGATTCGAGCTCTTTTTCATCTTTGTTTGGGGTAGGAAAAGCAATAACATGTTTTTTAAAAAGCATGGTTATATTACCTTTAGGGTCTTTAACTCCAATTTTAACGAATGGACATAAATGAGTACCTTTTAAATGAGAGGTGTTGAAGTTCCAGTGTATTGTGACAGTACTACCAGGTATGGTTCTTTTTGGAAAAATACTCATTATTTACTTTTTCAATTTTTTAATATTTTCTTTGCTATATTTTTTCGGATATAATTCAAACCATTTATTTACAGTTTCTTCTCCAAAATAATCATAGGTAGTTGATAGGAGGAACTCTAGTTTTTTTAAATATTTTTTTCGTGATGTGTCGTATGAAATTTTTAACTCTTCTTTCTTTTGATCTTTTTCAGCTTTTGTAGCAGGAAGATGATGAAAGTAAGGGGTATTCATATATTCCTTACTAAACTTATGATATAGAGGTGTAAATAAGATTAGGTTGTGCCACATTTCATCTATAATTAGTAAGTCATCAGGTATAAAAACTCCTGGAATTTGACTTATGTATAAAAACTTCAGTGTTTCCGACAAGATATCTTCAACTTCAGTTTCTGGAAGATTATATATATCTATAAACCTCGATATTACATCTGCATCTGTGAATTCTAATAGGTTTTTTAATTGGCTTTCAGTTAGTTTTGTCATGTTTTGGTTAGTTTTTAACACTATTTTATAAAGCGGTAGAATTATTTCTACCGCTTATTTAAAACTACACTATAAAGTATGATGACAGTGCCCGCAATTGCTACAGTGTCCACTTCCGATAGGTTGCTTTGCTTTTTCAGCTAAAATTTTTGAGATAATTGATTTTTTAGTTTTCATAATTATACTGTTTAGTACTTGTGCCTACTCTGTTTAACAAGGTTTTCGGCTTTCCCTTTATGTTACTATAAAGTGTGATGACAATGTCCGCAATTACTACAATGTCCACTTCCGATAGGTTGTTTTGCTTTCTCAGTTAAAATTTTTGAGATAATTGATTTCTTAGTTTTCATGATGATTATATTTAATTTTTTTTACCTACTCTATAATTATAGGGTTTTCGGTTACCCCCTTTTATTGTAACATTTTTTTTAGATGAAAAAAATAGATAAGCGTAGACCTTCCTATATTAGGTGTTGTTTAATTTTTTCAAATAACTATCTTATTTCTAGTGTAATAAGTGTATGTGTTGAAAAAACAATAGTGTAGCCTGTGTTTTTAAGCAGTTTTCACTTTTATTTTTTTAGTGAAAAACTGTTTTCATTTCATTTATAAAACTTAAACATGCTTAAAAGCATAGTATATGTTGTTTTAAGTATGCCTAAATTTTATAAAGAAAGTGGGGTGTAAGTGAAAAAAATCTTACAGTTAAAAAGGAGGGGGGCGAGAAAATAGTTGATTAGAAGCAATAGTACTTGAGATAAGAAAATTATAGTTCTCTAATTTCTCTATCTGAATACCATATTTAATTTCTTTAAATGTGTAATCTATAATGTTAAATGGAAGCGTGGGGGTTATGTTGTGAGAAATAACGTAATCACAAGTAGTACAATCTGATGGGTGATTTTTATCGTCGTTATGAGACAGCATGTGTAAACCTGCCATTTTCATAGAAATGAAAATAACAAGAAGTAAATAGGTAATGCTATTTTTTAGACGATCACTTTTCATTAGAAGAAAACAATAGTATTTTTAATATATAGCCAAAAGTATAGTATTTTTTTGCAAATGCAACTAAATTGTGATAAAGATGCAACTAAATTGCGTTAAATATGTGTTTTTTACTAAGTTTGAGTAAGTTTTATTTTAGAAAATTTATTATTTTTTGTGACTTAGATCATGTTATAAAGTGTTTTATTTTGTTAATTTTGATTTATTTCAAAATAATCTAATTAGCTCGTAGAAATAATGAAATCAATAATAAAAGCTGCTTCTAAAACAACATATACAAAAATATTTACAAGACAAGAAGCTTTAGCAGCAGCTTTAAGTTATTTTAATAACGACGATTTAGCAGCAAGTGTTTGGTTAAATAAATATGCGTTAAAAGATTCTGACGGAAATATTTATGAAAGTACTCCGAATGATATGCATACTAGAATTGCTAAAGAAATAGCAAGAGTAGAACAAAAGTATAAAAACCCATTAACCGAAGCCGCTATTTTTGAGGTAATTAAAAATTTTAAATACATAGTTCCGCAAGGAAGTCCTATGGCAGGCATAGGAAATCCGTTTCAGGTAGGTTCTTTATCTAATTGTTTTGTAATAGGAAATGACGGAGCATCTGATTCTTATGGAGGAATTATGAAAATAGATCAAGAACAGGTGCAGTTAATGAAAAGGCGTGGAGGTGTTGGTCATGATTTATCACATATTAGACCCAAAGGGTCGCCAGTAAAAAATTCTGCCTTAACATCAACAGGAATTGTTCCTTTTATGGAGCGTTATTCTAACTCAACCCGAGAGGTTGCTCAAGATGGACGTCGAGGAGCATTAATGTTATCAGTATCAATTAACCATCCTGATTCAGAAGATTTTATTGATGCAAAATTAGCACAAGGAAAAGTAACTGGTGCAAATGTATCTGTTAGAATAGATGATGCTTTTATGAAGGCCGTAAAAAATGATACAAATTACATTCAAAAATATCCTGTTTTTAATGTTAATCCTAAAGTGTCAAAAACAATACCTGCTAAAAAATTATGGAAAAAAATAGTGCACAATGCATGGAAATCTGCCGAGCCTGGTATTTTATTTTGGGATACGATTATTAATGAATCAGTGCCAGATTGTTATGCTGATTTAGGATATAAAACAGTTTCTACCAATCCGTGTGGAGAAATACCTTTGTGTCCTTATGATTCGTGTAGATTATTAGCTATTAATTTATTTTCTTATGTAGAAAATGCGTTTACAAAAAAAGCTGTGTTTAATTTTGAATTATTCAAAAAGCATATTGTAATTGCTCAAAGAATGATGGATGATATTATTGATTTAGAATTAGAAAAAATTGATAAAATTTTAGAAAAAATAGCTTCAGACCCTGAGAGAGATGATGTAAAAGCAATTGAAAAAAACTTGTGGATGCAAATAAGGCATAAAGCTCAAGAAGGAAGAAGAACGGGTATTGGAATTACTGCTGAGGGTGATATGTTAGCGGCTTTAGGTATTAGATATGGAAGTAAACAGGGTAATAGTTTTTCAGAAAAAGTTCATAAAATATTAGCGTTAGAAACTTATAGAGCTTCGGTAAATTTGGCAAAAGAGCGCGGTGCTTTTTCAATATATAATGCTGAAAAAGAAATAAATAATCCTTTTATTTTACGTTTAAAAGAAGCTGATAGTAATTTGTACAATGATATGTTAACGTATGGTCGAAGAAATATAGCATTATTAACAATTGCACCAACAGGAACTACAAGTTTAATGACTCAAACATCATCAGGAATTGAACCTGTTTTTATGCCTGTGTATAAGAGAAGAAAAAAAGTAAACCCGAATGATAAGGATTCGCGCGTAGATTTTGTTGATGAAGTTGGTGATTCATGGGAAGAATACGTGGTTTTTCACCACAGGTTTAAGCAATGGATGGATGTGAATGGAATAGATTCGGCTAAAAACTTTTCACAAGAAGAGTTAGATGTGTTGATTAAAAAATCACCCTATTATAAAGCAACCTCTAATGATGTTGATTGGTTAAGTAAAGTTACCATGCAGGGTGCTGTGCAAAAATGGGTAGATCATTCAATTAGTGTAACTATTAATTTACCAAACGATGTTTCAGAAGATTTGGTAGGTGATTTGTATTTAAAAGCATGGGAAGTTGGTTGTAAAGGGGTAACGGTTTATAGAGATGGGTCACGCTCAGGTGTGTTAATTTCTAATGATGAGAAAAAGGAAGAGCGTACACAGAGTATGCTTACCTCTTTTCCTATTAAACGTCCAGAAATATTAGAGGCAGATGTTGTTCGTTTTCAAAATAAAAAAGAAAAATGGATTGCTTTTATAGGTTTGGTTGATGGTAAACCTTACGAAATTTTTACAGGTTTGGTTGATGATGAAGATGGAATTTTAATACCAAGATGGGTTGAAAAAGGTGCAATTTTAAAGAATAGAAATGAAGATGGAACTTCACGTTATGATTTTCAATACACCAATAAGCGAGGTTATAAAACAACTATTGAAGGGTTGTCGCATAAGTTTGATCCTGAGTTTTGGAATTATGCAAAATTATTTTCAGGTACTTTAAGACACGGAATGCCTATTGATAAAATTGTTGAGTTAATACAAAGTTTACAGTTGGATAGTGAATCGATAAATACCTGGAAGAATGGAGTGGTACGCGCGTTAAAGCGTTATGTTGAAGATGGTACAACGGCAAAAGGACAGGCGTGTGATACTTGTAAATCTACCGATTTAATTTATCAAGAAGGATGTTTAACTTGTAGTAGTTGTGGTTCGTCTAAATGCGGATAACTAAAAAATGTTTTTTTGGGTTAATATAAAGGCAATGTATAGGAGGTGATAATTGTTTTTTGTTAAGGTTGGTTGTTGCGTTTTTTTTGTAAAAAAGGAATGAGGCTTTTTGATATACCTGTATTTAATAGAAATGCTTAGCCCCGATTGTAGTATTTGTTTGAGCTCCTCGCAGAGAGCGAGTACGGAAAGCGGGAAATAGCTTCGCCTTTTTTTTATAGATGTTATTGTATTGGTGTTATTTAAAATATAGTAAAATGAATTTTTGAATTAATTCCGATAAAATCCGTAAATTCGCAAACCAGAAAAGCTAGAAGATGTTAGATAAATTAAGAATTATAAAGCAACGTTATGACGAGATTTCGGATTTAATTATCCAGCCAGATGTTATAATGGATCAAAAACGGTACGTTTCATTAAGTAAAGAATATAAAGATTTAGGCAAGGTTGTAAAAAAGGGAGATGAATATAAGAGCTTAATTGATTCTATTGAAGAGGCGAAAGAAATTATAGCAGACGGTAGTGATGCTGAAATGACAGAAATGGCTAAAATGGAAATGGATGATGCTAAAAAGCGTATTCCTGTTTTAGAGGATGAAATTAAATTTATGTTAATTCCTAAAGATCCTGAAGACGCCAAAAATGCCGTTGTTGAACTTAGAGCTGGTGCAGGTGGTGATGAAGCTAGTATTTTTGCTGGTGAATTATTTAGAATGTATACTAAATATTGCGAAAGTAAAGGTTGGAAGGTTTCTACGGTAGATTATTCGGAAGGAACAAATGGTGGTTTTAAAGAAATTCAATTTGAAGTTACAGGTGATGATGTTTATGGAACACTAAAGTTTGAAGCAGGAGTACACCGTGTACAACGTGTGCCGCAAACCGAAACTCAAGGACGTGTACATACATCGGCAGCTACGTGTATGGTTTTTCCAGAAGCTGAAGAGTTTGATGTTGAAATTAATCCAAAAGAGGTACGTATTGATTTTTTCTGTTCATCAGGTCCTGGAGGACAGTCGGTAAATACAACGTATTCAGCAGTGCGTTTAACGCATATTCCTACTGGTTTGGTTGCGCAATGTCAAGATCAGAAATCGCAACATAAAAATAAAGAGAAGGCTTTTAAAGTATTGCGTTCTCGTTTATATGAAATGGAGTTAGCTAAGAAAAATGCTGAAGATGCTTTAAAGCGTGGAACTATGGTTACTTCTGGTGATAGATCTGCAAAAATTAGAACCTATAATTTTCCGCAAGGGCGTATGACAGATCATAGAATTGGTTTAACATTATATGACTTGTCTAATATTATTAATGGTGATATTCAGAAAATTATTGATGAGTTAATGTTAGCTGAAAATACATCTAAATTAAAAGAGTTAGGAGAAACTATATAATAAAATAGTAATTATTACTATAAAAAAACACGTAATCAATTTGATTACGTGTTTTTTTTGTTAAAATAATGTTTGAGTTTTAAAGACAGAAAGGGTTTAAAAATAGTATTGATACTATGTGTTTTTTAACAAATTTCTCAATACTATTTGTTTTATTTAGCTAGTTTATAGCTCTTCAAATGAGTCTTCATCTTCTAAATAATCTTCCATAGTTTGTTCTAACATGGCGCTTATTTTGACAAGATATAGCGTGTCATTAGTTTTAATTTCTACCGCTTTGATAGTTTGTCCTGCGGTGTTTTTAAATGAAATTACATCGCTATAATCATAACCATCAGGATATTTTTCAATTAATAAATCTAAAATATCACGGGTTAGTTTTTTATAATCTACAATTATACGTTTCATTTTTACATTTCTAAAAGGTAAGCAAAAATTAATGGAGCAACAATAGTAGCATCACTTTCGATAATAAATTTAGGGGTGTCAATATCTAGTTTTCCCCAAGTAATTTTTTCATTAGGTACAGCACCTGAATATGAACCATAGCTTGTTGTTGAATCTGAAATTTGGCAGAAATAGCTCCAAAAAGGTGTATCTTCTCTTTCCATATCTTGATACAACATTGGTACTACACAAATAGGAAAATCGCCAGCAATACCTCCACCTATTTGAAAAAATCCAATTCCATTTTCAGAATTATCAGTATACCAATCAGCTAAAAAAGTCATGTATTCAATACCTGATTTCATGGTGTTAGCTTTTAACTCACCTTTCATTACGTAAGAAGCAAAAATGTTACCCATCGTAGAATCTTCCCATCCAGGAACAACAATTGGTAAGTTTTTTTGGGCAGCAGCATACATCCACGAATCTTTTAAATCAATTTCGTAATACTCTTCTAATACTCCTGAAAGTAATAATTTATACATGTATTCATGCGGAAAATAACGTTCATTAGCATCTTCGGCATCTTTCCATATTTTGAAAATGTGTTTTTGTAACCTTCTAAAAGCTTCATCTTCAGGAATACACGTATCTGTAACTCTATTTAAACCTTTTAGTAACAAATCCCATTCATCTTGAGGTGTTAAATCACGATAGTTAGGAATGCGTTTATAATGTGAGTGTGCTACTAAGTTCATTACATCTTCCTCTAGGTTTGCACCTGTACATGAAATAATGTGTACTTTGTTTTGACGAATCATTTCTGCAAATATTTTACCTAATTCGGCAGTACTCATTGCGCCAGCTAAGGAAACTAACATTTTTGAACCTTCAGCTAATTGTTTTTCGTACCCTTTAGCGGCATCTACTAAAGAGGCAGCATTAAAGTGTAAAAAGTATTTTTCTATAAAATTTGTAATTGGTTTATCCATTATAATATTTATTTTTTTTGAAGTTTACGTACCTCAAATATGTCTGTTCTTCTATCTTTTAAATTTCGTACGCTACCAAATTGATTTAAATCTTTTAATAAGTCTAAATCTACATCAGCAATTAAAATCATTTCGGTATTGGTGGTTGCTTCTGCTTTTATTCCGTTTGCAGGGAATGAAAAATCACAGGGTGTAAATACCATAGATTGTGCATACTGAATATCCATATTATTAACTTTAGGTAAATTACCAACACTACCTGCAATGGCTACATAACATTCGTTTTCAATTGCTCTTGCTTGTGCACAATGTCTTACTCTAGAGTATCCATTTTGAGTATCGGTTAAAAAGGGAATAAATAAAATATCCATACCTTCTTCAGCTAATAGTCTACTTAATTCAGGAAACTCAGAGTCGTAACAAATTAAAACACCTATTTTACCACAATCAGTATCAAAAGTTTTGAGTTCATTTCCTCCTTGCATTCCCCAAACTTTGGCTTCATCTGGAGTTACGTGTAGTTTTTCATAGCGTTCTGTAGTACCATCTCGTTTACATATATAGCCTACATTATATAGTAATTCATTTTTAATTTCTGGCATACTACCAGTAATAATATTGATATTGTATGTAATAGCTAACTCTGAAAATTTTTGAACTATTTTTGGTGTATATTTTGCTAATTCTCTAATTGCTTCTGATTCAGGTAGGTGGTTGTTGTCAGCCATTAAAGGAGCATTAAAAAACTCAGGAAATAAGGCAAAGTCAGACCTGTATGCAGAAACAGCATCTACAAAATACTCTGCTTGTTGCATTAGTTCTTCTAAATTTTTATACAAACGCATTTGCCACTGAATTAACCCTAAGCGGACAACTGTTTTTTTAGTTGTTGCTTTTTTTGATATTTTTTTATAATAAATGTTATCCCACTCTAATAGTACGGCAAATTCTCCTGAATTTTCATCACCTTCTAAATATCCATTTAAAATTTTTGTTGGATAAAAATCATTTGAAATCTGAAAGTTTAAAACAGGATCGTTAATTTCTTTTCGTTTTACTTTTGTTATATATTCTTTTGGTGATAAAGTTGCTGCAAACTTATGATAATTAGGAATTCTACCTCCAAAGGCAATACCTCTTAAGTTTAAATTTTCAGCAAGTTCTTTTCTATAATCGTATAATCTTCTACCTAAGCGTAAGCCTCGATATTCTGCTTTTATAAAAATATCTATTCCGTATAAAACGTCTCCATCTTCTTTATGGGTATCAAAAGTATATTTACCTGTAATATCTTCATAAGTATGTTTATCATCAAAACTATCATAATCTACTACAATTGATAATGCACAGCCTGCTAGTTCTCCATTAATTTTAATAACTACCTGTCCTTTAGGAAATTTATCTATTAAGCGTTTTATTTGTGATTCTTTCCAGTAAGAGTCGGGCATGGTTGAATAAGCTTCAATCATTGCTTTTTTTAATGCTTTATAATCATCAAGCGTTAAAAACTGTAGTTCTATATTTTCTATATTTTGAATCATTATTGAAACCTAAAAATCATTGTCATCATTATTTTTAAACTTTGTAAGTTTGCTAACAGTATTTGCGGTATTTATTTCTTCTACGTTATCGTATGTATCATTATTTAAAGAAAATTTATAACTCAACATTTTGTAGTACAATTTAGCGGCTAAAAAATCAGAAGATTTTTCTGTTTCATTAGGGCATAACTCTACAATATCAAAACCTACAACAGTGCGTTCATCAAAAACTCTTTTTAAGAATTCTAATGTTTCATAATAAAACAATCCTCCAGGTTCGGGAGTTCCGGTACTTGGCATTATTGAAGGATCTAGGGCGTCTAAATCAAAAGTAATAAATACGTTTCCGGTTAGTTGTTCAATAACATTATCCATCCAATATTCATTTACAGCCATATCATGAGCAAAAAAAGTTTTATCCATGTTCATAGCTGTTTTTTCAGAAGCATCCATACTTCTAATACCTACTTGTACTAAATTTGTGTTTTGGCTAGCTTCATAAACAGCACAAGCATGGTTGCATGATGAGCCTTGGTATTGTTTACGTAAATCAGCATGCGCATCTATATGTAATACTGTTAAGTTGTCAAAACATTCATTAAAAGCTCTAATTGTTCCAATAGAGATTGAATGTTCTCCTCCAAAAAGGGTTACAAATTTATTTTTATTGATGTACTTTTTGGTTGCTTGATGAACTGCTTCTACCATGTTTTCTGGTGATGAGTTTTCAAGTATGGCATCTGCTAAATAAATTCCTTCTTTATAAACCTCGCTATCAGTTTCAATATCGTATAACTCCATGTTTTCAGAAGCTTTTAAAAAAGCTTCCGGACCTTTATCAGCTCCTTTTTGCCAAGTACTTGTACCGTCGTAAGGCACAGGAATTAAAACGATATTAGCTGTTTCTAATTTTGCGTAATTTTCAGGAATCCCTGCGTATGTTGTATTATTTTTCATATCCTAAAATAGAAAGCAATTCCTCGCTTTTTTGTTGTTCTTTAAATAGTTTAGTAATTATATTTCCGTTAGTGTTTTTTGAAATTAATATGTGTTTTGGATGTGGAATTAAACAATGTTGTAAGCCTCCAAATCCACCAATAGTTTCTTGATAAGCACCTGTGTTAAAAAAACCAATATATAATGGTTTTTCTTTTTCGTAAGCAGGTAAATATATACCATTTACATGCTGTTCAGAGTTGTAATAATCATCACTATCACAAGTTAACCCTCCTAATAAAACGCGCTCATATCTATGATCCCATTTGTTTAAAGGAAGCATAATAAAACGTTTATTAATAGCCCATGCATCAGGTAAAGTGGTAATAAAAGAAGAATTAATCATATTCCATTTTTCACGGTCGTTTTGTTTTTTCTGATACAATACTTCATATACAGCCCCTCCAGCTTCACCTACAGTAAAACTTCCAAATTCTGTAAAAATATTAGGCACAGGTACTTCAGCTTCTTTACAAGTAAGGTTTATTTGGTTTATTATCTCGTCTACCATGTATTCATAATCGTACTCAAAAGCTAATGAGTTTTTAATAGGAAACCCTCCTCCAATATTTAAACTGTCTAATGTTGTGCATACTTTTTTAAGTTTAATGTAAACGTTTAAACACTTTAATAACTCGTTCCAATAATATGCATTGTCTCTTATTCCTGTATTGATAAAAAAGTGTAACATTTTTAACTCTACTTGTGGATTATTAGCAATTTCACGTTGATAAAAGGATACAATGTTTTTATATCCAATTCCTAAACGACTTGTGTAAAATTCAAACTTAGGCTCTTCTTCTGAAGCAATACGTACGCCTACCTTAAAGTTGCTTTTAGTTTCATTCAATATTAAATCAAGTTCTTCATAATTATCAATAATAGGAATACAGTTTGTGTGCCCACCATCAATTAAACTAGCTATATTGCTAATGTACTGGTCTCTTTTAAAACCGTTGCATAATACAAATGCATCATCACTTAGTTTACCTTCTTTTTTTAAAGTTTTTACAATATCAATATCAAAAGCCGATGAGGTTTCTATATGAATATCATTTTTAAGAGCTTCCTCTAATACATATTTAAAGTGTGAACTTTTAGTACAATAACTGTAGTTATAAGTTCCTTTATATTGGTGTTTTTCAATTGCTTTATGAAACCAATTTTTTGCTCTACCTATATTTTCAGATATTTTTGGTAAGTATGTGAATTTTAATGGCGAACCATATTGTTTCACTAACTCCATCATATCAATGTTGTGAAAAAATAAATTGTCATCTTCAGTATGAAATTCTGCTTGTGGAAAATCAAATGTTTGTTCTATTAAGTCTTTATATCTTGTATTCATTTTTTATATTGGTTATACCTGTTTTTAAAGCACAGGACTGCTGTTTAAAAAATTAGCTATAACAATAGGTTATGGCTTTTTTAAATTAAAAAACAAATAATACGGCTATCTTATAGCATATTTGTTAAACTCAAAAAAAAAATGAAAACTTATACAATTAATACCAAGCACTCGCCTGACTGACTATGAAAATACAGTGGCAAAATATAGTTTTGTGAAGAGGAAGAAACCTTAATTTTTCCGTTGTGTTTCCCAAACACTAAATAACTTTTTATCTTCCAACAAAAGTCATTTACGAAATAAGTAAAACGTTGCATTGAACCTATCTAATAAGATGCGATAAATGTAAACTTTTTTTTTATATGACAAACTTTTTTAAATAAAATTATTATTTTTTAATACTAATTTTACCTATAAGGGTAAATGTCTTGTTTTTCAAGGGTTTAAGAGTGTGTTTCTAGTTTTTATTTATTTTTAGATTTTTCTTTATAATTGTAAAGGTGGGGCGTTAATGAAAAGAAGATGCATAGCCTTTCATTTTTATACTTAAATATTTGTAAAAAATAAAGCCTAATATATGGCCTCTAAAGCCGTTTGTATTTATATTACCACGAAGGTCGTTAGTAGTATTCTAAAAAGTTTGTTTTAGTATTTGTTATTTTTGCTCTGAGGCATGTAATGTTGTTATCTGTTTAATATATAATTATATTAATGTTTATACAGCATAAATGTTATTTACTTGAGGTTGTTTTTATTTTAGATGATAATAATCAACTCAAAATAAAAACCCTTACAAACACTGGGTTTATAAGGGTGTTCTGTGGAGACGCCGAGAATCGAACTCGGGTCCAAACAAGCAGTTCAAAGGCTTTCTACATACTTAGTTCTTTCTTAGTTTTCGACTAGTAACTGATTAAGAACAATCTGTTAAAAGCTTATCTTCTTTAGTTTCGAAAACTTGCCGAAGTTTCAAGTTTTCTATGTTTACTTTTACGATGCCCAAAAGTGAAACGCCGTAAACCAAGGCTGTTCGTGGACATAAAGCTTGCACACCTTGTGTGCCTAGGCTAATCCTACTATAATTCGGATTAAGCAGCTAAAGCGTAGTTATTCTCGCCGTTTAAAAAGTTGAAAAAAAGTTTAACGAGTGGTCTCTTCTCTCCTCGGTATGCTTACGTTATCACTGGTCTCGCTGTCAAAACCAGTCGTCCCCAATTGAGTAATGAACACAAATATATAAGAAAAAAATAATTCTTGATGATTTGTGGGGTGCAAATATATGAAAATACTATTTGTACAATCCTTTTAAAACAAGTATTTTGCATAAATTGCAGTTATTTACAATACTAGTAGTTAGTTTATTTAATTTTATATTATACTAAAAGCATGAAATTCGGAATTATCAAAGAACGTAAAAACCCACCAGATAGAAGAGTTGTTTTTTCACCAAAAAAGCTACAACAATTTAAGCAGCAGTTTCCTGCTGCCGAAATAGTTGTAGAAAGTTCTGATGTTCGAGTTTTTAACGATCAGGCTTATAAAGATGCTGGTTTTCAAGTGGTAACTGACATGTCTGATTGTGATGTTTTATTAGGTGTAAAAGAAGTTCCTTTAGAGGCATTGATTCCAAATAAAAAATATTTTTTCTTTTCGCATACCATTAAAAAACAACCATACAATCGTGCCTTACTACAAGAAATATTAGCTAAAAATATTGAAATGTATGACCACGAAACCATTATAAAAGAAGATGGAGCTAGGTTAATAGGTTTTGGTCGTTATGCCGGTTTAGTAGGTGTTTATAATGGTATAAGAGCTATTGGCTTGCGTGAAAAATTATTTGACTTACCAAAAGTTGAAACACTTACCGATTTAAATGCTGTAAAGGCCGAGTTAGATAAAATTACCTTACCTAATTTGAAAATTTTGTTAACAGGTACGGGTAAAGTTGCACATGGTGCTAAAGAAATTTTAGATTACTTGAACATTAAACAAGTAAGTGATGCTTTGTACTTAACTACAAATTTTACAGAACCTGTATATTGTATTGCTGATGTAATGGAGTATAGTAAACGTATTGATGGTAAAGTAGGTAATAAGTTTGCTTTCTATAAAGATGCAACAGGGTATGAAAGTAATTTTATGCCGTACGCAAAAATGACTGATTTTTTTATAGCGGGTCATTTTTATGGTGATGGAGCTCCGTACTTATTTACAAAAGAAGATGCAAAACATGCCGATTTTAATATTAAATATGTAGCTGATATTTCGTGCGATGTTGATGGGCCTGTGGCTTCTACTATCCGTTCATCTACCATTGAAAATCCTATTTATGGTTATAATCCAACTACGGGATTAGAAATTGATTTTAGAGATGATAATGCAATTACTGTTATGGCTGTAGATAATTTACCATGTGAGTTGCCAAAAGATGCTAGTGAGGGTTTTGGAGAAATGTTTTTAACTCACGTAATTCCTGCTTTTTTTAATAATGATAAAGATGGAATTTTAAAGAGAGCAAAAATGACTACCAATAACGGACAATTAACTGAGCGTTACTCTTATTTAAAAGAGTATGTAAATGGAGATGCGTAATTAAAAAATAATAAAATTTTAAAAGCTTATTTAAAAATTAAATAGAACCAGTTTATTGTTGTGCTAAATTTATTTTAGTGTAACAATAATATTGGTAAATTAGAAAGGGAAACTGAAATAAATTCAGTTTGGCAGATTCATTTTTCTGTTATAAAACTTTTTAGCTGAAATTTAAACAGGCTCTAAAATAAAATATTGCAATTGCGATATTTTTTATAAGTAAAATATATGTTGCCAGATAAACAGTTTTTAATAGATACCGCCCAAATGAAAATGCCTTTCGGTAAGTATAAAGGTGTTTTTTTAGTAGATATTCCTGAGTATTATTTAGTCTGGTACAAAAATAAAGGGTTTCCAGAAGGAAAATTAGGCAAAATGATGGGGTTAGTATATGAAATGAAATTAAATGGTTTGGAAGATGTTTTGCGTAACATACGTAATTTGTAAGCTTTTTTATAAAAAAAAATGAAACCTGCAGAAATATATATATTAAAGCAAAAGGAGCCTTTAAAGGCTATTTTAATACACTTACAAATTTTAATTGAAGCAAACTTTCAAGAAGCGGTAGTGTTATACAAATGGAAAATGCCTTTTTATTATATTAATAACAAACCTTTGTGTTATTTAAATGCTACTAAAAAAGGTTATGTTGATGTTGGTTTTTATTCAACAACTGCCCTTAAAAATTATAATGACCATTTAGTATTAGAAAAAAGAAAGGCCGTAAAATCACTAAGGTATTACACTGTTGAAGCAATTAATAATATAGTGTTAATTGACGTATTGCGCGAAGCGTATATAGTAAACGGAAAAAAATAGAATAATTTTTAAATAAGTACTTTAATTAAAAACTACTATTTTAATGTTTTAAAAAAATAACGTTGTTTATTAATAAACAACGTTATTTTTTTAAAATAAATTTATAATTTATTAATAGTTTTTCTAATTGCTACTAAGTTTGTTAATAGCTTTTCTAAATAATCAAGGTGTAACATATTAGCACCATCACTTTTTGCATTTGCAGGGTCAAAATGTGTTTCAATAAATAATCCATCTACATTATTAACAACTCCAGCTCTTGCAATAGTTTCAATCATATCTGGTCTTCCACCAGTAACACCACTCGTTTGGTTGGGTTGTTGTAACGAATGAGTTACGTCTAAAACCGTAGGCGCAAATTCACGCATGGTAGGAATTCCTCTAAAATCGACAATCATATCTTGATAGCCAAACATTGTTCCTCTATCGGTAATCCATGCTTGTTGATTTCCAGCATCGTGTACTTTTTTAACGGCATGTTGCATAGCTTCAGGACTCATAAATTGTCCTTTTTTCAAATTAACAACTTTACCAGTTTTTGCAGCCGCTACTACTAAATCGGTCTGACGTACTAAAAAAGCAGGAATTTGTAAAACATCAACATATTCGGCAGCTTTGTAAGCATCTGAAACTTCATGAATATCAGTAACTGTAGGAACATTGAATGTTTCAGAAACTTTTCTTAATATTTTTAAAGCTTTTTCATCACCAATTCCTGTAAAACTATCAATTCTACTTCGGTTTGCTTTTTTAAAACTTCCTTTAAAAATATAAGGAATTTGTAATTTATCAGTAATTGTAAGTACTTTTTCAGCAATTTGCATTGCCATTTCTTCACTTTCAATAGCACAAGGACCTGCTAAAAGGAAAAAATTGTTAGCATCAGTATGTTTTATATTCGGAATAAGTTTTAAGTCCATCGTTGTAAATTTTCAACAAAATTAAGAAATTAAATTGGCTATATTTAGCCTTTTAAATTAAATAAGAACCTATATTATAAATTTTATCCGATGAAAAATAATATAAAAAAGATACTTTACGTATCAGTATTTGCACCTGCCTTGTTATTGTGTTGTAAAACAGTGCAAAATGATGCTGGTAAAGCTGTGAACACTACAGTTAAAAAGAATAATAAAAGAAATGTAATTGATTCTTTAGTTGTTAAAAAGTACTTATATACATTGGCTTCAGATGAAATGCAAGGGCGTAAACCTGGAACAGCAGGGATGGAAAAAGCAACCGTTTATATTGAAAATGAATTTAAACGCATTGGATTAAAAACCTATGGAAATTTAACTAGTTATCGTCAGAATTTTACTCATGAAGGAATTAAAATGAGTAATATTATTGGAGTTTTAGAAGGACACAGTAAAAAAGAGGAGTTTGTTATTGTATCTGCACATCACGATCATTTAGGTGTAAAAAAAGAGGGGATAGGCGATTTAATTTTTAATGGCGCAAATGATGATGCGTCAGGAGTTACAGGTGTGTTAACATTAGCTGAATATTTTGCAAAAAAAGGTACAAATGAAAGATCTATTTTATTTGTGTGTTTTACTGCGGAAGAAATGGGACTTATTGGATCTGAATTTTTTGGAAAAGGAATTGACGCAACTAAATTTGTAGCTGGAATTAATTTAGAAATGATTGGAAAAACGCCAAGTTTTGGAAAAAATACGGCTTGGTTAACAGGTTTTGAACGTTCTGATTTTGGTAAGATTATTCAAAAGAATTTAAAGGGTACAGGTTATCAGTTATTTCCTGATCCGTATGATAAGTTTAATTTATTTTTTAGGTCAGATAATGCTTCTTTGGCTCGTTTAGGAGTTCCAAGTCATACATTTTCTACAACGCCAATTGATGTTGATAAAGATTATCATAAAGTTTCTGATGAAGCTGAAACCTTAAATATGACCGTAATTACCGAAACTATTAAAGCAGTTGCTAAAGGAACTGAAAGTATTATTAACGGAAAAGATACGCCTACAAGAGTTGTTATTGAAAACTAGTTTTTTTTATTAAATATAAGGCTTAATTATTTGAGGCTTTTGTATTTTTATAAGGTATGATTATTGTAGTAATCTTAATAAATTATGTTATAATGAACCCATTAAAATTTATTTTTTTACTTTTTATAGTAAGTTGTTCTTCTATAAAAGTAGTGTATGACTATGATGCTAAAACTAATTTTGAAAATTATAAAACATTCAATTTTTTTGATGATGCTGGTAAAGGTTTAAATGAATTGGATGTTAAAAGAATTACCAGTGAATTAATAGTGTTACTTGAACAAAAGGGAATGACTTTAGCTGATAACCCTGATATGTATATTAATATTTTATCAAAACAAAGTACTGCCGTTAATAGAAATACTATTGGCGTTGGAATAGGAGGTGGAGGAAATGTTAGTTTCGGGATTTCAGGAGGTATTCCTATTGGTAGTAAAAAAATTAATGAGCAATTAACTATTGATTTCGTAGAAAGTAAAAATAATGACTTACTATGGCAAGGAATAGCAAATAATGACATAAAAGAAAAAATAACTCCGCAAGAAAAAGTAACACATTATAAAAAAGTAATCGGAAAAATACTGGTAAATTATCCTCCAAATAAAAAGTAATATTCAATTTAGTACAAATGCCTAGCCCCGATTGAAGCAATTGTTTGAGCTCTTTTTTATTTTTCTTTTTAAAAAATAAAAAAAGCGAGTGCGGAAAGCGGGAAATTGCTTCTAATCATTTTTTTAATTTTGATAAAAAAGCGATGTTCATAAAATAAAAAAACCTCCAATATTTGGAGGTTTTTTATGTTTGAAAATTTAAAATGTTTAAAACTGGTAACGAATACCTAATCCAAAATCTGAATTAAAGCCTTCATAAAAATCACCAAAACCAAGTTCTGGTCTAAAATCTAAAGAAACTATTAACGGAATATCAAAATTATATTCAACGCCAATAACACCAGCTCCAAATAAATAAGTTTCAGAATCACCATTTACTTTGATTCCTGAAATAGTTTTATCTTTTACTTTCCAAGTTCCTAATCCACCACCAAAACCAGCATACCAATTAAACTTGTTTTCTAACTGCCAAACCCATTGATATAAACCTGTGGCTTTGAATCCGCTATAAGAATTGTTGCCTCTAATACCTAAATCAACTTCTAACCTATTGGTGTTACTTAGTTTTCTTTGATATGAAATTTCTGCTCCAAATCCGCTATTATCGCCAAAACGAACACCAATGGCATTTTCTGAAATGTCTTGTGCATTTACAGATACTGTTGCTAAAGTTAAAAAGCCAATAGCTAAAAATAATTTTTTCATGTTTTTTTAATTTTAAGAATAAATATAACCCAACAATTTAGATGCCAAACTATTTTATAATAATTCTTTTTCCTTTTGAATGACTACTAAATTCTGGTGCGTACATATTTTGTATGGTTGTAATTCCGTTGCTAAAATTACCAGCGTTATTTACACGAACATCATATTCGAATACATAAACACCTTTTGGTAAACGGTCGAAAAAGAAATTTGTTGCAGCGTCTTTTGTTGCTTCATAATAATATAAATTATCTTGTGATTTGTATTTGGAAAGCACATTTATAGGTTCAACTCCTGAAGCTCTCATATCTTTCATATGTACAAATTCCATGTTTCTATCGCATCGTAATTCTATTCTTACAGTAATTAAATCGCCAACTTTTAAGGTTGTTTTATCGGTTATTTTGATAAGTTCTTTACCAGTATCCGAAGTTATTTTTTTGAATAGGTTTTTACGTAATTTCAACGGAGTTTCTGCCGATGTAATTTTATCTAAATCCTCAAAATATTGCCAATATAAACCACCCCAAGCAATACCTGTTCCTTTTTTAGAAATAGTAACTTCGCTCATATTTGGTGTAATTTCGTTACCATTCCACGATGTTTTAAAGTATCCTGTACCAGCTTCTACTTTTACATTTTCTAATTTCGATGCTTCAATTTTATTATTTCCAATTTTTACATCCACCATATCGGTAATTGAAAGCCAGTCGCTTCCTTGTAAAAGTAAGGCGTAAACGGCTTCGGTAGTTGCTTTTGTTGTTTTCCAACGATTTGTTTGCTTATTTTTAAGCAACCATATTTTTAAGTTATCAACTGTTTTTGTGTCATTTTCAATTTCAGAAAAAGCTTCAATTAATAAAGATTGCGTTTCAATTGGTGCTTGATAACTGTAATATCCTACAACATTACTTTTCCAATACATTCCTAATTCATTAGAAGTAATACTATTTTCTTTTAATGATTTTAAAATTTTAGAGGCAAGAATTTTGTTGTCATTTCTAAATTGAATTAAAGATATTTGCCCTTGTGCGTATAAATTGTATGTTTTCCAAAAAGTAGCAGCTTGTTTTTTATAATAAGAAATTGCTGTTTTGGTTTTAGAAGCAATATTTATTTCTGGATAAAAACTACGCATATATAAATACTGAATAGTCGCATAACTTAAATGATTTTTCTTTAGATATTCTTCAGATGCAGTTTGTCCTTTTTTGGCTTTTATTCTTGCCGCTTCTTGTAGTAATTTATCGTATTGAATTGCTATTTCAGCATCTAGAAAACGAACTGCTTTTTCTAAAACTTGTGTTGTTTTGTTATCAAAATTAGATACGCCTAATTTTTTTAAGTGTCCAAATCCACTTGCAATATGCTGCGTAATATAAGTATTTGCGTAATTTCCTCCTTTAAACCAAGGAAAACCTCCGTTACTCATTTGCATATTTTGAAGCTTATTGATTGCATTTTCTTGCTCATTTTTCATTTTATTCAAATCGAATAACAACCCAATGCGTTTCTTTTGTTCGGTTTCCGATTGTGCATCACGTAACCAAGGGGTTTCTTGAATTATCAATGATTTTAACTCTTGATTTTTTTCAAGATTTGATAACAACGCATCGCTCGATTTCCATTGATTAAATACTTCTTGAATCTTCGGATTTGAATTTGCAATAAAACTAGCCAAGGTATTTGCGTAATAACGTGCAAAAGTTTGCTCGCTACATTCATACGGATATTCCATTAAATACGGCAAAGCTTGCACCGCATACCACGCAGGATTTGAGGTTATTTCTAACGTTAATTTATGATGTTTTAAACTTGTAGAAGTATTGTTTTTCAATTTATCTAACGTAAAAGTTTTTGTTTGATTCGAACGCACCCACATCGGCAATGTTTCGGTAACCAACATTCTGTTCGATAAAACAGGTAACACATTTTGTTCACCATCAGAAAAATCACCAGCCTTTGCTACAATTTTATATTGAACAGCTTGGATGTCATCAGGAATAGCTAAATTCCAAGAAACACTAGTATTTCCTTTTGAATTTACACTAAAATTTTGATTTTTAGTTGAGTTATCTAATAACTGAATTTCTTTTCCTGTAATGGCATCAGTTAAAATTAATTGAGAAATTCCGTCTAGTTTTTCTTCGGATAAATTCGAAATTTTAGCACTCAATGTTATATTATCACCTTCTCTTAAAAATCGTGGTGCATTTGGTGTAATCATTAACTCTTTTTGAGTTACGGTTGTAAGTGTTTTGGTAGCAGATAATGCTTCTTTTGTATGTGCTAATAATTGTAATTTCCATTTGGTTAATGCCTCAGGAGTTGTAAAACTAAAAGAGATGTTTCCTTTTTTATCCGTAGTTAAATGCGGATAAAAGAAGGCCGTTTCTTGTAAGTTTTTACGAATTTTAATGCCTTTTAAAGAGGTGTTTTTTTGTTTATCATTTACATCAGATTTGTTTTTAGAAAAAGAAATATCTTCAACTTCTGTTGATTCAATAACACTTTCTTCAACTTCTTCTTGAACAGCTTCACTTTCAGAAATATCCATGTTCATTCCTCGACTACTACTTTTCATCATCATCGTTCTGTGACGATAATTTTCACCAAATCTGAATCCAAACCATTTTAGTTTATCATATTGTTGATTCGAATAACTATTTGAATACTGTCTATTAAAAACTCGAAAATGCTCGTTTCCAAAACTATGATACGCACTTGACGAATTTCCGCGAGAATAATAAGTAGCTGTTCTTATTGGGTTAAATAACCAATTATGAGATTTAAATTCATCTAAAGAAGCATCGTACATACTTGCTAAAACTTCGGCAGTTACTTTATTTTTCTTATCATTTTTAATAGTGAAACTCCATTTTTCAGTAGTTCCAGGTTGTAATTTATCTCTAAAAGTATTCGTTTCAATACTGATGTTTTCTTGTTCATTTTCTACTAAAATATTTAACAATCCAGTATCGAAAGAATTATAATTTACAAAATAATATTTGATAGCAAAACCTTTAACATCATCTTTATTAACAGGAATTTCAATATTTTTTATTTCATTATTTAAATGAATAAAATGCGTTTTAATTATTTTATACTCTTTTTCAATTTCAACAATTACAGTAATGTCTTTTGATGCCGAGCCAATTTGTACACAAACAGCTTCATCAATAGTATAAGATTTTTTATCTGCTTTGATAAAAAATAATTGATTATCAGCTACTTTTTCTTCGGATGTACTCGTAATATTAAAACGTGCTTTATCCGTTACTTTTTGATTAAATTTATCTGTAGTATTTAAAACAGCAATGTATGCTCCTGAAGTCCAATTTTTAACACGCTTTAAAATAAGTGCTGTTGATTTTTGTGTATCAAAAGATTCTTCAAAAACAAGCGCACCTTTTTTCCAAGTAGTTTGATTTATTTCTTCTTTAGAATAGGCATCATGCGGAAATAATTTATTGAATTCATTTTCAGAAATATCTTGATAATCAGGTGTATTCCAAGGTCTTTTACGCAACGGATTTTTAGGTGGTTGAAGCTTGTAAATTTTTACAGATCCTTTACTAGGTATAAATTGTCCGTTTAAATTGTTGGTTGTAACAGTTATTTCGTGCTGTTTTTCGTCTTTATTAAGCATCGAATTAATTTGTAAAGAAGCCAATAAAGCATGATATCCAACATTTACAATAGTTGTTGTACTTCGTGTTTCGCCGTTTACATCGGTAATATCTGCGGTAATTTCATAATTAAAAACAGGTAAACTTTCTTTGTTTACACTTTCATCAGGAATTGCTTTAAATTGAATAGAAAAATTACCTGATGCATCTGTAATCGTTTCTCCGTGTGTAATTTCTTGAGCTTCTACCGATGAATTAGCACCACGCCAATACCACCAACTCGGATACTGCACTTTTCTATGTACACGATATACCACTTTGGCATTGGTAACATTTGCGCCAGAAAAAGCTTTTGCAAATCCGTTTACGGTAATAATATCATTTACTTTAAAAGTTTGAGTAACGGGTTTAAAATCAGTTTCAAATCTTGGACGTTTGTATTCTTCAACTAAAATATTGTTGATATTATTTTCTCGTTCAAAGTAAAAAGGAATACCGTTTATAAGACTGTTTTTTTCTTTTGAACTTTTACGAATAGAAAAATTATATTCACCTGTTAAACCTGTATTTGGTAATATAATTTCACCCGATGCTGAACCAAATTCATTTAGTTTTAAATCTAAGGTTTTTACTTTTTGTCCGTTTACATCATTTAAGGTTACTTCAATATATGAATCTGAAAAAGAGCTGTTTTTTTCGCCTTTCTTTTGAATTAAAATCGTTTTAAAATAAACCGTTTGCCCAGGTCGATAAATACTTCTATCAGTAAAAATAAATGGTTTTATTGTAATACTTTCTTTGTTCTTTTTTGCCGTATTTTTTTCATGTTTATATAAATAGTAATTGCCAAAAATAGCCCTGTCATTTTTCGATGTAACGGCTATTGATACATTATAATATCTATCATTACTTATATAAGTTGCAAAACCATTTTTATCTGTAATTAATTTTTGATGTAGTTTTTTTTCGCCTCTACGTTCATTATTTTGTAATAATAATTGGGCATTTTCAATAGGTTTTCCAGTGTTTCTGTTTACAACTTGATACTTTGTTGTATTGTTATCAGTATTTTCAATTAACACTAAATTACTTACTTGAATATTTGCTGTAGCGTATAAAGTATCGGTATTTAAAACGCTATTTTCATGAGCTACAATTAAATAATTATCTTGCGTAAGTTTCGGAATAATTACTTCTGTGGTGTGTTGTTTATAATCGAATTCATTTCTTAATTTATCATTCCAAGAAGTTACTTTAGTCAGTTTTTTAATAAAATTGATGCGTTCTTCTTCCTTGTAAATATTGTTTAATTCCGTTATTTTATTTTTGTCAATTTTATAAGCTGTAAAATAAAGTTTATCAATATTATTATAGGTAATTAATAATCGAGAAGCTGTATTTATAGGACTAAATTTCTCTGATAAAAGTGACAGTGATTTGTTTGTTATTTGTCCTTTTAAAGCCTTACATTTTTCTGATGCAACACTCTTCGGAAATTTCACAATTACAGCATCACAAATAGTTAAAGCTTCTTTATTTTTAAAACGGAATTTTTCGTTTTTATTAGGACGATAACTGTTTGCTTGTTGTCTGTAAACTTCTGCAATTTGATGACTATACAATCCTGAAGTAGCATTTTTTTGCTGTTTTTCTTCGGATGCTTTTAATGTTTGTAAAAATAAATCTTGTTTATCATTAAAAATAGCATGATTATTTACAAAATTTAAACGCTCTAAATCTACGGTAGCTAAGGCTTTTAAATTTTTGTTTTTTAGATGAAAAGTTATTAATTCTTGATAAATTTTTAATGCATTAAATTGAAGTGATGTAGCATCTTTTGTAACTAATTTTATTTTAGTGAATTTTTTTGCAGTGCCTATTAATTCAGAATTATCAATTTTAAACTGATAATTTGGCTTTGTAATGTTTGTTTCTGATGTTTTATAAAAATCAAGTGCGTTATGTGCTAAAAAATCAAATAGGGTAGGGCGATATTCTTTTGAGCCTTCTACAAGGTATAAAATATCTTTAAACTCACGAATATCGGTTTGTTGTAAGGCTGTTTTATTTTCTAATGATTTTTGATAATAGGTATGAATTTCAGCAAACAGCGTATCTAAATCCCAAGTTCTAAAATCGATATTATCAACTTTTTCACTTGTTTTTGTTCTGTTATAAAACTTCCATTTATTTTGATTGAAATATTGCCAATATAAATTTGCCAATATATTTTCTAACACATTTTTTGTAGGAAAAGAGCTTTTATCAATATGTATTTTAAACTGATTGATAATTTTTAACTGCGCATCTTCTTCTAAAGTTAACGAAAATTTACTTTTATAAAAAAGTGCTTTAATAATTTGTGGCGAATTTTTAGAAACATTTGCTTTAGCGTAAATAGTTTCTACTATTTTTAAAGCTGATTTTGGTAAGTTTTCGTTTTCAAATGTTTGTACCTCTTTCCAAAGACTTTTGTAGTTTTCTTGAGCGTTTAGTGTTGTAGCGAAAAATGTAATCATAAATAATAGTATTGTGATTTTTTTCATAACGGATGTTTTATAGTATTTAAAGCACAAGTAAATTAATATTGTTCTTTAATTTAGTCTAGCTTTAAAGGTAATTAATTATAGTGAAACTATTGTAATTATTTGGTAAATCTATCTAAACAAAAAGCGAGCCAATTGGCTCGCTTTTAATTAATATATTTTTTTGATTATAAATTCACATCTCCTGTTTAGTTCGTGTTGCTCTTCTGTACAACTGTTTTCAGTTTTACATTTTATAATTGGTATTGTTTCACCATAACCTACTGCTAAAATACGATTCGGCGTTATTTTATTTTCTATAAAATAATTACGAACAGCATTGGCGCGTTTTTGAGATAATTGTAAGTTGTAAGCATCATTTCCTCGTATATCAGAATGTGTACCAATTTCAACAATCATTTTAGGGTATTTTATCATTAACTCAATAACTTTATTGATTGCTTTTTTAGCATCTCTACGTAAGTACCAAAGTTTGTAATCAAAATTTATTTCGGCAGTTTTAATGCTGATTTTATCTTTGTTTTTTACAATATTTTTTTCTTTTGATAGTGTCTGTGCTATTTTATTTTTTAGCTGTGTTTTTAGCTTATTATTGGTTTTAACTTTAAGTTCTTGTGCTTTTTTAGCTTTTAATTGAAGTGCTATATTTTTTTCTCTTTCTATTTGTTTATAAGCTTTTAAAGCTAAAGAAGCATCATTTTTTTTGTTTCGTTTTTTTGAGGTAATAACTGTTTTTTGTTTTTGCTGATATCCTTTTTTTGAGGCTGTAATTATATAAGATTTTTCACATAACGCTGTAAAATGAAAACCACCATTAACATCCGTAGTTATTTTTTTTATTGATTTGTTATTTAATTCAATAGATATATTTGTGTTTGCTAAAGGTTGTTTTGTGGTACTATCTGTAATAATACCTGAAATAAATTGCTTGCAGTTTTCAATAATTAAAGGTTTTATTTCTGCTATTTTATAAATATCATCATTTCCTTTTCCACCAGGTCTGTTTGATGAAAAGTAACCATCCTTTGTTCTGGTATCAAAAGTAAATGAAAAATCATCATAACCAGAATTTACAGGAAGTCCTATATTACTAGGTTTTGAAAAGGTATTATTGGCATTAATAGTACTTATAAAAACATCTAAAGAACCAAAACCTAAGTGTCCGTTTGATGAAAAATAGAGCTCATTTTGTTGTGTTATAAACGGAAATTGCTCTTTTTTATCAGTATTAATCGTTGCTCCTAAATTTTTAGGAATTCCAAATGTTCCATTATCAAGAATTGCGACTGAGTAAATATCAAAAGAACCAAATCCGCCTTCCATATCTGAAGCAAAATATAATGTTTTTTCATCAGGACTTAAAGCAGGATGTTCGGTTGAGTATCCATCATTATTAAAAAGTAAAGGTTGTATGTTTTTCCATACACCTTTTATTAATGTTGCTTTAAATAATTGAACATGGGTTATTTTTTTAGCGTCTTTTTTACGTTTATTTTTTACGAAATTATTTCGTGTAAAATAAATAGTTTTTCCATCTTTTGTAAATACAGCATTCGCTTCATGAACTTTTGTATTTATTGTTGATGAGAAACTTTTAGCGATACTATCACCTAAATATATTTTATTGCTTGCTATTTCATATAAATCCAGATAATGTAAGCCATTCCACCTGTATATTTTATCAGCAGTTTTATATTGTTTTTTAGATGCTGCAAATATTAATTTATCACCTTTTTGAATGGCTCCAAATTCCGAATTTTCAGTGTTAATGGCTAAATTTTCAATTTTGTAACGGTTTCCAATTGCTTTTATATTTTCTAAATTATTTATAGCTGATTTTAATTTTGATAAACTAGCAGTATCCTTTTTTTTGGTGTAGTAATTTTTTAAGGCAATGTTGGCTTCTTTATTTTTATCTAGTGCTTTAAGTGTGTGTGCATATTTAAAATAATATTCGGATGCAATTAAAGTACTGTAGTTTTTAAGAAGGTATTTATAAAAATAAGCAGCTTTTTCCATATCATATAAATAATAATGGCTGTCGGCTAAATTTCGAGTAGTTTTAAGAGTGTTATTTTCTTTAAAAATAGTTTCGTATAACGGAATAGCATCGCTATAAAAAGCGCGATTAAAATATTTGTCGGCTCTTTTTTGATGAAGAGTTTGTGCGGTACTAACTACTGTAATACCTATAATAAAAAGTAGGATTGTTATTTTTTTCATTTCTCTATGTTATTAAAAGAACCTTGGAGATTTATCGTACCCTTTTTTAATTCCGATGGTATCAAAATCTAAAAGCACCATTATTTCATGAGATCCTGAATTAAAGTTTCCTAAGTTTGATGTGGTATAATCGTATGCGTATCCAATTTTTAAATTGCTAGTAGCTCTTATGTTAAACATTCCGCTAAACGAATCCTTTATTCTGTAAGAGGTACCTAACTCAAACCTATTGTTAAATAATATATTTAAAGATGCATCTAGTACTATTGGAGCCCCCTTTACTACTTTAGTCATAAAAGATGGCTTTAGTTTAAAATTAGTGTTTATTTTATATACATATCCACTTGTTAAAAAGAAATGAATTTCCTCAGCTCCAAGTGTGCTAACTCCTTTTTTTTCTTCTATCTGTTTTGTTTTTAGAAGGTTAGGGGCAGATAAACCTATGTAATAATTATTAGAAAAATAAAAAGCACCAACACCAAAATTTGGTAATATGTTATTTTGATTATTAAAAGCAGTATCATTTGTTAAAATTCCTGAAAGTGGATCATCATCAGGAAATTTAAAATCGCTAAAATTGGTTGTAAAACTGGTAAAACCAGCTTTTAAGCCTAGTGATAATTTTTGATTTTGACCTACTTGTAAAACATAAGCAAAATCGGCATATATATTATTTTCTTTTAAAACACCTTCACCTATATTATCGGTAATAACGGAAAGTCCAAGTTGTATTTTTTTAGAAATAGGAGTGTGTACAAAAAAGGTATATGTTTTAGGCGCTCCTATTGCTGATGCCCACTGAGAACGGTGCATAGCTCCTAAATTAATAACTCCAATGCTATTTGTAGCATATGCAGGATTAACTACATTTTGATTGTACATGTATTGGGTGTATTGTGGATCTTGTTGCGAGAAAACCGAATTATAAAACGCAAAAGTTACAAGGAATACGATTAGTTTTTTCATTATAAAATTAGTTTACTTGCTTAAGTATAATCGACCTTGTTTAGGTGCTTTATTATTCTTGTTGTAATTTAAAACGTAAAAATATACACCACTTGTTGTACTTTCTCCTGATTTATTATTTTTACCATCCCATTTAGGATTGCTCGTATTTCCTTTAAAAAGAGATTGCCCATATCTGTTAAATATTTCTAATTGATAATTAGGGTAAAAATAATCAGCGTTAGGTAGATAAAAAGTGTCGTTAACACCATCACCGTTAGGTGAAAATCCATCAGGAATAAAGAAGGTGTATTTTTCTGGGTCACATTCTAGTAATGAGAATTTAATAGGAAGTCTTTCACTTTCGCAATTAGTCTCCGTATTTATATTTGCTATAAAATAAGGCGTGTTTTGTGTAACTGTTTCGGTATTGCTTATTTCACTTCCATTTGTAGGAGAATCATACCAAATTACTTGATAATTATAATTTGATGTAATATCTTTTTCTATATCTGCTAGTGATATATTGTCTAAAACGCATAAGGTGTTAACGCCGTTATATTGAGGTTTAGGAACAGTGGTTATTGTAACATCGAATTGTAATCGCTCGTTATGTTCGCATCCATTATTGTTTTGTACTGCAAAGTAATTTTTACCATTTTCAAGAATGGTATTTGTAGGAAGAATGTTACCGCCAATATTCATATCGTACCATATAATATTTCCATTAGAGGTAGCAACGTCTATATCATTAAGAGTTGCTTTAGCTATTTCACAAAAACTAATATTAGTAGCAGAAGCGGTAAGAGCTGTTGTTTTAATAATATTTACGGTTACCGATGCTCTTGTTAAGCTTTCGCAATTATTAGTATTATTAGTTTTTGTAACAAAATAATCTTCTCCATCGATTAATAAAGTTGAATTAGGTAATGGAGTTTTAGAAGTGTTACTGTCATACCATAATAAGTTATCACCGGAATTAACAATAATATTATTAATTGAAGGTCCGTTTGGTAAATAATTAGAAAAGCAAAATACTTGGTTCGTAGTTAATATTGGTGCAGTAGGATTTCCTTCAATTGAAAAATATTTAATGATTTCAAAATCAAATTCTGTTCTACAAAGCGTTGTATCGTTTTGAGTGCTTTTTAAAGTTACAACATAATCACCTTTTTGTAAGTTACTTATATCTACATCGTAATTAGCTTTTCCGCCTACAAATGTTATGCTATTATTTATAAGTTTTGTTGAATTAGTAATTTCTTCAACGGTATAATTAACAATATATTCTCCATCAAATAAGGTTGGTGCATCAATAATAACTTCCATTTTAGTAGCATTACAAACATTATCTAAAGCTACATTTAATAAAATGTTTTTGGGGATAGGATTAATATTAAAATCTGTATTAATGCAAGAAATACCACTTGGCGGAGTAGAAAATAATCGAATATTAAAATTAGTTTCATTTATAGTAAATGTAGAAATATCTACAGGTAATATACCTTCTCCATTAATAAATGAAATATTTTGTTTATTGATTATCGATTGATTATCTGTTGTGCTAGTCAATTCATAGTTAAAAGAAAAATCACCATTAAAAAGAGTTCCATCAGTGTTATGAAAATCAAAAATGGTGGCGTTAATTATATCTCCATCATAACAACTATCAGTAATAATCATTTTTGCGTCTAAAACATTAAAATAAGCTTCGCTTATAGCAAAAGAATTACAGGTAATGCCGCTTTTTTTGGTTATGGTTTTACTTTTTATAAGGTAATAACCTGGTGTTATAGTATTTTCAGGAAGCGTAAATAGAATGTTTTCTGTAGCGTTTAAATCACTTTGTAAACCATTATAAATTATTTGATTATTTTTTGTGTTAATTATTTGATATTCTAAATCGTAAGTAAATTCAGCTTCTAATGTACTGGTGTGTATAATATTTATATTCATTTCACCGTTTGTACATCCGCTAGCTACTTCAAAAGCTCCAAACACTTCTGATAAAATTATTTTAACAGAAGTATTATCAGCTAAACAAACTCCTTGAGTTGGCAATACAGTATATTTAAATTCGTAAACGCCTGACCCGAATTGTTGATAAATTTCTTCAATATTAATAGTGTAATCTGTAAGGTCAGTTATTTGTCCCGTTAAGTTAACATCTGTCCATACACCATTAGTATCTTCTCCAAATACATAATCAAACAAGTTAATATTTGTATATCCTGATAAGTCATCTGTGTTACAAATTTCAATATCAATAGTATCATCTCCTGCATTAGGTGTTCTATGTACTTCTAAAATTATTTCAGCAGTTTTAGAAACACAATTATTTACTGTAGCTGTTGTGTAAAAAAAAAGTGTACGTACCAATACCTGCAGCTGCTGCATTAAAAAATTGATCAGTTAAAAAACCTGTTTGAGTGGCAGGTTTTTCTGTCCATTTACCATTTAAATCGGCATTTAAGTTTGTTAATTTATTATCTAAAAATTTAAATAAATCAACACTTGAGTTACTGCTACAAGCATTTGCGCCTCCATCAATATTATTTTCTCCAGGATAACCTCCTAGAAAAATAGTGATTTTAGTATTTTGATTACAATTAGCATTTGTGTAAGTAAAGGAGTGTTCTCCAAATTTATTTATCGCCCATAGGTTAAGTATTCCTGTATTTATATCAAGGGCATTTTGATTAGCAGGGTTGTTAACACTCCATATTCCACCATTAGTAGGTATACCTTTTAAGTGATTAAATAAGTTAAATTGTTGGTAATTGTTATTTAATTCTTTATCACAAATTGTTATGGTATTATCTTCTCCCGCACATTGTGAATATAACGTGTTTAAACAACAGAAAAACAATAAAATAGTAAAGAAATAAAAAATCTTATTTTTTTGCATATAAATAATTTGTAATATTTTTTTTAAAAAAAACTTTTTGAAAGGGTAGCACGAAAATATACTTTTTTTAGAAACAATTATAAAAACGATAGGAAAGCCTTTTTATAGTTTATTATATTTACAGAAAATTTAGAATATTTAAATGAGAGTACATTTTATAGCTATCGGCGGAAGTGCAATGCATAATTTAGCAATTGCTTTACATCAAAAAGGGTATATAATAACAGGAAGTGATGATATAATTCACAATCCGTCTAAATCTCGTTTAGAAAAATATACTTTATTACCAAATGAATTTGGTTGGTTCTCTGAAAAGATAACTACTGATTTAGATGCTATAATTTTAGGAATGCATGCTAAAAAAGATAATCCGGAGTTATTAAAAGCTCAAGAATTAGGGATTAAAATTTATTCGTATCCAGAGTTTTTATATGAGCAATCAAAAAATAAAACACGTGTTGTTATTGGTGGTTCTCATGGAAAAACAACTATTACTTCTATGATTTTACATGTGTTAAATTATCATGATAGAAGTGTAGATTATATGGTAGGAGCACAGTTAGATGGTTTTGAAACCATGGTGCATTTAACTGAAGAAAATGAATTTATTGTTTTAGAAGGTGATGAGTATTTGAGTTCACCTATTGATGTGCGTCCAAAATTTCATTTATACAAACCAAATATTGCGTTGTTAAGTGGAATTGCTTGGGATCATATAAATGTTTTTCCAACACTTGAAAATTATATAGAGCAATTTAAAATTTTTACAAACTCTTTAACCAATGGAGGTATAATGGTTTATAATGAGGAGGATGCTGTTTTAAAAGATATTGTTGAAAACTCAAACCACCCAATAAAAAAGTACCCATACAATACACCTACTTATTTTATTGATAATGGAATTACTTATATTGATACTCCTGATGGAGATTTACCTCTAGAAATTTTTGGAGAACATAATTTACAAAATTTGGCAGGTGCAAAATGGATTTGTCAGCACATGGGAATTGATGAAGACGAATTTTATGAAGCTATAGCTAGTTTTAAAGGCGCTAGTAAACGTTTAGAAAAAATTGCTGAAAATAAAAAATCAGTAATTTTTAAAGATTTTGCTCACAGCCCAAGTAAAGTAAAAGCGACTACAACTGCAGTGAAAAATCAATATAAAGAACGTACAGTTTTAGCCTGTTTAGAATTACATACCTATTCGAGTTTAAATGCATCGTTTTTAGCTGAATATAAAGGAGCGCTAACTAAAGCAGATAAAGCAGTTGTTTTTTATTCACCAAATGCTGTAAAAATAAAACAGTTAAGTGAAGTCACAGAACAACAGATAGCTGATGCTTTTGAACGTGATGATTTAATTATTTACACGAACCCTATCGAGTTTAAAGAGTTTTTATTTAATCAAAATTTAGAAAATACTGCTTTATTATTAATGAGTTCAGGTAATTATGGAGGTTTAGATTTTGATGCTGTTAAGTGTTTGATTTAAAGTGTATTATTTTTTTATCCAGCTTATATCTGTTAATCTTTTAAATAACCAGATTCTTAAATCTTTATTAAAAAAAGATTTAAGAATAATATTTAATCTAGACTTTAGATATAATTTTTTAGCAGTTCTTTTTCTAATTTTATTAGATTTTTTAATATTATTAATTGAAAATAAAAATTGATTAAGATGCTTGATACTGTTTTTATTGTGTTCAAATTTTATAAACTGCGAGTTAAGTGCTTTTTTAGAGCAAGCTAAAAAATTATTTAAAGGAGGAAATAATAAATTAAAATTATTAATAGCCTTTAAAGAATCTGTTTTTATAGAAAGTAAAAAAACATCATAAGAGTTCCTTAAGGAAATAGAGTTGTAAAATTGACCATTATCATTAATTTGTGTAGCAATTATTGATAAAGCTAATTGGTTTGCATAGTTTATTGTTTTAATATCATTAAATATTAATGTATCTTTTTTTATAAAATTATAATTAAACTCTCCTGAATATTTTTCAATTAGAAGCTCTTTATGTATTTCTATTGCAGCAATTTTATTTTCCTTTTGTAAACGAGGATAGTGTTTAAATGAAGGAAAATCATAGGTTGTTTTATGTACTTTAGAGTAATTATTATTAATTAGTATTTTGATAGCCTTGTTGTAATCGTTTTTAGAAAAAATAAAATCAATATCGCCAACCATACGTTCTGCAATATCTTCATATAAACCCTCTAATAAATTTCCTGTACCTTTTAAAAAAATAGGTGTAATATTATGAGCTAATAATAGTGTGTTTATTTCTTTAGCTTCTTTAATAATATTTTTGTTCCGTTCACGATTTAAGTTGGTAATATGCTCCATATAATCAACTAAGTCATCAGGTAAATAATGCAAAAAATTGGCCCGTTTTAAATTGCAATATACGGCCGGAAACACATAATGTGCGGTAGTTACTCTGACGATCTTGTCCCAGTTTATAGTACCTGATTTTAACTCTTGTTCTACTAAAAGGCGGTTGTCTTTTTCGTGTGTAATAGTTAAGCATTTACCTATAAAAAATAAGGTTTCTTTATAATTCATCATTAAAAATTTTATGTACCGTTGCAATCATTTTTTTGTTGTTAGAATAGGTAAGTTGATAACAAGGTAATTTTTCGAACCAATTTAAAAATTTATTAGCATTTTCAGTAATAGGAGATAGCCAAGAGTCGGGTACTAATTGTTCAAAAGCATTTAACTTTGATATTTTATCAACTTTTAAATCGCTATCTTTTTCATATTTGATAAACACCAGGGCTTTACAAGGTAAATGTTGCTGATAATCATTGTTATTTGGAATTAAATATCGAACAATTTTATGCAATTTTTTAAAATTGTATTCAGCAGAAGTTTCTAGTTCAGGGTAAATAGGAAGTAATGTTGGCAAACTATTTTTTTTGATAGAAATAGCAGAAGGAAAACTATAGATATGTTTTTTTTCAGCATCAATAGGTACAAAATCATCAGCTAAACAAGTAAAATCATTAGCTTGCAATAAGGCTAAAGACGTACTTTTACCATTACCAGAATCGCCTAAAAAAAGCATGGACTTTTTGCCGTTACTTATTGCTGAAGCATGAAAAACTCCTAACCACTCTGCTTCTTCTTTTCGGTGGATATGTTCAACGATTTTCATGGAGAATTTCCCTTGAAAATAATGAACTTCATTTAAACTCCAAGTATCAATAATTTGGTTATCAATAGAGAAAGAAATATAATTTTTATTACTATAAACACGATAATGATGTGTTTCTTTTACTTGTTTTTCAGTTTCTAAATGAGCAAATTTAGGATGCACTAGATATTTTTCATAATCAGATAAAAAACTTACTTTGATAGTAATATTGTTAATCTGATAAAAATAATGATATTCGTATTTTTTTGGTATTTCAACAGCAATATCTTTAATACCTTCTTTTGGAGGAGAAATTAATAATTTAGCAATATCGTTAATAAAATTAGTTATTTCTTTAAGAGGTGCATCTATTTTACTTGATAAAATAGTAGTAATTTCTTCTTTAGATATTTTTGCGTTTAAAAGAGTTATTATTTCAGCAACAATAGGTTCAATAATTATATATTGATTACTATGTTCAAGCCATAAAACAGTTTTATCTTCTATTTGTTTTTGTAAAATCATAGGTCATAAAAATAATAAAAACCCTTAATACAATGAGGGTTTTATTCTTAAAAATAATTATTAAATTTTTACAATATAATTAGTTGTTATGTGTAAGTTAATTACATTATTTTTTTGACTCAAATACTTCGCTTAGTTCATTTAAAAAGCTGTAATTATATTCTAAGTTTTAGATTAATTTTATAAAATAGGAAATATAATTTTTATGGTTTAGCATAAAAAACCCCGTAAGTAACGGGGCTTTTTTTTTGTGAATAATTTAAAAATTTTCCCCAGGATTGTTAGGAGCTGTACTAGGGCTTTGTGCTTGTGCTTTTTGAGGATTAAGAATTAGGTAGGTTCCTAAAGCTGTTAAAGCAGCGTACTTACTATGGTTGCTTAATTTTTTTAAAGCCTCTTTTCTAGAAATGTTTTTCCTGTTTTTTTTAAATTGTTTTTTCATGATGCAATTTTTTAATTATTCTAAAATAATTTTTTTACTAAGTTGACCTAATTTAGAACGAAGTTTAATAACATAAACTCCTTTAGCTGTTTTAGGTAGTTTAATAGTACTTATACCGTTTGATTTAAAGTGTGTACTATATATTTTTTTACCTAAAATAGAGAATACATTGATTAAAGCTTTATCAGTTTGTAAGCCAGTAATAGTTATGCTATTGTTGGCAGATTTGTAAATGGTTATATTTTCTAAATCTTGTGTTATAGGTGTGTTATCTAAATTTTTAGAAGTAGTATGAATAAAAAACTGACCAATACCTTTAGCTGTACTTTCAAGAGTTGTGGTATAGTTTTTTTCAGATAAGTTAATAAACTTACCTTTTAATCTGTCTTCTAAGTATACTTTGAAATTATTAGGTAAACTTGTAGTGTTAGCTGAAAAAATAATTTTCTTACCAACTTTAGCTTCTAATCCAACAGGAACTACAGTGTTTTCCATGTCATTATTCGGCAAAGATTGAATTGCATAATTAGCCCCTACGTTATCCGCTACTAGTTGAGAGTATAAGTCATAATCATTAGTTTTTCCGCCAAATAACGTTCCATCATAACCATCATCAAACCCTTTTGTAGTGCCGTTTATGTAGTAAATTTTAGTAGATTTTGTAGTACCATTTTCTGTAGCATTTAAAACAACTTGTGTTTTAGGTTGATTTTTTTGAAATGTATCTGTTACTAAATGGTTTTGATTTTCAACATCAAATGTAATGTTAGTGTTTGCGGCAGCTTTAACAAAAAAACCTTGTCCTGGTGAAATTTGAAAATCAGCGTCAATACCAGACATTTTTAATTCATAATTGTTTGTAGCTTCATTCCATAACCATATGGTTGATTCAGAAACAATATTACCTGTTGTATTATCATTAAAAAAATCACCTAGATTAATGTATGATGAGTATGGGTTACCTACTAAGTTAAAGTTATTTCCATCAGTGCTTATTGGATGATTTATAGTAGTTGAATTACAGCTTCCTGTAAAAGTTATATCACCAGGAGTAGTTACCTTTACAGAGTATCCTGATTGATCCATCATTAAGGGAGGTAAAGGACTTCCGTTAGGTATAGCTTGTAGATACTCCCAAGCAGAGTTGTTTGTATCATAAAAAGCAAGTCCCAAATTAGAGTTACTACCCGTAGCAATATTATTTTTATCTATAAAGTTGTAAGCAGCTACATTAGAAAGAGGTGAAGAAATTAAATACCAATTTGTTGTTGGTAAGTTTCTTTTATAATTTACTGTACCTGTTACAGTAGAGTTTGGAATAAAACTAGCACCAGATTCAATAGTTAAGGTGTTAAATGTTACGGGTGAATTAGTTGTAGGGTAATTAATTAAACCACTTGGAATTATAATGTCTGCATTTTGAGGAGGTACAGTTGTAGGGTTCCAGTTTAATGTAATATTCCAAGTGTTATTAAATGCTCCTGTCCAAGTATATGTTGGTGGCGCTTGTATAGTTACAAGCATATTAGAACTATTAGAACAAGTATCCGTTGTTGTATAAGTAACAATGTATGTAGCAATAGTAGAGGCAGAGATATCAATTTCTCCAGTACTTGCATTGATACTTAAGCCTGCGGTAGAGCTAAATATGCCTCCTGCTAAACCTGTAATTGTAGGAATAGGGTCTGTACTATTAGTAGTATAACTACTAGCATCATAACTAAAAGAAGCATTGTCTAATGCGTTTATAGTAATACCAACATTTGAACTATTAGGACATGCCCCTGCAGTTGTATAAGTAACAGTATACGTTCCAGGAATAGAAGCAGAAGTGTCAATAGTACCAGTACTAGCATTGATACTTAAACCAGCTGTAGAAGAAAATGTACCACCAGTTAAACCAGTAATAGTTGCTGTTGGGTCTAAGGCACCTGCACAATAAGTAGCTGCATCATAACTAAAAGAAGCATTGTCTAATGCGTTTATAGTAATACCAACATTTGAACTATTAGGACATGCTCCTGCAGTTGTATAAGTAACAGTATACGTTCCAGGAATAGAAGCAGAAGTGTCAATAGTACCAGTACTAGCATTAATATTTAAACCAGCTGTAGAAGAAAATGTACCACCAGTTAAACCAGTAATAGTTGCTGTTGGGTCTAAAGTATCTGCACAATAAGTAGCTGCATCATAACTAAAAGAAGCATTGTCTAATGCGTTTATAGTAACAGTTGTTGTTTCTGTTCCTGAGCATAAACCATTGGTATAATAGTGTACCGTATAGGTGTTAGGGGTACTTGCCGAAAGATCAATTGTTCCTGTATTAGAATTAATACTTAAGCCAGCAGTTGATGTAAACGTACCTCCTGATACATATGTAATAGTAGGTGTTGGGTCAGCCTCATCTACACAATATGCAGAAGCGTTATAACTAAATGAAGCATCTTCTCTTGTTGTCGTTGTAATGGTTACCGTTCCACATGTACTAGGAGTAACACAACCTCCTTCTCCTCTAACATAATAGGTTGTTGTTCCGACAGGTGGTGTTACTATAATTGAATTTGAAGTAGTTGTAGCAACAAGTGTACCACCACAAGAATCTGTATAAAGGTTCCATTGTGTAGCATCATTTAATGTGCCTGATATTGAAATTAAAGCAGCGTTTCCATCACAAATTATACCAGGAGCATAAGTTACTGTAGGTATTATTGGAGTTGTACAAGGAACTGGTATTTCAATATTGTCGATACCAAATGTATCGAACGACCCAGAAGTGGTTATAGTGAATGACGTTATTCCTGTCCAATTAAGAGGGACAGTTTCTCCTACAGTTCCATTTAATTGTTCATTCACAGCGGAATTTGTTCCTCCTGTAGGTGTAAATGTCCAAGTTGGAGCTCCGTTTCCATCAATGTCAAAGACAAAAATGCTAGAAATATCTATACTAGAAGAAAAAGAAATAGTTATTGAGTTAGTTGTACCAGCATTAGGTGTGTAAAGAACCTTACCAGATGAACCAAATCCAAGACCATCAGCAGTAGCAATATCAATGTTAGTGTTAGTATTATCCGTAACAATTGCTGTTATACCATTAACAGTTTGAGTTACATTAGTTCCGTTACCAATAGCGGTTTCCCAATCGAAAGTAGTTTGAGAAAATAGATTGGTAGTTATACATAGTATGAGCATTATACTACATAAAAGTGTAATTTTTTTCATGTATTTTGTTGTTTAATTATTTGATTACTAATGTACTAATATGGATTTAAATGTTAAAAGTAATGTAGTTGCTAATTTCTAGAAGGGTATATACCCATTGTACAGATAATAAAACGAATAGTAATTGAAGGTTGCGTTATAGAAAATTGCTTATTCATACCAGTATTGCCTACATTTATTGTAGAGCTTGAAGTTATTGTTTTAGAGACAACAGTGTTTGTAGGAGGTCCAAATGATTTTACAGGTTGTTTAGATAATGTATTTACGGGGTAATTTGCAGCAGCTGAAACATCACCTACCTGAGGTATTTGACGTACGGCATTATCTTTACTTAAAAGAATTTGAGTATCAGTAGTTGTAGCATTTGTTATAGAAGCGACATGGCTATGAGCTGGTAAATTAAGTACTGTTAAAGTAGCATTTTCATCACCAATTTTAAGCCCTTGATTTTTTGTAGTTAATCCAGGTCCATTACCTACTCCCATGGGTACTCTACCTCGTAAATCAGGTATGCCAAAAGTTGTTCTTCCATCACCGCCATAGATAGTTCCTAAGAGAGAGTATAAAGCAGTGTTTTGGCTGATATCCATTAATTGGCCATCACAAAAAACCCATCCTCTAGGGGCAAAGCTTCCGGCAAACATTTTAACTTCACCTAGCATTGCTTCTTGTGCGTTAGTTGTTGTGATTGATAATAAGCAAATTAAAAAAAATGCAAAAAAATTGGTTTTTAGTTTCATAATTGTGTATAGTTTGGTTAAAACATTTTACACAAAGCTATATTAAAAACATACCTCTTCTGTGAAAAAATACCTTTGGCGTATTTAAAATAGCCACAAGTGTATGTTTTACAGTTTTAAAAGGATAGGTATTTTGTTTTCTAGTTTTTACGCCAAAAAAAAGGAGTAAAAAGTATTAAAACAGTAAAAAGCTCTAGGCGTCCAATAAGCATTAAAAAAGAACAAAACCATTTAGCTCCTATTGATAAGTGAGCATAATTATTTACAGGACTAACACTACCTATAGCAGGACCAATATTACCTAATGATGAGGCGCATGCACCAATTGCAGATTGAAAATCTAATCCTAATAAAGCTAAAACAACTGTTCCTGTAATAAAAATTAACATGTATAGAATAAAGAAAGATAATATGTTAAAAACAATAGTTTGTTTTACGGCCTTACCATCATAACGAACAGGGATTATTGCATTTGGGTGTAATGATTTTTTAAATTCTAAAAAACTGTTTTTTAACATTATAATATGCCTCACAATTTTTACACCTCCAGATGTTGATCCAGCTGAGCCTCCTAAGAAAAATAAAGAGAAGAATAATGTTGTTACAAAAAAGCTCCACATTGTAAAATCGGCACTTACAAAACCTGTTGTAGTGACTACTGAAATTACTGAAAATAATGAATGACGTATTGCACTTTCTGTTTTACCCCATACCATAGGGTGGTTAATTGTAGTTTGTAAAGCAGGGTCTTGATAAAAAATAATCATTATAGCTATAATAGTAGATATTCCTACTGTACCAAAAAAATAATATTTAAACTCTTCACTTTGAATAACTTTCTTAACCTTTCCCTTTAAAGCAAAATAAGTGAGTACAAAATTAGTACCAGCAACAAACATGAAAATAATAATAATATATTGAATTAGAGGGTTTCCATTCCAATGAGCAACACTTGCATTTTTTGTAGAAAATCCTCCAGTACTAACCGTTGCCATGGCGTGGTTAAGTGCATCAAACCAGTTCATTCCAGCAACTTTTAAAAGTAAGAATTCAACAAAGGTCAGTAATACATAAATTTGCCATAATCGTTTAGCAGTATCTGTAATACGAGGATGTAGTTTGTCAGCTGAAGGTCCAGGTGCTTCTGCCATAAATAACTGCATTCCTCCAATGCCTAATAAAGGTAGTATTGCTATGGTAAGTACAATAATACCCATACCACCAATCCAATGAGTTGCACTACGCCAAAATAGTATTCCTTTAGGCATGGATTCAATATCTGTTAAAATAGAAGAACCTGTTGTTGAATACCCTGATATGGTTTCAAAAAATGCATCTGTAATACTAGGTATACTTCCTGTTAATAAATAAGGAAGCATTCCGGTAATAGATAAAATAAGCCATCCTAAGGTAACAATAAGGTACCCTTCTTTTTTTTGTATTTTTTTGTTATTAGGCTTATTAAAAAAATAAAGAATTAAACCTATTGCTGTAGTTATAATACCTGCATTTAGTATTCCCCATTTACAAGTTTCATTATAATAAAAACTAAAAGGTAGCGAAAACCACATAAATAAACCGTTAAGAATAGCTGTTATTCCTAAAAAGCGATAAATTATTTTAAAATTAAGATTTTCCATTAATTAAATAAATCTTCTACAATTGATATTGCTTCTGGTAAGCAAAAAATTATAGCTTTGTCACCAGTTTGTAGTTGGAAGTCACCAAAAGACATATGAGGTTTACCGTCTCTAATTACACCACCAAAAACAGCTTCTCTAGGAAAACGCAACTCTTTAATTGGTTTTTGAGTAACTTTAGCATCTTTAGGTACTTCAAATTCAAAAACTTCAGCATCAATATTATGTAAGTTAGCTGAAGCTAAAATATCTCCTTTTCGTATGTGACGAAAAATATTACTTGCAGCGATTAGTTTTTTATTAATAAGGGTATTAATACCAATAGTTTGAGAAATATTAATATAGTCCATATTCTCAACTAAAGCTACTGTTTTTTTTACACCTTTAGATTTTGCAACTAAACATGACATTATGTTGGTTTCAGAATCGCCTGTTACGGCAATAAAAGCATCCATTTCTCTAATGTTCTCTTCTTCTAAAAGCTCTATATTTCTACCATCACCATGAATTACTAAGGTGTCTATAAGGTCTTCGGCAAGGCTTAAAGCTTTTTCTTTTTTACGCTCAATTAGTTTAACTTTAAAATTGTCTTTACAAAGGCTTCTAGATGTTTTTCTACCAATACTACTACCTCCAAGAATCATTACATTTTTAATGTTTATTTGTTCTTTTCCAATAATTGGGTGTAATTTATCAATACTGTAGCTAGGTACTGAGAAATAAACTTGATCATTTATTTTATAGGTAGTGTCACCACGTGGAATAATAGTTTGTGCAATTCCTTCTCGTTTTATAGCTATAGTAATAAAGTCTACTAAACTAAATTTTTCTTTAGCCTCTTTAACTGTTAAGTCTAATATTGGCGATTTATATCCAAGGGTGGTTCCCATAATGTTAAAAACACCATTTTCAAAGGCTACTGTATCATTGAAAGAAGATTGATTTAATAATAATTTTATTTCTTCTGCGGCTAAGGCTTCAGGAGAAATCATAAAATCTACCCCAAAATCTTTAAAGTTAATACTGTCATTTTTTAAGAACTCAGGATTATTAATTCGAGCAATTGTTTTTTTTGCGCCTAAAGCTTTACCAATTACAGATATGGTAAAGTTCGTGTTTTGGCTTTCGGTAACTGCTAATAATAAATCGGCAGATTCAATACCAATTTCTTTTAATAACTTAATAGAGGCGGCATCTCCTTTTTTAGTAATAACATCTAAATGATTATTGATGTAGTTAAGCTTTTCGCCATCAAAATCAATTACATAAGTATCTTGTGATTCGTAAGAAAGGAGTTTAGCCAAATGAAAACCAACGTTTCCTGCCCCGGCTATAATAATCTTCATGATTTTAAATTATAAAAGATAGGATGCAAAGATACTATGCTTCTTTGGGGTGTGCAAAAAATGAATTATATTTATCTGAAAATTAGATATGATAGGGTATGAAAAAGATTTCAATTAAGTCTTGGGCTTTAGATGATAGACCTCGTGAAAAATTAATGTTAAAAGGTAAATCAGTTTTGTCAGATGCTGAGTTGGTAGCTATTCTTATAGGTTCAGGTAATAGAGAGGAAAGTGCTGTGGCATTATCTCAAAAAATACTAAATTATGTTAATAATGATTTGAATACCTTAGCTAAATTATCAATAGAAGAGCTAATGAGGTTTAAAGGAATAGGAGAAGCTAAAGCTATTACTATTATTACAGCTCTAGAATTTGGAAAAAGACGGCAATTTGAAAAAAATGCTACTATAACTACAGTAAAAAGTTCATTAGATGCGGCTACTATATTACAATTCTCACTAGGTGATATTGAACATGAAGAGTTTTGGGTGTTATATTTAAATAATTCAAATAAAATTTTAGCAAAGCATCAATTAAGCAAAGGAGGCTTTACCGCAACGTTGGTAGATGTTAGATTGTTATATCAAAAAGCTTTACAGTTATCAGCCGTTGGAGTTATTGTTTCTCATAATCATCCGTCAGGAAAATTAAGCCCTAGTGAATCAGATATTCAGCTTACCAAAAAAATTAAAGAAGCAGGAAGAACTTTAGATATAAAGTTGCTAGATCATTTAATTATTACTCAAAAAGCGTATTTTAGCTTTGCAGACGAAGGAATTTTATAGTATTTGTCTTGTATGACTTTTATTTATTAAAAACATGATACTCATATATACTCATAAAATAACCCCTCGTGTTCGTTATGTTTTTAAGCATATTTTTACACGAATATTACATGTTCCTATTAATTTTACAGGAAAAGTAGAGGAGTTTGTTGCTTATAATGGACCTAAGTTTTCGTACACTAATGTAGCTTTAGGTAAAGAGTTTTTTGTTAAAAGTAATGAGTTGTTATTTCAGCAGGGTGTTAAAGATTTTGAAGTTAATATAAAAAAATGGGATGATGTTCCTTGTTTTTTTCCTACTGATGTACAATCAGAAATTCCGTTTGACATTTTTGCAGCTACCTTTTATCTAATTTCTAGATATGAAGAATATTTACCACATGTAAAAGATGCGCATGCTCGATTTTTAGCAACAGAAAGTATTGCTTATAAAAATAATTTTTTAGAAAAACCAGTAGTTGATATTTGGGCATATAAATTCTTAGAAATTTTAAAAATTAAATTTCCAGATTATGAGCATGCTACTAGAAAATTTGAATATATATCTATATTTGATGTAGATACAGCATATGCTTACAAGTATAAAAGTTTTGTTAGAACTATAGGTGGGTTTTTAAAAGACGCATCTCAGTTCAAAATAATAACAATTTGGAATCGGTTAGCTGTTTTGTTTAATCTTAAGCCAGATCCTTTTAATACATTTGCTACTATTATAGAGTTAAAAAAAATATATGAAGTTCGAACTATTTTTTTCTTTTTAATTGGTGATTATACCACGTTTGACACCAATGTATCTACATCAAAACGAAAATTCAAATTATTAATAAAAGATATGGTTGATTATGCCCGGGTCGGATTACATCCATCATATTATACGATGAATAACAGTGGATTGCTAAAAAAAGAAAAAGAACGTATAGAAAACATTATAAATATGCCTATAAAGCGCTCTTGTCAGCACTATTTGCGAGTATCACTACCTGAAACATATCAAAATTTAATTGATTTAGAAGTAGAAGAAGATTACTCAATGGGGTATGTAAGTCATACTGGTTTTAGAGCAAGTACTTGTACACCATTTTATTTTTATGATTTAGATTTTGAAATTCAAACTCCTTTAAAAATTTTCCCTTTTGCTTTAATTGATACAACATTAAACGATTATATGAAATTGACACCAAAACAATCGTTAGGTAAAATAAGAGACTTAAAAAATGAAGTTAAAGCTGTAAATGGTGTTTTTATAACTGTTTTTCATAATGAGAGTTTAAGTAATTATGAGCGGTGGAGAGGGTGGAAACGAGTTTATAGTGCTACTTTAAAAATAGTAAAAAGTCATTAAAAATAAATAAATGAATGTAAAACACATTTTTTTTGACTTAGACCATACGCTTTGGGATTTTGATAAAAATTCAACCTTAGCTTTTCATCAAATTTTTAAAGAACAGCATATTTTATTAGAAGTTAATAGCTTTACAGACGTTTATAGGCCTATAAATTTAAAATATTGGAAACTCTACAGAGAGGATAAAATTTCAAAATCAGCTTTAAAATTTGATAGGTTAAAAGAAGTTTTTGATGCTTTTGACTATGAGGTAAATGGTGATTTTATCAATCTTATTTCAGAAAAATATATTAAATACTTATCTAATTATAATTACTTACTCGAAGGTGCTGTTGATATTTTAGAATATTTAAGTAAAAAATATGAATTACATATTATTACCAACGGTTATGAAGAAATTCAAAAAAATAAATTAATAAAATCGGGTATAGAAAAATATTTTAATAAAATTATAACAGCAGAAAGTACTGGGGTTAAAAAACCAAGTTCAAAAGTTTTTGAATATGCTTTAATGAGAGCAAATACAACGCCTAAAAACTCCGTAATGATAGGCGATAGTTATGAAGCCGATGTTTTAGGAGCTTTAAATTTAGGTATGTATGCAATTCATTTTACATCTGAAAGTAAAATTGAGCCGAGAGTTTTGAGTGTTAATAAACTAATAAATTTAAAAGAATATTTATAATTAATTTTAGTAATTATATTTGTCTTTCCAACGTTGTTTTAATAAATCTCTAAACTGGTTTTCACGAGCATTATTACCAGGTTCGTATAATTTTGTGTTTTTTATTTCATCAGGTAAAAACTCTTGATTTATAAAATTTCCAGCATAATTATGTGAGTATTGATAATCTTTACCATAATCCAAGTCTTTCATTAATTTTGTTGGTGCATTTCTTAAATGTAACGGAATAGATAAGTCACCAGTTGTTCTTACTAAGTTTTGAGCTTCACCAATAGCTATATATGATGCATTACTTTTAGGAGAATTTGCCAAGTAAATAGCACACTGACTTAAAATAATTCTAGATTCAGGATATCCAATTACTGAAACTGATTGAAACGTACTGTTTGCCATAATAAAAGCTGTTGGATTTGCATTTCCAATATCTTCAGAAGCAGCAATTAACATTCTTCTAGCAATAAATTTAACATCCTCACCGCCTTCAATCATTCTTGCTAGCCAATAAACAGCAGCATTTGGGTCGCTACCTCTAATTGATTTTATAAAGGCAGATACAATATCATAATGTTGCTCGCCAGTTTTATCATATCTTACTGTGTTTTTTTGAACTTTAGATAAAACAAGTTCATTGGTAATTTCCACTTCGGTATCAGCAGCAACAAGTAATTCAAAAATATTTAAAAGTTTACGAGCATCACCACCAGATACTTGTAATAAAGCATCAGTTTCTTTTAATATTATTTTTTTATCAGAAATTAATTCATCTTTTACCATAGCCCTGTTCAAAAGAGCAATAAGGTCATTTTTGTCAAAAGAATTTAAAATATAAACTTGACAACGAGACAGTAGAGCAGGTATTACTTCAAAGCTAGGATTTTCAGTTGTAGCTCCAATTAAAGTTACCCAACCCTTTTCAACAGCTCCTAGTAACGAATCTTGTTGCGATTTACTAAAGCGATGTATTTCATCAATAAATAAAATAGGGTTTTTTTGTGTAAACAAGCTGCCACTTTTTTTAGCTTTCTCTATAACTTCACGCACATCTTTTACTCCTGAGCTTATAGCGCTTAGCGTGTAAAAAGGACGTCCTGATTCATTAGCAATAATGTTAGCTAGCGTTGTTTTGCCAATTCCTGGAGGTCCCCAAAGAATTAAAGATGGAATAATGCCTTGTTTAATATGATTGGTTAAAATTCCGTTTTCGCCTACTAAATGTTGTTGACTAATGTAGTCAGATAAAGTTTGTGGTCGTATTCTTTCTGCCAAAGGTTGATTCATGCCTCAAAAATAGCAAAGATTTATGACAGATGTTCCTAAATTATTGTTTGGATTTATTTTTGTTATTTTTATCAGTATGAAAACAGATACTCAATTAAAATATTCAAATAACATTTTTCTACTGCCCTTTATTTATGTTTTTCTAATATGGTTTGTTTATTGGATCGAAATTAAATTTGGTTTTAATTTTAATAAATTTGGTATTTTACCAAGAGAATTAAATGGGTTAATAGGTATTTTAACTGGGCCTTTTATTCATGGAGATACAAGTCATCTTTTTAATAACTCTGTTCCATTATTTGTATTAGCAAGTTGTCTATATTATTTTTATAATAAAGTTGCTTTAAAGGTTTTAGTTTTTGGCGGATTACTTACAGGCTTTTTAACATGGGCTATTGCTAGAGAATCTTATCATATTGGTGCAAGTGGAATTGTTTATTTACTTTTTAGTTTTGTTTTTTTTAGTGGTATTATTAAAAAGCACTATAGGTTAGTAGCAGTTTCTTTAATTACTATTTTTTTGTACGGAAGTATGATTTGGTATGTGTTACCTATAAAAGACGGAATGTCGTGGGAAGGACATTTATCAGGATTTATAACAGGCTTTTTGTTATCAATTTTATATAGAAAAAGTGGTATCGTCAAAGAAAAGCACATTTTTTCTAAAACAACATTTGATGAAATGTTTGATGAACAAGGTAATTATGTACCGCCAATTATCGAAGAAGTAGAAGAGGTGAGTGAGTTGGAAAATAAAGAAATTGAAGATAAAAATGAAGTAGATAAAACTAATGCTCCTAAAATTTTAAAAATAAATTATATTATTTCAAAATAGTATTTTAATTGTTTTAGAAGCAATTTCCCGCTTTCCGCACTCGCTTTTTTTTGAAGAAAAATCAAAAAAAGAGCTCAAACAATTGCTTCAATCGGGGCTAGGCTTGGTTGTTTGTAAATAGAAATTATACCAGTTTTTTTTATTTTTTACATAAAATAATGCATAAAAAAATCCTGCAAAAAGCAGTATTTTAATTTTTATAATTTTGTAATATATTTATTGTCTTTGTCTCATAGTTTCATAAAGAAAAACCCCACAAGCAACAGAAACATTTAAAGATTCAATATCACCAAGTAAGGGTAATTTTGCTTTGTAATCTGCCATTTTCAAAACAGAATTACTAACACCTTTGTGCTCAGAACCCATTATAATAGCAACTGGCTGATTAAAATCAACATCAAAAACAGAATCTTCTGTTTTTTCGGTAGCGGCTACTAATTTTATATTTTCAGCTTGTAATTGAAACATTGCATCTTTAATATGATCAACTTTACAAATAGGAATTTTAAACGCTGCACCAGCAGAAGTTTTAATAGTTTCAGCATTTACAGGAGCACTACCACTTTTTTGAATAATAATTCCGTTAACACCTGTACATTCTGCTGTTCTAATAATAGCACCAAAGTTTCTAACATCAGATACTTGATCTAGTAGTAAAAATAAAGGCGTTTTATCAGAAGCTAAAGTAGTTTCTAAAAGTGTTTCTAAATCATGAAAATCTATAGGAGAAATCTTAGCAACAGCTCCTTGGTGGTTATTGTGCTTTGACAATCTATCAAGTTTCTCTGTAGGAACAACACTAATCGATATCTTGTTTTTTTTCAATAATTTATCTAATTGAAAAAATAAGTCTCCTCTAAGCCCCTTTTGTAAATATACTTTATTAATTGACGCTTCGCTTTCAATAGCTTCAATTATAGCTCTAATGCCAAAAATAGTAGTGTTTTCTTCCATGCTGCAAATGTAGTTTAATTTGCGAAATAAAAAAACAGTGTAATTTTAGCTTGTTGTAAATACTATAGTTAATGCTTTAAGTTAACTTAATAAGTATTTGATGTTAAAAATAACTCCCTGATATTTGAATGTTTAGAAAAAAAACGTACATTTGCACACTCTTTTAAAATAGAGTAATTTAAGTACAAATTAAAAACAAGCAATAATAGTATGCCAACTATTCAACAATTAGTTCGTAAAGGAAGAACCAAAATAACTAAGAAGAGTAAATCGGCTGCTTTACAAGCTTGTCCTCAGAGACGTGGAGTTTGTACGCGTGTGTATACCACTACACCTAAAAAACCTAACTCAGCAATGAGAAAGGTAGCAAGGGTTAGATTAACAAATGGTAACGAAATTAACGCGTATATTCCAGGTGAAGGACATAACTTGCAAGAGCACTCGATAGTATTAGTTAGAGGTGGAAGGGTAAAAGATTTGCCAGGAGTTAAGTATCACGTAGTACGTGGTGCGTTAGATACTGCAGGAGTTGAGGGTAGAACCCAACGTAGATCTAAGTACGGAGCAAAACGCCCAAAGAAGTAAAATTAATCAATTAACTTTTTTAATGTAAAGACATGAGAAAAAGAAAAGCGAAAAAAAGAGTCCTTTTACCGGATCCAAGGTTTAACGACCAGTTAGTAACGCGTTTTGTGAATAACTTAATGTGGGATGGTAAAAAGTCTGTGGCTTTTAAAGTGTTTTATGATGCAATAGACATCGTAAATGAAAAAAAGACTGACGAAGAAAAGTCAGCTTTAGAGATTTGGAAAGATGGTTTATCTAATGTTATGCCGCATGTAGAGGTTCGTTCTCGTCGTGTTGGTGGAGCAACTTTTCAAATACCAATGCAAATTCGCCCAGACCGTAAGGTGTCTATGGCAATTAAATGGATGATTACTTATACGCGAAAGCGTAATGAAAAAACAATGGCACAACGTTTAGCAGCTGAAATTTTAGCAGCAGCTAAAGAAGAAGGTGCTGCTGTTAAAAAGCGTACTGATACGCATAAAATGGCTGAAGCAAACAAAGCATTCTCACACTTTAGATTCTAAGAAATGGCTAGAAATTTAAAATTTACTAGAAATATTGGTATTGCTGCACATATTGATGCAGGTAAAACTACTACGACAGAACGTGTATTGTATTATACAGGTGTTAGTCATAAAATAGGTGAGGTGCATGATGGTGCCGCAACTATGGACTGGATGGAGCAGGAGCAGGAAAGAGGTATTACAATTACTTCTGCAGCTACTACTTGTGAGTGGAAGTTTCCATTGAATAATGGTGAGGCTACTGATGAAACTAAAGGTTATCACTTTAATATTATTGATACTCCTGGTCACGTTGATTTTACTGTAGAGGTAAATCGTTCGTTAAGAGTTCTTGATGGTTTGGTTTTCTTATTTAGTGCTGTTGATGGTGTTGAGCCTCAGTCAGAAACTAACTGGAGACTTGCAGATAATTATAAAGTTCCTCGTATTGGATTTGTTAACAAAATGGACCGTCAAGGATCTAACTTTATGGCTGTTTGTCAGCAGGTAAAGGATATGTTAAAGTCAAATGCAGTGCCAATTGTAATGAATATTGGTGATGAGGATGAGTTTAAAGGTATCGTAGATTTAGTGAAGAACCGTGCTATTATATGGCATGACGCTACACAAGGATCTACTTTTGATGTTGTTGAAATTCCAGAAGATTTAAAAGAAGAAGCTGCTGAATTAAGAGGTAAACTTATTGAAGAAGTTGCTGCTTATGATGAAAATCTTTTAGAGAAATATATGGAAGATGAAGATTCTATTACTGAAGATGAAGTGCATGCTGCTCTTCGTGCTGCTGTAATGGATATGTCTATTATTCCTATGATTTGTGGGTCGGCATTTAAAAATAAAGGTGTTCAGTTCTTATTAGATGCTGTTTGTCGTTATTTACCTTCTCCTTTAGATAAAGAAGCTGTTGTTGGTGTTAATCCAACCACAGATAAAGAAGAAAGAAGAAAGCCAGATGTAAAGGAGCCTTTTGCTGCGTTGGCATTTAAAATTGCAACAGATCCTTTTGTAGGTCGTTTAGCATTTTTTAGAGCTTATTCTGGTCGTTTAGATGCAGGTTCTTACGTTTTAAATAACCGTTCAGGGAAAAAAGAGCGTATTTCTCGTATCTATCAAATGCATGCTAATAAGCAAAATGCTATTGATTATATTGAAGCTGGAGATATTGGTGCTGCTGTAGGTTTTAAATCTATTAAAACAGGAGATACTTTATCTGATGAAAAGCATCCTATTGTTTTAGAATCTATGGACTTCCCTGATCCAGTAATAGGTATTGCGGTTGAGCCTAAAACTAAGGCAGATGTAGATAAATTAGGAATGTCTTTAGCTAAATTGGCAGAAGAAGACCCTACATTTACAGTTAGAACAGATGAAGCTTCAGGACAGACTATTATTTCTGGAATGGGTGAGTTACACCTAGATATTATTGTTGATCGTTTAAAACGTGAATTCAAAGTAGAGGTTAACGAAGGACAGCCACAAGTAGAGTATAAAGAAGCTATTACAGCTTCTGCAGATCACAGAGAAGTTTATAAAAAACAATCAGGTGGTCGTGGTAAGTTTGCTGATATCGTATTTACTATGGAACCAGCTGATGAGGGTGTTCAAGGTTTACAATTTGAATCTGTAATTAAAGGTGGTAATGTTCCTAAAGAATTTGTTCCTTCTGTAGAGAAAGGTTTTAAAGAGGCTATGAAAAATGGTCCTTTAGCTGGGTACGAAATGGATTCTATGAAAGTAACATTAAAAGATGGATCTTTCCACCCTGTGGATTCTGATCAATTATCTTTTGAGTTAGCTGCAAAAATGGGTTATAAAGCTGCTTCTAAAGCTGCTAGAGCCAAAATTATGGAGCCATTAATGAAATTAGAAGTGTTAACTCCTGAGGAGAACATGGGTGATATCGTTGGTGATTTAAATAGAAGAAGAGGTCAAGTAAATGACATGAGTGATCGTGGAGGAGCAAAAGTTGTAAAAGCTTTAGTTCCATTATCTGAAATGTTCGGTTATGTTACTGCTTTAAGAACTATGTCTTCTGGTAGAGCAACTTCTACAATGGAATTTTCTCATTATGCAGAAACTCCTTCGAATGTTTCTGAGGATGTAATAGCAAAATCTAAAGGTTAATAAGAAATTAAGATGAGCCAAAAAATTAGAATTAAATTAAAATCTTACGATTATAACTTAGTAGATAAGTCTGCAGAGAAAATCGTAAAGACAGTAAAGTCAACAGGAGCTGTAGTAAACGGCCCAATTCCTTTACCAACAAATAAAAAGATTTTTACAGTATTACGTTCACCACACGTAAATAAAAAATCTAGAGAGCAATTTCAATTATCTGCTTACAAAAGATTATTAGACATTTATAGTTCTTCTTCAAAAACTATTGATGCTTTAATGAAGCTTGAGTTACCTAGTGGTGTTGAAGTAGAAATTAAAGTATAAGTAAATAACTAACTTTCGGTTTAATTTTTTTAAACCGAAAGTTTTTTATACTTTTGCACACCAGAATTAATGTTCTGTGGTGTAAATGTTCTAATTTAATTAGAATTAAACATGTCCTAAGGGTTTCGCGAAGGAAAAACGGTAAAAAAACAAATTCAGAGCGAAGGTGTTTTCAGCTCTTTTTTTTTGTTTGAAACTTAAAAGGAAATAAATGAAACATTTGTTTCAAATAATCATTATTAATAGACGCGCTGGATAAATAGAATCTATCGTCTTAAAATTAACAAATATGTCTGGGTTAATAGGTAGAAAAGTAGGTATGACCAGCTTATTCGATGAAAACGGGAAGAATATTCCTTGTACAGTAATCGAAGCAGGGCCATGCGTGGTTACCCAAGTCAGAACCGAAGAGGTTGACGGCTATAGTGCGTTACAGCTTGGTTTCGATGACAAAAAAGCAAAAAGCTCTAATAAAGCTTTAGATGGGCACTTTGCGAAAGCTGGTACATCTGCTAAGAAAAAAGTCATTGAGTTTCAAGGGTTTGAAGGAGAGTATAAATTAGGTGATTCAATTACTGTAGATTACTTTACTGAAGGTGAATTCGTAGATGTTTCTGGAGTTTCAAAAGGTAAAGGTTTTCAAGGTGTTGTTAAACGTCATGGTTTTGCCGGTGTTGGTCAAGCAACTCACGGTCAACATAACCGTTTAAGAGCTCCTGGTTCTATTGGTGCTGCATCATATCCTGCAAGAGTATTTAAAGGAATGCGAATGGCAGGTCGTATGGGTGGAGACAAAGTAAAAGTTCAAAATTTAAAAGTATTAAAAGTGGTTGCAGATAAGAATCTTATCGTTGTAAAAGGAGCAATTCCTGGTCACAAAAATACTTTTGTAACTATCGAAAAATAATGAAAGTAGCAGTTTTAGATATTACAGGAAAAGATACCGGTAGAAAAGTTGAACTTTCTAACGAGGTATTCGCAATTGAGCCAAATGATCACGCTATTTATTTAGATGTAAAGCAGTACTTGGCTAATCAAAGACAAGGTACTCATAAAGCTAAAGAAAGAGCTGAGATTGCAGGTAGTACAAGAAAGATTAAAAAGCAAAAAGGAACAGGTACTGCACGTGCTGGTTCTATCAAGTCTGGAGTATTCAGAGGAGGTGGGCGTATGTTTGGACCTAGGCCAAGAAGCTACTCTTTTAAGTTAAATAAAAATTTAAAGCGTTTAGCACGAAAGTCTGCTTTAAGTATTCAAGTAAAAGAGAATAATTTAGTTGTTGTTGAAGATTTCAATTTCGAAACTCCAAAAACTAAAGAGTTTATCAATGTTTTAAAAGCTTTAGATTTAGACTCTAAAAAGTCTTTATTTGTTTTAGGTGAAGAAAGTAATAATGTTTATTTATCATCTCGTAACTTAAAAGGATCTAAAGTAGTTAATGCTACAGGAATTAATACATATAGTGTTTTAAATGCTAATAAAATAATTATTTCTGAAAGTATTTTAGAAGGAATTGAATCTAATTTAAGTAAATAGGAAAGATATGAGTATTTTAATAAAACCTATTATTACGGAAAAAGCAACAAATGATAGCGAAGTTAATAATCGTTATGCATTTGCTGTAAATAGCAAGGCTAATAAATTGGAAATCAGAGGAGCTGTTGAAGCAACTTATGGTGTAACAATTAAGTCTGTGAAAACTATGAATTATCCTATTAAAAGAAATACTAAACACACTAAAAAAGGTTTAGTTACAGGGATAACGAGTGGATACAAAAAAGCAATCGTTCAGTTAGCTGAAGGAGAAACTATTGATTTTTATAACAATCTTTAAGAAAAGACAAAATGTCAGTTAGAAAATTAAAACCAATAACACCAGGTCAGCGTTTTAGAGTTGTAAATGGGTTCGACACCATTACTACTGATAAGCCGGAGAAATCATTATTAGCTCCGAAAAAACGATCTGGAGGTCGAAACAATCAGGGTAGAATGACTACACGTAATATCGGTGGAGGTCACAAACAAAAATACCGTATTATCGATTTTAAAAGAGATAAACAAGGTATCCCTGCAACAGTTAAAACTATAGAGTATGATCCAAATCGTACTGCATTTATTGCTTTACTTAGTTATGCTGATGGTGAAAAGCGTTATGTAATTGCACAAAACGGTTTAAAAGTAGGTCAAGTAATCGTTTCTGGTAAAGGATTAGCTCCAGAAGTGGGTAATGCTTTATATTTAAGCGAAATACCTTTAGGAACTACTATTTCTTGTATTGAGTTGCACCCAGGTCAAGGAGCTGTAATGGCTCGTTCAGCAGGTTCATTTGCTCAATTAATGGCAAGAGACGGTAAGTATGCAACAGTAAAGTTACCGTCAGGTGAAACAAGGTTAATCTTGTTAACATGTATGGCAACTATTGGAGTTGTTTCTAATTCAGATCACCAATTACTAGTTTCTGGTAAAGCAGGTAGATCTAGATGGTTAGGTAAGCGTCCAAGGACTAATGCTGTGCGTATGAACCCGGTTGATCACCCAATGGGTGGTGGTGAAGGACGTTCTTCAGGAGGACATCCAAGATCAAGAAACGGTATTCCAGCTAAAGGGTTTAAGACTAGATCTAAGACTAAAGCTAGTAATAAGTATATTATAGAACGTAGAAAGAAATAAACCATGGCAAGATCATTAAAAAAAGGACCTTTCGTTCACTATAAATTAGAGAAAAAAGTGTTAGCTAACGTTGAAACTGAGAGTAAATCAGTTATCAAAACTTGGTCAAGAGCAAGTATGATTACTCCAGATTTTGTAGGGCAAACAATTGCAGTTCATAACGGACGTCAGTTTGTACCAGTTTACGTTACTGAAAACATGGTAGGTCATAAATTAGGCGAATTTTCACCAACACGTTCTTTTAGAGGGCACGCTGGTGCAAAAAATAAAGGAAAAAAATAGTAGGAAATTATGGGAAGTCGTAAACATAACATGGCAACACAGTTAAAAGAAGCAAGAAAGTCTAAAGCTTTTGCTAAAATAACTAATTGTCCTACATCACCAAGAAAAATGCGCTTGGTAGCAGATTTAGTAAGAGGTGTTGAAGTTGAAAAAGCTTTACAAATCTTGAAATTTAGTCCAAAAGAAGCATCAAGAAACTTAGAGAAATTGTTAATGTCTGCAATTGCAAACTGGCAAGCTAAGAATGAAGATGCTAGTATCGAAGATGCTGGATTATTTGTAAAATCTATTTGTGTAGATAGCGCAGGTATGTTAAAAAGATTAAGACCAGCTCCACAGGGGCGTGCACATAGAATTCGTAAGCGTTCTAATCACGTTACTTTAGAGTTAGGAGCTAAAAATAAAAGTAATTAATCAAAGTAGAAATGGGACAAAAAACAAATCCAATAGGAAATCGTTTAGGAATTATCAGAGGATGGGAATCTAACTGGTATGGTGGAAATGACTACGGAGATAAATTAGCTGAAGATGATAAAATAAGAAAGTATATTAATGCTAGATTATTTAAAGCAAGTGTATCAAGAGTAATTATTGAGCGTACGCTTAAACTTGTAACCGTTACTATCACTACTGCACGTCCAGGTATCATTATTGGTAAAGGAGGTCAAGAGGTAGACAAGTTAAAAGAAGAGCTTAAGAAAATTACAGGTAAAGAAGTTCAGATTAATATTTTTGAAATTAAGCGTCCAGAATTAGATGCTAAATTAGTAGCAGCAAGTGTTGCTCGTCAAATTGAAAATAGAATTTCTTACAAACGTGCTACTAAAATGGCAATCACAGCAGCTATGAGAATGAATTCAGAAGGGATTAAAATCCAAATTTCGGGTCGTTTAAATGGAGCTGAAATGGCACGTTCTGAACATTATAAAGAAGGAAGAATTCCTCTTTCTACTTTTAGAGCAGACATTGATTATGCACTTGTTGAGGCACATACACAATACGGAAGATTAGGTATTAAGGTATGGATCATGAAAGGTGAGGTATATGGAAAACGTGAATTATCTCCATTAGTAGGATTATCTAAACAAAAAGGTGGTGCTAATAAAGGTGGTGGTAATGCTAAACGTCAGCAACCTCGCAGAAGAAAATAATTTTTAAAATTAGAAATTAAAAATGTTACAGCCAAAAAGAGTAAAATACCGTAAGGTACAGAAGGCGAAAGGAAATATGAAAGGTAACTCTGGTAGAGGTGCTCAACTTTCTAACGGAATGTTTGGTATCAAATCATTAGATCAGAATTTACTTACCTCTCGCCAAATAGAGGCAGCTCGTATTGCGGCAACTCGTCACATGAAGAGAGAAGGACAGCTTTGGATTAAAATATTTCCAGATAAGCCTATTACAAAGAAGCCTTTAGAGGTGCGTATGGGTAAGGGTAAAGGTGCTCCTGATCATTTTGTATCAGTAATTAAACCAGGTAGAATTTTGTTTGAAATTGGTGGTGTACCAATCAATGTAGCAAAAGAAGCTTTACGTTTAGCTGCACAAAAACTTCCTGTAAAAACGAAGTTTGTTATTGCAAGAGATTTTGATTTTAACGCTTAATTCTATATACAATGAAACAATCAGAAATTAAAGAATTAACAACTACTGACCTACAAGGAAGGTTAGTGACGTTAAAGAAAAACTATACGGATCTTAAGATGGCTCATGCCATAACTCCATTGGAAAATCCTTTGCAGATTAAAAGCTTAAGAAAAACTGTAGCAAGAATTGCTACAGAGTTAACTAAAAGAGAATTACAATAATTCTAGTCAGTTTTAAAGATGGAAAAAAGAAATCTTAGAAAAGAGAGAATAGGTGTAGTATCTAGTAACAAAATGGAGAAGTCTATTGTTGTTAATGAGGTAAAAAGAACTAAGCACCCAATGTACGGTAAATTCGTATTAAAGACGAAAAAGTACGTTGCACATGACGAGAATAACGATTGCAATGAAGGAGATACTGTTAGGATAATGGAAACACGTCCTATGAGTAAATCTAAACGTTGGAGATTAGTAGAAATCCTAGATAGAGCTAAATAATATGTTACAGACAGAGTCAAGATTAAGAGTCGCAGATAACACTGGAGCAAAAGAAGTTTTAGTGATTAGAGTATTAGGAGGAACAAGAAAGCGTTACGCTAGTGTTGGAGATAAAATTGTAGTAACTGTAAAGTCTACAACGCCAAATGGAAGTGTAAAGAAAGGTCAAGTATCTCGCGCAGTTGTTGTTCGTACTAAAAAGGAAATTAGACGTAAAGACGGATCATATATCAGATTTGATGATAATGCTTGTGTACTTTTAAATCCTACAGAGGAAATGAGGGGAACACGTGTATTTGGTCCTGTTGCTCGTGAATTACGTGATAAGCAATTTATGAAGATAGTATCATTAGCACCTGAAGTGCTTTAAATCGACAGTAAGATGAAGAAGTTCAAAATTAAATCAGGAGATACTGTTAAAGTATTAGCAGGTGATCACAAAGGATCGGAAGGGAAAGTTTTACAGATTCTTAGAGATAAGGATAGAGTTTTAGTAGAAGGTGTTAATATGGTGTCTAAACACACTAAACCAAGTGCTGCTAATCCTCAAGGTGGAATTGTAAAAAAAGAAGCTTCTTTACACATATCAAACTTAGCTTTAATCGAAAATGGTGAAGCTGTAAAAGTTGGTTATAAAGTAGAAGGAGATAAGAAAATTAGATTTTCAAAAAAATCAGATAAAGCAATATAACCATGAGTTACGTACCAAGATTAAAAGAAGAGTACAAGAGCAGAGTTATCAAAGCTCTTACTGATGAATTCGGTTATAGTAATATAATGCAAGTGCCTAAATTACAAAAAATTGTTGTAAATAAAGGTGTTGGTGCAGCTATAGCAGATAAGAAATTAATAGAATACGCTATTGACGAGTTAACTACTATTACAGGTCAAAAAGCAGTTTCAACTATATCAAAGAAAGATGTTGCAAACTTTAAATTACGTAAAGGTATGCCAATTGGTGCTAAAGTTACGTTAAGAGGAGTTAAAATGTACGAATTTTTAGATAGATTAGTTACCGCTTCTTTACCACGTGTAAGAGATTTTAATGGAATCAAAGCGAATGGTTTTGATGGTAGAGGTAACTACAATTTAGGTATTACTGAACAAATCATTTACCCTGAAATTAATATTGACCAAGTTAAAAAAATTAGCGGTATGGATATTACTTTTGTAACATCTGCAAATACTGATAAAGAAGCTAAGTCATTATTAACTGAATTAGGTTTACCATTTAAAAAGAACTAGAAGATGGCTAAAGAATCAATGAAAGCGCGTGAGCGCAAAAGAGCTAAAGTGGTAGCAAAATATGCAGAAAAGAGAAAAGCTTTAAAAGAAGCTGGAGACTATGAAGCATTACAAAAGTTACCTAAAAACGCATCACCAGTTAGAATGCACAATCGTTGTAAAATAACAGGTCGTCCTAAAGGATATATGCGTCAGTTTGGTATTTCGCGTGTTACTTTCCGTGAAATGGCTAACAATGGATTAATTCCAGGTGTTAAAAAAGCAAGCTGGTAAATTAAAATACTAAAAACCTGAATATGAATATTCAGGTTTTTTTTATAAAACACAGTACTATCATAAAATATATTTTATGATAGTACTGTGTTTTAAGTTTAATGTCTAATTACCTTCTTATTATTCGATAATAACAATAAATGTTTTTAATAATAAAATTGTTTTGTAAAGAGTAATTCAAACTTTATATTTTAAATAATATTTATTTTAAAGGAGTTTTAAAACAGCTTGCTTTATTAATGTTAGTTATTGCAATAAATTAATAATCAAAATGATAATTAATAAAAAATTTGATATCCAGAAAAAATACTTATATTTGCACCCTGTTTTTATAGGTAAATTATGATTTGTAGGTAAATACTAACTAAAATAGTATAATGCCTATGATATTTATTTAAAAAGCAAAAAACGAATATTAACTGGTTTCAGGTTTAGTAATTATAGTAAAACTTACTAAAGATTACTAAAAACCAAAACCGAAATTTAATTAATTATGTATACAGATCCAATTGCGGATTTTCTTACTCGAGTGAGAAATGCTATAGCGGCAAATCATCGAGTAGTTGAGATTCCTGCTTCAAAATTGAAGAAGGAAATGACGAAAATTTTGTTCGATCAAGGTTATGTTTTAAGCTATCAGTTCAATGATGATAAAGTTCAAGGAACAATCAAAATAGCTTTGAAATATGACAGAGACACGAAAGAATCAGTAATCAGAAAGATTCAAAGAATTTCAACACCAGGTTTACGTAAATACGTTGGCGCAAAAGAAATGCCAAGAGTATTAAACGGTTTAGGTATTGCTATTGTTTCTACATCTAGAGGTGTAATGACAAATAAAAAGGCAAAGCTTGAAAATGTTGGTGGTGAAGTATTATGTTACGTTTATTAATCACTTTGTACGATGAGTAGAATAGGAAAAAACCCAATCGCATTACCACAAGGTGTTGAAGTTAAAGTAGACGGAAATGTGGTTACAGTAAAAGGTAAGTTAGGTGAATTAACTCAAGAGTTAAAATCTGATATTACTGCAGAAATTGAAGAAGGTGTTTTAACAGTTAAAAGACCATCAGATAGTAAAGATCATAGAGCAGCACACGGTTTATATCGTTCTTTAATCAGTAATATGATTGAAGGTGTGTCAAATGGTTATACTAAGGAATTAGAGTTGGTAGGTGTAGGTTATAGAGCATCTAACCAAGGGCAAAAGTTAGATTTAGCTTTAGGTTTCTCTCATAATATTGTTTTAAACTTAGCTCCCGAAGTAAAAGTTGAAACAGTATCAGATAAGGGTAAAAACCCTATAGTAAAGTTATCTTCATTCGATAAGCAATTAGTTGGTCAAGTAGCAGCTAAAATTAGATCTTTCCGTAGCCCTGAGCCATATAAAGGAAAAGGAATTAAGTTTGTAGGTGAAGTATTAAGAAGAAAAGCAGGTAAATCTGCATAATAAATAAGAGAAATTATTATGGCATTATCAAAGCTTGAAAGAAGACAACGAATTAAGTATAGAATTAGAAAAGTTATTACAGGAACTGCTACTAAACCTAGATTGTCAGTTTTTAGAAGTAACAAAGAAATTTATGCTCAATTAATTGATGACGTTACTGGTGTAACATTAGTATCTGCATCATCAAGAGATAAAGAAATTACATCTGGTTCTAAATCAGAAGCTGCTACTGCAGTAGGAAAAGCAATTGCTGAAAGAGCTACTGCAAAAGGTTTTGAAGCTATTTCTTTTGATAGAAATGGGTTTTTATACCACGGTAGAATTAAAGTGTTAGCTGAAGCTGCTAGAGAAGCTGGTTTAAAATTTTAAGAAATTATATTATGTTAGGATATAAAAACGTAGAAAGAGTAAAACCAAGCGGATTAGAGCTTGTAGATAAATTAGTAGGTGTACAACGTGTTACTAAAGTAACTAAAGGGGGTAGAGCATTTGGTTTCTCTGCAATCGTAATAGTTGGAGATGGTAACGGTGTTGTTGGTCATGGATTAGGTAAATCTAAAGATGTAGCTTCTGCTATTGCTAAAGCAATTGAAGATGCAAAGAAAAGTTTAGTACGTATTCCTCTTTTAGATGGAACTTTACCTCATGAGCAAAAAGGTAAGTTTGGCGGTGCGAAAGTATTTATAAAGCCAGCTTCACATGGTACAGGGGTTATAGCCGGTGGTGCAGTACGTTCGGTATTGGAATCTGTTGGAGTAAAGGATGTATTATCTAAGTCTCAAGGATCATCAAATCCTCACAACGTAGTTAAGGCTACTTTTGATGCTTTATTACAATTACGTAATGCTGCTACTATTGCTAAGCAAAGAGGTATTTCTTTAGAGAAAGTTTTTAACGGTTAAAATTTAAGACGATGAGTAAAATTAAAGTTACACAAGTAAGAAGTAAAATAGGTCGCCTTAAAAGTCAAAAAGCAACGTTAGAGGCATTAGGTTTACGTAAAATGAACCAAACTGTAGAGCATGACGCTACAGCTCCAATTTTGGGAATGGTAAAAACAGTTTCACACTTAGTTTCTGTAGAAGAAATTAAATAAGACAATAATAATATGAGTTTACATAACTTAAAGCCTGCAGCAGGATCTACTAAGAGCGGTAAAAGAATCGCTCGTGGTGAAGGTTCTGGACATGGAGGTACCTCTACAAGAGGTCATAATGGTCAGAAATCTCGTTCTGGTTATTCTCGTAAAATAGGATTTGAAGGAGGGCAGATGCCACTTCAAAGACGTGTACCTAAATTTGGTTTCACAAACATTAATCGTAAAGAGTATGTAGGTGTAAATTTAGATAAGTTACAGGGATTAGTTGAAAATGGAAAGATTACAGATACGGTTACTTTAGAGGTTTTGGTAGAAAACCGTTTAGCTCGTAAAAACGACTTAGTAAAAATACTAGGTGGTGGAGAGTTAAAAGCTAAACTAAACATAACTGTACATAAATTTACTGCAACAGCAAAAGCGGCTATTGAAGCTGCAGGAGGTGAGGTAGTTACACTATAATAACTGTAAATGATGAATTTTATAAATACTTTAAAAGACATTTGGAAAATAGAAGAGTTAAAAGAGAAATTACTTTTAACCTTAGGTTTAATTACTGTTTACCGCTTTATGTCGGCAGTTCCATTACCTGGAATTGATCCTACACAGTTATCAGCGTTGCAAGACAGTACTTCAAGTGGACTTTTGGGTTTATTAAACGCATTTACAGGTGGTGCATTTGCTAGAGCTTCAGTAATGGCTCTTGGTATAATGCCTTATATTTCTGCATCTATTGTTGTACAGTTAATGGGTATTGCGGTACCATATTTACAAAAACTACAAAAGGATGGAGAAAGTGGACGTAAGAAAATTACGCAAATAACAAGATGGCTTACAATTGCTATTACCTTGTTTCAAGCACCAACTTATATTGGTATTATTCAAAACCAAATGGGACTTGGGCCTGAAGCATTTTTAGTAACAGGAGCTACATTTTGGGTGTCATCAATTATACTTTTATCTGCAGGAACAATTTTTGCTATGTGGTTAGGAGAGCGTATTACAGACAAAGGAGTTGGTAATGGAATTTCATTATTAATTACAGTAGGTATTATTGCTAACTTTCCTAGTGCTTTTATACAAGAAATTGTTTCTAAACAAACAGCAGGTGCAGGGGGTATTATGATGATTCTAATCGAATTAATAGTTTGGTTTGTAGTGATTTTGTTAACGGTATTATTAGTTACAGCGGTACGAAAAGTAGGAGTTCAATACGCTCGTCGTACAGCAGTTACTGATATTAAAGATGTTGATGGTGCACGCCAGTATATTCCATTAAAATTGAACGCGTCAGGTGTTATGCCAATTATTTTTGCACAAGCTATTATGTTTTTACCAGTAGCTTTAGGTCAAAAATTTCCAGCTTTAAATAGTTTAACTGATAATTTTGGATGGCAGTACAACCTAATATTTGCTCTTTTGATAATAATTTTTAGTTATTTCTACACAGCGATTACAATTCCTACCAATAAAATGGCTGAAGATTTGAAAAGAAGTAATGGTTTTGTACCTGGTTATAAGCCTGGTGAAGAAACTGCAAATTATTTAGACGCTGTATTATCTAAGATAACTTTTCCAGGTTCTTTATTTTTAGCTGCTTTATCAATTTTACCAGCTATTATTGTAAAGTTTGGGGTAACTCAAAACTGGGCTATGTTTTTTGGAGGAACATCTTTAATTATTATGGTTGGTGTTGCAATAGACACCATACAGCAAATTAATTCGTATTTATTAAATAATCGTTATGATGGTTTAATGAAAACGGGTAACAGTAACAGAAAATCATTAAAATAGTATGGCTAAACAACCAGCAATTCAACAAGACGGAACAATTACAGAAGCATTATCAAATGCAATGTTCCGTGTAGAATTAGAAAACGGACATATTGTTACGGCACACATTTCAGGGAAAATGCGTATGCATTATATAAAACTTTTACCAGGAGATAAAGTAAAGTTAGAAATGAGTCCTTATGATTTATCAAAGGCAAGAATTACTTACAGATATTAAAAAAACAGACTGATGAAAGTAAGAGCATCATTAAAGAAAAGAAGTGCCGAGTGCAAGATTGTACGAAGAAAAGGCAGATTATACGTAATAAATAAAAAGAATCCTAGATTTAAACAAAGACAAGGGTAATGGCAAGAATAGCAGGTATTGATATTCCAAAGAATAAAAGAGGTGTTATCGCTTTAACTTACATCTTTGGTATAGGAAACAGTAGAGCTAAAGAAGTTTTAGCAACAGCAAATATAGATGAGAGTATCAAAGTTCAAGATTGGACAGATGATCAAATTGCAGCGATTCGTGAGCAAGTAGGAACTTTTACTATTGAAGGTGAGTTACGTTCAGAGGTTCAGATAAACATTAAGCGTTTAATGGATATCGGATGTCAAAGAGGTATCCGTCACAGACTTGGTTTACCATTAAGAGGACAAAGAACAAAGAATAACTCTCGTACAAGAAAGGGTAAGAGAAAAACTGTAGCTAACAAGAAAAAATAATCATTGATTATTTTTTACTAATAGTAAAGAATTATGGCAAAGTCTAAAATAGCAAAAAAACGTAAAGTTATAATAGAATCAGTAGGTGAAGCTCACGTAACTGCATCTTTTAACAACATTATTATATCTTTAACAAATAAAAAAGGTGACGTTATATCTTGGTCATCTGCAGGTAAAATGGGTTTTAGAGGTTCTAAAAAGAATACTCCATACGCAGCTCAATTAGCCGCAGAAGATTGTGCTAACGTAGCAAAGGAAGCAGGTTTACGTAAAGTAAAGGTGTATGTTAAAGGACCTGGTAATGGTAGAGAATCTGCAATCAGATCTATTCACAATGCAGGAATTGAGGTAACAGAAATTATAGATGTTACTCCTATTCCTCATAATGGATGTAGACCACCTAAAAGAAGAAGAGTATAAGTTGATTTAATCAACTTATACTTTTATTAGCGTCTTTTGTACGCAAAAAAAATATTTTAACTAAAGTAGGAGTGAGATTATCGAAGGAGTAAGCCTTAATTCATAATCCCTACTAAAATAATAAGAAATGGCAAGATATACAGGACCAAAAACAAAAATTGCTCGTAAATTTGGTGAAGCAATTTTTGGAGAAGATAAAAGTTTCGAGAAAAGAAATTACCCTCCAGGACAGCATGGAAATGCTAGAAGAAGAGGAAAAAAATCTGAATATGCAACTCAATTAATGGAGAAGCAAAAAGCGAAATACATGTATGGTATTTTAGAACGTCAATTCCGTAATTTATTCAAGAGCGCACAAGCAGCTGGAGGTGTTACAGGTGAAGTTTTATTACAATTATGTGAATCTCGTTTAGATAATGTAGTATTCCGTTTAGGAATTGCTAACTCTCGTAGTGGAGCTCGTCAATTAGTATCACACCGTCATATCACTGTAAATGGATCAATAGTAAATATTCCATCATATAACTTACAAGCAGGAGATGTTGTAGCAGTAAGAGAGAAGTCTAAGTCTTTAATAGCTATAGAAAATGCATTAGCATCTAATAGTAATGTTTACGAATGGTTAAGCTGGAATTCTGATTTAAAGTCAGGTACTTTTATTAAAGCTCCTGAAAGATTACAAATTCCTGAAAATATTAAAGAACAATTGATTGTAGAATTATATTCTAAATAATAAATTAATCACCTTGGTATTTAGCCAAAGGGTTTATACGCATTTCTTCAAGCTAATAAACCGCGCAACTAAATAACAATTAAAACGAAGAAAAATGGCAATTTTAAATTTTCAGAAGCCTGATAAAGTAATAATGATTGAATCTACTGATTTTTCAGGTAGATTTGAATTCAGGCCTCTAGAACCAGGTTTTGGATTAACGGTTGGTAATGCTTTAAGAAGAGTATTATTATCTTCATTAGAAGGTTTTGCTATTACATCATTACGAGTTGATGGCGTAGATCATGAATTCTCAACAATTCAAGGAGTTGTAGAAGATGTTACAGAAATCATTTTAAATTTAAAACAAGTTCGTTTTAAAAAACAAATTGAAGAGACTGATAGAGAAACTGTATCAATAGCGGTTTCTGGTCAAGATCAATTTACTGCTGGAGATTTACAAAAATTTACATCAGGATTTCAAGTGTTAAATCCTGATTTAGTACTTTTTAATTTGGATAAATCAGTAAGTTTTAATGCTGAAATTACTATTGAAAAAGGTAGAGGTTTTGTGCCAGCAGAAGAAAATAAAAGAGCAGGTGCACCATTAGGTACAATTTTTACAGATTCTATTTACACTCCTATAAAGAATGTAAAATATGCTGTTGAAAATTTTCGTGTAGAACAAAAGACTGATTTCGAAAAATTAGTTTTCGATATCGATACTGACGGTTCTATTAATCCTAAAGATGCATTGACTGAAGCAGCTAAAATTTTAATTCACCACTTTATGTTATTCTCAGATGAGCGTATCACTTTAGAGGCAGATGAAATTGCTCAAACTGAAACATATGATGAGGAATCATTACATATGCGTCAGTTATTAAAGACGAAATTAGTAGATATGGATTTATCTGTTCGTGCTTTAAACTGTTTAAAAGCTGCTGAAGTAGATACTTTAGGAGATTTAGTGTCGTTCAATAAAAGCGATTTAATGAAATTTAGAAATTTTGGTAAAAAATCATTAACTGAATTAGATGAGTTAGTGGCTAATAAAAACCTTAATTTTGGAATGGATTTAAGTAAATACAAATTAGATAGAGATTAACCTTTCATATTTTGCTCCCCAAAAAGGGTTGTAGCAAGATGAAAGCTAAAAACCAAAGTCATGAGACACGGAAAGAAATTTAATCATTTAGGAAGACAAACGGCACACAGAAAGGCAATGTTAGCTAATATGGGATGTTCTTTAATAGAGCACAAACGTATTAACACAACTGTAGCTAAAGCGAAAGCTTTTCGTACGTTTATTGAGCCTATTATTACTAAATCTAAAACAGATACTACTCATAATCGTCGTACAGTATTTAGCTATTTACGTAGCAAAGAAGCTGTAACGGAATTATTTAAAGAAGTTTCTGTAAAGATTGGAGATAGACCAGGAGGATATGTTCGTATCATCAAATTAGGAAACCGTCAGGGGGATAATGCTCCTATGGCAATGGTAGAATTAGTTGATTACAACGAAATATACAATCCGAAAGGAAATAAAGCTAAAAAGAATACACGTCGTAGTCGTCGTGGTGGAGCTAAGACTGCTGATGCAGCTGTTGAAACTCAAACTTCACAAGAAGAAGAATAAAAATGAAAATTTTTATAAATTATATCAAAGGGATAAACATTTAATGTTTATCCCTTTTTTTTTATTTATTTTTGCAAACAAAATATTACACAACACATACTAAATGAAATATCAACAACGTAAAAAAGCACTAGTTTTGTTAGCAGACGGAACTATTTTCTATGGAAAATCTATTGGAATAGAAGGTACTTCAACTGGAGAAATTTGTTTCAATACAGGTATGACTGGTTATCAAGAAATTTTTACAGATCCTTCTTATTTCGGTCAACTTATGGTAGCAACAAATGCTCATATTGGAAATTATGGTGTCAATAATGATGAAGTAGAATCTGAAGGAATTAAAATAGCAGGATTAATTTGTCGTAATTTTAGTTTTACACATTCACGTAAAGATTCTGATGGAAGTTTATTTGATTGGTTTAAAAAGCATAATTTAGTTGCTATCTCAGACGTAGATACAAGAGCATTAGTTGCTTATATTAGAGATAATGGTTCAATGAATGCTATTATTTCAACTGATGTAGATAATATAGAGGTATTAAAAAAACAATTAACAGATATACCTAATATGGATGGTTTGGAGTTGGCTTCTAAAGTATCTACTAAAGAAGCATATTTTGTTGGGAATGAAAATTCAGAGATAAAAATATCAGCATTAGATATTGGTATTAAAAAGAATATATTAAGAAATTTAGTTAAAAGAGGAGCTTATGTAAAAGTATTCCCTTACAATACTACTTTTGAGGATATGAGTGAATTCAATCCTGATGGCTATTTTCTTTCAAATGGACCCGGTGATCCAGAGCCTTTAATAGATGCTCAAAACACAGCTAAAGAAATTATTAAAAGAAATTTACCTTTATTTGGTATTTGTTTAGGGCATCAGGTAATAGCATTAGCTAACGGAATATCAACGTATAAAATGCATCATGGGCATAGAGGTATAAATCACCCTGTAAAAAATTTATTGACAGGTAAAGGTGAAATAACCTCACAAAACCATGGTTTTGCAATTTCTAGAGAAGAAACAGAAGCTCATGATGATATTGAAATTACGCACCTACATTTAAATGATCATACTGTTGCTGGTATTAGAATGAAGTCTAAAAATGTATTTTCTGTTCAGTATCACCCAGAAGCAAGTCCTGGACCACACGATGCTGAATACTTATTTGATGAATTTATAGAGAATATCAAAAAAGCAAAAACTGAAGCATAATTATTTTATTAAAATAAATTTCAATTTCTAAATTAGAATTATAAAAATTAAGATTCCCGTACATTAAACGTTACGGGAATCTATATTAAAAATAAACAACTATGAGTATTATAATCAACATTCACGCACGTCAAATTTTTGATTCAAGAGGTAATCCAACTGTAGAGGTAGATGTTACTACAGAAAATGGTGTTATTGGTAGGGCAGCAGTTCCTTCAGGAGCTTCTACAGGAGAACACGAAGCTGTTGAATTACGTGATGGCGGAAAAGATTATATGGGTAAAGGAGTGTTAAACGCTGTAAAAAATGTTAATACCTTAATTTCTCAAGAATTATTAGGAGTATCTGTTTTTGAACAAAACATGATTGATCAACTTATGATTGATTTAGATGGTACTCCAAACAAATCTGTTTTAGGAGCCAATGCTATTTTAGGTGTTTCTTTAGCTGTAGCAAAAGCTGCTGCAAATGAGTTAGGTTTACCTTTATATAGATATATTGGTGGTGTTTCTGCAAATACATTACCTGTTCCAATGATGAATATCATTAACGGAGGATCACATTCTGATGCACCAATAGCATTTCAAGAATTTATGATAATGCCTGTTAAAGCTAAAAATTTTACAGAAGCAATGAAAATTGGTTCTGAAATTTTTCATCATTTAAAAAATGTTTTACATGATAGAAATTTATCAACAGCAGTTGGAGATGAAGGAGGTTTTGCTCCAACTTTAGACGGTACTGAAGATGCTATTGAAACAATTGCTTTAGCAACTAAAAATGCAGGATACAAATTTGGAGAAGAAGTGATGATTGCTTTAGATTGTGCTGCTGCTGAATTTTTTGTTGATGGTAAATATGATTACACTAAGTTTGAAGGACCTAAAGGAAAAATCAGAACAAGTAAAGAACAAGCAGATTATTTAGCTTCTTTAGCTGAAAAATATCCTATTATTTCTATTGAAGATGGTATGGATGAAAACGACTGGGAAGGTTGGAAATATTTAACTGAAATTTCGGGTGATAAAGTACAATTAGTAGGTGATGATTTATTTGTAACTAATGTAGCACGTTTATCTAGAGGAATTGAAAATGGAATTGCAAATTCAATTTTAATTAAAGTAAACCAAATAGGAACTTTAACTGAAACAATTTCAGCAGTAAATATGGCACATAACGCAGGGTATACTTCTGTTATGAGTCATCGTTCGGGTGAAACAGAAGATAATACTATTGCAGATTTAGCTGTTGCTTTAAACTGTGGTCAAATTAAAACTGGTTCGGCTTCTCGTTCAGATAGAATGGCAAAATACAACCAATTATTACGTATTGAAGAAGAGTTAGACGGAACAGCTTATTTTCCACAAGACAAAGCTTTTAAAATAAAATAATTATCTGTTTTACAATATTATTAAAACTCATGCTTTTTAGCATGAGTTTTTTAGTTTCTAAATTATAAAATGGATATGTTTGTTTATTAAGACTTAAAAATAGAGAATATAAAAAAGTATACTTACTGGTGTTTTTATTGCTAAATTCTTACCAAAATCAAATAGTAGATCTAGATAAAGTGGGCATTATAATTTAAAATAAATAGTTTTACCCCAAGGTAAATTTACTTTTAGTTCTAAAGAACCTTTAATAAATCAAAAGAGATTAAAGAAGCTTATTCTGACAATATTTATGAAAAAGGATTTATCCCTTTAGAGCCAATTATTAATTCAAGTAATACTTATTATTAGAAAAAATAATTAATAAAAAAGAAAGATAAATATATAGATACTGGTGGAGGTTTTGATTATTTATGGAGTTGCTAGAAGAGGAAGTGAGTGGAGAGGTTTAAGATTGTTATACAAATAAAGAATATGAAAAAAATAATAACATCAATAATTTTATTGTTTTCTTTAGTGTTAAATGCACAAGAAAAAAATACTGAAACAGTATGGAGAGTTAATTTTTTAAACCCAGGAGTAGAATATGAAATTACTACAGGAAATAATACAACACTTTCTGTTGGTTTAGGTATTGGTTATAGTGGTAGTTATTCACATACAAGTGTTGGAGGTGGTAACGGTTTTATTACATCTTTTAATCCTTTTGCAGATATACAACATAAATGGTTTTATAATTTAGATAAACGTAAAAAGAAAAGTTTAAAATCAGCTAATAATTCAGGTAATTTTCTGTCAGCTAGATTTTTAACAAGAAGCGAATCGTTATTAGGTAATTCTAACGGTACCGATGGTTTAGATTTTGCAGTAGGGCCCACATGGGGAATTCAACGTACATATGGTGAGAATTTTCATTTTTTGTTTGATATGGGGCCTATTTATTATTTTGATACTAATGGTAAAGGGTATTATTTTCCGTTAATGATTCAATTAAATTTAGGGTTTGATATATAATATATGAAAAATAATTATTATACAGTATTTATTTATGTATAACTCATTTTAGTATAGCTCAAATAAGTATACATGATGCGATAAAAGCAGCAAATGAATTAGCAAAATCTGATATAAATGATGAAGAATTAACACCTAAGTTTATTAATACACTAACACTAGGTTTTTCACTTCCATCAAAAATAAATTACCACTATAATAATGGTGATGGAGAGTATTTAAAACGAAGATTATCCTTTGATTTTTTTTACAATATCAATTATCCTGTATTTAAAAAAGTAACAATAGGAGGAGTTGTAGGTATTCAGCATCAATCACAAGGTAGTATAACAGGTTTGAAACTAGGAGGAGCCTTAAGATATTTTTTTAAAAATTATGAGTCTACAAACTTTTATTTAATGACAGCACGAAGCATAGCTATTTCAAATGCTATTAAAAACGCAGGAGGTTATGGTAATGTGCGATTTGGATTACAATTTCCTATTAAAGAATTAACAGATTATGATAATTTTAGGATTATTTTCAATGTTTTTTGGGATAACGATTCCTATGCTTTAAAAAAGCCTCTTTTAAATAAAGAATTACCTAACGAGATAACTTTTCATGGAGGCTATGGCTTAGCTATAGGATTACAGTTTTAAGTTGTGAGTTTTTTTGTTTTAGGTATATTTTTTCATTTTTTTGATATGAAAAATCTGTAGGGGCTCACTTTTAAAATACTTTAAAAAATGGTATATTCGCAACTCACTTCAACCTAAAAAAAAGAGATAAAATGTCAGATATAGCAAAACTACAAATAGGTGACAATACGTATGAGTTTCCGTTAATAAAAGGAACAGAAAATGAAACTGCAATTGATATTAAAACATTAAGAGGGGTTTCTAACGGTGTTATTACTATAGATCCAGGATATAAAAATACAGGTTCATGTCAAAGTGCTATTACTTTTTTAGATGGTGAAGAAGGTATTTTAAGATATAGAGGCTATTCTATAGAAGAATTGGCAGAAAAAGCAGATTTTTTAGAGGTGGCTTTTTTATTGATTTTTGGAGAGTTACCAACATATGATGAATTAGAAAAGTTTAAGAAAGATATTTGTGCGCAATCTATTGTAGATGAAGATATTAGAAAGATAGTAGATGCTTTTCCTAGAACAGCACATCCAATGGGTGTTATTTCATCATTAACATCAGCTTTAACAGCATTTAACCCTACTTCTGTAAATGTAGATTCAGAAGAAGAAATGTATAATGCTATTGTTAAAATTTTAGGTAAATTCCCTGTGTTAGTAGCATGGACAATGCGTAAAAAACAAGGACTTCCATTAGATTATGGAGACTGTAATTTAGGATATGTAGAAAATACCTATAAAATGATGTTTAAACAACCTAATAAAGACTATGTTAGAAATGAAGTAGTTGTTAATGCATTAAATAAATTATTAATATTACATGCCGATCATGAACAAAACTGTTCAACATCTACGGTAAGAATTGTAGGATCTTCTCATGCAGGTTTATTTGCTTCTTTATCGGCCGGAATATCAGCTCTTTGGGGTCCATTACATGGTGGAGCAAATCAAGCCGTATTAGAAATGCTTGAAGCTATTAAAGCTGATGGAGGAGATACTAAAAAGTATATGGCAAAGGCGAAAGATAAAAATGATCCGTTCCGTTTAATGGGATTTGGACATCGTGTTTATAAAAATTTTGATCCAAGAGCTAAAATTATAAAAATTGCGGCTGAAGAAGTTTTAAATGATTTAGGAATTGATGACCCTATATTAGATATTGCAAAAGGATTGGCAGAAGAAGCATTAAGTGATCCTTATTTTGTTGATAGAAAATTATATCCAAATGTAGACTTTTATTCAGGAATAATTTACCGAGCAATGGGAGTTCCTGTAGAAATGTTTACAGTAATGTTTGCATTAGGCCGTTTACCTGGTTGGATTGCACAATGGAAAGAAATGCGCTTAGGAAAAGAACCAATAGGTCGTCCACGTCAAGTGTATATAGGTGAAAATATTCGAGTATTTAAAGAGGTTAATGAAAGGTAATTAAAAAATAAAAATGCCATTTTAAATGGCATTTTTTATACATAAAAATAAGATTAGTAACCAATAGAATAAATTAACAATGGGTACAATAAAAATTATAAAAAACAGATCTGATATTGGTGCAGGAACACGAGGTGCTGATATGGGGATTGATGCTATTGAAATAGCCGCTATTAATCAGGATAATGATTTTTTTAATCGCTACGAATCTGAAGATGTAATTACAGAAAACGAATCTATTTATAATAAAAAAAACAACTCATTTGGTAAACAAATAAATAGTGTTTTTAATCAGTGTAAAAGAGTAAGTAATCATGTAAAAGTAAACTTACAAGAAGGTAATTTTCCTATTGTTATCTCTGGTGATCATTCATCAGCTTTAGGAACTATTAGTGGTGTTAAAGCAGCACACCCAACAAAAAGAGTAGGTGTAGTTTGGATTGATGCTCATGGAGATTTACACTCGCCTTACACTTCACCATCAGGAAATATTCACGGCATGCCTTTATCAGCAGTTATTTCTGATGATAATTTAGATTGTCAAATAAACGATGTAGATAGGGAAACAGCTGAGTTGTGGGATAGAATGAAAAATATTGGAACACCTGGCCAAAAAGTTTTACCTGAAGATATTGTATTTTTTGGAGTTAGAGATACTGAAGAACCTGAAGAGAAACAGATGGAAAAGTATGGTATTAAAAACTATATGGTTGCAGAGGTTCGTTATAGAGGTTTGGAGGTGTGTGTAAATGAAGCATTAACTAAATTAGCTAACTGTGATATTATTTATGTATCTTTTGATGTTGATGCAATGGATTGCGACATGATTTCTTACGGTACAGGTACACCAGTAGCAAAAGGTTTTGATGACAAAGAAATCGTTAAAATTATTAATGGTTTATTAGCTAGTAAAAAAGTAGCTTGTGTTGAATTTGTAGAAGTTAACCCTTTATTAGATTTAAAAGGAAACAAAATGGCAGAAACAGCTTTTGATGTTTTAAGTCAAGTTGCAGAAACTATAAAGGCATTATAAAAAAAAATATTTTTTATAAAGTTTAAAGGTTGTCTTTTCTTATTAAAAAAGACAACCTTTATTAATTTACAATACTCCTTATTATAATCTAGTTATTCCTGTAATATGAGGTTTACCACTTAAAGGTTGGTAAATTTCAATAATAGCTTCCCACATAACTTCTGCAGGAGGTATAGATGCATTACATTTAAAACGATAGTTTACACCAGCTACAATTTGTGTTGATACTTCATTAGGTGTATAAGTTACTCCTACAAATCCATTTAAAGCTTCGTTAAATACTTTACGATCTTCAGTAGTTAATGGGTGGTAAGCAGTCCATCCTCCTACAAATGTTTCTTTTTTAGTTAAAGTTTCAGTACTCATAATAAATTGGGTTAGTTTACCTACTCATAAGGCCTTTCGGTTACCGCCTTCTGTTATTAGTTTTACAGAAAAAACCGTTTTTTTAAGTGATTACTGCTTCACTGTTACCAAATTTATAAGAAAAAAATAAAGGTTTAAAAACAAATGGTATGATTGCATAAAATTTAAGTACAAGCGAATAAAAATTAGGGATAGGAAGTGAAAATTAGAAGAAAAAAAGCTATTTTTTTAATTAAAAGCCTACATTTGCAAAGTAAACTTTAGGAGTAGCTATTAAATTAGTTTGAGAAACATCCTTAGAACCTGATTTGGTTAATACCAGCGTAGGAAAAAGTTATGTTCGATAATATATCGAAATACTACCATTTGGTTTACAGTAATATTTTATAAATATGATTACTATAAAAGTTAACCAAAAAGACCATCAAATTTTAGAAAATTTAACACTACAAGACCTCGTTGAAAATTTAAAAATTCAAACGAATGGAATTGCTATTGCATTAAATAGTAGTGTGGTTAAAAAAACAGATTGGTCTTTAAAGTTACTTCAACATAATGATGATATTTTAATTATAAAATCAACTCAAGGAGGATAAAACTCAGGTTGATTTTTATTTAAAAAGGTAAAAGAAAAACTAAATTATCAAATGAAGAACAAAGACACTGCACCAAAACAAGACGGAATTACAAGAAGCCCATTTCCGAATTCAAAGAAAATTTATGTAAACGGAACAATTCACCCGAAAATTAAAGTAGCAATGCGTGAAATTTCGTTAAGTGATACGGTCGATTCTATGACCAAAAAGAAAACACCAAACGAACCAGTAACTGTTTATGATACTTCAGGACCATATACTGATCCTAGTAAAGAAATTGACGTACATGCAGGAATTGAAAGAATCCGTGAACCTTGGATTAAAGAACGTGGTGATGTAGAACAATTAACGGAGTTTTCTTCAAAATACTGTAACGAACGTTTAAATGATACTAGTTTAGATCATATGCGTTTTAAGTTATTAAAAAATCCTTTACGTGCTAAAAAAGGACAAAATGTAACACAATTACATTACGCTAAAAAAGGAATCATTACGCCAGAAATGGAATATATCGCTATTCGTGAAAATCAACGAATAGATGAAATGACCGAAATTAGAAAACAACATAAAGGAGAGCATTTTGGTGCTAATATCCCAGATAAAATTACACCAGAATTTGTAAGATCAGAAGTTGCAAGAGGTCGTGCAATTATTCCATCAAATATAAATCATCCAGAAGCAGAACCTATGATTTTAGGTAGAAACTTCTTAGTGAAAATAAATGCAAATATTGGTAATTCTGCTGTAACATCTTCTATTGAAGAAGAAGTAGAAAAAGCAGTTTGGGCTTGTCGTTGGGGAGCAGATAATATTATGGATTTATCTACAGGAGAAAATATTCACGAAACTCGTGAGTGGATTATCCGTAACTCACCAGTACCAGTAGGAACAGTGCCAATTTATCAAGCATTAGAAAAGGTAAACGGTGTTGCTGAAGATTTAACATGGGAAATTTTCCGTGATACTTTAATAGAACAAGCTGAACAAGGAGTTGATTATTTTACCATTCACGCAGGAGTTTTATTACGTTACGTACCAATGACTGCAAAACGTGTTACAGGAATCGTTTCTCGTGGAGGTTCTATTATGGCAAAATGGTGTTTAGCACATCATAAAGAAAGCTTTTTATATACACATTTCGAAGATATTTGTGAAATATTAAAACAGTACGATGTTGCCTTTTCTTTAGGTGATGGATTACGCCCTGGTTCGGTAGCAGATGCTAATGACGAAGCACAATTTGCTGAGTTAGAAACATTAGGAGAGTTAACACAAATAGCTCGTAAGCACGAAGTACAGTGTTTTATAGAAGGACCAGGTCACGTGCCAATGCACATGATTAAAGAGAATATGGAGAAGCAAATTGAACTTTGCGACGAAGCTCCTTTTTACACTTTAGGACCTTTAACTACAGATATTGCACCAGGTTATGACCATATTACTTCAGGAATTGGAGCAGCTATGATTGGTTGGTACGGATGTGCAATGTTATGTTATGTAACACCAAAAGAACATTTAGGATTACCAAATAAAGAAGACGTAAGAGTAGGAGTAATTACTTATAAATTAGCGGCTCATGCTGCCGATTTAGCAAAAGGACATCCAGGTTCTCAGCACAGAGATAATGCTTTAAGTATGGCTCGTTTTGAATTCCGTTGGGAAGATCAGTTTAATTTAGGATTAGATCCTGAACGTGCTCGTGAATATCATGATGAAACTTTACCTGCTGCCGGAGCTAAAATTGCGCACTTTTGTTCTATGTGTGGTCCAAAATTCTGTTCAATGAAAATTTCACAAGAGGTTCGTGATTTTGCTGCCGTTAACGACATTGTAGACAATGAAGTAATCGCCAAAGGAATGGAAGAGAAATCAAAAGAATTTATAGAAAAAGGATCAGAAGTATATTTATAAAATAAAAGTAAGAAGAAGAGGAAGAAAAAAAGAAGAAGAAGAAGATGGAGGTTCCTACGCCTTGAAAAAAGGCGTAGTCGGGCTTTCCGTTATATCTTTTTTATTTTGAAAAAAAATAAAAAAGGATGCCACTGCAATCCCTAACCCAAAAAAAAGCCCCCCGTAACGTCCCCCGTTATTATTAAAAAGTAGCGTGTAAGTAATTTGCCGTTCCAAGAATAAATTACTTTATTTTTACCGAAATAAGTATCCATAAAATTAAACGAATATGATAGTCCTTATATCCCCAGAAAAAGATGTAAAAAATGAAGTACAAATATTACATCAATTATTTGAAGCTGGTTTGGAGTATTATCATTTAAGAAAACCATTTAAAAATTACGAAGCGCATGTTTCCTATTTAAATGAGGTATCAGAAAAATACCATAATCGAATAGTAACACATTATTTTCATAAACTAGTCAATGAATATTCTTTAAAAGGAATTCATTTTCAAGAACAAAAAAGGCGTGATGCGTTAGAAAATGGCAGTCGTTATTTTATAGGTTTACAAATGTTAGGTAAAACAATGAGTAGTTCTTTTCATGAGCCTGAAGAGTTATCGGCTTGTGATATCGAATTTGATTACCATTTATTAAGTCCTGTTTTTTCATCTATCTCAAAAAAAGGATACGAAGGAAGAAATTTTGATGTCAATAATATTGATAAAACAATTGTAGGTATGGGCGGAATTACAACTAAAACCATAGCGCCAACCATTGAATTAGGTTTTCAAGGAATTGGTGTTTTAGGTGGTGTTTGGAATTCTGAAAATCCTGTAGAAAGTTTTAAAAACATCCAAAAAGAGTTTGATTCATTACAATAAAGCGTTGAAATTTGAAAACACAAAATTACATACTCACCATTGCAGGGCTTGACCCGTCAAGTGGTGCGGGCATTACTTCAGATATTAAAACCTTTGAAGCACATGGTTTGTATGGATTGTCAGTATGTACCGCTGTTACGGTTCAAAATGATATCGCTTTTAAAAATTGTATTTGGATTGAAGAACAAATAATATTAAATCAGATTGAAATATTATTTGAACGTTTTACAATTACAGTTGTTAAAGTAGGAATTATTCAATCTTGGGAAATTTTACTAAATGTTATTCTGAAATTAAAGAAATTAAATCCTAAAATTAAAATTGTTTTAGACCCTATTTTAAAAGCAAGTGCAGGGTTTAATTTTCATCAAAAAGAAAATTTAAAAGTATTTGAAAAAGTGTTGTATAATTGTGCTATTGTAACACCTAATTATGATGAAATAAAAGCCTTATTTCCGAGTAAAAATATAACGGAAACTATTGATTTTATTTCAGAAAAAACAAACATCTATTTAAAAGGAGGGCATAGAACAGATAAAAAAGGTTGGGATGCCGTTTATTATAATAAAATAGTACAACTAAATATTCCGCCTATAGCCAATACTGTTTTCGAAAAACATGGAAGTGGTTGTGTTTTATCATCCGCTTTAGCAGCTAACTTAGCGTTAGAATTTTCATTAGAAGATGCTTGTAAAAACACAAAATGGTATGCCGAACAATTTTTGAATTCAAACAAATCGTTACTAGGAACGCATAATTATAAACCTAATTATTAAAAGATGATAAGTAAATTACAGTACATAACACAAGGGAAAACAGCACAAAATCATTTAGATAATATTCAAACAGCTTGTGCATCGGGTGCAGAATGGGTACAATTACGATTAAAAGGTTTTGATCCTAAAACAATTTTAGAAACCGCAAAGAAAGCCAGAGAATTAACGGCTCATTATCAAACAAGATTAATTATAAACGATTACTACAAAGTTGCCAAAGAGGTAAATGCAGATGGTGTTCATTTAGGTAAAAAAGATGATTGTCCGTTAAAAGTACGTGCTTATTTGGGTAAGTTTTATGCCATTGGAGGAACTGCAAACACATTAGAAGAATGTAAAGTTTTACTAGATAAAAAAGTAGATTATATCGGTTTAGGTCCTTTTCGTTTTACTGAAACTAAAAAGAATTTAAGCCCTGTTTTAGGAACATCAGGATATAAAAAAATAGTAGAAGAGTTACAAACAGAAACCCCAATAATTGCTATTGGAGGTATTACTTTAGATGATGTTGCAGAAATTGTACAAACAGGTATTTATGGAGTTGCTGTATCAGGAGCTATTACCAAAGATTTTACAAGTATTCCTGTTTTTCATAAAATTTTAAGTTCACCAAGCACTCAAGAACAAGTGTATAAAATGGATGACAAGTAGTTTTTTAAAAACAAAAAATGAACGATATATTAAAAATAGCAGATAAAGAATTTACATCTCGATTATTCACAGGAACAGGTAAGTTTAGTTCGTCAAAATTAATGAAAGAAGCCTTATTAGCTTCTGAAAGTGAATTGATAACCGTTGCTTTAAAAAGAGTAGATGTTCAAAATAAAGAGGACGATATTTTAACACATTTAAAACATCCTCATATTAGTTTGTTGCCAAATACATCAGGTGTTCGAACGGCAAAAGAAGCAGTTTTTGCTGCCGAATTATCAAGAGAAGCATTAGAAACAAATTGGGTTAAATTAGAAATTCATCCTGATCCTAGATATTTATTACCCGATCCTATTGAAACCTTAAAAGCTGCTGAAGAATTGGTTAAAAAAGGTTTTGTAGTGATGCCTTATATTCATGCAGACCCTGTTTTATGTAAACGTTTAGAAGATGTTGGTACACAATGTGTAATGCCATTAGGAGCACCAATAGGAAGTAATAAAGGCTTGAAAACACAAGATTTCTTAGAAATCATTATAGAGCAATCAAATGTTCCTGTAATTGTTGATGCTGGTATTGGAGCGCCATCGCATGCAGCATATGCAATGGAATTAGGAGCTGATGCAGTTTTAGTAAATACAGCAATTGCTGTATCTCAAAATCCTGTGGCAATGGCAAAAGCATTTAAAATGGCTGTTGAAGCTGGAAGAATGGCGTATGAAGCAAAACTAGCACCTGTTCAAAAACAAGCAGTAGCAAGTAGTCCGTTAACTAGTTTTTTAAATTAAAATATGAGTAATTTTAAAGAACTTTTTGATACGTATAATTGGGATGATACTTTAAAAAGTATTTTTGATAAAACAGCCGTTGCCGTAGAATATGCTTTATCAAAAGAAAAATTAGATTTAGAAGATTTTAAAGCATTAATATCGCCTGCTGCACGTCCGTATATTGAGCAAATGGCTCAAAAAAGTAGTCTGCTTACTAAAAAACGCTTTGGTAATACCATACAAATGTATGCACCAATGTATTTAAGTAACGAGTGTCAGAATATTTGTACGTATTGCGGATTTAGTATGACTAATAAAATACCTAGACGTACTTTATTGGATGCTGAAATTTTAAAAGAGGTTGCTTTTTTAAAAGATAAAGGATACGATCATATTTTGTTAGTTACGGGTGAAGCAAATAAAACAGTTGGTGTAGATTATATTAAAAATGCGATTCAGTTAATTCGTTCTCAATTTTCAAATATTACTATCGAGGTTCAGCCTTTGGATCAAGAGGAATATGAATCGTTAATTGAAGCAGGATTGTATGCTGTGTTGGTTTATCAAGAAACATATCATAGAGAGGAGTATAAGAAACATCATCCGAAGGGAAAAAAATCTAATTTTGATTATCGTTTAGATACGCCTGATAGATTAGGAAAAGCAGGAATTCATAAAATAGGATTAGGTGCTTTATTCGGATTAGAAGATTGGCGTGCTGATAGTTTTTTTACAGCATTACATTTAAAATATCTACAAAAAACATATTGGAAAACAAAGTATTCTATTTCGTTTCCAAGGTTACGCCCACATTCTGGAGGATTAGAACCAAAAGTTGAAATGACAGATAGTGATTTGGTGCAATTAATTTGTGCTTTTCGTTTGTTAGATGAAGATATTGAGCTATCAATGTCAACAAGAGAAAGTGAAGTTTTTAGAAATAATATTGTAAATTTAGGTACTACTTCTATCAGTGCAGAATCAAAAACAAACCCAGGTGGTTATACAGTTGAACCTCAGTCGTTAGAGCAGTTTGAAATTTCAGATGAAAGAAGTACCGAAGAGGTTGTTAAAATGTTAAAAAAACAAGGTTTAGAAGTGGTTTGGAAAGATTGGGAGCATTTTGAGTCTGTATAATTTATGTAATTTTACATGATTTAATTTATATCTAAAAAAATAAAATGAGCTTATTAAAAGAGGAACAAAAACAATACAACCGCCATCTTATTTTAGATAAAATTGGTTCAGTAGGGCAGTTAAAACTTAAAAATTCAAAAGTTTTAGTAATTGGTGCTGGCGGATTAGGGTGTCCTGTTTTACAATATTTAACAGCAGCAGGGGTAGGTATAATTGGAATTATTGATGATGATGAGGTTGATCAAAGTAATTTACAACGTCAAATTTTATATACGATTGATGATATTGGAGTTTCAAAAGCCGAAACTGCAGCAAAACGATTATCAAAATTAAATCCGTTTGTAAAATTTAACGTATATAAAGAACAATTAACACGATTAAATGCTATTTCATTATTTGAAGAATACGATGTTATTGTTGATGGAAGTGATAATTTTTCAACGCGTTATTTAACAAATGATGCCGCTGTAATTACAAATAAACCATTGGTGTATGGTGCTATTTTTAAATTTGAAGGACAGGTAAGTGTGTTTAATTATAAAGGTAGCGCTACCTACAGATGTTTGTACCCAACACCACCAAAACCTGATGAATCACCAAATTGTTCGCAAATAGGCGTTTTAGGTGTTTTACCCGGAATTATAGGTAGCTTACAAGCTAATGAAACTATTAAAATAATTTGTGAAATAGGTGATGTGTTAGCGAATAAACTGTTGATGTATAATACATTAACAATGCATCAAATGTTGTTAGATTTTGAAAAAAATTCAGAAGTATTAATTACACAGTTAGCTGATGATTATGATTTTTTCTGTGGAATTATTCCTGCTAAAAACGAAATTACTTTAGATGAATTACAGGCTGATTTATTAACTTATAATTTATTAGATGTTCGTGAAAACTGGGAAAGAGAAGAATATTCTATAGGAGGAAATCATATTCCTTTAGCTGAATTATCTATACGGTATAATGAGTTGAAAGTCAATAAGCCTGTAGTGGTTTACTGTAAGTCAGGAATTAGAAGTAAAAAGGCTATTTCATTTTTAGAAGATGTATTACAAAACATAAAGTTTATTAATCTTAAAAACGGTTTACTTTAATTTTTTTTATACTTAAAAGTAAAAAATTTTCTATTATTTAAAGCCATTTTGAGCATTTCAAACTTGCTTTTTTTTTGAATATAAATCAAAAAAAAGTACTCAAACAAATGCTGCAATCAAGAATAGATAATTTAATTTTTATCAAAATGAAACATACATTAACAGCATAAAAAACTCACCTATTAGGTGAGTTTTTTATTGAAACTTTATTTTTGAGTAGGTATTTTATCTACTATTAGTCTATTTTCTCTATTAGCAACTTCCCAAGCTGTATAAAAAACTAATCGAGTTCTACTTTCTAATAACTCATAGTTAATTTTATCAGGGGTATCAGTTGGTTTATGATAATCTTCATGAGTTCCGTTAAAGTAAAAAATAACAGGAATATTGTGTTTAGCAAAATTATAATGGTCAGAACGATAATAAAAACGATTCGGATCGTTTTCATCATTATATTTATAATCTAAGTTTATATTAGTGTATTTTTTATTCATTGCTTCAGATATGTTGTGTAATTCGGTACTCAATTTATCGGCACCAATTAAGTATATATAATTAGTGTTTTCAGTATGAAATTCATCTACACGGCCTATCATATCAATATTTAAATTAGTAACGGTATTTGCTAACGGAAAAATAGGGTTTTCGGTGTAGTATTTTGAACCTAGTAAGCCTTTTTCTTCTCCTGTTACATGTAAAAATAATATAGATCGTTTAGGGCCTTTACCAGCATCAGCAGCCTTTTTAAAAGCTTCAGCAATTTCTAATATTGCTACTGTACCAGAGCCGTCATCATCAGCGCCGTTATAAATTTCACCATCTTTAATTCCTTCGTGGTCTAAATGTGCAGAAATAACAATAATTTCTTCAGGATTTTCAGAACCTTTAATAAAAGCAACTACGTTTTCAGAATCTTTTAAAGTTAAATCTCTACGGTTGTTACTTAAAAAAGCACTTGGTACTTCTTGAAAATAATCACTATTACCTATAGGTGATTTAATTTTTTGATTAACGTAAAATTCCTTTAAATAGTTAACTGCTTTTTTTTGACCTGGTTCTCCGGTGTTTCTACCTTCAAACTCATCAGAAGCATATATAAACAAATGTTTACCTAAATCTTTAGCTGTAATCGTTTTTGCAAATTTCTCAGCATAATCTATATTAAAATCAGCATCAACACTTGGTGTTTCTTTACTTGCTCCACAAGCATAAAAAGCTATTAGACTTGCTATATAAAGTACTTTTTTCATTAAGTTTTTATTTTATTTGCGTTCAAAAATAACAAATAGTTAAATCGTATCAAATTTAATTTTTCTTTATCACGAACTGTTCTAATGTTTTGTTAAAACTAATAAGTTCTTTAGGAAACAATTCATCAAAAGCATTTTGATTTATAAGGTTTTTAGCAGTTCCGTTATAAATTTTTTTATCTGATAATAAAATAAATTCATCAGCTAGTTGAATGGCAAGGTTAACTTCATGTGTTGAAATTATAATTGTTTTTCCTGTTTTTTGAACTAACTGTTTTAATAATGAAAATACTTTAAAGGTATGATGAATATCTAAATGCGCTGTAGGTTCATCTAAAATAATTATTTCAGTATCCTGAGCCAAAGCACGTGCAATTAGTACCCGTTGTAATTGTCCGTCGCTAAGCTCATAAAAACGTTTGTCTTTTAAATGTTCAATAGCTGTTTGCTCAATAGCCCAAATAATTTTTTTAAGATCATTGGTTGCTAATTTATCAATCCAATTAGTATAAGGTTGCCTACCTAGGGCAATTAATTCAAAAACGGTTAGTTGGCTTTGCGGTAAACGCTCGGTTAAAACTAAACTTAAAGTAGTTGCTAATTCTTGATGTGAATACTTGCTACTGTTTTTTTGATTGATTTCTATAGTTCCTTTTAAGGGGTTTTGAACTTTAGATAAGGTACGTAATAATGTAGATTTACCAATTCCGTTTTTACCTAAAAGTGCTACAAATTTTCCTTTTTCAATAGTCAAATTAATATTAGCTGCAATTACGTTTTGTTGCTTTTTTGTTTGATAACCTATTGATAAGTTATCAACTTTAAGAACGATATTTTTTTTAGAATTAGTCAAATTTATACGTATATTTTCTTTTTTCTTACCAATAACCAAATAACAACAGGAGCACCAAATAATGATGTTATAGCATTAATAGGTAAAGTAAACTCGCTGTTAGGTAATTGAGCAATAGCATCACAAATTAATAGAGCAATAGCACCAATAATAGCACATGCAGGTAATAAAGTTTTATGGTTAGAGGTTATAAAAATCATTTTAGCAATATGAGGTATGGCAATGCCAATAAAAGCAATAGGACCTGAAAAAGCAGTAATAACTCCGGTTAATAAACTGGTGATTAATAAAATAATATTTCTACTTTTTTTAATATTAATACCTAAACTCTTTGCGTAATTTTCACCCAATAAAAAGCTGTTTAAAGGTTTTATAACGCTAAAAGTACCAATAATTCCGATAGAATAGATGCTTCCAAAAACAGCGATTTCATTCCATGATAGATTACCTAAACTACCAAAACTCCAAAATAGGTATTGTTGAATTTGTGATGCTTCGCTAAAATATGCTAATACACTAATTATTGCTGAAGTTAACGAACCAAACATTAAACCAATAACTAAAATAGACATCGTATTTCTGACTTTATTAGCAGCTATAATTACTGCCGATAAAACCAAAAAAGAACCAAGACTTGCTCCGGTAGCCATTGCCCAGTTAGAAAAAAATAACGAAGCAAATAGACCTCCAAATAAACCAGATCCTAAAATAAGTAAGGCTACGCCTAAACTAGCCCCAGATGAAATACCTAAAACAAAAGGACCTGCTAAGGGATTTCTAAATAAGGTTTGCATCAATAATCCGCAAATAGATAAGCCCGAACCAACCATTATTGCTGTAATTGCTTTGGGTAACCTAAAATTTAAAACAATAGTTTGCCAACTATCTTTAGAAGCATTACCACCTGTTAACGAATTAAAAATATCGTAAAAAGGTATTGAAACAGAACCTAAACTAATATTTAAAAAAAACAAGAAAATTAATAAAACTGATAGTATTACAAAGTGTTTTGTATATTTTTTAGAGAAGTTCAATTAGTTAATTGATTTTAAAAATTCAACTAATTTTTTAATAGCTATGCCTCGGTGGCTAATAGTGTTTTTTTCTTCTGATGTCATTTGTGCAAATGATTTATTAAACCCGTTAGGTTTAAATATAGGATCATATCCAAAACCTTCTTCTCCTTCTTTTTGAGTTAAAATTTCACCTTTACAAATTCCGTTAAATAAAAATTGATTTCCATTTAAATTTAAGCAAATAGAAGTTCTAAATTGTGCTTTTCTATTTTTATGTCCATCTAACGCTTTTAGTAATTTTTGCATATTGTTTTCTGAATTACTAGGTTCGCCAGCATAGCGTGCTGAATATACGCCTGGTTGTCCGTTTAAACTTTCAACTTCTAAACCAGTATCATCAGCAAAACAATTTAGCTCAAATTTTTTAGTAATATAGTTTGCTTTAATTTTAGCATTTGCATCTAAAGTAGTAGCTGTTTCTTCAATATCATCAAAACAATTAATATCTTTCAAAGAAAGTAACTCGATCGAATTAGGAAGCATTTTTTGTACTTCTGCTAATTTATTTAGGTTATTGGTAGCAAAAACAAGTTTCATTTATTTAATTTTTATAATAACAAATGTAACTAAAATACCCAACAAGAAGGTTGTTGTTTATTCATGATGATATGGTTCATTACGTAAAATGGTAAACCCTCTATAAATTTGTTCAACAATAAATAAGCGAATCATTTGGTGAGAAAATGTCATTTTTGATAATGATATTTTTCCGTTAGCTTTTTTATAAATAGCATCAGAAAAACCATAAGGACCACCAATAACTAAAACTAATTGTTTAAAACCAGCATTCATTTTTTTTTGAAGATATTGAGAAAATTCTAATGAAGTATGTTGTTTTCCTTTATCATCTAATAAAATTAATTGATCAGTAGGTAGTAATTTAGCAATAATTAATTCACCTTCTTTTTCTTTTTGTTGCGATTCACTCAGGTTTTTAACATTTTTAATATCAGGAATAATATCTAACTCAAATTTAATATAATGTTTTAATCTGTTTTGGTAGTTATTAATTAACTCAATTAAATTTTTGTCATCTGTTTTACCAATAGCAAGTAGTTTTATTTTCATAAGTTGTTAATCATTATTCTCTAAAATTAGTTTTTTTAATAAAACAGTAAAAAGAGCTTTGAGTTATTTTATTGATACAAATTTATTCGTTTTAACTTAAAAATTAGCGGTAACCAATAATTTAATTCCATAGCATAAAATCAATCCGTATTTTTACAAGATAATTGATCATTAAAGAGAATAAAGAAGCATGATATCAAAAGAACAATTTAATAAAGAACTAGATTTAATAATAACAAACGCTATACGAGAAGATATTGGTACAGGAGATCATACCTCATTATCTTGTATTCCTGCAGATGCTATTGGTAAAGCAAAATTATTAGTAAAAGATGAAGGAATTATTGCTGGAGTTGAATTTGCTAAAATGGTTTTTAACTATGTTGATGCCGATATGAAAGTAGAAACTCTTATCAATGATGGAGAAGCGGTGAAATATGGAGATATTGTTTTTTATGTAACAGGTAAATCACAATCTATATTAATGGCAGAACGAGTGGTTTTAAACGCAATGCAACGTATGAGTGCAATAGCAACAAAAACTAAATTCTTTGCAAACTTATTAGAAGGTACAAATACAAAGGTTTTAGATACTCGTAAAACTACTCCAGGTATTAGAGCCATTGAAAAATGGGCTGTTAAAATTGGAGGAGGAGAAAATCACAGATTTGCTTTGTATGATATGGTAATGATTAAAGATAATCATATCGATTTTGCTGGTGGAATTACACAAGCAATTACAAAAACTAAAAAGTATTTAGAAGATAAAAAGCTTGATATTAAAATTATAGTAGAAGCACGTAGTTTAGAAGAAATTAAAGAGATTTTATCAAACGAAGGTGTTTACAGAATTTTAATAGATAATTTTAATTATGAAGATACTCGTAAGGCTGTAGCTTTAATAGGGGATACTTGTTTAACAGAATCATCAGGAGGAATTACCGATGAAACAATTCGTAAGTATGCAGAGTGTGGTGTAGATTTTATATCATCAGGAGCTTTAACACATTCGGTTTATAATTTAGATTTAAGTTTAAAAGCTGTAGATTAATTTAATTTTAGTAATATGAAAAAACATATAATTGTAGTAACAACATTAGCATTAGCAATATCTTGTACTACAAATGACACTAAAAAAACTAAAAAAGAAATTAAGATAGAAAATACAATGCTTATGGCAAATAATCCTTTAATGGTTAAGAGTACGTTAGATTATGGTACGCCAGATTTTTCGAAAATTAAAAATGAGCATTTTATGCCCGCTATTTTAGAAGGTATGAAATTGCAAAATGAAGCAATTAAAGCAATAATAAATACTAAAGAAACTCCTACGTTTAAAAACACTATTTTATTATTAGAAGAAAGTAGTAAAACATTAGACAATGTTACAGCTGTTTTTTATGCATTAACAGAAGCGAATACAAATGATACTATCAAAAGTATTCAAAAAGAATTAGCTCCAAAGTTTTCTAAACATAACGATGAAATTTTATTAAACACGCAATTGTTTGCTAAAATTAAAAAAGTATATGAAGGTTTAGAAACTGCTAATTTAGATGCTGAAAGTAATCATTTAGTAAAAGAGTATTATAAGAATTTTGTAAAAGCAGGTGCTAACTTATCAGAAGATAAAAAAGTAGCGTTAAAAGATATAAATTCTGAAATAGCTACATTATCTAATGATTTCAGTAAAAAGCTATTAGATGCAAGTAAAAAAGGTGGTGTTGTAGTTACTGATGCTACAAAATTAAAAGGATTTTCTGAGGATAAAATAAAATCCTTAGAAAAAGACGGTACATATGAAATTCAATTAATAAATACTACGCAACAACCTTCTTTACAATCTTTAGAAAATAGAGAAATCCGTAAAGAGTTATATGAGAAATCTATTCACAGGTCAGATGCAGGAGTGTATGATACAAGTGAATTAGTACAAAAAATGGTTTCTTTAAGAGCTAAAAAAGCGCAGATTTTAGGTTTTGATAATTATGCAAGCTGGAGTTTACAAGGTACTATGGCAGGAACACCGGCTAAGGTTTTTGAAATGTTTGAAGGTTTAATCCCTGGTTCTTTAGAAAAAGTAGCTTCAGAAACAAAAGAGATTCAAGCTGAAATGAATAAAGAGGTTAAAGATGCAACTTTAAAAGCTTATGATTGGAATCATTATGCCGAAAAAGTGCGTAAATCAAAATACAACTTAAACGAAGACGAAATAAAACCATATTTCGAATTAACCAATGTATTAGAAAAAGGAGTATTTTATGCTGCTACAAAACTATACGGAATCACTTTTAAAAAACGTACAGATTTACCAGTTTATCATGAAGATGTAGTTGTCTACGAAGTTTTTGAAGAAGATGGAAGCAAGTTAGGTTTATTTTATGGTGATTTCTTTGCCAGAGATAGTAAGCGTGGAGGTGCTTGGATGAGTGCTTTTGTAAAACAATCTAAGTTACGTAATCAGAAACCTGTAATTTATAATGTATGTAATTCACCAAAACCAGCTGAAGGAGAACCTGCTTTAATTAGTTTTGATGAGGTTGAAACAATGTTTCATGAATTTGGACACGCATTACACGGCTTATTCGGAAATCAAAAATATGCTTCTATTTCAGGAACAAGTACTTCTAGAGATTTTGTAGAATTTCCATCTCAATTTAACGAAAATTGGTCAACACATCCAGCTATTTTAAATAATTATGCAGTGCATTATAAAACAGGAAAAGTAATTCCTGCTGAGTTATTGAAAAAAATTAAAGATGCAGGAACTTTTAATCAAGGATATTCAATGATTGAAAATTTAGCATCGTCTAGTTTAGATATGAAATGGCATACAGTTTCTTCGGATGATAAAATACAAGATGTAGCCAAGTTTGAAGAAGAAGCCTTAAAGCAGATGAAATTAAAAATTGCTGAGGTACCACCAAGATATCGTTCTACTTATTTTGCGCATATTTTTAGTGGAGGTTACGCTGCTGGGTATTATTCGTATTTATGGACAGAAATGTTAAGTCATGATGCGTATGCTTGGTTTAAAGACAATGGATTGTTAACACGTGAAAACGGACAAAAATTTCGTGAGCAAGTTTTATCAAAAGGTAATACAATGGATTATGCAAAAATGTATCAAGATTTTGCAGGAAAAAATCCTGAAGCTACACCAATGTTAAAAGCAAGAGGTTTAAAATAATTTAACTTTTAATTTATATAAAGATGCTGTGTTTATTATTTACTATAAACGCAGCATCTTATTTTTTACTTTTTTATTATGGATGATTTTTTTGACAGTAAAACATTTTCGAAAATTGATTTTTCAAAAACAAAAATTAAAAAAGGGGAGTATGATAGTTGTACTTTTTCGAATTGTAATTTTGAAAATGTTCACGCTTCGAATATTCAGTTTTTAGATTGCGAATTTATCGATTGTAATTTTAGTAATACAATTGTAACAAACACCGCTTTTAAAGAGGTATCTTTTATTAAATGTAAAATGATAGGTGTTAAATTTAATGAATGTGATTCGTTCTTGTTACAGTTTAGTTTTACTGATTGTCAATTAAATTTTTCATCTTTTTATCAATTAAAAATTCCAAAAACATTATTTGTAAACTGTAATTTAGAAGAAGTTGATTTTACGGAAGCAATACTTATAAATTCAATTTTTGATACTTGCGATTTAAAAAAAGCTATATTTCAAAAAACAAACTTAGAAAAAGTAAATTTTAAGACTGCTTTTAATTTTGTAATAAACCCAGAAGATAATAAATTAAAAGGTGCAATTTTTTCAAAAGAAAATATAATAGGATTATTACATACATATAATATTTTTGTTGAGATTTAGTAGCTATTTTATTATGCTTTTTTACTGTAATTTTTTATCTTTAAATTTATAATTTCCTTTACATTTTTTACACTTTTATCTCTTAAAACGATTGTATCTTTGTTGAAAAATGTAGCTGTAATAATGACAAAATCAATAGAGAATAAATTAAATAAAATACCCATCATTAATTTATTAATTGTTTTTTTTAAGAAAATTAAAATCCCTGGATTACAAGGAATGTCTTTGTATGATTTGTTTGAAATGTACGTAATCGGTATTGTAAAAGGTGCATTAACAACAAGAGCTGGAGGAATTGCATTTAGTTTTTTTATGGCTATTTTTCCTTTCATGCTTTTTATATTATCATTAATACCTTATATTCCTATTGATGGATTTCAGGAAAATCTATTCGGGTTAATTCAAGAAATGTTACCGCCTAAAACTTTTGATGCCGTAGATTTTGTGTTAAAAGATATTATTAATAATCAATATGGAGGTTTGTTGTCTTTTGGTTTTTTAGCATCTATTTTTTTGATGACAAATGGCGTAAATGCTATTTTTGGAGGTTTTGAATATTCATATCATGTAAAAGAAATGCGTAGTGTTTTTAAGGCTTATTTTATTTCGCTTGGTGTTTCTTTAATAATGTCTTTTTTTTTAATAATTACCGTGGTATTAATAATTTTGTATCAAGTTGCCTTAGCAAGAATAGATAATACAGGCTGGTTACATACTGATGATTTAGATTTGTTTTATTGGGGAAGAGGCTTGTTATTTTTAATTATGATTTTTACCATTGTTTCTTTATTATTCCGTTTTGGTACTACCCAAGGAAAGGAAATTAAATTCTTTTCGCCAGGAGCAATATTAACCACCATTGTATCACTTTTTACATTTTATATATTTGGTATTTATGTTTTGCAATTTGCAACCTATAATCAGTTATACGGATCAATAGGAACTTTGTTAATTTTAATGCTTTTCGTTTGGCTTAATGCTATTATTTTATTATTAGGCTTTGAATTAAATGCATCAATTTATCGATTAAAACATAGAGGGTAAAACTTCGTAAATTACCTATAAATTCAGATATTTGCGAACGAAGTAGGTTTTTATATTTTACAGATGTGAAATATGAAATTTTGCAACTAAAAATTTATAATTAAAAGAATATGAAACCAAGTATTCCTAAAGGAACAAGAGATTTTTCATCAACAGAAGTAGCAAAAAGAAATTATATATTTAATACTATTAAACAATCATTTGAAAATTTTGGATTTCAACCTATTGAAACTCCTAGTTTTGAAAACTCATCAACCTTAATGGGTAAATATGGTGAAGAAGGAGATCGTTTAATTTTTAAAATTTTAAATTCTGGAGATTATTTAAAAAAGGCTAATGAAGCTTTTTTGACTCAAAAAAATAGTCAAAAAATAACAGCTCAAATTTCAGAAAAAGCTTTACGTTACGATTTAACAGTGCCGTTTGCTCGTTATGTGGTACAGCATCAAAATGACATTACATTTCCTTTTAAAAGATACCAAATTCAACCTGTTTGGAGAGCTGACCGTCCGCAAAAAGGTCGTTTCAGAGAGTTTTATCAATGTGATGCCGATGTTGTAGGAAGTAAATCGCTATTACAAGAAGTTGAATTTATTCAATTATATGATACTGTTTTTAGTAAGTTAGGCTTAAATGGTACGACTATTAAAATAAATAATAGAAAAGTATTGTCAGGAATTGCCGAAGTTATTGGTGCTAAAGATAAATTAATTGATTTTACAGTAGCTTTAGATAAGTTAGATAAAATAGGTAAAGATGGTGTTGTAAAAGAAATGCTTGAAAAAGGAATTTCAGAAGATGCTATTGAAAAAGTAGCACCGTTATTTAATTTTTCAGGAACAAATCAAGATAACTTAACTTCTTTAAGTAATATGTTAGCTACTTCTGAAGAAGGTTTAGCAGGTGTAGAAGAATTACGTACTGTTGTTGATATGATTGAGGCAATTGGTTTAGCATCAGCAAGCTTAGAACTAGATGTAACTTTAGCACGAGGATTAAATTATTACACAGGTGCAATTTATGAAGTTGCAGCGCCTAAAGAAGTAAAAATGGGCTCTATCGGTGGTGGAGGTCGTTATGATGATTTAACTGGAATCTTCGGATTAAAAGATGTTTCAGGAGTTGGAATTTCTTTTGGATTAGATAGAATTTACTTGGTTATGGAAGAATTAAACTTGTTTGAAGCTGTTGAATTACCAAAGCCAAGAGTGTTATTTTTAAATTTTAATGAAGCTGAGAATTTATCAAAAATAAAAGCGATTAAAAATTTAAGAGATAATAATATAAAATCAGAATTATATCCTGATGCTGCAACTAGTAATAAGCAGCAAAAGAAACAATGGAAATATGTTAGCAGTAGAGGTATACAGTTTGTTGTTACCGATGTTGAAAATGATGTTTTTGTTCTTAAAAATATGTTAAGTGGAGAGCAAACTAGTTGTTCTTTAGCCGAATTGAAAAAAATAATACAGTAAATTAACTACAATGTTGTAAATTTGCGCCCTAATAAAAGAAAAGAAATGTCTGAAGTGAACAGCAACAAAATAAATGACGAACGAATCGATGAGATAGGAGAGAATCATGTAGGTACATCGGCAAAAACACCTTTAAGAGATGATGCTTTTGATTTATCTGATGAAGAAAAAATAGCTAAAATTCAAGAAAGTGTTAAAGACATTCTTGAAACTTTAGGAATGGATTTAACGGATGACAGTATGCAAGGAACGCCAAAACGTGTTGCTAAAGCATTTGTCAATGAAATTTTTATGGGGTTGAATCCTGCTAATATGCCTAAAGCATCTACATTTGAAAATAATTATAATTATGGTGAAATGTTGGTTGAAAAAAACATTGTGGTATATTCTACCTGTGAACATCATTTATTGCCAATTATAGGTCGTGCACATGTAGCATATATATCTGATGGGAAAGTAATCGGGTTATCAAAAATGAATCGTATTGTAGAGTATTTTTCTAAAAGACCACAAGTGCAAGAGCGTTTAACAATGCAGGTTGTACAAGCAATGCAAGAGGCTTTAGGAACTCAGGATGTAGCTTGTGTTATTGATGCAAAACATTTATGTGTTAACTCAAGAGGTATTAAAGATATTGAAAGCTCAACTGTAACCGCAGAGTTTGGTGGTAAGTTTAAAAATAAAGATACTAAACGTGAGTTTTTAGAGTATTTAAAAATGAACACTTCTTTTGATTAATTTATAATTAATTATTTTATACAAATCAAAGCTCTTAACTTAAATGTTAAGAGCTTTTTTATTATAAATACTTTTATTCGTTGTTTACACTTTTACATTCGCTTTGTAAGTAGTTTGAGTAAATGCTATAATCAGGCTTATTTTTTTGGTGCATGTATTATTCGTATAGTAGTTTTAAATACACTATTTACCACAAAAAAAGACCTCGATTTTATTCGAAGTCTTTCTTTAAAAATAATTAAACTTTAATACTAAAAATATGACTAGTTACTAACTGGTTTTTTTCTTAGTATTTTAGTTTGTATAAAAAATTTTATTTATTCTAAAATAACTTTTTTGCTAACTTTACCAAAGTTAGATAGTATTTCAACAATGTAAATACCTTTAGCTGTTTTTGGTAACTCAATTACACTAACACCTGTTGATTTAAATTCAGTATTAAGAATTCGTTTACCTATTATAGAATATACGTTTAATGATGCTTTATCAGCTTGTAAACCTGTAATAGTTATAGTGTTGTTACCAGATTCATAAATACTTATATTTTGTGAGTTTTGATCAATATCTGTATTTTCTAAGTTTTTAGAACTAGTGTGAATATAAAACTGACCTATACTATTAGTAGTACTTTCAACTACTGCTTTATAATCTTTATCAGAAATGTTTGTAAAAGTATTTGTAATTCTATCTTCTAAATAAATTTTTATTCCATTAGGAAGATTTTTAGCATTTACAGAAAAAACTATTTCTTCACCAGTTTTATTGGTTAATCCAACAGGAATTACCATTTCCTCAAGGTTTTCATTAGGTAAAGTTTGTATTGCTAATTTTTTACCTTTATTATCGCTAACTAACTGTGTAAATAATTCAAAGTTACTTTTAATTCCTCCAAATATTTTAGAATCAGAACCATTATCAAAGCCTGTAGTTTTATTAGGAGCATAAAAAACTTTTGTTGATTTTTTATTACTTCCATTATCAGCAAATAATTCAAAAGAAGTTTTACTTACTTGTCTTTTAAAAGTATCACTACTTTGGTGAGATTGATTTGAGGTAGCAAAAGATATACTACTAGTACTTGGATTAGCATTGGCCTCAATAAAAAATCCTTGTGTTGGTGCAAGTTCAATAGGGGTTTGCTCGTTGTAAGCAATATAACCATTACCGTCCCATAACCAAATTGTTTCTTCAGAAAGCTCAAGTGAATTTGCTGAAGTCAAAGCTACAGAATTAACATATGAAGTAAATGGGTTTCCTAGTAAGTTATAATCATTTCTAGCTCCATTGTTAATTTGAGTATTTACATTACTATCATTTATTGTTCCTGTAATAGATATATCACTAGTGGTAGATAATTTTAAAGAATATCCTTTAGCAACTTCAAAATTACCTGTAGATGTAGCAGTTTGATAATCCCATGCATTGGTAAGGCTATTGTTGTTAAAAGGTGCAAAACCTATGTTGTTTCCAGTTCCTAAAGCAAAAGGATGTGCACTATTTGTAATAAAATTATTAATAGTTTCATCTTTAAAAGGTGAAGATATTAAATACCAATCAGTATTAGGTATATTTCTTTTATAAGTAACAGTTCCTGTAACAGTACCTTGAGCTATAAATGAAGCTCCAGAGTTAATTGTTAATGTGTTAATAGTTATGTTAGAATTAACTGTAGGATAGTTTGACAACCCAGAAGGAATTATAACACGACTGTTTGAAGAAGGAACAGTGTTATTGCTCCAGTTACTAGCTGTATTCCAATCGTTACTCGTAGTTCCTGTCCAGGTATTATCATCAATATTAGGAGTTGAGGTAATACTTAGGTTATCAATCCAAATTCTTGTTCCATACCCTGATATGTTTTTAAATTTGATTAAAACATTAGGGTTGTTGCTAAAAGTATTTAAATCAATAGTCTCTGTTCTCCAATCAGATGCTTGCGAAGGAATCCAATCATTAGATTCATTATCATCAGGAGTTGCTTCATCATCTATAACTTGAACAGTTTCTAATTCAGTATGAGTTTTATTATAAACCTCAGTCCACGTAGATCCACAATTTTTAGAAACTAAAACTATTAAATTATCAGGAGCATCAACTGTAAGATCATAAGAGTTGGTAAATTTGGTGTAAGCTACATCAAACTCCATTTTCTTGTCACCAGATGCAGAAAAATCTAATGGACTTATAATTAATTCATCTATTTTATCTTCAAGGTTATCAGCATTATTTATTATAATACATGAGTTATCACCATTACCAGCATCAGATCTTTTTTCCCAAAAAATATCATCATTGTCAGGATTTATAATTTCCCAATCAGTAATAGGAAAAGCTCCTTGAAAATTTTGAGTATAAGGTAAAGTATTCATTGATTTCACGGTAACATATGCTGTTTTTGTAATAGTGTTACCTATTCCTATACTATTAGAAGCAGTTAATGTTACTTCATAAACACCAGGAGTGTTATATATTACTACAGGGTTTTGATCAGTAGAAGTAGTAGGTATTCCTCCTTCAAAAGCCCAACTCCAAGAGGTAGGTATTCCTGATGATTTATCAAAAAACTGAACATTATTTCCTAAACAAACATTATCACCTTCTTTTTCAAAATTAGAAGTAGGTGTATTTTGGCTATTTGTAGTAATAGATACATTATCAATCCATATGCGAGTTCCATAACCTGATTCATTAACAAATTTAACTAATACGTTAGGTTCACCTAAGTAATTAGTAAGTAAAACTCTTTCATTTCTCCAGTGTTCTGGTGCTGAAGGAATCCAGTCGTTAGGTTCATTATCATCTGTTGCTGAATCATCTAAAACTTCAAAAGTTTGTAAATCAGTGTGTGTTTTATCATATAATGTTTCCCAGTTTTCTCCGCAGTCTTTAGAAACCATTACTTTTAATTTATCTGGAGCATCTGTATCAAATTCAGGATCAAAGTGATTGTATTTAGTGTATGCTACATCAAAATAAAAGTCAGTATCTCCTGCAGATAAATCTAATGACGGTAGTATAATTTCATCTAACTCACCTATCGTAGAGTTATCAGCATTATTCATCATCATACAAAAAGAATCTCCATTTCCAGCAGCACCTTGTTCAAACTCTAATTTACCATCAAAATTACGTATTTCCCAATCAGCAGGAGGAAAAACTCCAGAAAAATCTTCAGTAAATGATTCAGATTTAGGTGTTTTTAAAACAAAAAATCCTGTTTCTGATTTAGTTGTAAAACCATCAGGGTTTGTGGCAGTTAAGGTTACGTCATACGAACCAGCTTGATTATAAAAAACTACTGGATTTTGATCAGTAGAGGTAGCAGGTGTTCCTCCTGGAAATTCCCAAGCCCATTGCGTTGCAAATCCTGTTGAAGTATCAAAAAACTGTACCTCTTGACTATTACATACAGAGCTTCTTGTTTTAGTATAAAAATCAGCTGTAGGGCCTTCGTTATTTTTTAAAGAAACAGATACATTATCTATCCAAATACGAGTTCCATATCCAGATACGTTTTTAAAGCGAATAGAGATGTTTGTTTGATTGTCATAAGCGCTTAAATTTACAATTTCTTTTCTCCAATCAGATATTTTATTAGGTACCCAATTATTTGGAGATAATGCAGATGTTGTCGTTTCTAATTCTAAGTGGGTTTTTGAATACACCTCACTCCAACTGTTCCCACAATCTGTAGATACTTCTACTTTTAAAATATCAGGGCTGTTTTCGTCAAATTTAACATAGGCAACATCAAAATAAAGTTGTGCTCTTGCTGCTCCAGAAAAATCATAAAAAGGTAAACGAAGGTAATCTTCTTCTCCTATTACATCATTATCTGCATTATTCATTATAATGCATGAAGAGTCTCCGTTACCAACATCATCACGTTTTTCCCACGCTAACTTTCCATCAGGATTTGATATCGTCCATCCTTTAGGAGGAAAAGGACCATCGAATTTTTCAGTAGTATCGGTATTTGTATATTGATCTACATCTATATAATTTACCTTTTCAATTATATCACCCCCTATTTGGTTTGCTACCTGTAAAGTAACTTTGAATTTACCTGGCGTATCGTACCTAACTGTAGGGTCTATTTCGTTAGAGGTGCTAGGTGTTCCTCCCTCAAAGGTCCATTGTCTGTAAGTTGGCACACCGGTAGAAACGTCTTGAAAGTATATGTAGTCATAACTACATATGGCAGTTTCATCACTGATGAAATCAGCAGTAGGGCTTCTAGGTGTTATACCTGTAGCTATTAAGTTGCTAGGTTGCCATAATAAACTTCTAGGGTATTTTGCTTCTGAAGTGTCTTCTAGCCACATATTCATAACATATACTTGTTCTGATGTAAACATAATTTGGCACGAAGTATTGTAATCCATGTAATTTTCAACATTTGGATACACTCCACAAGCATTTAATACATCTCTAGAGCATCCCTCAGAACCTATGGTTTGAGGAGTGTCTGATATACCGTCATTTATTGGATCACAAGTGTTATTATCTTTATTACTTTCATTAAATGTGTGTTTTAATCCGAAATAATGACCAAATTCATGAGACATTATTTTTTCAAAACCAGGCTGACTAGATGAAGGATTATCTAAACATGCTGTAGCTCTACCAAGGTACCTCCAGTTAAATACAACTCTTGGTATTGCATTTTGTGTAGGTAAAAAAGCATGACCAGAGGCAAAATTTCCTTGATCCGCTCCGTTAGGAGAGGCAACAATAAATACCTGCAAATAATACTTGTTGTTTTTACCCCACCACCATGGGTCGTTTGTAATTCTAGTGTCATAACCATCGTCAACAAGATCTCCGTCAGCTAACCAATTCATACCGGGAACTTCTAAAAGTTTACCGTCAGGGTCTTCTGTAGCTAAAATAAATTCAACATTTTCCATTTTGGTTTTTATATTGTCAAATCTAGGGTCAGTGTTATTCCATTCAGGAAACTCACCACGAAAATCTTTATTAACAACATCCATTACATCGTTAATCCTACACTCCATGTTTTCTTTACTGACAGCGCCAGCTTCCCCTTTTCCATTATGTAATACATGAAATACAACAGGTATTTTATAATCTATTGCGGCTCTTTTTTTACTAGATTTTTGTTGCTTTTTAAATTTAGACATTGATTGTCTAAATTTTATTTCTTCTTCTTGTGATAGCTTTGTGCCACAGCTATTTGTTGTTGCTTTTTGACCAAAAGAAGCCATGGTAAATACCAGTAAGCAAAAAGTTGATAGGTAATTTTTGAAATTCATAAAGTTATATGATTAATTAAAATTGATTCAAAAGAGTTTGAAGTTAATATTATGTTATAAAAGATAAATACTGGTAAGTCTAGGGGAGACTTTTTGAATAATACTTTAATTATTAAGTATGCTAAAAATTTAAAAGGGGAGATTTTTTTTGCTAAATTACTACTTTTTTGTATCAAAATACAAAAAAGTCATTTTTATTCTTGTTTTTATTTAAAGTTATACCCTTAGTATTCAGTGAAATGATTATTTATTTACGTTTTTTAAATGTTTTTTGTTTTTTTAAAAAAAATAACATTATATTTGTGATATTAAAAAACAGTTGCTATTATGCAACATATTAATTATTTATTATGAGTAGAGGTACCGTAAAATTCTTTAATGAGTCAAAAGGATTTGGATTTATTACAGAAGAAGGATCAAACAAAGAACACTTTGTGCACGTTTCAGGATTAATCGATGAAATTCGTGAAAACGATGAGGTTGAATTTGAATTACAAGAAGGAAGAAAAGGATTAAACGCTGTTGACGTAAGAGTATTATAATATACATTATTTATTATCAGAGTAAACTTTTTAAATAAAGCCTATCAACTTATTGATAGGCTTTATTGTTTTATTATTGTATAATTACTCACAGAAACATGAAATTTTATATTTATTATCCTTCTAAAATTGTATTATAAAAACACTTACTTTAGTGTTAAACTATTCTGCTGATGGATTTGTATTTCTGTAATAAAAGTAATTGATTATAGATTGATAGTTTGACCGATGAAATTAGATACTATATTAAAAGCTTTAAAGATTTATTTTTCTTATTTCTTTGAACCATTTAGTAGGTGTTGTATAAATAATATCCTTTGTTACATTTCATATACCTTTTTAACATCAGGGTAGTTTTAAAGTAAAGTTACGGGTCTTTGTTATTGTTTTTATTTCACTTTCTGTAGGGGCTGTAAAGCAAGTAATGATTTCTAACTAAGAGTTTTTTGAATCTATCTACACTACTAAAAGTTTTAGTTGAATATATTTTGTTGTTATTTTTAACCCCTTGTTTTTTATGGACTTATCAATATTGTTTTATATGTGTAGTCTTAAAGTATTCAAAGCGAATTTCTGTACATAAAATCTATTGATAACTTGAGTTTTTTTAGTAATCAGTTTCATTTAATTACCTATATTTAAAGTGATTTGTTTCAGTTTATTTCATTGTGAGTTAGGGATTTTAAGAAATTCATTTCTTGCTCAATAATATCTCTATTAAAACAGTAAGAGATAATTAGATAAAGCTTATTCTTACACGGTTTTATGTCTTAAGTGATATCAAAATGAGTAACTATTAGTTATGGAAACATAACTTTTGATAAATCTATGTAGGAATAAATGTCTTTTTTTGCTAAAACCTAAAACTTATCTCAATTCAACCACAATTTTTGATATTGTTACTCAATTTATTCTGTAATAAATTAAGTAACATTATTGATTTTATAATTTTATGCTTATTAGTTATGTTATAGGTAATATAGTTTCGTTTTTTAAGTGAATTAATAAAAATATACTACAGTATGAGGGTTGTAGAGTGCTATTTTAAATGTCCTTTAATTATTAATACAATTTTTAAATGAAATATAATAATGTTATTATTTTGTTTTTTTAGTAGAAAATATTTAATTATAATAAAATCAATTATTTAGGTGTTTATTAATAATTTGGCATTACATTTGCAATTCAATTAACGTTGCTGTCAATTAAGTAGGCAACATATATTTTTTATATTATGAGTAGAGGTACCGTAAAATTCTTCAACGAGTCAAAAGGATTTGGATTTATTACAGAAGAAGGATCAAACAAAGAACATTTTGTTCATGTTTCAGGATTAATCGATGAAATTCGTGAAAACGATGAGGTTGAATTCGAATTACAGGATGGAAAAAAAGGATTAAATGCTGTTGACGTAAGAGTATTATAATATATATTATTACTAGAGTAAACTTTTTTAAGAAGCCTATCAGTTCACTGATGGGTTTTTTTTATATAATTTTATATGAAAAATGGAACTTGTCGAGGGCATGTTAAAATTGGTTCGCGTGTTGACATTCTACAAAAAAAACATCGAAAATTAGGTGTGCTAACTTTCGGTGTTGTGGAACGGTTATTAACAAACTATATAAATTACCCTAACCGAATAAATGTATAAACTAACTTCAGGTATAGTTGGTAGGGTTAAAGCTATAATAGAAAAAGAAGTTTTAAACGTAATGGTTATTAAATATTACCTAATAAAACGTTTTATAACTCTTAATTTATGAGTGTGTTTATGAGTATCTACATTGTAAATACCACTATGATCTATCTTATCAATACGAACTTTTCCGTGCGCATGAATAATACTGTAATCGTTCATAATAATACCAACATGTGTAATTTTACCATCTTCATTGTCAAAAAAAGCTAAATCACCAGGCTCACTTTCTTCAATAAAACTTAATACTTCGCCTTGTGTAGCTTGCTCTTTAGCATCTCGTAATAAATTATAACCACATAGTTTATAAACTGTTTGGGTAAAACCAGAGCAGTCGATACCAAAAGGAGACTTCCCTCCCCATAAATAGGGTACATTCAAAAAAAGAAAAGCTGTTTTAATAATAGCTGATTTATCTAACTTTTTATTACATATTTTACCATCATAAATGTATGATGTGGTATTTATATGAGTTTTTTTGTTTTTATAAAAAGGGAGTCTTGCGCCTATTGGAATAGTGGTTAAATTATGATTATTATCCGTAATAAAGTCAATTAATTCACCAGCATAGCTCTTGTTTTCTTCAGTTAAAGAATTGTACACCTCTTTAGTTATTTCTTCATACTGTTTATTATCTATATATCCTTCATAATTATCAAAAGCTAATTGAATTTTACTCCAGTTCTTAGTTTTTTCTAAAACTTTAAAGTGTTCACCAAAAACAACTTGACTAACCATTTCAGAAGTGTCAGTTGCTTCTAGTCGAAGAGGAATGATACTTAAGTTACATATACCAAAAAATATTAAGGTTGGCGTTGAATAATTTGAGGATGTTAAAGACATTTTGATAATTAATTAGATATTAAATTTTTTCAATTACCATTGCACTAGCACCTCCACCACCATTACAAATAGCAGCAGCTCCAATTTTAGCATTATTTTGCTTTAGTATTGATGTTAAGGCAATTACAATTCTTGCTCCAGAAACACCTAAAGGATGGCCTAATGAAACGGCACCTCCATTTATATTTACCTTATCAGCTGATAAACCTAAAATTTTCATATTAGCTAAACTAACTACTGAAAAAGCCTCGTTTAATTCAAAATAATCAACATCGTTAATCGTAATACCAGCTTTGTTTAATGCTTTTGGTAAAGCTTTTGAAGGTGCTGTTGTGAACCATTTTGAGTCATGAGCAGCATCAGCATATCCTTTTATTTTAGCAAGAGGTGTTAAGTTTAATTCACTAGCTTTTTCTGCAGACATTAAAATTAAGGCAGCACCACCATCGTTTATTGTTGATGCGTTAGCAGCTGTTACCGTTCCTCCTTTAGTAAATGCAGTACGTAAAGTAGGTATTTTTTCTATTTTTATGTTTTTATATTCTTCATCTTCCGAAAAAATAATAGCATTACCACGTCGTTGAGGTATTGTTACAGGTACAATTTCATCATTAAATTTACCTTCTTTCCAAGCGTTATTAGACCGTTTGTATGATTCGATAGCGTAATCATCTTGATCTTGTCTAGATAAATTATAAGCAGTAGCACATGTATCAGCAAAAACACCCATAGCTACTTGTTCATAGGCATCGACTAAGCCATCTTTTTGCAAACCATCTTCCATATTAATAGGTCCAAACCTAGTTGCTGTTCTTGCATGTTGGTAATGAGGAATCATACTCATGTTTTCCATACCTCCAGCTACAACAATGTCAGCATTACCTAAAGCAATTGTTTGAGCTGCTAACATTATAGCTTTCATACCAGAAGAGCACACTTTGTTTATAGTAGTACAAGGTACTGTATTAGGAATACCTGCAAAAATAGCAGCTTGTCTTGCAGGGGCTTGCCCAATACCTGCAGAAACTACATTACCCATGAAAACTTCATCAATCATTTCGGGCTGTAAGTTTATTTTATTTAAAGCGCCTTTAATAGCTACTGCTCCTAATTTTGGAGCGGGTGTAGTTGATAAAGTTCCTAAAAAACTACCTATTGGCGTTCTTGCCACTGATACAATAACTACTTCTTTCATACTTATGGGTGTATTGTGTTATATATTTCTATTGCGAAAATAACCATTTTATAACAAGTACTCAAATAATAGAGAAAGGTTATATTTACAATCTTAAATATAAAAAATGAACGATTTTATTAATAAACTTTATAAAAATAATGCAATAATATATAAGGTGTTATTATTTTTAATAGCAGTAGTAGCAATAGTTTATTTGTTTCCTAAACGAGGACAGTTTAAATATGATTTTCCTCAAGGGAAACCTTGGCAGTATGATAATTTATATGCTCCATTTGATTTTGCTATTCAAAAAACAACTACAGAAATTACTGAAGAAACTAATGAAATAAGATCAAATGTTAAAAAGTATTTTGTATATAACGAAGAGGTGCAAAAGCTTGTTTTAAATACTTATCAAAATAAAATAACGATTTTAGATTCATTATCAGCAAAAGATAAGGCAATTCTAAAAGAAACAGGAGAGTATATTATTAAAAAAATATACAAATATGGTTTTTTAGATGATGCAAGTACTACTAGAGCCAATGGAGAAGAATTTATAGTGTTAAGAAAAGGAAATGCTATAGAAGATATTCCTTTTTCGAAATTAGTACAATCAAAAGATATATTAAAATTTATTTTAGCGAACACAAATAAACTTAATATTCAAAAACAGGATATACTTTTAAATAAATTATCAGAATCTTTAGAGCCTAATGTAATTTTTGATACCAAATATAGTAATAAAGAATTAACTGAAACATTACAAAATATATCCTATGCTAAAGGAAAAGTATCAAAAGGAGAATTAATTATATTAAAAGGAGACATTGTAAAAGGTAAAAAATTTAATGTGTTAAAATCTTACGAAAAAGCATCAAGCTCACAAATTTTAACAAAATCTAATTATAATTGGATTGTTTTTGGATATACTATTTTAGTTGCCTTAGCTCTATTAATGCTATTGTTATTTCTTAATAAATATCGCTTAGAAATTTTTAATGATAATAATAAAGTAACCTTTATTTTTTTTAATGTTTTCTTTATGATTTTTATACAAACACTTGTTGTTAAGTATAATTCAGAATATTTATATATTGTTCCTTTAAGTATTTTACCAATTATATTAAAAACCTTTTTTGATGCCAGATTAGGTTTTTTTACACACGTACTTACTGTGTTATTATTAGGTTTTATAGTACCTAATAGTTTTGAGTTTATTTATTTACATATAATTGCAGGTATTGTAACTATATTAACAGTTTCAGAGCTTTATAAAAGAGCAAGTTTATTTATTTCAGTAGGGCAGATCACTTTAATTTACATGATAACCTATTTTGCATTTTCTATTTTAAAAGAAGGGAGTATTGATAAAGTAAATTGGTTGTATTTTGGATTATTTGCAACAAATGGATTATTATCATTTTTAGTGGTATTCTTTATTTATTTTTATGAAAAATTATTCGGATTAGTTTCAGACGTTACTTTGTTAGAGTTGTCAAATACTAATTCAAAACTATTGAGAGACTTGAATGAAAAAGCCCCAGGAACTTTTCAGCACTCGATGCAAGTTGCAAACTTAGCAGAAGCAGCTGCTAATGAAATAGGAGCCAACTCTATGTTGGTTAGGACAGGTGCTTTGTACCATGATATTGGAAAAATGGCAACCCCAATGTATTTTACAGAAAATCAATCAACAGGGGTAAACCCACATAATGATTTATTACCACAAGAAAGTGCTAAAATAATTTTAGAACATGTTATTAAAGGAATTGAAATAGCAAAGAAAAATAAATTACCAGATAGAATTATTGATTTTATTAGAACTCATCACGGAACAAGTGTTACATATTATTTTTATAAAAAAGAATTGGAAGAAAATCCAGATGAGGAGGTAGATATTAAAAAATTTCAATATCAGGGACCTATACCTTTTTCAAAAGAAACAGCAATTTTAATGATGTGTGATGCGGCAGAAGCAGCGTCAAAAAGTTTGAAAAATCCAACAGCACAATCTATTGATATTTTAATAGATAAAATTATCGATAAGCAAAAAAACGATAATCAGTATATCAATTCCAATATAACCTTTAGAGAGATAGAAAAAATAAAAAAAATTATTAAAAGTAAATTAATGAGTATCTATTACTTACGAGTTGAGTACCCTGATTAGTGTGTTTTTTTTAAAAAAAAACTTGTGAGATCTTTAAATTAGATATATATTTGCACTCGCAATTTAATACTGTTGTATTTAACAGTTTTTTAATTCAAAGGAGAGGTGCCAGAGTGGTAATGGAGCAGATTGCTAATCTGTCGACGGGTGACTGTCGCCAGGGTTCGAGTCCCTGTCTCTCCGCAATTAAATTGCACTCGGGGTGTAGCGTAGCCCGGTCATCGCGCCTCGTTTGGGACGAGGAGGTCGCAGGTTCGAATCCTGCCACCCCGACACTGTTTTCGTAGAAACATAAAAACTACGGGCTCTTAGCTCAGCTGGATAGAGCACCTCCCTTCTAAGGAGGCGGTCGGAGGTTCGAATCCTCCAGGGCTCACTTAAAGCTTCACTAGAAATAGTGAGGCTTTTTTGTATTGTTATGTTTCATAAGGCTTGTAGTTTCTTTTATCATATCTCTTCATATAAGACCTTGACTAGAATTTTGGTTAGGCAAATATTTTAGTCAATCTAAACTACTAGAAGAGCTTTATATTTCTATAATTAAAGTAATTGAGTATAGATATATAATTTAAATTATTTAGTAGTCAACTTTATAAAATTACCTATATATAAAGTGATTTCTTAGACTTTATAGCGTTGTGAGTTAGGAATTTTAAGAAGTTTACCTATCACTTGTTTAGCATTCGTTTTTGTAATGATAGAAACGATACTATCTGTTTTACTTTTAGTTTTTTTGTTGGTAATAATAGTATGGAGTTATATTTTACTTATAAAGACTTGTGTTAAGTGTTTTAAATAAATAGTAGACAGTCATTTATGGAATTTTTATTTTCATTGTTTAAAATTACTTAAATAGTTTCTAAATTGTTTTTGCTACTTTTTTACCATCCAGACCATAAGAGCTAGCTGTAGTGCTACAGTTACTAGCTTTAATACTGCCTAGTGATTTATAAAAAAAAGTAAACTTAACGGTCATGGGAGTTCTCTGTGTTATTAAATTCCAATCTATTTGTATTACTTTTTGGATTATTCTATTAAGACATCTTCTTCGTTTTACATGAAGTAACACTGTTTTTCCTTTTAATGAAAAATCTTGAACAGTAACCTACCTCTCTATGAAAACCATGAGAAATAATTAGATGTTTTGAAAACTTTTTAAAGGCAGCTTTTTTATCTTCAAAATAAAGATAAAGTTTAGCCTTTAATTATTTATTATATTAAAATGTGTAACTATTAGCTCAGGAAGCAAAACTTTTTATAAATATATAGGAATTCAAACCTGTTTTTTTGTAAAAAATTAAACCCTATTTCAATTCACTGATAAATTCAGGGATTGACCCAAAGAAACCTTTAGAGTTGCTTTTAGCTCTATAAAATAGAAATGTATTACTGATAGTTTGTCTTAGGCTTTGTTGTATCAAAATAAGGATCTAGTACTTTATATAGTTATAACCAATAGATTTTCATAGGATATGGAAAAATTTAATTTTTCTTTATTCTATAATTTTTTATTTTGGTGTATTAAGAACACTTATAAAGTATTATTTTTTTGCTTAATAGATTGTAAACAAAAAGATACTACCAATACTTTTTTGAGCTTTATTAGTCAAAAAAATAATGATATTTTTTATTATAAATTTCTGACATAAATGGTACCTATAGGAAGTGTAAAAGTGAATGTGTTGTAACAGAAACAAATTTAAAGCTAGTGATAATTTGTAACGATAATAAAAGATGTTCGTCTTAAATTTCAGTTTATTTAGAAAAAATTAATATAATAATAAAACAATACTTGTTTTTGATTTAAGTATAAGTCAATTTATATCAAAAAAAAAGCTATTTGAGAGAAGTAATGTGTTTTTATTATATTTTGATAGCTAAGTGTGTTTTTTTATTTAAAGTGTTTTGTGGTATGTTAATGCCTTTTTTTTATTTTATTTAAAATAAGGTGAAAAAACTCCATTATACTGGAGTTTTTTATAAATAACGAATTTAAGTTTTTCGATGCCAATAGGTCGTTCTTCCAAAAAGAGCAAAACCAATATAACCACGTATTTTCAACTTATTACTAGATTCAAGCTCAATATAACATTTATATTCTTTACCATTTTTAGGGTCTAAAATAGTACCGCCACTCCATTCAGAATTATTTTTTTTTAAACCAGTTAAAATTTCCATCCCTAAAATTGGTGCATTTTTGCGTTTACCATTACATTTATCGCACAAAGCTTTTTGTCTCTCTTTATCCGTGATTTCAATAATTTTAGCAAAAGCTTTTCCGTTTTTTTTATAAATTTCAATTACAGAATCTACTTTATTAGTTTCTTCATCTCTATTTTCCCATTTACCAAAAATAGATTGAGCATTAATTGATATTGTTACTATAAGTAATAAGCTACTTAAAAATAATTTTTTCATGTTTTCATGTTTTTATAAAATAGTTATTCAAAAATTACTCCAATAATAAATGTTAATCATATTGGGCATCAAAGTTTTCAGACCATTTTCCTTGCACTTTTAATGTTTGCTCTAAAATATCTCGAGCACAACCTTCACCGCCATTTTTATCAGAGATATATTTTGATAATTGTTGGATTTCTCTAGCAGCATCATTAGGGCAACAAGGCATTCCAACTAATTTCATTACGGGATAATCAGGAATGTCATCACCCATATATAACACATTTTTAGGGTTTAAATTGTATTTACTAATTAATTCGTTAAATTGTTTAATTTTATCATGAGCACCCAAATAAATATCTGTAATACCTAATTTAGATAAACGTATGCGTACACCTTCATTGGTTCCGCCAGAAATAATACACACTCTAAACCCTGCGTTGACAGCTGCTTTTAAGGCGTATCCGTCTTTAATATTCATTTGACGCACTAATTCACCATTAGGAAAAATAGTTACAATTCCGTTTGTTAAAACACCGTCTACATCAAAAATAAAAGTATTTATACGAGGTAATATTTCTTTATAACTCTTTTTCATTTTTTTGAATTGATTTTGTAATAATTTGATAAATTTTTTGTTGTTCTTTATTTAATAAATCTAAATGATTTAAAATTGTTTTTTCATCGTTTCTTTTAGCAGGGCCAGTTTGTGCTTTTTCAGGACTTAGCACAGTAATTTTTTTAGCAGTTTCTTTAATTAAAGGATGTAAAATTTCAAAAGGAATTTGATTTTTTTTACAAATATCTTTACCAATCTTATATAAATGATTAGTAAAGTTATTTACAAAAACAGCTGCTACATGTAATGTTTTTCGTTGTTCAGAATTAATGGTATATATTTTTTTTCCAATTGTTTCAGCAAGTGTTTTCAACAGTTTTAAATCTTGCTTGTTTTCAGCCTCTAAACAAAACGGAATTTTATTAAAATTAACTTTTCTGTTTTTTGAAAAACTTTGTAAAAGATAAAAAACTCCTTTTCCACCATTATTTTTTAAGGAGTTTAAAGGGGTGCTACCTGATGTATGTACAACTAAACTATTTTTTTTATCAATATGTAATGAAACTTCACTAATAGCATTATCAGTAACTGCAATAATATAAACGTCGGCAGCTACAAGTAATCTTAAATTATTTGTGATAGCAGTTTGATTTTTAAAATGTTCAATTTGTGTTAGCTTTCGGGCATACATTTGAATTAAATTAACTTCTTTTACTTTAAAAAAAGCCTCTGCTAAATGTGTTGCTACATTTCCACCACCAATAATTACAACTCTAATCATAGCTACGAAGATATTGAATTTATATTATAGTGATTAAAGCATTTAAAAAAAAATGACACTTTAAAAAACAATTATTTTATAGTGGTTTTTTGTAAATTAGCTTTATAAAATAGAGAAATATGAAACTAGATATATTAGCCTTTGGGGCACATCCTGATGATGTAGAGTTGGGGTGTGGTGCTACCATAGCAAAAGAAATTTCGTTAGGAAAAAAAGTAGGAATTGTAGATTTAACAAGAGGAGAGTTAGGTACTCGTGGTTCTGCTGAGTTGCGGTACAAAGAAGCTACTAATGCTGCTACTATACTAGGGGTGTTAGTACGTGAAAATTTAGGCTTTGCGGATGGTTTTTTTATTAATAATAAACAGCATCAATTAGCTATTATACAAATGCTTCGTAAATATCAGCCTGAAACAGTATTATGTAATGCTATTGATGATAGGCATATAGATCATAAAAAAGGAAGTGATTTGGTGTTTAATGCTTGTTTTTTAAGTGGGTTAAAAAAAATTGAAACAAGTTTAGATGGAAAAAAACAAGATAAATGGCGACCAAAACAAGTCTATCATTATATTCAATGGAAAAATATTGAACCAGATTTTGTGGTTGATGTAACTGGTTTTATGAGTATAAAGGAAAAATCAGTTTTGGCGTATTCTTCTCAGTTTTTTGACCCTAATAGTAGTGAGCCTGAAACGCCAATAACAAGTAAAAACTTTATAGATAGTATAAATTATAGGGCAAAAGATTTAGGAAGGTTGATAGGGGTTGAATATGCAGAGGGCTTTACGTCAGAGCGTTATGTTGCTGTTGAAAATTTAAGTAAATTAATTTAAAAAAAAGTTTGGCGAAACAGATAAACTGTTGTATATTTGCACTCGAAATTAAATGGTGGTTGTAGCTCAGTTGGTTAGAGTATCGGTTTGTGGTACCGAGGGTCGCGGGTTCGAATCCCGTCTTCCACCCAAAAATAAAATCCTTCTTTTAAAGAAGGATTTTTTTGTGCATAAAATTTAAACTAAATAAAAATAAGAGGTAAAGGTTGTGTTGTTTCTTATTTTTCTATTATATTTTTTTGATCTGAAATTTAAATAAGCTCTATTTTTTTCTGATTTTAAGCCATTCTTCATATTTATTTTTGTGTTTAAAACGTTTGTGTGACCATAGGTAAAAAGCTGGTTGTGTTTTAATATTTCTTTCTGTTATTTTTAAAAACTTATCAGTAAGTTGATAATTTTCAAAATCATTAGGAGTATCTGAAATTAATTCAAATGTTGTTTCAAAATAACCTCTTTTTATTTTTTTAGTATTCATGTTTATTACTACTAAATTATATTTTTTAGCTAAAATTTCAGGGCCTGTATGTACAGGTATGTTTTCATTTAAAAAATTAGTCCAATATCTTGCTCTCGCTAACTGAGGGGATTGGTCGCTTAATAAAATATATAAGCTTTGTATTCCTTTAGCTTGTCGTTCATTTATTTTTTTATTAAATAATCTAGTAGGTACACCATCAAAACCATATTTACGTCTAGATTTTTTTATAACATTCTCAAAATAAGCGTTTTGTAGTTTTGTGTATGCGCCGTAACAATTAATGTTAATGTGTGGGGGTAACGCAAAAACCCACTCCCAATTCGCTTGGTGTGCTCCTGTTAAAACAATACTTCGACCTTCTTTTGCGTATTTATTTATTAAATCTGTGTTTAAGTATTTGTAGCGTTTATCTATTTCTTTTTTACTGATAGAGAAAGATTTAATACTTTCAAAAATTAAGTCAACAAAGTGGCTAGAAAACTTTTTAGTTAATTGTTTTATTTCAGTTTCATTCTTAGTAGGAAAAGCTGTTTTTAAATTTGAAGTAACTATTTTTTTTCTGTAACCTATAATGTAGTATAATATAAAGAAGAAGAAATTAGAAAAAAGATACAATACTTTCATTGGTAGTTTAGAAATTAACCAAATAAAAGGGTAGGTAAGTGTAAAAGTTAATAGATTCATATTTTAATTTTAAAAATGCAAATATCGCATTAAAATATGAATCATTTACTTTATTAAGTTTTGATTATGTTTGTACTTATAAATAGATAATATGAATAAAGTTATTTTACTACTAATAATAGCAAACGTGTTAGTTTCTTATAAAGGTTTTAAAGATGTTGTTTTTTTTGATCGATATAAATTTCAGATAAAGAAAATAATTAATGGAGAAAAATTACGTATGTTAACTTCTGGTTTTTTACATGCTGATTGGATGCATTTAGGGTTTAATATGTATGCATTTTATTTATTTGGAAAAGTAGTGTTAGTTAATTTTGGAACAACTTATTTTTTATTTATTTACATAGGGAGTTTATTAGCAGGTAGTGTGTATACATTATATCAACATAAGAAAGATTATTATTATAGTGCGGTTGGTGCTTCAGGAGCTGTTTCTGGAATTGTATTTTCGGCAATTATATTGTATCCTAATATGACGTTGATCATGTTTCCAATACCACTTCCTTTGCCAGGTTATGTTTTTGGAGTTGGGTATTTATTATATTCTATTTATGGAATGAAAAATCAGGTAGGTAATATCGGGCATTCCGCACATTTAGGAGGTGCCATTGGGGGTTATGTACTTACTATATTATTAAAGCCTAGCGTTATTGAAAATAATACAATAATGATAGGAGTTATTGGAGTAATCATCGTAAGTTTATTTTTATTTAGTGGTAAATTGAAAATAAAACAATAGTATTATAAAAACAATTAAAGTAATTTTTTGAAGCTATTTCTCGATTTCCGCACTCACTATTTTTTTTTAAGAAAAACAAAAAATAATTCTATAAATTGATGTAATTAGTGTTAGAGTAGGATGTTATTTTTTAAAAACTCTTAAAAATACAAATGTATTTTAAAATAACGTATGTATTGTTTAAAAAATGAATATAAAAAAAATCCGAAACATAAGTTTCGGATTTTTGAGCGAAAGACCAGGTTCGAACTGGCGACATTCAGCTTGGAAGGCTGACGCTCTACCAACTGAGCTACTTTCGCATTGGTAAAGATTTTTTATTGTAATTGCTACAATAATTTAATTTGAGCGAAAGACCAGGTTCGAACTGGCGACATTCAGCTTGGAAGGCTGACGCTCTACCAACTGAGCTACTTTCGCATTGGTAAAGATTTTTTATTGTAATTGCTACAATAATTTAATTTGAGCGAAAGACCAGGTTCGAACTGGCGACATTCAGCTTGGAAGGCTGACGCTCTACCAACTGAGCTACTTTCGCATTGGTAAAGATTATACTGTTGTTGTGTACAGTGCTTAATTAAAATAATAGGTTATTTGTGTTAAGCGGTTGCAAATATATAATAGTTTTTAATAATGTCAATGTTTTTTTGTGAAAAATTAATAGAAATTTTTGTCTTCTCTCATAACTTTCAGAAAATGAAAGCCATAGATTTCAAAACCTTCATTGTAATAAAATTTATGTGATTTTCTGTTTCCAGTGTACGTGTTTAATTCCATGGCCTCACAACCTTTTTCTTTAGTGTATTTGTATAGCCAATTAAAAAACTTAGTGCCTAGTTTATTACCTCTGTATTTTTCATTTATAATTACATGGTCTGGCTCTACACTTTTACCTATATAATGGCGTGTACTGTACCATAACCCACAAATGCCGATTAAACTATTAGCATCAAAAACACCAATACACTCATAGGTATTATAGTTAGCCATTTCTAGCACTCTTTTTTTTAGTATATCACGAGGTGTTGTGGTATTGGTTTTTTGAAGTAAAGGAAGAATTGATAATATTTCTTCTTTTTGTATTAATTTGAAATTTATATTCATGAAAAATAATTATAAAGTGTAAAGTAACTAAGAAAATACATAAACTGGTAGTGTTTTGATAAAATAAACTTATTTTTTATGTTTAGTAAGTAAATAAATACCTTTTTTTGCATTATTATTAGGTGTTTTGTTTTTTTTAATGAAAATAATTCAAAATTAATTGATTTTTTTAATTGAAAAGTGAAAAACATTTATATATAGTATTTACTCGTTTTTATTTTTTATGTAAAAAACTAATATAGTTTGATTATGAGCTTTTTTATTACATTTTATACCTGTTCAGTATAGTTGAAATATTTATGATATTATAAATAAGTAAATATTAAAATTCTAAGTATATTTTTAAACTAAAATCAGTATGGTTTTTAGTTTTGCACAATTTAAATTATTAAATATGATAGTCTATTTTCTAAAAAAAAGGAACTTTTTTTTATATTACTTCTAATTAGTTTACAAGATGATTATGCTCAGGCTACATTTACAGAAAATCCAATAGCAACCGCTTTAGCTTCAAAGCTACAATCTACAGGTATTGTTATAACAAATCCTGTAATAAGAAATGGAGCAGGTACTCAGATGGCTGTATTTTCTGATGGTATTGCTGGTGCTGGTCTTGAAATAGATAGCGGTATTGCTTTAACAACTTCAACAGTAACAAATGCTTTTTCTACAAATAATTTATTACAGAGTGGTGATAAGCCAGCTAATGGTGTAAGAGTATTTGATATGGATCTTAGACGTATTAATCCTACAGCTATTGATGATGTTGTTATTTTTGAATTTGATTTTGAAAGATTAGCAAATTATAAAGGGGTTTTAGTAGAATATCAATTTGGGTCTGATGAGTATCCTAATTATGTAGGTTCTACTTATAATGATGTATTTGGTTTTTTTGTTTCTGATCCAACAGGGGCAGATCCAAATGTACCAGATGGTGATTTAAATGGTGATAATATGTATGATATGACAGAGCAACCTGCTTTAAATTTAGCAATTGTTCCTGGAACTAATAATGCGGTAGCTATAAATAATATAAATGGAGGCTTTAGAGGTTCTGCAGGAAGTAATTTAGCAAATGTTACCTTTTTAGATCAGAGTAATTTGTATATTAATAATGGACATACGCCTGATAATGATACAGATCCTAATAACCAAGGTCCTCAGAATACAAATCCTGGACCTTTTCCTGTACATGTTGAATTTAATGGAATTACAAAAAAATTAAAAACAGATATAGATTTAGAAATAGGTGTTGTTTATCATATGAAAATTGCGATTGCTGATGTTGGTGACGCAACTTATGATTCAGGAGTTTTTCTTTCAGGGGTTCGAGGTGTTCCGGTAATTGAAACTCAGGATGATGTATGTAGTATCTCAGAACAAGGAGGAGTTGCATTACCTTCTGTTTTGGTAAATGATGTTGTCGCTGGAGTATTAAATCCTTCTTTAGTAAATGTTGATTTATTTCAAGTAAGTTCTACAGGAGCTGGAGTAACTTTGGATACTAGTACAGGAGCTATAAATGTAGCTAATGGAACAACACCAGGAGTGTATACTTTAGTTTATAATGCTTGTAGACCATCGCCTTCTAATTGTAAATCGTCTATTGTAACGGTTACAGTGTTGCCAGATAGTGATTTAGACGGAGTTATAGATTCTGTTGATTTAGATGATGATAATGATGGTATTTTAGATATTTATGAAGGAGTTTGTGAAATTACACCTACATCAGAACCAATAGGTGCTTGGGAAGTATCTTATTATGCTGGGCATTTTGGGGTGCAAAATGCTGTAAACCCTATAGATAGAGATTCTAAAGATGAAAATAATAATATAGGAATACCAACACTTTATGGTTACGGGTTTTATACCTCAAATGGAAAAACATATGAATTTAATGATCAGAATATAGATAATTCAGTTCCAGATAACCCAATAGAAAGTATAATTGCTAGTGGTGTTAATATGAAAGAAGTAATACCTTATACACCTAATACTAGCGGTGCGTGGACTATTATTTATAAACGTAAAATAGAGAATCATGGAAATATACAAATAGGAGAAGCTAATGGGTATTTTGATGATTTTGCAGAGTTGTTTATTGATGGGGTTTTAATAGATTCTATTGATGAATTTTCACCTAATTTACCTTCATCTCAAGTTATTAATTCAGCAGTTTCCCCTGGGCAGATTGTTGAAATTCGTTTAACAAATGGTGCTTCATTAGGAGGGTTTATATTTAAAATTGAAACCTTAGGAGAAACAACAGCGCCTGATTGTATTATTAGAGATACAGATAATGATACTATACCTGATTATTTAGATCTTGATTCAGATAATGATGGTTGTAATGATTCTACAGAGGCAGGAATTGATGTGGTAAATTTAACAGGAACAGTAGGAACTAATGGTATATATGATAACTTAGAAACTTTTCCTGATTCAGGTATTCTTATAAAATTAGCAGATATTAGTACATATCCTTATGATAGTAGTGTTCTGTCTCCTATCTGTTGTATTACACCAAATGATAGTTTAACTGTTAGTGATGATGTAATTTGTTCTACAGAAACAGGAGCAATAACCTTAACAAATGCTCAAGTAGGAATAGTATATCAATTACGTTTGGATAGTAATGATACTAATATAGGAGCTTCTCAAGTAGGAGCAGGAGCTGATTTAACTTTTAACGTAACTCCAAAATCTACTACAATTTATAATATATATGCAGTTGATGGAACTTGTAATGTAGAGTTAATAGATAAAGCAACGGTAACAGTTAATGCTTTACCATCAGCACCAGTTGTAGGAGTAGTAACACAACCAACGTGTACACTAGCTACAGGAAGTTTTCAAATTACAGGTTATAATTCAGGTGATACTTATGTATTTACTCCATCAGTAGTAAATATTTCATCAACAGGGTTAGTAACTGCTAATACAGGTAATTATACATTCACAGTAACAGATACAGACGGAACAGGATGTACATCGATAGCAAGTTCAAATATTATTGTAAATACACAACCAGTAACACCAAGTATTCCAGTAATAGGAACGGTAATACAACCAACATGTGGAGTATCAACAGGAAGTTTTCAGATTACAGGCTATCATTCATTTGATACTTATGTGTTTACCCCATCGATAGTAAGTATTTCATCAACAGGATTAGTAACCGCTAATACAGGTAACTATACTTTTACAGTAACAGGTCTAGCTGGAACAGGATGTGCATCTACAGTAAGTTCAAATATTGTTGTTAACACACAACCATTATGCATTACATTAGCTACAAATGATAATTTTATAGGTGATGAAGATTCTGGAGATATAACAGGTAATGTTATAACAGGGGATAATGAAAATGGAATTGATAGTGATACAGAGAATGATCCATTAACAGTAGCTGGTGCAACGGTAGATGTTGATGGTGATGGAATTCTAGAGGTATTAGCTTTAGATACACCAATATTATTTAATGGAGTTGGGGTAGTAACATTGAATACAAATGGAACCTTAGTTTTTACACCTGCGCTAAACTATAATGGAGTAGTACCAATAATTAACTATGTTGTAACGGATGGAATTAATATTGATGATGCCAATGTTTTAATTACAGTAAATTCGGTTATAGATCCAATCAAAGCAGTGGATGATGATTTTACAGATATAACTATTGATTATAGCTCTATAGCTGTAACAATAAATGATAAATTAAACGGAATGCCTGTTGTTTTAGGTGATGAATCAGGAGAGGTAACTTTAACTCCCGATTCAAATAATGAATCAGGATTTACTTTTAATCCAGACGGAACAATCACTATAGGTTTAAATATAATATCAGGAATATATGATTTAGCGTATACAATTTGTGAAAATGGAGAAACGCCAACTAATTGCTCAACGGCTAATGTTATTATTTTGGTTAATAATGATGCAAGTCCATGTGGTACCCCTTATAATATTGTAACCCCTGAAAATGATGGAGAGAACGATGTATTTTTTATCTCATGTATTGACCTTCCAAAATATGCTAATAATCATGTAGAGATATTTAATAGATGGGGAAATACAGTTTATAAGGCATCAGGTTATAATAATAAAGATGTGGCTTTTAGAGGTATATCTAATGGTAGAGCAACACTTAGTGTTGATGAAGAATTACCACCGGGAACTTATTATTATGTTATAGATTTAGGAGATGGATCAAAGGTAAAAGTAGGTTGGTTATATATTAATAGATAAAAAAAGAGACATGAAAATTAAATATTCAATACTATTAATTCTATTTGTAATCATCAGAATTAATGCACAACAAGATCCACAGTATACACAATATATGTATAATACGATGACCGTTAACCCTGCATATGCAGGGTCAAACGGACATACTATCATAAATTTGTTAGGACGAACACAATGGGTAGGTATAGATGGAGCACCAGATAGCCAAACATTAAGTTATGATACCCCATTGGGTTATAGTGGTGTTGGTTTAGGAATAAACTTAACAAATGATAGAATAGGACCTTCTAGTGAAATTTATTTAGATGTAAATGGATCATATACAATTCGTACGAGTGATAATGGTAATTTGTCATTTGGACTTAAGTTAGGAGGACGTCATTTGAATGTAGATTGGAATAAAGGATTTTATAAAGATAAAGGAGATGAGCGATTAGGAACCAATATTAATAAGTTTTTACCAACAATAGGTGCAGGACTTTATTATTATACTAATACTTGGTATTTAGGAGCAGCAATACCAAACTTTATAAGTACTGATCATTATGATGATTCTAAAGGTGGAGATGTTGCTAGAGAACGCATGCACTTATTTTTAATAGCAGGGTATGTTTTTAATTTAAGTGATAGCATAAAGTTTAAGCCAGCTGCTTTAGCTAAAGCAGTTAATGGGGCACCATTATCAATAGATGTCTCAGGTAATTTTTTATTTAATGATAAATTTACAGCAGGTTTAGCCTGGAGGTGGGATGATTCTATTAGTGCATTATTAGGTTTTCAAGCAAGTAAAAATTTATATCTAGGGTTTGCTTATGATTTAACAACATCTAATTACAGTAATTACAATTCGGGAACTTATGAAGTAATGCTTCGATATGAAATGTTTAAAGAGCAAGCAATGAAATCTCCAAGATTCTTTTAACAAAAAAAAAGATACATATGAAAAAAATTACATACATATTAATTCTATTACTAACAACTGTTAGTTTTGGTCAGCGAAAATATGCAGCTGACAGATATTATAAAGAGTTTGCTTATAAAAAAGCAGCAGAACTATATCAATCTATTCATGATAAAGGAGATAATTCTTACCTTGTTTTAAGTAGATTAGCAGATGCTTATTATTTTAATTTTGAATTTACTAAGGCAGCAGATAATTATGAGAAATTAATGAATTTTCATGAGCCAATAGCCTCATCAGATCATTTATTTAGGTATGCTCAATCATTAAAGAGTAATGGAAATGTTTTAGCATCAGATGAATGGCTGCTAAAGTTGAGTAATAAAAATGGTACAGATAGTCGAGTATTGGCTTTAGAGAATAATAAGAATTATTTTGTAGAGTATTCAAATAGAAAAAAAACATATATAAATGTTCATAATATTTCAAGTAATACAGAGTATTCTGATTTTGGAGGTTTTATTTATGATAATGACCTATATTTTGCCTCAACAACACCAAAAACATCAAAAGATAAAAAATTGTATAAGTGGAACAAACAACCCTTTTTAAACATTTATAAAGCGAAGCAAAAAAATATTGTGGCTAAAAAAATGCTAGATGTAGAAGAGTCTATTTTATTAGAGGGGTTAAGTTCAAAGTATCACGAATCCAATATAGTTATAACAAGAGATGGTAAAACGGCTTATTTTACAAGAGATAATTTTGATGGTAAGCGATTAAAAGGTGATGAAGACCAGGTTTCACATCTTAAAATTTATAGCGCAGAAAAAATAGGAGAATTATGGGGCAATATAAAAGAACTACCATTTAATAGTGATGATTTTTCTTGTGGTCACCCAGCTTTAAGTATAGATGAGAAAACAATGTATTTTGTATCAGATATGCCTAATGGGTTTGGAGCAACAGATATTTATGAAGTAACTATTTTAGATGATAATAAATTTAGTGAACCAGTAAATTTAGGGAAAACAATAAATACAGAAGGAAGAGAAATGTTTCCTTTTATAGGTGAAGATAATGAGATATACTTTTCGTCAGATGGGCATTTAGGGTTAGGAGCATTAGATGTTTTTGAATCTAAGTATGATTCGGGTAAATATTTATTACCTGTTAATTTAGGAAGTCCCGTAAATAGTTCTTTTGATGATTTTTCATTTGTAATTAATAAAGAACACAATTATGGTTTTTTCTCATCAAACAGAAAAGAAGGTGTTGGTGATGATGACATTTATAGTTTTACTATTTACAAATGTAAAGAAGATATAAAAGGAGTTGTTACTGATTCAAGAACAGGTGATCCAGTAGAGAATGCAACGGTACAATTAATGAATTATAAGGGGGAGACTATTTCGTCTTTAAAAACAGGTAGGTCAGGCTCTTATTTGTTTTCAAAACAAGATTGTGAGAAGAATTTTATAATTGTAGCATCAAAGGAGTCTTATCGAAATGCTAATAAGAACGCACAAACATTAGATGTTAATAAAGAGGTTATTGTAGCAGATCTTAGTTTAGAGTCGTTAATAGTTTCTGATCAGATTGTAATTAATCCAATTTATTTTGACTTTGATTTATCTAATATTCGAGAAGATGCCGAGTATGAATTAGAGCATATTGTAACAGTAATGAATGAGAATCTAGATTTAGTTATAAGAATAGAGTCTCATACAGATAGTAGAGGTTCAAATATTTATAATCGAAAATTATCAGATAGGCGAGCAAAATCTACTCGTGATTATATAATTTCTAGAGGAATAGCACCAGAAAGAATTACGAGTGCTTTAGGATTTGGTGAGGATAATTTATTAAACGACTGTAATGATGCTAATAGTAGTAAATGTACAGAGGATGAACATCAAAAAAATAGAAGATCTTATTTTTATATTGTTAAAGGTTCTGATAATATAAAAGTTAATAATTAGTTTTAAGCTTATCAAAAAATAACGAAGCATTGCTTCGTTATTTTTTGCGAGTTGTATTTTTAATATAGTTATGTAGTTTGTGATAGTATATTTTTAGTGACATTTTATTTTAAATAGTGTCTATATATTATAAATTGAATAATATTTACATTTTTAACAAATTTAAAAATAACTTCTATACATTATTACTTAATGTAAGTTTAGAAAGATGTTTGTATTGAATCGAAATAGGTTTTATTTGGATATAGAATAAAAAAAATGTATATTTAAATCAAGTTGTATTATTTTTTTTGAATATTTTCAAATTTTAAGTAGAGGTATTCTGTAATAACACTAATAGCAATACATTATTGAGATGGTTTAATTACTTTTTTAATAATAGAGTGTTAAAAAAAACATGCTTAATAATCAGTATATTATAATATTAACTAAATTAGCATTTTTAAAAAAGTGTATTTAGGATTGTTATATTGCTTTTTAAAAAGCAATATATTAGTAGTAGTCATCAGTTATTTGATTACAAAGTTTAAAATTAAAATTAAAATTTATGAAAAAAAGTTACTATTTAATTAAACACAAGATGTTTTTAAATAGCTGTTTTAAAATTTTTTTAATAGCTATTTTTATTTCAATCTCTACGGAGGTATCATCACAATGTCCTAATGGAGATTTAGATGTGCCTCAATATGCTATAGCATCTCCTTCTAATGAATATGGAGATGATCAAGTTCTAGGAGCACCTGACGGCAATGGTAATAACTATTGGCAAAATATGGAACTAGAATTTGCTTCTACATTTACTTCTGGAGCTGTTGTTACAATAAGGTCTAAAGCAAATTCGGGATATGTAGGTACAGCGTATAATATAGACGTTAGTGTTGATGGTTCTACTTGGGTTGAAAACTCAGGTACATTAACACCTATAACAGCCGGTTACACAGATATTACTTATACGCTTCCGCTTACAGCGATAGCAAATTATAAGTATATAAAAATAAACGCAAGTCCTGCGGCATATTCAAATATTGATGCTGTAACTGTAACTTCTACAGTATGTAATCCGTGTGATGCAGGTAGCACTGCACCAACTTTTACTAGTGGTAATTCTATAGCTACAATAGGTCAAGCAACTTTTGATTTAAGTACTGTAGGTATTAATAATCCAGAAGCCAAAACGCTAACATGGCATTATTTCTTACCAGCAAATTCAGGTAATAAAGTAGCAGATGTTAATTCGGTATTATCAGATACTTATTATGTTGCTTTTGAAGGTGATGATGCAGGTAGTTTGTGTTATAGTGAAGCCGCAGCATTTACTATAGTAGGAGATTTTGATGGTGACGGTATTCCTGATAGTATTGATTTAGATGATGATAATGATGGTATTTTAGATGTTTTAGAATGTCCTAAAAGTATAACATCTAGCGGTAGTTTTAATTATGTTTCTTCTGATTTTGCAAATCAAGATCCTGGTTGGGTTAAAACAGCTAATGATGGTAGTATATATACGGTACGTTTACAGGCTCAATTTCCAACAGCAGATCCATTTATAGGTCAGAAAGATAATTGGAAGTTTCATAATACCGTAGATTGGACAGAAGGACAATATATACATTCATCGGTTTATGACGCTAACTTATACCATCCTGTTGTAGAGAAATCTATTACAGATGGGGGAGCTTTTATCATTTTTTCAAGAGATAATGAGGCTATATCTAATGATTTAACGGGATTAACAATAGGTAAAAATTATGTATTTACCTATGAAATGGGTTTTTTACCTGAATATGATACTGCGGGTAACAACATTAATTATAATCCCTCTACTTATTTAGATGTTACAGGGGCTAATGTCTTATCATCAACACCTATAGACTATACAGCTTATTCAGCAGCAGATTTTCCTGCTACTGTAACACCAACAAGTACTGCTTTAAATCCACATTGGACTGTTTATAGTGTTATTTTTCAGGCTACATCTACTAATGCAAATATAAAATTAGGAGCTAATAACACAAGTGCTGTAATAACAGTAGATGCTGTAAATGTTGTAGAGATACCGGTTTTACCAATATGTACTAAGAGTTTAAACACAGATTCTGATGGAGATGGGTGTTTAGATTCCATAGAAGCAGGAGTAGATGATGGAACAGGTAATGTCGGGTCTGGAACTGTAGGAGCTAATGGTGTTTATGATAATTTAGAAACATCTGTAGATTCGGGGATTCTAAAAAATCCAGTAGATATAGCTACTTTTCCTTATGATTCAATGGAGCAATCACCAAGCTGTCCAGCATGTACTGCGCCAGATGATACTTTAATAGTTACTGATCCAAGTGTATGTATTTCAGATACAGTAGCAAATATTGTATTAGAAGCAAGTGAAACAGGGGTAACTTATCAGTTACGTTTAGAAAGTGATGATAGTAATATAGGTGCCTCTCAATTGGGAGATGGCAATAATTTAACATTTAATATTACTCCATTGCCAGCTAATGGTACAACTTATAACATTTATGCCGTTGATGCTACTTGTAACGTAGAGTTGACAGATAAAGCTATAGTAACAGTGAATACATTGCCCGTAGCACCAAGTGCATCAGATGTTGATCCAACGTGTTCATTATCAACAGGAAGTGTAAGTGTAACGAGTCCAGTAGGAACATCAACGTATACTTTAACAGGAATAACACCAGCTGTAGCAGCTCAAACTGGAACAAGTTTTTCAAGTTTAGCATCAGGAACGTATGAGTTAACAGAAACAAATGCTGCAGGATGTACTTCTCCAGCATTATCAATAACGATTGATGCACAACCATCAACACCCGTAGCACCAAGTGCATCAGATGTTGATCCAACGTGTTCAGTAGCAACAGGAAGTGTAAGTGTAACGAGTCCAGTAGGAACATCAACGTATACTTTAACAGGAATAACACCAGCTGTAGCAGCTCAAACTGGAACAAGTTTTTCAAGTTTAGCATCAGGAACGTATGAGTTAACAGAAACAAATGCTGCAGGATGTACTTCTCCAGCATTATCAATAACGATTGATGCACAACCATCAACACCCGTAGCACCAAGTGCATCAGATGTTGATCCAACGTGTTCATTATCAACAGGAAGTGTAAGTGTAACGAGTCCAGTAGGAACATCAACGTATACTTTAACAGGAATAACACCAGCTGTAGCAGCTCAAACTGGAACAAGTTTTTCAAGTTTAGCATCAGGAACGTATGAGTTAACAGAAACAAATGCTGCAGGATGTACTTCTCCAGCATTATCAATAACGATTGATGCACAACCATCAACACCCGTAGCACCAAGTGCATCAGATGTTGATCCAACGTGTTCAGTAGCAACAGGAAGTGTAAGTGTAACGAGTCCAGTAGGAACATCAACGTATACTTTAACAGGAATAACACCAGCTGTAGCAGCTCAAACTGGAACAAGTTTTTCAAGTTTAGCATCAGGAACGTATGAGTTAACAGAAACAAATGCTGCAGGATGTACTTCTCCAGCATTATCAATAACGATTGATGCACAACCATCAACACCCGTAGCACCAAGTGCATCAGATGTTGATCCAACGTGTTCATTATCAACAGGAAGTGTAAGTGTAACGAGTCCAGTAGGAACATCAACGTATACTTTAACAGGAATAACACCAGCTGTAGCAGCTCAAACTGGAACAAGTTTTTCAAGTTTAGCATCAGGAACGTATGAGTTAACAGAAACAAATGCTGCAGGATGTACTTCTCCAGCATTATCAATAACGATTGATGCACAACCATCAACACCCGTAGCACCAAGTGCATCAGATGTTGATCCAACGTGTTCAGTAGCAACAGGAAGTGTAAGTGTAACGAGTCCAGTAGGAACATCAACGTATACTTTAACAGGAATAACACCAGCTGTAGCAGCTCAAACTGGAACAAGTTTTTCAAGTTTAGCATCAGGAACGTATGAGTTAACAGAAACAAATGCTGCAGGATGTACTTCTCCAGCATTATCAATAACGATTGATGCACAACCATCAACACCCGTAGCACCAAGTGCATCAGATGTTGATCCAACGTGTTCATTATCAACAGGAAGTGTAAGTGTAACGAGTCCAGTAGGAACATCAACGTATACTTTAACAGGAATAACACCAGCTGTAGCAGCTCAAACTGGAACAAGTTTTTCAAGTTTAGCATCAGGAACGTATGAGTTAACAGAAACAAATGCTGCAGGATGTACTTCTCCAGCATTATCAATAACGATTGATGCACAACCATCAACACCCGTAGCACCAAGTGCATCAGATGTTGATCCAACGTGTTCAGTAGCAACAGGAAGTGTAAGTGTAACGAGTCCAGTAGGAACATCAACGTATACTTTAACAGGAATAACACCAGCTGTAGCAGCTCAAACTGGAACAAGTTTTTCAAGTTTAGCATCAGGAACGTATGAGTTAACAGAAACAAATGCTGCAGGATGTACTTCTCCAGCATTATCAATAACGATTGATGCACAACCATCAACACCCGTAGCACCAAGTGCATCAGATGTTGATCCAACGTGTTCAGTAGCAACAGGAAGTGTAAGTGTAACGAGTCCAGTAGGAACATCAACGTATACTTTAACAGGAATAACACCAGCTGTAGCAGCTCAAACTGGAACAAGTTTTTCAAGTTTAGCATCAGGAACGTATGAGTTAACAGAAACAAATGCTGCAGGATGTACTTCTCCAGCATTATCAATAACGATTGATGCACAACCATCAACACCCGTAGCACCAAGTGCATCAGATGTTGATCCAACGTGTTCAGTAGCAACAGGAAGTGTAAGTGTAACGAGTCCAGTAGGAACATCAACGTATACTTTAACAGGAATAACACCAGCTGTAGCAGCTCAAACTGGAACAAGTTTTTCAAGTTTAGCATCAGGAACGTATGAGTTAACAGAAACAAATGCTGCAGGATGTACTTCTCCAGCATTATCAATAACGATTGATGCACAACCATCAACACCCGTAGCACCAAGTGCATCAGATGTTGATCCAACGTGTTCAGTAGCAACAGGAAGTGTAAGTGTAACGAGTCCAGTAGGAACATCAACGTATACTTTAACAGGAATAACACCAGCTGTAGCAGCTCAAACTGGAACAAGTTTTTCAAGTTTAGCATCAGGAACGTATGAGTTAACAGAAACAAATGCTGCAGGATGTACTTCTCCAGCATTATCAATAACGATTGATGCACAACCATCAACACCTGTAGCACCAAGTGCATCAGATGTTGATCCAACGTGTTCAGTAGCAACAGGAAGTGTAAGTGTAACGAGTCCAGTAGGAACATCAACGTATACTTTAACAGGAATAACACCAGCTGTAGCAGCTCAAACTGGAACAAGTTTTTCAAGTTTAGTATCAGGAACGTATGAGTTAACAGAAACAAATGCTGCAGGATGTACTTCTCCAGCATTATCAATAACGATTGATGCACAACCATCAACACCCGTAGCACCAAGTGCATCAGATGTTGATCCAACGTGTTCAGTAGCAACAGGAAGTGTAAGTGTAACGAGTCCAGTAGGAACATCAACGTATACTTTAACAGGAATAACACCAGCTGTAGCAGCTCAAATTGGAACAAGTTTTTCAAGTTTAGCATCAGGAACGTATGAGTTAACAGAAACAAATGCTGCAGGATGTACTTCTCCAGCATTATCAATAACGATTGATGCACAACCATCAACACCCGTAGCACCAAGTGCATCAGATGTTGATCCAACGTGTTCAGTAGCAACAGGAAGTGTAAGTGTAACGAGTCCAGTAGGAACATCAACGTATACTTTAACAGGAATAACACCAGCTGTAGCAGCTCAAACTGGAACAAGTTTTTCAAGTTTAGTATCAGGAACGTATGAGTTAACAGAAACAAATGCTGCAGGATGTACTTCTCCAGCATTATCAATAACGATTGATGCACAACCATCAACACCCGTAGCACCAAGTGCATCAGATGTTGATCCAACGTGTTCAGTAGCAACAGGAAGTGTAAGTGTAACGAGTCCAGTAGGAACATCAACGTATACTTTAACAGGAATAACACCAGCTGTAGCAGCTCAAACTGGAACAAGTTTTTCAAGTTTAGCATCAGGAACGTATGAGTTAACAGAAACAAATGCTGCAGGATGTACTTCTCCAGCATTATCAATAACGATTGATGCACAACCATCAACACCCGTAGCACCAAGTGCATCAGATGTTGATCCAACGTGTTCAGTAGCAACAGGAAGTGTAAGTGTAACGAGTCCAGTAGGAACATCAACGTATACTTTAACAGGAATAACACCAGCTGTAGCAGCTCAAACTGGAACAAGTTTTTCAAGTTTAGCATCAGGAACGTATGAGTTAACAGAAACAAATGCTGCAGGATGTACTTCTCCAGCATTATCAATAACGATTGATGCACAACCATCAACACCCGTAGCACCAAGTGCATCAGATGTTGATCCAACGTGTTCAGTAGCAACAGGAAGTGTAAGTGTAACGAGTCCAGTAGGAACATCAACGTATACTTTAACAGGAATAACACCAGCTGTAGCAGCTCAAACTGGAACAAGTTTTTCAAGTTTAGCATCAGGAACGTATGAGTTAACAGAAACAAATGCTGTAGGATGTACTTCTCCAGCATTATCAATAACGATTGATGCACAACCATCAACACCTGTAGCACCAAGTGCATCAGATGTTGATCCAACGTGTTCAGTAGCAACAGGAAGTGTAAGTGTAACGAGTCCAGTAGGAACATCAACGTATACTTTAACAGGAATAACACCAGCTGTAGCAGCTCAAACTGGAACAAGTTTTTCAAGTTTAGCATCAGGAACGTATGAGTTAACAGAAACAAATGCTGCAGGATGTACTTCTCCAGCATTATCAATAACGATTGATGCACAACCATCAACACCCGTAGCACCAAGTGCATCAGATGTTGATCCAACGTGTTCAGTAGCAACAGGAAGTGTAAGTGTAACGAGTCCAGTAGGAACATCAACGTATACTTTAACAGGAATAACACCAGCTGTAGCAGCTCAAACTGGAACAAGTTTTTCAAGTTTAGCATCAGGAACGTATGAGTTAACAGAAACAAATGCTGTAGGATGTACTTCTCCAGCATTATCAATAACGATTGATGCACAACCAAACTGTCCACCAGTAGCACAGGATGATACTGCAAGTACAACTATAAACGCATTAGTAAACGTACCAGTGTTATTAGACAATGGAAACGGAATTGATGATGATGTTGATGGCGATACTATCGTAGTAAGTGATATAAACGGAACAGCAGTAGTACCCGGTGACGGACAAGTAATTACGGTACCAGGCGGAACCGCTACCTTATTATTAGATGGTACTTTAGATGTACAACCTGATGGAACAGGAACAGCTATAAGTTTCCCATACACAATAAGTGATGGAAATGGCGGAACCGATACAGCGAGTGTTGCTGTAAGTATCGGTAACACAGCACCAGTAGCACAGGATGATACGGCAAGTACTACAATAAACACATTAGTAAACGTACCAGTGTTATTAGACAATGGAAACGGAATTGATGAAGATGTTGATGGTGATGTTATCGTAGTAAGTGATATTAACGGAACTGCAGTAGTTCCAGGCGATGGACAAATTATTACGGTACCAGGGGGAACCGCTACCTTATTATCAGATGGTACTTTAGATGTACAACCAGATGGAACAGGAACAGCAATAAGTTTCCCATACACAATAAGTGATGGAAATGGCGGAACCGATACAGCGAGTGTTGCTGTAAGTATCGGTAACACAGCACCAGTAGCACAGGATGATACGGCAAGTACTACAATAAACACATTAGTAAACGTACCAGTGTTATTAGACAATGGAAACGGAATTGATGAAGATGTTGATGGTGATGTTATCGTAGTAAGTGATATTAACGGAACTGCAGTAGTTCCAGGCGATGGACAAATTATTACGGTACCAGGCGGAACAGCTACTTTATTATTAGATGGTACTTTAGATGTACAACCAGATGGAACAGGAACAGCAATAAGTTTCCCATACACAATAAGTGATGGAAATGGTGGAACTGATACAGCAAATGTTGCTGTAACTATCGGTAACACAGCACCAGTAGCACAGGATGATACAGCAAGTACTACAATAAACGCATTAGTAAACGTACCAGTGTTATTAGACAATGGAAACGGAATTGATGAAGATGTTGATGGTGATGTTATCGTAGTAAGTGATATTAACGGAACTGCAGTAGTTCCAGGCGATGGACAAATTATTACGGTACCAGGCGGAACAGCTACTTTATTATCAGATGGTACTTTAGATGTACAACCAGATGGAACAGGAACAGCAATAAGTTTCCCATACACAATAAGTGATGGAAATGGTGGAATTGATACAGCAAATGTTGCTGTAACTATCGGTAACACTGCACCAGTAGCACAGGATGATACGGCAAGTACTACAATAAACGCATTAGTAAACGTACCAGTTTTATTAGACAATGGAAACGGAATTGATGACGATGTTGATGGTGATGTTATCGTAGTAAGTGATATTAACGGAACTGCAGTAGTTCCAGGCGATGGACAAATTATTACGGTACCAGGCGGAACAGCTACTTTATTATTAGATGGTACTTTAGATGTACAACCAGATGGAACAGGAACAGCAATAAGTTTTCCATACACAATAAGTGATGGAAATGGTGGAACTGATACAGCAAATGTTGCTGTAACTATCGGTAACACTGCACCAGTAGCACAGGATGATACAGCAAGTACTACAATAAACGCATTAGTAAACGTACCAGTTTTATTAGACAATGGAAACGGAATTGATGACGATGTTGATGGTGATGTTATCGTAGTAAGTGATATAAACGGAACAGCAGTAGTACCAGGTGACGGACAAGTAATTACGGTACCAGGGGGAACCGCTACCTTATTATCAGATGGTACTTTAGATGTACAGCCTGATGGAACAGGAACGGCTATAAGTTTCCCATACACAATAAGTGATGGAAATGGCGGAACCGATACAGCGAATGTTGCTGTAAGTATCGGTAACACGGCACCAGTAGCACAGGATGATACGGCAAGTACTACAATAAACGCATTAGTAAACGTACCAGTGTTATTAGACAATGGAAACGGAATTGATGATGATGTTGATGGCGATACTATCGTAGTAAGTGATATAAATGGAACAGCAGTAGTACCAGGTGACGGACAAGTAATTACGGTACCAGGCGGAACCGCTACCTTATTATCAGATGGTACTTTAGATGTACAGCCTGATGGAACAGGAACAGCTATAAGTTTCCCATACACAATAAGTGATGGAAATGGCGGAACCGATACAGCGAATGTTGCTGTAGCTATCGGTAACACAGCACCAGTAGCACAGGATGATACGGCAAGTACTACAATAAACGCATTAGTAAACGTACCAGTGTTATTAGACAATGGAAACGGAATTGATGATGATGTTGATGGTGACACTATCGTAGTAAGTGATATAAATGGAACAGCAGTAGTACCAGGTGACGGACAAGTAATTACGGTACCAGGCGGAACCGCTACCTTATTATCAGATGGTACTTTAGATGTACAGCCTGATGGAACAGGAACAGCTATAAGTTTCCCATACACAATAAGTGATGGAAATGGCGGAACCGATACAGCGAATGTTGCTGTAAGTATCGGTAACACGGCACCAGTAGCACAGGATGATACGGCAAGTACTACAATAAACGCATTAGTAAACGTACCAGTGTTATTAGACAATGGAAACGGAATTGATGATGATGTTGATGGCGATACTATCGTAGTAAGTGATATAAATGGAACAGCAGTAGTACCAGGTGACGGACAAGTAATTACGGTACCAGGGGGAACCGCTACCTTATTATCAGATGGTACTTTAGATGTACAACCTGATGGAACAGGAACTGCTATAAGTTTCCCATACACAATAAGTGATGGAAATGGCGGAACCGATACAGCGAATGTTGCTGTAAGTATCGGTAACACGGCACCAGTAGCACAGGATGATACGGCAAGTACTACAATAAACGCATTAGTAAACGTACCAGTGTTATTAGACAATGGAAACGGAATTGATGATGATGTTGATGGCGATACTATCGTAGTAAGTGATATAAATGGAACAGCAGTAGTACCAGGTGACGGACAAGTAATTACGGTACCAGGGGGAACCGCTACCTTATTATCAGATGGTACTTTAGATGTACAACCTGATGGAACAGGAACTGCTATAAGTTTCCCATACACAATAAGTGATGGAAATGGCGGAACCGATACAGCGAATGTTGCTGTAAGTATCGGTAACACGGCACCAGTAGCACAGGATGATACGGCAAGTACTACAATAAACGCATTAGTAAACGTACCAGTGTTATTAGACAATGGAAACGGAATTGATGATGATGTTGATGGTGATACTATCGTAGTAAGTGATATAAATGGAACAGCAGTAGTACCAGGTGACGGACAAGTAATTACGGTACCAGGCGGAACCGCTACCTTATTATCAGATGGTACTTTAGATGTACAACCTGATGGAACAGGAACTGCTATAAGTTTCCCATACACAATAAGTGATGGAAATGGCGGAACCGATACAGCGAATGTTGCTGTAGCTATCGGTAACACAGCACCAGTAGCACAGGATGATACGGCAAGTACTACAATAAACGCATTAGTAAACGTACCAGTGTTATTAGACAATGGAAACGGAATTGATGATGATGTTGATGGTGACACTATCGTAGTAAGTGATATAAATGGAACAGCAGTAGTACCAGGTGACGGACAAGTAATTACGGTACCAGGCGGAACCGCTACCTTATTATCAGATGGTACTTTAGATGTACAGCCTGATGGAACAGGAACAGCTATAAGTTTCCCATACACAATAAGTGATGGAAATGGCGGAACCGATACAGCGAATGTTGCTGTAGCTATCGGTAACACAGCACCAGTAGCACAGGATGATACTGCAAGTACAACTATAAACGCATTAGTAAACGTACCAGTGTTATTAGACAATGGAAACGGAATTGATGATGATGTTGATGGTGATACTATCGTAGTAAGTGATATAAACGGAACAGCAGTAGTACCAGGTGACGGACAAGTAATTACGGTACCAGGCGGAACCGCTACCTTATTATCAGATGGTACTTTAGATGTACAGCCTGATGGAACAGGAACAGCTATAAGTTTCCCATACACAATAAGTGATGGAAATGGCGGAACCGATACAGCGAATGTTGCTGTAGCTATCGGTAACACAGCACCAGTAGCACAGGATGATACTGCAAGTACAACTATAAACGCATTAGTAAACGTACCAGTGTTATTAGACAATGGAAACGGAATTGATGATGATGTTGATGGCGATACTATCGTAGTAAGTGATATAAACGGAACAGCAGTAGTACCAGGTGACGGACAAGTAATTACGGTACCAGGCGGAACCGCTACCTTATTATCAGATGGTACTTTAGATGTACAACCTGATGGAACAGGAACGGCAATAAGTTTCCCATACACAATAAGTGATGGAAATGGCGGAACCGATACAGCGAATGTTGCTGTAGCTATCGGTAACACGGCACCAGTAGCACAGGATGATACGGCAAGTACAACTATAAACGCATTAGTAAACGTACCAGTGTTATTAGACAATGGAAACGGAATTGATGATGATGTTGATGGTGACACTATCGTAGTAAGTGATATAAATGGAACAGCAGTAGTACCAGGTGACGGACAAGTAATTACGGTACCAGGCGGAACCGCTACCTTATTATCAGATGGTACTTTAGATGTACAGCCTGATGGAACAGGAACAGCTATAAGTTTCCCATACACAATAAGTGATGGAAATGGCGGAACCGATACAGCGAATGTTGCTGTAGCTATCGGTAACACAGCACCAGTAGCACAGGATGATACTGCAAGTACAACTATAAACGCATTAGTAAACGTACCAGTGTTATTAGACAATGGAAACGGAATTGATGATGATGTTGATGGTGATACTATCGTAGTAAGTGATATAAACGGAACAGCAGTAGTACCAGGTGACGGACAAGTAATTACGGTACCAGGCGGAACCGCTACCTTATTATCAGATGGTACTTTAGATGTACAGCCTGATGGAACAGGAACAGCTATAAGTTTCCCATACACAATAAGTGATGGAAATGGCGGAACCGATACAGCGAATGTTGCTGTAGCTATCGGTAACACAGCACCAGTAGCACAGGATGATACTGCAAGTACAACTATAAACGCATTAGTAAACGTACCAGTGTTATTAGACAATGGAAACGGAATTGATGATGATGTTGATGGCGATACTATCGTAGTAAGTGATATAAACGGAACAGCAGTAGTACCAGGTGACGGACAAGTAATTACGGTACCAGGCGGAACCGCTACCTTATTATCAGATGGTACTTTAGATGTACAACCTGATGGAACAGGAACGGCAATAAGTTTCCCATACACAATAAGTGATGGAAATGGCGGAACCGATACAGCGAATGTTGCTGTAGCTATCGGTAACACGGCACCAGTAGCACAGGATGATACGGCAAGTACAACTATAAACGCATTAGTAAACGTACCAGTGTTATTAGACAATGGAAACGGAATTGATGATGATGTTGATGGCGATACTATCGTAGTAAGTGATATAAATGGAACAGCAGTAGTACCAGGTGACGGACAAGTAATTACGGTACCAGGCGGAACCGCTACCTTATTATCAGATGGTACTTTAGATGTACAGCCTGATGGAACAGGAACAGCTATAAGTTTCCCATACACAATAAGTGATGGAAATGGCGGAACCGATACAGCGAATGTTGCTGTAGCTATCGGTAACACAGCACCAGTAGCACAGGATGATACGGCAAGTACTACAATAAACGCATTAGTAAACGTACCAGTGTTATTAGACAATGGAAACGGAATTGATGATGATGTTGATGGTGACACTATCGTAGTAAGTGATATAAATGGAACAGCAGTAGTACCAGGTGACGGACAAGTAATTACGGTACCAGGCGGAACCGCTACCTTATTATCAGATGGTACTTTAGATGTACAGCCTGATGGAACAGGAACAGCTATAAGTTTCCCATACACAATAAGTGATGGAAATGGCGGAACCGATACAGCGAATGTTGCTGTAGCTATCGGTAACACAGCACCAGTAGCACAGGATGATACTGCAAGTACAACTATAAACGCATTAGTAAACGTACCAGTGTTATTAGACAATGGAAACGGAATTGATGATGATGTTGATGGCGATACTATCGTAGTAAGTGATATAAATGGAACAGCAGTAGTACCAGGTGACGGACAAGTAATTACGGTACCAGGCGGAACCGCTACCTTATTATCAGATGGTACTTTAGATGTACAGCCTGATGGAACAGGAACAGCTATAAGTTTCCCATACACAATAAGTGATGGAAATGGCGGAACCGATACAGCGAATGTTGCTGTAAGTATCGGTAACACGGCACCAGTAGCACAGGATGATACGGCAAGTACTACAATAAACGCATTAGTAAACGTACCAGTGTTATTAGACAATGGAAACGGAATTGATGATGATGTTGATGGTGATACTATCGTAGTAAGTGATATAAATGGAACAGCAGTAGTACCAGGTGACGGACAAGTAATTACGGTACCAGGGGGAACCGCTACCTTATTATCAGATGGTACTTTAGATGTACAGCCTGATGGAACAGGAACAGCTATAAGTTTCCCATACACAATAAGTGATGGAAATGGCGGAACCGATACAGCGAATGTTGCTGTAGCTATCGGTAACACAGCACCAGTAGCACAGGATGATACTGCAAGTACAACTATAAACGCATTAGTAAACGTACCAGTGTTATTAGACAATGGAAACGGAATTGATGATGATGTTGATGGCGATACTATCGTAGTAAGTGATATAAATGGAACAGCAGTAGTACCAGGTGACGGACAAGTAATTACGGTACCAGGCGGAACCGCTACCTTATTATCAGATGGTACTTTAGATGTACAGCCTGATGGAACAGGAACAGCTATAAGTTTCCCATACACAATAAGTGATGGAAATGGCGGAACCGATACAGCGAATGTTGCTGTAAGTATCGGTAACACGGCACCAGTAGCACAGGATGATACGGCAAGTACTACAATAAACGCATTAGTAAACGTACCAGTGTTATTAGACAATGGAAACGGAATTGATGATGATGTTGATGGTGATACTATCGTAGTAAGTGATATAAATGGAACAGCAGTAGTACCAGGTGACGGACAAGTAATTACGGTACCAGGGGGAACCGCTACCTTATTATCAGATGGTACTTTAGATGTACAACCTGATGGAACAGGAACTGCTATAAGTTTCCCATACACAATAAGTGATGGAAATGGCGGAACCGATACAGCGAATGTTGCTGTAAGTATCGGTAACACGGCACCAGTAGCACAGGATGATACGGCAAGTACTACAATAAACGCATTAGTAAACGTACCAGTGTTATTAGACAATGGAAACGGAATTGATGATGATGTTGATGGCGATACTATCGTAGTAAGTGATATAAACGGAACAGCAGTAGTACCAGGTGACGGACAAGTAATTACGGTACCAGGAGGAACGGCTACCTTATTATTAGATGGTACTTTAGATGTACAACCTGATGGAACAGGAACGGCTATAAGTTTCCCATACACAATAAGTGATGGAAATGGCGGAACCGATACAGCGAATGTTTTAATAGATATCAGTGATACAAACCTATGTGGTAAACCATATAATATAATAACCCCTGACAATGATGGAGAGAACGATGTATTTTTTATCTCATGTATTGACCTTCCAAAATATGCTAATAATCATGTAGAGATATTTAATAGATGGGGAAATACAGTTTATAAGGCATCAGGTTATAATAATAAAGATGTGGCTTTTAGAGGTATATCTAATGGTAGAGCAACACTTAGTGTTGATGAAGAATTACCACCGGGAACTTATTATTATGTTATAGATTTAGGAGATGGATCAAAGGTAAAAGTAGGTTGGTTATATATTAATAGATAAAAAAAGAGACATGAAAATTAAATATTCAATACTATTAATTCTATTTGTAATCATCAGAATTAATGCACAACAAGATCCACAGTATACACAATATATGTATAATACGATGACCGTTAACCCTGCATATGCAGGGTCAAACGGACATACTATCATAAATTTGTTAGGACGAACACAATGGGTAGGTATAGATGGAGCACCAGATAGCCAAACATTAAGTTATGATACCCCATTGGGTTATAGTGGTGTTGGTTTAGGAATAAATTTAACGAATGATAGAATTGGACCATCGAGTGAAATTTATTTAGATATAAATGGATCATATACAATTCGTACGAGTGATAATGGTAATTTGTCATTTGGACTTAAGTTAGGAGGACGTCATTTGAATGTAGATTGGAATAAAGGATTTTATAAAGATAAAGGAGATGAGCGATTAGGAACCAATATTAATAAGTTTTTACCAACAATAGGTGCAGGACTTTATTATTATACTAATACTTGGTATTTAGGAGCAGCAATACCAAACTTTATAAGTACTGATCATTATGATGATTCTAAAGGTGGAGATGTTGCTAGAGAACGCATGCACTTATTTTTAATAGCAGGGTATGTTTTTAATTTAAGTGATAGCATAAAGTTTAAGCCAGCTGCTTTAGCTAAAGCAGTTAATGGGGCACCATTATCAATAGATGTCTCAGGTAATTTTTTATTTAATGATAAATTTACAGCAGGTTTAGCCTGGAGGTGGGATGATTCTATTAGTGCATTATTAGGTTTTCAAGCAAGTAAAAATTTATATCTAGGGTTTGCTTATGATTTAACAACATCTAATTACAGTAATTACAATTCGGGAACTTATGAAGTAATGCTTCGATATGAAATGTTTAAAGAGCAAGCAATGAAATCTCCAAGATTCTTTTAACAAAAAAAAAGATACATATGAAAAAAATTACATACATATTAATTCTATTACTAACAACTGTTAGTTTTGGTCAGCGAAAATATGCAGCTGACAGATATTATAAAGAGTTTGCTTATAAAAAAGCAGCAGAACTATATCAATCTATTCATGAAAAAGGAGATAATTCTTACCTTGTTTTAAGTAGATTAGCAGATGCTTATTATTTTAATTTTGAATTTACTAAGGCAGCAGATAATTATGAGAAATTAATGAATTTTCATGAGCCAATAGCCTCATCAGATCATTTATTTAGGTATGCTCAATCATTAAAGAGTAATGGAGATGTTTCATTATCAGATAAATGGTTGTTAAAGTTGAGTAAAAAAAATGGTACAGATAGTCGAGTGCTAGCACTAGAAAAAAACAAGGATTATTTTGTTGAGTATTCAAATAGAAAAAAAACATATATAAATGTTCATAATATTTCAAGTAATACAGAATATTCTGATTTTGGAGGTTTTATTTATGATAATGACCTATATTTTGCCTCAACAACACCAAAAACATCAAAAGATAAAAAATTGTATAAGTGGAACAAACAACCCTTTTTAAACATTTATAAAGCGAAGCAAAAAAATATTGTGGCTAAAAAAATGCTAGATGTAGAAGAGTCTATTTTATTAGAGGGGTTAAGTTCAAAGTATCACGAATCCAATATAGTTATAACAAGAGATGGTAAAACGGCTTATTTTACAAGAGATAATTTTGATGGTAAGCGATTAAAAGGTGATGAAGACCAGGTTTCACATCTTAAAATTTATAGCGCAGATAAGATAGGAGATATATGGGGAAATATAAAAGAATTACCTTTTAATAGTGATGATTTTTCATGTGGTCATCCTGCTTTAAGTGTAGATGAAAAGACGTTGTATTTTGTTTCAGATATGCCAAATGGCTTTGGAGAGACAGATATTTATGAGGTGTCAGTTTTAGATAAAACAAATAATACATTTAGTACTCCAAATAATTTAGGTCGACCAATAAATACAGAAGGTCGTGAGATGTTTCCTTTTATCGGAAAAGATAGTGTTTTATATTTTTCATCAGATGGTCATTTAGGTTTGGGGGCTTTGGATGTTTTTGAGTCAAAATACACTTCAGGTAAATATTTATCACCTGTTAATTTAGGAAGTCCAATAAATGGTTCATATGACGATTTTTCATTTGTAATTAATAAAGAACACAATTATGGTTTTTTCTCATCAAACAGAAAAGAAGGTGTTGGTGATGATGACATTTATAGTTTTACTATTTACAAATGTAAAGAAGATATAAAAGGAGTTGTTACTGATTCAAGAACAGGTGATCCAGTAGAGAATGCAACGGTACAATTAATGAATTATAAGGGGGAGACTATTTCGTCTTTAAAAACAGGTAGGTCAGGCTCTTATTTGTTTTCAAAACAAGATTGTGAGAAGAATTTTATAATTGTAGCATCAAAGGAGTCTTATCGAAATGCTAATAAGAACGCACAAACATTAGATGTTAATAAAGAGGTTATTGTAGCAGATCTTAGTTTAGAGTCGTTAATAGTTTCTGATCAGATTGTAATTAATCCAATTTATTTTGACTTTGATTTATCTAATATTCGAGAAGATGCCGAGTATGAATTAGAGCATATTGTAACAGTAATGAATGAGAATCTAGATTTAGTTATAAGAATAGAGTCTCATACAGATAGTAGAGGTTCAAATATTTATAATCGAAAATTATCAGATAGGCGAGCAAAATCTACTCGTGATTATATAATTTCTAGAGGAATAGCACCAGAAAGAATTACGAGTGCTTTAGGATTTGGTGAGGATAATTTATTAAACGACTGTAATGATGCTAATAGTAGTAAATGTACAGAGGATGAACATCAAAAAAATAGAAGATCTTATTTTTATATTGTTAAAGGTTCTGATAATATAAAAGTTAATAATTAAAATTTAATAGTACATATTCTTAAAGTAAAAAAACACTAGGCAATGCTTAGTGTTTTTTACTTTAAGAATACTTTAATTTATTTATAGAGTTTGTTTTTTAAATTAAATTATAGAAATAGCAGTAACGTAAAAAAGATATTAAAAATAAGTATGTTAAGGAGTTTTAATTTTAAAAAAAAACTCTGAAATCCATTTAAAATGGTTTCAGAGTCTTTTTGTAGCGAGAAGCAGATTTGAACTGCCGACCTCAGGGTTATGAATCCTGCGCTCTAACCAACTGAGCTATCTCGCCTCTTAGCGGGTGCAAATATACATCCTTTTTGTAATTACACAATAAAAAAATGAATTTTTTTTTAACAAATAAATATATATATTGCCAACTAAGAAAAAACAAATGACTAAAGTTAAATACGAATTAGAATTTCCTATACATGCATCACCTAGCATGTTATATAATTGCTTAGCAACACCTTCAGGGTTAGAAGAGTGGTTTGCAGATAAAGTTAACTCTCGCGGTAAATTAATTACTTTTACTTGGGATGATTCAGAAGAGGAAGCTGAAATTTTAGCAAAAAAAAATAATGAACGCATAAAATTCAAATGGCTTGAAAGTGAAGATGATGAAAGTTATTTTGAATTTAAAATTCAAGTAGATGCATTAACAAAAGATGTAGCTGTAATTATTACTGATTTTGCAGAAGATGAAGAAGCTGCAGAAGAGGCTAAAATGTTATGGGAAAACCAAATTGAAAGTTTAAAAAATAATATAGGTGCATAATTAGGTATCTTTATATTAATAAAAACTCGACATTTTGTCGAGTTTTTTTATGGCTAATAATAACCTAAATTGTAATTTTGTAATCTAATTTATAAGAATGATAAATTTTAACGGAAAAATAATATCAGTACAAGAATTACAGTTGTCAAAAGACAATAGAGCTTTTAAGTATGGAGACGGCATTTTTGAAACAGTAAGAGTATTAAATAGTAAAGTTGTTTTTATTGAAGACCATTATTTTAGATTGATGGCATCAATGCGAATGTTACGTATGAAAATTCCAATGAATTTTACACTTGAGTTCTTACAAGCTGAAATTTTAAGAGTAATAGAAGATCTTACCAAATCTGAAAATTATAGAGTTAGATTAACTGTATATAGAAAAGATGGTGGATTATATAACCCCTTATCAAATGAGATAGATTATTTAATTGATGCTATTCCTTTTTCACCTAAAGAAAACGAGATATGTAAAATTGATTTGTATAAAGATTTTTATAATTATTCTGGTTTATTATCAACTATTAAAACCACTAATAGAATGCTGAATACTTTAGCAGCAATTTTTGCGGATGAAAATGATTTAGATAATTGTTTATTGCTGAATGAGCGAAAAGGAGTTGTTGAAGCCATAAATGGAAATTTATTTATTATAAAAGGATCTATAATAAAAACACCAGCACTAACAGAGGGATGTATAAAAGGAATTATAAGAAAAAAAGTAATAGATATTTTAGAAAAAAATTCTAATTATTCTATTGAAGAAACTATTATTTCTCCATTTGAGTTACAAAAGGCTGATGAAATTTTTATAACAAATGCAATTAACGGTATTCAATCGGTTACTAGTTATAGAAAGAAAGTATTTACCAGAAAAATAACCAATAAAATAAAAAGTAGCCTTGATTTATTAATTATAACAGGTTAATTCATTTGGAAATCAGCTGGAGCATTTGCCCAAATTTTATATTTACCACCTTTCTGGAGTAGTTTATCTTTCCAGAAAGTTTCATTTTTGGTAGCTAAAATATTATCATAATCATTTTCAGAAATAAACCATGAATCTGTATTTAACTCATTATCTAATTGCTTTTTTTCCCAACCTGAGTAGCCTAAGAAAAACCTAATATCTGTTGATTTTATTTTATTTTTAATTAAAAGTTCTTTTAAAAGATCAAAATTACCCCCCCAATAAATACCGTTGGCAACCTCAATACTGTTAGGTATTAGTTTGGGTACTTTATGTATAAAATATAAGTTATCCTGTTCAACAGGCCCTCCTTGATATACCGTGAAATTACAATCTATATCTGGAACTAAATCACTTAGAACATGATTTAAAGGTCTGTTTAGTATGAAACCAACAACACTTTTTAAAGTATGTTCAGTTAATAATATAATAGTTCGCTTAAAACTATTATCATTTAGAATAGTAGGCTCCGCAATTAATAATCTGCCTTTTTCGGGTTTAAGTAAAACCATATATTAGTTATTTAATATCACTAAAATAAGTAAAATAAATAATAATATTTTAACATAGGTGTTAAAATATTAAATAAGTAATAAAAAATAATTACTTTAAAGTACGGTTTATTTATACTGTATTGTTATAAAGAAAATAAATTCTAAAAGCTCCATTCAATAACTTAACGCAACAAATCTAAAATTATAGATTTGTAAAATGGAAATAAAAAAGCATAGACGTTTAACTCTAAAAGAAAGAGTGATTATTCAGACTCTTTTAAACGAAAAAAAGTCTAAATCTTATATTGCTAAAACATTAAAAAGAGCACATTCAACAATCTTTAGAGAAGTATCTAAATGGGTACGAAATAAAGAAGATAAATACGATGCTGAATTAGCACATTGGAACGCTAAAGATGATTATGCGAACAAAAGAAACCTTGATAAAATAAGCACCTATTCCCTACTCAAATTTTTTGTTTATAAAGGGCTTTTATCAAACTGGACTCCGGAACAAATTTCAGGAAGACTCAAAGAGGTATATCCAAACAACCCAATAATGTCTATTTCACATGAAGCTATCTATAGACACATTTACACCAGACCACAAGCTAGTTTAAATAAAAAATTAATCAAACTTCTAGTTCGTAAAAAAACAAGGCGGAGACCTCATAAAAAAAGACGTGGTGGTGGTTCTAAAATAAGCAATCAAGTCAGTATTGACAATAGACCTAAGCATATTGAACTTAGAGATGAAGTTGGACATTGGGAAGGAGACTTAATCATTGGAAAAGACCATAAAAGTGCTATCGGAACAATTGTTGAACGCAAAACAAGGTTCACTTTAATCATCAAACTAAAATCGAAAAAAGCGATGGAAGTTGCCAATCAGTTTAGTAAAATATTAAATAAATTAAATCCTATTTATAAAAAATCAATGACATATGACAACGGTATTGAAATGGCAAGACATCAAAAAATAACGCAAAAAACAGGTATGAAAATTTACTTTGCACATCCATATTCTTCATGGGAAAGAGGCACCAACGAAAACACAAATGGACTCATTAGAAGGTATCTACCTAAAGGTACTAATTTTAATGAAATTAGCGAAAATCAACTCCAAATTATTCAACAAAAATTAAACAATAGACCTCGGAAAATTATAGCGTACAAAACCCCTAAAGAAATGATGGATATTGAAATAAAAAACATAGCTTAGTAGCATCAAAAATTAACAACGCTTTGTTGCGTTAGAACATTGAATCCAAGAAATATTTTATAAAAACATTTTAATAATTATAAATTTATAATAAATAATCTAGCTTTTTTATGTAAAATTTTGTTAAAAGTATATTAATTTAGTTTAATAAAGTTTTTAACATATAGTAATATATTGAATTGTTACTGTTAAATAAAAAACTACTAATTAGCGTATAATTAGTAGTTTTTTATTTAACAGTATGTTGATTTTTATTTCCAACCGCCACCTAATACCTGATATAAATTAACAACAATCACTAATTGTTGTCGTTTACTGTCGATACTATTTAGTTCAGCACGCAAGGCACTTTCTCTGGCTGTTAATAAATCTAAATAATTAGCAAAGCCACTTTTAAGCAATTCTTCCGAGTTCATTTCGGCAGTACGTAAGGCTTCTACTTCTTTTTTTCTAAACTCAAATTTCTTAATTTCTGATTGATAAGAAAATAACGTATTTGATACTTCATTACCCGCAATTAGTAATGTTTTTTTAAATTCTAACAATGCTTTTTCTTGTTGAGCAATAGCAACTTCTCTTTGGGTTTTTAATTTCCGTTGATTAAATAACGGCTGTGTTAAACCTCCTACGATATTTGCGAATAACGAATTTATATTAAATAATTTATCTAAATCTAAACTTTGCAAACCTCCTGCCGCAGTTAACTTCAAAGAAGGATATAAACTACTTTTAGCCATGTTGGTTTGTTCAAATGATTTGATTAAATTATATTCTGAAGCGATAACATCAGGTCTATTTCGTAATAAATTTGCAGGTATCCCTAGCGTGATATTTTGGTCATTTTTTTGAACAGCTAAACTACTTCTTTGAATACTAGTTGATGTTTTACCTAATAAAATACTAAGGGTATTTTCAGTTTTAAAAATAGCATTTTCAATATCTACTTGCAAAGCTTTTGCATTATTGAATTGTGCGATATTCTGATCCACTGCAACTTGCGTTACTTGTCCTGCATCTTTTAAAGCTTTGATGGTCGCAAGGCTACTTTCTCTAGTTAAAATAGTTTGTTTGGTTATTTCTAACTGCGCATCTAAAGCCAATAAATTATAATAAGTAGTGGCAATACTAGCAATAAGTTTTGTTTTTACTGCTTGATGTCCGGCAACACTTTGCAAATAAACTGCTTGTGTAGCTCTTTTGTTACTACGTATTTTACCCCAAATATCGGCTTCCCAAGTTAAGTTGGCACTAATATCAAATTGATCGGTAGAAGTATTACTTAAAAATGCTCCAAACTGACTATTTTTTGATAATTCTTGATGCGTTACATTTGCACCAATATTTATTGATGGTAAATATCCAGCTTTTCCTTGTTTTGCGTATGCTTGAGCGATAATCATTTGCTGAATAGCAATACGAACATCCATGTTATTTTTAAGACCTTCTTCAATATATTGTTGAAGATATGTATCTGTAAATAAATTTTTCCAAGAAATATTAGCCATAGATATGCTATCCGTAGCTAAATTATCGGTTCTATAAAGAGAATCATTTTCTTTAATTTCAGGTCTTACATAATCTTTGGCAACAAAACAACTTTGTAATGTTAATGAGATTATTGCAACTATAATTGCTTTGCCAAAATAAATATATTTAGTTGTAAATTTCATGATTTTTTATACTTCTATCGTTTGTACTGCTGATTTTTTAGTTACTTTTTCTTGTAACCATTGAAATAAGATAAATAAAACTGGAATTACAAAAACTCCTAAAATAGTTCCTATAAGCATTCCTCCAGCGGCTCCTGTACCAATCGCATTATTTCCTTCTGCACCAACACCTTTTGCTAAGACTAAAGGCATTAACCCTAAAATAAAAGCAAAAGAAGTCATTAAAATTGGTCGTAAACGAGATTTTGCTCCGTGAATAGCCGCTGCTACAATAGTTTGACCATTATGACGTCTTTGAAGCGCAAATTCTACAATAAGGATGGCGTTTTTAGCAAGTAAACCAATCAGCATAATTAAGGAAATTTGAAAATAAATATTATTCTCTAATCCAAAGAATTTTGTACTTATATAAGCTCCAAATACTCCAAAAGGAATAGAAAATATAACAGCTAACGGTAAAATATAACTTTCATATTGTGCACTTAATAAAAAGTATATAAATAAAATACTTAATATAAATATAAAAGTTGTTTGATTTCCTGCACTTACTTCTTCACGAGTTAAACCAGAATAAGCAATGGTGTAATTACTCGGTAATTTAGCGGCCTCTTTTTCGATTATTCGAATAGCATCACCTGTACTAAAACCATCGTTTGTAGCTCCAGATATTGTTGTAGAATTAAATAAATTAAAGCGTGTTACTGATTGTGGACCGTACACACGTTTTAGATTTACAAACTGTGTAATAGGAGTCATTTCGCCTTTTTCGGTTCTAACATACATGTTATCTAAAGCACTTTTATTTGCCCTATCATATGGTGATGCTTGGATATAGACTCTAAATTGTTTTCCAAATTTTGAAAAATCAGATGCATAAATACCACCAATATATCCTTGTAATGTAGAAAAAATACTATTAATAGGAACTCCTTTTTCTTTTGCCAATGGAACATTTACTTCCATTTCATATTGAGGATATTTTGTGTTAAAAGAAGATTGTGCGTATTTAATTTCAGGATGTTTCATTAACGCCATTGAAAATTCTTTATTAGCCTTGTCTAAATCTGTAAATTTCCCTCCAAATTTATCTAATAAATTTACTTCAAAACCTGCTGAATTTCCAAAACCACGAATACTTGGAGGCGAAAAGAAAATAATATTTGCTTCGGGTATTGTTGAGGCAATTCCAAATAATTTACCTGTAATTGCTTTTACTGAAAGTGCTGTTGTTTTTCGTTCACCCCAGTCTTTTAGTTTTATAATTCCAAAACCAAAATTACTTCCAGCTCCACTAATTAAACTACGTCCTTTGATAAAGTTTACACCAATAATACCATCAATACTATTTATTTTATCGTATAAATTTCTTGATACAGCATCAGTTCTATCTAAAGAAGCACCTGCGGGTAATTCGATATTTGCAAAAATAATTCCTCTATCTTCATTAGGTACAAAACCTGTTGGAGTTGTTTTTGATGCCCAAAAAATTCCAACAATTGCCAAAATTAATAACAGTGCAGGCACCCATTTTTTCTTATATAAAAACTCTAATGATTTTCCATATCTTTCCACAGTGGCATTAAATCCACGATTAAAAAGTGTGTAAAAACGCTGTAAAGTACTTTTATTTTTTAACTCTTGATCTTCCTTATGAGTTTTTAATAAAATAGCACACAAAGCAGGACTTAATGTTAACGCATTTACTGCCGAAATAAGAATTGCAATAATTAAGGTAACTCCAAATTGTTCATAAAAAACACCTGTTGGTCCAGTTATAAATGTTACAGGAATAAACACGGCAGCCATTACTAAAGTTATCGATATAATAGCACCAGAAATTTCATTCATGGCGGTTAGTGTTGCTGTTTTCGGATTTTTTTCACCTTCATCCATCTTTGCATGCACGGCTTCTACGACCACAATAGCATCATCTACTACAATACCGATGGCGAGTACTAAGGCAAATAATGTTAAAAGATTAATTGAATATCCGAAAACATTTAAGAAAAAGAAGGTTCCTATAATAGAAACAGGAACTGCAATTGCAGGAATTAAGGTTGATCTAAAATCTTGTAAAAAGATAAAAACTACTAAAAATACTAATAAAAAAGCTTCTAATAAAGTTGTTATTACTTTGCTGATAGAAGCATTTAAAAATAAACTAGTATCGTAGGGTACAAAAATATCTAAACCTTCTGGTAAATCTTTTTTAACAGTTGCTAATGTTGTTTTTATATGCTGAATAATTTCACGAGCATTAGAACCTTTGGTTTGAAAAATCCCCATAAATACGGCAGGATTTCCTAAACTCATGGCATTTGAAGAGTATGACTGTGCGTCTAGTTCTATGGTTGCAACATCATTTAAGGTTAAAAACTGACCATTTCCTAAGGCTTTTATAATAATATCTTCATATTGTTTTTCTTCTTTAAAACGTCCGCTGTAGGTTAGTGTGTATGAAAATGCTTCACCATTATTTTGACCCAAAGAACCTGCAGCAGCTTCTAAATTCTGTTCCTTTAAAGCGGTGATAATATCCGAAGGTATTAAATTATAAGAGGCCAACTTTTCTGGTTTTAACCAAATTCGCATTGCGTAATCTTGTTGAGAAAATACACTTACATCACCAACTCCGCTAATACGTTGCATTGCAGGAATTACATTTATTTTTAAGTAATTTTGTATGAATGTAGCATCATAATCTTCATTTTTTGAATACATTGATATAAACATTAAAGCACTTGTTTCTTGCTTTTGAGTTGTTACCCCTGTTTGTTTTACTTCTTGTGGAAGCAACGGATTTGCTCTTGCTACTCGGTTTTGAACATTAACCGCTGCTATATCAGCATCTATTTCTTGATTAAAATATACGGTAATTTCTGCTGTTCCGTTATTGGAAGCAGTAGAGGTTATGTAGGTCATTCCTTCAACCCCATTAATTTGTTCTTCAATAGGAATAATTACACTTTCTAATACTGTTTCGGCATTTGCTCCAGGATAGGAAGCAACTACTTTAATTGTTGGCGGTGCAATATCAGGATATTCCTCTATTGGTAAACTGGAGATACTTATAATACCAAGTATCACTATAATAATAGAAATTACCGTAGACAATACGGGTCTTTCAATAAATGTTTTTAACATGATGTAGGGTGTTTATAAGTTATTTAGTTTTTAAATAATGTTGGTATCGGTTTTATGGCTTGTTCAAAAGAAACCTCTTTTGGAGTAATTATCATATCATTTTTCAATTTTCCAACACCAGCAACAATAATTTTATCTTGTAACGCTACGCCTGAAGCTACTACATATAAATTATCAACAATAGCCTTTATTTTTATAATTGAAACGGTTACTTTATTCTGATTATCTAGTTTAAAAATCATTATTTTACCTTGTTGCTCATAAGTTGCTTGCTGAGGTACTACAATAGCGTTTTTATAGATTGTTGGAATTTGAATTTTACCACTATTTCCGTTTGTTAATAACTGATTAGGGTTATCAAAAACAGCTCTAAGGCTTACCGTTCCTGTATTTTTATTTACTTGTCCTGTACTGGTTTCTATAGTTCCTTTTTCAGAATAGATACTATTGTTGGCTAAAACAAGGTTTACTTTTGCGTAGTTTGTTAATTTTTCTTGTAATGTTTTACCTGTTGCATTTTGTAAAAAATCTAAATATGCTGTTTCATTTAAATTAAAAAAAGCGTATACTTTACTAATATCACTAACAGTGGTAAGCGGTACAGAGTTATTAGGATTAATTAATGAACCTTCTCTAAAATTAATAGCGCCTACAAAACCATTTACAGGACTTTTAATGGTAGCGTATCCAATATTTGCATTTACACTGCTATAATTTGCTTTTGCTTGTGCCAAATTTGCTTTGGCGGTTTCTAGCTGAACGGCACTAATAATATTTTTTTCTACTAATGGTTTTAATTTTTCAACTTCAACTTGTGCAACATTTACACGTGCTTTAGCTGCACTGGCATCTTGATTTAAAGATTGTGTTTCTAATCTAAATAATACTTGACCTTTGCGTACTTTTTGTCCTTCATCAACCAAAACTTTTTGAATATAGCCTCCCATTTTAGCGTTTACATTACTATTAATAATCCCTTCAATAGCAGTCGGATATTCTTTAAAACTTGTTACTGTTTTTGGTGTTATTTGGGTTACAGGAAAACTAGGAGGTGTTGTATTTTTTTTTGCGCTATTTTTTTCTTGTTTATTCCCACAACTTGAAAAAATTGAAAAAGCACTTACTATTAATACTAGCATTATCTTATTTTGTTTCATTTTTTACGTAGTTTATTTTAGGTTTAGTATAGGTTTTATTTGGTTTAGATTTTAAATGTATTACTTGTAATTTTGGTTCTTAATTGGCTGATAGAATCTGTGGCTTCATCTAAAAATTTTATATAATCATTATGAAAACTCAATTCAAATTTTTCATCATCATTTTCAATTTTATGATTATTTTGAATTTCTTTATAATGTTTAATTTCTATGTGTAATTCTCTAATTTCTTTCCATTGTTCGACCATTTTATCAACATGTTGAACAATACTATTTTTATTGATGATAAAATATTTTTTACGATCGCCAGTTTTGGTGAAATACACTATTTTTTTCAAATCCTGTAAATGATTAAGATGTGTAGAAATAGTACTTTTACTAGCACACAAAATACTCACCAAATCTTCAAATGTGGTTCCTTTTTTGCCTGTTAGAATTACGTACGATAAAATACGTGCAGCAACAGGAGCTAAATGTTCTCTATTTTCTAAATGCACGCCTAATTTTTCTACTAAAGCCATTTTTTCTTTGCAGCTTTCTTTTTTCATTTTTATTAAATTGAAGGTTCTTATATGATTTTAAAAAGTAAAATCGCTCACAAAAATACAGTTTAGTTCGGAAGTAACCGAACTAAGCGAATAATAAATAATGATAGTAGCATAAGAAAAATAAATACTAGTTTTTTGTAGTAAAAAGAGTTGGTGATAAACTAAAACTGATTATTATTAATAACAATCAGTTTTAATTTGATTTGATTTTTGAAATTTATCTAAAGGAGTGTTTAATTTTTTTAAAGTGATGATTTCTAGTGTTTTTAAAACGCCATTCATCATCGAAAGAGAACCACAAATCATAATAGTTCCGTTGTTTTTTAAGGTTGATGCGATTAAATCAGCATCTTTTAAAAGAATATCTTGAACATGTTTTTTGTCATTTTTGTATTGTTGAGAATACGCAAGATGTATATTTTGAGTATTTAAATTTGTTAAAAAAGGTTGATATATTTTGAATGATTCTTGCGTTCTTCCGCCCCAAAATAAGTGTGTTTTTGAGTTGTTTTGTAACATTCCTAAAAAGGGAGCAATTCCTGTTCCGTTGGCAATTAAAATAGTGTTTTCTGATTTTTTAGGAAATCTAAAATCTTTATTTTTTTGTATTCTAGCATTTAAAATTTCATTTTTTTTAATAGTTAAAAGAAGGTTCGAACAAATTCCAAATTCATGTTTTTTGATACTTAGTAAAATATCATTTTCTATTTTACCGATAGAGTATAAGCGTTCGATAGAATCTTGTTTTGGTGTAATTGCTAATAAATCACCAGAAGAAAAAGAGTGTTTTCTTGTTGGTTTTAACCGAATTAAAAAAGAATCATCTATATTTAGAGTTGTTGTACTTACAACTGAAAATTGTTGTTGTTTTTTAGGTTTTCTGATGATTTCTTTTAAAATTATGCTACTATTTGTTTTTTCATTCCATTGTGATACCCAATTTTTAAAATCATCAAAATTTTGATTGTTTATTTTGTAAATTGGTAAAATAGGCGTGAATTCAGGACTGTTTTTAAGATAATTATCAATAGTGATGGCAAATTTACAATATTCTTTATATGCTAAAGAACCAAAACCGACCACGGCGTACTTCAGCTTGTTTTGTTGAGGTATTTTTTTAATTAAATCTAAGAAATTAGTAGCATTTATAGGAGGCTGACCATCACCATAAGTTGATGTTATTATAATTAAATGGGTTGCTTTTTTATATGATGTATAAGCGTTAAGATGCGTTATAAATACGGATTTTTTACTGATGATTAATGCATTATATAATGATGTTGCATTTCTAAATGATTCGCCAGTTTCCGAGCCTACAAGGATGATAATTAGGGCAGCATCTTTTGAAATATTATTTTTTGGAAGTACACTTTTACGTTTTCTTTTTAAGGCAATTGCAAATCCAGAATACACAAAAAATAAAATAGCAATACAAGAAAGTAAAAGTATTGTAGCCCAAATAATAGTTCCTCTACCTGTGTGTAAAAATAAACTCCAATTAGATAAAATAGCTGTCCAAGATAAATTTTCAGCACTTATAATTTCGCCAGAATATTGATGAATAATTAGTTCTTTTGAGTGTAATTTTACTAAAAAATAATCATCAATTGCATCAGAAAAAGGAAATTCAATACTTTTTAATTCGTTTAATTTTATGTTTTCAAAAATAGCAAATTCTTCAACAGGAGTTTTTTTAAGAATACTTTTAGCAACCTTTTTGTCCGAAGAAAAAGTGTGTTTGATAGTTGTTTTAGGTAAAATATTAAATTTTTCTAAGGATAAATAAACGCCTGTAAGGGTAATTATGAGTATTGGAATAAAGGTAAAACGTCCGATAATTACATGATAATATTGAGCAAAATTTTCCTTAATAACTTTGGTGAAAAACTGTTTAATGCCGCCTTGTCTTTTGATAATTAATATGCTTCCTGTTAGTGTAATTAAGAATAATAAAAATGAGAAAAACCCGACTAAAAAACGCCCTGTAGATTTTAAAAATAAAGAACGATGTAAATTAGTTGTCCATTTATAAAGCTTTAACCTTGGAATAATATTGCTTATTTTTTTTCCTGAAATCGGATCGATATAAAAGGTCTTATTTTTTCCGTTTGTAGTAATTACAGAAGCTGTAATAAAATTATGTTCGTTAATATTTATGGTAATTACTTCTTCAAATTCTTTTTTTAAAGAAGCAATTGTTTTTGAAATTGTAATTTTATCTGTTTTTAGCGCATATGGTTTTAGCTGATTTGAAATGGGCTCAAAAGTTAAAATCATACCTGTAATAGCGGCAATAAGTATAAATAAGAAAGAAGATATAGCCAAGGTTAAGTGGCTATATCTCCAAATTGAAATTGTTGTTTTTAACACTTTAATATATGTTTGTTAGTGTGTAGTATAAAAATATTTTTTAATACTTTGGTAAACTATGTTTGTATTTTAAAATATAAGCTACCAAAAAATTATTTTTGAGGTATCATTCTAATATAACGGATAAAACCTTTTCCTTCAATTTTACTTTTCACGTTTTCAGAAGTTAGTTCAAATTCAATATCATCTTTGTAATATTCTTGATCTTCAACAGCACTTTCGAAACGAATTTTATAACCTTTATTTAATTTGTCATTTGAAATTTGAATAATGGTTATGGCTCTATTACCTCCACTAAGGGTTGCTCCAGTTATAGCGTCAATATCTGCTTGTAGATTTCCTTGAAATTTCCACCATTCTGTGATATCAGAATACCATTCATTATCATCACCATGAACATATAATGTTTTTTCATATTCACCTTTTTCATTTAATAATGAAATTGTTACATAAGCACCTTCTCCTGCGTAATTCTTCATTTGAATCATACATTTATACTTGGTGTTATTAGAGGTTGTAAAAGCCATAAAGCCTAATACTAAAAGTAAAATTATAAATATTTTTTTCATTTTATAGTAATTAATATTTGTTAGATATATATTTAATATTTATTATGTGATACTCAATTTATAAGGTTAATTATTTTAAAAAACTAATGTCTGTGTTTTTTAAAGCTTCGTTTTCTTTTGCTAAATCATATAAGGTTTCTTCAAAATCTGTTTTTATATTTTTATTAGCACCTTGAGTAATTAAATATTTTATAAGTTTATCATCTTTAGCTATTAAAACAGCTTTTTGTATTGCTGATAGACCTTTTTTATTTTTAACATTAATATCAATTTTATAATTTTTTATAAAATTTAACATACCAATACTTTGTTTTTCAATAGCTAAGTGATATAATGTGTTTCCATTTTTTTGTGTTTTTTTTATATCTAACCCTTTTGCTTTTAAAAGGTTAAGTTTTTCTATAAATTCATTTTCTTTTTTAACGTTATAAGTTTTAAATAAATAATGGCTTAAGTTATTTCCATTAGCATCAATAATTGAAACATCAGCACCTTTATCTAATAATAATTTTATTACTTCAGTACTATTTTTTATAGCATATGTAAGTGCAGTTTTACCTTCTTTATTTGTGTGATTAATATTTTTAGTTTTAGAGGCTAATAATTGTATTATTTCTAAAGAATTTTTTTCAGAAGCGTTTAATAATGGTGTATTACCATTATCATCGGCTTGATTAATATTGTTACCCTTGGTAATAAAGTAATTAAATACATTTACATTTTTATTAGCATACGCTAAATTATGAAGTGGATTTTTTCCTTTTAAATTTGTAATCTTAGAATTTATTTTTAAACTATCTAAATACTTAAAAAAAACTAAAGAATTGTAACCGCTTCTAGACCTATGAGTTGCTAATAGCATTGCGTTTTCTCCATTTTTGTTAAGTTTTTTATAAGGAATACCTTTTTTTAAAAGCAATTTCAACATTACTTTATTACCTTTTTTAGCAGTGTAATTAAATACACCATTTCCATTATTATCAACACTATGAAGAGATAACCCTTTTGATATAAGATAATCAACTAAATTAAAGTTATTTAAATGTGGTGTTAATAGTAATAATGCATTTGCACCGTGCTCATCTAAATCATTTATAATATCAATACCATTTTTAATTAATAATTCATATATTTTAGTATTTGTTTGTCCTGCGGCGGCGGCAAAAGTTAATGGTGAAAAGTTATGTGAATCTCTTAAATCTAACCTAGCTTTATTATCAATAAGATGTTTAACTAATTCTAAATTTCCTTTATAAGCAGCCCAAAACACATAGGTTCTTTTATCGTGTGTTAGCTTATTTACGTCATTACCTTTTTGTTTAAGAAGGTGTTTTATGGTAGTATTTGGTGCTTCTGCTAAAATAGCATTGGCAACAGCATCAAATCCATTAGATGTTAATGCACTTGGGTTGTTGTTTTCTTTTATTTTTTGATCAATAATAGCAACAGTTGGTTTTGTTTTCCAGAAATCACGATCTAAAAAAACGTTTTTTGTTTGTGCTTGTAATATGCTTACTAAAAAAGCAAATACGAATGTTAATTGTAAGTTTTTCATTTGTTTTATTTTATTTTAACGAAAGATTCTATGATTTTTTCTATTTGTTGTTGCTCAGTTATTTGGTCTGAAAATAAGTGTTTATATAATGGTTTGTTCTCCACTTTTTTCTTTAGAGAAAGATTTGTGTTTCTTTCATAAACTTCGTTCCATTTATTTCTAACTAATTGCCATTTTTTGGTGTTTTTTTTCCACCAATCTTGTGATGCTTTACATTTACTATCAGCAACTTTAACATAAGTATTATAGCCTTTTTCATATGCTAATACAATATTTTGAGTGCCTACTTTTCTAATTATTTTTTTATTGTCTTGATCATGTACCCAACCATAATTTGTAATTTCATGACGATTTCCTCTTTCAGTTACATTATAATCGCTTCGTTTTGTATATTCTCTACGAGGTAATGGCGCATCTGTTGTATTTTCCCAATAACTTTTTCCATCTACATGTACCCAAGTTCCTGAGCCTTCGTAACGAGGACTATCATCTACTTGATACACTTTTTGTGTCCATTGTTTTTTTACATCTGCTTTTGATTTATTTTCATATAACCAATTATTATATCCGTTATATATATAAAAATCTTGATTTTGATATGCCCAATCTTGTCGCCAATGTTTTACAATATAAGGGCTAGCAGGATTACCTACTTGCAGTAAATGCTGAATTGATATATTGTTTTTATCATCCTTTATTAACTCAGCCCATTCTAAACCTTTCGCAATTTTTGTTTTTGATGGTTTGTATAAAGAATCTTTACTGTTATTAAAAGTTTCTGCAAAATTAAAAGTTACTTCAAAACAGCCACACATTTTTTTTATAGCCGCTTTGTCTTTTGTCTTTTTACTTTGAGCATTTATAGCAAAAGTAAAAAAGAGCAAGAAACTTCCTAGAATTAGTTTTTTCATTTTATGATTTTATAGATGAATTATTTTTTTGACAAAAATATAAATTTTATTTAGATTGATTTAAAATAAATAATATATTTGTTGAAAATTATTAAGAATGTTTCTAAATAGAAAAATGGTGATTTTTTTCACTCTTATTTGTTTCACTGTTTTTTCGCAAGAAAAAACAGCACAAAATGATAAAGATCCAGAAATAAATGAGCTAGAAGAGGTAATTGTTACAGCAACAAGAACTAAACGACAGTTGTCATCAATACCAATGCCTGTTACGCTAATATCTAAAGAACAGATTGTGAAATCAGGAGCAATACGCTTAAAAGATATTTTATTAGAACAAACAGGAATTGCTTTAGTTTCTGATTTTGGTGGTTCAGAAGGAGTGCAGCTACAAGGTGTTGCAGCAGATTATACTCTAATTTTAATAGATGGTGTTCCGGTTGTAGGAAGAACCTCTGGAAATATTGATTTAAACAGACTTACTGTTAATAATATAAAACAAATTGAAATTGTTAAAGGACCATCTTCATCCTTATACGGTTCTGAAGCTATTGGTGGCGTAATAAATATAATTACAACACAACCTAAAAATGAAAAATTAAAAGGAACTGTTGGTTATTATGCAAAAGGCGGTGCTACAAATGAGTTAGATATTAATACAAATATTTACATGAAAAGGAAGGGTTTTGGGTTGGTTTCGGGAGTAAATTTAAACTCAAGTAATGGTTTTGATTTATCACCTGAAGCTGCTCCAAAAACAACAGAAGCGTATCAAAATTTTACTGGAGATTTAAAGTTGAGTTACAATTTTTCTGACCAGTTAAAAATGGCTGTAACCAATCGGTTTTATCAACAAAATCAAAATCAGCATAAAAGTAAACAAACCGATTGGAATGTTAATGCAACAATTAATCATAAAATAACCAACAAATGGCGGTTAGATTATAATTTTTATAACACAAAGTATAAGGCAGAAACTGTGTTTAATAATATTGCAACATTATATAAACAAACTTTATTAAGATCAGAAATTAAATCGACAAATAAGTTTTATAAAGGGACTTTAATTTTAGGAGTAGGAGCTAATTTTGACGCTTTAGAAAGAACAGAATTTAAAGGCATTAAAAAATACGATACACCTTATGTTTTTGGGCAGTTTGATTTTAATCAAACTCATAATTTAAATATAATTATAGGCGCACGATTTGAAAATAGTAATCAATACAAATCAGCATTTACACCTAAAATATCATCAAGCTATAAAATTAATAAATGGCTTACTACAAAAGCGTCGGTAGGTTATGGATTTAAAGCACCTGATTTTAGACAGCTATATTTTAATTTTAGAAATTCCGCAAGCGGATACGTAGTTTTAGGAACCCAATCGTTACATGATTTATATGGTAATCTACCAGAAATTAAATCGATTGAAAAAGAATTAAAACCAGAAAGTTCTATTGGTTATAACTTCGGATTTGAACTAAAACCATTACCTAGCTTAAAACTAAATATTAATTTATTTAGAAATGATATTAAAGACTTAATAGATACGTACGACACCCAATTAAATGCTTCAGCTCTTGGGTTACCTTCAGGTACACAAACATTTTCTTACAAAAATACAAATAAAGTATACACGCAGGGAATTGAATTAGACGCGAATTATAAAATGACCTCAAATTTTAACATTTTAGGAGGGTATCAATTTTTAGATACAGGTGATAAATCACAAGAAGATTTAATAAAGTCTAACAAGGTTTTTTATATAAGAACTCCGTCATCTTCATCAGAAAAAATGACAATATCAAACTATTACGGATTACCAAATCGATCTAAACATATGGTAAATTTTAAAGTTTTTTATCAAAATTATAAACACAATTTTTCTGCAAATATTAGAGCGATGTATAGAAGTAAATATGCCTTGTTTGATACTAATAGTAGTCAGGGAATTATTGATGATTATGATGATTTTGTAGCAGGAAATACACAAGTAAATATTGCAATTCAAAAAACATTTTTCTATTTAATGAATGTTCAGTTAGGGGTTGATAATCTTTTTAATGAAAAAGGAACAGAAAATAAAAGCATCTTTAAAAATAACGATAGTGTTTTGCTTTTAGGAAGCACTTATTATGGTAGAATCCAATTTAATTTTTAATATATAAATCAAAAGAAAATGAATATTTTAAAATCAATTTTAATAATAACAATACTTGCTTTTACTGCTTTTTCATGTAGTGATAATAATGATACAGTACCAGAAGAATCTGTATCTAAAAGAATAGATAATTTATATGCAAAAGAAATTACTGATTATTCGGTAAATCCACCAAAATCTTCTGGAGAATTTATTAAATTTAGTTTTAAAAAAGGAGAAATTGTAACTGATGATAATTGGGATATTGCTTTTAGAGCAACAACTATTTTAGTAAATGGAGGAGAAGCTACAGGTATTAAAGAAGAACCAAATAGAACAGGAAATGCTGCATTATTATTAGCAACAGGAACATTTTTAGATATAAAAAAAGTATCTGATACAGCTGTTTTTAATCAAGATGCAAAAGAAGGAGTTTTAGCATTGCCAAAAAGTACTTGGTATACTTATAATATGGCAGATCATAGTATTAATCCTGTAGCTGGAAAAATAATTGTTGTAAGAACAATAGATGGTAATTATGCTAAAATGGAAATTTTAAGTTACTATAAAGATATGGATAGTTCTAATTCTGCTGATCCTCAGAATTCAGGAGGACAATATTACACTTTTAATTATGTGTATAACCCTAATACTGGAGATAAAAATATTCAATAAAATATTGAGTTTTTGTTAATTTTTGTTATGTTAAAGCTGTCTGATTAATAACCAGACAGCTTTTCTATTTTAAGTTAATTTCTCTGCTAAATAACTAGCGGTAAACGATTTTTTATTTTTTGATAACTCTTCAGGAGTTCCTGTAAAAATAAGATTTCCACCATTTTTACCGCCTTCTAAACCAAGGTCAATAATATAATCGGCACATTTAATTAATTCAATATTGTGTTCAATTACAATAATAGAATGTCCTTTGTAGATTAAAGCATTAAAAGATGTTAATAATTTTTTAATATCATGAAAATGAAGCCCAGTAGTAGGCTCATCAAAAATAAATAAAGTTTTATCTTTTGTATTTCCTTTCATTAAAAATGAAGCTAACTTTATACGTTGCGCTTCTCCACCAGATAAGGTTGATGATGATTGCCCTAATTGTACATAACCTAACCCAACATCTTGCAAAGGTTTTAATTTACGAGCAATTTTATGTTGTTCACGTTCAGCAAAAAAAGTAATTGCATCATCAATAGTTAAGTTTAAAATATCATCAATTGATTTTTTTCCGAAAGTAACTTCTAAAACTTCTTTTTTAAAGCGTTTTCCGTGGCAAGTATCGCACTGTAAATGTACATCAGCCATAAATTGCATTTCAATAGTAACTTCGCCTTCACCTTTACAAACTTCACAACGTCCGCCTTCTACATTAAAAGAAAAGTGTTTTGGTTGATAATTTCTAATACTCGATAATTTTTGTTCAGATAATAATTTACGAATATCATCATAAGCTTTTATATAAGTTACAGGATTAGATCTTGAAGAACGTCCGATAGGATTTTGATCGATAAATTCAACATTTTTTATATTTTCAAAACTTCCTGTAATTTCGGTAAATTGACCTACTTTTTCGCCATATCCAACCAGTTTTTTCTGCATCGCAGGATATAAAATTTTCTTAACCAAGGTGCTTTTTCCACTTCCAGAAACACCTGTAATAACAGTTAAGGTATTCAGCGGAAAAGAAACATCAATATTTTTAAGATTATTTTCACGAGCACCAATAATATTGATGGTGTTTTTTGAGTTTCTACGTATTGTAGGAATTTCAATTTTTAATTCTTCGGATAAATACTTAGCAGTTAGCGAATCTGATTTCATAATATCATCAAAAGTACCTTCAGCAACTACGTTACCACCATAGGTTCCTGCTTCTGGACCTATATCTATAATATAATCGGCCTCTTTCATAATATCTTCGTCATGTTCAACTACAATAACGGTGTTTCCTAAATCACGTAAATTTTTAAGTACATCAATTAGCTTTTCGGTATCTTTTGGGTGTAAACCAATACTAGGCTCATCTAAAATATACATAGAACCAACAAGTGAACTTCCTAATGATGTTGCTAAATTTATTCGCTGACTTTCACCTCCTGAAAGTGTGTTTGAAGTTCTATTTAAGGTTAAGTAATTTAAGCCAACATTTGTTAAAAATTGTAAGCGATTTTTAATTTCGGTAAGTAATCGTTTTGCTATGGCTAATTCGTGTTCATTTAGTTTTAAATTATTGAAAAATACTGATAATTCATCTAAAGGAAGTGTTACTAAGTCTGAAATTACTTTTTCATGTACGTGTACATAATTAGCTTCTTTTCGAAGTCTTTTTCCGTTACAATCGTTACAAGTTGTTTTTCCACGATAGCGAGAAAGTAGTACTCTATTCTGAATTTTATAGCTTTTTTCTTCTAGTTTTTTGAATAAATCGTGTATTCCTTCAAATTTATTCGTTCCGTTCCAAACTAATTCTTTTTGAATTTCAGAAAGCTCAAACCAAGGTTTGTGGATTGGAATATCGAAATCGACAGCATTTAAAATTAAATTTTCTTTATAAATTTTATAACTGTCTGTTTTAAAAGGAAAAATAGCATCTTCAAAAATAGATAATCCTGTATTTGGAATTACTAATTCTTCATCAATACCAATTACGCTTCCGTAACCTTCGCAAGTAGGACAAGCTCCATACGGATTGTTAAAACTGAATAAATGTGTGTTAGGTTCTAAAAATCTGATTCCGTCTAATTCAAATTTATTACTAAATTCAGTAACGGTTTGTTTATTTAAGTTTTCAATAAAACAAATTCCTTTTCCCTCAAAAAAAGCAGTTTGAATTGCGTCTCCTAATCGATTATAAAAATCATCTTCATCCTTAGTAACAATTCTATCAACTACTAAAAATAAATCTTCGTTATTAAAATTATCAATAGGAAAATCTTCAATTCTTAAAACGGTATTATTATATTTTAAACGAGCATAACCTTGTTGTGTTAAAACTTGTAAAACAGTTTTTAAGTCTCTATTTTCATTGATAATAATTGGAGCTAATAATAAAAGCTTGGTACGTTCTTCAAAAGTTTTTACATGATTAAGAACGTCAGAAACAGTATGTTTTTTTACTTCATTACCTGATATTGGCGAAATAGTTTTACCAATACGAGCATATAATAATTTTATATAATCGTAAATTTCGGTTGAGGTTCCTACAGTTGACCTTGGGTTTGTTGAGTTTACTTTTTGCTCAATAGCAATTGCAGGAGCAATTCCTTTTATATAATCTACTTTTGGTTTGTGTAATTTACCTAAAAACTGACGAGCATAAGATGATAAACTTTCTACATAACGTCTTTGTCCTTCGGCATATAAAGTGTCAAAAGCTAATGATGATTTTCCAGAACCTGAAAGCCCTGTTATTACAACTAGTTTGTTTCTAGGAATAACTACATCAATGTTTTTTAAATTATGGAGTTTTGCTCCTTTTATAATGATGTTTTCTTTAGGACTGATGGTAGAAATATCTCTTTTCATTTACTTAAAAAATAAGCTATAAAAATACCATTTTGTTACTAAATTAAAGTGAATAACTAGTTAATTTTTTAAAAATTAAAATAAAAATTATCAAATATTTGTATTTCTTGATAAAAAAAAGCATATTTGTAACTCACTACTAATCAATAAACAAAAGCTTATAGTTAAAAAATTACTTTTAAAAATATCCCCGTAACAAATAGAGAGCCTGTGGTTCACTTAAAAAAAGTAATTATGGTACATGAAAATATTGTAAGCGATAGCGCTTTGGTTAAAGAGTATATTAATGGAAAAGAATTAGCAATAGAGCTATTAATTAAACGTCATCAGCAAAGATTATACAGCTTTATTTATAGTAAGGTACACAATAAAGATACTACAGAGGATATATTTCAAGATACTTTTATAAAGGTAATTAGAACTTTAAAAAAAGGAAGATACAATGAGGAGGGTAAGTTTTTACCTTGGGTTATGCGTATTTCTCATAATTTAATTATAGATTTTTTTAGAAAAAGTAATAGAATGCCTAAATTCAATAATACAGATGATTTTGATATTTTTTCTGTATTAGCTGATGGAGATCTTAATGCTGAAAATAAAATTATAAAGGATCAGATATTAGAGCATGTAAAACAGCTAGTTGAAGAATTACCTGAAGAACAGAAGGAGGTTTTAAAAATGCGTATTTATAGCGATATGAGTTTTAATGAAATTTCAGAAAATACAGGGGTAAGTATTAATACCGCTTTAGGAAGAATGCGATATGCTTTAATTAATTTGAGGAAAATAATTGATAAAAATAAAATTATTTTAGTAAATTAAACAATAAACCTAAATTAGTGTCGTTAAATTACTGAATGCTAAATGTATAAAGAAAAATATGGCGCAAATTTACTCAGAAAAATTTCCGGGCTTTAAAATGAGCCCGAAAAAAGAAACAATTCAATTTTTAATTAATTTTTCCAAATCATTAAAAATTGTAAAAACAAAATCAAACTATCTCGTAGAATTTAATTTAAATTAAAAAAAGCTTCAACAATTGTTGAAGCTTTTTTTATTTACTTTTATAATATTCATCTAAAACTGTTTTTCTCCCAATTGTTTTTGTAATAATATCGTTTTCTAAATTCCAACCGCGAGCAGGAGAATATTCTCGTCCATACCAAATTATTTGTAAATGCAAGTCATTCCATATTTCTTTTGGAAATAATCGTTTAGCATCTTTTTCACTTTGTGTAACACTTTTTCCGTTAGTTAAGTTCCAACGATATAATAATCTATGTATATGGGTGTCAATAGGAAAGGCAGGAATACCAAAAGCCTGACTCATTACTACTCCAGCGGTTTTGTGACCTACAGCAGGTAGCTCTTCTAAATATTCAAAACTTTCAGGTACTTTACCGTTATGTTTTTCAATTAAAATTTTAGACAAACCATAAATACCTTTAGATTTCATAGGTGATAAACCACAAGGTTTAATAATTTCTTTAATTTCTTCTACAGTCATTTTTATCATATCATACGGGTTATCAGCTTTAGCAAAAAGTAAAGGTGTAATTTTATTTACACGTACATCAGTACATTGAGCAGATAATAAAACAGCAATAAGTAAGGTATATGGATCTTTATGATCTAAAGGTACTGGAATTTCAGGGTATAATTTTTTTAAGGTGTCAATAACAAACTGTACTTTTTCTGCCTTAGTCATTTTTTGTATTTTAAATTTAAAATAACAAAGGTACAAACTAACAAAGAAGAAGTGTAAGTTTATTAATAATTGAAAGCAACTTTGTAACTTTGGTTTTATACTAATTTTTGTAATTAAAAAAATATGACAACATTAAAAATAGGAGACCAAGCACCAAGTTTCGAAGCTGTTGATGAAAAAGGAAATAGTGTAAAGCTTTCTGACTATAAGGGAAAAAAATTAGTGTTATTTTTTTACCCAAAAGCAAGTACGCCAGGTTGTACAAATGAAGCATGCAATTTAAGAGATAATTATCAGTCTTTTTTAGCTAAAGGATATGCTATTTTAGGCGCAAGTGCAGATTCTGCTAAGCGTCAACAGAATTGGATAAATAAACATGATTTGCCTTTTCCGTTATTAGCAGATGAGAATAAGGAAGTTATTAATGCATTTGGTGTTTGGGGACCTAAAAAATTTATGGGGCGGGAGTATGATGGTATTCATAGAACAACTTTTGTAATTGATGAACACGGAATTATTGAAAGTGTAATTAGTAAAGTAAAAACAAAGGAACACGCAAATCAGATTTTAGGGTAATAAAAAACCGAGCTTTTAAGCTCGGTTTTTTTTGTTTTTATCAAATAACTCTTTTTGTAATTCACTGCTAGTTTGGGTACTGTTATCATGACTCCATCCTGGAGGCATAAAAACATATTTTAATCGAGTACCTAATGGTAAATGTTTTTTTCTGTTAAAAAAATCTTGAAAAATCTCTTTCCATTCATGAAAAATCACATTGATTGGCCCTCTATTTTCTATAGGATGTGTTAAACCATAACGTATTTTTTCATAATCATTTTCATCTTCTTCTGCTTGAAAGGTTCCAAATATTCGATCCCAAATAATTAACACCATTCCCATATTTTTGTCTAAATATTTAGTATTTGATGCGTGGTGTACTCTATGGTGAGATGGTGTTACAAAAAAGAATCCCCATAAACCTAGTTTACTTTTTATAAAGTTTGTGTGACATAACGTTCCGTAAATTTGATTAGATGCATATGCAAACATAATATGTAAAGGTTCTACACCTAAAAAAGCTAGCGGTAAAAAGAACATGTAACGAAACAAAGGTTGAAGTACTGGTGAACGAAATCCTGTTGTAATATTATAATATTCTGAGTTATGGTGCGTTACGTGAACAGCCCAAAAAAATCTTGAATGATGGTCTACGTAGTGGTGTATGTAGTATAAAAAATCTTGACCAATAAATGCAAATAGCCAGTACGCTACACCTAAATATTCCCAATTTATAATCCTATAATGATAGCAAATTCCCATAATACCAAATGAAACTACTTTCATTAATAAGTCTAAGCTAAAATTAAGTAAAGCAAAGTAAATATTAGTAGAAGTATCTTTAATATTGTAGTTTTTAGCCTTAGTTCTGTAGCTAAAATATATTTCAATTAAAATTATTGAAATAAAAAAAGGAGTGCTCCAGAAATATAAAACATCTTGATTTAATAAATTCATGTTAATTTTTTAATATAAAAATATTCTTTTTTAATTTAAAAGAGTATTTGAATTTTACAAACGATTTTCTATCCATTGCTTAAAACTATAAAAGTTTTGTGGTGCAACACCATGTCCAACAGGGTACTCTAAATATTCATTTTTTAAGTTATTCGTATCTAAAAAAACAGGTGCTTGTCTTGCCCAGTCTATAGGTAATACTTGATCTACTGTTCCGTGAGAAATATAATAATCAGTAGTGATATTAGTTGCTATTTTTTTAGGTAACAATTCATTATTAATATAACCACTTAAAGCAACTACATGCTGTATTTTATTTGGATAATTAAAACTTAAAGCATAACTTAAAATAGCACCTTGACTAAAGCCTAATACAAAAGTTTTTTCAGGGTTTGTTTTGTACTTGGTTTTAATTTCATCAATAAAAAAAGCAATTTTATCAACGGATTCTCTTGCTTGTACTAAGTCAGAAAATTTCTCATTATTAACATCAAAATTAATAGCATACCAAGCAAAAGCTCCGTTACCCATAGAATAAGGTGCTTGTATACTAACTATTAGCATATTTTGAGGTAATTCTTCTGCGAAAGAAAATAAATCTTGTTCATTACTACCGTATCCGTGTATTAAAATTAGTAAAGGAGGGTTTGTAATAGCTTGCTTAGGCTCTTTAATGATGTAGTGTAAACTCATTTTATAATACTTATTAAATTTCTTTAAACCAATTTTGAAATTGTTCACCTATAAGAGGAATTAATTTTTTTTCTTCTTTTAAAACAGCTATAAAGCTTAAAAGCCAAAAAATAATAACAGCAATACTAATTGTCCAACCTATAAAACTTCCTAAGTATTTATAAACCAACCAACCATTTAAAAAAGATAGAATATGTAAACCTGTCATTTGACGGATATAAAAACTAGTATATTTATTCTTAGTATTTAGGTTTAGTATAAATGCGATTATAGTTCCAATAATCCAAAAATGACTAATAATAGCATTTGTTTTACCTTCGTTTATTATTTTATTTTCCATTTTTATGAGTTTAATATTAATTGATTATTATTAAAAATCCCATATACTTTTCCTTTAAGTTTTTTCTCTAAAAAAATACTGTTTTTAGAGGTAGATAAAATATTTTTTTCAGTAAAAGTATAATTTTCTGCAGGATTGAAAATAGATAAATTAGCAATCTCATTTTCTTTAATAACTGTTTTTTGAATACCAAAACGTTCTTTAGGATTGTTGGATAAACAGTTTACAATTGTTTCTATATCTAAAACCGAATTTAAAACTCCAAAAGCACTTTCCAAACCTATTGTACCGTCTTTAGCAGTAGAAAACTCTACCTTTTTATGTTCTATATCAATAGGGTTGTGATCAGATGTAATTATATCAATAGTACCATCTTTTAATCCTTTTAATAATGCCTTAATATCTTGAGGAGTTCTTAAAGGAGGGTTTACTTTTTTATTTCCATCAAATTGATGGAGTTCTTCATCTGTTAAAAATAAATTATGAACAGCTACGCTACATGTAACGTCTAAACCTTTCTTTTTAGCTTCTTTTATTAATTGCACTGTTTTTTTAGTAGAAATAGTAGGTATGTGTAATTTACCACCAGTGTATTCTAATAAAAATAAATCACGTGAAACTTGTAATTCTTCTGCTAAAGCAGGAATTCCTTTTAAACCTAAAAGAGTACTATTTTTTCCTTCGTTAGCAACACCTTCGCCAGCAATCGCTTTATTCTTAGGAAAACTAAGTGTTAATCCATTAAAATTTTGAGTGTAGAGTAATGCTATTTTTAATAAGTTATCGTTTGTTATTGGTTTTTTATAATCACCAAATGCAATAGCCCCTGATTGTTGCATATCATATAATTCAGCCATTTCAATACCTTTACTTTGTTGTGTTAAAGTACCAATAGGGTATAGGTTTGTGGCAAATCCGTTGGCTTTATTTATTAAAAATTCTACAGAAGCCTTGTTGTCTATAACAGGATTTGTGTTAGGATTAACAGCAATAGCTGTAAAACCACTTTTTGCTGCTACATGTAAACCGTGTTTTATTGTTTCACGTTCTTCATAGCCTGGTTCACCTAAAGAAACACTAGTATCAAACCAACCTGCAGAAACATGTAAATTATCAAGTGTTATAACTTGATATTCTTTTTCTGAGGTAATTGAGTTTTCAATTTTAGTGATAATTCCGTCAGTAATTAAAATATCTTTTTGTTGGTGGTGGTAAGCACTAGAAGCATCAATAATTGTTGCCGATTTAAGCAGCGTTGTCATGGTTTAAAGAATTTTAAGATCAAAATTTCTGTAAGCAAAGATACAATGGCTAAAGCTAAAAACCATTTCCAAAGCCATTGAATTTTATTTTCGTTATTACTATTTTGTAAAGTGTTTTTAACTGAATTTGAAATTAATTTAGTTTCAGCTGTTTCAGTATCTAAAAAGTTTAATAAACTTTCTTTCTTTGGATAATTAAAAGCAATTTTTTTTAAATTAGTTTCAGCTTGTTTTATTTGATAAAAACCAGCTTCTAAAGGTTGATTACTTGTTGTAATTTTTATGTTGTTTTGAAGTATTTGCTGTAATGGTATAAATGACATTTTGTTATTTGAAATTGTTAAAACCTCTTCTTTATTTAATTTATTATCAATGTCAATAGTTGTTTTTTTGCCAACGGTATAATATAATTTGGGTAGTTGTAAGCTTTGCTTACCAATATTATAAAAAACAGGAACAATTAAAGGGGCATTAATAAAGTTGCTATTTTTTTTATTAAGAGGTGCTGCAACCCAATAAATAGTAGCCTTTTTAGTATTTATTTGTTGTATAAAAGCTTGTTTGTTTTCAAAATTTATGATATCGCTAGTATTTTTAAAAGCAGTTGTATAGCTTGTTTTTGCAAAAGGATATTGAAAGTTTAAAACCTCTTTTTCAAATACATTTTTTAACAAAGGATTTTTGTAATTAATAGTTGTAATTTTTAGGCTATCGTTTTTTTGGGCTAATAATTGTCCTATTTTAAGTTGATAAAAAAAATTGTTATAAGTTAAAATATTTATGTTTTCAGCAGGTATAACTACAATATTACCTCCTTTATTTGAGTATTCAATTAAACTAGTGATAAGTGTTTTTGGTAATTTTTTAATTTCGTTTAAAACAATTAAATGTTGTTTTTCAATTAAGTTGTAATTTAAATTTTGAACAGTTGAGGTGGTTAACTCAAATTCATCCTTTGTGTATATTCGGTTAAAAAAATCAGCTGTTTCGCTTATATTTAAAACTGCAATTTTAGAATTTGAATTTATAGCGAAATAAAAAGAATTGTCAAAGTTGTAAGTATCGTTATAATCTATTTTAATTTTACCCGAAAATATATCAGTTTTAATAACCGAAAACGTAATAGTTTCTATTTCATTTTTATCAACAGAAAACACTTGTTTGTTTACCAATTTATCACCATTATATATTGCAATAGGAACTTCTTTTTTTTGCAAACCTTGGTTTTTAACAAGTACATGTATGTCAAAATATGTAGTACCATTATTACTTACATATACACTATCTATAGATAAATTACTTTGTAACTCAGCATTTAATTTTACTAAGGTAGAATTTGAAGGTATTTTATTAATATCTTTTATAGTTGTATTTTGAAAATCGGAGATAATAATATTTTTAGCAAACGAATTTATTTTATTCTCACTTGCTATTTTTAAAGAAACAGTTTTTAAGTTGCTGTTTTTAGCAGTGTTTTTAACGTTTAATAAAATATTTTTAAGTTCTAAAGCAGTTTTATTTTTATAGTATCCATCGTTTGTAAGTATAGAGTAGTTTATTTCTTCAGCAGTGTTTTCTATAATTTCTTGTATTGCTACTTGTAGTAAATTTCCTTTTTCGCCTTTAGTGTTTGTACTTAGTGAATTGTCTAAATAAATTAAAAAATGTTGTTGCTCATTATTTTTTCGATTACTAAAATAAGGTTGTGCAAAAGCTATTATTAAAAAAGTAAGTAATAATAATCTTGTAGCTAAAATAAGCCATTTTTTTATACGAGAACTTTTACGTGTTTGTAATGCTAATTTTTTTAAAAAAGCAACATTAGTAAAAGGCACTTTAACAAAACGTTGTAATTGAAAAAGATGAATCAATATAGGAATTAGTAATAAGGCTAAGAAATATAAAATTTCAGGATGTTTAAACAGCATAGTTCTTTTTACTAATTAAGGATGATGTAATATTAAGTGTAAAAATAGTTAAATAGATGATTTAAAAAAAAATGTAGTTAAAAAACTGTTAGATTATTGTTTTGTTTTTTGCACCACATCAAATTTCACTATTTTTGAATTAATCTTAAAAATATGTATATAATGGTAATGTTATTTGTAAAATAAAAAGGTGAAAATTTTTAAACACATTACATTTAAATTTCTAAGGCATAAAAAGACCGTATATTTACACATTGTTTCAATGAAAAAAAATTAAATGAAAGTAGCACATATTCCTTTTAAAAACACTAGTTTTTTCTCTAAAACAATTATAGACTATTTAGAGAAATCAGAAAAAATAGCACCTTTTTACAATAATTTTCCATCATTAGAAGGGTTTAAAAAACAGTTAGATAGTAAAAGGAAAACCTTTTCTATGAACAGTCGAAAAAAACTTGTACAGGTTTTAACAGATCAATATACAACGGTAACTGTAACACCAAAAACGCAAGTAAATATAACAAATTTAGCTTTAGAAAACACATTTACAGTAACCACAGGGCATCAATTAAACTTATTTACAGGACCTTTATATTTTTTATATAAAATTATTTCAACGATTAATTTGTGTGAGCAATTAAAAGAAGCCTACCCAAAAGAGAACTTTGTGCCTATTTATTGGATGGCTACTGAAGATCATGATTTTGAAGAAATAAATTATTTTAATTTTAATGGTAAAAAAGTACAATGGAATACTGATCAAACAGGGGCTGTTGGGCGTTTTTCAACTGAAGGATTATCAGATGTTTTAGCTGTTTTTTCAGAACATTTAGGAGGTTCAAAAAATGCTCAATTCTTAAAACAACTTTTTAAAGAAGCTTATATAAAACATAATAACCTAGCTGATGCAACCCGTTATATTGCAAATGCGTTATTTGGTGAATATGGTTTGGTTATTATTGATGCCGATGAAAGAGAGTTAAAACGTGAATTTATTCCGTTTATAGAAACCGAATTAAAAACCCAAACAGCTTATAAAAAAGTAACAGAAACTATTGAAAATTTAGGTAAAAATTATAAAATTCAAGTAAACCCAAGAGAAATTAACCTGTTTTATTTAATAGATAGTGTTCGAGAACGTATTATTTTTGAAGATGGTATTTATAAAGTGCTTAATACAAGTATTTCTTGGAAGTTTGACGAATTAGAAAATGAAGTTCATAAATTTCCAGAACGTTTTTCACCAAATGTAATTATGCGCCCTTTATATCAAGAAGTAGTTTTACCTAACCTTTGTTATATTGGTGGAGGGGGAGAGTTAGCGTATTGGTTACAGTTAAAAAGTTATTTTGAAGCCGTAAAAGTGCCTTTTCCTATTTTACTATTACGAAATTCGGTACAAATAATTTCAGAAAAACAATTAGGTAAATTAAATAAATTAACTATTTCTTTAGAAGAAATTTTTAGAAAACAAAACCATTTATTAAAAAATAAAATATTAGAGCGTACGGAAGAAAAAGTTGATTTTACAGCTCAAAAAGAGTTTTTAAAACAACAATTTGTTAGTTTAAAAACCTTAGCTAAAAAAACAGATGTATCGTTTATTGGAGCTGTAAATGCACAAGAAAAAAAACAATTAAAAGGGTTAGATAATTTAGAAAAACGTTGGCTACGCGCCGAAAAAAGACGTAATAAAAATTTGGTTGACAGAATTGTATTATTACAAAACCAAATAGTACCTAATCAAAGTTTAGAAGAGCGCCAACGTAATTTCTCAGAACATTATTTGTCCTATGGAAATACTTTATTAGAGCAATTAAAAAAAGAGTTAAAACCACTACAATTAGAATTTACAGTACTAATATTATAAATGGAAAATAAAAAAGGATTACACGAAAATAATAAACATAAAAATGGATATGATTTTAATTTTTTAAAAGAAAAATATCCTGAAATAACAGCATTTGTTATCAAAAAATTTGAAAAAGAAACTATCGATTTTTCAGATCCTATTGCTGTAAAACAATTTAATAAAGCATTGTTAGCAGCTTATTATAATATTAAAGATTGGAATTTCCCTGATGAAAATTTATGTCCACCAATTCCAGGAAGAGTCGATTATATTCATCACTTAGCCGATTTAATTTCAGGTCAAGATGAAGTAACAGTACTCGATATTGGTACAGGAGCAAGTTGCGTATACCCATTATTAGGTGCCGCAGCATATAATTGGAATTTTATAGCAGCAGATATTGATTTAGACTCGTTAGATTATGCTCAAGATATTATTGACGACAATAACTTAGATTCTAAAATTAAGTTACGTCAACAATTTAATGAATTAAATATTTTAAAAGGAATAACAGAAGAGGGGGATGCTTTTTCTGCAACCATGTGTAACCCTCCGTTTTATAAATCGGCAGAAGAGGCTAGAGGAGCAAATAGAAGAAAATCTAGAAATTTAGGAAATAATACAATTCGTAATTTTGCAGGAAACTCTAACGAATTATGGTATTTAGGCGGAGAAAAAGCCTTTTTGCACACTTACTTGTATGAAAGTTCATTACAACCTAAGGTAAGTAAATGGTTTACAAGTTTGGTGTCTAGAAAAGAAAATGTAAAAAGCTTACAAAATTCTGCTAAAAAATTAGGAGCAACAACATTTAAAGTAATACCTATGAGCCAAGGAAATAAAGTAACACGTATTGTTTGTTGGCAATTCTAAGTATAATTTATATAACGTAACCCTTTGTTTTTAGTTTTAAAAATAAAGGGTTACGTGTTTTGTTATTTAACAAATCCATCCCATTTTTTTAAGTACTCTATAAATCTACCACTCAAGCCTTCTTTTTTTAGATGTGCAGTTGAAACTGGAGTTGAAACTGGTTTAAACATAGGGTTTTCTATAACAAGTTTTGGAAAATTATGATGTAATATAGCTGAGGTTCCAATAGAAACAAAATCAACACCAGCCTCTAAAATTTTCTGAACATCAACGGCATTACTAATTTTACCAGCAACCGTCCATTTTACCTTTTTAAAATCTAACGTTTTAAAATGCTCTAACAAGGGTAAGTTTTTATACTTTTCATCATAAGGCGTTTTAAAACAATCCCATAATGAAATATCTAAAAAATCAATACTACCATTATCAATTAATTGTTTACAAACCCACTTAATTTCATCAATATCCATTCCAAATCTCTCTGGCGACAACCTAACACCTAGTAAAAAATCAGCACCACATTTTTCTCTAATTCCTGCTACAATTTCAAATAAAAGGCGTGCTCTATTTTCTAATATTCCGCCATACTCATCTGTTCTGTTATTAATAGTAGCACTTAAAAACTGTGTTAAAATATACCCGTGAGCACCATGAACCTCTACACCATTATAACCGCATTTTTTAGCACGAACTGCCCCCATAATAAAAGCATTTTTTAATTCTCTAACCTCTGTTAAAGTAAGTGCTCTAGCATTGGTTTTTATATCATCAGAAGCAGAAACTGGACGCTTATTTATTAGTTAAGTAGAAGTACGCATTCCAGCATGGTGTAATTGAACAACAGCTAAAGCCCCTTCGTTTTTAATACTTTTAGCTAATTTGATATGCCCTTCATTTAACGAATCGTTAAAAATACCTAATTGACCTGAAAACCCTTTACCAATTTCTTGAACATGTGAAGCACAAGTCATAACCAAACCAAAACCACCTTTAGCTCTCATTGTAAGCCATTTAAATTCCTCATCAGAAAGTTGACCATTCTCATAGCTTTGTTGGTTTGTTAATGGTGCTAACATAAACCTGTTTTTCATAGTGGCACCACAATTAAAAGTTACTGCTGTGTTGGTTTTATTTATCATAAAAATATGTTTAGGTTATATTTAAGAAAAATATTTTTTGAAGCTAATTCCCGCTTTTCGCACTCGCTTCTTGCTAAAAAAAGCAAGAGAGCTCAAACAAATGCTGCAATCGGGGCTAAGTATTTTTACAAAAGTTTAAGTAACTGCAAAAGAACCTTTTATTATTTACTCTTTTATAAAAAAAATAAGCGTATAAAGTTAATAATAACTATAGTTTTATATTAGTTTTTTCTAAAAAACTAATAGCATTCGGACCCTCCATAAAAATTAAATCTATAATAGATAAGTTAGGTATAAAACCATATTTATCATCAAACATTTGAATGTACCTATCAGTTTCAATTTCAATACCCTTTTTAGCAATTGCTAAATTTCTATAATCGGTAATAATTGGGGTAACCTCATAATTTGTAGCTTTAGTAAATACATTAGTAATTTGTAAAGCATCAGTAACAAATAAATGAGTATCAATATTTACATCCTGTAAATATCTATATTTTTTATAAAATATTTTAGCAATATCATCTTCAAAAAATTCGAAAAAAGGAGAAGAGCTATATGCTGATTTTAATGATTTAAAGTGTTGTTGTTGCCACTGCGCATCATTTTCAACCAATGTATCTTTACTTTTTTTTCTGTTTTCAGATATAAGATGTTTTACAGGAATATTTAAATTAAGTTTTCCATTAGCCGCATAAATAGAGCACCTATTACGGTAAGTTTGTTTTTGATAATTATCATCAAACTCAAAAACTACCGATTCAGCTTTGTAAATAGCAGTATATTGTGAAATAGGTGCAAAATATGTGGGTATAAAAAGTGACATTTTAATTATTTCTTTTTATCTTTTTTAAAACTATATGCTGTGTAACCAGTAATTAGTAGGATAACTAACCAAAGGTACGATGTTGGTTTTCCGCTACCACCTACAGTTGTAAACATTCTATCCCAACGAATAGAATTTATTTTAGATATTATATCTGGAGCATTAGGGTTCCAGCTTAACCAAATCATTACAGGTTTACCAACCACGTGATCAAAAGGCACATATCCCCAGTTTCTTGCATCTAAAGAGCGTTGACGATTGTCACCCATCATCCAATAATAATTTTGTTTAAAGGTGTAACTATTAGCTTTTTTTCCGTTTATATATATAACATCACCAAAAATGGTTAAATCATTATTTTCATACCTTCGAATAATTTGTTCGTAAAACGGAATGGTATTCTCATTTAACGCAACAGTAGTACCTGCCTTTGGAATATAAAGTGGTCCAAAATTATCATTTGACCAAGCATATTTAGGACTGTGAGGAAACACACTCGAATCATAAGTGCCACTTGGAGTTAAATGCTTAGTAACACTTTTTACAAGTGTATTTTTTCTTAAAGAAGCTGCTTCATCATCAGTTAAATTAAAATAATAAATACCATCGTTAGACATTTTTCCTTCACCATTTATATTAAATTCACGTATGGTTTCGGTAGCTAGTTTTTTACCTTGTGTATCTACTTTAAAGTACCATTGTGGCTTTGCTCTATCTGGTAAAACCGTTTTTTTACCGTTGATAAATACATAACCATCACGAACTTCTAAAGTATCACCAGCAATACCTGTAGCTCTTTTTACGTAATTTGTTTTTTTATCAATAGGCTTATAAGTTGCTTTTCCAGACCTGTCTCCCCACATAGTTTTTAAACTATCTGAAGGCCAACTAAAAACAACAATATCGTTGCGTTTAATATTTTGAAAACCAGGTATACGCATGTATGGTAAAGATATTTTATTTAAAAAACCATCTTTATTTTTATCATCTGAAATAAAAGATTTAATACCTAAAATAGGTAGTGTATCATGTGCCATTGGTGCTGCAATTGTAGTAGTAGGTATACGTGCACCATAATGAAATTTACTTACAAATAAATAGTCTCCTACTAATAACGTTTTTTCTAAAGATGATGTTGGAATGGTGTAAGGTTGCATAAAGTACGTGTGTACTAGTGTAGCTGCAATAATAGCAAAAGCTATTGAGCTTATCCATTCACCTAATGGAGACTTTGGTTGTAAACTTCTGTTTTCTATATAAGGGGTGTTTGTTGCGTAATTGATATAGTAAATATAAAAACCTAAAGTAAAAATAGCCAAAAGTGTATCTTTTTTTTGATTAAAACCAAAGCTTCTAGAGGTTTCTATCCAAATAATAGGAAACATTAATAAATTTACAATAGGAATAAATAATAAAATAACCCACCATTTTGGACGATTTATTATTTGCATTAAAACAACAGCATTATAAACAGGTATAGCTGCTTCCCAAGCCTTTCTTCCTGCTTTTATATACAGTTTCCAAGTTCCCAAAAAGTGAATTACTTGAATTATTAAAAAGAATAAAAACCATTCTATAAATGTCATAATGTAGCTATTTTATTTTCCTATTAATTAGGAACGAATTTCAATAATATTAGTGTTTTTTTATGTGTTTATATCCTAATTAACTTAAGTTTAACACGTCTCTCATGGTATAAACACCTGTTTTATTAACTAACCACTCAGCAGCTATAACTGCTCCTAAAGCAAAGCCTTGTCTATTATGAGCGGTATGTTTTATATCAATACTGTCTACTACCGAATTGTAACTAGTTGTATGAGTTCCTGGTACATCTGGAGTTCTGATAGCGGTAATAGGAATGTTTTTTTCTGATGTTTTTGTGTTTAATTCCCATTTTATTTTATCAGAGTTTTCAATAATTCCTTCAGCTAAAGTAATTGCTGTTCCACTAGGTGCGTCTAATTTTTGTGTATGATGAATTTCTTCAATAGCTATATTATATTGATCTAGAGTATTCATCATTTTAGCAAGTTGCTTATTTAGTTCAAAGAAAACATTGACTCCTAAGCTGAAGTTAGAAGCGTAAATAAAAGCTCCTTTTTTTTGATTACACAATTCAATAACATCATTATATTTATTTAACCAACCTGTAGTTCCTGAAACAACAGGTATATTATTGTTAATACAAAGGCTAATGTTTTTAAAAGCAACATCAGGAATGCTAAAGTCAATAGCAATATCAGCTTTTGTAATATCGTATTTTTCTACTCCAGAGTCTTTAATTATTATTTCATGACCTCTTTGTAAAGCAATTTTTTCAATTTCTTTACCCATTCTACCGTATCCTAGTAGTGCTATTTTCATATTAAAAAGAGTATTTTAAGGTTAAACCAACTTTAGGTGATTCTATATATAAAGGATCTGGATAGATCATTGGGTTTAATGATAAACTATCATCGGTGTCAAATTGTAATAAATGTGCATTCACACTTGCTTCTACAATTTGTAAAACATATAATAAAACACCTGTTAAAAGAGATAAATCTCTATTTTTCCGAAGTACTTTTTGGGCATTTTCAAGTCCAGAGGTAGATATAAGTGTACTGCCATCAGCATTAGTAAATTCATCCTTTAAGCCTTGTTTTCTAAGTTTGTAAGCAGTTCTATATTTGTCATATTGATTACTATTATCAATATAAAAATAGGTAGGTATTGCTAACGAAGCCCAAACTATTGGTGCTTTCCAGTATTTTTTATTATAAATTTGCCCTCCGCCAGGAAAAATAGCAGAGTAAAAAGCTGCCTTAGAGGGTGATAAAGGATTGTATTTATCGCTATCTATTTGTAGTTCTTTTGCTCTTATGGCGGTGTTTTCATCTTGAGAAAATAAATGAAAGCTTAGTAAAAAACTAAATAAAACAAGTATGAGAGTACGAATTTTCAATTATTTTAATAAGTTTTTAATACGGTTAAAGTCTTCTTCAGAAGTAAAAGGAATAGAAATTTTTCCTTTACCTCGGTTGTTAACGCTAACATCAATTTTATGACCAAAATAATCACTAATATCTTTTACACTTTCTGAAACAAAACTAGGCAATTGTTTTTTCTTAGGAGCTTTGGTAATAGTACCTGCTTTAATATTTTTAACAAGTTCTTCTGTTTGACGAACCGATAGCTTGTCTCTTACTATTTTTTCATAAATAGCTAATTGATCTGTATTGCTATCTATACTTATAAGTGCACGACCATGCCCCATTGCTATAAAACCATCACGCATTCCTGTTTGAATAATAGGGTCTAGTTTTAATAATCGTAAATAATTAGTAACTGTTGAACGTTTTTTACCAACACGAACACTTAATTCTTCTTGTGTTAATTTAATTTCATCAATTAAACGTTGATATGAAAGCGCTACTTCAATAGGGTCAAGATTTTTACGTTGAATATTTTCAACTAATGCCATTTCTAGCATTTCTTGATCGTTTGCCAAACGAATATAGGCAGGTATTGTTTGGTTTCCTATTAATTTAGAAGCTCTAAAACGACGCTCACCTGAAACTAATTGAAAACTATTGTTAGGTAATTTTCTTACAGTAATGGGTTGAATAACGCCTAGTTGTTCAATTGAATTAGCAAGTTCACGTAAAGCTTCTTCATCAAAATAGGTTCTAGGCTGAAATGGGTTTACGGCTATAGTACTTAATTCTATTTCAATAATATTACCTACTAATTTATCAGCATTTTTATCTTCTATAGAAGTTACTTCTGCAGTTTCTTTTAATAAGGCTGATAAACCTCTACCTAAAGCTTGTTTTCTAGTTGCTTTTGCCATGTACAGTACTTATGCGTTTTTAGTTAAAATTTCGTTTGCCAAATTTAAGTAATTTACAGCTCCTTTGCTGGTAGCATCGTATGAAATTATACTTTCTCCATAACTAGGGGCTTCACCTAAGCGAATATTTCTGTGAATAATGGTGTTAAAAACCATTGAGCTAAAGTGTTTTTTTACCTCTTCAACAACTTGATTTGAAAGTCGTAAGCGAGAATCAAACATGGTTAATAATAAGCCTTCAATATCTAATGCTGCATTATGAATTTTTTGAACACTTTTAATGGTATTTAATAATTTACCCAAACCTTCTAATGCAAAATATTCACACTGAATAGGTATAATCACCGCATCAGCAGCTACTAAAGAGTTTAGAGTTATTAAACCTAAAGAGGGCGCGCAGTCTATTAAAATATAATCATAATCATCCTTTAATTCTTTTAATGCTTTTTTAAGCATATATTCTCTTTCTCGTTTATCAACTAATTCTATTTCAATAGCAACAAGGTCAATGTGTGCCGGAATTAAATCAACATTTGGAGAGCTTGTTTTTAGAATAGTATCTTTTGCAGCAATAGTATGCTCTAAAACTTGATACGTTCCAAACTCAATATTCTCAATATCTATACCTAAACCAGAGGTTGCATTTGCTTGTGGATCAGCATCAATTAATAACACTTTTTTTTCTAAAACACCTAATGATGCTGCTAAATTGATAGAGGTGGTAGTTTTACCTACACCACCTTTTTGATTTGCAATTGCTATTATTTTACCCATTATGATTTATGAAAAGTTTGAAAAAGGTAAATTTACAATTATTTATCATTTTAAAAAGCTAAAGATGTTAACAAAACCTATAATTTAATTAATAGGGTTTGTTTTTTACAAAATAAACTAATTTGTTCAGTTTTTTTCCCTTTTTAATCTCCGTTTTTTACACCTGTTTTTTTAGTTTTTTATACTATGTTTTCTGGCTATGAGTGCTTTAGTTTTGCATCAGTTCTTTTTAATACTAGTTAAGAGAAGTCGCGTAAACCGAAAAGCGTAAGAGTAGGAAACAAGTTAAATTTAATTATTATGAATAAATATTTATTATTACTAATGCTAAGTATTATAACAATAGCATGTCAAGACAACGAAGATGAGAATATTGATAAAAAAGAGCAATTAGAAATTTCAGCGGCTAAAGAAGGCAATATTAATATGCTAAGGTTTGAAACGGTAAAAGATCTTAAAATATTTATAAAAAAACGGTTAGAGCTTGATGCTGATTTATTAGAAGAGGCAAAAGATATGAGTAGCTCTGGTAGGTATACCCCTTTGTTATTAGTTTATAATTTAGAAGCAAATGAAGCTGAAAAACTAGGAATTAATAAAAATGAGGTAGCTGAAGTTAATTCAGATGATAATATGTTATTGTTTTTGTTAAATGAAAAAGGAGAAATAGCTATTAAAGGAAAAATTTTTAGAATTGATGGTGAGTTTGTTTATTCTTATAATGAAGGATATAGTAACGATATAAACTTTTTTTTAGAGGAGTATAATTTAGGGAAAATTAAACTTGAAAAAGGAAGTAATATTGATTATACGAAACACTTAAATGTATATGCGCATACAAACACAAAAAAAGAGTTTAATAAAAATTTGCAAGCTAGAGGGGTAACTTCGTATGGGTATTTTGATAATAATCATAGAATGAGAGCTAAACAGTTTAATGGTTTTTGGGGTTTTTATAGTTCAATAGGTGCTAATACATTGGTTCAGCAAAAAAAGAAATTTTTATGGTGGTCTTGGTGGAAAACAGCAAGAACAGATAATAGGTTAAAGTATAATGTTGCTTTTAGATCGAGTGTAACTCCTGGTTATCCTGGGTATCCATCATCTATTAATGTAGCAAAAACAGGAAATAAATATTGTAATTGTAATCAGGCTCAAGCTATTTTTAGTTGGTCTGTAGGTTTTCCTTGGGCTCCTGAAATTTATACACCATTAGAAGGAGAAACTAAGCATTGGGCGCATTGGTATAGTTCTAATCCTAATACGGTATCATTAACATTACAGTATTAAGGTTTAAATTGAATATATAAAAAAGTCCAAAGTTAAATTCTTTGGACTTTTTCTTTTTATGTTATATGAAAATTAACTATTTAACATTACAGGCATTACCAACATGGTAACTTGTTCACCTTCATCAGTGCCATCAATAGGGGTTAAAATTCCGGCTCTATTTGGTAAAGACATTTCAATTAATACATCGTTAGCACTTAAGTTATTTAACATTTCGCTTAAAAAACGAGAGTTAAATCCTATTTGCATATCATCACCTTGATAATCACAATGTAAACGCTCATCTGCTTTGTTAGAATAGTCTAAATCTTCTGCAGAAATATTTAATTCTGTTCCTGCCATTTTTAAACGAATTTGATGCGTTGTTTTACTAGAAAAAATAGAAACACGACGCACAGAGTTTAAAAATGAAGCTCTGTCTACTGTTAATTTATTTGGATTTTCTTTAGGTATTACGGCTTCGTAATTAGGATATTTACCGTCAATTAAACGACAAACTAAAACTACATTATCAAAAGTAAATTTAGCATTTGTATCGTTATATTCAATAGTAACATTGTTTTCAGAACCACCTAAAATTCCTTTTAATAAATTTAAAGGTTTTTTAGGCATAATAAATTCAGCTGACTTGTCAGCAGTAACATCTGTTCGAGTATACTTTACTAGTTTATGAGCATCTGTAGCAACAAAGGTTAGTTCTTTTGAGTTGAATTGAAAAAATACACCACTCATTACAGGTCTTAAATCATCATTACCAGCAGCAAAAATTGTTTTTGAAATTGCTGTAGCTAAAATATGAGAAGGTATATCAGTACTGCTAGGAGATGGTAATTCAACAGCTTTTGGAAATTCTTCACCGCTAAAATATGCCATGTCATACTTTCCTTGTTCAGAAATAATTTCAATAGTACTATCACTTTCTACTTTAAAAGTAAGAGGCTGCTCTGGAAACGTTTTTAAAGTGTCTAGTAGTAAACGAGCATTTATAGCAATTGATCCAGTATCTGTACTTTCAACTTCAATAACTGAAGTCATTGTTGTTTCAAGATCTGAAGAAGATATTTGAAGTTCATTGTTAGTTAGTTCGAACAAGAAGTTGTCTAAAATAGGTAATGTATTATTGCTGTTTATAACCCCTCCTAAAACTTGTAACTGTTTTAATAACTGAGAGCTAGATACGATAAATTTCATTTGTATAGTTTCTATTTGTTAGATTCACAAATATATCGTAATTTGATGGTATTAAAAATTATTTTTTATTAGAATGAAAATTAATTAAATTGATAGCCAACTTGTAAAGTTCCGTAGAGGTTTTGTATTGGTACTCGTAAACTTTTTAGTTTTTTGGTGTGATAGTTTACTGCATATCCAAAGTTAAAACGATTAACAGTAAATCTTAAACCTATTGTAGAGGTAAATTTAAAGGGTTTTACATTAAACGTTACAGGACTATTATTGTTGAAAATATTACCCTTAATAGTTGCATCGTAAGCAATATAACTAACCATTGGGTTTAGGTATATAAAAGCTTCAGTTTTGTTCTTTAATTTAGTATTGTTGTTATTTAAATTGCTGTTAAAAGCAATTGAGTTTAGTATTTTTTCTAAAGGATATATACCAATACGTGTATATAAGCCAGTTGATAAATTAGTATTAACAGTTCCTATTTCTATTTTATTAAGCCAATTTATATCAAAGTAGTTATGTATAGTAATGTTTTTAATATAATTTATATCTAGGTTTATAGCCATTGTATTTGCAATTTGATATTTCCAGCCAATAGCTTTTTTATAACCGTACAAGTTGTGAATAAAATCTTGAAGTTCTTTACTTTTTACGGCAGGTCCAACCATGCCTACTTTTAATGTGGTTTTTAAACTAGTTTCATTTTTATAAAATTGATGTACGCTAAAGCTTCCAAAAGCATAGCCTGCAAATGGTCTATCATGATTACCATATTGATTAACAGTAGCTTTAAAAGGAGTATACATTTTATGACCTATTTGTATTTCGTATATTTTTTTTACGACCTTTTTATATTCTTTGTTACTTAAATATCTATAGTTAATAAATATACCATTTGTGTAGTACCTATCTTGCTTTAAGGAAATAAATAAGTCATTATCGTTTAATATATTAAATTCTTTAGCATATTTTCGTTGTGCTAAAATAGCCGTAGAAAATAGAATAAATAAAAAAAAGATTTTTTGTTTCATAGAAGCGAATATCGTATTATTTTAGCAACGTAAGGGGTAAATTAGTAGTAATTCAGTTTAAAATTGTTTTAAATGGGAAATAAAGAAAGGCTTACTATTGAAGATTTTGAAAGCGTTTCATCAAACGAAGAATTATTAGCGTTGATTGAACAAAAAGGGATTTCAATAGGTAAGGTTACTGGAAAAATAGCATACGAAGAGGAGTTAAAAAAACTTCAGGTAGAATTGGTAAAACTACAGCAATGGATAGCAAATAATAATAAACGAGTAGCTGTAATTTTTGAAGGTAGAGATGCAGCTGGAAAAGGAGGTAATATTCGTCGTTTTATGGAGCATTTAAATCCGCGTTCTATGCGTTTAGTTGCACTAAATAAACCAACGGTAGTAGAAAAAGGACAGTGGTATTTTCAACGTTATATTAAAGAGCTACCAAATCCAGGAGAAATTGTTTTTTTTGACCGTAGTTGGTATAATAGGGCTGTTGTTGAACCTGTAATGGATTTTTGTACCAAGGATGAATATAGTAAGTTTTTAGTTCAGGTGCCAGAATTTGAACATATGTTGTATGAGGATGGTGTTACTATAATTAAGTTTTGGTTATCTATATCAAAAGATGAGCAAATGCGTAGATTTGATGCTAGGAACGATGATCCGTTAAAAAGGTGGAAATTTAGTCCGGTTGATAAAAAAGGTCAGGAGTTGTGGGGTAAGTATACTTATTATAAGAGTGAAATGTTTAGTAAAACACACACTACTTATAGTCCTTGGATTGTGGTAAAAACAAATGATAAGAAGAAAGCAAGAGTTGAGTGTATACGACATGTATTATCTCAATTTGATTATCAAGATGAAAAAGAAGATAAAATAGTAACAAATCCAGATCCTAATATTGTAATGCGTTATTATCGATCAGCAAAACATTTAGATTAATATGGAAAAATTAACACAAGGAGATGTAAATAAGCTTAATTCAGCTAAGGGGTTAAAAGCCATTTTATCAAAACCCTTTAATTTAGAAAAAGCAATTAGGTATGTAGATTATGAGCGTAAACTTAAAAAATTACAGGTGGAGTTAATACGTTTACAAACTTGGGCTATTAATAAGGATGAACGTATTATAATTATTCTTGAAGGTAGGGATGCTGCTGGAAAAGGAGGGGCTATACGTAGAATGACAGAGCGAATTAATCCACGTCATATGCGAATAGTAGCTTTACCAAAGCCAAATGAAGATCAAAAAACGCAATGGTATTTTCAACGATATGTTGAGCAGTTTCCTAAAGCAGGAGAAATTGTTTTTTTTGATAGAAGCTGGTATAATCGAGCAGTGGTTGAGCCTGTAAATGGATTTTGTACTCAGGAGCAGTATCAAATTTTCATGAATCAGGTTAATGATTTTGAGAGGATGATTTTAGAGTCAGGTATTCGATTAGTTAAAATTTATATGTCTATTAATAAAAAAGAACAAGCAAAACGTTTTAAGGATATTATAAATAATCCATTAAAACAGTGGAAAATTACTCCTGTAGATTTAAAAGCACAAGAACTTTGGGACGATTATACAACGTATAAGCGGGCAATGTTTTCTAAAACCAATACTGTTGTTTCTCCATGGAAAGTAATTAGAGCTAATAGAAAAACAATAGCACGTATTAATGTTATTAATCATGTATTAAAAAGCATTCCTTATGATAAGGATACTGTGGTTTAAATAAAAATTATACCTAGTACTTGTTTTTTAATAAATACAAAAAGACTGTTGTTTTAGTGTTAAAAATTAATAAAAATGTTTAACACTAATTGGAATATTTGTTTGAGTCGCTTGTATAGAGGAGTATGAAAATAGGGAAACAGCTTTGAGTTATTTTTTTATGTAAAGTGAAGTTTATGAACTTTTATTTAAAAGAGTTTTAGGTCGTTAAATTGTAATTCATCCTTTACCATTTCAAAAATAAAAAACATTTCACTAGCAATTTGCTTACTTGTGTTTAAGTAATTTTCTTCAGTAAGATTTCTGTTTTCCATATTTTTTGGATTTAAATAAGGTAAATGAAATTTAGCAATAGCATCAGGTATAAAACTACAGTTTTCATAGGCATTACTACAGGTTATTATAGCTATGTACGGAAAACTGTTATTCGGGTGGTCATATGCTTTAGAGAACCCTAAAATTGATTTTCTAGCACCTTCAAATGAAATTAAATAACGTGGGTTTTGATGTGAAAAATCAACAATATTAAAATTGAACCCGGTTTTTTGTAAGCTTTTTACCGTATTTCTGTGAAAGGCGGTTGCTTCTGTTCCTCCAGAATATGCGAATATATTTTTCAAATTAAAGTACTCAACAGCAAAAAAACTCCAAGCTTGCGCAAATTGACTTCTTCTTGAGTTACGTGTGCAAATGAAGTTTAAATTTAAACTTCCTCTATCTTTATATTCACTAATAATAACGTTTGCAATGTTACTAAGTAGTTTATTACGTTCATAACTAATAGCAGTTTCTTTTTTAGCTTCTTCAAAGAATGTTTTTGTGCTAATTTTTTTAGTGTTTATCATTTTTTTACAGTTCTTTTGCAATATACAATTGTTGCAAAAATACGTTGTAAAGCTCTTTTAGTGAATTAAGTAAAGGTTAAGAATGTGTTTAGAAATAGGAGATAAAGTAACAGTTTTAGATGCTGATATTAGAGGATTCATAACAAAAAAAGAAAATAACTTGTTTTTTGTTAAAGATAGAGATGGAATGGAGTTTTCTTTTTTTGAGTTTGAGTTAGTTAAAATAGAGATAGATCAGAATGAATTGAGTAGACGTGTAAATGTTAGTAATTCATTATTAAAAGCTAAAATTCAACAAACCACTAAAAAGAAAAAATCATTTTTTGTAAAAGATAAAAATGAAGTAGTAATGGAAGTTGATTTACATGCTAGTAAATTAATAAAATCAACTAGAGGGATGGATAATTATGATGTGTTGTCGTTACAATTAGAAACGGCAAAGCATAAGGTAGAGTATTGTATTTCTAAAAGAATATCAAAATTAGTTTTAATTCATGGAGTAGGAGAAGGAGTTTTAAAATCAGAGTTATATTATTTATTGAATAATTATCCTGTAAAATATTATGACGCTTCTTATCAAAAGTATGGTCAAGGAGCAACTGAAGTTTATATATACCAAAACCCAAACTAATACTATTTTTTATGAAATATGTTTATTTAGATAATGCAGCAACTACTCCTATGTTGCCTGAAGTTATTGAAGTAATTCAGCAATCGATGTTACAAAATTTTGGAAATCCATCCTCTATTCATCGGTTTGGAAGAAAAGCAAAAGCAGCGGTAGAAACAGCAAGAAAAAATATAGCCAAACACTTCAATGTATCTGCAAGTGAAATTATTTTTACATCAGGAGGTACTGAGGCAGATAATTTAATATTACAAAATGCAGTATTAAATTTAGGGGTAACAAGAATTATAACATCTAAAATAGAGCATCATGCTGTTTTACGTACCGTAGAATATTTAAAAAGAGAATATAAAATAACCGTAGATTATACACCTTTAACTGAAAAAGGAGCTATAGATATAACAGCATTTGAGATGCTTTTAAAAGAAACTACAGCTAAAACATTGGTTAGTTTAATGTATGTGAATAATGAAATAGGTAATTTATTACCTATTGAAATTATTACGGTGTTATGTAAAGAAAATAAAGCTTATTTTCATTCAGATACCGTTCAAGCTATTGGTCACTACAACTTAGATTTACAAAAATTACCGGTAGATTTTATTGTAGCAAGTGCCCATAAATTTCATGGTCCTAAAGGAGTTGGTTTTGTATATGTTAAAAAAGGAATTTCAATACAACCAATGCTTTATGGAGGTGAGCAAGAAAAAGGAATGAGAGCAAGTACCGAAAATGTGCATGGTATTTTAGGTATGGAAAAAGCATTACAAATTTCATACAGTAATTTACAAGTAGATATGAAGCAGATTAAACAGCTTAAAAAATATTTTATTGAACAACTAATTGTTTCTTTTAAAAATATTCAATTTAATGGAGAGTCTGCCAATTTAAAAAAAAGTAGTCATACAATATTAAATGTTACTTTTCCTGCAAAAGATAAAATGATGCTTTTTAATTTAGATATACAAGGAGTTGCTGTTTCAGGAGGAAGTGCTTGTCAAAGTGGCGCAAGTAAAGGATCACATGTGTTAAGAGCTTTTTTAAAAAAAGAGCAAATTGAAAATGCATCAGTACGTTTTTCTTTTAGTAAATTAACCACAAAAGTAGATATTGATTTTTGTATTGAAAAGTTAAAGAAAACACAAAAAAAATTGATACTTAGTTAATTTTAGTTTTCTTTAATAATATATAATATATTTGTATTAATTATAATATATTTACTTCCTTAAAAGAGAGGTTTTTAGGGTTAAAATATTTTTTTAAAAATATAATTTAGAATAAAAATTTATAGAAGAAGCTGTATAGAGCTTTAGTAATTGACAAACTGCCCTTCCTAATTAAATAAAAAGTACAGATGATCTTATTTTATAGGATAGTTTATTTATCATAAGTTTTTCTAGAGGTTTAGCTAATTTTTTAAAAAAAAGTTTTTTGTCTGCCTGTTTTTACAAACCAAATAGCGAAAAAATAAAATGAAGTTTTTTATAAGTGTAATATTGATGTTAATAATGTGTAAAATAACAAGTACACATGCACAACAAGACCCTCAATATACACAGTATATGTATAATACAATGAGTGTAAATGCTGCATATGCAGGATCAAAAGAACATAGTGTTTTTACAGCTGTTGGAAGAACACAGTGGGTTGGAGTTACAGGAGCTCCAAATACTCAAAATATTAGTTACCATACCCCTTTACCATACTCAAGTTTAGGATTAGGGATTAATTTAATGAATGATGAAATTGGACCGTCGAAAGAAACTTATTTGGATGCAAGTTTATCTTATACTATTGAAACAGGTCAAGAAGGTAGTTTAGCTTTTGGTTTACGTTTGGGAGGTAGGTTTTTAAATGTTGATTGGAGTAAAGGAAGGGCATATCAAGAAGAAGTTGCTTTTAGTGAAAATATAAATAAGTTTTTACCAACAGTAGGTGCTGGTATTTATTATTACCAACCAGAATGGTATTTAGGATTATCCGTGCCAAATATTCTAAAAACAGAACATTATGATGCTAGAAAACCTATAAGACAAACAGCTGTTGAACGAATGCATTTTTTTTTAATAGCAGGTTATATATACGATATAAATGAAAACCTAAAACTTAAACCAGCGGCTTTACTTAAAGGTGTTTCAGGAGCACCCTTATCTTTAGATGTATCTGCTAATTTTTTATTTAATGAAAAATTTAGAGCAGGATTATCATGGAGAGTAGGCGATGCTATTAGTGCTTTATTAGGTTTTCAAGCATCAGATAGGTTGTTAATAGGTTATTCATATGATTTAACAACTTCTAATTATAACATAGTTAATTCAGGAACACACGAAATAATGCTACAATATGAGTTGTTAAATGATACAATGTATAGATCACCTAGATTTTTTTAATATTATATTATTATGAATTTAAGAAAAACGTTATTGTTAATGTTATTAATAGTAACGATAAATAACTTTGCTCAGAGTCAAAAAGTTGCAGATAGATATTTTAATGAATTGTCATACGTGCAATCAGCAAAGTTATATAAAGCTTTAGTTGAAGAAAAAGGAGATACTTCTAAGCATGTTTTAAGCCGTTTAGCAGAATCATATTATAATAATTCTCAAACTGAAAATGCTGAAATTTGGTATAAAAAATTAATAGAGTCTCAAAAAGAAAAATTAGAAGATAAGCATTTATTTAAGTATGCTCAGGTGTTAAGAAGTAATGGGAAATATAAAAAATCTGATTCTATATTTTTAAAATTATCACCTTCTGAAAAAAGTAATAGAAAAGAAGAGCTTCAAAAAGAAGATTACCTGTCAGATTATTCTAATAATGAAATAAGAATAGGTGTTAGAAATTTAGCTATAAATACTCCTTTTTCAGATTTTGGAGGTTTTCTTTTGAATGGTAACTCGTACTATACTTCAGCTACTCCAAAAGGAGGTAAAAAGGAAAGAATTTATAAATGGAATAATCAACCTTTTTTAAATATTTATAAAGCTAATGAACAGGTAATAGCATTAGAAGAAAATGTAAAAGATACTGTTTTAACATTAGTAAACCAACGTTTGATAGAAGTGCCTATTACTTCAGTATTTCACGAGTCTACACCTGTTTTTACAAAAGACGGAAAAACAATTTATTTTACACGTAATAATGCTAGTGGTAAAAAGGCGAAAAAAGATAAGAATAATACTTCTAACTTAAAAATATATAGGGCTAATTTTATAAATGGTTTTTGGATTAACGTAAGAGAATTACCATTTAATAATAGTGAGTATTCAGTAGGGCATCCTGCTTTAAGTCCTGATGAGAAAACACTATATTTTGTTTCTAATATGCCTGGTGGTTTTGGTGCTACAGATATTTATAAGGTAGCTATTTTAGATAATAATAGTTATGGAAGTCCAGTAAATTTAGGTGAAAATATTAATACCTCTGATAAAGAAATGTTTCCATTTATAACAGAAGAGAACAATCTATATTTTTCTTCAAATGGGCATTTAGGTTTTGGACTTTTAGATATTTTTCAATCTAAAATAATTAAAGATTCTATATATTCAAAAGCCGTAAATATAGGTTACCCGTTTAATAGTCAAAAAGATGATTTTTCTTTTTATATAAATAATGAGGGTAAAAAAGGTTTCTTTTCATCAAATAGAAAAGGAGGGAAAGGAGATGATGATATTTACAGTTTTTATATGTATACAGATTCACCTATTTGTTCAGAATCTATAGAAGGTATAGTAACAGAGACTGTAAGTAATACTTCAATTGATGGAGCAGCAATACAATTAGTTAATAGTAGCGGAAAAGTAATTAAAGAAACCTTTACAAATACTGAAGGTAAGTATTTGTTTGATAATGTTTTATGTGATAGTAGATATACTATATTAGCAAGTAAATTAGATCATAGGCTAAAAAATAAAAAAGAGACAGTTATAGTTTCAGGAAAAGTAAATAAAGTAAATTTAGAATTGATCCCATTAATAATAGGAGATCAAATAGTTATTAACCCTATATATTTTGATTATGGAGAGTCAATTATAAGAGAAGATGCTCAATATGAATTAGAAAGTATTGTAATGGTAATGACTAACCATCCAGAAGTAAGTATTAAAATAGAATCACATACAGATAGCAGGGGAGGAAAAGATTTTAATAGAGATTTATCTGATAAGAGAGCTAAATCAACTCAAAAATATCTTTTATCAAGAGGTATCAAGAAAGAAAGAATTATTAGTGCTATTGGTTATGGTGAAGATCAGTTACTTAATAAATGTAACGAAACTAATAATATAAAGTGTACAGAGGAAGAACATCAAAAAAATAGACGATCTTATTTCTATATAGTAAAAGGTGAGCAAGAAATTAAAAAACGTCAAGAGGTTGAAAAAAAAGAAGCAAAAAAAAGAATAAATAAAAAGAACAATTTTTTACTTTTTTTAAGGAAAAATTTCAAAAAAACAGGAAAAGAACGCTCAGTAAATAAAAAGTGTATTATAGGAAAAGAAGAAAAATGTAATGATAAAAAAAATGACTTTAAAATAAATTATAAAAATTAATATGATTATAATTTTTAGATAAAAAAACTTGACTTTAAAGAAGTCAAGTTTTTTTTATCTCTATTTATAAAATACTTGTTTTGAAAATTAAATGTTATTTAATAATCTTTTAAAGTGTTTTAAAAGTAAAACTTATTTTTTACATATATAAAATATAAAAAAGTTTATGTTTGTTGTCCAGAAATCAAACAAATTAAGTAAAATGCAAAAATTAAGAATTGCAATATTATCAAGAAATCCAGAACTGTACTCAACAAAAAAATTGATAGCTGCAGGTGAAGCACGCGGTCATGAAATGTTAGTAATAGATCATGGAAAATGTGATTTATTAATTGAAAAAAAGAAGCCACAGATATACTATAAAGGTAAAATATTAGAAGGTATTGATGCTGTAATACCACGAATAGGAGCTTCTATTACTTTTTACGGTACAGCAGTAGTACGCCAGTTTGAAATGATGAATGTTTTTTCAACCTTAAACTCTCAAGCTTTAGTATGTTCTAGAGATAAATTGCAAAGTATGCAAGTACTATCAAAAGCAGGCTTAAATATGCCTAAAACTACATTTACAAATAACTCTAAAGATGTAAGTGCTGTAATAAATAAGGTAGGAGGTGCTCCATGTATTATTAAATTACTTGAAGGTACTCAAGGTGTTGGAGTTGTATTAGCAGAAACAAAAAGTGCAGCCGAGTCTGTATTAGAAGCTTTTAATGGCTTACAAGCCCGTGTAATAGTTCAAGAATTTATAGCAGAAGCAAAAGGAGCTGATTTAAGAGTATTTGTAGTTGATGGAAATGTAGTTGGAGCAATGAAACGACAGGGTAAAGAAGGAGAGTTTAGGTCTAACTTACATAGAGGTGGTACTGCTGAATTATTCGAGTTATCAGAAGAAGAGGAAAATGCAGCATTAAAAGCAGCAAAAAAATTAGGGCTAAGTGTTTGTGGTGTAGATATGTTGCAATCTAAATCTGGCCCAATGATAATGGAGGTAAATTCATCGCCTGGATTAGAAGGAATTGAGCAAGCTACTAAGTTAGATATTGCTAAAAATATTATTCGTTACATAGAAAGAAATGTCTAAAGAAATTACAATACTTGGAGAGCAAATTTTGCCAGGTAAGTCGTATCAAATAAAAATGGATATTGCTCGTTTACATACGAGAACAAAAATAGAAGTTACTGTAATTGTAAGTAGAGCAAAAAAAGAAGGGCCATGTGTATTAATTAGTGCAGGAATTCATGGTGATGAGGTAAATGGTATAGAAATAGTAAGGCAATTAGTAGCTAATAAATATAACATTCCTGATACGGGAATGATAATTTGTGTTCCGGTAGTAAATGTATTTGGATTTATTATAAAAACAAGAGAATTTCCTGATGGGAAAGATTTAAATAGAAGCTTTCCTGGTACCAAAAATGGATCTTTAGCTAGTAAGTTTGCTCATGTTTTTATGAATAAAATAGTTGCCCATGCTGATTATTGTATAGATTTTCATACAGGTGGAGATGACCGTTTTAATTACCCACAAGTAAGAATTTCAGATGATGATATTGATACCTTTAATTTAGCAAAAGTTTTTGGCGCTAAGTTTGTAAAATACTCTTCTCAACGAGAAAAATCATTTCGAGCATCTGCTGTTGCTATAGGAAAAAAAGTATTACTATATGAAGGAGGAAAATCATTAGATATCAACAAAAAAATAACGAATGTAGGAGTTACAGGTATTTTAAATGTTCTAGATTTTTTAGGAGTTAAAAAATTTCCAGTAACTTATAATGCTTTCAAAGAAGATGAACAACAAGTGGTTTTTAGTAATTCAAAATGGATTAGAGCAACTGCTTCTGGAATGTATAGATCGGTAATTTTAAACGGTGCACCAGTAAAAAAAGGAGATGTTATAGGTTTAATAACTGATCCGTATGGTTTTTTTGAAAGAAAAATTAAAGCATCCGTATCCGGATCTATTATTTGTTTAAATCATTCACCTATTGTAAACCAAGGAGATGCCATTGCTCATATAGCTATTCATGGCGCTGACTAATATTATACTCTCATAAAATAAAAGCTTCAAATTATTTAATTTGAGGCTTTTATTAAGTAAAAAGTAACTAAAGTTCTTTATATATAAAAGACTAAACATAATTTAAAGCTATTTCCCGCTTTACGCACTCGCTCTCTACGAGGAGCTCAAACAAATGCTTCAATCAGGGCTAAGCATTTTTATAATAATTAACTATTAATTAAATACATCCTTACCAATTAATTGATTAATAATTTTTTAAGTAATTTTTTTAGTGTATTACTGTAACATACGTTACAATATTAGTAAATTTATCAAGCTATTTTTATAAAAATTTTAAAAATGAAAAAAGCACTATTTTTAATACTAGTTATCACGTTTTTTAATTGTAATAACAAAAAAGAAAGTAAACAAAGTTATACAACAATAAAATCAGAAAAATTAGTTAAAGCAGATATACACCCAGGTAAAAAATTATTAGAAACAAAATGTTTTGTATGTCATAATGCTACCACGGCACACAATGAAAGAATAGCACCTCCTATGATAGCTATTAAAGCACATTACATTAAAAAAAATACAAAAAGAGAAAATTTCATAACAGAGTTTACAAATTTTGTAACAAACCCTACGGTAGAAAAAGTTAAAATGCATGGAGCAGTAAGAAAATTTGGAGTAATGCCTAGTCAAGCCTTTGTTACTGACGAAGTAAAACAAATAGCTGCCTATATATATGATTATGAAATTTTAGAACCTTCATGGTTTAAAAGCCACTGGGAAGATAAAAAAGGTACACCCTATATAAACATCGGTAAAAAAAGTTTGTTACAAAATTCACCAAAAACAAAAGAAGCAATAGGTTTAAACTATGTAAAAGAAACCAAAAAATTACTAGGTAAAAATTTAATGGGAAAAATTCAACAAAAAGGAACTATAGAAGCTTTACAGTTTTGTAATGAACAAGCCTACAAATTAACTGATAGCATGGCTACAAAATTTAACGCAACCATTAAACGTGTTTCAGATAAAGAAAGAAACCCTAATAATATAGCAAGCATAAAAGAATTAGAAATTATTAAAAATTATAAAAAAATAGTTTTTGAAAAACAAAAAATAACACCAGTATTAATAAATAATACTAACCAAACACAATTTTATTACCCAATTATAACCAATTCAATGTGTTTACAATGTCATGGAAAACCCAATAAACATATACAACCAAATATAATGAAAAGTTTAGCAGAATTATACCCTAATGATAAAGCTGTTGGGTATGACATTAATCAAGTTAGGGGTATTTGGAGTATCACTTTTAAAAACAAAAATAATGAGTAATTTAACAGAGATTATAAAAGGAAAGAAACCAGTATTAATTGATTTTTATGCAACTTGGTGTGGCCCGTGTAAAATGATGTCACCCATTTTAAAAGACTTAAAAATTGCTTTAGGAGATGATGTTATTATTTTAAAAATAGATATAGATAAAAACCCTTTGATAGCTACTAAATATCAAATTAAAGGGGTGCCAACATTTATGTTATTTAAAGAAAATAAAATGTACTGGAGGCAATCAGGTATGCTTACTAAAAATGATTTAATAAATATTATAAAAAAGTACATATAATTTTAGTACATCTATTCGTATTTATTATTACCTATCTGTATTTTTTAAAGTAATAAAGCACAAAATATTATATAACATTTTGTGCTTTATTACTTTAAAAAAGTAAAATTATAAAGGTTTTAAGTGTTTAGTTAATCCTTTTTTAAGATACGATTTAAAACTAAGTCTTTATCTAATTTTTTAGTACAAAAAAACCAATCTTTACAATCAATATCACTGTCTTCCATTCTATCCTTTGCTGTACCACATGATCCTGCAGGACCTATAATAACATCATCTCCAGGATACCAATCAGCAGGAGTTGCCACTCCAAACTCATCAGCAGTTTGTAATGCAATAATTACTCTATATAATTCATCAAAATTTCTACCAAGACTTAAAGGATAGTAAATAAGACTTCTTACAATACCTTTAGGGTCAATGAAAAATACAGCTCTCACAGCTTTTGTGGTATCTTCATTGTCTTGAATCATACCATACTTTCTAGCAACATCCATTTTAATGTCTTCAATTAACGGAAAGTTAACTTCAACATTTTTCATTCCTTTGTATTCAATTTTTTCTTTAATAGTACGTAGCCAAGCAATGTGGCTATATAAACCATCAATAGAAAGACCAACAAGCTTACAATTAGCTTTAGCAAATTTTTCTTCTAATGAAGCAAAAGTTATAAATTCAGAGGTACAAACAGGTGTAAAATCAGCAGGATGACTAAAAAGAATTACCCAATCTCCTTTATAATCTGCAGGAAAGTTTATGTCACCTTGAGTAGTTACTGCTTTAAAAGCTGGTGCAGCATCTCCAATTCTTGGCATACTAAACACTTCTTGTTGTTTTTGTTGTTCGTTAGTTTGTTCCATGATTAATTATTTAATAAGATTAATAACACTACTAAGGTATTTAATATTATTATAATTATTGGTTACTAATGTTACTTAATATTTAATTTTTGAGGTAGTTTTAATATTTTTTATTATCGAGTTTATTTAGTTGTTGTTACTATGGAAGGTAGTAGTGTTTATAGCCAAAAAAAGCTCTCGAAAACGAGAGCTTTTTATATGTTTTTAAAAAAAAAATTAAACAAATAAGTTATCAATTTTTTCTTTTTCTTCTTGTGCTAAAGCAGCGTCTACCAAAATACGACCACTATGCTCATCAATTGTAATTTTTTTACGGTTAGCAATTTCTAACTGTATTTGTGGAGGTATTGTAAAAAAAGACCCACCAGCTGCACCACGTTCAATAGCAACAACGGCAAGTCCGTTTCTTACTTTTGTACGAATTCTTTTGTAAGCAGTTAATAAATGCTTATCAATAGATTGTGCATACTCTTCAGATTTCTGTTTTAATAATTGTTCTTCCTTTTCAGTTTCTTTTAAAATAGCATCAAGCTCATTTTTTTTATGAGTTAAATGACCTTCTTGTTGTTTAAGTTTTTCTTTTGTAGCGTTAACAACATCATTTTTTTGAGCTATTTTAACTTTATATTCTTTAATTCGCTTTTCTGATAATTCAATTTCTAATTCTTGAAATTCAACCTCTTTAGTTAAAGCTTCAAATTCACGATTATTACGAACATTTTTTTGCTGATCCTCGTATTTTTCAATTAACGCTTTAGATTCGGTAATTGATGTTTTTTTATTTACAATATCAGTATCTAAATTCGCAGCTTCTTCCTTTAATTTAGAAAGTCTTGTATTTAATCCGGCAACTTCATCTTCTAAATCTTCAACTTCTAAAGGTAATTCACCACGAACGTTTCTGATTTCGTCAATTCTAGAATCGATTAACTGTAAATCGTATAACGCTCTTAATTTTTCTTCTACCGTTACTTCTTTTTTTGCCATCTGTTTATGTATAGTGTATTGGATTTGTACTTTTTTTGCTTAAAGTAATTGCAAAAGTACTAAATTTTTTACGAAGATAATCAATCAAAAGGTTTTTTGTAAACTGTTCACTTTCATAATGTCCAACATCAGCAAGTAATATTTTTTTTTCAGCTTTAAAAAAATCATGATATTTAAAATCAGCACTAATATAGGCATCTGCATTTAGCTTTATAGCATTTTGTATAGCAAAACTTCCTGAACCTCCTAGAACAGCTACTTTTTGTATTTTTTTATTTAGTAAGCCAGAATGGCGAACACAGGCTGTTTTAAATGTTTTTTTGATGAAATTTAAAAAATCAATTTCATCCATTGGTGTTTCAAAATCACCAATCATTCCCATACCTACGTTTTGGTTGTTGTTTTCTAAAGTAATTATTTCATAAGCAACTTCTTCATAAGGATGTGTATTAAATAATGTTTTAAGAATAGCTTTTTCTAAGTAACTATTAAAAGTGATAGATATGCAGGCTTCTTCGCTGAATATTAATTCTCCTTTTTTACCTACAGCAGGGTTTGATTTTTCATTACCACGATAACTTCCTGTACCTTTTGTAGTAAAAGAACAATTATTGTAGTTGCCAATACTTCCAGCACCTGCTTCAAAAAGCTTAGTGCGTAAATTGTTAGCGTTAGCCAATGGTACGTAGGTGGTCAGTTTTTTTATGATTCCTTTTTTAGGAATTAATATCTTGTTGTTTTGCAAGCCTAAAACTTCGCACATTTTAGCAGAAACACCATTGTTTACATTATCTAATGCTGTGTGGGTGGCATAAATAGCAATGTTGTTTTGAATAGCTTTTAAAACTACACGTTCAACATAATTGTTACCGTTTATTTTTTTTAATCCACTAAAAACAATTGGATGAAAACTGACTATTAAATTACAGTTTTCTGCTATTGCTTGGTCAATTGTAGTTTCTAAAGTATCTAAGGTAACTAAAATTCCTGTTACGGTTGTAGTGTATTTTCCTATTAATAAACCAACATTATCAAAATTTTCGGCATATGAAAGTGGTGCTAATTTTTCAATGTAGTTAGTAACGTCTTTTATTTGCATTTTTTTATTTTAAAGGATAATCAAAGTTACTAAAACTTGTGATTATAGGGTTTGTATTTTAATTTTTCTGTTATTGTATTTTTTTTGATGTTTACAGGTTTGTGTAATAATTAGTAACTTTATAAGTGTGCTTAGCCCTGATTGAAGCGTTTGTTTGAGCTCCTCGCAGAGAGCGAGTGCGTAAAGCGGGAAGCAGCTTCTAAATTATTTTATTTGTATACTAATTAAATTTTAAAGATTGTTTTGTTTTACTTATGCTAACAAAATAATTTTTACTTTTGATATTATGAAATTACTTCGATTTTTATTGTTTCCATTAGCTATTTTATATGGCATTATTACTTCAGTTAGAAATTGGTTTTTTGATATTGGAGTTTTAAAAGCCACAAGTTTTAAAATTCCGGTTATTGCGGTAGGAAATTTAAGTGTTGGTGGAACAGGAAAATCGCCGCAAATTGAATTTTTAATCCGATTATTAAAAGATACCCATAAGGTAGCTGTTTTAAGTCGTGGTTATAAGCGAAAAACGAGGGGGTTTCAGGTTGTAAATGATATTCATTTGGCTACAGATGTTGGTGATGAACCGTTGCAGTTTTATAAAAAGTTTAAAAATGAAGTAACAATTGCTGTTGATGCTGATAGAGCTAACGGTATTCAGCAATTATTAAAAAGCAATAATTCACCTGATATTGTTTTATTAGACGATGCGTTTCAGCACAGAAAAGTAAAAGCCCATACTTATATTTTACTTACCAAGTATAATGATTTATATGTTGATGATTTTATGTTGCCAACAGGTAATTTAAGAGAAACAAGGAGTGGTGCTAAGCGTGCTGATGTTATTATTGTAACTAAGTGTCCTGAAAACTTAACGGATGAAAAACAGCAACAAATTAGGGCTAGAATAAAACCTAAAAAACATCAAAAATTATTTTTTACGACTATTTGTTATGATGAAAATTTAAAAGGAAATAAAGAGCAACTTACCATTGCTGGTTTAAAGGATAAAGAAGTTTTATTGATTACCGGAATAGCAAACCCTGTTTCGTTATTAAGTTTTTTATCAGAAGAAAATATTAAGTATAAACATTTAAAATATCCTGATCATTATAATTTTACAGTTAATGATATTGATGCTATTAAAAAAGCTTTTAATAACTTGAAGTTTACTAACAAAGTAATAATAACTACCGAGAAGGATTTTATGCGCTTAGAAGATAAAATTAAAAATATATGTTATATTTCTATTAAAAGTGTATTTTTAAATTCAGAAAAAATATTTACTAACTTTATAGTCAATAAAATAAAAGGCTAATTTTTTTATTTTTGGTATTATTTTTGATATTTTTGAATTGATAAACTATAATATAATGAAAAAAATATTTTTAATTTCTCTATTTATTTTGGGGGTTAGTGTAGCTTATGCTCAGGATGGTGTTGTGGCTCATGATCAAGAAAATTTACAATGGGAGCAATCTTTTGATAAGGCTATTAAAAAAGCAAAGAAGCAAAATAAACCAGTATTGGTATTTTTTACAGGGTCAGATTGGTGTCCTCCATGTCAGCAAATAGACAGAGAATTGTTTAATACCGATAAATTTAAGGGTTTTTCAGAAGAAAAATTAATTTTATATAAGGCAGATTTTCCTAGAAATAAAGATTTAGTTTCTTTAGCTGCTAAAAAAGAGAATAATGAATTACAGTATAGATACGGAATTAATGCCTTTCCTACGGTTGTAGTAGTAAACTCAAAAGGAAATGTTTTGGGTAAGAAAAAAGGAGCGTATATGGCGGAGTATTATTATCCGTTTTTAGAATCTATTGTAAAAAATAATTAAAAAAAACGAAGCTTTTAAGCTTCGTTTTTTTAGTACTATTAAAATTGTTTAATGGCAGCTGCGCTAATTTGTTTAATATCTTGTTCGTCTTTTCTAGGACAAATTAAAATAATATCTTCTTTTTCTACAATAATAAAGTCATTTAAACCTTGAATGATTATTTTTTTACCACTTTCAGTACTAATCATATTTCTGTTCGCATTTCTAAAAATAGCATTTGCGCCTACAACAGCATTTTGTTGCGTGTCTTTATTTAATTTTTTATATAACGAACCCCAAGTACCTAAATCATTCCACCCAAAATTTACAGGTAATATATGTACGTTATTTGAACGTTCCATAATTCCATAATCAATAGAAATGTTTTCACATTTTTCATAATTATTTTTTATAAAGCTACTTTCATTAGCTGTATTATAGGCAGTATTTTTGTTGTTTAAAATAGTTAACATGTTTGGTAAGTAAGTTTTAAAAGCTTGTAAAATACTTTTTGTCGACCAAACAAAAATTCCTGCGTTCCATAAATAATTGCCACTAGCTAAAAACTCTTCAGCTTTTTTTAAATTAGGTTTTTCTGTAAAGTTTTTTACTTTTTTAATTTCTGAAAAATTTTCTTCAAATTTAATGTAACCATAACCTGTATTAGGGTTGTTTGGTTGTATACCTAAAGTCATTAAAATATTATCTTTAGCTGATGCTTCAAATGCTGTTTTAATGTTTTTTAAAAATTCGTTTTCGTCTTCAATCCAATGATCCGAAGGAGCTACTAACATAACTGCATTAGAATTTAAGGCATTAATTTTTAAAGCAGCATATAGTATACAAGGAGCCGTATTTCGCATAGCGGGCTCTAATAATAATTGTTTTTTTGTGGTTTTAGGTAATTGTTTTAAAACAAGCTCTTCGTATCGTTCGTTTGTTGAAATTAATATATTTTCTGCAGGAATTAATTTATTAATCCTGTTAAAAGTACGTTGAATTAATGATTCTCCAGTACCCAACATATCATGAAATTGTTTTGGGTATTGTTGAGTACTTACAGGCCAAAACCTAGAACCAATACCACCGGCCATAATTACTGCGTAATAATTGTTATTCATAAGCTGTTAATTTTTAGTATTAGAAATTATTACTTCTGCATTTTGGTTAAAAAGATACACTCGTTTGTTTAGTAAATTTAAACATTCGTAGCGAGTTCTTCTTTTGTTTCCTTTTTTGTATAAAATTCCTTTAAAAATAAAATTGGTGTTATTGGGAATTTCAAAGATAAAAGTTTTTCCTGTTTCAGCAATACCTCCTCTTAAAGCTAAGGACAAATTCACATCAGTATCAGTACTTGCTTTTGGATTTTTAAAATAATGTGCTAAATAGGGTAAAATTTCATTTGGATATATGCTTGGCTGTAAAAAAGGAAGCATTAAGTGTTGAAAAACAGTTTTCCAGTGTTTGCCATGGGGTTGTACGCGACCAAATTTTTGATGGGTTACGTGGTGTGCAATTTCATGAATTAAGGTAAGTAAAAATTGATATTTATTTAAATTATTATTAACCGTTATTTGTGTTTGTCCGTTCGGAAAAGTTCTAAAGTCGCCATGCTTACTTTCTCGTTGATTAACAATTTTAAGGTTTATTTTATGCTCATTAATTAAGTACTCAACTAATGGAATTGCTTTTTCTGGAATGTATTTTATGAGTGTTTTACGCAAAAGTAATTACTTCTATTTATTTTTGATATTTAAATATATGAAAAAAAAAGGTATCAAGAAGTAATAGGTTAATTTCTTAATACCTTTTTTTTAACAATAGACGGTGTTTTTTATAATATAAATAAATAATTATTTTTATGGAGTTGAGCTTGAAACTTGTAAAACTTTTCCGTTATAAAATTTATTACCTGTTAAAGAAAAGTCATAAATATAGGTTGCCATATCTTTTGCTGATAAAGGAGCAACATAACCAGGAAAAGCTTCTTCAAGCATTTCTGTTTGTACAGCTCCTAAAGCTAATACATTAAATGCTATTTGTTGTTCTTTATACTCTTCAGCTAATAATTCTGATAAAGTAATTACTGCACCTTTTGCCGAACTATAAGCTGCTAAACCAGGAAATTTTAAACTTCCTTGAATTCCGCCCATTGAGCTTACTGTAACTACATGACTTCCTTTTTGCATAAACGGAATTATTTTTTTTGTTAACTCAGCAACAGCAAAAACATTAACTTTATATACTGCCTCAAAATCAGCAGTTGTTAACTTACTAAAAGGTTTATTTATTAATTTACCTGCATTATTTATTAAAACATCTACAGTATTCCACTCTTTTTTTATAAAATCAGTTGCTTTTTTTAAATCATCATTATTTGATAAATCAACAGCTAAGGTTGTTATGTTGTTATTATTTATAGCGTTTAAAGGATTTGTATTTCTTGATAAAGCTAATACATTATGTCCTTGATTTGCAAATTTTTGAGCTAATTCAAAACCAATTCCTCGGCTGGTTCCTGTAATTACTATATTTTTATTCATCTTTAAATATTATATGTTGATATGCTCCAATAGCAGGATTTGTTGTTCTATTGACACCTAAAATATCTTCAGTTACTATAGATGTTTTGGCTTTGTTAATAGCGTCAGAATTTTCTCCAATAATAAAATCATTAAAAAAAATGTTTTTAAAGTCAGGAGTACCGTTTAAAATTATGTTTTTATAATGTGATGTATCATTGAAGTTTAAGGCATCATTATTTTGATAAGAATTATTGAAATCGTTAAATCTAATCATTGAGTTTTCAGCACTATAGTTAAAAATACTTGAGTTTATTTTTTCTAAAACAAACTCAATGTTGTTATTGCCTTCAATAATACAGTTTGTAAAATTAGCAGCAATTAAATCGTTTGTAACTATTATTTCTTGTTGATTATTATTTATTTCTGTAGAGTAATTATTTACTATAACAGTAGGAGACTGGCGTAGGCTATTGTTCCAATAATTAGCAAAAGTTGAATGTGTAAAGTTATAACTACCACCATAAGTACAGGCTAAAGATGACTGACCTGCGTTACCAATAACAATATTTTCGCCTTTAATATTAGTGTTTTTGGCTAAAACTCCATAATTAGAATTGTTATATATTTCTGTATTTTTGATATAAAGGGTAGGTTGTGTTGTTGCCTCTGTGTCTTCAATCAAAATACCTACAGTTCCGTTTTTAATAATAGTGTGATTGATTTCATTTTTTGTACTACCCGCACGTAACCATATAGTGCCCCATTGACCAGGTAATTTGCTGTAAAGGTGTTCTAATCTATCTCCTTCAAAAGTTACCTTATTTTTAAGGGTTCCATTGATTTTTAAACTTGCTTTTTTATCAATAATTAAGCCTGAGTTTTTATGGAAATAAATTTTAGTTCCTGCATCAATAGTTAATGTTTTATTGGTAGGTACAGCAGCATATCCATAAATAACATATGATTTTTGTGCGGTAAAGTTTAATTCTGAATCTGTTAAAAATCGACCTTGTATTTTAGATTCTTCACCGTCAATAGTTAAAGTTTGAATACCTGTACTGTTTTTTGAAGGAAATATAAAATGAGCATCTTGTATTAAGGTAACTAAATCAACATCTTGTTGATTATTTCCGTTATCAAATAATAATTTATCGGTATATAAAGGATTTGTGACAGAATTAAAATCTACTGTAGTTTCTACAAAAACATACATGCTATCGTTTGCTAAAATATCAATATCATTAAATTTTTTTCCAGATACTCCATCAACATTTAATCTGTAATTAGAAGCCATTCCGTTTTCTAATTTAATTTCAGGTATTGTAATAGATTTACTACTTCGGTTATAAACTTTTAAATTATAAGTAGCAGAGCCAATATTTGAAAAAATAGTGTCTAAAAAAACAGTGTCTTTAGAAAATTCTAATTTCCCGAAATTTGGTACCGTATTAAAATCTTTTCTACACGCACTAATGGTAATTAAAGTAATAATAGCTAATAATAGTAAGCAATTTCTCATGTATAAATGTTATCAGTTATTTAATTACGATTAAAAAGTCAAAATATTATTTTTGAATCAATTCAATTTCAAATAATTTACCCCAGTGCTTACCTGTAACAAATAAACGGTTGTTTTCTTTGTCATATGCAATACCATTTAAAACATCATCACTAGGTTCTAAATTTTGGTCTTTAGCTACAATGTCTCTTAAGCCTGTTAAGTTAGCAACACCTTCAACGACACCTGTTTTGGGATTGATAATTAAAATAGAGTTTTGTTGCCACTTGTTAGCATAAATTTTCCCGTTTATTAATTCAATTTCATTCAAATTATCAATTGCATATTTATTTGTGTATACTTGAATATTTCTTTTTTCGGCTTGATTAGTTGCATTTAAAAACCAAATTTTATTAGTTCCGTCAGATTTTATCAATTCAGTATCGTTATGAGTTAACCCCCAGCCTTCATTACTTTTATTATAATTAAACTCACCCGTTTGTTTAAAAGTTGTTAAATCGTATATAAACCCTTTACGAGCTTGCCACGTTAGCCAATATATTTTATTATTAAAAATAGTCATTCCTTCGCCAAAGTATTTTTTATCTAGGGAAACTTTTTGAATAATGTTTCCTGTTTTTACATCAACCTTTCTTAAGGTAGATTCACCTCTACGACCTGTAGTTTCATATAAAAAACCATCTTTATATTCTAAACCTTGAGTGTAAGCCTCTTTATCATGAGGAAAAGTATTTATAATTTTATAAGAATAAACAGTAGGTGTCTTTTTAGCTAAAATTTCAATATAATTAGTAGTTTTTTTAGATTTATTAGGGTAAAAAGCTAATGCAGTAACTATGTGTTTACCAACTCCAAAATCAGTAGTATTAATAGTAATATTTGTTTCGTTTTTATTTACTCGTTTTTTATTTACAAATAAATGAACAGAATCTATTTTTTCATTAGTAAGTTGTTCAAAGTTAATAGTAGCTTTTTGTCCTAGAGTATTTTTTTTAGAGGTGTTTAGTTTAAATTTGTATTGTGATGAGTTACAAGAAGTAATACTAATAATAAATACTGTTAAAGCAAAGTAGGTAAAAATACGCATGATTTATTGTTTGATTTTGTAAATTATTCAATATTACAACAAATTAAAACAATTTATTTGTTTGAAAATTAAAAAATATAGTTAAATTTGCCACCTCAAACAGCTAAAAAATTTTTAGTGTAAAATCTTACCATTTTTACAATGTTTGAAAAAAAAAAGAAAACAATATTTAAAAGTCATTTAAGATGCGTAAAGGAATACATCCAGAAAATTATAGAATGGTAGCTTTTAAAGATATGTCTAACGGAGATGTATTTTTAACACGTTCAACTGCTAATACTAAAGAAACTTTAGACGTAGAAGGAAATGAGTATCCATTAATAAAATTAGAAATTTCAAGAACTTCTCACCCTTTTTATACAGGTAAGTCTAAATTAGTAGATACCGCAGGACGTATTGATAAGTTCAAAAATAAATACTCGAAGTTTAAAAAATAATTTCAAGTATCAAGAATATTTAAAGGCTCTAACAATTGTTAGAGCTTTTTTTATGTGAAAAAATCTTGTATTTTTGCAGAATCAACTTTATAGAAAATGAGAGATACTATTTTAGCTATTGTAATTATAGCAAACATTCTATGTGGAATTTTAGTGTATTTTATTCCAGACATGGGAAACTATATATTATTAAGTATTGCTTCAGGAGTAACATTATTGGCATTATATGATGCTTTTTTTCAAAAAAAACATTCGTTAATGCGATCTTTTCCTATTGTAGCTCGCTTACGTTGGTTTTTTGAAGAAGAGCGTGAAAAAATTCAACAGTATTTTATAGAAGACGATTTAAGTGGAACCCCTATTAATCGTGAAAAAAGAAGTATTGTTTATCAACGATCAAAAAAACAAATAGAAACAATACCTTTTGGAACACAGCATGATGTATATAAAAAAGGGTATGAATTTGTAAAACATTCAATGTTTCCTAAAGATCATTCCCACATTGAAGGTGATAGAGTACTTATAGGTTCTGATAAATGTTTTCAAAAATATAGTTCATCTATTGTTAATATTTCAGCAATGTCCTTTGGTTCTTTAAGTAAAAATGCAATCATTGCATTAAATCAAGGTGCTAAAATGGCTGGTTTTGCTCATAATACAGGTGAAGGAGGTGTATCTCCATATCATTTACAAGGAGGTGATTTGATTTTTCAGGTAGGAACAGGTTATTTTGGAGCAGGAAAAAGTATTGATGGTAAACGTATTTTTGATGAAGATATTTTTCATAAAAATGCAGTTAGACCTGAAGTGAAAATGATTGAAATTAAACTTTCACAAGGTGCAAAACCTGGTCATGGAGGAATTTTACCTGCAAAAAAGAATACCAAAGAAATTGCAGAAATACGTTCTGTAGAACCCTTTACAAGGGTAGATTCTCCTCCAGGTCATTCCTCTTTTACAAATTTTGAAGAGATGATTGTTTTTATCCAAAAGGTAAGAGATTTATCTGAAGGAAAGCCAGTAGGTATTAAACTTTGCGTAGGTGATAATCAAGAAATTGAAGAAATGATACATGCATTTGCATATGCAAATAATTATCCTGATTTTATTTCAGTAGATGGAGGAGAAGGAGGTACCGGATCAGCACCTTTAGAATTTTCTAATTATATAGGTACTCCGTTATTAGAAGGGTTGGTTTTTATTAATAAAACACTACAAAAATATCAACTAAAAGATCAGATAAAAATTATAGCAAGTGGTAAGGCTATAGATGCTTTTGATATTATAAAATATAAAGCTTTAGGAGCTGATGTTATTGGAATGGCTCGTAGTTTTATGTTAAGTTTAGGGTGTATTCAAGCACGTGAATGTAATTTAGATACTTGTCCTGTTGGTGTTGCTACACAAAATAAAGATTTGGTAAAAGCATTAGTAGTGGGTGATAAAAATATTCGTGTTAAAAATTATCATGAAAAAACAATAGCAGCTGTGAAAGAAGTTGTTGCAGCTATGGGTAAAAATTCAATAGCAGATGTATCTGCTAAAGATGTTTTTAGGAGAGATAAAGAAGATGCTATAATATCATTAGCAACAATTTATGGTTTAGAAGATGATAAAGTGAACAGTAAAACATTAATCCGAGCGTAGTTTAGAAATAATAAAGTTATTGGAAACAAAGTTAAAAATTAATTCTAAAGAATATCAATTAGAGCGTTATCCAAAAACAGATGACAAATCCTTACGGGCTTGGAGTAATGCTGAGTTATTAATACTTGATTATATTACTAATACTAAAGCACAAAATATACATTTGTATAATGATAGGTTTGGTGTTTTTAATACTTTGTTAATTGATAAAAATTGCACTACCATTTGGACGTATTCAAGCCAACAAAAAGCAATTGATCAAAATTTAAAATTAAATAACTTACCTACTAATATTGTTTTTAAAACGCCTTTAGATACCATAGATACAGTTGAATTAGCCTTAATTAAACTACCAAAATCAGTTGAATTATTTGAATTGTTTTTACAACAAATTTATAAATCAGCAGATGAAAATACTACTGTTGTTTGTGGTTTTATGACTAAATATTTCTCTAAATCTTATCTAAAAAAAGCAGCGCAATATTTTGAAGAAGTAACACAAACTAACGCTTGGAAAAAAGCAAGGTTATTAGTTTTAAAAATACCTAAAATAGCTATTCAAGAGAAAGAATTATTGAATGAAATTGATTTCAAAGGAAGTTTTATTAAGCAATATTACGGTGTTTTTTCTTCGGATAAAATAGATATAGGAACACAGTTTTTATTAAGTAACTTAGAGATACAATCTAATGAGTTAAAAGTGCTAGATCTTGCTTCTGGAAACGGGGTGATAGCTGCTGAGGTAATTAATCAGAATTCAAAATCAAAAGTAACTTTAGTAGACGATTTTAATTTGGCTATAGCATCATCTAAATTAAATATTAAAGAAGCTAATTTTATTTGCGCTAACGAACTTTCCGGTATATTAAGTGAAAGTTTTGATTTAGCAGTTTCAAACCCTCCATTTCATTTTGAGCATGAGAATAATATTGAAGTTGCTTTATTATTGTTTAAAGGTGTATATAGGTGTTTAAAAGTTAACGGGAGATTTATTTTGGTTGCAAATTCACATTTAAATTATAAAACACACTTAGAAAAAATATTTGAAGAGGTTATTATATTTAAAGAAAATAAAAAATTTCAAATAATAGTTTGTAAAAAGTACTAAGAATACTTCTTAGTGCTTTTATTATTTATTTTACCAAAAATAAGATAAGCCAAATAGTAGGTTTGATGAGTTTAAAGAAAAATTAAAATTATCATTATTTGCTTTAGAACCATCACTATTGTCGTAATCTGTTTTTGTGTACCCTAAGAAACCTAAACTAGCTTGTAAAGCAAGTTTTTTATTTAAAAAATAAGTTAAACTAGGATGCACTCCTATACTGTAAGCATTTTGTTTATTGAAAAATCCATTCATTGTGCTAGAATTATTTGACTCAGTTTCGAGTTTTCTATACGAGTAACTAAATTCTCCTTGTAATGAAAGAGCTACTTTTTTACTAACAGGAAAAAGTTTTTTAATATATGGGTAAACTTTTACTGAATAACTATCTTGCTCTGTAACATTAGTTATATTGGTGTTTTTATTATCATAAATTAAGTAAAAACATCATTATATGAGGGGGTAGTGTTCTGTGTATAAATTGTTACTTTAAAAATAAAAACTGCTTTAGAATTTTCTAAAGCAGTTTTTGAATGTTTATATATTTTTTTTAAAATAAAAGTATTATTTATATTAGAAGTTAACAATGTATAAAGTGTTGCCATCAATATCTTTTTCTGTTTTATTAGAAGGTAAGTATTTTTGATTTAATTCATCAGTTCCTGTAACTGCAAAATCATCATCATTTAAAACCCCAATAGTTGATTTATCAATTAACCAAATACCTTCTAATTTTTCGTGTGGATAGTCACTTAATTTATCAACTAAGTCTACGGCTAATATTTTTGTAACAGGTACTATATTTGCTGTTTCTAATTCTTCCCAAGTATTTTGTTCTATAGTTTTACCATTTACAAGCATTCCATTTAAAGAGTTAAAATCATCACCAGAAATGTCTGTTGCATTGGTTATATCTATTCTGTAAATATGTTTTTGAGCTGTAGCATCATTTCCTGTAAATAAACCATCACGCTCAACAATTAAAAATTCAGTATTACTTAAAGCAACTATTTCAGAATTTGAATTTTTAGCTTTTTCTTGCTTGTGTAAATATTGTTTTGTTTTTGCAGTTTCTAAATTAAAGGTTACAATTCTAGTAATTGTAAAATCAGCTACTTCAGCTTTATTAGGATTGTATAATGTAGATTGCATAATACCAACTAATGTTTTTTCATCAGGAGTAATAGCTAAACCTTCCATACCTCTGTTTGCCCAACGTCTTTCAAAAACGGCAGGTAATTTTCGTTTACCTGTATTTACATTAACAGGACTAATTCGTTCTAATTCTTTCCCTGTAGCATCAAAATGAACAATATGTGGGCCGTATTCATCAGATACCCAAAAAGTACCATCTTTTAATGCAACTAAACCTTCACTATCTAATCCGTATCTATCTGTTTCTAAAACAGCCATATTTAAATCGTAAGGAATTTCTCCTGTAGTTCCGTATCCTTCAGGGTTAGGGCGTCCACTAATAACCACACCATCAGGTGTTTTAAATAAAATTTCATCAATCATTTCAACTTCACCATTTTCTTTTAGTTTAAAATGACCAATTCTAGGGGTGTAATTAGGTGTTGGAAATATTTTTCCGCCAGCTGTTTTTAAATTGGCACCTCTATCAGTTAAAGCATAAAATTCTCCTTTATTTGTAGGGTGAGCGGTTGCTGCTGAACCAAAACCTCCATTTCTTATTTCTACCTTATCAACAGTTTTTAAAACGGTATGAGGTAGTTTAGCACCTAAATTACTTAATTCAGGTATTTTATAAGAGTCTGATATTGTTTTATCATCATTACAAGATAAAAATCCCATAGCTATAATTGCACTACATAGTACTATTTTTATAATCTCACTTTTCATTTTTATTGATTTTATTGAATAGCAAAATTATATTATAGCTTCTATGTTTGTATTTACACTAGGTTAATTATTAGTTATGGTTACCTTTTTATTATACCTTTTATTTATTTAAATTGTTAAGTAATTTTTAAGAGTTTATATAATTAACTTAATGAATAATCAAAAGTAACTTCTTCTTCAATAGGAGGTTCTGTACAATTTTTTATATCGTTGATAAAATTATCAATTTGTGTTTTTGTTACGTTAGGCATACATATAACATGTGCAATATCACCTTCGGTTGCTAATTGCCATTTGTTTTTAATAGTTTTAGAGGTTTTAGGTAATACTACGGTAATAGCATTTGGGTTTCTCCAAGCTTTAATGCCGATTTTTTTTAGTGAAGTTTCACAATATTCAGCAACTTCTAAACTATTTTGATAACGTTTTTGTAAACCTTTTACACCTAACTTTTTTAAGGCATACCATAAAAATAGTGGAGAATGTCCGTTACGAGAACCTGTTATAGTAGTATCTAATGAACCGATATATGAAATTCCTTTTGCTATGCGATCTCTATTAGAACGTTTTGCCATTAACACACCTGTTGGTATTGGAGAGCCGATAAATTTATGCCCGCTAATAGAAATACTATCTGCACCATCCATAAAATCAAAAGGTAGGCGAGGTTGCATAAAAGCACCAAATGAACCGGCTAAAGCAGCGTCGCAATGAATATATTTATCTTGAATAGCTAAACTACCTAAAATACTTTTTATTTTAGAAACATCATCTTTAGCTTCTTTCATTGTTGTTCCAAAGGTAGCTAATACAATTACTGGTTTATGACGATTCATGCGTACGGTATTTTCAAAATCTTGATAATCTATTTCCCCGTTTTCTTGCGATTTTATAACAATACTAGGAATATTTAATAAATGAATGTTTTTACGTACACTGTAATGTGTAGATTCTGAGTAATAAACAATTGCTTTTGGGTATAGTTCACGAGCAAGATATAAGCCGTATAAATTACTTTCTGAACCACCATTGGTTACATATCCCCAAAAATCTTTTGGGTTTGCTCTGAAAAGTTTGGCAAAAAAAGCAATTACTTCACGTTCCATTTCGTGTGTTTGTACTTGGTAGGTTCCTTGCTCAAATGGGTCACCTAAATTGTTAATAGGAAATTGAAGGAATTCATTCAAGTTAGAATAATCAAAATCTTTAGAAACAGGATATCCTAAAAAGGTATCTCGTGCTATGGTTAGTTGTTTTTTTAGCGTTACTAGTTTTTGTTGACTTTCTTCTGATAAATTTTGTAAGCCTGCCATAATTATTCAGTTTAAGCTTCAAAAGTAATTTAATCAATAATATGAGTCAGTTTTTATATTGAAAGTTAGATTTTTTTTCTATTTATAGCTGTTAATGTAAATTAATAATCTATTTTTTTGTTTTTGTTATCATTTTAATAGAAAAAGATACTTTTGTGAGTAATATAATTTGTAGATATAAACGGTTTTTTTATTGCTATATTAACCATGATAATAATTTTAGCCACTATTGTAGCGTTTTTTTGAGCTCCTCGCAGAGAGCGAGTGTGAAAATCGGGAAGTTGCTTCTCAAAAAAAAGGAATACTTTTATGGTAGGTTGTGTAGTGTTTCTGCTAAATAAAAACCTCACCATTTAGTGGTGAGGTTTATTAGTTTATAAGAACAAGTTTTTAAGCTTCTTCATCCATATAATCTTCAATTGGATTACAAGAACAGATTAAGTTTCTGTCTCCATAAGCATCATCAACTCTACGAACTGAAGGCCAAAATTTATTGTCGGCGACATAACTTAAAGGAAATGCAGCTTGCTTTCTTGAATATGGTAAAGACCATTCATCAGCAGTTAGCATATCTTGTGTATGTGGTGCGTTTTTTAAAGTGTTATTAGGATTTTCTTTAGTAGTATTTGCTATTTCTTTACGAATAGCAATCATAGCATCACAGAAACGATCTAATTCGGCAACGTTTTCAGATTCGGTAGGCTCAATCATCATAGTTCCTCCTACAGGGAATGAAACTGTTGGTGCATGAAAACCATAATCCATTAAACGTTTTGCAATATCTACTACCTCAATACCATTTTGTTTGAAGTCTCTACAGTCAATAATCATTTCATGTGCCGCTCTATTCATTTCTCCAGAATATAACGTTTGGTAGTGCCCATGTAAACGTTCTTTAATATAGTTTGCGTTTAAAATAGCAATTTTAGTAGAGTCTGTAAGTCCTTTAGCTCCTAACATGGTAATATAACCGTATGATATTAAACATACTAATGCTGAACCCCAAGGTGCTGCAGAAATAGCTGTAATAGCATTTTCTCCTCCAGTAGGTATTAATGGGTTTGTTGGTAAAAATGGCACTAATTGCGGTGCTACACAAATTGGTCCAACTCCTGGTCCACCACCTCCATGAGGAATAGCAAATGTTTTATGTAAGTTTAAGTGACAAACATCTGCCCCAATAGTTGCAGGGTTTGTTAAACCAACCTGAGCGTTCATATTTGCTCCATCCATATATACTTGCCCACCATTATCGTGAATAATTTGGGTAATTTCTTTAATAGCTTTTTCGTATACTCCATGTGTTGAAGGGTAAGTAACCATTAAGGCAGCTAAATTATCTTTATGTTTTTCAGCTTTTGCACGTAAATCTTCAACATCAATATTACCTCTTTCATCAGTTTTGGTAACCACTACTTTCATACCGGCCATAATAGCAGATGCAGGGTTTGTTCCGTGAGCAGATGCAGGAATTAAACATATATTTCTGTTAGTATCTCCGTTAGATTTATGATAAGCACGAATAACCATTAATCCAGCAAATTCTCCTTGTGCTCCAGAGTTTGGTTGTAAAGAAGTTCCTGCAAAACCGGTGATAACATTTAATTGTTTTTCTAGATTCTTTAAAACTGTTTGGTATCCTTCGGCTTGGTTTAATGGAGCAAATGGGTGAATATTTCCCCATTGTGGGTTACTTAAAGGTAACATTTCAGAAGCTGCATTTAGTTTCATAGTACATGATCCTAAAGAAATCATTGAGTGATTTAAAGCTAAATCTTTACGTTCTAGTTTTTTTATATAACGCATCATTTCAGTTTCTGATTGATACGTATTAAATACCTCATTATCTAAAAAAGAAGTATTTCTTTGAACATTTACAGGTATAACATCTGTTGAAATAATTTCAGTAATGTTTGTATTTTGAATATTAAAAGCTTGTTCAAAACAGTTAACAATTGCATTAATTTCTTTTAAGCTAACAGTTTCGTTTACTGAAATTGATACATGATTGTTATCAATATAATTAAAATTAATTCCTTTAGCTTCTGCTATAGGTCGTAAAGTATTTGCTTCAACTTCTATTAAAATAGTATCAAAATACGAGTTGTTTTTTTGCTTAAAGCCTAACTTTTCTAAGCTTGTAGCTAATGTGTTTGCTGCAGCATGTGCTTTATTGGCAATGTACTGTAAACCATCTTTACCGTGATACACTGCATACATACCGGCCATAACAGCTAATAATACTTGTGCAGTACAAATATTAGAAGTTGCTTTTTCACGTTTAATGTGTTGTTCACGTGTTTGTAAAGCCATACGTAGTGCACGTCCGCCATCTGCATCTTTGGTTACACCAATTACACGACCAGGAAGACTACGCTTGTAAGCTTCTTTAGTAGCAAAGTAACCAGCGTGAGGTCCTCCATATCCTAAAGGAATACCAAAACGTTGTGTAGTTCCTACTACAACTGAGGCTCCAAATTCAGCAGGAGCTTTTAATTTTACTAATGATAAAATATCAGCTGCGACTGCTACTTTAATATTATTTTCGTTACAGTTTGCAACAAAATCAGTGTAGTCACAAACAATACCATGCTTTCCAGGGTACTGAATAATGGCACCAAAAAACTCTTCAGAAAAATCGAACTCTTCATGATTTCCTACAACTAATTCAATTCCGATAGGAATTGAACGCGTTTGTAAAACAGATAATGTTTGTGGTAAAATATCTTCAGAAACAAAGAACTTATTGATTCCTGCTTTTTTCTGAGTACGTTCACGTACGTCAAATAATAAAGCCATAGCTTCAGCAGCAGCAGTTGATTCATCTAATAAAGATGCATTTGCAAGCTCCATTCCTGTTAAATCACAAACCATTGTTTGAAAATTCAATAAAGCTTCTAAACGACCTTGTGCAATTTCTGCTTGGTAAGGTGTATAAGCAGTATACCAGCTAGGGTTTTCTAAAATGTTACGCTGAATAACACTAGGTACAATTGCCTCATGGTACCCTAAACCTATGTAACTTTTAAAAACTTTATTTTTAGCGCCTAATTCGTTAACATGATTTAAATATTCATATTCACTCATTGCAGGAGCTAAATCTAGTTCGTTTTTAAGGCGAATATCACTAGGAATAGTTTCAGAAATTAATTGATCTATACTATCAGACTTAATAGTTTCAAGCATTTTTTCTTGACCCTTTGAGTTAGGGCCAATATGTCTTATTTGAAATGAATTTGTGTTCATCCTGTGTTGTTTGTTTTTAGTCCTTCAAAAATAACAAAAAAGTGTAATTTTTGTAGTATATTTTTCTCTTAAAACTGATATTTTATTATCTAGATAGATTGTTTATAAACATAAAAACTATTTTTGTGTAATGAAATTTGGAAAAATATTATTTGATTTTTATATAAATTCGAGTATTCATGTGGCTTTAGCAGTGTATTCCTTTGCTAGAATCACAGAATTTTATTTTGGTTTATCATATAATGAACCCCTAGATTTTTTTCTTTTTTATAGTACAATTACTGGCTATAATTTTATAAAATATGCTGGAGTAGCTAAATTACATCATCAAGGTTTGACAATGCGTTTAAAATTAATTCAAATTTTTTCTTTAATTTGTTTTTTATTAATGTGTTTTTATGCATGTAAATTACATGTAAATACCTTGTTGTTTTTTTTCCCTTTTGGAGTATTAACTTTTTTATACGCAATTCCTTTTTTAAGCAGATTTCAAAAAAATTTACGAAGTATAGGGTATTTAAAAATTATAATTGTAGCTTTTGTTTGGATGGGAACAACAGTGTTTTTACCTTTTTTTGACGCGGGTATTAGATTTTCAAATGAGGTTTATTTAATAGCAATTCAACGATTTTTATTTGTAATTGTATTAATACTGCCTTTTGATATTAGAGATCTAAAATATGATGCTATATATCTTCAAACAATTCCACGTAAAATAGGTGTTAAACAAACTAAAAAACTAGGTTATATTTTATTAATAAATTGTTTATTTCTTGAATTTATAGTAATGTCAAATGTTGTTTCTAAGAACATTTTTTTATTTATATTTAGTGTTACTTTAATATTGTTAATGCGATCATCAGAGAAAAGAACATATTATTACAGTGCTTTTTTTGTAGAATTAGTTCCTATAATGTGGTGTTTTTTTTTGATGATAATTTATACTTAATATTTTTTTATAACGTTCGTTTTTAATATCATTTGTATTTTTGAAACTTATCAGTAATATAACATAATGAGACCAAAAAGAAGTTTTGTTTTCGATTTTGATAGTACGCTAACAAAAGTGGAAGCTTTAGATGTTTTAGCAGAAATAAGTTTACAAGGAAACCCTAAGAAAGAAGCAATTATTAATCAAATAAAAGTAATTACAAACCAAGGAATTGACGGTGAAATTTCCTTTACCAAATCTTTACAAAAACGTATTCGATTATTAAATGCTAAAAAAACTGATTTACCTTTATTGATTAAAGAATTAAGGCAAAAAGTTTCTCGTTCTATAGAAAGTAATAAATCTTTTTTTAAAGATTTTTCAGATGATATTTATATTATATCCGCAGGTTTTAAAGAATTTATAGTTCCGATAGTTGCCGAATATAATATTCCTTCAGAAAGAGTGTATGCAAATACTTTTCAGTTTGATGAAAATGATGTAATTATTGGTTTTGATACAGAAAATCCACTTTCAAAACATAACGGAAAAATAGAGTGCTTACAAAACTTAAATTTAACTGGAGAAATACAAGTTATTGGAGACGGTTATAGTGATGCCGTAACTAAAAAAGCAGGTGTTGCTGATACTTTTTTTGCCTATACTGAAAATGTACAAAGAGCAAAAACAATTGAAAATGCCGATTATATTACACCTAATTTAGATGAATTTTTATACCTAAACGATTTGCCAAGAAATATATCATATCCAAAGAATAGAATTAAAATTTTATTATTAGAAAACGTACATCCTGATGCATTTACCAAATTAACAGCCGATGGTTTTACTGTAGAAACTGTTTCAAAAAGTTTATCTGAAGACGAATTAATTGAAAAATTAAAAGACGTACATGTTTTAGGTATTCGCTCAAAAACACAAGTAACAAAAAAAGTAATTGAGGCTGCTGATAAATTAATGGTTGTTGCGGCTTTTTGTATCGGAACAAAACAAATAAATTTAGATGCCTGTAAAGAAAATGGCGTAGTTGTTTTTAATGCACCTTACAGTAATACGCGTTCGGTTGTTGAGTTAGCAATTGGCGAAATTATTATGTTAATGCGTAGTGCTTTTCAACGAAGTACAGAAATTCATAATGGTCAGTGGAATAAAACAGCTCAAGGGTCAAGAGAGGTTCGTGGTAAAAAATTAGGAATTGTTGGTTATGGAAACATCGGTAAACAATTATCTGTTTTAGCTGAATCTTTAGGAATGGAGGTGTATTATTATGATGTTGAAGATACGCTAGCTATAGGAAACGCTAAAAGAATAAGTACTTTAAAAGAGTTGTTAAATATTTCAGATGTAATAACTTTACACGTTAATGATAATGCGGTAAATAAAAACTATATAGGAGCTGATGAAATTGCTCAAATGAAAGATGGTGTTCATTTAATAAATCTTTCTCGTGGTTTTGTGGTAAACATTAAAGCTTTAGTTGAAGGATTAAAATCGGGTAAAATTGCAGGGGCTGCTGTTGATGTATATCCTGAAGAGCCTGCTAAAAATGGTGATTTTTATACCGAATTAAAAGGATTGCCAAATGTAATTTTAACACCACATATTGGTGGAAGCACTGAAGAAGCACAACGTGATATTGCTGATTTTGTGCCAAGTAAAATAATGGCATATATTAATTCAGGAAATACCGTTGATGCTGTAAATTTTCCAAATATAAGGTTGCCACGCCAAACCAATGCACATCGTTTTTTACATATTCATAAAAATGTACCTGGCGTTATGGCTAAAATAAATAAAGTATTAGCTAAATACGAATTGAATATTACAGGTCAATACTTATCTACAGATGCAAAAGTTGGTTATGTTATTACTGATGTAAATAAGCAGTATAATGATGAGGTAGTGGCTAAACTTCGTAAAATAGAAGGAACTATAAAATTTAGAATACTGCATTAATAATTTTATATTTTATAATAGTTTAAAATAGCACTATTTTTAACTAATTTGTTTATAGGTAGGGAGTTGGTTCTTTTGTCTATTATTTTGTTTTAAAAAAAATCAGCAATTTTAATATGATATTTATCATTTAATTTTAGTTACTAAAAGTTTAGTATTGTGATTGTAAAGTGATAATTAACTTAAACTAAAACTAAAACTAAAACTAAAACTAAAAATTGTAATTAAATAAAACTTATAGAATGAAAAAAGAACAAGAGTCAAGAAAGCCTAAACTTCCCTCTCCAACTCCTGTTAATAGAGAAGTTAAATTACATGAAGATACTATTCTTATTAGTATAACAGATAAAAGAGGTGTTATAGAGTATTGTAATGAAGATTTTGTAGATACATCTGGTTATGAAGAATATGAATTAGTAGGATCAGGTCATAATATAATTAGACATCCAGATATGCCTAGAGTTATTTTTAAAATGATGTGGGAGCGTATTGAAGAAGGTAAAAACATGATTGCTGTTGTTAAAAATATGACAAAAACAGGAAGGTATTATTGGGTAGTTACAGATTTTACTGTTAAGAAAGATCAGAATGATAAAATTATAGGATATAAAGGAGTTAGAAGGTTAGCACCTAAAAAATCAATTGAACAACTAATACCGCTCTATAAGAAGTTAAAAGATATTGAAGATGTTAAAGGAATAGAGGCAAGTAGAAAGTTTTTAAATGGCTTTTTAGATACTAAAGAAGTAAATTATGATAATTATATTGAAAGTTTAGTTTCAAGTAGTATTGATTTATCAAAAGAAATAACTAAAAGTGGAAAACCTTTAGAAAAAAAAGTAGGATCGTTTTTTAATTGGTTCTTTTTTGCAGAAAAAAGACCATTTTAAATTATAATAAAAAAGAAAAGATACAATATAAATATATAGTATTATTAAATAAAAAATGATTGTTTTATATTTGAAGACAATCATTTTTTTATCAGATGAAGTATCAAAATACACTAGATTACGCACAGCAACAAGACAAAGAAGATAAGTTAGCGCACTTGCGCAATCAATTTCATATTCCGAAAGATAAAAAAGGTAACGACTGGTTATATTTTACAGGAAACTCATTAGGGTTACAGCCTAAATCAACAAAAAAATATATCAATCAAGAATTAGATGATTGGGCAAAATATGGCGTAGAAGGTCATTTTAAAGGAGAGACTCCTTGGTTACCTTATCATGAATTTTTAACGGAAAACATGGCGAAAATAGTAGGTGCAAAACCACTAGAAGTTGTTGTTATGAATACTTTAACAACCAATTTACATTTGCTAATGGTTTCTTTTTATCAGCCTACTAAAAAGAAATACAAAATTGTAATAGAATCTGACGCTTTTCCTTCGGATAGATATGCGGTGCAATCGCAATTAAAATTTCATGGATTTGATGCTGAAGAAGGTTTGATTGAATGGAAACCAAGAAAGGGCGAAGAATTATTAAATATTGAAGATTTAGAAACGATTGTTTCTGAACAAGGAGATGAAATAGCATTATTATTAATTGGCGGTGTAAATTATTACACAGGACAATATTTAGATTTAAAGCGAATTGCTGAAATAGGACACTCAAAAGATTGTTTTATAGGAATTGATTTAGCACACGGAGCAGGAAATATTTCTCCAGAATTGCACAACTCAGGAGTAGATTTTGCAGCTTGGTGTACTTATAAATACTTAAATTCAGGACCTGGAAGTTTAGGTGGATTATTTGTTCACGAAAAACATGCCACTAATAAAGAGCTACCTCGTTTTGCTGGTTGGTGGAATCATAATAAAGATACTCGTTTTAATATGCGTCAACCTTTTGATGTAATGGTAGGGGCAGAGGGTTGGCAATTATCGAATCCTCCAATATTATCAATGGCAGCCATTAAAGCTTCTTTAGATATGTTTGCTGAGGTAGGAATGAAGGCTTTGCGAGAAAAATCAGAAAAATTAACTGGATATTTTGAGTTTTTAATCAACGAAATAAATTCAAAACATATTAAAATTATAACACCATCAAATCCAAAAGAAAGAGGGTGTCAATTATCTATTCAAGTTAAAAATGCAGATAAAAATTTACACAAAAAGCTAACCGAAAATAATATTATTACCGATTGGCGTGAGCCAGATGTTATCCGTTGCGCACCAACGCCAATGTATAATTCTTTTGAAGATGTTTATAAAATGGTAAGTATTTTAAAAGGATTGTTATCAAAATAAATCAATATGAATAAACAAGATAATATATTAATAATAGGTGCAGGTTTATGCGGAAGTTTACTAGCTTTACGATTGGCACAAAGAGGATACAAGGTTTCCGTATATGAAAGCAGACCAGATTTAAGAACTATTGATATTTCAGCGGGTCGTTCTATAAATTTAGCTTTATCTGACAGAGGTTTTAAAGCCTTGCGTTTAGCAGGTGTAGCCGAAAAAGCTCGTGAAATTTGTATTCCAATGTACGGAAGATTGATTCATGATATTGAAGGAAATACATTTTCATCAAATTATTCGGGTAGAGATAACGAATGTATCAATTCAATTTCAAGAGGAGATTTAAATGCTATCTTATTAACAGAAGCCGAAAAACATGAAAATGTAACCATTCATTTTAATAAAAAATGTATCGCTGTAAATATTGAAAATACAATAGCACACTTTAAAGATTATAAGACAAAAGAAGAGTTTTCTATAAATTCGGATGTGATTTTTGGTACTGATGGAGCTGGTTCTATTTTACGAAAAAGTTATTATTTAGAACGAAAATTCTTGTTTAGTTATTCTCAAAATTATTTATCTCACGGATATAAAGAGTTAGAAATTCCTGCGGATAAAATAGGGAATCATCAAATAAGTAACGAGCATTTACATATTTGGCCTCGTGGTGCGTATATGTTAATTGCATTGCCAAATATGGACGGTAGTTTTACTGTTACGCTGTTTTTAAGTTATGATGAAGGAAAATATAATTTCAATAATTTAATATCCGAAGAAAAAATAACCGAGTTTTTTGAAACACAATTTCCTGATGCGTTAAAATTAATTCCGAGTATTAAAGAAGAATTTTTAAATAATCCGACAGGAGCATTGGGAACGGTAAAATGTTCGCCTTGGCATTACAAAAATAAAACGATTTTATTGGGAGATGCAGCACACGCAATCGTACCATTTTATGGGCAGGGAATGAATGCTTCTTTTGAAGATATTACCGTTTTTGATGAAATTCTTAATCAAAATTTAGGCGATTGGGAAACTGTTTTTAAAACCTACGAAAAAGCAAGAAAAGAAAATACCGATGCTATTGCTGATTTAGCAATTGATAACTTTCATGAAATGAAAAACCATGTTGCTAATCCGTTATTTAAGGAAAAGAGAAAATTAGAAATGGATCTAGAAAAAGCTTTTCCAAATGAGTATTTTTCTAAATATTCGATGGTTACTTTTAAAGAAGATATTCCATATTTAGAAGCAATGAAAAAAGGACGTGCTCAAGATAAAGCTTTATTAAATTTGGTTGCTAATTCGGATTTTAAACAAACGGATAATTTACGTAATCTTCTTAAAAAAGTACAAGAAGAAACGAACGAAATTTTAAAAGAAGATGAGGTTGCTGGTTTGTAATAGTTTTTTAAACCTGTAAAGTATAAGTATACTCACGAGCAAGATACTCGAGATAGCTGTAGCAGAGTGATTTTTACCATAAAATTTAAACTTTTTCTAAATAAATAACATACTAAAAATGACATACGAAATAAAACAAAAAATTATTGAAGTTTGTGATGATAAAATCGCAAAAAAAGGTGCAAATGTAGGACTATCTTTTTATGCGTTTTTTAAAAATAAAAATAAGAATCCGAAGTTGTTAATGCAAGTGGCAACTTGGTGGATTCAAACGCATCAATTAAATCATTTTGAAAAAGCAATTAAGATTAAAGCAATGATTGAAAATGAATAATTAGTTGTTTTTATGATTGTTGGTTTATTCAAAATTATAAATAAAAACGAAATTTGCGTTAGGGATAGAAGCGGCATCCTTTTTATAAAATATCAAATTTTTATAAAAAGATATAGCGAAAAGCCCGACCTTTAGGGAACGCCCAAAATATATACATATGAATTTAGTACAGCCCTTAAATTTTAAAAAGTGGATTGATGAAAATCGTCATTTATTAAAACCGCCCGTTGGAAATAAACAGGTGTGGGATAATGGTGATTATATTGTAATGGTAGTTGGAGGACCTAATAATAGAAAGGATTATCATTATAACGAAACGCCTGAATTTTTTTATCAAGTAGAAGGAGATATGGTGTTGAAAATTATCGACCAAAATGGTAAAATGATTGATGTTGAAATTAATGAGGGTGATATTTATTTATTGCCAGCTAAAGTACCACATTCGCCACAACGTAAAGAAAATACTGTTGGTTTGGTTATTGAATATCCAAGGTCAGAAGGAATGTTGGATGCCTTAGAATGGTATTGTGAAAATTGCGGAAATCAGTTATACAGAGAAGAATTTGCTTTACATAATATTGAAACAGATATGCCTATTATTTTTGATAAATATTATTCTGATACTCAGAAATGTACGTGTTCTAATTGCGGAACAATTATGAGTCCTCCAAATAAAATTAAAAAATAAAGATGTTGTTTGATACTATAAAAACAGCGTAATTTATAGTTAAAAATATTGCAACGATTATTGCCAAATAATAAAAGAAATGGAAAAACGTAAACTACGAATAAACGGACATTCACATTTATTGCCTTATCCTGAGCAAATACCTCAGTTTATGAAGGAAAAAGAAATTTTTTGGGTAGATGATGAGCGTAAACATATGTTACAAAAAGGTTGGAAACGCCCTGTAACAGATTCTAGTTTTTTCTTGGATGAGAAATTACGTTGGATGGAAAAAAATAAGATTGACCATGCGGTGGTTTTAAATTTATCGCAATTATATGGGAATGGTTTGCGCTTAGAGGAAATGAAAAAAGCATTGCGTTTTCAGAATGATTTTAACGCAAAAGTACAACACGATCATCCTGACAAATTTACTTGTGGTTTTGTAGTTCACCCTGGTTTTATTTACGGTGCTTTGTATGAAATGGAACGTTGTGTTGAAGAATTAGGCTTAAAAGTTCTATGCTTGCCAACACATTTTATGGATTCGATAGGGCAGTGGCGTTGTGTGTTTGATAAAGAAAATGACCGCATTTTTGAACTAGCTGATAAGTATAAATTAGCCATTGAAATTCATCCGTATGATGGCGATAAAATGATAAAATTAGAAAACACAAATTGGCGTTTTCATTTAATTTGGATGTTGGCACAATGTGGTGATGCGTATCATTTTTATACGTTAAACGGAATGCAAGAGCGTTTTAAAAACATTAGAACTTGTTTTGCACACGGCGGACAATTGGCACAAATGAATTTAGGACGTAGAATTCAAGGTTTTGATGGTAGACCTGATTTATTTGAAGGAAAAACGCATCCTAGAAAAGCGGTTGGTCATCCAAATATTTTCTTTGATACCTTGGTACATGATACTGATTCGTTAAAATTAATGATTGATAAACAAGGATCAAATCAAATTATTATGGGCTTAGATGACCCGTATCCGTTAGGAGAAATGGAAAATGATGCACAATCTTCTTATCCTGGGAAATTGTTAGATTTGGCTATTGATAGAGATATTATTAATGAAAAACAATATCATGAAATTTGGGAAGATAATACCTTACGTTGGTTATTTGGTGATGATGAAAAAGCAAAACAAGACTTAATTACTAAGATTTTAGGCTAATTTAATATGATATTTTGATGAAAAAACCGCTTTATAACAAGAAGTATAAACTTGTAATAAAGCGGTTTTTTTATAAATGAATTATAAATAATTATTATTTAGATATCTGTTAATTTACCCAATAATTTAACTAGTTTACTTTTTGTTTTAGCATATTCATATTCGTTTTTAATGGCTTTTAAATTAGTTTCAATTAATTTAACCTCTCTGTAATTGATTAAAAATAATGAGCTTTCACCTAACGAAAATTTTCGTTCTTCACTTTTAACAATTGTTTTATAATTACTAACTAAATTGGTTAAGATATTTTGTTGTTTTTGATACGATACAATTTCTTGTTTAGTTGCTTTAATTTTGTTTTGTAAAATTATTTTTGTTGATGCAATTTCAAAATCTAAATCTTGTAATTTTATTTTTGCAATTTTTAAATCACCTCTAGACTTTCTTAAAAATAACGGTACACTAACTTGCAACGAATTTTTGTAATTTGAAGCGTTAAAAGAATCAAAATTATGTACTTCTGATGATAATAAATTATACTGAAAATCTATTTTTGGTAATAAGTTATTTATTTTTAATCGTTTATTTATCTGTAAATTATTCTTCTTTAAGGCTAATAATTTTACCTTCGGGTGTTGTTCTAAATCGTTTTTATCTAAATCAATTTCAGATGTTTTTAATAATTTATCAACTTCAGAAAATGTTGTGATATCAGGAATCATGTTGTTTTTTAATTCCATTGGAATGTTATTATTAATCCACAAATAATTCGAAAAAGCTACTTTTGATTTTAAATGTTTAATACGTGCTTTTTCTAAATCTAATTTTCTATTTTCTAGGTTGATACTTGTTTCTAAAGTATCTACGGCAGCTTTATCACCTGCTTTAAAATTTTTAATAACATTGTTGTGTCTTATAGTTGCATTGGTATAATAATTTTTAAACACATTATATTGTTGATAATATTGTGTCCAATTTAAGTATGCTGAAATAGCATCAAACAAAACATTATTAACTAATAATTGCTGTTCTAAACCACTTTGTTTCGTATATATTTTGGCTTTTTTTAACGTAGCCATTCTTTTATTGATAAATAAATTTTTAGCTAACGGAACAGATACTCCTATGTTATATAAACCATTTTCAGGTGTCTTATATTGAGGATTTAAATAATTTCCTGAATTATTTTCATAGCTTCCTTTTAGCTCAATACCATACCAAGTAGGAATTTTAAAAGATGAAACTAACGTTTTATAATACTCGGTATTTTTAAAGTTTTTATTGCTGTAATCAACTTCAATTTTAGGGTCAAAAACACCTCTGGCTTTTAATAATTTTGCTTGATTTGTATTAACAATAAGTTTTGCCTGTTTTATAATAGGATGATATTTTTTTACATATCCTAAACTTTCCTCTAAAGAAAGTGTGTTGTTGGGCATATTTTGAGAAAAGGAAACAAAACTTATAAATAGATATAAAAAGGATATGTTTTTCATTATTTCTTTTTATTAGAGTCGGTTTCTTTTGTGTTTGGCTGATAAAAATTAGGCGGGAAACTATTAATTTGTCGCCATAATTCATACCAAATAGGCACATTTTCGAGCAGTGCAATTGTTTTTGCTCCTGAGCCAACTCTAATAGCTTTTGGCCATGGTTGTTCATTATTATTAGGAACAATTAAGGCTCTATATTTGCCGTTACTGCTAATAAAATTTTCGATAGCAATAATTTTAGCTTCATAAGTTCCTGATGACATATTTGGCCAGCCACTAAAAACAATTGCAGGCCAACCATCAAACTGAACACGTACTTTTTCATTAATATGTATCAACGGCAAATCGATAGGTTTTATATACATTTCTACTGCTAAATCGTATACAGCAGGCATAATGTTTATTAATTGTTCACCTTCTTTAAAAGTTTCTCCAATACCTGATTTTATTGCTTTATTTATATATCCATCAAGCGGAGCTGTTATATATAATAAAGAGCTTCTTTTATTGTAATTAGCTAGGCTTGTTTGTAGTTTAGAAACTTGTACTTCTGTTTCGTATGCGCCAGATTCAGCAGTATATAAACTACTTTGTGCTTTTGATAATTTATCAGTATAAGTAGCCATAATACCTGAAATAGCTAATTGTGCATTGATAATATTATTTTTAGAAGTTAATAATTTATTTTTTTGAGAAATAACTTTAGCTGAAAATTCTTGAAGCTTTGCACTTTTTTCTTCAACATCTTTAGTAGCTTTTAAACCTTCTTGTTGTAAAGTGTAAGTTCTATCATATTGAATTTTGGCGATATTTTGTTTTAAAATAAAAGTTTCTAAATCAATACTATCAGTTTTAACTTTTAAGTAAGCTTGTTGTAATTTGTTTTTTGCTTGTTCTGATTTTAATTTTTGTTCGTTTCTTATGGCTGAAATTTGTCTTTTTAAAGCGCCTATTTTATTGTTATAAGATTTGCCAGAAAGATTTTTAGAATTTAATTGATTACCTGTTCTCTCGGCAAGTTTTGCATCGAAATAATCACTTTTTATTTCGGATATTCTTAAAATAGTATCGCCTTTTTTTACAAAATCACCTTCTTGCACAAACCACTCTTCAATTCTTCCAGGAATTTGAGATTGCAAGGTTTGTGGTCGTTGATTTGGTTTTAGTGTGGTTACATTACCTGTACTAGAAACATTTTGTGTCCAAGGTAAAAATAAAGTGATAAATAGTACTATAAAAAAGAATAGTAAAAATTTTCTAAATAGTTTATGATGTTCTTTCTTAAATATTTTTTTGCCTGATTTAAAATCATCCAAATTTATTTGATTAGCAATAGTATTATTAGATATATTTAACATTATGTCTTATAATTTATTGGTTAACAATTACTCCTTTATTAAGGGTAATTTTTTTAGTACATTTTTCTTCCCATTTATCATTACTACTAACAATAATTAAGCTCCAGTTTTGTGAAGGTTTTGTAATAAAATTGATAATTTTTTCAGCTTCTTTTTTTTCTAATTGATCTAAAGGGTCTTCTAAAATTAAAAGTTTTGGTTTTTTAATAATAGCTCTTGCTAAAATTATTTTTTTAGCAACCGTATAGCCAATATTTCTACCTTCAGGTTTTAAATAAGTATCTAAACCGTTAGATTGATGTTTTAAAAAATTAGTTAAACCAACAATTTCAAAAATCTTATAAATTTCATCATCTGTAATTGCAGTATCTCCAAAAGTTACATTTTGTCTTATAGTACCTTTAAAAGGTGTTTCTTCAGATAGTGATAATCCAAGGTTTGCTCTATAATTATTTATAAATAGGCTTTTTATTGATAAGTCATTAACAAAAATGTTACCTGATGAAGGTTCTATTAAACCTGAAATTAATTGGACTAAGTTTGATTTAGCAGAGCTACTTTCACCCTGAATTAATATTCTATCTTTTGGTGCTATAACAAATGAAATATCTTTTAAAATAGCATCATCTTTTTGATAAAGAAAGTAAGAGATATTTTGAATTTCTACTGTAAAAGGTTTTGAATCGCCAACTTTACTTCCTTTTTGATTTTCGATAGGTTTATCTATAACTTGCCCTAATTTTTCAATGGAGGTAAGTACATCGTAAAATGATTCTAAGCCTAAAATTAATTTTTCAACTGAGTTTATTACTAATAAAATAATTATTTCTGCGGCAACAAATTGTCCAATGTTCATTTTTTGATTTAGTACTAAAAAGCCTCCCATTAATAATAAACCAGCAGTAACAATAACTTTAAAACTAATCATTTGAATATATTGAATGATTAATATTTTAAAATGACTATCTCTTGATTTTAAATAATCACTTACTAAGTTATCGCTTGTATCTAAAGCAAGTTTTGTTTTACCAGATAATTTAAAACTTATTATTGTTCTGGCTATTTCTTGCAACCAATGCGCTACTTTATATTTGTTTTTAGATTCATTTAAGCTTGTTTCTAAACCAATTTTAGCAGTGTACTTAAATACAATATATATTAACAACAGTAATAAAAAACCAAATAGTATAAAAAATGGATGATAAAATGATAACAATAATAAAGCAAAAATAATTTGTAAAAAAGCAGAGGGTACATCAATTAAAATTTTTGAAATACCTTTTTGAATGGTAAGCGTATCAAAAAAACGATTAGCTAACTCAGGAGGGTAATAGTTTCTTAATTCACTCATTTTTATTTTAGGAAAACGGTAACTAAGTTCTAAAGAAGCTCTTGTAAAAATACGCTGTTGTATAGTTTCTATAATTCTAATTTGCATTAGTTTTAATACGCCACTAAAAGCTACACCACCTGTAACAAGAGTAACTAGTACAACCCATGAAGCTGATACTTGAGCTCCTTGTAGTAAGTTGATAATTGCTTGAATACCTAATGGAAGTGATAGCGCTACAATTCCTTCAAATATGGCATAATATGATATTTGTAATATATCTTTTTTTTCTAGTGTTAATAAACCTATAAATCGTTGCCAAGGTGTTAATTGGTTATTTTCTGTCATTTGAAAGCGTGTTAAGTGTTAAATCAAGAAAAAAAGAGGTTGGAGATGTAGCGCTATTACAGTTTGTTAGCGATTTAAAATGTTGTTTAACAAATTGCTGGTGCAGTGCACCTTCAATTATAGTACTTGCTAATGTCAGTGGATGTTGATAAAGGTTGTTATAATTAGTTATTATAGCTGCTAAGCGTTTTACAACTTCTTTGTATAATTTAAAAAAACCTTCTTTGTTTTCTGTATCTACATCTTTTGTAGAATATGATTTTGAGTTTTCATTAATTACAATTAAGTTTAATAAAACTTCATTAATATGTGAGAAGTTACTGTCTTGCTCAGTTGTTTTTGTAAGTATTTGAATTGCTTTTATTAATTTTTCTTCAGCATTATTAATACTGTACGTTTCTATAACTAATTGATATTGTATCCAACCCCAATACCACGAAGTTAAATACACTAGTAGTTTGTGTTTACTTTCAAAATATCTATAAATAGAGCTTTCATTAGAGCCTATTAATTTACCCAGTTTTTTAAAGTTGAAACTTTCAAAACCAACTTCCTCTATTAATTTAATACTGTTTTCTATAATTCGTTTACCTAAATCCGATGTTTCAGGATCCTTAATATATATTCCTGTAGGTATTTCAATTTTAATATTTGATAGAAAAGTTTTCATAAGTGAAATTTGTATTTGCAAATATAATAGTATTACTATTAAATAAGAGTGTTATTGTGTTAATTTAATGATAAGTTGTTATTTTTTTTTGATCAAAAATATATAAAGAATCATTAAGTAAATATATCCCATAAAAAAAAGCCTTAGGTTTTACCTAAGGCTTTTTTATTGTTTTGAAAAATAATTTTTATTTAAAAGTAGATGTTATATTAATAGCTACTTCATTCCAAGTTTTTGAAACTCCATCAGCTCCTTTATGTAAATCTTTACAAACCTCATTTAAAGATGCTAATGCTTTTTCTGCATTCCAATCTGAAATTTTTAAACTACTTGCTAGGTTAAAAACATTACCGTTTATAGTATATTTAAAAGGAAGTTTTTTTGTAATACCGTTCATAGTTATGTTAGAATAACCAATAGAATCATTTTCTAAAACTAATTTTCCTGAAAGTAATTTTGTATTATCCATAATACCAAAAAAGAATTTTTTTATTTTAAAATCTCTTCCACTATCCATTGTAAAAATACTACTTACAGGTATTGAAAATTCGGTATTGTTAATTGCTTCTTTAATAGTACTTCCTTTTCCATTAGATGTTATTGTTATTTTTTGAAATTGACCATTAACAGGAACTTTTTTAGTTGTTTTAAAGGCTGTCCAATTTATTTTATTATCAGCATCTTGTACTGTATAGGCAGCTTTTTTAGTAATTTTAATTTCTTTTTTAACTAATGGTTCTTTTTTTTCTTCTGATTTACAAGAAATAAAATTACCAATTGTAGCTATTGCGAATAAAGAATAAATGATTTTTTTCATGATAATTATTTTATAATTGAATTAACTAAGTTAATATATTCTTGTTTAGCTTCATTTTCATCCATGCCTTTTAATTGAATCCAAGCATTAAATTTAAAAGCGTTTCTTAAATCATTATTTGCGTTAAAAGTAAATTTATCACCTTTTACTGCTTGTTTGTAGTAGGCGTAAAACCTAAGCATAGTATCAGGAGGTAAATCTCCTTTAAAGTTAGACGCTATTTCAAAAGCTTTTTCAAACTCTATATCTAATTTATTATCCATGTAATTATATAATATAGTGAATAAATAAGTATACGAATGGAGCAAGAAAAAACAAACTATCTAGTCTATCTAATAAGCCTCCATGACCTGGCATAATTTTTCCACTATCTTTTACATTGGCTTGCCTTTTAAACTTAGATTCTACTAAATCTCCAAGTGAACCAAAAATACCTACAATAATTGCTATTATCATCCAATTTACAATAGAAAAATAAGTTGAGTATATGCCTATAAAAAAACCAGCTAAAATTGCAAATAATAATCCGCCAATAAAACCTTCTATTGTTTTTTTAGGTGAAACAGATTCAAATAATTTATGTTTCCCAAATTTTTTTCCCGTAATAAAAGCAAAGCTATCATTTGTCCAAATAATAACTATTATATAAATAATAATGTTAGGATGATAATTATTATTTATAAAAGGTAGTTTAATTAAAAAGTAAAAGGGTAGTATCAAATAAATAATATGTAAAAATATTTTTTGTATACTGGTGGCTGTTTTTATTACTTTACTACTTATTAAATAGTAAAGTAAGCTTAATAGTCCTATAAAACAAATTGCTATAAGTAGGTTATTAATAGTTAAGGATATTTTAATAATAGATACATATATACTTAAAGCTAAAAGTATATAAGGTATTGAGTTTTTTGATTGTAATATTTTTGAAAATTCAAAAATACAGATTGTAGAAAAAATGGAAATTAACGCTATATAAGATTCTGCTGAAAAAAGGATTGCAGAAATGAAAATTATAGCATAAACAAGTCCTGAAATACTTCTTGTTGTAAGGTTGTTCATGATTTATAAATCTTCAAAGAGAAGCAAATATAAGTTTTTAGAGTTACTATTTCCATAACTTAAAAAACTATCTTGCTCTTCATCTATTTTGTAATTTGTTGTTGAGCTAATGTTGGTAGGAATATTACCTTTAAAGTGTGTTTTTATACCGGTTAAACCTTCTCCCATGTTTTTTACCAGTTGGCTAGTTGTAGCATAAACAATAAAGTTTTTAGAGTGTTCATTTAGTTTATGACTACCTAATTGATTTGAAGAAAATAAAATATCTCCATTACTAGCAATTAGGTGTTCACAAGAAGTAAAAAAAGGAATATGTTCTGTGATGGTATTTTGAACATTTATGTTTGATTTTTCAGCAATTTTTAATAGATCAAAATCAGAGCAAGTAATTTTTTTCCACTTATTTTCTTTTAAAATCTGTTTTAAATTACTAGAAACTTCGTTGATAGAAGTACAGTATAAAAATTTACCTCCTTTGTTTATAAAGTTATGCACAAAAGAGTCATCTAACGATAAATTAACCTCTTGTTGGTTAATTAATTTATCGTTAGAGGATTCTTTATAAGATTTAAATATTTTTTTAAATAAATTCATTTAAATAAAAACTATTCTTCAATTACAGGATTTATTTTCACCTCTTTTTTATCAAAAGGACGTTCTCCAAATATTTTAACTAAATCATCTTTAAACATTACTTCTTTTTCAAGTAATAAAGCAGCAAGTTGGTTTAGTTTGTCTTTATGTGTACTTAACAATTCAATAGCTCTTTGATATTGGATTTCAATCATTTTAGATATTTCTTCATCAATAACTTTAGCAGTATCTTCACTATAAGGTTTTACAAATGAGTCATTTCCTGAAGAGTCATAATAAGTTACATTTCCTACTTTTTCATTTAGTCCATAAACAGTAACCATAGCACGTGCTTGTTTGGTTACTTTTTCTAAATCACTTAAAGCTCCTGTAGAAATTTTATTAAACATTAATTTTTCTGCAGCTCTACCACCCATAGTAGCACACATTTCATCAAGCATTTGCTCTGTTTGTATAATTTTTCGTTCTTCAGGAAGGTACCAAGCTGCACCTAATGACTGTCCACGAGGAACAATAGTAACTTTTACTAATGGAGCAGCGTGTTCTAACATCCAGCTAACTGTTGCATGACCAGCCTCATGAAAAGCAATAACTTCTTTTTCTTTAGGTGTAATTACTTTATTTTTCTTTTCTAAACCTCCAACAATTCTATCAACGGCATCTAAAAAGTCTTGATGTTCAATGGCTTCTTTATTGTTTCTAGCGGCAATTAAAGCAGCTTCATTACACAGGTTTGCTATATCAGCACCTGAAAAACCAGGTGTTTGTTGTGCTAATAATTCTAAATCAGCATTTTCTGCTAATTTTAAAGGTTTTATATGAACTTCAAAAATTTCTCTACGTTCATGTAAGTCAGGTAAGTCAACATAAATTTGACGATCAAAACGACCAGCACGCATTAATGCTTTATCTAATACATCTGCACGGTTAGTTGCTGCTAATACAATAACATTTGTATCTGTTCCAAAACCATCCATTTCAGTTAAAAGTTGGTTTAGAGTGTTTTCACGTTCATCATTACCACCTGTCATACTATTTTTTCCTCTAGCACGGCCAATAGCATCAATTTCATCAATAAAAATAATTGATGGAGATTTTTGTTGCGCTTGTTTAAATAAATCTCTTACTCGAGATGCACCTACACCTACAAACATTTCAACAAAATCAGAACCAGATAAAGAAAAGAAAGGTACACCAGCTTCACCAGCAACGGCTTTTGCTAATAATGTTTTTCCTGTTCCAGGAGGTCCTACTAATAATGCTCCTTTAGGAATTTTACCTCCTAGTTTAGTGTATTTTTCAGGAGTTTTTAAAAAGTCTACAATTTCTTGAATTTCTTCTTTAGCACCTTCTAAGCCAGCAACATCTTTAAACGTTGTTTTAACTTTAGTATCTTGATCAAAAAGTTTAGCTTTTGATTTACCAATGTTAAAAATTTGACCACCGCCACCAGTTCCTGCTCCACCACCAGACATTCTTTTCATAAAAAAAAGCCAAATACCTATTAATAATATAAAAGGTAAAAAGTCAAATAAGGTAGTTATTAAGCTAGTAGGTTCTACGTTAGTTCTATCAAAATCAAGATTTTTTTCAGCTTTTTCTTTTTTTAATTCATTTTCAAAATTTTGTAAATCACCAAAATTATAGGTATACAAAGGAGCTCCTTTTCTGTAAAAAGGAGAGGTTGTTATTTTTTTATGTTCCTCTTTTTTTTCAGCATCACTTTTTAAAAATATTTGAGCAACATTATTGTTTTCTACAACGATTTTTTGAATATCATTGGCCTGCAAAATTTTGCTAAACTCGTTTTTAGAAATATTACGTGATCCTAAATTATTAGAATTAAAAAAACTTAATCCTAATAAAATAACCAATATTGGAATGTATAACCAAAAAGAATTAAACGTAAATTTTGGTGTATTTTTTTTCTTATCACTCATAAAATAGTGTGTCTAGATTAGTAATAATTATGATGGGTTAATATTTGTAATTTTAGCATCTCCCCAAAGACTTTCAATATCGTAATAATCACGTATTTGTTTTTGAAAAATATGTACAACAACATTTACATAATCCATTAAAACCCACTCAGAGTTTCCTTGCCCTTCAATATGCCAAGGTTTATCTTTTAGTTCTTTACTTACCATTTTTTGTACGGAACCAGATATAGCGTTTACCTGTGTATTTGAGTTTCCTGAGCAAATTATAAAATAATCGCAAACAGTGTTTTCTATTTCTCTTAAATCAAGTAGTTGGATGTGTTCTCCTTTTACTTCATCAATACCTTTTATAATCACAGCGATAAGATCGTCTGTACTTGCTTGTTTTTTAGTCATCAAAAAAATTATATTTTTAGCAAAGTTATTATTTTTTTGCGAGTATATTGCTTAATATTACACTTGTTTTATTCGCAAAACTTATATGGAAATAATCAAACTTAATGCCATTGATTCTACCAATTCTTTTTTAAAGGATATGGCATCAAAAGTAACTGTAAATAACTTTACAGTAGTTGTTGCAAATAAACAAACTGCGGGTAGAGGGCAAATGAATACTTCTTGGAGTGCAAAAGAGGGTAAGGCGTTGACTTTTAGTGTTTATTGCACATTTAATGATTTGAGTTTAGTTAACTATAAGTATTTGAACTATTGTGTTTCTTTAAGTGTTTTTGAAGCTGTTAGCTCTTTGAATTTACCTAAGTTAGCTATTAAGTGGCCTAACGACATTCTGTCAGAAAATAAAAAAATTGCAGGTATTTTAATTGAAAATACTCTTGTTTTTAATAGAATTAATACCTCTGTAATAGGTATTGGTATTAATGTAAATCAAAATAGTTTTCCATATAATTTACCTAATGCGTCTTCTATAAAAATCATTTTAGGTAATAAAAATGATATAGGGTTAGATTTTTTATTAAATAAAGTACTACTGAGTTTAAAGAAAAATATAGGTTTATTAAATAAAAAAGAATATTTATATTTAGAGAAAGAATATTTAAAAGTTTTATATAAAAAAAATGTTCCGAGTATGTTTAAAACAAATCAGAACATTTTATTTATGGGTAAAATTATAGGAGTTTCTAGTGTTGGAAACTTACTTATTGAATTAGAAAACGAAACGGTTAAAGAGTTTGGTATTAAAGAAGTTTCGTTTGCTTAATTTTATAATTTTGAAATATTTTCAGTTAAGGTGTCAATAAATTTTGTTAGTGGTTTTTTTACCATCATTGCCATCATTGGATTAAAATTTCCATTGAAATTTAAAACAACTTCACTCTCGTTTTCAGAAATTTCAGAAATATCAGAAGATAATGTAAAAGGTAATTTACTACTTGCTGCTCCTAATGTAATATTTGAATACGCTGTTTTTTGTTTCATGACCAATCTTATTTCAGGCATACCCTTTAAACCAAAAATAAAGCTATCACCATCTACCTCAAATTTTTGAGTATTTTCAGGCATTAGTTGTTCAAAATTTTCTAACTTTATTAAAAAGTCATAAATTTCTTTGGTTGATTTTTTTACGATTACTTTATTTCCTTCAATAGTCATAAATTACTTATTTTTCGTTTTGTTTCCACTTACTAGGTTCAATTCTCCATTCTTCTAACATTCTTAAATCTTCACTAGTAATATACTTACTATCTAAAGCTTGTTCAAGTAAATATTCGTAATTACTCAAGGTTGTTAATGCTACATTATCGTTTTTAAAATTTTCAGTAGCAATATTAAAGCCATATGAAAAAATAGCAATCATTCCTTTTACATTAGCATTGGCTTCTTTTAAAGCTTTTACAGCGTTTAAACTACTTTTACCTGTACTAATTAAATCTTCTATAACAACTACGTTTTGTCCACTTTCTAAATGACCTTCTATTTGGTTTTTTCGACCATGCTTTTTAGGTTCAGGGCGTACATATATAAAAGGTACTCCTAATTCTTGTGCTACTAACATACCTATTGCAATGGCTCCTGTGGCAACCCCTGCAATAACATCAGGTTTACCATGCTTGTCTTCTACCAGTTTAGCAATTTGTTCTTTTAAAAAATTTCTAACAGGTGGATATGATAGGGTAACTCTATTATCACAATATATAGGTGATTTCCATCCAGAAGCCCAGGTAAAAGGTTCGTGCGGATTAAGCTTAATAGCTTTTATTTGCAGAAGAAGTTCTGCTGTTTTTTTGGCTGTATCTTTGTTAAAGTTCATAACGCAAATGTATAAAGTTTTTGTTAATGATAAATCAATAATATTTACAAGTTAACTCAAAAGTTAAGTTGTTTTATTTTATTAATTTGCAAAAATACAACTATAGCTTAACTTATTTACTAGTTAAAACAAGGTTAATTAAAAGCTTTTAAATTATTGTTTTTACTTGCGTTTTTTTTAAGGTTATTATATGTATAGTTGTTTAAGTATTAAATATATTTAGCCCCGATTGAAGCATTTGTTTGAGCTCCTCGCAGAGAGCGAGTGCGTAAAGCGGGAAATAGCTTCAAATTACTTTAGAAAATAAAGTGGCTAATTTTGTTATAAATTAAAGTGAGAAAAAATAATTTTTATGAGGAATTTTGGTCATATTTTAAGCTGGTTTTAGTGAAAAAATGACATTGTGTCATTTTTTAATGGCTTGTTATGTGAAATTTTCTGCCAAAGTAAAATTTATGGCCTGTTGGCACACAGTTTGACTGTTGTTAAACGTAAAATTGAATTAAAAATTTAAGATAAATAGTATTATGAGTAAAATTATAGGAATTGATTTAGGAACCACAAATTCATGTGTTTCTGTAATGGAAGGAAATGAACCAGTTGTTATACCTAATGCAGAGGGAAAAAGAACTACACCATCTATCGTAGCATTCGTAGAAGGGGGTGAGCGTAAAGTTGGTGACCCTGCAAAAAGACAAGCGGTTACAAACCCTACAAAAACAGTTTATTCTATTAAACGTTTTATGGGTAATAAATTTTCTGAATCTTCAAAAGAAGCGGCAAGAGTACCTTATAGTGTTGTAAAAGGTGATAATGATACACCACGTGTTGATATTGATGGTCGTTTATATACGCCACAAGAAATTTCTGCAATGGTATTACAAAAAATGAAGAAAACAGCTGAAGATTATTTAGGATCTGATGTTTCTGAAGCAGTAATTACTGTACCAGCATATTTTAACGATGCACAACGTCAGGCTACAAAAGAAGCTGGTGAAATTGCAGGTTTAAAAGTACGTCGTATTATTAACGAACCAACTGCAGCTGCTTTAGCATATGGTTTAGATAAATCTAGTGAAGATAAAAAAATCGTTGTTTTTGATTTTGGTGGTGGAACACATGATGTTTCTATCTTAGAATTAGGTGACGGTGTATTTGAAGTATTAGCTACTGATGGTGATACGCATTTAGGTGGTGATGATGTTGATGAAAAAATTATTAACTGGTTAGCTGAAGAATTTCAGGCTGAAGAAGCAATGGATTTACGTAAAGATCCAATGTCTTTACAACGTTTAAAAGAAGCTGCTGAAAAAGCGAAGATTGAATTATCTAGTACTACTTCTTCTGAAATTAACTTGCCTTATATTACGGCTACAGCTTCTGGACCAAAGCACTTAGTTAGAACTTTAACGAGAGCTAAATTTGAAGCTTTAATTGATGATTTAGTAAAAAGAACTATTAAGCCTTGTCAAACAGCTTTAAAAAATGCTGATTTATCAACTTCTGATATTGATGAAGTAATTTTAGTTGGAGGATCAACTCGTATTCCTGCTATTCAAGAGGCTGTTGAAAAATTCTTTAAAAAATCACCAAGTAAAGGAGTAAATCCTGATGAAGTAGTATCATTAGGAGCTGCAATTCAAGGAGGAGTTTTAACTGGTGATGTTAAAGATGTATTATTATTAGATGTTACACCTTTATCATTAGGAATTGAAACTATGGGTAATGTATTTACAAAGTTAATTGATGCAAATACAACTATTCCTACTAAAAAGTCGCAAGTATTTTCTACAGCAGTAGATAACCAACCATCGGTTGATATTCACGTATTACAAGGTGAAAGAGCTATGGCTGCAGATAATAATACCATTGGACGTTTCCAATTAACGGATATTCCACCAGCACAAAGAGGAGTACCACAAATTGAAGTAACTTTTGATATTGATGCAAACGGAATTATTAACGTTTCTGCTGCCGATAAAGCAACAGGAAAATCTCAAGATATTCGTATCGAAGCATCTTCTGGATTATCTGAAGAAGAAATCGAGAAAATGAAAGCAGAAGCAGAAGCAAATGCTGATGCTGATGCAAAAGCAAAAGAAACTGCTGAAAAAATTAATGGAGCAGATTCTATGATTTTTCAAACTGAAAAGCAATTAAAAGAGTTTGGTGAAAAATTATCTGATGATAAAAAAGCACCAATTGAAGCAGCATTAGTTGACTTAAAAGCAGCGCATGAATCTAAAGATTTAGCTCAAATTGATGCAGCAATGGCTACTATTAATGAGGCTTGGAAAGCAGCATCAGAAGAAATGTATGCAGCACAACAAGGAGCTGGAGCAGATGCTGGAGCGCAGCAAGCACAACCAGAAGCTGACAATCAGACTGATAATGTTGAGGATGTAGACTTCGAAGAAGTTAAGTAATTTTAACTTTTAAGTATATTTTATACGCTTAACACTTTTTATATAAAAACGCAATCATTAATTTGATTGCGTTTTTTCGTTTTTAAAAGAGTTTATACCAATTTAATTTTGATATACCTTATGTATTTAACTACACTAACGTCAAACTGAATTTATTTCAGTTTCGCATCCTGATTTTCCTGCGTTATTAGTCTTGTGCGATGCTGAAATAAATTCAGCATGACGGTTATCTAATTTTTGTTTAATTTTTAAATAAGCTCACTACACTAAAAAATCGTGATAATTCTTATTATACCATTTTATAAAACAACATAGCGTTAAATATATTTAAAGTAGGATAAAGGGGCATTTTTAAATATATTTACCCTCATTAAAAAAATACAAGTAATTATTCTCTCGTTAAAAACTATATCTTAATTATATATTAAAAACTCTTTTAGAGCAGTTGTAAACTTTATTAGCAAAACAAATTACTGAAAAAAACTATATGTCAGAAGAACAAAAAAAAGCACTTGAAAAACAATTGTGGGCAATAGCCAATTTATTACGTGGTAAAATGGATGCCGATGATTACCGTAATTACATTTTAGGGTTTATTTTTTTTAAATATCTATCAGAAAAATTACACATTTATGCTGATGAAATACTGGCTCCTGATAATTTAACCTACGAGCAGTTAGACGAAAATTCTGATAACGGTAAATTATATGTAACAGCAGTTAAAAAAGCGTGTGTTAAAAATTTAGGATACTTTTTAAAACCATCAGAATTATTTACTTCTATTGCGCAAAAAGGGAATAATCTTTCTGAAATTGAAACTAATGAAAATGATGAAGCTAAACAGTTTTTTATCATTGAAGATTTAGAACGTATTTTAAATAATATTGAGCAAAGTACCATGGGTACAGAATCGGAAGACGATTTTGTAAAACTTTTTGAAGATTTAGATTTAACATCTGGTAAATTAGGTAGAAACGTAAAAGCACAAAACGAAACTATTGCCAAAATAATTACCCATTTAGATGCTATAGATTTTCAATTAAAAGATGCTGATAGCGATTTATTAGGCGATGCTTACGAATATTTAATTGGCGAATTTGCCGAAGGTGCAGGTAAAAAAGCAGGCGAATTTTATACCCCACAAGCAGTAAGTACCATATTAGCAAAAATTGTAACTACTCGTAAAAAACGTATAAAAACAGTATACGACCCTACTTGTGGCTCGGGTTCATTATTATTGCGTGTTGCTAAAGAAGTAGATGATGTAGGTATGTTTTACGGACAAGAATTAAACCGTACAACCTACAACTTAGCACGTATGAATATGATTTTGCACGATGTACATTACACTAAGTTTGATATTAAACAAGAAGATACCCTAGAAGAACCACAACATACCGATATTCAACTAAGAGCAGAGGCTATTGTTGCAAATCCGCCATTTTCGGCAAAGTGGAGCGCAAAACCTATTTTTAATACCGATGACCGTTTTAGCCAATACGGTAAACTAGCACCTAAAACAAAAGCCGATTTTGCATTTGTACAACATATGATTCATCATTTAGATGAAAGCGGAATAATGGCAACCGTATTACCTCATGGTGTATTGTTTAGAGGTAGTAGCGAGGCACACATACGTAAATATTTAATTCAAGACCGTAATTATATTGATGCCGTAATAGGCTTACCTGCAAACATATTTTTTGGTACAGGCATACCAACCTGTATTTTGGTTATAAAAAAATGCCGAGAAGCAAACCAAGATATTTTGTTTATTGATGCCTCAAAACATTTTGAAAAACAAGGAAAAGACAACAAACTACTACCTAAGCATATCAACCAAATTGTAGATACTTATAAAAACAGAACCGTAACCGATAAATACAGCCACAGAGCAACTTTAAAAGAAATTGCCGATAACGATTACAACCTAAACATACCACGCTATGTTGATACTTTTGAACAAGAAGAACCGATTGATATTAATGCAGTTGCAGAACAATTAAAACAATTAGATATAGAAATTGCACAAACCAATACCCGTATTGCATCTTATTGTAAAGAGTTAAATATTAAAACCCCTTTTTAAGCAATGCAAAACAAAAATAATATTTTGGGCGTGCCCCAAGGGTCGGGCTTTACGCTACAATCTTTTTGCGAAAAGGCAAAAAGGATTTCCACTGCAATCCCTCACGCAAATACCAACTAACTATGAGCCAAAATACAAAAAATTTAATACCAATATTGAGGTTTCCAAAGTTTAAAGGAGAATGGAGAAGAGAGTATATTAAAAATTTAGCCAAAGTTGTTGGAGGAGGAACACCATCTACTACTGATGATGAATATTGGAACGGTGAGATAAATTGGTTTACACCTACAGAAATAAAGTTTAATTTTGTTTCCAAAAGTAAAAGGAAAATAACGGATTTAGGTTTAAATAAATCTTCAGCAACACTTTTGCCAAAAGGTACAATATTACTTACAACAAGAGCTACTATTGGTGAAGTAGCTATAGCACAGGAAGAGTGTACAACTAATCAAGGTTTTCAATCATTGATTGTTAATAAAAGTAATTCTAATAAATTTATATTTTATTTAATAAAAGTATATAAGAATGAACTTTATAAACGTTCAAATGGTTCTACTTTTAAAGAGATAAGTAAAAAAGAAATAGAAAAAATAAAAGTTTCAATTCCAACGCTTCCCGAACAAGAAAAAATAGCTTCATTTTTAACCGATGTAGATGCAAAAATTACCCAACTTACAAAGAAGAAAACCCTTTTAGAAGCCTACAAAAAAGGCATCATGCAAAAAATATTTAATCAACAGCTGAGGTTTAAAGATAACAATCAAAATGATTTCCCTAATTGGGAAGTAAAAAAGTTAGGGGATGTCGCTAATTACCGAAGAGGTAGTTTTCCTCAACCTTATGGTTTGCCTAAATGGTATGATAAAGAAAATGGAGTTCCTTTTATTCAAGTTTATGACGTTGATAATAATATGTTATTAAAATCTACAACGAAAAATAAAATTAGTACTTTAGGTGCAGAACAAAGTGTTTTTGTCAAAAAAGGTACTTTAATAATAACAATACAAGGTTCAATTGGTAGGATTGCAAAAACTCAATATGATGCTTATGTTGATAGAACACTATTAATATTTCAATCATATAAAAAACCGTTAAATATAGATTATTTTAAATATGTGTTGTTTTTGTTGTTTGAAATTGAAAAAAAGAAAGCACCAGGTGGTATAATTAAAACAATTACGAAAGAAGTTTTAAGCTCTTTTAAAATTCAAATTCCTTGCATCGAAGAACAAACCAAAATAGCCAATTTTTTATCAGAAATAGATATAAAAATAGAAGCCTTACATACTAAAATAGAAAACGCAAAAAAGTTTAAAAAAGGCTTGTTACAGCAATTATTTGTGTAATGAAAAAGTTAAAAACTTATATAAAATGTTAATAAGTATTGTTAAAACGCAAAAAAAACGTACTTTTGTAGCAACAGTACACACCACGCTACCCTTTAGAACAGCGTCCCAGGGTGTGTCTTTTGCTTTATATACGTTTCTTTTAAATTCTTTTTTAGCCTATGTTTACTAAAAAAGCCCTTACTGTTACTGAGCAAGTAGCACAATTACAAAAGCGTGGGTTAATTATAAAACAACCTCGTATTGCTGAAAAATACTTGTTAAATATTAGTTACTACCGTTTAGGTGAGTATTGGTATGTAATGCAGTCAGATAAAGAAAAGCATATATTTAAACCAAACAGTAAGTTTGAAGATGTAATTGCTTTGTATAATTTTGATGCAGAATTACGCTTACTACTTTTTGATGTTATTGAAAAAATAGAAATTAGCTTACGTACCAAATTAATTTATTATTTATCGCACGAAATAGACCCTTGGTGGTTTCAAAATTTCGAATTGTTTATAGATAGTAAAGCCTTGGTAAAAACACTTGCTAATATAGAAGCTGAAATTGAAAGAACTAAAGATGTTTCTATAAAGAATCATAAGAAAAAACATAAAGATGATGGTCGTTTTCCTCCAGCTTGGAAATCTTTAGAACAAACAAGTTTCGGAGCATTGTCAAAATTGTACGGTAACCTAAAAAATAATATTGCTTCTAAAGATATAATTGCAAAAGAATTTGGTGCGGTTAATCATACTTATTTACCTAGTTGGTTACAATCAATATCGCAAATACGCAACTTTTGTGCGCATCATTCACGTTTATGGAATAGGAACTTACCTAGTACGGTAAAAATGTTATCTAAACCACCAAACCCTTGGATTACAGATGCAGAAAATGTACCTAAACAATCTAATAAATTGTATATGCATATGTGTTTAATGAAATATTTACTAAATACAATTAAACCTGATAATGAATTTACAGAAAGATTAGATGCTTTATTTAAGAAATATCCAAATGTAGATTTAAAAGCTTTAGATATGAAACCAAATTGGCAACAAGAACCTTTGTGGAAATAAAAAACTATTTAAAACTTCGAGATTCTTGCTAAATCTCGAAGTTTTTAAAAGAAAAAGAAAAAATGACAACACAATCAGAACAAGTATTAGAAAACAATTTAGTAACGCAATTAGTTGGTTTAGGGCATCAGTCGGTAACTATAAAAACCGAAGATGATTTAGTTAGTAATTTAAAAACTCAGTTAGAAAAACATAATAAAACTACGTTTACAACTAACGAGTTTGAGCGTGTTTTAATTCATTTATCAAAAGGTACTATTTTAGATAAGGCAAAAACGTTACGAGATAAATATGTATTACAAAAAGATAATGGTGATAAGGCATATATAGAGTTTATCAATCAAGATTTTTGGTGTCAAAATCAGTTTCAAGTAACCAATCAAATAACCATTAACGGTAAGCGTGAAAACCGTTACGATGTAACTATTTTAATAAATGGTTTGCCTTTAGTTCAAATAGAATTAAAAAAACGAGGTATAGAACTTAAAGAAGCACATAGGCAAGTTTGTAGGTATCAAAAAGAATCGTTTGCCTCAAACAATGCGTTATTTAATTACGTGCAACTCTTTGTAATTAGTAATGGCGAAAACACAAAATATTACGCCAATACCTATAAGCAAGGTAAAATGCCTAGCTATAAATTTACAAGTTATTGGAGTGATAAAGAAAATAAACGAATTACCCAATTAGATAAATTTGCGAATATATTTTTAGAGCCTTGTCATATTGCAAAAATGATAACCAAGTATTTGGTTTTGCACGAAAAAGACAAAATTTTAATGGTGTTAAGACCGTATCAATTTTATGCGGTAGAAGCCATAATTGACAGGGTAAAAAACTCCGATAAAAACGGGTATATATGGCACACCACAGGTTCAGGTAAAACATTAACATCATTTAAAGCGAGTCAAATATTAACTCAAAATCCTAAAATTAAAAAAGTAGTATTTGTAGTAGATAGGCAAGATTTAGATGACCAAACGGTAAAAGAATTCAGAGCATTTGATAAAGAAAGTATTGATGGTACAGAAGATACCAAAACTTTAGTAAAACACTTTTTAGACCCAACAAGAGCCTTAATAGTAACTACTATTCAAAAGTTAAATGTTGCCATAAAAAAAACAGCATTTAAAAAGCAAATAGAAAAAATTAAAAACGATAAAACTATTTTTATTTTTGATGAATGTCATCGTTCTCAATTTGGTAAAACACATCAAGAAATAACAAATTTTTTTACAAATCATCAATTATTTGGTTTTACAGGAACACCAATTTTTGAAAAAAATGCACTAAGTGTAAAAAGTATAAAACAAACTACGGTAAATTTATTTCATGATTGTTTGCATAAGTATGTTATTACCGATGCTATACGTGATGAAAACGTATTAAAATTTTCAATAGAATACTACAACGTATTTAAAAAGAAAATACAAGATGAAGATGATACTAAAGTTGAGGCTATAGATACACAAGAAGTATATGAAAGTGATGGGTATTTAGAAACAATTACCGATTATATACTTAAAAATCATTATTATAAAACAAATAGTCAGCAGTTTACAGCAATGTTTTGCGTTAGCAGTGTCGATATTTTAATTAAATATTACGAGCTATTTAAAGCCAAAAAAGAAGCAGGAGAACATAATTATAAAATAGCAACGATATTTTCGTATGCATCAAATCCAGAAGTAGCAACTATAGATGGCAATATTACTGAAGAAGATGTTTCAGATGATGCACCAGTAAACGAATCGGTAAGAGATAAATTAGACGAATTTATAGCCGATTATAACCTAATGTTTAACGAAGCACATTCGGCAAAGGATGCGAAAGCATTTTTAAACTATAAAACCAACATATCTAAAAGAGTACGCAATAAAGATATAGATATTCTACTAGTAGTAAATATGTTTTTAACAGGTTTTGATAGTAAAACCTTAAACACTTTATACGTAGATAAAAATTTAAAATATCATGGTTTAATACAAGCGTATTCACGTACAAACAGAATTTTAAACGATAATAAATCACAAGGTAATATTGTAACCTTTCGTAATTTAAAACAAAATACAGATGATGCTGTTAGACTGTTTTCAAACCTTTCGGCACAAGAAACCATAACTATTGCACCTTATAAAGCGCAAATAAAGTTATTTAGAGAAGCGTATATTAATTTAATAACAATAGCAGCAACCCCAAATAACGTAAATTATTTGGTAACAGAAGAGGATGAACTAGCTTTTGCGAAGGCTTTTAGAGGTATAATGCGTTTAAAAAATATATTAGAATCATTCACTGAATTTACTTTTGATGATGTGCCAATGACAGCGCAAGAGTTTCAAGATTTTGCTGGTAAATATCAAGATTTAAACGACAAAATTAGATTTAATAATCAAAAACAGAAAGTATCTATTTTAAACGAAATAGATTTTGAAATAGAATTATTACATAAAGACGAAATTAACGTTACTTATATAATGAAGCTGTTAGCACAATTAAAAGAAGCAGAACCTAAAGACCAAGCAAAACAGAAAAAGCAAATTTTAGATTTATTAGCAGGAGAAGCTACATTACGTAGTAAACGTGAATTAATAGAAAAATTTATTGAAAATAATTTACCTAAAATTAATAATTCTGAAGCTATTGAAAATGAATTTAAAAACTATTGGCAATTAGAAACTAAAAAAGCTTTAAAAAATTTAAGTAAAGAAGAAGCATTAAAAGAAGAGAAAGTAGAAAATATTATAAATGATTTTCTTTTTACTGGAAGAATGGCAACAGAGGATGAGGTAATAGAGGCTTTAGAAAAACAACCAAGTGTTTTACAGCGAGAATCTATTAGCAATAGAATAACTGAAAAAATAAAAGATTTTGTAAAAACTTTTATCAATGGTGTTGATAATTAGCATCTAAATTTTATAAAAAAACATTATAAAACGAAATCTAAAGTATATTTGAATAAATTTAAAATCAATAAAAATGAAAACAGTTTTATCAATTATTTCAGTAGTAAGTTTAATGAGTTTTACAACAATTGAAAACGCAACTGAAAATTTAAGAATTGAAAAAGAAGAAATTACAGTAGGTAGTAGCATTTCATTGATTAATGATACGAAAGAAAAAGTATTAATATATACAGGTTCTGGATTTGTGAGTTTAAACAAAGGTTCAAAAACAAGTATTTCTTGTAGTAGGTAAAGAGGTGCGTTGGGCAAATAAAGGTAAAAAAGGAGCTGTTATTTTTAAAATAGAAAGTAAACATTGTGGTAAAACATTAAAGCTTTCAAAGTTATAGATTGATGTTTAATTTGATAAAAAGCCAAAACTAATTTGTAGTTTTGGCTTTTTTATTGTCAATTAATTTTAAGCATGAAATTTCATAAATTTAATTTTTTTAAATATACGTATTGCGAATTTGAATCAAAAGAAATTACTTTTTTTGATGATAAATCAGCACATTATAAAAGTAAATCGGGTAGTATTTATTTTTATACGGAACAAGGCGTATATCGTTATTCAAATCATTGGGGTAGAGTTGCTAATTGTCGATGGAAAATTAAAGGTATAGAAATTTATAAAAATCAAGATTATTATGTAGGATTTGCCAATTGGAATGATTTTTATTCTTTAAATAACACCGATAAAGTTTTTTATTTAAAAGTAAATTATATAACTAAACAAGCTAAAATTCAGCGTTTAAAAAAAGAAGAAACAAACGTTTTTTTTTTAATGACTTCGGAATTTGCACATCAACGTTTAAAACAAATTCAAACTTTGTTTAAAGAGTATAAATGGGCTATGTATTTTGATCAAGATATTGATGTGTTAAGAAAGCAATTAATTGATAATTTAATAAATACAACTAAAACAATACAACAACTTAAAAGAGAGTTATAGCTTCATTAATTTTTATTAATACCTAAGTTAAACCCTACACGTACTTCATTTTCTTTTCCTAGTCTATGAATAGCAATTTTTCCTAAAGGAATTTTACCAAATTCATTATTTGTAATATCTTCATTATTTAATAATAGCTTTCCTTTAAATTGATGTTGTGTATTGTACTCACTTTTATTTTGTTTATTTTGATACGCATTTATAGATAATATATTGTTTTTATTAGTGTATCCGCAAAATATACCCTGCTTATCCCAAAACATATAATGGTTTGTTTTATGAATTTCTCTATCAGGTTCTCCTAAAACAGCAATTAAAGTATCGTAATTAGTAGGAAAGTTAATTTCTTTTTCATTAATAACAATAATATCGGTATCGCATTTAATAACTAAATCGATTTCTTTTTTCTTTTTAAAAAAATTAAATATCATAGTGTGTTTTTAGTTAGCCAATAGTTTTGTTAAGTAATTAGCAAATTTAGATAATAAATTTCAACTTTTGGTTAAATTTGCTAATCTGAAATAAAAATAATTCTAATATGAATATACCTCAAACAAGTTTTCCTAGAGTACTAATTATTGGAGGAGGCTTTGCCGGACTAGCAGCCGCAAGAGGGTTAGAAAAACAAGAGCTTCAAGTTGTTTTAATAGATAAACATAATTACCATACTTTTCAGCCATTATTATATCAAGTTGCTACCGGAGGTTTAGAACCTGATAGTATTGCTTTTCCGTTACGGAAACGTTTTAACGATGTTGAAAATTTTTACTTTCGATTAGCTCAAGTAGTTAATATTAATGCTAAAAATAATACTGTTGAAACTAGTATTGGAACTTTAGAATACGATGAATTAATTATTGCAACGGGTTCAAAGACTAATTTTTTTGGTAATACTAATATTAAAAAATATGCGATGGAAATGAAATCTGTTCCGCAAGCATTAAATATTCGTAGCTTAGTTTTAGAAAATTTTGAGGAGGCGTTATTAGAAACAAATTTAGATAAGCGAAAAGCTTTAATGAATTTTGTAATTGTAGGAGGAGGTCCAACAGGTGTTGAGTTAGCGGGTGCTTTAGCAGAAATGAAGAAAGGTATTTTGCCAAAAGATTATCCTGATTTAGATATTCGACAAATGAAAATAAACCTTATTCAAAGCTCTGGAGAGTTATTAAAAGGAATGAGTAGTAAAGCTTCAGAAAAGGCAGAAGATTTTTTAATAAAATTAGGTGTTGATGTGTGGAAAAATATTCGGGTTTTAGATTATGACGGAGCTTTGGTAACCACCAATGGAGAAGATCATTTTAGAGCAGAAACAGTTATATGGGCTGCAGGTGTAAAAGGAGAAACTTTAACCGGTTTAGCAAAAGAATGTTTGGTAGAAAGGGCAAATCGTTTTAAAGTAGATGCTTATAATAAGGTAATTGGATATGAAAATATTTATGCTGTTGGAGATGTAGCTTGTATGCAGAGTAATCAATATAAGTACGGGCACCCAATGATGGCACAGCCAGCTATTCAGCAAGGTAGCTTATTAGCTAAAAATATTTTAGCAAAACTTAATAATACAAAACAAAAGCCTTTTAAATATAATGATAAAGGTGCTATGGCAACTATTGGGCGCAATAAAGCGGTGGCAGATTTGTCTAAGTTTCAGTTTCAAGGAGTTTTTGCATGGTTTGTATGGATGTTTGTACACCTGTTTTCTTTAATTGGTTTTAGAAATAAAGTAATTGTTTTTATGAATTGGGTATACAATTATATTCGTTTTGATAGAGAAACTAGGTTGATAATTAGGCCATATAAAAACAAAAATAAATATTCATTTGATAAAGAAAATGACTAAAACATCTCGAAATATTAAGTGTAGTAAATGTGGCGTTTTTACCTCTAATGCTGATTATTGTAGTAACTGTGGTGAATTAATTTCAGATCAGAAAAAGAGAGAAATAAGAGCTCAAAGAGCAAAAGAAAAACGAGTGATAGCTGCTAAATTTGAATTAGATAATCCAGATTTGGCAACACGTTTAAAAAAGCATCCATTATTTTTGTATAGAGTAGTTGGTTGGGTTTTATACACTGCATTTTTAATAGTTAGTTTAATAGGAGCTGGTTTAGCATGGGTTATAGCAATGATTGCTGCAGGGTAAAATGGAAAAAATATTAAAAAGCTATTTTGTGTTTTCTGTAATTTTAGGAAGCAGTATTTATATTGCTCAAAAAAAGGAAGTCATTTTACCTGAGTTTGTAAGTTTTTATATAAATGATTTTCTAATAATACCTATTGTATTAACCTTAAGTTTATATGTTTTAAGATGGAGTAGAGGTGATAAAAATTATCAAATACCTTTATGGTTAATTTTGTATTGCAGTGGTTTATATGCTGTTATTTTTGAGTGTTTTTTACCGAATGTTCACACTAGGTACACGGCAGATATTATAGATGTTTTTTTATATTTTATAAGTGGATATCTTTTTTTTATCCTTCAAAAAAAATAGTTTATTTAGTTTTAAATATAGTTAGTTGCTTTTATCAAGTATGTAGTTACTAATCAAAAATATACACCCAAACACTTAATTTTGTGTTAGTTATTTCTAGAACCCTTTTGCAATTAGGTAGTTCGTGTTTGTCTATTTTTCTTAACTCATCTCCTGTAACTTTAAATACAAATCCATTAATAGCATCTTTGTTATCTTCTGTTTTTACTAAGGTAGCGTACGTATTATCAGTATTAGAAAAATCAGTATTTTTAATAATTGTTTCCTTTAATTTGTAACCCGTTAATATAGCTTGTTCGTTTAAAGGTTTACTATTATAATTTTGTAATTTAGGGTGCTTAAATTTTAAAGGGTTGACGCAAAAAAGTAAATGTGTTTTGTGCTTCTCTAGCGTAATAATATTTCCTTTTATTTGCTGATAAACAACATCTTTAACCTCTGCGTATGATATGTTATAAATACGCTTTATATTACTAATATTAGTAGGGAAATTAGCTAAAATACTATCGTAATAAGTGTTTAATTTTTGCTTAGACGGAAGTTTATACTCTAATCTAATTTGAAAACGTCTTAATAAAGCTGTATCAATAATATCAATATGGTTGGTTGCACCTATAAGCATTGCAGTGTCAGCTAAATTATCAATTTGTTGAATCAAGGTATTAACCAAGCGCTTCATTTCACCAGAATCCTTATTATCATAATCTCTTGTTTTACCAATAAAATCAAATTCATCAATAAATAAAATAGCGTTTTCGTAAGAGGCACTTCTAAAAATATCTGCAATATTTTTACCAGTTTCACCAAGTTTAGACGATACAAAACCACCTAAGTTAAGGGTAATTACTTTTTTATTTAAAGCCTTACCAATAGCATTTGCAGTAGCTGTTTTTCCACAACCAGTATGACCATGTAGTATAATTTTATTATCAACCGGAATATTAAATTTTTGCAATGCATCTATGTAGCTAAACTCTTCAATTAATTGATTAATTTTACGACTAGTTTTTTTAGTTAAATGAAGTTCCTCTAGAGATAAAACCTTATTTTTAAACTTTAAGGTTGTTTTATGATACGCCATTTTTTAGTTTTTGGTAAAAATAAATATTAGGACAAAAGTAATTAAATTTAACTTTTTAAAACCAGGTAACTAATTGTTCATTAGTATGTATTTTATTTTTACAACATACATTTAATTATATATTGTTAAAATTAATAATATAGCGTTAAAAAGAAGCTTGAAAAGAGTATATTTTTGTATTTTTAACCTACTCAATTAAAATACATGAATGCAAATACCTATAAATTTTCACCAGAAATAGCATTAAGTAAATTAGCCACTATGGAGGTTGATAAAAATGCAAAAAAAAAATTAAAAGAGCTCCGAAAAGAAATAAGTGAGTTACAAAATACTATGTATGGTGAGGGTAAATACAGTATGTTAATTTGCCTGCAAGGAATGGATACTTCAGGTAAAGATAGTTTAATTAGAGAGGTTTTTAAAGATGTAAATGCTCGTGGAGTAGTGGTGCATAGTTTTAAAGTGCCAACTGCTTTAGAGTTAAAGCACGATTTTTTATGGCGTCATTATATAGCGCTTCCTGCTAAAGGAAAAATAGCTGTTTTTAATAGAACACATTATGAAAATGTATTGGTAACAAGAGTGCACCCTGAATATGTTTTAGGAGAAAACATACCAACAATTAAAAGTTTAAATGATGTAAATGATGATTTTTACCATGCAAGAATGGAGCGAATTAATCAATTTGAAAAACACTTGTCAGATAGTGGTACTATTGTTTTGAAATTCTTTTTAAATATATCAAAAGAAGCACAAAAAATAAGATTATTACGTCGTTTAAATATTCCAGAAAAAAACTGGAAATTTTCTTCAGATGATTTAAAAGAACGTAAATTATGGGATAAATATCAAGAATGTTATGAAGATTTATTAATAAGAACTTCAACAAGTTACGCACCTTGGTATGTAGTACCTGCAGATGATAAACCAATGGCACGGTATATTGTAGCCAAAACAATCAGCGAAGCTTTAAAAAAATATAATTTTAAACTTCCAAGTTTAAATAAAAAAGATTTAGAAAATATAAACGAGTTTAAAACTCAGTTAAATAACGAATAATAGCTTAAAAAATGGAATTAAACTTAACAAAACCAATTATATTTTTTGATTTAGAAACTACAGGAATCAATATAGCGAAAGATAGAGTGGTAGAAATAGCTATTTTAAAAGTATTTCCAAATGGAAATAAAGAAAGTAAAACATGGTTAGTAAATCCTGAAATGAATATACCTTTAGAATCATCTGAAATTCATGGAATTACGAATGATAAAGTTGCTAATGAACCTACTTTTAAAGAATTAGCCGTAACAATTAATGAAATGATTGCTGGTTGTGATTTAGCAGGTTTTAATTCAAACCGATTTGATATACCTGTTTTAGCCGAAGAGTTAATGCGAGCTGGTATTGATTTTGATATGACTAACCGTAAAGCTATTGATGTTCAAGTTATATTTCATAAAAAAGAACAACGCACTTTAAGTGCTGGGTATCAGTTTTATTGTGGTCAAGAATTAGTAGGTGCACATGGAGCAGAAGCAGATACTAATGCTACATATGAAATTTTATTAGCACAGTTAGATAAGTATGATGATATTGAAAATACAGTAGCGGCTTTAAGTGAGTATTCAACTCATGGTAAACGAGCAGATTTTGCAGGTTTTATTTTAATGAATGATAACGACGAAGAAATTTTTTCTTTTGGTAAATATAAAGGACGTACTGTTGTTGAGGTTTTTAAGGAAAACCCAGGTTATAATGCTTGGATTCAAAATGCCGATTTTCCTTTATATACAAAAAAAGTATTACGTCAAATTAAAGAACGAATGACGGTGCCTAAAAAGAAAATGAGCGATAGTGAAAAGCTCCAAGCCTTACAACAAAAGTTTAATTTAAGGTAATAGTTATTAGGTTTAATTGTAAAAGTTCAAAGTAAAAAGATTATAACCTATAAGTTTATAAAAAAAATAAATAATGTTTACAGAATATAATAATTTACCAAAAAGCGCAAGAGTTTGGGTGTATCAAGCAGATAGAGAATTTAGTATTGAAGAAGTTGAATACATTTGTGCAAAAGCAATTCTTTTTATTGATAATTGGACTCGTCATGGTGATGATTTAAAAGGATCATTCACTTTAAAATATAATCGTTTTTTTATTTTAGCTGTTGATGAAACTTTTAATAACGTATCAGGTTGTTCTATTGATTCATCAGTTCGTTTTATTCAAGAATTAGAAAAAGAATTAAAAATTGATTTAATGGATAAAATGAATGTGTCATTTAAAGAACAAAATGATATTATTATTGTTAAGTTACCAAAATTTCAACAGTTAGCTAAAGATCAAAAAATAACAACAAAAACCATTGTTTTTAATAACATGGTAGCAACCAAAGATGATTTTGAAACAAAATGGGAAGTTACAGCCGATAAAAGTTGGCATAAACGATTTTTGGTATAACTATTGATTTTAATTATTGTACAAAACAATAATATTGTAAAGAAAAAGTACGTAGATAGATTATGAAAAAGATACTTATATTACTAGCATTTGCATTTATACAAACTATTCAACCACAGCAAATAACGCTAGATAAACCTTTAGATCCTTTATTAGCAAAAGATGCCGAAAGGCAAGGTATTTGGGTAGATAGTATTATGAACACTATGTCAATTGATGAAAAAATTGGACAGTTATTTATGATACAAGCTTACTCAAACAAAGATAAGAAACATGAAAATTTTATAATCAACATGCTTACTAAGTACCATGTAGGTAATTTAATTTTTATGCAAGGAACAGCCGATAAACAAGTTGAATTAAATAATAAATATCAGTCAATTTCAAAAGTACCTTTATTAATAGGTTTTGATGGCGAATGGGGCTTAGATATGCGTTTAAAAAATACGTATCGATTTCCTTGGAATATGACATTAGGAGCTATTGATAATAGTAGTTTGTTAGAGGCTACTGGAAAAAGAATTGGAGAGCATTGTAAAAGAGTAGGTATTCATATAAATTTTGCTCCCGTAGTTGATATTAATACAAATCCTAAAAACCCTATTATAGGTAATAGATCTTTCGGTGAAAGTAAAGAGAATGTTACACAAAAAGCAATTGCTTTTACCAAAGGAATGCAAAGTGTTGGAGTATTAGCAAATGCTAAACATTTTCCAGGTCATGGAGACACTGCTACTGATTCGCATTTAACATTACCTACCATTAATTTCAATAAGCAACGATTAGATTCAATCGAGTTGTATCCATTTAAAAAAATGTTTACTGAGGGTGTTGCAAGTGTTATGACAGCACATTTAAGTATTCCGGCTTTAGAAAGTAATATAAAATTACCATCATCACTATCAAAAAATGTGGTAACTAATTTATTACAAGAAAAATTAGGGTTCAAGGGCTTGATAATTACTGATGGTTTAAATATGAAAGGTGCCGCTAATTACTCATCAGCAGCAGAAATTAACGTTGCAGCAATTTTAGCGGGTAATGATTTATTGTTAATACCTCAAGATGTTCCAAAAACTATACGCTTAATAAAAGATGCTTTAGTATCAGGGAAATTATCACAAAGACGTTTAAATAATTCTATAAAAAAAATACTAAAAGCTAAGTATATAGTAGGTTTAAATACTTACAAGCCTATTGAAACACAAAATATAGCTTTAGGTATTAATTCACCTTATGATGAAGTTTTACATAGAAAATTAATAAAAAATGCAATAACAGTTGTAAAAAATAAAGACACTATATTGCCTATTAAAAATTTAAAAGATAAAAAAATAGCATACGTATCTTTAGGAGATGATAATAGCACTCCGTTTGTAACTATGTTAAAAAATTACACTAATGTAGAGGTTGTTTCTGGAGAAAATATAGCAGTATTATTACAAAAATTAACAAAATACAATTTAGTAATTGTAGGCTTTCATAAGTCTAATAAAAACCCTTGGAAAGGGTATGAATTTACTAAAAAAAACTTAATATGGCTAGATGAAATAGCAAAAAAAAATAAAGTAATTTTAGATGTATTTGCTAATCCATATAGCTTATTGAAAGTTAATTCGTTTAAAAATATAGAAGCTATTTTGGTGTCATATCAAAATAGTGTTTTATCACAAGAATTATCAGCACAAGCATTGTTTGGAGCTTTTGATTTAAAAGGTAAATTACCTGTTTCTATTAACGAAAATTATAAAGAGGGTACAGGTGTTTTTGTTAAAGGAATTAATGTATTACAATATACAATTCCTGAAGAAGCAGGTGTTTCATCAGAAAAATTATCAATAATAGATAAAAGAATTGATACTATTTTAATGAAAAAAATGGCTCCAGGTGGTCAAATTTTCGTAGCTAAAAACGGAAAAGTTATTTATAATAAAAGCTTTGGGTATCATACCTTTTTGAAAACAAAAGCAGTAAAAAATTCTGATTTATATGACCTAGCCTCTTTAACTAAAATATTAGCTTCTTTACCAATGATAATGAAGGCTGAAGAAGAAAAAAAAATAAGTTTATATTCTAATTTAGGAGATGTATTACCTAGGTTTAAAGGGTCTAATAAAGATACTGTTTTGTTAAAAGAAGTATTGTCTCATTATGGTCGTTTGCGTTCATGGATTCCTTTTTATTTAAATACTAAAGATGAAAAAACAGGTAGAAATTCTACTCAATATTACAGGAAAAAAAGAACAGGTGATTTTAATGTTGAAGTGGCAAAAAATTTATATTTAAAAAATAGTTATAAAGATTCTATATATAAATACATTGTAGATGCTAAACAGCGTAAAAAAGCAGGCTATAAATATAGTGATTTAGGTTACTATATGTTCAAGGAAATTATAGAGTTAAAATATGGTAAACCTTTAAATAAATTAGTAGATGATTTTTTTTATAGTTCATTAGGAGCTAATAGAACTACATATTTACCACTCAAAAAATTTAATAAATCCGAAATAGTACCAACAGAGTTAGATGACTATTATAGAAACCAATTAGTACACGGTTATGTGCATGATATGGGGGCTGCTATGATTGGTGGTGTAGGAGGGCATGCTGGCTTGTTTTCCAATGCTAATGATGTGGCTAAAATAATGCAGCTTTTTTTACAAGGTGGTAGTTATGGAGGTAAAAAATATTTAGACTCAGAAACTATTGATAAATTTAATAAACGTCATTATGAAAATAGAAAAGTACGAAGAGGTTTAGGTTTTGATAAGCCACAATTAAACCCTAAGATAAAAGCAACCTGTGGGTGTGTTTCTGATAAAAGTTTTGGTCATAGTGGTTTTACAGGTACATATGCTTGGGTAGATCCTGCAACAGATATTGTATATGTTTTTTTATCAAATAGAATATATCCTACTATGAGAAATAGGGGGTTAATTAAAAGTAATATACGAACAAAAATTCAAGAAGATATTCAAAATGCTATTTTAATGCAGGATTAGAATAGTACTTAATTTTAGTATAAACTAATATTGTTAAAACTAACAAAAAGTATTATTTATTTTGTAATTAAAATTAATGCAATTAAAAAATTCTAGAGCCTTTTAAAGAAAGTAAATAGTTAATTTAAAAGTATTTATAACTTAGTTTTAGTTGTCTTTAAGAATACTATTTTATATAAAGTAATAATAGAATATGATTTTTTTATAAATTATAATAAATGAAGTGATGATGATTTTGTTAAATGTATTTTTTGTAAAGATTATTGCTTTGTTTTTAATAATATTTTCACAGCCTAAAACATTTATTTTTTAATTAAAAATTTAACCTAGTTTTAATATATGTTATAAAATTATTTTTGTTTATTCTTTTTTGCCCCCAAAAAGTAGCTAAAATTATTCCTGCAAACATACCCCAAACCCCCCAAAAAGCAGTTAGTAAAGCCATACCACCAAGTTCTTCAAAAAAATTAAAAACTAAAATTAGTCCTAAGCCACCATTTTGTATCCCAGTTTCAATTGAAATAGTTTTAGAATCTTTTTTATTTAGTTTTAATGATTTAGCAGTAATATATCCTATTATAAAAGCATATATATTATGAAAAACTACTAAAAATAGAACTAAATGTACATAGTTTTTAAATATATCAGCATTGTTGTAAAGTGCTATTATAATTAGACATATAAAAAAAATAATTGAAAAAGGACGTAAAAAACTATTTGCTTTTTTTGCTAATTTAGGATAAAAGTTATTGACTATCATTCCTGTTATTAATGGAGCAACTAGTATTAATAATACAATTTTAAATAATTCAAATGGATTTAAAGATATATTTTTTAAAATAACATTTGTAGGCTCATATAAACTGCCCCAAAAATGTAAATTAAAAGGAGTCATTATTAAACAAATTAAAGTTGCACATGATGTTAAGCTAACTGATAAAGCAGTATTACCATTAGCCATTTTACTGAAAAAGTTAGAAGTATTTCCTCCAGGGCATGCAGCAATAAGCATCATGGCTAATGCAAAACTAGGATAAGGTTTAATAATGCAAATAGCTAAATAGGTGAAAAAAGGTAATAAAATAAATTGAGATAGTAAACCAATTAAAATAATTTTAGGTTTTTTAAAGAGTTCTTTAAAATCATTTATTTTAATATCTAAAGAAACTCCAAACATTATAATTGCTAAAGCAATATTCAGCATCCATAGCGCATCTTTATTAAAATTTATTTTAATACTATCTATAACTATTTCATTAATGTCTAAAAGCATATTCTATAATGTTTGCTCCCATTTTTAAGGCTTTTTTTCTTGTCTGCTCACTATTATTATGAATAGCGGCATCTTCCCACCCATCATTTAAATCACTTTGATAGTCATAAAAAACAATCAACCTTCCTTTATAAAAAAGACCTAAACCTTGCGCTCTTTTTTTATCATGTTCATGAATTTTAGGTAGTCCTTTAATAAATGAAAATGTTTGATTATAAATAGGATGATTAATAGGTATTTCTTGAAGATTGATTTTAGGAAAAACTTTAGTTAGTTCTTTTCTAATATATTTGTCTAATCCATAATTGTCAGATATATGCATAAAACCACCAGAAATTAAATAATTTTTTAGATTTTTAGCTTCTTCATCAGTAAAAAAGATATTACCGTGACCAGTTACGAAAACAATAGGAAAATTATTTATAGTATTATCTTCAAGTGTAACTATAGTTGTTTTTGTATTAATAGACGTATTAATGTTTGTATTACAGAATTGAATTAAGTTAGTTAGTGAAGTAGGGTTTGCGTACCAGTCACCACCTCCATTATATTTTAGAATAGCAATTTCTTGAGAGAAAACTATCATTTGATTTATGAGTAGTAAAAAAAAAAGTTTTTTTTTCATTTGAGAAATACTTTATTCTATTAGGGCAAGATAACAAAAGAACAATAAAAAACACCAATATTACTATTGGTGTTTTAACTCTACACTCTTCTTTTTCATCATTAAGTATAATCTTAATAATTTTATAAAGTTTTAAAATTGTTAAATAGAAAACCTTGTCCAGAAATTTTCAAACTTAAAATCATAAACATCTTATGCAAATTTAGTTTAAAGGAAATTATTTAGGGTTCGGAAACGTCCAGTTTAGATGTTTTCGAACTAATCTTTGTTTATTGGGTGGTAATATTTTTTTACTAGAAATGTTTTAATAATATTTCAAAAATATTATTATAGGTGTATGTAATGTCTTTTATTTTTTTCGATACTTAATTATTTAAGCATCGAAAAAGGTACTCTATTTGTTTGATATATATAATAATATGTGTCTAAAAAAGATGTTTAGAGAAGGTGAGAGTAGGTGTGTTAAGTAAGTTTAAAAACAATTAAAGTTAATGTTGTTTATATTAGTATGATACTTTTTTGCTATTGTAAATATAGACGAAGAGTATTGGTTTTAAAAAAGTGTCAAACTATACAACAATTAGGAGTAATTAATTTTTTTACAGTTCGAAATCATCCAGTTTAGATAATTTCGAACTGTAAAAAAAATAATTTAATATTCTAGAGCATGTTTTTTATATTCTACAGGTGTATGTCCAGACTGTTTTTTAAAAACAGTAAAAAAAGTTGATTTTGAATTAAAACCAGATTCTAATCCTATAGAGGTAATAGTGTAATTGGAATAATTAGGATCTAATAATAATAATTTTGCTTGTTCAACTTTTTTTTCATTAATATAATCAGTAAAAGATTTTCCTGATATATTATTAATTATTAAAGATAGTGTACTAGGGCTTAACTGAGTATCTTTCGATAAGTTTAATAGTGTATATTTTGGTAGTAAAAATTTTTTATTTTCATTAATAAAGTTATCTATTCTTAAAAATTGTTCTTTGTGTTTTTCAGAAGAGTTGTTTTCTGTTTTTAAATTAATGCTTCCGTTTTTAAAATCATTATTTATATCAATTAATAATGATTTTCTTATTTTTTTACGCTCTTTTAATATTCTTATTTGACTTAGAGCTTGATAACCTAACCAATAAATTAATAAAGTAGTATAAATTCTAAGTGGATAGTAAGAAAATATAAAGCCTGTAAAATTCATTTTTACTTTTATAAATAAAGCTAAGATCCATAATATATAACCAACAGTTGTTAATTTAAAAAAAGTATAGATCCACTTTAAATTATCAAAAGATATTATTTTTTGAAAAAGTTTCTCTTTACTATAAAGTATATAAAATGAATATATAAATATACTTAATGAAACAATTAAACTAAACATCTCTTCAAAAGAAGTATATTTTTCGTATAGATAATTTAATTGATCTAAAGATGAAGAATTACAAAAATTATAAACAAAAATTATTTGTGTTGCTATTATTATTAAAAATACCGGAATTATAACTTTAAGTATATTATATTTTTTTTTAGAAAAATTTAAATAGTTAATTAAAAACATATACAAAAAAGGCATTGCTAAAAAATGCCATGGTATTTGTAGGTAATTCAAGGCATATTTATGTTGAATCAAGTTTCTTTCTAATGCCCAAGACTGTATATTATTTAAAGAAATAACAAGAATTAATAAATTTAAATAAATCATACTTTTCTCTCTTCCGTTCCTTGAACTAAAAAGAATAATGCTAAAAGCAAATCCATGCAAAGCACTAATAAGTAAAAAAAGATTAAAGATATCAGAAGTATTCAATTGGATAGTTTAAAATAAATATTACTGGTGTATAAAAGAGATGTTTTGAACAACATTTAAGCCCGCAGTTTCTGTACGTAGCCTATTTTCACCTAGTGATATAGGTAAGAATTTTAAATCTAATGAATTAGTTATTTCTTTCGTTGAAAAATCGCCTTCAGGACCAATTAAAATAGTGTATGTAGAATTTTTAAAAGCAATATCTTTTAAATATTTTCTTTCAATACTTTCTTCGCAATGAGCAATAAATATTTCTTCAGTAAAATTTTGTTTTAAAAATTCAGATAATTTTATTGGATTATTAAGTTTAGGTAATCTAAATTGTAATGATTGTTTCATCGCAGCTTGTACAATTTTATTCAATCTATCTATTTTTACTATTTTTCTTTCTGAATTATCACAAATAATAGGTGTAATTTCGTCAATACCAATTTCGGTAGCTTTTTCTAAAAACCATTCAAATCTATCATTATTTTTGGTTGGTGCAATGGCAACGTGCAAATAATAATTTCTATTTTTTGGTTTTTTTTCATGTTTTATAACAGATGTAAGACATTTTTTATCATTAGCAATGGTAATTATTACTGAAAATAAAAAACCAAAGCCGTTTGTAATATGCAAAATATCTCCTTTTTTTTTTCTTAAAACACGAATAATATGCCTACTTTCTTCTTTGTCAAAAGTAATTTGTTTTGTTTCTGTGGTAATATTAGGATTAAAAAATAACTGCATTATAAATCAAGTTTATACGTTCTTCTTCTTTTGTGCGTTGTCGGGTTAAAGTCTTTCCAAATTTGATGGATTGCTGTATTATCTTCTAATTCAGGCGTTCTGATACAATTTATGATGCCTTTTTTAGCAAAAGTTTCACAATATTGTTTAAAAATAATAGCAATAACGCCTTTATTTTGATATTCAGGAGCAACACCTATTAGGTAAAAAGTAACATCTTTAGAATTTTTACGAGCATTGAGTAGGTGAAAAATTCCGAAGGGAAAAAGTTTTCCATTTGCTTTCTGTAGCGCTTTTGAAAAAGAGGGCATTACAATGGCAAAGGCGACTAATTTATCATTTTTATCGACTACGAATTTTATATATTCTGGATTTATAAAACTGATATATTTTTCTTTAAAATGTTGAATTTGTGCATCGGAAATAGGCACATACGTTGATAATTTCGAATATGCTTTACTAAATAAAGCAAACATTTCATCAACATATGGCATTATTTTTTTTGTCGAAGTAAAATCGAGTGGTTTCAAGCCGTAACGTCTTTGAATTAAGCGACTTGCTTTTCCATATTTTATGTCATTTACATTTTTAAAAAGGAATTTACTTTCTAGATACTCTTTTTCTTTTTGGAAGCCTAATTGTTCAAAATGTTTTGCATAATATGGGTAATTATACCAAGTAATCATGGTTCCGATATGATCAAAACCTTCTACTAATACGCCTGTTTTATCTAAATTATTAAATCCAACAGGACCTTCTATAAATTTTAAATTGTGTTTTCGTCCAATTTCTTTTACTTTTTCAAGTAATGCTTGGGTAACTTTTATATTATCAATAGCATCAAACCAACCGAAGCGTATTTTTTTGATGCCTTGTTTTTCTATCTCATAAGTATTGATAATAGCAGCTATTCTACCAACAATTTTATTATTTTTTAAAGCAATAAAAAAATGAGCTTTGGCATGCTCAAAAACAGGATTTTTATTTTTATCAAAATTATCAATTTCATCACTAATAATAGGTGGTACCCAATTTTTATTGTTTTGATAAAGAGAAAAAGGAAATTTAACAAATTGTTTTATTTCCTTTTTAGATATTATTTCTTGAATTCTAATCATACAGCAAATGTAAGATTTTTAATTATCCTTATTTTCTTCTTCCTTTTTTAAATCTTCTTCTAATTGTTTTATTTCTTTTTCAAGTTTTAAACGTTCCTCTTCTTTTAGTTTGGCTTCTTTTTTTTCACTCTTCAAAATTTCTTTTTCAAGTTTTAAACGTTCCTCTTCTTTTAGTTTGGCTTCTTTTTCTTCACTCTTTAAAATTTCTTTTTCAAGTTTTAAACGCTGCTTTTCTTTTTTATTAGCCTCTTTTTCTTTTTTCTTTTTTTCTTTTTTTAGCTTTTTAGCAGCTTTCTTAGCAGCTTTTTTCTCAGATTTTGTAGTTTTTTTCTTTTCTTTCTTATCTTCTTTAGCTATTACATTAATTAAAGATTTAGAACGTTCTCTTTTTGGTTTTTCAATTGTTATTTCTTCTTCTTTCTCACCATTTTTTAAAACTATAGTTTGTTTGTCTTTCTTTTGAAACAATTTTTTAATTTTTGAAAACAAACGACCAAAAAAACCTTTGTTTTCGTCGTATTCTTTAGTTTTTTGTTCTTCTAGTTTATTATCAAATTCATCTACCTCAATAAATTTATCCTTGTGTTTATCTATTCTATATGAAAGGCCAATACCTGTATATAAACCAATTTCTTTTTGTTGTAAAGTTCCTCTTACGGTAGCATTAAATTGTAAGTTTTCGTTAAATAAGTAAGCAGCTCCAGTTCCTATATTAGTTTTCTTTTCATATTGATCAAAGGTTCCTTGTAATTCGGCAAAACCAGACCAGTAATCATTAAAATTATATGTTCCTGTAATAATATAAGAGTATTCAGAAAAGTCACTACCTATGTAATCATAGTATAAATTTGTAATAACATATAGTTTATCAGAAAATTCATTTTGAAGTAAAAGACCAACCTTAGTATTTATGCCTCCTTTTTCATAATAATTAGTTAAAATACTACCAAAGTTAGCTCCTACATAAATACCTACATGAGGTATCCACCTTTTATAATCAAAAGAATGCCTTGCCTTCCAGCTTCTAATTTCTTCTTTTTTATCGTCGTATTTAGGTGTATATATTAAATATTTAGCTCCTAAAGTAAGTTTACTTAAACCTGTTTCATTGTAAGAAGATTCAAAAATATTTTTGAATGCAATTTTGCCTTTTTGAAAAGTTGTATTCACATTTAACTCTAATTTTTCAATAAAAAAAGTAGTTCTAAATAATAAGTTTACACCTAAAGCTTCTGGGTTACTGTAAATAGGAGTTGCATTTGCTTTTTTATAAAATAAACTAGATTCAAATTGATATACACCTGTACCAACACTATACGGGCTTTCTGAAAAGCCTGGTCTATTTGAATTTATAACTGTAGTATATTGAGCACTTACAGCTAATGCTGAGAAAAAAGTAAAAAATAGAATAAGTTTCTTAATCATGTTATAAAATCAATTTATACAGTTATTACAAACATACAAAAAATACAAATTACTATTTAATATAAGTTTTGTAAAGTCTTAACGCTTCCTTTTGCTTCAAATTGTTATTTTTGATTAAATTTTTATTAAAGTTTATGATGATACATTTAAATGAAGCAGGACCTATGAATTTTTTAAGAACTTTATTGATAATAGTATTAATTTATTATGTAGTTAAATTTCTTGTAAAATTATTTGCTCCTTATTTGTTAAAAAAAGCAGTTGACAAAGTTCATAAAAAAGCAAATCAACAATATAACAATCAGCAAGAAACAACTGTAGAAACAGGAAAAACAATTGTTGATAAGAAACCAAAATCGACAAAAGAAAGCAATAATACTGTTGGTGAGTATGTTGATTTTGAAGAAATAGATTAAAGATGAACTATAAGAAAATTATACCATTTGCAGTAACAATAGTAATTTTTGCAATAATATCATTACTATATTTTAATCCTGTTTTAAGAGGTAAAGAGATAAGACAGAATGACATTACCCAGTTTATAGGGATGTCGAAAGAAGTAAAAGATTATCGAACTGAAAAAGGAGAAGAACCATATTGGCTAGGAAATGCATTTAGCGGTATGCCAGCATATCAGGTAAGTGCTTATTATCCGAATGATTTTGTTAGATATATTGATAAAGCAATTCGTTTTTTACCACGTCCCGCAGATTATTTGTTTTTATATTTCTTCGGATTCTTTTTACTATTAACCGCCTTAAAAGTAGATTGGAAATTAGCCATTTTAGGAAGTTTATCCTTCGGCTTTTCGACGTATTTAATTATTATTTTTGGAGCAGGACACAATGCAAAAGCTCACGCAATCGGTTACATGCCAATGGTAATTGCAGGTGTTTTATACATTTTTAGAAAAAAATATTTAGTAGGATTTGTAATTACTGCTTTGGCGATGGCTTTGGAAGTTTATACAAATCATCCGCAGATGACCTATTATTTAGGTTTTTGCTTATTGATATTAGTAATTGTTGAATTTATTGAAGCATTTAAAACTAAAAATTTGCCCGTATTTGGGAAACAAGCCATTATTTTGATAGTTGCAATGGTGATTGGTTTAGGTGTAAATTCAACTCGATTGTTATCGATGAAAGAATATAGCGATTTTAGTACCCGAGGAAAATCGGCATTAACTATTAATCCAGACGGTTCTCCAAAAGAAAAATCAACAGGTTTAGAAAAATCATATATTACAGAATATAGTTACGGAATTGCTGAAACTTTTAATTTGATAATTCCTCGTTTTATGGGCGGTGGAACTGTTGAAGAATTGAGTTCAGATTCTGAATTTTATCAAACTTTAGAAAAAAATGCAGGTAGAAGTGTTGCTAAAGAGTATTCGAAACAAGTTTTAACTTATTGGGGAACACAACCAATTGTAGAAGCACCTGCATATATAGGTGCAATTTTATTTTTCTTGTTTTTTTTAGGTGTTTTCTTGGTAAAAGGACGTTTAAAATATTGGTTAGTGTCGGCAACTATTTTTTCAATAGTATTAAGTTGGGGGAAAAATTTTGCAGGAATTACTAATTTTTTTATCGATTATGTACCACTTTATAATAAATTTAGAGCCGTTTCATCGATTCAAGTAATTGCAGAATTGTGCGTTCCGTTATTAGGAATTATAGCTTTACGTGATTTGTTTTCATCAAAAATAGCATCCGAAGAAAAAGAAAATGCTTTAAAAAATGCTTTTTATGTTTTAGGAGGAATTACTTTATTATTTGCACTTTTCGGATCTAGTTTATTTGCTTTTGAAGGATTAAGAGATGCGCAATATCAGCAATTACCAACGTTAATTGATGCTTTAATTGCTGATAGAAAAGCCATGTTATTTAATGATAGTGTTCGTTCTTTTTTATTGATTTTAGCATCAGCTGTATTATTGTGGTTTTATCTGAAAGGAAAATTAAAACAAGTGCCTGTTATAATAATTTTAGGAGTTTTAATTATTTTTGATTTAGTTTCTGTTGATATTAAATACGTAAATAAAGAAGATTTTACATCGGCAAGAAAAGTGTTAAAACCATTTACGGCAACCGAAACTGATAAAGAAATTTTAAAAGATAAGAGCCATTATCGTGTAGCAAATTTTAGCGTAAATCCTATGCAAGATGGAAGAACATCGTATTTTCATAATTCGATAGGAGGATATCATGCGGCTAAAATGAAGCGATATCAAGAATTATTTGATTATCAGATTTCAAAAAATAATATCGAAGTATTAAACATGCTAAATGCAAAATACTTTATTGTTGGCGATGATAAATTACAAGAAAATACTGATGTAAACGGAAATGCATGGTTTGTATATAATTTAAAAATTGTTGCATCCGCAGATGAAGAAATAGTTGCTTTAGATAGTTTAAATACTAAAACATCAGCCGTAATTAATGGACAAGAATTAAAAAGAAGTCCACAAGGATATATGGATTATAAGAATCTATTTAAAAAAGATTCAACAGCTACAATTTCATTAATTAAAAATGATGTTACAACGCTGGTTTATAAAACTGATACGCAAGAAAATCAGTTTGCTGTATTTTCAGAAATTTATTATAAAGATGGTTGGAATGCTTATTTAGATGGCGTTAAAACTGAACATTATCAAGTGAATTATGTACTTAGAGGTATGGAAATACCAAAAGGAAAACACGAAGTTATCTTTAAATACGAGCCGAAAATAATACAAACAGGAAATAAAATTACGCTATCTTCATATGTTTTATTGCTTTTAATTTCCGTATCATGGTTTGTTATTCGTAAAAAAAGAAAGAATACTAAACTTATTTAACTTAAAATTAGTTGATACTATGCGTACTTTATTATATTTTGTTTTAGCTTTCAAAAACCAAATAATTTTTATTTTGAACTAGGTAGTAATCAAGAAATATTTACTTTAGATAGGTTTGTAAACTTACTAGTTTTTAATTTTTAATAGTTTAATTTTGTGTTAGATGCATAGTTTTTTTATAAATATATAAATTGGATGTTTTCTAGGTTTTTATTTACTTTAATTTTTAGGTTGTTAATATTAATAAGAGAGTAATTGTTGTTTTTTATTAGTTAAATATTATTAGTAATAATGCATCATTTGAATATATTTTAATTTTGTTTTTACTAGTATTTTTTTTTTAAATTTGTTGTTAAAAAATTGATTAATTAATGAAAAAAGAAATAATAGCAATATTATTATTCTCGTTTAGTCTTATTATTAATTCACAAGAACTTTTATTACATTATTCTTTCAATGGTAATAGTAATGATATAAGTGGAAATAATTATAATGGTGACTCATATGGTATTTCGTACGCAACTGATAGGAGTGGTAATCTAAATTCTGCAGCATACTTCGATGGGATTGATGATTATGTAGATTTTCCTAATTTAGATGAGCTAAAACCAAATTTACCAGTTTCATTTACTTTTTGGATTAAATATGATAGTGATGATGTTACAGATAGAGCTGTTTTTAATACCTCTTATCAAGAAGATGTTAATTCAGGAGTTTTTTTTACAAGTCAATCTTCTACAGGTAAATATGCAGTAGGGTATGGAGATGGTTCATCTAATTATACAGCTAATAACAGAAGGGGGTACTTAAGTAATAATGTAATCGATTCAGATTGGCATCTAATTCAAATTATTGTTGTTAATGAGAATGATATGAGAATTTATGAGGATTGTAAAGAGTTAGGAGGAGGGTATTCTGGATCTGGAGGAGATTTAGCTTATTCTAGTTCACCAGGAACTTTAGGAAGGCATGATCAAAACACTAATAACTCTGGGTATTACTTTAAAGGTTATATAGATGATTTTAAATACTATAAAGGTATTATAGTACCCGATTTAGAAGCTAAGAAACCTGTTTTTTCAACTCTAGAAACAGAATTATGCTTAGGAAGTTCTTATTCTTTACCAATAATTTCAGATAATTCAATATCAGGAAACTGGTCACCATTTTTAGATACAACTATTTTAGGTACAACAAGTTATACTTTTACTCCAAATTCATTAGAATGTACAGAAGAATTTCAACAAGATATTACTATCTCAAAAATAGTAACTCCTGTTTTTTCAACTCTAAAAACTATACTGAAAGAAGGAGAAGATTATATATTACCTAGTATTTCTGATAATTTGATTTCAGGTGTTTGGAACCCGATATTTGATACTACAAGACTCGGGAAAACAGTCTACACTTTTACGCCTTTTTCCAGTTATTGTTCTAAATCAGTTAGTTATATTTTTTTTGTCAATCAAATTAATAACATTAAGATACCGCTTTTTTTTACGCCGAATATGGATGGTTTTAATGATAGTTGGGTTATAGGAGGTGTAGAGTCTTATGAACAAGTAGAGATGTTTATTTATGATAGATTTGGAAAACTACTTAATCTTAGAAATAGTAAATTAAATCCTTTAATTTGGAATGGAACTTATAATGGTTATCAAATGCCTTCAAATGATTATTGGTATTTATTGATTTTAAAAGAAAATAATCAAGAAATAATAAAAAAAAACAGGACATTTTAGTTTAATAAGATAAAGTAAATTTACATATATAGTTATTAATTCTTAGACCAAGCTCCACAATAAAAAAAGTAATTAGAGGTTAGATATAGAAAAAATGAGGAAGAAAATTTTAATTGTTGTGGGCACTAGACCCAATTTTGTAAAAATAACCCAATTTAAAAAACAAGCAATATTACAAAATATTGACTTAAAAATAGCACATACAGGTCAGCATTATGATGAGAAAATGTCTGCTATATTTTTAGAGAATTTTAATATTAAAGTAGATTATTTTTTAAATATAAATGGAAAATCAGCTAATAGTTTAATCGGAGAAATCATGATTAAACTAGAAGGAGTTATAAATGAATTCAATCCTGATTTGTTACTTTCTGTAGGAGATGTCAATTCAACTTTAGCGGCTTCAATTACTGCTAACAAATTAAATTTAAAATTAGGACATGTAGAAAGTGGGTTGAGAAGTTTAGATAGAGAAATGCCAGAAGAAATAAATAGAGTTATAACCGATGAAATTTCGGATATCTGTTTTGTTACTGAAGAAAGTGGGATTGAGAATTTAAAAAATATAGGAAAAACAGACTCTCAAATAGCATATGTTGGAAATACAATGATTGATACACTTGTTCATTTTAAAGAACAAATAGAAGCATCAACCATATTAGATGATATTACTTATAAAAATTATATTTTGGTAACCATGCATAGGCCAAGAAATGTAGATACTAAAGAGAGTCTTCATAAAATAATAAGTCTCTTACAAGAGATAACTATAAAATATAACATAGTATTTTCATTACACCCAAGAACAAAAAAAAGTTTCATTAAAAATGAATTATTAAATTCACTCAAGTCTATAAAGAGATTAAAAATTATTCCACCACAAAACTATTTTGCTTTTCAAAAACTAATAAAATATTCATTTTGTGTAGTTACAGATAGTGGAGGAATTCAAGAAGAAACCACTTTTCAAAAAATACCGTGTATCACTTTAAGAGAAAATACAGAGCGTCCAGTAACTATAACTAAAGGAACTAACATTTTAATGTCTTTTGATAATGAAAAAATTATCAATCATTTAAAAGCTATTGAGAACAAAAGTTTTAGAGAAGGAGAAGTTCCTATTTTTTGGGACGGAAACGCAACAGAACGTATCTTGAAAAAATGTATAGCTTTTTTATCATGAGTTATATAGCTATGGTGGTAGACGCTTCTTATCCTAATGACATAAGAGTTCGAAAAGAAGCTGAATCGTTAGTTAATAGTGGAAATAAAGTGATAGTTATTTGTCCACACCAAAAAAATGATAAAAAAATAGAACTAGTTAATGGTGTTACTATTTTCAGAATAGGCGCTAATTATTCGAATTCTAAAAAAGGTTTACACGATGTTTTTGAAAGTATTTTTAATATAAATCTTCTTTTTTTATTCGGAATAAAAAAAGCTATGAAGCAATATAATATAGATTACCTTCATATTCATGATTTACCATTAGCAGGCACAGGATATCTATTTAAAACTAAAGTTAAAAAAGTAATTTTAGATATGCATGAAAATTATCCAGAGGCTTTAAAAACTTGGTTTTTATGGAAAAAAAATCCAATAATAAAACTAAAGAATTTTATTTTTATGAACCCTACCTTATGGTCTTATAAAGAAAGAAAATATTGTAAAAAGTACGATACTATTATTTGTGTAGTAGAAGAAATGAAACAAAAATTAATTACTAACTTTAATATTAATCCTAATAAGTTGGTGGTTATTTCTAATTTTGAGAAAAAAGAATTTGCTAGTAATTTTTTAAACTCAGTAGCACAAAATATAATTAATCCTCAATATTTTTCAATAACATATATAGGTGGGTTTGGACCTCACAGAGGAATTGATACGGCTATTAAAGCAATGCCTCAAATTATAGCTAAAATACCTAATGCCACTCTTTTCTTAATAGGTAAAGGAAGTTTTGCCGTTGAAACAAAATTAAAAGAAATTACTAGAAAATATAAAGTAGAGCGTAATGTAAAGTTTGTTGGTTACAGACCTTTTAACGAAGTTTCAACCATTATGCAAGAATCTAACATCAATATAATTCCTCATAAATCAAACGAGCATACCGATAATACGATACCTCATAAATTATTTCAAATAATGATGAGTAAGAGTTTGTTATTAGTAAGTTCTTGTAAACCTTTAAAACGAATTGTAGAAAAATACGATTGCGGAGTAGTTTTTAAAGCAGATGATGTTAATGATTTTACCGATAAGGTTCTTATGATTCATCAAAAGGGTAATCTACTAGATTATAAGAAGTATAACGCTTTTGATGCAGTAATGAATCAAGGAGAAAACTGGGAAGAGGAAAGCTTGAAATTACATAGTTTATATACATATATATAATTTGAAAGTACTAATTATTACTTATTATTGGGTGCCTGCAGGAGGTTCGGGAGTACAACGTTGGTTAAAATTTGTAAAATATTTACGAGATTTTAATATTGAACCTGTTGTATATACGGTGCATAATGCTAAGTATCCTATTATTGATGCATCTTTAAAAAGTGATGTTCCTGATAATTTAGAAGTTATCAAAAAAGGCATTTATGAACCAAACGATTTCTTATCAATATTTAAAAAAAAGGAAACCAAAATAAGTGCCGGTTTTTTAAATCCGAATCCAACTTTTTTTGGAAAAATATTACAATATATTAGAGCAAATTATTTTATTCCTGATGCTCGTAAATTTTGGATAAAACCATCAGTAAAATATTTAGAAAAATATCTATCAGAAAATAAAATTGATGCTATTATTACTACAGGTCCTCCGCATAGTTTGCATTTAATAGGCTTGGAGTTAAAGAAAAAAACAAATATAAAATGGATTGCTGATTTTCGTGATCCGTGGACGGATATTGATTATTTTCATCAATTACCATTAACTAAAAAATCAATAAAAAAACACCATCAATTAGAACAACAAGTTTTAAAAAATGCTGATGCAACACTCGTAGTTGGTAAAACAATGAAAGAAAATTACAATAAATTTTCAAAAAATATTCATGTGATTACTAATGGATACGATTCATCAGAAAATGAAAAAAACAATGTTGTTTTAGATGATAAATTTTCAATAACGCATATCGGATTAATGAATTTTGATAGAAATCCAATTATTTTATGGAAGGCTTTGGCTGAATTATCCGAAGAAAATAATGCTTTTAAAAATGATTTAGAGATAAAATTAATTGGTAAATTATCTGATGATGTAATTACTGATTTAGAAAAATATCAATTTAAAAATGTTGAAAAAATAAATTATGTTCCGCATAAAGAAGTACAAAAATATCAGCGTAATTCACAAGTTTTATTACTTGCTGTAAATAAAGTTCCAAGTGCTAAGGGAATTATAACAGGTAAAATTTTTGAGTATTTACAAGCAAAACGACCTATATTAGCCATTGGACCTGAAGACGGCGATTTATCAGAAATTTTAAAAAACACCAATTCAGGAACTATTGTTGATTTTGATGATAAAGAAGCAATTAAAAAATCGGTTTTAAGTTTTTATAATAGTTACAAAGAAAATAGGTTGCAAGTTTCTTCAAAAAATATTGAACAATATCATCGAAAAGAGTTAACCAAAAAATTATCAGTAATACTTAAACAAGTAGTAAATTCTTGAAAAAAATAGTCACCATATTAGGAGCCAGACCTCAGTTTGTAAAAGGAGCAGTACTTAGCAGAGTCATAAAAAATCATCAAGAAATTGAAGAAATAATTGTGCATACAGGGCAACATTTTGATGCCAATATGAGCGCTGTTTTTTTTGATGAAATGCAAATTCCGAAGCCAAAATATAATTTAAACATCAATGGTTTAAATCATGGTGCGATGACTGGGCAAATGCTAGAAAAAATTGAAGAAATTTTACTAGTAGAAAAACCCGATGCAATTGTAGTTTATGGCGATACAAATTCTACGGTTGCTGGGGCTTTATCAGCAAAAAAATTACATATAAAAGTAGTGCATATTGAAGCAGGTTTACGTTCGTATAATATGCAAATGCCCGAAGAAATAAACCGAATTATAACCGATAGAATTGCCGATTTATTAAGTTGCCCAACACAAGTTGCTATTGATAATTTAAAACAAGAAGGTTTTGATAATTTAGCTATTAAAATTGAGCAACATGGCGATATTATGAAAGATGCTGTAGCGTTTTACGGAGCTTTTTCTGAAGAAAAATCAACAGTTATTACTGATTTAAACTTGCTGAAAAACGATTTTGTATTAGCAACTATTCATCGTCAAGAAAATACAGAGGATAAACAAAAATTGACCAATGTTTTTTTAGGATTAGAAGAAATAAATAAATCAAAAAAAGTGATAATGCCGTTGCATCCTCGAACAAAAAAAATGCTCAATTTATACGGCTTAAAACCGAAAATTACTTTTATAAATCCTGTTGGTTATTTCGATATGCTCGAACTTTTAAAAAATTGTGCTTTAGTTGTTACCGATAGTGGCGGACTTCAAAAAGAAGCCTTTTTTAATAAAAAATATTGCATTATTGCCAGAGAAGAAACCGAATGGACAGAGCTTGTAACTAACGGTTATGCTAAAATTACGGCAACAAATTCACAAGAAATAATAACTGCCTATACCGAATTTTTAAAAGCAACAAAATATTTTAAAGAAGCATTATACGGTAATAATGTTGGCGAAAAAATATATCAATCAATTATCAAATTAATAAAATCATAAATTGGGAATCGTATTAAAACAATCGCTTAAAAACACCATAATTATCTATTTAGGATTTTTAATAGGTGGTATAAATACCCTAGTTTTATATTCAAGATTTTTAAAAGATGAGTATTACGGTTTGGCAACCTATGTATTTGCTGCGTCAAATTTATTAATGCCAATTATTGCATTAGGTATTCAGTTTACTATTATTAAGTTTTTTACAGCTTATAAAACTAAAAAAGAAAAAGATAGTTTTTTAAGTTCTGTACTTTTTTTACCCTTACTTGTTGCATTACCTATAGGTTTTTGCTGGAATTTTTTTCATGACTTAATAATGGGATATATAGCAAAAAGTAATGTTGAAGGTAATTTAATTATTGAAAACTATACTATTTATATATACATTATTGCGGTGTGTTGTGCTTATTTTGAAGTTTTTTATTCGTGGGCAAAAGTACAAATGCAATCGGTTTTTGGTAATGTTTTAAAAGAACTTTACAACAGGGTTGCTATTATGCTGTTGTTATTTGCTGTAAACTTTAATATTATTACAAAACAAGAATTTTTGTATTGTATGACTATTGCATATATAATAAGAACCTTGTTAATGCTTTTTTATGCGTTTAAACTGTACACGCCAATACTAAGTTTTACGTTACCATCTAATTTTAAAGAGGTGTTACGTTATTCATTTTACATTGTTTTGGCAGGAAGTGCAGGTGCACTTGTGTTAGATATTGATAAAATAATGATTCCTGGTAAAGATGGGTTAGCAACCGCTGCATATTACGGTGTAGCATTATTTATAGGAAGTTTTATTGAAGCGCCAAGTAGGGCTATGGGGCAAATTTTACAACCATTAACCTCAAAAGCCATTAATGAAAATAATAATAATGAAACTAACAGTTTGTATCATAAAAGCGCTATTAATTTATTGCTAATAGGCGGTTTGTTTTTTATACTCGTAAACTGTAACGTAGCCGAATTATTTAAAATAATGCCAAATAAAAATTATGCAGGTGGTGGTTTGGTAGTTTTATTAATATCTAGTGCTAAATTATTTATGATGTCTTTAGGTAATAATGGTGCTATTATTCAAAATTCAAAATTTTATAGAATTACCATGCCTATTGGCGTTGGAATGGCGTTTATGGTTACTTATTTAAATGTGTTTTTTTATAATAATATAGGTATGGGTACCGAAGGGTTAGCATTAGCAACCTTATTAGCGGTAGTAACTTTTAATGCCTTTAAACTTTGGTTTGTAAATAATAAATTAAAAATGTTTCCATATACGCTAAAAACATTACAAATGACTTTAATCATTTTAGTATTATTTTTAGTCTTCTATTTTTGGAATTTTTCGATACCACAATTTTCAATTAAAAGTTTTAGAATAGACCCATTAATTAATATTATTTTAAAAAGTATTATAATTATACCTACGTATTTATTTATAGTAGTTAAACTATCAATTTCCGATCAAATAAATAATTTAGTAAGTAGGTTTATTAAAATATAATTTTTTTTAGAAGCTATTTCCCGCTTTTCGCACTCGCTCTTTTTGTTTGAAAAAAACAAAAAGGAGCTTAAACAATTGCTTCAATCGGGGCTAGATAATTTAATTATTTACAAAAAACTAATTTAAAAATATGATAGATTTTATTATTAAAGTTTTAACATTATTGATTGCAGGATTAATAGCTCTTTATCAAGCAAAATTAAACATAGTAACAAATTCAAGAATAAAAAGAATAGAAACTCTTAGAGAACTGATTAGTGATTATGTTTCCGCGGTTACAAATTTAATGACACTGAAGACTTATTGTTTTGAAGATAGAAAACATTTATCTTCAAATATAAATGATATGAGTGAAAATGAAAAAGTTGAAATGGATGAAAAATATGTTAAGCCTTATGATTTATCTGTTATTAAAATAGATAAATTAAATTCAAAAATTATATTATACTTAAATAATGAAACCGAAAAAAAACTACAAGAAATCATTTTTGAAAATATTAAATTAATAGGTGATACAAAAAAACTAAATCGAACTGAAGTATCTAGTAATCTTAATTTACTTGTAGAAAAATCTGCTAAAATTTTCAGAAAAGAATTATCTAAAACAAATAAATTTTTATGTTTTAAAATATAATTAACAATAATGCTTTTGCTTTTAAAAAATCTTCTTAAAATAAAACAGAATAAAAAACCTCTTTGCATAACACAAAGAGGTTTTTAATATATTTAAAAGTAAAAAAATATTACTTAATAAGTTCGTAAGAACGTTTGATGAAGTTAGTTAAAGCCTCACCATGTAATAAGTTTTGAGATAATTTAGCTAAATCAAAAGCCTGTGTAATTAACTCTTTCTTTTTGTTTTCGTCAGCATTTAAAATTTCAGAAACTAATGGAGCATTTGTATTTACAACTAAATTATACATTTCAGGTAAATTACCCATTCCCATCATTCCACCTCCACCACCAGAAGCTTGCATTTCTTTCATACGGCGCATAAACTCAGGTACTGTAATTATAAATGGAGACGAAGCAGAATCCATAGCTTCTAATTGAACCGTATAACTTTTATTGTTAACAGTACTTTCAATAACAGGTTTTAAAGCTTCTTTTTCTTCATCGGTTAATTTAGAAATAACAGCATCGTCTTTCTTAATTAAGTTGTCAATAAAATCAGAATCTACACGAACAAATTGTACTTTAGTTTCGCCAGCAGTTTCTAATTTTTGCATTAAATGCGATACAATAGGCGAGTCTAACACCACAACTTCATAACCTTTGGCTGTAGCATCTTGTATATAACTATGCTGAGCATCTTTATTAGAAGCATATAAAATAATGTGATTTCCGTCTTTATCGATTTGGTTGTCTTTAGTTTTTTCAACTAATTCATCAAAAGTAAAGTATGTATCAGCAACAGTTGGATATAAAGCAAATTTTTTGGCTTTATCCATAAATTTATCTTCTGATAACATTCCGTATTCGATAATAACTTTAATATCATTCCATTTTTGCTCAAAATCAGCTCTATCTTTTTTGAATAAAGAACTTAATTTATCGGCAACTTTTTTAGTAATGTAACCCGAAATTTTCTTTACAGCTCCGTCAGCTTGTAAACCAGAACGAGAAACATTTAAAGGAATATCAGGAGAATCGATAACACCTTTTAACATTTGTAAAAAGTCAGGAACAATTCCTTCAACGTTATCAGTTACATATACTTGGTTTTGATACAATTGGATTTTATCCTTTTGCATATCTAAACTTTGCGTTAACTTAGGGAAGAATAAAATTCCTGTTAAGTTAAACGGGTAATCAACATTTAAATGAATGTGAAATAAAGATTCTTCAAATTGCATTGGATACAATTCACGGTAAAAATTCGTGTAATCTTCATCATTTAAATCAGCAGGAGCTTTTGTCCAAGCTGGGTTTGTGTTGTTGATAATATTATCAACTTCAATTTGTTGGTGAGGTTCAGTAGTTTCTTTACCATCAGCATCTGTAGTAGTTGCAGGCGTAAATTCAGGATCGTTTATTTTCTTTGTTCCAAATTTAATTGGCACTTGATTGAAACGATTGTATTTGTTTAATAAACCACCAATTTTACTTTCTTCTAAAAACTCTAAAGAATCTTCAGCGATATGCAAAATAATTTCGGTACCTCTGTCAGCTTTATCGTGTGCAACTAAGCTATATTCAGGAGAACCGTCACATGACCAATGTGCAGCAGGTTCATCTTTAAACGATTTTGTAATTAAATCTACTTTATGAGCTACCATAAAAGCAGAATAAAAACCTAAACCAAAGTGTCCAATAACACCAGTTTCGTTTTTATCATCTTTATATTTTTCTAAAAACTCTTCGGCTCCAGAAAAAGCAATTTGGTTGATGTATTTTTCAACTTCATCAGCCGTCATACCTATACCTTGATCTTTAATGGTAATGGTTTTAGCCTCTTTATCAATGCTAATTTCAATTTTAGCATCTCCTAATTCGGTTTTAGCTTCACCAATAGAAATTAAGTGTTTTAATTTTGTAGTTGCATCTGTTCCGTTTGATATTAACTCACGTAAAAAAATTTCGTGGTCAGAATACAAGAATTTTTTAATCAGTGGAAATATATTTTCTACCGACACATTAATACTTCCTTTACTCATAATTATATATTTTGATTATTTTATTGATTGCTATTGCTTTCTGATGTTTAGGTAGTCAAAAAAAATACCAAAAGAAGTTTTATGACAAGATGACGTTTTTTATGCTAAAATGGCTATCTTTTTAGTCAGTTTTTTATCACTATTTTTATAACTTACAATTTCAAATTACCAAAAATAAATATAATATATGTATAACTCAAAAATTACAGGATTAGGATATTACGTTCCTGAAAATGTTGTAAAAAACAACGACTTGACAATATTTATGGAAACTTCTAATGAATGGATAAAAGAGCGAACAGGAATTGAAGAACGTCGTTGGATAGATGCTAAAACAGGTGATACAACTGCTGTAATGGGAGCAAAGGCATCTAGAATTGCTATTGAGCGATCTGGTTTAACAAAGGATGATATTGATTTTATTGTTTTTGCAACTTTAAGTCCAGATATGTATTTTCCTGGAGGTGGTGTACAGGTACAAGAAATGTTAGATATGCCTACCATTGGTGCATTAGATGTACGCAATCAGTGTTCTGGATTTATTTATGCGATGTCGGTTGCTGATCAGTTTATAAAAACAGGAATGTATAAAAATATTTTAGTTATAGGTGCCGAAAATCATTCAGGGGGTTTAGATAAATCAACAAGAGGAAGAAATGTTTCTGTAATTTTTGGAGATGGAGCAGGAGCAGCTGTTTTGTCAAGAAGTGAAGTAGCCGGAAAAGGTATTTTATCATCTCATTTACACTCAGAAGGAAAACATGCAAAAGAATTAATGTTAGAAGGACCATCTACAAGTCATTGGGTTCCTGAAATTTTAGAAAAAAATGATCCAGACGATATTTCTTACTACCCTTATATGAACGGACAATTTGTGTTTAAACATGCGGTATGTCGTTTTTCAGAAGCAATTACAGAGGGATTGGTAGCAAATGGATTACAGAAAGAAGATATTGATATGTTAATTCCGCATCAAGCAAATTTACGTATTGCACAGTTTATTCAAAAGAAATTTCAATTAAGTGATGATAAAGTATATAATAATATTATGAAGTATGGTAATACTACAGCAGCATCTATAATTATTGCCTTAACCGAGGCGTGGGAGCTAGGAAAAATTAAAGATAATGATTTAGTAGTCTTAGCAGCTTTTGGTAGTGGATTTACATGGGGTTCGGTTATTATGCGTTGGTAATATTTACTAATAAATAAGAAATCAAAGCACTACTTTGATTTTTTATTTTAATTATTAGAGTATTACTACAATAGTATATAACTTTACAAATAATTTATTATACTTATTACATTTTATGATGAAAAAAACAACTTTAGTTATAGGTGCTTCTTTAAATTCTACAAGGTATTCTAATATTGCTATTAAAAAGTTACGTAATAAAAATATTAAAACTTATGCAATTGGTTTAAAAAGTGGCAATGTATTAGATGTTTTTATTGAAAAAGAGAAAGTGCCATTTACAGATGTAAATACTGTTACTTTATATTTAAACCCTAAACGTCAAAAAGATTATTATCAATATGTTATTGGTTTAAAACCTAATAGAGTAATATTTAATCCAGGTACTGAAAATGAAGAGTTTTACAAGCTCTTATTTGAAAACAATATTAAGTATGAAGTAGCATGTACGTTGGTTTTATTATCAACTAATCAATATTAATTTTTAATAGAAATAGGAGTATTTTGCATAGAATATAAATTTCCTGCTTGTGCTAATTCGACATTTTTAAAAACGATTTGTGCTTCTTTTTTGAAATCATCTATATTGGCATATCTACTAGAATAATGTCCAATAATTAGTTTTTGAACATTTGCCGCATTGGCAATACTTGCGGCTTGTTGTGCTGTAGAGTGTTTTGTTTTTTCACACAAATCTTCTCTATCTTTTAAAAATGTAGCTTCATGGTATAATAAATCTACCTCTTTAATAATAGAAACTATGTTAGGTTTATAGGCGGTATCACTACAAAAAGCAAAACTTTTAGGCTTTGGAGGGTCCATTGTCAAAAAGGTATTAGGTATAACTTCACCTGTAGATAGTGTAAAATCTTTACCTGCTTTAATGTTATGATAATCACAAGTATCTATTTCATCGTATTGTTGAATATTACCTATGTGTAATTTTCTTTGTTTGTTTTTTTCTTTAAATAAAAAACCGTTTGTATAAATTCTATGATCTAAAGGAATAGTATGTACAGTAACTTTATCATCTTCAAAAATTAACTCACTTTCGTTAGATGTTAATTCATGGAAGAAAGTTTTGTATTTAGTCCATGATTTAGTTAGTTTTAATTGAAGTACAGTAATTTCTTTAATTCCTTTTGGGCCGTATATATGTAAATCTTTTTCTCTGTTTAAAATTCCGAATGTTGAAATAAGACCTATTAAGCCAAAAAAATGATCCCCATGTAAATGAGAAATAAAAATATGATTAATTTTAGAAAATCCTATTTTGTATTTTCTCATTTGCCTTTGAGTTCCCTCTCCGCAATCAATTAAAAAATGACTATTATTAATTTCTAAATATTGTGATGTAGGGTGTGCATTTACTCTTGGAGTAGCAGAGTGACAGCCTAAAACAGTTAGTTTTAAACTCATTTACTTTATAACAAAACGTTTAGAAATAATTTCACTATTGCTTTGAATTGCATAAATATACATACCTGATTTTAAGTTATTACGCTCAAAAGGAATTGTGTTGCCCCCTTTTATAATTTCAAATTCTTTAGTGTATACTGTTTTACCAAGTATATTTCTAATACTTAAAATTATTGTTTGATTATTTTCAGAGGTAACAAATATCTTTGTGTTATTTGTAAAAGGGTTAGGTGATGCTACTAATTTATCTATAGATTTTTGTTGAGAAAAACTTGATAGTGTTATTAATAAGAAGAAAAAAAGTATTTTTTTAGCCATACATATTTGTTTAAAGTATTTATTTAGGTTAAAAACCTAAATCTCGCTGTATATTTTCCATCTCTAAAACATCTTCTGCTTCAATTAATGTTGGAACAATGTTAAGGGTTTCCGGAAAATCATCAATATTTACATCTTTTACAATAATAATAAAAGAGGTATTGTTTTGTTGATGTTTATCAGCATATTCCAAAAATAGCAAAATATTTTCTTTTGAAGAATAAAAATCACCTAAAATTTTAATAATAACGTTTTTTTTGTTATAGTTAATATGTTCTTTTTCAAAAGTTAAGAAGAAATCTTTAAAATTATCCTCTTCAGAACTAATTAAGGTATAATTATTTTTATGTTCTATTTTCATGGTTATCTCTTTATTTGTTCTGCTAAAAGGTATATGGCAGCCATACGCACAGCAACACCATTTTCTACTTGATTTAATATAATAGATTGGCTACTGTCTGCAACATCACTTGTTAGTTCTACGCCACGGTTTATAGGTCCTGGGTGCATAATAACAATCTCTTTATTAAGGCTATCTAATATCGCTCTATTAATACCAAAAAGCTGGGTATATTCTCGTGTTGAAGGAAAATATTTAATATCCATTCGTTCATGTTGTACTCGTAAAACATTAGCTACATCACACCACTCTAAAGCTTTTTTTAAATTTGTTTCTACCTCAACGCCTAAGCTAGTAATATAACGTGGTATTAGAGTAGTTGGTCCGCAAACTTTAACGTGAGCGCCTTGTAGTTGTAATGCAAATATATTTGATAAAGCTACTCTTGAATGTAAAACATCACCAACAATAACAATTTTTTTACCTTTTAAATTACTATTTAAGGCTTCACGCATTGAAAAACTATCTAATAATGCTTGCGTTGGATGTTCATGAGTTCCGTCACCAGCATTGATAATTTTAGCATCTACATGTTTTGATAAAAATATTCCTGCTCCAACACTTGCATGACGCATTACCACAATATCAACCTTCATGGCTAAAATATTGTTTACCGTATCAATTAAAGTTTCACCTTTTTTAACTGATGATTGTCCAGCAGAAAAATTAATAACATCAGCAGATAAACGTTTTTCAGCTAGTTCAAATGATAGCTTAGTACGTGTGCTATTTTCAAAAAATAAATTAGCAATTGTAATATCTCTTAAAGATGGTACTTTTTTAATAGGTCTATTTATAACTTCTTTAAAATGAGAAGCAGTTTCAAAAATAAGCTCTAAATCAGTTTTGTTAAGGTATTTGATACCTAATAAGTTTTCAACACTTAACTGCTTCATTTTAGTTTTTTTTTATAATCATAGCTAATCAAGCTTAGTAGGCTTGGTTTCTAAGTAAATTGTATCTTTTTTATGGGTTTCTAGCCAATTAACAACCACTTTTTCTTCATTAATTGCATCTACTTGTCTACCTCTATAATTAGGTTGAATAGGTAAATGACGGCTAAAACGACGGTCAATAAGTACTAATAACTCAATATTATCAGGTCTTCCGTATGATTGAATTGCTGTTAAAGCACTTCGAACACTTCTACCTGAATAAAGTACATCGTCAATAAAAACTACTTTTTTATCTTCAATTAAAAAATCTATTTTGGTTGATGTTGCTTCTAAAGGTTCATTTCTTCTACGAAAATCATCTCGATAAAAGGTAATGTCTAAAAAACCTAATTGTAGGTTTTTTATATGATATTCATCTGTTAACAATTTTGCTAATCGCTTTGCTAAAAATGTACCTCGTGGTTGCAGTCCTATTAAAACGGTGTTAGAAAAATCGTTATGATTTTCGATTAACTGACAAGCTAATCGATGCAGAATGATTTCAATTTCTTTTGAAGTAAGTAGTGTTTTCCTGCTCATGATTTGCTATCAAATTGGCTTGATAATTCAATGCTCAAAAATAAACCAAAAAATTAAGTAGACAAAATTAAAGTTGAACAAACATAAAACTATATGAATAAAATTATCTTTACATTTGCCAACTTTTACCAAAACGTATACATATTATGATGAAATACATTAAAAACAAAAAGCTTAATATTAAAGATGATACTTTAGCTGGTATAACTGTTTCTTTAGCAATGATACCTGAAGTAGTGGCTTTTGCATTTGTGGCACAAATTAGCCCTATTGTAGCTTTGTTTGGTGCTTTTGTAGTGGGTATAATATCTGCAGTTTTTGGAGGTAGACCTGGTTTAATTTCAGGAGCAGCAGGTGCTGTGGCGGTTATTTTTGTACATATGATTCAAGAAGGACACGCAAAAGGATTGTTATTTAATGAACCTGTAGAAAATATGGGTTATTTTTATTTACTCGCCGCTGTGGTTTTAATGGGAGTAATACAAGTCTTTGCAGGACTATTTAAGCTCGGTAAGTTTGTCCGGTTAATACCACATCCTGTAATGATGGGGTTTGTAAACGGGCTTGCTATTGTTATTTTTATGGCTCAATTAGGTATGTTTAAAGAAAATACAAAAGATTTTTTTGGACAGAATAAGCGTAAAACCGAAACAAAGGAGTTGGTATATGCTATAAATAATAATGAAGTAAAAGATGTTTTATCAGGTACTGTTTTATATACTATAAATAAAAAATCAGTAATTAATCATCAAACTAATAAAGAAGATTTTATAATTTCTGAGGGGCAAGTTTTTAATCCTGCAACCAAAAAAGTTGTGTTTAATGTTCAAGAAGATGGTTTTTATTCTGTAAAAGATGTAGGAGTTGTAAAATCAACTATGCAAGGTGAAAAGCTATATTTAATGATAGTACTTGTTTTATTAACCATGCTTATTGTTTGGGGATTACCAAAACTAACAACAAAAATACCAGCAGCTTTAACAGCTATTTTAATAGTTACATTAATTTCAATATTTGGAGGTTTAAATGCTATTAATGTAGGCGATTTTATTAGAGATGGAGGTGGTGCTGGTTTAAATGGTATTGATGAGTTATCTAAAAAGTTAAATGTATTAGAGCTTTGGAGTAATTTACCATTTAACTTAGATACTTTAAAGTTTATAGCTCCTTATGCTTTTTTAGCAGCTTCAGTAGGTTTAATAGAAACTTTAATGACTATGAATTTGGTAGATGAATTAACAGATACTAGAGGTAATGGAAATAAAGAATGTATTGCGCAAGGTGCCGGTAATATGATGAGTGGTATTTTTGGAGGTACAGGAGGTTGTGGTATGATTGGGCAAACGGTAATTAATATTAATGCAGGTGGTAGAGGACGCTTATCAGGAGTAATGATGTCGTTAACCTTATTAACCTTTATTTTATTTGCTGATAAGTATATTGAACAAGTGCCAATAGCAGCTTTAGTTGGGGTAATGTTTATGATGGTAATTGAAACCTTTGCTTGGTCTAGTTTTAGAATTATGAAAAAAATTCCAGTATCAGATGCCTTTGTATTAATTATAGTATCAGCTGTAACGGTATTTTTTGATTTAGCAATAGCTGTATTTGTAGGAGTAATTGTAAGTGCTTTGTCGTTTTCATGGCAAAGTGCTAAGAAAATTAGAGCAAGAAAAAGAATGAAAAATGATGGAACTAAGGTTTATGAAATATGGGGACCGTTATTTTTTGGAAGTATAACCGAATTTAATGATAAGTTTGATATTAAAAATGATCCTGATTCCATAGAAATTGATTTTGTAGAATCAAGAATTTCAGATCATTCTGCTATTGAAGCTATTTTCGGATTAGTAGGAAAATATCAAACAGCAGGAAAGAAAGTAGTTTTAAAACATTTAAGTGATGATTGTAAGGTGTTATTGTATAAAGCGAGTCCTATTTTTAAAGGTATTATTGAAGAGGCTATTGATGACCCTAGGTATCATTTAGCAGCAAACCCTGAAGATTTTCCGAAGCCTTTATCAGAATATAAATTTTAAATAAAAAATTCCGCAATTTGCGGAATTTTTTATTTGTTAAGTTTTGTTAATAGGACTAATAATTTCAACATCACTAAAAGCAATTGCACCTCTTATAACATTATCAATAGTAGTTTTTAAAGCCTCTATTAGTTGCATTTTAAGTTGTGATTTATGATAAATTAAACTAACCTCTCTAGCGGGCGGAGGTGTTTCAAACTCTCTTAAATTTAGTTTATCTTTTTCGTTTAAATCTAATGTATTTAAGTAAGGCAGTAAGGTCATACCTAAACCATCTTTTGATAGCTTTATAAGTGTATCAAAACTTCCGCTTTCTAATTGAAAACGATGAGCTGAACTTTTTTTATGCGTTCTACATAAATTAATAATACTGTTTTTAAAGCAATGTCCGTCTTCTAATAATAAAATATCATCAAGTTCTAAATCCTCTACTTTAATTTTAGTCTTTTCAAATAGCACATGTTCATTAGGTATTAAACCAACAAAAGGCTCATAATATAATACACGTTCTTTTATAGCTTCATTTTCTAAAGGTGTTGCAGCTAAAGCGGCATCAATATGACCATCAGTTAATTTTCTAATAATTTCTTCAGTTGTTAATTCTTCAATAATTAATTGAACCTTAGGATAACTTTTATTAAATGTTTTTAAAAACATAGGTAAAAGTGTAGGCATAATAGTAGGTATAATTCCTAACTTAAATTCACCTCCAACAAAACCTTTTTGTTGATGTACAATATCTATAATACGATTACTTTCATCAACAATAACTTTAGCTTGCTCAATAATTTTTTTACCAACATCAGTTAGTTCTATAGGTTTTTTTGAACGATTAAATATTTTAGCCTCTAACTCATCTTCTAACTTTTGTATTTGCATACTTAAAGTAGGTTGAGTTACAAAACAGTGTTCTGCAGCTATAGTAAAATTTTTATATTCAGCTACTGCCAGCGTATATTTTAACTGTGTAATAGTCATTGTATCAAATTTTATGATAAAGATATTAAAACTATCAATAACTTTTATTGTTTTAATAGTTTATTTGTTTGTAGCTTTGAAATAATATAATAATTAACTTAAAAAAAATAATTATGAGTACTACTGTTTTAGGATTAGATACCAAAAAATCAAGTGAGTTGGTAAAAGAATTAAATACATTATTAGCAAATTTTCAAGTATATTATCAAAATGTAAGAGGTTTACACTGGAATATTAAAGGGAAGAGTTTTTTTGAATTGCATGTTAAATTTGAAGAATTATATACTGATTCTCAATTAAAGGTTGATTTAATAGCAGAGCGAATTTTAACATTACAAGGAACCCCATTACACACCTTTGATGATTATACGAAAGCAGCAAAGGTACCTGTAGGAAAAAATATTAGTAATGATGTTGAAGCAGTAAAACTTGTTGTAGCATCTTTGTCAGGATTATTAAAAATAGAAAGAAATATTTTAGAAACTTCTGATAATGCTCATGATGAAGGAACAAACTCAATGATGAGTGATTTTATAGCAGAACAAGAAAAAACAATATGGATGCTCAATGCTTGGTTAGGTTAAAAATTTTTGAAGCTATTTCCCGCTTTCCGCACTCGCTCTCTGCGAGGAGCTCAAACAAATGCTACAATCAGGGCTAAGTAATACCAATAATATTATAGTAGAAAATACTCTTTACAGTTAAAAGGTGTACTAATTAGTACACCTTTTTTATTTAGATTCAATCTAATTATTTAACTTCTCTTAATAAAATTTACATTTTAATGATATGTTATTAAAACAATACTGTAGTAAGTTTTACAAAGCCGCCTTTAATTTGTCATATCTAAAAAACTAAAAGATAATTACAATGAAAAACTTAAAATTAAGCTTGTTGGCTTTATTAGCAATTTCTATTAGTATTACTACACTTACATCATGTGAAGATGGTGTTGACGGAACAGATGGTATAAACGGTACTGATGGTACTAACGGAACCGACGGAGATAATGGTTCTAATGCCTTAACTTATTTAACAGCCTCTAAAACACCAAACTTTTTAAAAGTAACAAGTGATTTTATTGGGTTAAAAATAACACCATTATTATCATCAGAAGATGTTATACCTAACTCACCAAGTTTTGTATACGGTTCTATGGCAGATGGTGCAGGGTTATTACCAGAGGCAGATGGTACTTTTACATTAATTAATAATATTGAAGCAGATTATTCTATTGCTCGAATTAAATTGAATGAAAATTTAAGACCAGTATCAGCAGAATATATTTTAAATGCAACAGCAACTGGTGAAACAGCACAATGTTCAGGATCTATGATTTCACCTACAGAGCATGGCTTTGGACCTTTATATTTATCAGGTGGTGAATGGGGTGGCGCTTCAAAAGGTGTTTTTGTAACCGACCCATACAAATCTGCAGATGCAGCTAGTACAGGAAAAATGTTAACAGCAATGGGGCAATGGTCTACAGAAAATGCTGTAGTTATAGGTAAAGATGCTTATGCTGATAAAACAGTTGCTTTTATTGGTGATGATAATGCTGATAATAATGTGCCATCAGGACAATTAGGAATGTATGTAGGTAATAGAGGAGATTTAGAAGGAGGTAAACTATATGGTTTAAAAGTTACTACCCCTGGTGTAGCATATGAGGTAGATATGACTGAAGGAACTCAGTATGATGTTGAGTTTGTTGAGTTAGAGGAGAAAGAAATAAATGCTTTAGATGCTGAATGTAAAGTAAAAGGTGTTATGGGATTCTCTAGATTAGAGGATATTGATTGGAGAAGAGGTTCTGCGGCAAATAACAGAGAAATTTATTTCGCAGTCACAGGTCGTAACAAGCCAGGTTTAGTAGGGAAAGGATCTATTTTAGGACGTGTTTATAAAGTAGTGTTAAATGATACAGATCCAACAGGTGCAGCAAAAATAACTTGTGTGTTAGATGGTGACAAGGTTGGAGGAAAAGCAGATGGTTTTCACTCTCCAGATAATATTTTAGTTACAGAAAACTATGCATATATTCAAGAAGATCCTAACGGATATGCTTCAGAAAACCCAAATATTATTGGATATTCTAAATTATATCAATATAATTTATCAACAGGAGCTATTAAAACAGTTTTAGAATGTGATCAAGAAAGAGGTGAAACTTTAGGGTATGGAAAAGCTTCTAGATATTGGGAAATTACAGGAATGATAGATGTAACAGATATTGTAAATAATGGTAAAAACTCATTTTTAGTAATTACTCAAAACCATGGGTGGGAACCGGCAGACGGAACATCATTTACAGACCCTACTGCAAATGCTAATTTAGCAAATGCTAAAGAAGGATCAGTTTTACACTTAATTACAGGATTAGAAAGATAAAAATGAAAGACGTATTCAGTCAAGCTAAGACATACCTTCGTGTATGTCTTTTGCTTTTACTAGTAGCTTGTAATAAACAACCAGAAAAATATCAATCAATTAACAAGGTTTCTAATAAAGTAAAACAAGTATATAGTAAGCAGCTTTCTAACGCTATTGATAATTTAGATAGCATGGAGGGTAAATCAATAGAAGAACAAAAAAAATATTATGTGTTAGCACGTAAATATTTTAAATTCTTAGAACCAATTTTAGCATTTACAGATAAAGACAATTATAAATCATTAAACGCACCAAACATTATTAGCGTTAAAGGAGAGGCAAGTAACGATACTAAAATTATACACCCCATAGGCTTTCAAGTAATAGAAGAAGCTATTCATGAAAAAAATATTGATAAAGCTGTTTTAAAAAGAGCCATTGAAGTTACAAGTAGTCGCTTAAAATTAATACGAAAAAATGTTACACTTACCTTAAAAGAACACCATGTTATGTGGTTGATTAGAGATCAAATTACAAGAATAGCTACTACAGGTATTACAGGCTTTGATTCGCCAGTTTTAAATCAATCATTATTAGAAAGTTCATATACATATGAAACAGTTTTGAGTATTATTGAAGTATATAAACATAAATTTACAAACAAAAAGTTATTCATAAAATTTAAAGAAGCTATAAAAAATGCTCAAAAAAATTTAATGCATGATTTTAATACTTTTGATAGATTTAATTTTATAAAAACACACACTAATCCTCAGTTAAAATTATTACTAGAAATTCAGAATGACTGGAAGGTGAAATACCCTTTTGAAATGGCATTATCAAATAATATGGCTACACTTTTTTCTGATAAAACATTAAATTTAAATTATTTTTCTGATCATCTAAGTGATACCACTGAACTAGCAGAAAAAATAATTTTTGGAAAACAATTATTTAATGATCCATCTCTTTCAAAAAATTATGATATGGCTTGTGCAACTTGTCATGTAAAAGATTTAGCTTTTACCGATGGTAGAAAAAAGTTTAATCAAGCGCAACAACGAAACACACCAACATTAACATATGCATCGTATCAAAGAGATTTTTTTATGGATGCTAGAGCAGGTAGTTTAGAAGGGCAAGTTGTAGGGGTTGTTGAAAATCACAATGAGTTTAATATGTCTATGGATTCGGTGGTGCAACGAGTACTAAAAAACAAAAAGTATAAAAAATTATTAGCAGGTTTATATCAAAACAAAAGGGTTGATTTTAATATAAGGCACGCCATTGCTTCATATATAAGAACATTAAACATGTTTAACTCAAAATTTGATAAAAATATACGAGAAGAAGAAGAAACCTTAACTGCAGATGAAAAGAAAGGGTTTAATTTATTTATGGGAAAAGCATTATGCGCAACCTGTCATTTTGCACCTGTTTTTAACGGAACAGTACCACCAAATTATAATGATACAGAGCTTGAATTTATAGGGGTTCCAGAATCTATAAACACTATAAATCCTAAAATTTCTATGGATTTAGGGCGTTATAATTTATATAAAACAGCAGAGCGTAAACATTTTTTTAAAACACCAACTGTTAGAAATATTGCTAAAACAGCTCCATATATGCACAATGGTGTTTATAAAACATTAGAAGAGGTTATGGATTTTTATAATAACGGTGGTGGAGCAGGTTTAGGGTTTGATACTGAATATCAAACTTTACCTTTTGATAGTTTAAGTTTATCAAAAAAAGAAATATCTCAGATTATTGATTTTATGAATACATTAACAGACGAAACTTATTAGAATAAAAATGTAATTTTATAACAAATAAAGGCAACCAGTGTATCGGTTGCCTTTGTTTGTTATATGTTTAATTTTCTATAACTAATAACCTTAAAATTATTGGAATTTTACAAATGTTTAAAATAAGACAAAAAACAGTTTTCTGTGAATTACGCTGTTTTTTTTAAATTAAGTTAAATGTAATGTTAGGTTTGTGCTATAAAATTAAAATAAATGAAAAAAATACTAATGTTTGGAGCAGGATTATCTGCCACAACACTTATTAAATATTTATTAGATAATGCTCAAGCACAGCATTGGAAATTACAAATAGCTTCTAGAACAAAAGCTACAGCAGAAGCTAAAATAAATAAGCATCCTTTTGGTGAAGCTATTGGTTTAGATGTAGTAAATGATGCAGAAGGAAGAAGAAAATGGATTGCTGATGCTGATATAGTGATATCAATGTTACCTGCAGCCTTACATATGTTAATTGCTAATGATTGTTTATCAGCTAATAAAAACTTAGTAACAGCTTCTTATGTTTCGCCAGAAATACTTGCTTTAGATGAAAAGGTTAAAGATGCTGGAATTATTTTTATGAATGAAGTAGGAGTAGACCCAGGAATTGACCATATGTCTGCAATGAAAATTATAGACTCAATAAAAAATCAAGGAGGAACTATAGATACATTTAAATCGTACTGCGGGGGTTTAATGGCTCCAGGATATGATAATAACCCTTGGAAATATAAATTCACTTGGAATCCCAGAAATGTGGTAATGGCAGGTACTGCAGGAGCATTTTTTTTAGAAGATGGTAAAGAAACTACATATACTTATGCTAATTTATATGAAAATACAGAACAAGTTGAGGTGTTAAACTATGGTAAGTTTGATGCATATGGAAATAGAGACTCTGTAATTTATAAAGAAATTTATGGCTTAGAAGGTATTTCTAATTTGTATAGAGCAACCCTAAGAAATGAAGGCTATACAGATGCTTGGAATATTTTATTACAATTAGGTTTTACTGATGATCAGAAAAAATATAATGTAAAAGATACTACTTTTGCCGATTTTACAGCACAATTTGTAAATAAAGAGGGTTCTTGGAAACAAAGAATAGAATCAGTTTTAAATAAAGAAATCTCTGAAATTTCATTTGCTAAAATTGAATGGTTAGAAATTTTTAGTGATGCTATTATAGGAGGAGAAGATAAAACTGCAGCTCAGGTATTAGAACAAGCAATGGTTGCTAAAATGAGTTTAGAAGAAGGAGATAAAGATATGTTAGTAATGCATCATTACTTTAAATATATATTAAATGGAGAATCTAGAGAGGTAACTTCTTCTATGGTATATATTGGCGAAGGAAATGAGCATACCGCAATGTCTAAAACTGTTGGTTTACCTACCGCAATTGCTGTTAAAAATATTTTAAACGGAAATATTTCTTTAACGGGAATTCAAGTGCCAAATGTAAAAGAAATTTATGAACCAATTCTAAATGAATTAGAGGAGTACGGAATTAAATTTATTGAAAAAGAAACTGTTTTAGCTTAATTAATATGAACATAAAAATAGGAATATTAAGAGAAGAAAAAACACCACCAGATAGAAGAGTACCTTTTACACCAGAACAAGTAGCTGAAATCATAGCTACTTATTCAACCGTAAAAGTAGTTGTACAGCCTAGTGAAATTCGCTGTTTTAAGGATGAAGAATATGTTGCTAAAGGTGTTGTTTTACAAGAAGATTTATCGGATTGTGATATTATTTTTGGAGTAAAAGAAGTACCTGTACAAAATTTAATCCCGAATAAAAGATATTTTTTCTTTTCGCATACACATAAACTACAGCCTTACAATAAAAAGCTAATACAGGCTATTTTAGAAAATAAAATAACACATACAGATTATGAATGTTTAGTTCAGCCAAATGGCGCAAGAATTATAGGTTTTGGTAGGTATGCAGGTATTGTTGGAGCATATAATGGTTTAAAAACATTTGGTGAACGAACTCGAAATTATCAATTAAAACCAGCAACTTCTTGTACAGATTTACAAGACATGATAGCGCAATTAAAGTTGTTGCAATTAAATAAGGTTAAAATTGTTTTAACAGGGTCAGGAAGAGTTGCAAAAGGAGCTAATGAAATTTTAGAAGCTGCAAAAATAAGAAAAGTAGCTACTGATGAATATTTAACTCAAACATTTAATGAAGCTGTATATTGCTGGATTGATGCAGATGAATATACAGAGCGTAAAGATGGAGCTGATTTTGATTTTAATCACTTTTTTGAAAATGGAACAGAATATCAATCTACTTTTAAAAGATTTACTGAAGTATCAGATTTATTTATAGCTGGGCATTATTGGGATAATTCATCACCTGTGTTTTTTACAAAAGAACAAGCTGCTTCAGAAGATTTTAAAATAAGAGTAATTGCTGATATTAGTTGTGATATTGCATGTGCAGTACCATCAACATTAAGACCTTCTACTATTGCAGATCCTGTATACGATTATGATAGAATAACAGGAGAAGAAGTTGAGAAATATTCAAATGAGAACAACATATCTGTTATGGCAGTAGATAATTTGCCTTGCGAATTACCTGTAGATGCTTCTCAAGGTTTTGGAAAGCTTTTAATTGAGCAAATACTACCTTTATTAGTAGATGGAGATAAAGATGATATTCTAAAAAAAGCAACTTTTACCACATCAGAAGGAAAATTAGCATCAAAATATAGCTATATGCAAACTTTTGTAAATTCTTAATTAAAAATAGAATAAGGGAACCCTTAATAAGGTTCTCTTTTTTTTATACATAATTCCATAATATTTTTATAGCAACAAAGGCAATCAAAATAGCAGTTGCCTTTTTTAATTGAATAGGATTTAAAAATTTATAACTCAATCTACTTCCTATTTGTCCACCTAAAAAAACAGTAAACAGTAAAATAGTTGTTAAATTATAATTAATAGAAAACTCAGGATTTAAATATTGGCCTGCTAAACCGGCAATAGAATTAACTAAAATAAATAAACTAGCAGTAGCAGCAATTTTTTTAGAACTATCCCAATTTGTTAAATGTAGTAAAGGTGCTAGAAAAATACCACCACCAACACCCACCATTCCTGAAATAAAACCAATAAAACTACCATAACCTGCATTTTTTAAAAAAAATAAGGCTACTGGTTTTTTATTAGAGGCATTGTTTTTTTTAGATACCCACATAGTAATTGAAGCAAATAAAAGTGTTAAACCTAGTAATATAAAAAAAAAAGTTTGACTAATTTTTAAATAGCCGCCAATAAAAGCAAAAGGAATACTAAATAATACAAGAGGTATAACTTTTTTAAAATTATACGCTTTTTGTTGCTCAAAGTAAAAAAAGTTACCCGTAACTACCATAATATTACAAAGTAATGAAGTAGCTCTAATTTGAGTAAAAATTAATCCTGTTAGCGCTAATACAGCTAAATAGCTTGAACCACCACCAAAACCAACTGAAGAGTATAAAATAGCTATTATAAAAAATAGTACAATAATGTGCCAATTAGTATTTAATAGCAATATAATTTCTTGAAAATTCATAAAGCAAATATAATTTTCTATTTTTAGATAATCTTTAGAAAAAAAGTCAATAATGAGTAATTATCATATTAAAAATTTAGAAGAATATTATCAAGTTTATAGAAAGTCAATAAGTGAGCCAGAAAATTTTTGGGAAGAAATAGCAGAAGAACATTTTATGTGGCGAAAAAAATGGAATTCTGTTTTAAAGTATGACTTTTCAAAACCCGAAATAAAATGGTTTGAAGGTGCTCAATTAAATATAACAGAAAACTGTATAGACAGGCATTTACAAACTAGAGGTGCTAAAACAGCAATTTTATTTGAACCTAATAATCCTAACGAAAAAGCAATACATATTTCATATACTGAATTGCATAAGCAGGTATGTAAATTAGCTAATGTTTTAAAAGATAATGGTATAAAAAAAGGAGATAGAGTTTGTATTTATTTACCAATGATTCCTGAATTAGTTATTTCTGTATTAGCTTGTGCTAGAATAGGAGCAGTACATTCAGTTGTATTTGCAGGCTTTTCAGCAACAGCACTATCAACCAGAATAAATGATTGTGAAGCTAAAATGGTAATAACTTCAGACGGTTCTTTTCGAGGAGCAAAAATAATTGATTTAAAAGGTATTGTAGATGAAGCTTTACAAGATTGTAAAAGTATAGCAACTGTATTAGTAGTAAACAGAACTAATGCAAACATAGTAATGAAAAACGGACGAGATAAGTGGTTACAGCCTTTATTAAACGTTGCATCAGAAATTTGTGAACCAGAAATTATGAATGCTGAAGATCCGTTATTTATTTTATATACCTCAGGGTCAACAGGTACACCAAAAGGAATGTTACATACCACGGCAGGTTATATGGTGTATACCGCTTATACATTCAAAAATATATTTAATTATAAAGAAAATGATGTATACTGGTGTACTGCCGATATTGGTTGGATTACAGGTCATAGTTACATTGTATATGGCCCTTTAGCAAATGGAGCAACTACCGTTTTATTTGAAGGGGTACCAAGTTACCCTGACTTTGGACGTTTTTGGGAAATTATTGAAAAGCATAAGGTAAATCAATTATATACTGCACCAACTGCTATAAGAGCCTTAGCAAAAGAGAAATTAGAATTTGTTGATACGCATAATTTATCTTCTTTAAAAGTTTTAGGAAGTGTTGGTGAACCAATTAATGAAGAAGCATGGCATTGGTATAATGATAATATAGGAAAGAAAAAAAATCCGATAGTAGATACTTGGTGGCAAACAGAAACAGGCGGAATTATGATTACTCCAATACCTTATGTAACACCAACAAAACCAACTTATGCAACATTACCTTTTATAGGTATTCAGCCCGTATTAATGGATGAAAATGGATTAGAATTAAAAGGAAATCAAGTGGATGGACGTTTATGTATTAAATTTCCGTGGCCAAGTATAGCTAGAACTATTTGGGGAAATCATCAGCGTTATAAGGAAACCTATTTTTCAGCCTTTAAAGATAAATATTTTACAGGAGATGGGGCTTTAAGAGATGAGGTTGGTTATTATCGAATTACAGGTAGGGTAGATGATGTAATTATAGTTTCTGGGCATAATTTAGGAACAGCACCAATTGAAGATGCTATAAATGAACATCCTGCGGTAGCAGAAAGTGCTATTGTAGGTTTTCCTCACACTATAAAAGGAAATGCTTTATATGGTTATGTTATTTTAAAAGATGTTGGTGAGGGTAGAGATCATAACAATTTGCGTAAAGAAATAAATCAGATTATAACAGAGCATATTGGGCCAATAGCCAAGCTTAATAAAATTCAGTTTACACTAGGGTTACCAAAAACAAGATCAGGTAAAATTATGCGTCGTATTTTACGTAAAATAGCACATAATGAATTAGATAATTTAGGTGATGTTTCTACTTTACTAAACCCTGAAGTAGTACAAAATATTATAGATAACAGATTGTAACTAGACCTGAGTTTGGTTATTTGAAGTATAATAGTTTTTTTATAGTTAAATTTGTTGCTAGTTATATGGTACAATTATGATAGAAATAATATCTACAGAAGAAAAACTGAAAGAGCGCATAAAGGAGTTAACCTGCTTATATAACGTTAGCTCTTTAATTAGAAGTAACAACTTTACTAATATTAAAGCTCTACTAAAAGGAATTGCACTAAATGTAGTAACAGCAATTCGATATCCTGATGCAGCTTTTGTAGAAATAGAAACAAATGAAAATAATGTTGTAGCCGGAGAAACAAACTTAGAAGCTATTTTTATTGTCGAAGCCATAAAAGTATTTGGTGAAATATATGGCTCTATAAAAGTAGGATATTCAAGGATAGAATTTTCTCAAAACGCTTTTTTAGAAGAAGAAAAATTATTATTGAATAAAGTAGCTTCTGAAATAGGTGATTTTTTTGAGCGAAAGCAAATTAAAGAAAGAGCTATTTTAGCTAAACGGCAAATAGAGCGAGTAGATAGGTTATCTATATTAGGAGAAATAACAGCAGGAATAGCACACGAATTAAATACTCCATTAGCTAATATTTTAGGTTTTACAGAATTGTTACAAGAGCGTTTAAAAGATGATAAAGTAGGAACAAAAGATTTAAAAAAAGTAATAAATAGTGCAATTTATTCTAGAGAGGTAGTAAAAAAATTAATGTTTTTTTCATGTGAAATGCCTCAGCAAAAAGAAATAATAAATTGTGTACCTGTAATAAAGGAAGCTATTAGTTTATTAGGACCCAATTTTAGAAAAAAAAATATTAAAGCACAATTATATTTCAATAAAAAAAATATACAGATAAAAGTTGATAAAATTCAATTAACCCAAGTAATTTTTAATCTGGTTATAAATGCTATTTATTTTTCACCCATTAGTGGTGTGATTAAAATTAGTATTGAAAAAACAAAAAAAAATATAAAATTAAAAATATCAGATCAAGGAACAGGTATTTCACAAACAGTAGCAGAAAATATTTTTAATCCATTTTTTACAACAAAACCAACAGGTGAAGGATCAGGTTTAGGATTAAGTGTTGTTCACGGAATTGTGAAAAGTCACAAAGGTAGTATAAAGTATAAATCTAATAAACCAACAGGGGTTACTTTTATAATATGTTTTCCAACAGAAGTAAATGAAATTATATCATTACAAAAGTTGTAAATTTTAAAAAAATAACGAATGCTAGAAAAAGAAAATATTTTAATTGTTGATGACGATATTCATATTCTTGAATTAATACAGCGTCATTTACAATCCTTAAATTATCACACGTATAAGGCTATTTCTGTAAAGGAAGCATTGCAAATATTAAAAGATCAATCGATAGACTTGTTAATTACCGATTTGCAAATGCCAGGAGTAGATGGTTTAGAGTTAATAAAATATACATCAGAACATTTCTCTAAAATACCAAAGTTAGTGGTAACAGGTTTTCCATCTATTGATGGAGCATTAGAAGTTATGAAATCAGGAGCTGTAGATTATATAACGAAACCGTTTACTAAGCAAGAATTAAAAAAAGCGATATTAAAATCATTAGAAAACAGTAGTAAAGAGAAAAAAAATCAAAAAAAAGAAATAGTAAAACCTATCAATACGTCTTATGGAGAAATGATAGGTACATCACCGGCCATAAAAAAAGTAACAGATATTATTGAACGTCTTAAAAATAATAAAGCAACGGTATTTATTTCAGGTGAAAGTGGTACAGGAAAAGAGTTAGTAGCAAGATCTATTCATTATATGGGTAAGTTTTCCTCAGCACCTTTTATTGCTGTAAATTGTGGAGCTATTCCTGAAAATTTATTAGAATCAGAACTTTTTGGGTACTTAAAAGGAGCTTTTACTGGAGCTGATTCTAATAGAACAGGTTTTTTTCAAGCGGCTAATAAAGGAACCTTATTTTTAGATGAAATAGGAAATGCTTCTATGGCTGTACAGTTACGTTTGTTAAGAGTTTTACAAGAAAAAGAAATTGTAAGAGTAGGCTCTCAAAAAGTAGAAAAGATAGATATTCGTGTAATTGCAGCAACTAATATTGATTTGAAAGAGTTAATTAAAAAAGGACGTTTCAGAGAGGATTTATATTACCGATTAACAGTTGTGCAAATAGAGGTTCCTACTCTAGCAGATAGAGTTTCAGATATTCCCTTGTTAATAGAAAAATTTCTTTTTAAATATGGAACTGAATATAAAGATAAATTTATAAAAATAAGCCTTGAGGCTGTTGAGGTATTACAAAGATACCATTGGCCAGGTAATATAAGAGAGTTAGAAAATGTAATTCAGCGTGCAGTAATTATGTGTGATAAATTAGTAGATTTAGAGCATTTACCTGAGTATGTGAAATATCAAATAAACTTTTTAGAGAAACAAGAATTACTATCTTTAAAAGACTATGAAAAAAACTATATAATTCAAGTTTTAGCAACAACTAATAATAATAAAACTAAAGCTGCTGAAATTTTAAAAATAGATAGAAAAACACTTCGAGAAAAACTAAAATAGAGTGGGAGTAAATTCCCCTGTTGGGTAAAAATTACTCGATAGCTTATTTTAATTATTTATTAATAAAAACGCTAATCAATTGTTAATCAGTGATTATTGCGTTTTTTTTTGTTTGTTATTATTATTTGGTATAGCTATTGCCAGTACAATAATGTAATCAAATATTATATATTTATGAATGCTTATAAAAAAAGTTTGTGTAGTACTTGTATTCATGTTGATTCTTGTGGCTTAACATCAAATAAAATTCTTATTTGGTCTTGTAGTGAGTTTGATGAACAAGAAGTATTAGAAGAGCGTGTATTTATTACAACTATTAATGATTTTGACACAATCAAACAAAAACAAAAACAAAAACAAGAATTAGCACTTATTTAATTTAAAAAATGACGTTAACATCAAAATTAAAAGAAGAAAAAGAGCCAAAGCAAGGAATGTTACAAAACGTAATGAAGCAATTTAATACGGCATCTGATTTGGTAAATTTAAATCCAAATATTAAAAAAATATTAGGAATAACAAATAACGAGTTAATTATTCATTTTCCAGTTCGTATGGATAATGGAGATGTTGAAATTTTTAAGGGATACCGAGTACAACATAATAATGCTCTTGGACCTTATAAAGGAGGATTACGATATCATCCAACCATAGATATTGATGCCGTAAAGGCATTAGCAATGTGGATGACTTGGAAAACCTCATTAGCAGGTTTACCTTACGGAGGGGCTAAAGGAGGTATTCAAATGGATCCAAAAAAATACTCACAATCAGAGCTAGAGCGTATAACAAGACGTTTTACTTTTGCTTTGGGAGATAATATAGGGCCAGAACATGATATTCCTGCTCCAGATGTAAATACAAATGCTCAAACAATGGCTTGGATTGCAGATACTTATATGTCTACAAAAGCACCTGCAGAAAGGTCAAGAAACCAACATGTTGTTACAGGTAAACCTATAGGGTCTGGAGGTTTAGAAGGTAGAGATAGAGCTACTGGTTATGGAGTATTTTTAAATATAAAATTTTGGGCAGCTCAAAAAAGTGTAAGCCTTAAAGATAAAAAATTTATTGTTCAAGGTTTTGGAAATGTTGGTTTTTGGGCAGCTCATTTTTTAGAAAAAGAAGGTGCAATAATGGTTGGTGTTCAAGATGCCTTCGGAGCTATAACTAATATGCAGGGCATTAAAGTAGAAGATTTATATGAATATGCTGAATTTAATAAAGGAAGTATTGTAGGTTTTTCAAAAACTGATGTTATTAAAAAAGAAGATTTTTTTGCTTTAGATTGTGATATATGTATACCTGCAGCTTTAGGTAATCAAATAACAAAAGAAAATCAATCAAAAATAAAAGCATTTTTAATAGCCGAAGGAGCTAATGGACCAACAACTGTTGAAGCAGAAAAGTTGCTATTAGAAAGAGGAGTAGAAATTATTCCAGATATATTATGTAATTCAGGCGGAGTTATTGGAAGTTATTTTGAATGGCTACAAAACAGAAATGGAGAGTTATGGGAGCTTGATGAAATTATGGCAAGACTTGATAAAAAAATGAAGGAAGTTTTTAATAGAGTTGTAAATATGTGCGAAAGAAGAAAGTTAGACATGAGATCTGCCGCTTATGTATTAGCAATAGAACGTATTGAAACAGCTTACATTCAACGTGGAATTTTTCCATAAATAGTATTATAATGAAATATGAAAAGTTAGTCATTGAAAAAAATGAATTTAAAATTCTTAAACAGCTTTTAAATATTGAAGAGAAACAAAAGGATACTACAACAAAAAGCCATATTTTAAAATTACGATCAGAGTTAAAAGAGGCAATTTTTCTTGAAGAAGAACAAATGTATAATGATGTGGTTAGGCTAAATTCTTTAGTAACTGTAAGCTCAGAAGACGGTAGTTGGGTAAATACTTTTCAGTTAGTAGTACCATCAAATAGTAATATAGCTAACAAAAAAATATCAATTCTTATGCCTATGGGCGCCGCAGTAATAGGCTATGCAATAGGTGATATTATTCAATGGGAATTTCCTATAGGAATAAAATTTTTAAAAATTTTAAAAGTTAAACAAGAAATAAAAAAATAATAAGATGGAATCAAATATTTATGTCGATTATGATGCTGAAACACAAATTATACAGAGTAGAAGCTTTAGAGAATTAGATATGTGGATTTCTCATGTAAATTATATAGCAGATGAATGTGATAGATTAGCTAAAATAGCATCCAATTTAATTAAAAATAAAGTGTTAAGAGATGATTTGTTATTAATGATGAAAAAAAATTCAGAACTTTTAATCAATCTTCACAAAACAAGAAATGATACAGAAAAACTAAATGAGTGTGATGACGTTGCTTGTGATTTATTTTATTTAAATAAACATGAAAAAGCAAGGTCTTTATTTTCAAAACATATTAATACTTATAGAACATTAAAAGAAGAGGTTTTTTTCAACCTTTTAAATGAATAGTTAATATAATAATTGTATTAATTTTTAGTTGATTTTTAAATAATACCGCAATAATTTTTAAATCAGGCACCATAAATGTAAGTTTATGGTGTTTTTTTATGCTTATAAAAATTAGCCTTATGCAGTAGTATTAAAAGTTTGATTATCTAGAGCATGGTGTTGTATCTTGCAAAAAAATATATAATTACTTTAACCTTTATTACTTTTACTTAATATAATGTAGTTAACCATGAGTATTGCAAATATTAGAACTTATTTAGAAAAATCATTAATGATTGATGATAGTGATTGGAATTTTTTTAGATCAAAGCTAAAACTTAGAAAAGTAAAAAAACGCACAAAAATTTTAAAAGTAGGTGAAATAGAAAATTATATATCTTTTATAGATAAAGGAATTATTCGATTTTTTATACCAAAAGAAGATACTGAAAAGGAAATTACGTTTGGTTTTTGTTTTAGTAATGAATTTGTAAGTGCTTATGATTCTTTTTTAACACAATTACCAACATTGTATGAATTAGAAACACTGACCGATGTAGTAATGTGGAGTATGTCATATAATGATTTACAAGAAGTATATAAAAAAACCAGTATAGGAAATGCTTTAGGTAGGTTATCATCAGAACGTTTATATTTAATAAAATCAAAAAGAGAACAGTCTTTATTAAATGAAACTGCAGAAGAACGTTACCTTAAATTATTTGATGAACGACCTAAGCTAATTAAAGAAATACCACTAAAGTATATTGCATCTTATATAGGGGTTACAGCCCAAGCATTGAGCCGTATTAGAAAACGAATTACTTAACTTAGGTTCATTTTTTTTGTGCTATAAAATTTAGTTCTTTGTAAACTAAATTATCAAGAATGACAATAGTAGTTTTTATTATTTTTTTATGGTATTCAGGATTGTTTTTTCAAACATTCTTTTTACATAGATATGCAGCGCATCAAACATTTACAATGTCTAAGTTTGCCGAAAAAGTATGTTTTGTACTTACTTGGGTTTTTCAGGGTTCTAATTATTTAAGTGCGTATGGTTATGGAGTTATGCACAGAATGCATCATGCGTATGCTGATACAGAGAAAGATCCACATTCACCTAAATACGATAGCAATTTATTTAAAATGATGTGGCGTACTAAAAACGTGTATCAAGATATAAATAATCAAAGAATTGAAGTTGAACCTAAATTCACCAAAAATGTACCACAATGGAAAAGTTTTGATGATTTTGCAAGTTCTAAAGTATCAAGAATAACTTGGGGAATTTTATATATCGCATTTTTTGCTTTTTTTGCAACTGCTTGGTGGCAATGGTTATTCTTGCCTGTTGCTTTTTTGATGGCACCAATACACGGAGTTATTATTAATTGGTTTGCTCATATTTACGGTTATGTGAATTTTAAGGTAAGCGATACCTCTAAAAACTTATTTCCTTTTGATTTTTTAATGATGGGAGAAGGCTATCATAATAATCATCATGCGAATGGAGGTCGTGCAAATTTTGGCGGCGTAAGATGGCATGAAGTAGATGTTACCTATTGTGTCATGATTGTTTTAGATAAGCTGCAATTTATTAAGCTTAAATAAAATTCATATAAAAAATATATTTTTAACCTTCTAGAATTTCAAGTTATTTTAAATAATAAGTTGAGGTTTTAGAAGGTTTTGTTATTATGTCATAGTATTATTCGATGGCATGTAATTTGACAATGCTATTTATATCTTCAAAAAACAATATGCAACATCAACATAAAATATCTTCAAAAAAAAACCTTAAAAAGAAAAAAAAGGTTACAATGGCTACCGCTTTTAAAACTATTATTTGGCCAAAACGAAATTTAGTATTTATAGGTTTAATATTAATTGTTTTAAGCCGATTGGCAAGTTTAGTTTTACCTTGGAAAAGTAAGGAATTGTTAGACGATGTTATTCCTAATAAAGATTATAATCAATTATACGAATTGCTGTTGATTGTCGGAATTGCTATTTTAGTACAATCAGTTACATCCTTTTTATTAACTCGAATTTTAAGTGTACAAGCACAATATTTAATATCAGAATTACGAGTAAAAGTTCAAAAGAAAGTACTGTCTTTACCAATCAGTTTTTTTGATAATACTAAATCAGGTGCCTTAGTTTCTCGAATTATGAGCGATGTAGAAGGAGTTCGTAATTTAATAGGAACAGGATTGGTACAATTAGTAGGAGGAACTATAACTGCCGTAATTTCGATGATTTTGTTAATCAGAATAAGTTTGTCGATGACAATATTTGTATTGATTCCTGTAGCTGTATTTGGTTTTGTAGCTTTAAAAGCATTTAAATATATACGACCAATATTTAAGAAAAGACGTGTAATTAATGCCGAAGTAAAAGGACGATTAACCGAAACATTAGGAGGGGTTAGAGTAATAAAAGCCTTTAATGCAGAACAACAAGAAAATGAATCTTTTGAAAAAGGTGTGGCGCTTTTATTCGAAAATGTAAAAAAAGGATTAACAGCTACAGCTATTATGACAAGTTCATCAACTTTTTTATTAGGTATTGCTTCTACAGGAATTATGGGTATTGGTGGTTATAAAATTATGACAGGTGAATTAACTGTTGGTGATTTTTTATCATTTACACTTTTACTTGGTTTTATGGTTGCTCCCATTGTACAAATGAGTAATATCGGAAGTCAATTAACAGAAGCTTTAGCGGGTTTAGACAGAACCGAAGAATTAATGAATATGGAAGCCGAAGAAGACGATGAAAATCGTGTTATTCAATTAGAAGATATTAAAGGAGAATTAGTTTTTGATAATGTTTCTTTTTCTTACGAAGCAGGAAAAGAAGTTTTAAAAGATATCAGTTTTCAAGTGCCATCAGGAACGGTAACGTCATTGGTTGGAAGTTCGGGGTCGGGAAAATCTACAATTGCAGGTTTGTCAGCTACTTTTTTAAATCCTATATCAGGAAAAATAACGATTGACAATCAAGATTTATCAAAAGTAAAATTAAGTAGCTACCGAAAAAACTTAGGTGTTGTTTTACAAGAAGAATTTTTATTTGAAGGAACTATTAGAGATAATATTTTATTTCCAAGACCAAATGCTTCAGAAGAAGAATTACAAAATGCTGTAAAAGCAGCTTACGTAAATGAATTTACAGATAGGTTTGAAGATGGATTAAATACATTAATCGGAGAAAGAGGTGTAAAACTTTCAGGAGGTCAGCGTCAACGTTTGGCAATTGCTCGGGCTATTTTAGCAAATCCGAAAATTATTATTTTAGATGAAGCAACTTCTAGTTTAGATACCGAAAGCGAAGCATTGATTCAAAAAAGTTTATCAGAATTAATAAAAGACAGAACAACAATAGTAATTGCTCACAGATTAAGTACGATTAAACAAGCGGATCAAATTTTAGTGATAGAAGCAGGGGTTATTGTTGAACGTGGTACACATGATCAATTAATAGCTAAAAAAGGAAGATATTTTGAATTGTATACGTATCAAGCAAAAATATAAGAAGTGTATTTTTTTATAATGAAAAGCATCTTTTATAAGATGCTTTTTTATTTTATGGTAATTAAAAATATGTTATGTAAGTTTACTGCAAATATTCGACTGTATTTTAAGCAAATAAATAATAATCAAAAAATGAAAAAAATACTATTACTAATAGCAATAAGCACAGTTTTTTTTGCTTGTAAAAAGGAAGCTAAAAATAAGGCGAAAAATAATATTACAGAAAATAAAAAAGCAATATCAAAATATCCTGATGCTTTAGGTGCTGTTTTTAATGCACATGGTGGTATTGATAATTGGCAAAAAATGAATACTTTATCTTTTGGATTAAATAAAGAAGAGCATACTACGGATTTGCATTCAAGAAAAACGGTTATAAATTCTACCGATTATTCATTAGGGTATGATGGTCAAAATATTTGGGTTTCAGATACAACAGCTTTCAAAAAAGATGCTAAATTTTATTATAACCTTTATTTTTATTTCTATGCGATGCCTTATGTATTGGCAGATGATGGAATAATTTATTCAGAAACTGCTCCATTAGAGTTTGAAGGAAAAAAATATCCAGGGATTAAAATATCATATAAATCAAATGTAGGCTCTTCATCTGATGATAATTATTATATGTATTATGATGCAATCACTAAAAAAATGAGTTGGTTAGGCTACACTGTTACTTCTTTTAATAAAAAATCTTCGGATAAAATTAAACTTATTCAGTATAATGATTGGGAAAAAGTTAACGGCTTTTTATTGCCTAAATCTTTAACTTGGTATCAAAACGATAGCGAAGGAAACCCAACGGTACCTACAAAAAAAGTAATCGAATTTGTATTACCACTATTAAGTGAAAAAAAATTAAACGATTCTTTTTTTGAAAAACCAGCCCCATAAATGAATTCAGATAAATATACTTGGAAAAAAGAGTACAGTGTAGTTTTATTAGCTAATATAATTTATATAGTATTATTTTATATTATAACTAATATATATACTAAGTAGCATATGCAGGTTATAGATTGGATTGTATTATTGTTAACATTATTATCTATTGTTTTTTATGGTGTTTGGAAAACAAGAGGTAATAGAAATGCCCTTGAGTATATTAAAGGAGGAAGTGACAGTAAGTGGTGGACAATTGGTTTATCAGTAATGGCAACCCAGGCAAGTGCTATTACTTTTTTATCTACACCAGGGCAAGCTTTTCATAGCGGAATGGGGTTTGTACAGTTTTACTTCGGATTGCCAATTGCTATGGTTATAATCTGTTTAGTATTTATTCCTATCTATCATCGCTTAAAAGTATATACAGCTTACGAATATTTAGAAGATCGTTTTGATAAAAAAACAAGAACTTTAACCGCTATTTTATTTTTAATTCAAAGAGGTTTAGCAGCAGGAATTACCATTTTTGCACCCGCTATTATTTTATCCGCAGTATTAGGTTGGAATTTGGTTACGCTAAATATAATCATCGGTTTTTTAGTGATTATTTACACCGTATCAGGAGGTACAAAGGCAGTAAGTGTTACTCAAAAACAACAAATGGCAGTAATATTTACAGGTATGTTTATTGCTTTTTATTTGATATTAGATTATTTGCCTGACGGAATTACATTTACAAAAGCCTTAGAAATTGCTGGGGCTTCGAATAAAATGAAAGTAATAGATTTTTCTTGGGATTTAAATAATAGATACACTGTGTGGACAGGTGTTTTAGGAGGAACTTTTTTGATGCTTTCGTATTTTGGAACGGATCAAAGTCAAGTACAACGTTATTTATCCGGAAAATCACTTCGTGAAAGTCAGTTAGGTTTAATATTTAACGGACTTTTAAAAGTACCCATGCAGTTTTTTATCTTATTGGTTGGTGTAATGGTTTTTGTTTTTTACCAATTTAATACATCACCTTTAAATTTTAATCCGAAGGCAAACGAAGCTGTTGTAAACTCAAAATATGCCGAAGAATATCAAAGTTTAAAAACAAAACACATTCTGATTGAAAATCAAAAAAAAGCCTTAATTTTTGATGGTTTAACAATTGAAAATAAAAAACAATTACAAGAACTAAACGAACAAGATAAATCGATAAAAAAACAAGCAAAAGAAGTTATTTCAAAAGCGGATACACAGGTAGAAACCAACGATAAAGATTATGTATTTATTCATTTTATATTACATAATTTACCAAAAGGATTAATAGGTTTACTATTGGCTGTAATTTTATCGGCAGCAATGTCATCAACAGCATCAGAATTAAATGCATTGGCATCAACTACTACAATTGATTTATATAAACGAAATGCCAGCAAAGAATATGACGATGCTCATTATGTTAAAATGACAAAATGGTTTACCTTAGGTTGGGGTATTTTAGCTATTTCAGTAGCTTGTGTGGCTAATTTATTTGATAATTTAATTCAGTTAGTAAATATTATCGGTTCAATTTTTTACGGAAACGTATTAGGTATATTCTTATTGGCTTTTTTCTTTAAATTTGTAAAATCGAATGCCGTTTTTATCGGAGCAATTATTACACAAATAATTATTATAGCAGTTTGGAAGCTTGATTTATTACCTTATTTATGGTTAAACGCTTTAGGTTGTGGATTAGTTATTTTATTAGCTTCTTTAATACAACCATTTTTTAATAAAAATAAATAAATGATTACAACAAGAAAAGCCACTTTAGAAGATTTACCGATTCTTCTAGAATTTGAACAAGGTATTATTAATTTCGAACGTCCTTATGATTGTACATTAAAAGAAGATAGAATATCATATTATGATATTAAAGAAATGATTTTAGCTAATGATGTAGAGGTAATTGTAGCGGTTGATATAAATGAAAATTCAGCAATCAATAATCAAATAATAGTAGGTTCAGGTTATGCTAGAATTGAAAAAGCAAAGCCATACCTTAAACATGACACCTTTGTTTATTTAGGATTTATGTTTGTAGCACCTTCTCATAGAGGAAAAAGAATTAACAAATTAGTTATTGAAGCTTTACATACTTGGGCTAAAAGTAAAAACATATTTGAATCTCGTTTAGAGGTGTATGCAAATAATAATGGCGCTGTAAAAGCTTATGAAAAATCAGGATTTAAAAGTTTAATGATACAAATGAGAGCAAGTTTATAATAATTAAAATAACTATTTTTTATTTAAATATTTAGCAACAAAAACACCCATACTAAAACAGGCTTGCAATAAATAACCTCCAGTAGGAGCATTCCAATCAAGCATTTCGCCAATACAAAAAGTATTTTTTAGTTTATTAAGCTCAAAGTTTTCGTTAAGCTCAGTTAAGGCTATTCCGCCTGTTGTAGAAATTGCTTCATTTAATGGTGCAGAATTTTCTATAACAAGTGGTAAAGCCTTTATTTTTTTAGCAAGAATTTCTTTATTTATATATTTTTCTTTTGTTAAAATAGATTTTAATAACTCAATTTGAGGCAAACTTAATTTTAAAGTTCTTTTAAGAATATCTGTAGTTCTATAATTAGAAGATGTTATTTTTTTTAAGATGTCATCAAAAGTAAACATTGGTTTTAAATCTAAATAAACAGTTGCTTTTTTATTTTCAGAAAGTAGTGATTGTATTTCAGGGCTTAAGGCGTAAATAGCATTTCCTTCTAAACCAAATTTTGTGATTACCAGTTCTCCTTTTTGAGTTTTATTTAAGCAAGAAAGAGCTATGTTTTTTAAAGGCCTCCCCTCATTTTTTAAAATAAAATCAAATTTCCAGTTTATTTGATACGCACAGTTTGCTGGTAAAAAAGGTAGAATTTTTATGTTTTTATTTGAAAAATGGGTACTCCAAGTGCCATCAGAACCTGTAATTTTCCAACTAGAGCCACCCATCGAAAAAATGGTGTAATCTGCTTTTATAATAGTTGAATCATTAAAAATTAATTCATTTTTATCGTTCCACCCTTTCCATTCGTAATTGTGTGAAAACTGAATACCTTTATCAATATTAAATTGTTTAATTTTCGATAAAACACTAATAGGTTTAATTCCTTTTTCAGGATATATACGATTACTACTTCCAATAAATGTTGGAATTCCGATACTAAGAAGCCATTTTCTTAAATCATCATTTGAAAAATTTAATAAAGCATTTTTCAAAAAAGAAGAAGGTGTGTATCTTGAAATAATTAAATCGGTAGCTTCTCCATGGCTCACATTAAACCCACCATCACCAGCAACAAGAAACTTTCTGCCTACTGATTTTTTTTTCTCATAAATAGTAACATCAAATTTAGAAGTATCTAAAAAAGATGCTGTAAACAGCGCCGATGCACCGCCACCAATAATGGCTATTGATTTTTTCATTTTGCAAAATTAACATTTGTTTTTTGAAGAAGTCTTATAAAGTTTTAAAAGAAGAAAACAGATTTTTAATTTTTTCAGAAGCAATTTCCCGCTTTCCGCACTCGCTTTTTTTATTTTTAAAAAAAGAAAAATAAAAAAGAGCTTAAACAAATGCTTCAATCGGGGCTAGGCTTATTACTAACAATTAATATTTTGTAATTTTTTTAAATTAATATATCATCAGAAAACAAAAAAACTCACAATATAAATTGCGAGTTTTAATAAATTTTGAAAAGAATATTTTTTTACATTTTAGCTAAAAACTCTTTATTCATTTTAATATAATCAGCATTTTTAGCTTTTTCAGCAGCTTTTAAAGAAGCTTTTGCCGCTTTAATAGACCCTTTTTTATCACCAGCTTTTGCTAAAATTAAAGCTTGTTGACGTAAATACCAAAAACGAGGTTTATCTTTAGTCATTGAAACGGCTTTATTAATCCATGTTTTAGCTTTGTTAATATCTTTATTTTCAGTTAAATAATATTTAGCTGCGTTAAAATAGTCGTTAGCAGTAGGGCCATTCATTACCTTATTAATACTAGCCTCTACGCCTTTGTCTGTAGGGGTATTAAATTTAACACCAACATAGGTGTTTTCCCATAACATACCTAAAACGGCTGAGTTATTAGTAATATCATCAATAGAAAAAGTAAAAGATTCTATTTTCATAGGCATTGATTCTACTTTAGCTTTTGTGGTTAAAGCAACTTTAGTATCGTCCCATTTTTTAGGTGTTCCCCAATTATTTGTATCTGTATAAAAAATTACCTCCCACGAATTTTTACCAGGTTTTGTATAAACAGCATATGTTCCTTTTTTTAAAACTTTACCATCAATGGTAACAGAATCAGTAAATGTAACTTTAGTATTTGCATTAGCGCCTGTTCTCCACAAGGTATTGAAAGGTACCAAGTCACCAAAAATAACCCTACCTCTGGTGGCAGGTCTGCAATATTCAATAGTTACATCTGTTAAACCAACAGCTTGCTCTAATTTACCAGCAGGGCTAGGGGCAGGAGTTTTTAGTTGTGCATTTGTAGTTGAAGTTATGATGGCTACAAATAAAGTTAACATTATTTTTTTCATGATAATTGATTTGTTTAATGATTGATGCTAAAATTACAAGTAATTATATCGTTAAATGTTAATGAAAACTTAAAATAAATATCAAATTTTTAGTCATATTTGCAGAATGAAAAAAAAATACCTTTCAGAATTAATAGGAACTTTTGCCTTAATATTTTGTGGCACAGGAGCAATGACAGTAAGTGAAATAACAGGAGCAGCAGATTTAACCCACACAGGTGTTGCTGTAACTTGGGGTTTAATTGTAATGGCAATGATATATTCTTTTGGAGAAATATCAGGAGCTCATTTTAATCCGGCTGTAACAATAGCCTTTGCTTATGCTAAAAAATTTTCATGGAAAGAGGTTCCAAAGTATATTATAGCACAATTAATAGGAGCGTTATTAGCAAGTTGCATGTTGTGGGTATTGTTTCCTGAAAGTGAATATTATGGAGCTACTATACCATCAGTTGCACCATGGCGTGCATTTATTTTAGAGTTATTATTATCGTTTTTTTTAATGTTAACTATTATTAATGTTTCATCAGGAAGTAAAGAAGTAGGAATCATGGCGGGTATTGCTATAGGTGGTGTAGTTTTGCTAGAAGCTATGTTTGCAGGCCCTATAACAAAAGCATCAATGAATCCAGCACGTTCTATTGCACCAGCTTTAATATCTGGTCATTTAGAACATTTATGGCTGTATATATTAGCACCTATTTTAGGCGCTTTATTGGCTGTAGTTTCATGTAAATTAGTTAAAGAAGATAATTGTTGTGATAATCAATGTTAGTATTTTAGGATGTGGGTGGTTAGGAAAACCATTAGCATTATATTTAAAGAATAAAGGATTTAATTTAAAAGGATCAACAACATCTATATCAAAGTTAGCTATTTTAAAGAAAGAAGGAATTAATTCTTTTTTAATTAATATAGACGATGATTTTAATTATAAATCTACTCACGAATTTTTAGCATCAGAAATTTTAATTATAGCTATTACTTCTAAAAATATTGAAGGTTTTAAAAAAATAGTAACAGCAATAGAAAAATCAACCATTAAAAAAGTTATTTTTATAAGCTCAACATCAGTATACCCGAGTTTAAATAAAATGATGGATGAAAATGAAACCACCTTAAATAGCCCTTTAGTAAAAATAGAAACAATTTTTAAAAATAATAAAAATTTTGAAACAACAATAATTCGTTTTGCAGGTTTATTTGGCTATGAACGAAAGCCTGGTAATTGGTTTAAAGATAGAAAAATTCCACATCCAAAAGGTTTTGTAAACATGATACATCAAGATGATTGTATTAATATTATTTACCAAATAATAAAGCAAAACGTTTTTGGTGAAGTTTTTAATGCCTGTTCAAATCATCATCCGACACGCCAAGAATATTATATAAATGCACGAAAAACAATGCAAAAAGAATCACCAATTTTTGATGATTCTTTACCTTTGGTATATAAAAAAATTAACTCACTTAAGCTTCAAAAACGTTTAAATTATAGCTTTATACACGATAATTTAATAGTAAACTAAGTTTTTATTTTTTGACACTAGGTAACAAAAATAAAAATAGTCTTAAATAGATACTTTTAATGGTGCATAGACCTTTTTGTCTTGTAAAAATATGCTAAAAAGTTAATAAACTATTTAGCATATTTCTTTTTTCTTAAATAATTAAAAATAAACCCAAACAACCCTAGTAAAAGTAAAGGAACTCCAATGTTTATAAATTGCCAAAAGCGTTTTTGAGAATATGCTTTTTGTTTGTCTAGTAAATTAATAGTAATTGTTTTGTTGCGTAAATTAATTAATCCGGTATCATCTAATAAATAATCAATGGTGTTTATTAGAAAATCTTTATTACCAAATTGTTCCCCTGTCCATTTATCTAAAGATAAATCATGAGGCTTTCCTTTTAAAATTTGATTTTTAGCAATATCACCATCAGCAATTACTACCATTTTATTAGTAGTACTCTCGGGTTTAAATAAAGGTGTTTTAAAAGGTTTTGTTCTGTTTTTATATGCAGAATTGAATTTTCCTTCTAATAATACTGCTAAAAGTTGTGGTCCGCTATTGTATTGGCTTTCTTTAGGTTGTTTCGCAATACTTTGTAATTCAATAAAATTAGGAGTTCCTATTTTTTTTGTTAGTACTGATGTTACTAATAAAGGTGTTTTTTTTATGGTTCCTTTTAACGTGTCTATTTGTGTGGTAAAACGAAAACGAACAGGAGCAATACTTTTGGTAATTGAATGGTTTGAGTTTCCATTCACTAACGGATGGTAAAACCAATTTAAGTGCTTAAACTGTGCCTGATTAGCTAAGTTACCAGTTGCTAATGGAATTTTAGCAGAATACAAATCTTGAATTAATTTATTATTAATACGAATTTGATAACTAAACAATAAGTCGGTTATATTTAAATCACGCGGAAAAGCCAACATTTTACCTTCATTATATAAGCTATCAGTATCGGCATAATTGGTATCAACCATCCATAAGCTTTTACCTCCGTTGGTAATAAATTGATCAAGGGTAAATTTTTCTTGTTCAGTAAAACGTTCTGTTGGTTTTGCTATAATTGCTAAATCATATTTAGTTAAATCGCTAATTGTTTTCTGCGGATTTTTAGAAACACTGTCTAACGTAAATTTTGCTAAATGATGTTTTTTACCAACCTCACTTAATAAGCTGTATAAATATATATCGTCAAGTTCTCCATTACCAGAAATTACGGCTATTTTTTGTTTCTCTTTTTTTGTAATTCTATTAATTGCATCAGCAAATGAATATTCAAGTTTTTCAATAGCATTTTGCAATTGACTTTCTTGGGTTTTGGCTAAAGAGTTAGGTAGTAAAGAAACTAATGTTGTTTTTTTGTCAATACTAATTTCAGCCCAAGGAAAAATAATAGCTTCAGATAACTTACCATCCTCTTCAACAGTTAATTGGCTAGGCATCATTCCTTTTTTTATCAAACGTTCACGAATTGTTGCTGGATTGATAAACCGGAATTGAATGTGAGTATTTATGGCTTTTAGCTCTTCTAAAAACTGACGTGTTTCAGTTTGTAAACGCTTAAATTCAGCCGGAAAATCACCTTCTAAATAAATGTTTATAAAAATATTTTTTTCAATTTTATTTATTAGACTAATACTAGTTTGAGAAATAGTATAGCGTTTATTTTGTGTTAAATCGAAACGTTTATAAACACTGTTAAATAGGTAGTTGATAAAGAATAATGTAAAGAAGGCAATAGCAATATGTTGTAGTTTCTTATTCATTTTTTAATTGTTGTTTAGTGATGAATAAAAAGAAAAAAGTAACACTGATAAAGTAAATAACATCACGAGTATCTACAACACCCCGACTAATACTTTTAAAATGTTCATTAATCCCAATTTTTTGTATTGGGTAAGTTATAGTATTTAATGAGTTGCTAAGGGCTTCAAATCCGTATAATAAAATAAACGTGATACATATGCTCAAAATAAAAGCTACAATTTGATTTTTAGAAAGTGTAGAGCTAAATAAACCAATAGCTGTATATGCTGCTGCTAAAAAAAGTAACCCTAAATACGAGCCTATTGTACTACCAATATCTAAATTTCCTATAGGATTACCAAGCTTATATATTGTATAAACGTATGTAAGGGTAGGAGTTAAAGCAATACATACTAAAAGTAATGAAGCTAAAAATTTACCTAAAACAATTTGCCAGTCGCTTAAAGGTTTTGTTTTTAATATTTCTATGGTTCCACTATTAAATTCATCAGCAAAACTTTTCATGGTTATGGCTGGTATTAAAAATAAAAACAGCCAAGGAGTTAAATAAAAAAAAGCATTTAAATCAGCAAAACCAGCGTTTAAAATATTTAAATTATCTTTAAAAACCCATAAAAATAAACCGTTTATGAGTAAAAAAACTCCAATAACTAAATAGGCTATAGGAGAAGTGAAAAATGAGTTAATTTCTTTTTTTAGTATTGAATACATATATATGTTACAGTAATTAGTTGTTGTTTAAGTTCTATAATTTATAATAAGAGTATCATTTATTACTTATTTGCTTCCCAAATTAAAGGAGAGTATTTCAATATTTTTTTATTCAAATAATTTTAACAAATTAAAATTTTGATTGTTTTCTAAATACTATTCGTTTTTTTAATAGTTATAGCTTAAATTATTTTATCTCCGTATAGTTTTAGTAAACGGCTACAAGTAGGGTTTCGTATATTTTTTTTTAATCAAAGTTTATTTTTACAGTTTTCACAAACATATAATTAATTTTATATTATAAATTCAGGAGAATTAATGGATTCAAATTCAACAGAAACAGTATCTCTATACCCTAAACCTAGTAATGTTGAAGCACCACCTACGGTATTTAAATTACTTCTATATATAGCAATTTCTAAAAAGCCTGCTGAGTTAAAAATAGCTAGTTTTTCTCCATCATAATTTCTTTTTTCTATAGGAATATTATAGTTAACAATTTCATTGTAACGATTGTAAATTTTATTAAATGTATAACGTTTGGCTGAAATAGTAAAATTACGTCCTTTAGCTATAGTGTTAAAGAGTTTTTCATGAATATTTGTAATTACATTACCATAATTATCAATATAAATAATACCACCTACAATAATGGTTTTTAGTTGGTTTATTTTTGGTTGTATTTCAATACTATTTTTAAAAACTTCTATTTCTTTGCCAATAACATTTAAACTACCTCCACGAGCAATGTGTGATGCAACTTGTACAAAAACATCTAATACCGGAAAACTTGTTTCAATATGATTATGAATATTTATCTCAACAATTTTTGTAGGTTTTATATCAGAGGTAATCATAGATATTAAACCGTTGTCAGGACAAATAAAATAATGATTATCTAATTCAATAGCTATATGTTTATTATCTATGCTTAGTTCAGAATCTACACCAACAATATGTATTGTTTTCTCAGGAAAACTTTTGTAAGCGTTTTTTAAAATATAAGCAGTTTCAGTAATGTTAAAAGGTGTAATATGATGTGTTATATCTACAATTCTAGCATTAGGTAATTCACTATAAATAGCTCCTTTCACAGTACCTACAAAGTGATCTTTTGTGCCAAAATCGGTGGTTAATGTAATTAGAGGCATTATATTAATTAAGTGTTAATTGTCAGGTTAAAAAAATAAGTTAAAATTCATAGCAAAATTACATAAATCAATAAAAATAATCATTATTTTTAAAGTGAATAATCTTAAAACATTTATCATTTGAACGAACGTATCATTGAATTAACAGAAATAGACCCAAATGATTTCTATGGGGCACAGGATAGTACAATAACTCAGTTAAAAAAGTACTTTCCAAAAGTAAAAATTGTAGCTAGAGGAAATAAACTAAAACTTTATGGAGAGCCAGAGATTTTAGACGAATTAGAAAAACGGTTACAAATGCTAATTAAATACTTTAATAAGTATAATAAATTAGATGAAAATAGTATTGAACGGGTTTTAACATCTACAGGAAAAGAAGAAGAAATTAGAAAATCGGGCAAGATAGAAGGCGTTTTAGTTCATGGAGTTAATGGTAATTTAATAAAAGCACAAACATCAAATCAACGTAAAATGGTTGATTTGATGGGTGAAAATGATATGTTATTTGCGGTAGGTCCTGCAGGAACAGGAAAAACTTATACAGCTGTTGCATTAGCTGTAAAAGCATTAAAAGATAAAGAAGTACGTAAAATAATATTAACACGTCCTGCTGTTGAATCTGGCGAAAATTTAGGTTTTTTGCCTGGTGATTTAAAAGAAAAACTAGATCCGTATATGCAACCTTTATATGATGCTTTGCGTGATATGATTCCTCATGAAAAATTAGAATCACATATTGAAAAAGGAATTATACAAATTGCTCCGTTAGCATTTATGCGTGGGCGTACTTTAGATAACGCGTTTGTTATTTTAGATGAAGCACAGAATACAACCCATAATCAGATGAAAATGTTTTTAACAAGAATGGGAAAGAATGCGAAGTTTATCATCACAGGAGATCCTGGGCAAATTGATTTACCTCGTAAACAGGTTTCAGGATTAAAAGAAGCATTGTTGGCTTTAAAAGATATTGGCGGTATTGCACAAGTATATCTTGATGATAAAGATGTAGTACGTCATCGATTGATAAAAAAAATTATTAAAGCTTACAAAAGTATTGAAACAGAATAGTTGTTTAATGTAAGCTGTCAATTTTAAAAAGAAGTTATATTTCTTTTTATTTAGAACTTAGTTTTTTTAGTTTAAGTTTTAATTTGTTGTTTTATTCTTTTTTAGAAACAAATAAAAAGAAGAATAAAAAACATATTTTTGCAATGATCAATACAACAAAGAAAGCATGAATACAATTAACGAGACTAACTTTCAATTTCCAAAGCAAAAGTCAGTTTATAAAGGTAAAGTAAGAGAGGTTTATAATATAGATGATGAGTTATTAGTAATGATAGCTTCTGATAGATTATCTGCTTTCGATGTAGTTTTACCACGTCAAATTCCTTATAAAGGTCAAATTTTAAATCAAATAGCAACCAAAATGATGAACGAAACAGCTGATGTTGTTCCGAATTGGTTGCACGCAACTCCTGATGAAAACGTAGCAGTAGGGTATTTATGTGAGCCTTTTAAGGTAGAAATGGTTATCCGTGGTTATATGTCTGGTCATGCAGCACGTGAGTATAAAGCTGGTAAAAGAGTTTTATGTGGTGCTACAATGCCTGAAGGAATGAAGGAAAATGATAAGTTTCCAACGCCAATAATTACACCTTCAACAAAAGCCGAAAATGGAGATCATGATGAAGACATTACTCGTGAAGAAATTTTATCTAAAAATGTAGTTTCTGAAGAAGATTATATTGTTTTGGAAAATTACACAAAAGCCTTATTTCAAAGAGGAACAGAAATAGCAGCTTCTCGTGGCTTAATTTTAGTAGATACTAAATACGAATTTGGTAAAACTAAAGAGGGTAAAATTGTTTTAATTGATGAAATTCACACGCCAGATTCTTCACGTTATTTTTATAAAGAAGGTTATGAAAAGCGTCAAGAAAAAGGAGAGCCTCAAAAGCAATTATCAAAAGAATTTGTACGTCAATGGTTAATTGAAAATGGATTTCAAGGTAAAGAAGGACAGGTAATACCTGAAATGACTGATAAAAAAATCATTGAAATATCAAATAGATATATTGAATTGTATGAGCAAATTACAGGACAAAAATTTGTAAAAGCAAATACTGAAAATGTATTAAGCCGTATAGAAAAAAATGTTGTTAATTTTTTAGATGGACAGTAAAAAACTTACTATTCGCCCAGTTTTAAATTTATCATCAGTAATTCCGATGGAAAATTTTCAGAATAAAACGGTGCGTCCAATTTTAAAATTACAACACGATCTTATTTTACAATTCTTTATCTTTTTTTGTAAAAAACAAAAAGTGGATATCTTAAGTGTAGAAAAAGAAAAATTTAATAAGACTATTAATACAATTATAAAAAAAAACACCATATTAAAAAATCAGTTTATAGGTATAGTTATAGGGCAATTTACCGTCGGTGAATTTGAATTTTATAAAGACAATAATACTGAAATTAATAAAAGAATTTTAATGATGATTGGCCAACGAGTAAAAGATAGTCAGTTAGAAATTAAAAATTTTAAAACAAACAACAATGATAATAGAACCAAGAACTAGAGGGTTTATTTGTTTAACATCTCACCCAACAGGATGCGAGCAAAATGTAAAAGATCAAATAGCATATGTACAAGCTAAAGGAAAAATTGAAGGAGCAAAAAAGGTATTAGTTATCGGAGCTTCAACAGGTTTTGGATTAGCATCAAGAATATCAAGCGCATTTGGTTCAGATGCTGCAACAATTGGTGTTTTTTTTGATAAACCAGCTACTGCTGGTAAACCAGGGTCTCCAGGTTTTTATAATACAGCTGCTTTTGAAAAAGAAGCAATAAAAGCTGGATTATATGCAAAAAGTATTAACGGAGATGCTTTTTCAAACGAAATAAAAGAGCAAGTTGTAAATTTAATTAAAGAAGATTTAGGGAAAATTGATTTAGTTATTTATAGTTTAGCATCACCAGTAAGAAAACACCCTGTATCAGGAAAACGTTTTAAATCGGTTTTAAAGCCAATAGGAGAAGTTTTTACTAATAAAACAGTAGATTTTCACACAGGAAAAGTATCAGAAATTTCTATAAATCCTGCCGAAGGCGAAGATGTTGCTAATACGGTAACCGTTATGGGTGGTGAAGATTGGAAAATGTGGATAGATGCTTTACAAGCTGAAAATTTATTATCAGAAGGAGCTACCACAGTTGCATATTCTTATATTGGTCCTGAGGTAACAAAACCAGTATATAGAAATGGAACAATAGGAGCGGCTAAAGATGATTTAGAAGCAACTGCTTTTACAATTGCTAATGATTTAAAATCAATAGGAGGTAAAGCTTATGTTTCAGTAAATAAAGCATTAGTTACACAGGCAAGTTCTGCTATTCCTGTAATTCCGTTATATATTTCATTATTATATAAAATAATGAAAGAAAAAGGAATTCATGAAGGATGTATTGAGCAAATTCAACGTTTATATAGTCAGCGTTTATTTGGCGGCAATTTAGATTTAGATGCTAAAGGAAGAATTAGAATTGACGATTGGGAAATGCGTGAAGACGTACAAGCTGAAATTGCTGAGTTATGGAAAAATGCAACGACTGAAAATTTAACTGAAATAGGTGATTTAGAAGGATACAGTACTGAATTCTTTAAATTATTTGGTTTTAAAGTTGATGGAGTTGATTATGGTGCGGATGTTAATGAAATAGTGAACGTTCCAAGTATTCAGTAAATCAATAAAAAATAAATTGAAAACCTCATAGATGTCATGTCTGTGAGGTTTTTTAGTTATATTTAATTTATAAATTAAATTATGGATACAGCTACAATTAAAGCGTTAAAAGATGAGTTAAAGCATCAAAATACAAATCAATTATTAGAATTATGTTTAAAATTAGCTCGATTCAAAAAAGAAAACAAGGAATTACTTACTTATTTATTGTTTGAATCTCATGATGAAGAACGTTATATATTAAGTATAAAAAATGAAATCGACATTTCGTTTGAAAATATAAATACTAAAAGTTATTTTTTTATCAGAAAAAGTGCCAGAAAAATATTAACAACAACTAAAAAATATATTCGCTTTTCAAAGAAAAAAGAAACAGAAGTAGAGTTACTTATATATTTTTGTGTAAAACTTAAGAATTTTACACCTTCAATAAAAAATAGTCCACGGTTACAAAGTATATTAACAACTCAAGTAAAGTTGATAGAAAAATTATTAACAGGACTCCATGAAGATTTGCAATATGATTATCGAATAGCATTAGATAAATTATAAAAATAGAAGTAAGTTATGTCCTAATCTATTTATATCATATTCTGAAAAATAATCAACTAGTTAACAATTTTGAATATCTCTTAAAAATCGTTATTTTTGCACCTAATAAAATTACAAAAGTAACATGACTAAAGATTTATTTGAAAGAATTAAAGAAGATAAAGGGCCTTTAGGGAAATGGGCAGATAAAGCAGAAGGATATTTTGTCTTTCCTAAATTAGAAGGACCAATTTCTAATAGAATGTCTTTTAACGGAAAAGAAGTAGTTACTTGGAGTATTAACGATTATTTAGGTTTAGCAAATCATCCAGAGGTTTTAAAAGTGGATGGTGAATCTGCAGCTACTGATGGATTAGCATACCCAATGGGAGCACGTATGATGTCTGGGCACACTAAATATCATGAGCAATTAGAGCAAGAATGTGCTGAATTTGTTGAAAAAGAAGCTTCTTATTTAGTAAACTTTGGTTACCAAGGAATGGTCTCTGCTATTGATGCTTTAGTAACTAAAGATGATATTATTGTTTATGACATGGATACTCATGCTTGTATTATAGATGGGGTTCGTTTACATGCAGGAAAACGTTTTGTATACAGACATAATGATATTGAAAGTTGTGAGAAAAACTTAAAAAGAGCCGTTAGAATGGCTGAAAAAACTGGTGGAGGAATTTTATTAATTTCTGAAGGAGTTTTTGGTATGCGTGGCGAGCAAGGAAGATTAAAAGAAATTGTTGCTTTAAAAGAAAAGTATAATTTCCGTTTATTAGTTGATGATGCTCATGGTTTCGGAACTTTAGGAGAAGGAGGTAAAGGAACAGGTTTTGAACAAGGTGTACAAGACGGTATAGATATTTACTTTGCAACGTTTGCAAAATCTATGGCAGGTATTGGAGCTTTTTTCGCAGGAGATAAAGATGTAATTCAGTACTTACAATATAATATGAGGTCGCAAATGTTTGCTAAATCGTTACCAATGCCAATGGTAAAAGGTGCATTAAAACGATTAGATATGTTGCGTACAATGCCTGAGTTAAAAGAAAACTTATGGAAAATAACTAATTCATTACAATCAGGTTTACGTAATGCTGGTTTCGATTTAGGAACTACGCAAACATGTATTACTCCTGTATTTTTAAAAGGTGAAATTCCTGAGGCAATGGCAATGGTTCAAGATTTACGTGAAAATCACGCAGTATTTTGTTCAATAGTTGTGTATCCTGTAATTCCAAAAGGATTAATTATTTTAAGATTAATTCCAACAGCAAGACATACGCAAAAAGATGTTGATGATACAATAGTAGCATTTTCAGCAATTAGAGAAAAGTTAGAAAACGGAACATATAAGCAAATAGCAGAAGCTATTATGGCTGAATAAATTTATATAAATAATAAGAATAAAAAACTCATGAAATATTTCATGAGTTTTTTGTTTTAAAAGAGAAACCAATACCTTTATCTTTGAACTTCTTTTTGATAGTAAAAATGAAAAAACTCTTATACATATATATTCTATTATTAACATCTATTTTATTAGGGCAAATAAAAGATACACTTCCCAATTTAAATGAAGAGTATTTTTTATTAAAAAATGGAGACAGTTTAATGATAACTTTAAATGAAGTTGCAGTTTTTCCTAAGCATAAATTTAAAGATAAATCAGATATTCATTATTATTATTGGTTTCGTAAAAAAGTTTTTAAAGCGTATCCGTATGCTGTTCTAGCAGCCAGGAAAATAGATAGTGTCGCTTTACGTTTGTCTAAGATTAAATCAAAAAGAAAAAAAAGAAAGTATATCAAAAAAACGCAAAAATACCTGCAAGAAGAATTAACAAAGCCATTAAAAAAATTAACAAGAACTGAAGGGCGTTTGTTATTAAAGTTAATTCATCGTCAATCTGGTAAAACAGCGTTTAATAATATTAAATATTTACGAAGTGGTTGGAAAGCATTTTGGTATAATACAACAGCCAATATTTTTAAGTTATCATTAAAAAGTGAATATCAACCTGAAAAAGAAGACGAAGATTTTTTAATAGAAGATATTTTACAGCGTGCATTTATTGATGAAAAATTAGAATATCAAGTGCCAAAATTAAAGAAACCTTATAAAAATATAGTTTCAAAAGGAAGAGGAGCGATAGATGTTACTACTTATAAAGAGTTGTTTGTAAAGATTCGAAAGAAGCGAGCAAGAAAAAATAAGTAAAAAAATAAGAATAATTAGAAGCAATTTCCCGCTTTCTGCACTCGCTTTTTTTGTTTTTTCGAAAAGAAAAAACAAAAAAGAGCTCAAACAATTGCTTCAATCGGGGCTAGGCATCTGTACAAAACTATTATAATTCCTTATTATATTGATTATTTAGAGTTTTTCAGAAGATTTTTAAAAACAAGATTCTCGTCATGCTGAATTTATTTCAGCATCACATAATACTAATAACTATGGTAAATAAACATTTCAAAAAAAATAAACGAGCTGTAAACTGAATAAAACAGCTGTTTTAAATTCAAATAATTAAAAAGAATAAAAAAACATTTAAATTAAGATGTTGAAAAACAATTAATTAAAAAACATTTTCAAAATAAATAAAAAAACATGCTTGCAGTTCCAATAAAAGGGCGTAGATTTGCAACCGCTAACGGAAAAACGCAAGTTTAAAAGTTAACAAGGTTCATTAAAATGTCGTTAAGTATCACATTAATAAAATGTAAAAAATAAGTTAAGTTTAACTTGTTTAAAGCAAATTAAAGAATGTATATTTGCAACCGCTTTAAGAAAGCGTAACGATTAAGAAAATTTGGAAATGATTTTAAAAAATCAGTTAGTTCGATTCTAACGTTTCTACAAAAAATGATAGGTGTAAGAATTTATCTGTAACTAACAAGTTACGTTCATTGAAAATATTGAAATTGACAGCGTAAATAAGAGTAGAATAACCATAGCTTTTAATTAAGTTAAATTCTTTTGAAACTTATTCATTCATATTATTTAAAATATACAATGAAGAGTTTGATCCTGGCTCAGGATGAACGCTAGCGGCAGGCTTAACACATGCAAGTCGAGGGGTAACATTGTGCTTGCACAGATGACGACCGGCGAACGGGTGCGTAACGCGTATAGAATCTGCCTTGTACAGGAGGATAGCCTTTAGAAATGAAGATTAACACTCCATAATGTGTAGAAGAGGCATCTCTTTTGCATTAAACATTTATGGGTACAAGATGACTATGCGTCCTATTAGCTAGATGGTAAGGTAACGGCTTACCATGGCAACGATAGGTAGGGGGTCTGAGAGGATTATCCCCCACACTGGTACTGAGACACGGACCAGACTCCTACGGGAGGCAGCAGTGAGGAATATTGGTCAATGGAGGCAACTCTGAACCAGCCATGCCGCGTGCAGGATGACTGCCCTATGGGTTGTAAACTGCTTTTATACAGGAAGAAACCGTGGTACGTGTACCACCTTGACGGTACTGTAAGAATAAGGACCGGCTAACTCCGTGCCAGCAGCCGCGGTAATACGGAGGGTCCGAGCGTTATCCGGAATCATTGGGTTTAAAGGGTCCGCAGGCGGTCGATTAAGTCAGAGGTGAAATCCCATCGCTCAACGATGGAACTGCCTTTGATACTGGTTGACTTGAGTTATACGGAAGTAGATAGAATAAGTAGTGTAGCGGTGAAATGCATAGATATTACTTAGAATACCGATTGCGAAGGCAGTCTACTACGTATATACTGACGCTCATGGACGAAAGCGTGGGGAGCGAACAGGATTAGATACCCTGGTAGTCCACGCCGTAAACGATGGATACTAGTTGTTGGGTTAATTCTCAGTGACTAAGCGAAAGTGATAAGTATCCCACCTGGGGAGTACGGTCGCAAGACTGAAACTCAAAGGAATTGACGGGGGCCCGCACAAGCGGTGGAGCATGTGGTTTAATTCGATGATACGCGAGGAACCTT